>NZ_JAGGKK010000013.1 GCF_017873675.1 Virgibacillus litoralis | reverse complement strand
TTTGTGGTTTTTAAAGTGAATATTCCCATCATTCACAAATTTCACATAAAATATTTTTCTTGACTTCTTCTTAAAAATTTAATGCAACGCTAGTGTAATTTCCTAAGCAATGAAAAAGTCGAGTAGAGTTGGTCTGCTCGACTTAATTTTTCTTCGACAAGTTACCATTCATGAAAAAATTGATCTAAATAGTTTTTCATATAATTGTGTCGTTCCTCAGCAATTCGTCTTCCACTAGACGTGTGCATCAGATCTTTCAGTTTTAAGAGTTTATCGTAAAAATGCTGAACAGATGTATTCTCTTTATTGTTATCATCCCAAATTAATTGTCCCTTTGAACCACCAAACGCAAAAGTTCGGGCAATTCCTATGGCTCCTAATGCATCTATTCGATCTGCATCCTGAACAATTTTACCTTCCAGTGTGGCAGGTGTTGTACCTTTGCTAAACGAAACATCTTTTGCCGCAATGTTAATTAGTTTCATTTGGTTTTGAGTACAATTTATTGTTTGTAAAAATTCATTTAACTTGTCTAATTCGTAACTGCTATTTAAAAACAATTTCGAGTCTCCAACATCATGTATCCATGCTGCAGCCTCAGCTATAAATTGATCTGCTCCCTCCTGTTTAGCAATTGAACTAGTTATTCTTGCTACCCGTTTCATATGATGGTAATCATGACCTGTGGTGTCATTCGAAAAAATATTATATATATAATCACAAATAGCTTCCAATTTCTCAGTATTGCTCATTAAAATAATCCCACGATTTTTCCATCTTTAGCTACATCCATATTTAATGCAGCTGGTTTCTTAGGCAATCCAGGCATTGTCATCATGTCTCCAGTTAACACAACAATAAAGCCTGCTCCAATTGATGGTCGCAGTTCTCTTATACTAACAGTAAATCCTTTAGGTCTTCCTGTTAAGACAGGATCATCAGATAAAGAATATTGATTTTTAGCCATACAGACCGGGAGTTTGCCCCATCCTTGTTTTTCGTAAAATTCCAACTGTTTTTTCGCTTTATTGGATAGTTCAATACCATCTGCGCCATATACGGTTGTCGCTACTTTTCTGATTTTAGCTTCCAACGATTCATCCAAACCATAAACACGTTTGAAATTCCTTTCATCAGAATTAGCTTTATCAATAACTTTTTCAGCGAGGTCAACGCCACCTGCTCCACCGTTCGCCCATACATCACTTAATGCTACGTCAATATTTCTTGTTTCACACCATTTTATAATAAAGTCTGTTTCGGCCTTTGTATCCGTTGGAAATTTATTTATGGCAACGACAAACGGTAGCCCAAAAAATTCAATGGTTTCTATATGTTTTTCTAAATTTTCCATTCCTGCCTTTAGCGCTTCAATATTTTCGACGGTTAAATTGTCTTTTGCAACTCCTCCATGCATTTTTAGCGCACGGACTGTTGCAACAATTACGACCGCATCGGTTTCAAAGTTGCCAGCACGGGATTTTATATCAAGGAACTTTTCGGCACCAAGGTCGGCACCAAATCCTGCTTCGGTCACAACATAATCTCCCAGTTTGGCCGCAGTTTTGGTTGCTATAATACTATTGCAGCCATGTGCAATATTTGCAAAAGGACCTCCATGAATAATTGCTGGTGTATTTTCGATTGTTTGGACCATATTAGGCTTCATGGCATCTTTTAGTAACAGTGTAATGGCACCTTCTATTTTTAGTTCTTTAACTGTTACTGGCTTTTCATCATATGTATAGCCAATAACTATTCTCGAGACTCTTTCTTTCAGATCTTCAAGATTTGATGCTAAACACAAAATAGCCATTATTTCTGAGGCAACTGTAATGGTAAATCCATCTTCTCTTGGAACTCCTCGTAAAGGTCCCCCTAAGCCGACAACTATCTGACGTAATACACGGTCATTCATGTCCATAACTCGTTTCCATTCAATCCGACGTGGGTCTATGTTTAATTCGTTTCCTCGATGTATGTGGTTATCGATCATGGCTGATAACGCATTATTGGCACTTGTTATTGCATGTAAATCACCGGTGAAATGCAAATTAATATCTTCCATTGGCAGTACTTGTGAATATCCTCCGCCTGCCGCTCCGCCCTTCATTCCCATGACAGGTCCTAGTGAAGGTTCTCGCAATGCAATAATTGCTTTTTTGTTTAATTTGGTAAGTGCTTGTCCTAACCCAACAGTAACTGTGGACTTTCCTTCTCCAGCAGGTGTTGGATTGATTGATGTTACCAGGACAATCTTGCCTTCTGGTTTCTCTTTTAATTTGTCCAACAAAGAGTCAGACAGTTTTGCTTTTGTGTGGCCATATGGCTCCCAGTCTTTACCTGTCAATCCCAATCCTTTGGCGATTTCCCCAATTGGCTTTAGTTCAGCTTGTTGAGCTATCTCGATATCTGTCTTCATTTGTACTCCTCCTCACAACAATAATATCTATAGTGTAACGCATTTAACATAATTTTCACATTGATTTAGACAATTTTTAAAGCGTTTACATTAAGCCTTGTTTGTTATAAAAGTTTTAACTTTATTACGCCTAACTTCTTGACGGCTAGACTAAAATAGGCTATATTAGACATAAGCAAAGAAGATGTATGGATTCATTAACGACAGGCAGCTTCTATAGAAGTGGACGTACTAGTGATCCTACCTTCTATACGAGGTTGCCTTTTTTGATATTCATTTATCTGCTTTGTATTAACACGTTTTACGTGAAAGCTTTTAGGAGGATTTATTTACATGGAAAACGGAGTAGTAAAATGGTTCAACGCAGAAAAAGGTTATGGCTTTATTCAATTGGAAGAAGGAAATGATGTATTCGTACATTATTCTGCTATCCAGGAAGAAGGCTTTAAGTCTTTAGAAGAAGGACAAGAAGTTTCTTTTGAAATTGTAGAAGGCGAACGTGGCCCACAAGCTGCAAATGTAACTAAAAAATAACTCAACAATATATAGAGCGGTAATCTGAAAAAGATTACCGCTTTTTTTGGTATTAGGAAACTATAAAATATTTAAGTGCTTTGGATGTTCGACTAAAAGCACCGCTTTGCGTGGCAACGTCGACCTACCCGCAGCGCTGAGCACAGTCCATACGGCACTCAACAGGCGGATGTACCTTTGTTCTTATTTAGCATCATCATACACTATACGCCTCCATCCTAAGTGATATGTAATCAAGCCTATCCAAAAAAGTATTATTCAAATAAGTCGATTACTTTATTTTCTCCCCCTTGCTTCTCTTAGTCTAAATACGTATAATGAATTTTGTTGTTTAATCGCGGTTCGTAAACTCCCGCGTTATCAAAACTAAGGAGGAATTTATTATCATGCCAAATGAAATAGTTTGGATATTGTTTGCCCTTGTGAACTTTTCATTATTATTGTTATTTTATCGTATGTTTGGAAAAATGGGTCTTTTTGCATGGATAGGTATGGCGACTGTTATGGCTAATATTCAGGTACTGGAAACAGTTGAACTATTTGGGTTAACTGCAACGTTGGGAAATATTATATATGGCACAGCATACCTAGCAACCGACATTTTGAATGAAAAGTATGGTAAGAAAGATGCAAAAAAAGCTGTATGGTTAGGATTCTCAACTTTAATTACCATGACTATTGTGATGCAAATTGTACTTATGTTCGAACCTGGTGCAGACGATATTGCCCATGAATCACTAGCAACTATTTTTGGAATGATCCCACGTATAGCTGCTGGTAGTTTGGCTGCATATGCTATTAGCCAATATTTTGATGTTTGGATCTATGACAAACTGCGTAAATTGTTCCCAGCGGATAAAAATTTATGGATTCGAAATAATGGCAGTACAGTTGTAAGTCAACTTCTTGATACTGCCGTCTTTTGTACAATAGCATTTTACGGTGAATATCCAACCTCTGTTTGGCTGGAAATTTTCTTAACAACGTATATAATTAAATTTGCAGTAGCACTAATCGATACACCATTTATGTATATTGCTAAAAACTTGCATAAAAAATAAACTTAAAGAGGATAGCGAATTCGCTATCCTCTTTTGCTATAAAGTCGCTTTCGTTAACGCCTTTTCTTCACGTGGAATTCTTATTTTTAATAGAAGTACATGCAAGAGCGGAAATACAAATGCGGTTAAATAGGCTCCTAAAAGAAGCGGTATAACAAATAATTCTATAGCGACAATAATATAATTTGGATGTTTCACGTACTTATATGGCCCTTTTTTAATAAGTGAGACTCCTGGCAAAACAATAATTTTCGTATTCCAGAACTTCCCTAATGTATGAATACACCATATTCTCCCTAGTTGTGTTAATAAAAATATAGTGATCAAAAAGTAATTAATTCCGGTACTGTTATTATTATTTAAAAGTGCTTCAAAAATCATCGACAGAAAAAAGATGCTATGAAGCCATATAAACCATTTATAATGCTTACCCCCTTTTTCAATACCTCCCCTATCTTTCATCCATCTTTCATTTCGCCTGGCAATGCTTAGTTCTATCAGCCGTTGTGCAATAACTGCAATAATAAATAGCCACATCCAAGTTGTCATCTTTCACTCCACTCCAATATTAATAATTCTGAACTAAATCCTGGTCCTAAAGCTGATAAAATACTTTTTTCTTTTTCCGGTACTCCCTCTTTTAACCATTCATGCAGTATATAAAAGACAGTTGCTGAAGACATGTTCCCATGTTTTCTAAGTACACGATACGAATGTTTAAACTTTTCTTGTGGAACCTGCAGAACATCTTCCATAGCTTCTAATACCTTTTTACCTCCGGGATGTGCAATAAATGAATATATTTCACTTCTGTTTATATTATTATCTTGCAGAAATGTCTCAATATGCTTCTTCCAGAATGTCTGCACAAGTGCTGGAATACTTTTTGAGAATACTACTTCCAATCCATCATTTGTAATGTCCCACCCCATAACGGAATTACTGTTCTTCATCGTTACTGAACTCGTATTTATTATTTGTGGCTTTACTTTCTTTACATAAGATAGATAAGTTGAATTTTCACCTACTAATAAAGCAGCACCCACTCCATCTCCGAATAGGGCTGTACCAATTAGGTTGCTTTTTTTATTATCATCTTTTTGAAATGTGAGACTGCATAGTTCGCATGTGATAATTAGAACTGTTTTATCAGGATGAGCTGTAAGCCAATCAAAAGCCCGGGACAATCCTATTGCCCCACCTGCACAACCTAATCCCCAAAGTGGCATTCGGGCAATATCTTCCCGGAAAGGACGCTCGTTCATTAAATATGTATCTAATGATGGCGTAGCTATTCCAGTACTCGACACAAAGATAATTAAATCAATAGCTTCGTATGGAATGTCCTGTTTAAGAAATTCTTTATTAGCTAGACAAGCGTCCATTGCTTGTAATGAATAGTTAATAGCATGTCTATGATATAAATCATTCTTTTCCTGGAATGAATGTTTTTCTTTAAACCAATCCTCCCCCACTACAAACTGTCTTTTATCAATCATTGCATGGTCAAATACAGGTAATAATCTTTCAGAGTATGTAAAAATTTCCCTGACTAGATTTTTCACTGAAGGCTGAGATAATTCATTTGAAGGAATACCTAATCCAACTGAACATATAAACGACATGAACTCACCTTTTTAGGTTTAGTTTGTTTAGTTTCCACAAAAATATAACAGTTTCTTCACAAGTTATTCATAATCTCTATTAATATATCGCTTATAATCCCCTTAAACTCTTGGCTCACAGCAGTTATTGAACAATTTATGAATTATCGTGTAAATCAACAATTTTCATTTTTGATAGGTGTATCATTAAAGATAGAACAGTAATTTGATTTTATGGGGGTGAGTAATTTGACGAGTCTACATCATCAAAAGGACGAAAAAGCTAATAAAAAAGAAAGTCCAGACTTAAAAGGAACATTCATTTCGGTTATGATGCTTGGACTATTTATTTTGGCTAGTTGGTTTGGTGTATATGCTCTTTTTGTTATTAGATAAAAAAGAAATATGGGAGATGTTTTAAATGCATTTACACAAATACGAAAAGATTTGGCTAATGTTTGGGGTAGGATCACTTGTGGTATTCCTTCTTGTTATAGGTATCGGTGCATTTTATAAGGGAACACATCCACAAAGCCAGATGACAACAATTGATCCACAAAATGTCGAAGCAAATGAGGCATTTAAACAAGAAAATCTTGGTTTGACTAAGGTAGATGAAAATAAATATATTCTTAATGTTGTTGCTTCAGCATTTAATTATGATTTAGGTGTTGATGAGGAAGGGGCTCAGGTGAAATCTATCAGAGTACCCAAGGGATCAACTGTTTTGTTCCATGTAACGTCAAAAGATGTTGTTCATGGATTTGAACTTGCTGGAACGAATGTAAACATGATGGTTGAACCTGGTTATGTCAGCAGTTATGAAACTGTAATGGAAAAACCCGGTGAATATACTTTAGTTTGTAATGAATATTGCGGGACAGGACATCATTTGATGTACGCTACTGTGGAGGTGTATGAATAATGATTAATGAAAAATTAGGTTTATCTAAACAGGAAACGAAATTATCTATGGCTTATATTTATGTAGCTTTTATCGCCCTGCTAATTGGAGGTCTAATGGGATTACTCCAAACATTGGTTCGTTCCGGGACATTCACACTTCCATGGGGTATTGACTATTATCAAGTATTGACTGTTCACGGCGTTATATTAGGGCTTGTCTTAACAACATTCTTTATTATTGGATTCCAGTTTACGTTAATTAATAAAACAATTGGATTAACAGTTAAACAGCGTAAGATCTCCTGGGTTGGCTTTTGGGTTATGCTCGTCGGTACTGTTATGTCTTCAATCACAATTTTATTAGGTAAAGCAAGTGTACTCTATACCTTTTACGCTCCATTAAAAGCACATCCGGCCTTTTATATTGGGTTGGCATTAGTAATTATTGGAAGTTGGGTTGCTTGCTTTGTTAACTTCAGGCAAATGTTCTTATGGAGAAAATATCATAAAAATGAAAAGTCACCTCTATTAGCATTTATGGTTGTTATAAATATGTTGCTATGGTTTATTGCAACATTAGGTGTAGCATCTACAGTATTGATTCAGTTTATTCCTTGGTCACTTGGTTATGCTGACACGATAAATATCTTAGTAAGCAGAACATTATTTTGGTATTTTGGACATCCGTTAGTTTATTTCTGGCTGCTTCCGGCATATATGGCTTGGTACGCTATAATCCCTAAAATTATTGGTGGAAAAATATTTAGCGATTCGTTAGCTCGTCTAGCCTTTGTCCTATTTTTAATGTTTTCCATTCCGGTAGGGTTTCACCATCAACTAACCGAACCTGGAATTGACCCAATGTGGAAATTTATTCAAGTTGTACTAACATTTATGGTTATTATACCTTCTTTGTTAACTGCCTTTTCCATGTTTGCAACGTTTGAAATTACGGGACGCAAAAAAGGATTTCAAGGCATATTTGGCTGGGTAAAACATTTGCCATGGAAGGATGTAAGATTCTTTGCACCGATGGTAGGTATGCTTGCATTTATTCCCGCTGGGACTGGCGGTATAATTAATGCTTCTCACCAGTTAAATGCAGTCGTGCACAACACGATTTGGGTAACAGGACACTTTCACTTGACTGTTGCAACAACTGTTATTTTAACCTTCTTTGGAATTTCTTATTGGTTGATTCCGGCTTTAACCGGAAGAAAACTGACAGCTGAAATCAATAAATTAGGTATAATTCAAACGATTATATGGACAATTGGTATGACCATTATGTCTGGTTCAATGCATATTGCAGGTTTATTTGGAGCACCACGTCGATCAGCTTATTCAACATATGGCGGTACCGAACAAGCGTCAGAGTGGATTGGTTATCAGTACTCACAGGCGATTGGCGGTTCAATTTTATTTATAGGTATCATATTGATGGTGTATATATTTATTAAATTAGCTTTCTTTGCACCAAAAGGAATAGAAGAGTTTCCTATTGCAGAAGAAGAACCAGATGCAGAACCTACACCAAAATTCCTGGAAAATTGGAAACTTTGGATTGGGTTAACAATTGCACTGATTCTATTTGCATATACCATTCCGTTTATAGAAATTATTCAGCATTCACCTCCAGGCTCTCCACCATTTGCTTGGCCGATTGGAAATAACTGATAATGCTACATTAGAAAAACTTATTATTAAAGGGGTTCTATAAAAGCGTATATTGCTTTTCAATAGAACCCCTTATACTTTGCAGTGCAATCTTTAATTGCGTTTATTCAGTAGGAGAGAGAATTCTTAACTGCCTAAAAAAACAGGGGAGCTTCCCCTGTTTTTGCATATTAAAGATTATATAATTTGGTGTATTTATTTGTCAGATAATTCACAAGATAATCCGGATTTAATTCTTCCTTTGTTACATCTTCGATTATTTCAAGTGGTTTTTTCATTTTCCCATACTGATGAATATTCTCTGTCAGCCAATTGCGTATTTGATCAAACTGATTATTTTTTATTAAATCATCTACATTCATCTTAGTCTTCATTGTGTTATGAAACTGTGCTGCATACATATAGCCTAACGCATAGGAAGGGAAATAACCGAAATCACCTCCGGACCAGTGAATATCCTGTAAGACTCCCTCTCTGTCAGTTGGTGGTTTTATTCCAAGGTATTCCTCCATCTTTTCGTTCCAGAGATGTGGTAAATCACTAACACTAATTTCATTATTAATTAATGCCTTTTCTAGTTCATATCGAATCATAATATGAAGTGAATAGGTTAGCTCATCTGCTTCAATTCGAATTAATGATGGTTTCACTTCATTAACAGCACTGTAAAATTCACGTAATGGAAGGTGCTGGAAATGCTTTGGTGCATATGACTGAAATAACTCGTAATTACTATCCCAAAAAGACTTATTTCTTCCCACAAAGTTTTCCCAGAACAGTGACTGTGATTCATGTATCCCCATGGAAGTGCCGGTTGCTAACGGTGTATTAATTAGTTTCTTGCTAATGTTTTGTTCATATAAGGCATGTCCGCCTTCGTGAATCGTACCAAAAATAGCTGTTCGAAAGTCTTCTTCGTCATAACGAGTGGTTATACGTACATCATTCATATTTAATGAGATGGCAAATGGATGTACAGTTTCATCAAGACGTCCTGAAGAGAAATCATAACCCATTTGCTCTAAAATCTTAATAGTAAAGTCTTCCTGGTTTTTTTTAGGGAAATGTCCTATTAAGACAGCAGGATCCGGCTTATGGCTGCTCTGGTTTATTTTGTTCAATAACGACGATAAGGATTTTCTAACTTCAGGGAATACTTTATCAAGCGTTTCAGTTGTAACGCCAGGTTCATAATTATGTAAAAGAGCATCATAGATATTATCCTCATAACCCCAATACGCTGCAAACCTTTGATTATATGCGACTAACTCCTCCAGATAAGGTTGAAAAAGAGAGAAATTATCTGTCTCTCGTGCTTCCTGCCAGATGGACTCTGATCTAGACTGAAGCATTACATATTCCTTGAATTCATCATTGGGGATTTTTCGATTTCGTTCATATATTTCTTCGCATTCTTTTACAGTCTTTCTAACGATTTCATCTTCGGTATTGTCTTTTAAAAGATCAATAAAATATTTCATCTTTTCTGATGTTTCAAGTTGATGTACTTTCTCAGATAAAAAACCAACTACTTCCGAACGTTGCTCTACTCCCTTTTTGGGAATTTTTGTACGCATATCCCATTGTGTTAGGGTAATTGCTTCACGATAAACATCTAGTTCATTTAATAATTCTTTGAAGTCCTTTTGAGCTTGTGCTATATTATCCACATTGAATTCCCCCTTATCTCTTGCCAAAATACTGATAATAATTTGTTTGGATGAACCCGTTGAATAGTTTCCGCTTTTTAGTAGCCTTTTGTCCGTATTCTTTTTCGAATGCTTCATATGCAGTTAATATATATACACTCCAAGTTGGATGCTGTTTCATTACATTGCCCAAATTCTGGTATATTTTTGCTGCGCCTTCCTGATCTCCAATACGTTGGCCATATGGGGGATTACCTACAATATACCCATTCTCTTTTCGTAAGAACAAATCCTTTACTTGCATTTGTTTCCATGAAATTAGATCTCCTAACCCAGCTTCCTTAGCGTTGTCGTTCGCAACTTTGATCATTTTATGGTCAATGTCAGATCCCGTGATATCCAATTTTTGATCATAGTTTGCTTTATCTTCAGCCTCTTGAAAAGCTTCTTCCCAATACTGGTCTTTGACGAATGGCCAGTTTTCAGAGGCGAATTCACGATTAAACCCAGGAGCAATATTTTGACCAATTAATGCTGCTTCAATCGGGATTGTACCAGATCCGCAAAATGGATCTATTAAAGGCTGCTCTGGCTTCCAATTCGTTAGCTTCAAGAGTGCTGCAGCCATTGTTTCCTTAAGTGGGGCTTCACCTTGTCCAACACGGTATCCTCTTTTATGTAACCCAGCACCTGATGTATCTAATGTTAGTATTGCTTCATCCTTATAAATCGCGACTTCTACTTTGTATAATGAGCCGGTTTCCGGCATTGTTGAAGCGACACCATATTTTAATTTTAACCGTTCAGCTATTGCTTTTTTAACGATAGCCTGACAGTCTGGAACGCTAAATAATGTAGATTTTACAGATTTACCTGAAACAGGAAACTTACCATCTTCCATAATATATTGTTCCCATGGCAGAGCCTTTGTTGATTCAAATAATTCATCGAATGTAGATACCTTGAATACACCTACCTTCAGTTTCACACGATCCCCTGTTCGTAACCACAAGTTACACCTGGGAATTGCAGACACTGGTGCTTGAAATACTACTTTACCGTTTTCGACTTCTACTTCATAGCCGAGCTGTTTTACTTCATTTGCTACTATAGATTCAAGTCCCATAGCAGCTGTTGCGATTAATGTTACCTCTTGTGTCATACATTTAGTCCTTTCATTTCCAAGAATTAGTTATAGTTTACCATATCATTTTAAAATTACTAATAGAAAACTAAGTCTAGGATTACTCATCTTTCGCATCTATAGAATAAGCTCAAACAGCTATTTTGAAAATTTCAAACGTTTTTACTTGCTGCCTTGACAACATTGATAAAAGTTTTTCGTACCTATAAGATATAAACGGCGAACGAGTGAAATTTGTAAGTTTCTCTAACCACGAGCTGGAATATGCCCTTTCCGTGAGCAAGTGCCTAGCTTGTTCTTCCCACAGGAGTCTCGCATATTCCAGCTGCTAGTTTAAATGATTTAATAATTTTTACTTTTTATCCATCACAATGTATAGTTTGTTATATTTTATCAAGTTATAACGAGCAAATCCCAGCGCAGGAAATACACGTAGACTCCTGGGGGAGGATAGGCCTAGATGAGACATCTGAGTGCGTCAGCACGAAGAGGGCTCAACAGCCGCCCTAGGTGCGCGAAGTGTATTTCCGTAGCGGTGTTACTGCACACACACAACCACTAGTTCGTAGTTTATATCAAATATGTACCATTGATCCAAAGTCAACTCAAGTAGTGTTTCTTCAACCTTTATTATCCTTTCAAGGTTTATGCATTCATTTTACGTTACGAAAGTTGAATTCTTATTATAGTTTCTTCCACAACAAAAAACCTTCCTAATTAAGACAATCAGAAAGGTTTGTTAATTTACGTATAGACCATTGAATACTCGGTAAGCCATGTTCTGTTCCAATGTACTCAAACGGTGGTCAACCTTGTACATTGGTCGTAATCATCTATCTACAAGCAATATATTACTTGTCCCTTTTTCGGTTCAATTTCCCTAATCAAGGATGCCCCTACCAATATTTGGGTTGCTCACTCGTGGGGTTTACCGCGTTCCACTCGGAATGTTTCCACTCCGACTACGTCACTGTGGCACTTTCAAGTGTATTAATCCATGTCATAAGAGTTAGGATTTTCCACTGCCATTAACCCAATCAGGTTATCCTGACTTATGATTTCGTCAGGCACGAACACTACAAACGTCTCAGCTTGTGTGAGCATGGACTTTCCTCTGCATACTAAATATACAGCGATTACGTGAGTACTCAACTTTTTTAGTAACTAAATTATAACATATTCACAAGCCTACTTCATTGGTAAAAAAAACTAAATTTAGGAATCAGCGTATTTTTTGCCAAAGACCGATTTCTCAAGATTGGATAAGCGTTTTAAGATGTCATAATTTACTTGATGGTTTGGAGTTGTTGCAGTTCTAGTTCTAGTTTGATCAGACTGTTTCTTTAGTCGGTCGTTTTCCTGCTTTAATTTCTCTATTTCTTGTTCATATGCTTCATAATCCTGAATGACTGTATCAAGAAACTCATCAACTTCTTCCTGATGGTAGCCACGCATTGCTGTTTTAAACTCTTTTTCCAGAATTTCTTTTCCATTGAGCTGAATGCGATTAGTATTCATTTAAAGTCACCTCATACTTTTTTAATTGTTTTTCTCTACTAGTGATTAATAAGTAAATGTCAATTTTAATTGTATTGTTTGTCCCTTTAATTTATGCATGATTTCTTCCTTAACCATAGTATAACATTATTAGGTGAACTTGTCTTTTGGGTTAATAAAATGTTAGGACTTGGCATCCGTTAAATGGATTCTTATGTAGTACATCTTATACTTTGGAATGCAAGCTTTAATATAAGTCTTAATTACTCTTTTGCAGCAAGAAAGTATTCTTACTGCAAAAAAATGAAGCTGAAAGTAACAGCTCCATTTTGATCTATTTTTCGGTTAAATCTTCTGGCTGAAAAGAAAAAGGCAATAGTTCATCCATCGTAACGGATTTAATATCATTATGTAAGTTTGTTAAATGGACTGTTAATTTACTATCAAAAAATTCGCTCATTACCTGCCGACATGAACCACAAGGAGGTACGGGCCGTTTAGTATCAGCTACTACTGCCATTTCTTTGAATTCACGTTCACCATCTGCAATTGCTTTAAAGATTGCTACTCGTTCAGCGCAGCAACTTACAGGATATGCTGCATTTTCAATATTACATCCTGTATATACTTTACCTGATTTGGTTAACAATGCAGCTCCTACAGGGAATTTTGAGTATGGAACGTATGCTTTATTTCGAATAGTAATTGCCTCTTGAATCAATTCTTTTTCACTCATACCATGTTCCCCCTTCACACTAAATGGAAGGTAATTATAATAGATAAAGCTGGTCTTGTAAAGTTTTTACATGTTATTATGCTTAAGCTCTCTTAATAATTGATCCAATACATAGAGTACTGAATGATTTAATTCCATGTACCTTTTTCTCTTTGCATCGATGTAGAAACTATGCATTAATAATAACTCCATATTTTCCTTTGTAGAAGTTACCTGCTGAGGATGGATATTAACTTTACGATCCTTAACAACTTGAAGTGTACTTTCTTCCCATTCCTCTAAGAATAAATATATAGGTGCTGTATATTCTTTTACCATAAGAAAAAATTCTTTATCTTTTTTATTCTCAGGTGGGTTATTTTTTTCGTATCTTTCTTTTAATTTATCTACATGTTCTTTAAATTGCTTTGTTTGTAATTCCAATTCCATAAAAACTGTCCTGCCTTTATAAAAATATTTTCTAACAGGTACATTTTATCATTACTAATTCAAATAAGCACATATTAGGATAATCTTTTTTTAGCTTTCGGTGCATAATTGGACATTAGAAGCTTATCTCTTTTCGTGATTTTTTGGACAGATGAATACACGCGATTAATTTCTTTTTGTTGTTCCTGGAAATTGAAGTCTATGCTATTATCTGTTCCCATCGTAATTTTTTGTTCAATCAGTCTTAATTGATCAGCTAAATCCCCGATTGAATTTCTAAATTTCCTTTTATCTATTCCATGAACCTTCTGATTCATATCCTTAATAATTGCCATAACAACCACCCTTTTTATATAAGTATTAATTACATTTTCGAGGAATATTTAGTCATCCCTTCCCCTTCGACAAAACTAGAAGAAATATGGCAAAACAAGTGTAGTTTCGCTGATATATAGACAAACTAAATGGAAAGGAGGTGTCAATATGGTGAAAAAGAAATCCCAACAAAAAGCAGAAAATGACCGACAAAAGAAGCGAAATCATACAGGAGATAAAAAGTTAGATGGTCCAAATCGTCCATCAACATAATCTTTAGAAAAGGGTTTGTATCATACAAATCCTTTTTCTATTTAATGCTATTTCTTAAGTGATAATAGGCATAAAGTAATTCTCTTCTTTTGTAGAATGACTGGCTGACGTCTGAATTCAAATTGTCTTCTGAGCTTTCCATCCATTTTTTCTTTATCCCCCCTCTTTTATACCAATCCAATCGAATAATATCTTGATGAGTGATTACTGGATACACAGTTCGTAATAAAGGTCCTTTTTCGAACTGTTTTCCAAGAAATTGTTCATAATCCCAGCGAGAACCGGTATGTTCAATTGAATGGGCAAATTCAAGCAACCGATCATAAATCATTGGTTTAAACATGATGGACGCTATACGCTTTCCTAAATCGATACGTTTTGAAAGGTTTGTGAAATCATGTACGTATGTACCATATAAAAGGCTTTTTCTTGTGGGTAAAATAATAGCATTCATAAATAAAAAATCTTGTAATAGGTATGGCAGTCGTAAAAAAATATGATACTTAAAATAAGACTGTTGAATGACAGGTTTTTGTATTATATTCTGTTCATTAATTATTAAGGCAATCATAAGTCTTTCTTTATCATTATCTTTCCAATAATTATTCCATTCTTGAACCATAAACTGTGATACATTTAAATTTGGTAATAGATGGAACATTGATCTGTTTAATTGAATCGAAAGTTTATAAACAAGCAACTGTGGGTACGCATCAGAAAAAATCAGCCAGTTTGCTCGTTCATATGTCATAAACAATTGCTTGTTTTGGTCACTTGAAAGAATTTTTTGAAATGGGGATAAAAATAAATCTGTCATATTCCATCCAGCATTCCGGGATACCATACTTGCAATGAATGCCCATTTTATCTCATTAAACTCCATATAAAAGTTTTGATATGCTTTTGTTCGGGAAATGTTATCGGTGTTATGCTGATTTGTCTTATTTATAATATAATAGAGATAATCATTATTTCTTAGTTTGGGATTCATAATAGCACCTCTTTCAGATGTCTGTTTGATTTTACAAACAAGAAAGATAAATACTTTCTTATCTGCTAAGATAACACCAAAAACTTTCATAAAAATCCCTTTAATGAATGCCAAATTTTTTAATAGTTATCATCTTGTAGTATTTTTGGTATGATATTTAAATATGCAAGGGGGAAAATAATGAATTATCCAAACGGAAAAAAGAATAACGTGAAACAACAATCGTCAGATCCTAAGCTTGGTTTTAGTAACCGTGGGATGACGCTGGAGGATGATATAAATGCGACAAATACCTATTACCTGGATAGAGATAAAGCAATTATTCATAAAAAGCCAACACCTGTACAAATAGTAAATGTACATTATCCTAAACGGAGTGCTGCTGTCATAACTGAAGGCTATTTTAAACAAGCATCTACAACTGACTATAATGGTATATATAAACACAAATATGTTGATTTTGAGGCAAAGGAAACGAAAAATAAAACGCGATTTCCGCTTGCGAATATACATGAACACCAAATAAAGCATATGAAATCGATAATTGATCACGGAGGCGTTAGCTTTTTAATAATTCGCTTCGCAGTATATAATGAAACATATTATATGCCTGCTGAATCCTTCATTCCACTCTGGGATAAGCAGTTTAATGGTGGGAAAAAGTCAATACCATATGAAACCATCAGAGAAAAAGGATATGTAATTCCATTTCACTATCAGGCAAGAGTTAACTATTTAGAAGTAATAGATAAGCTTTATTTTTAGATTGGAGGAAGATGAGCTATGGCAGAAAAAGGCCAGTCTCGTACAGCAAGAAGAAAACAAAAACAATCAAAAAAGAAACCATTATGGAAAAAGATATTATTAATAACAGGTATTGCAGTTCTAGCAATCGGTATTGGTGTAGGTGCACTATTTACCTATTATATTGCTACGGCTCCTGAAATTGATGCGTCTAAATTATCCATCCCATTTTCATCAAAAATATATGATAAAGATGGAGAATTATTTGCCGATTTAGGCGCAGAGCAACGCACGAAGGTCGAGTATAATGAAATTCCCGATGTTTTAGAGGATTCTGTTATTGCTACAGAAGATTCAAGATTCTATGAACACCCTGGAATTGATATATGGCGTATCGGTGGAGCTATAATAGCTAATGTTACCAATGGATTTGGTTCTGAAGGTGCCAGTACAATTACCCAACAAGTAGTTGAGAAATCTTTTTTATCACCTGAAAAGAAAGTTAGCATTAAAGTTCAAGAACAATGGTTAGCTTTAAAACTGGAACAGGAATATTCAAAAGAACAAATTTTAGAGATGTATTTAAACAAAATTTATTATGGTAATGGTGCTTACGGCGTTGCCAAAGCGGCTGAATTATATTTTGGTAAAACTGACTTAAGCAAGCTTAATTTGCCAGAAGCTGCAATATTAGCTGGGTTGCCGCAAAGGCCATCAGCATATAATCCATACAAAAATCCTGAATTAATGAAAAAACGTATGAATACCGTTTTAAGTCTAATGGTTCAGCATGGAAAAATATCGCAGAAACAAGCTGATAAAGCGAGGGAAGTTGATATCCCTTCACTATTAGCTGGCGATCAGCCTGACACAACTCCATATCAAGCGTTCCTCCAAAAAGTACGCGATGAAGTTGAAGAAAAAGTAGATGGCGCGGATATTTATACGGATGGTTTGAAAATTCATACAACTATTGATACAGATGCACAAGAATATGTTGAATTTTTATTATCAGACAGTGAGGATAACCCGATTAATTATCCAGAACCTGTTACAGACCCTGCAAACCCTGATGGTGATAAGGTCAAACTGCAAGCAGGTATGACTGTCCTGGATACAAAAACTGGGGCTATCCGAGCAATCGGTGGTGCACGCGGCGGTCTAGAGAACGATGGTTTAAATTACGCAACTGATATTAGCCGTCAGCCCGGGTCAACATTCAAACCGATAATTGACTATGGTCCAGCAATTGAAAACAAAAAATGGTCAACATATCATCAATTAAATGATGATGGTCCATTTGATATAGCTGGTACAGATGATCAAATAAACACTTGGGTGAACAACGGTCATTATTACGATTGGGTATCAATGCGCTTCGCTTTAGAGCAATCGTTGAATGTTCCTGCTGCTAAAACATTTGAAGAAGTTGGCAGAGGTACGGCAAAAGAATTCGCAAAAGGGTTAGGTATTGAATTTGAAAATGATGAAATACAATTAACTGATTCTATTGGTGGATCCTCAGGTACGAATCCAACGAAATTAGCTGGTGCGTATCGAGCTTTTGCAAATGAAGGTATCTACAATGAGCCTTATGCTGTCACAAAAGTAGAGTTTCCAGACACAGGAAAAACTGTCGATTTAAAGCCCGAGCCTAAACCGGCGATGTCTGACTATACTGCTTATATGATTACAGATATGTTGAAAAATGTTGTTACAGAAGGTACTGGTAAATTAGCCAATGTACCAGGACTGCCTGTAGCAGGTAAAACCGGAACAACAAACCGCGATGATGTAGAAGGTTCTCCAGATTCTTGGTTTAGTGGATATAGCACGAATTATACTATCTCCATTTGGACTGGTTACAATAATAATAATATTGGTATTTCTGACACAAAAATACCGCATGCATTATTTAAAAATACGATGACAGAGTTATCCAAAGATAAGGAGACACCAGACTTTACAAAACCAGATTCTGTCGTAGAGGTTGCTGTTGAAGAGGGATCTAGACCTGCTAAGCTTCCAAGTGACTTCACACCAGATTCGGAGATTGTGACAGAACTATTTGTTAAAGGTAATGAACCGACTGACACATCTGAAAAATATGATCAATTAGATCCTGTTGAAGGTCTAAAGGCTTCTTTTGATAAAGAGTCCAATACTATACAGGCTGAATGGAAGTATAATTCAGATGAGGATGTTTCATTTGAAGTGAGTGCAAGTGTTGATGGTGGAGAAATGCAAAGCTTATCTTCCACCGAAGAAACATCAATTGAAATTTCAAATGTCGAACCTGGTTCTGAATATGAAATACAGGTTGTGGCTGTTAGTAATGAAACAGAAGCTAACTCAAGTGAACCAAAAACAGCGTCAGTTAAAGTTCCTGAGGAAGAAGAAGACGAAGAAGAGGAAGAAAATGGTGAAGGTAATATACCTTCAGTTAGTGATCTGAGCGCTTCAGTGTCTGGCTCGACTGTTGATGTATCTTGGGGATATAATGGACCACCAGCACGTTTTGAAGTGGTTGTCACACAAGATGGCAGTGAGGTTAATAGGCAAACTGTTGAATCCATGGGTATTGTAATTGAAGATGCCCCGCCTGGGTCTTATACCATTACCGTTACACCTATTGGTCAAAATGGGGCTAATCAGGGAGTCAGAGGAGATTCCAGCAGCGCTCAAGCTACTGTTGAAGGTGAATCGGATGAACCGGGCGATGACGGTGGTGGTGGCACCGGTAATGAAAATGACGGTGGCGCCGATGATGAACAAAATAACTAATTAGTTAAAGAGGCAACCTTCTTCATTGAAGGTTGCCTCTTTTTAAGTCTCTATTATTATGTTTGTTAATCAATCATTTCAGCCTTTTTCATCCGTTTCTGCCCTTCCCTGCAAAGTTCCAGTAACGGACATTCCGGGCATTGCGGATTTCTTGCTTTACAGTGATATCTGCCAAAAAATATCATTCGATGATGTGTATCAGCCCACTCATCTTTTGGGACCTTCTTCATTAATGTTTGTTCAACTTCCAACACCGAATCCTTCCACCGACAGATCGCCAGCCTTTTAGCAACGCGCTCTACATGTGTATCTACAGCTATCGCTGGTTCTCTAAATGCAACAGAAGCTACTACATTTGCAGTTTTTCGTCCTACTCCTGCAAGTTTCATTAATTCAGTTTTGGTTTTAGGTACTTCTCCACCATAATCATCGATCAGCATTTGGCATAGCTTTCGAATATTTTTTGCCTTATTTCGATATAAACCAATTGATTTTATATCCTTTTGCAATTCTTCCAATGAGACAGCTAAATAATCTTCTGGTGTTTTATATTTCTTAAACAAAGGTTCCGTTACTTTGTTTACAAGTACATCAGTGCATTGTGCAGATAATAATACAGCGATTACCAATTCAAATGGGTTGGAGTGACGGAGTTCGCACTCAGCTTGAGGATACATTTCCTTCATCACATCTAAACAGTAATTTACTTGATTTTTATTTAGCATTTAATTGTCCTCCCCATCAAGCCAATTATAATAAAAAGATGTATCGCGTTTCTTATTGGTATCAGTTTGTTTTTGTGTTTGTGCTTGGTTTTGATGAAAGGATTTACTAGCCTGGCGAGCTTGTTCAACAGTATGGATTCCTTTCTTTTGCCAGTCTCGAAGAATTCGGTCGATATATTTAAAATTTAGCTTAGCCATTAGTACAGACTCTCGCAATGCAGCCTTAATTAAGGCTGGTTTAAGTTCATCTGCATCCAGCCAGGTATTTATCATTTCGATTTCAAACGGAGACAATGGTCTCCCAAATTCCTGCTCAAATAAAATAAAAATAGTACCATCTTCTTGTGTGCTTACTTTCTCTTCTTCCTTTGTAAATAATTTTTCCCACAGTGGGTTTAAGCTGTATACTTCGCTTAATTGGTCCTGTTCATTTTTCAATTGTTCTATTGACAAAAAGTTTTTTTGGATAAGCTTTCGTAAAATATTTGCACATTCCTTTTCATCAAAAGTTAAATGTGATGCTAGGTCATTAGGGGTAGGAAAGTCATTATTATCCTGCATGAAACGAAGTACTTGTAAAATAAGCATGATTTCTTTTTCATTTAGACCCAATGATGTATAGTCATCAAGTAATTTTATTGGTATTTGCAGTTGATTTGTTATTATATCCTGAAATGAAATCGATTTCTTCATTATGTGTAACACCTCATTTCCCAGTATAGCATGAATTTAATTTTATCAAGATTATAAAATCCCTTGCCATCCATCTGCAAGGGATTTTTACATTATTATAGTGCAAAACTTAGACTCTGTGGATAACCAGAATAGTTTGTCAAGTTCATTAAGGATACAATCGGTTTAATAATCTAGGGAATGGTATAGTCTCTCGCACATGTTCTACACCAGACAGCCATGCAACTGTTCTTTCAAGACCTAATCCAAATCCTGAGTGTGGTACGCTGCCATATTGACGTAATTCCAGATACCATTTATAAGCCGGACCAGTTAAATCATGTTCTTCATATCGCTGTTTCATTAATTCCAAATCATCAATACGCTGAGAACCGCCAATAATTTCTCCATAACCTTCTGGAGCGATTAGATCAGCACATAGAACAACGTCTGATCTTTCTGGGTCTGGTTTCATATAAAATGCTTTTATTTCAGCCGGGTAATTTGTAATGAAAACTGGTTTATCGAAACTTTCAGCGATTGCTGTCTCGTGTGGGGCACCAAAATCAACTCCCCATTCAACATCATCAAACCCTTTATTCTTCAACATCTCGACAGCATCATCATAACTGATCCTTGGGAAAGGTGCTTTGATTTTTTCAAGTTTAGATGTATCCCTTTCAAGGGTATCCAATTCGAGTTTACAATTTGTAAGTACTGATTGAACAACAAAACTCACATACTGTTCTTGCACCTCTAGACTATCATTATGATCCATAAATGCCATCTCTGGTTCAATCATCCAGAATTCAATTAAGTGTCTTCTTGTTTTAGATTTCTCAGCACGGAATGTTGGTCCAAATGAGAATACTTTTCCCAGTGCCATTGCTGCAGCTTCCAAATATAACTGACCACTTTGTGATAAGTAAGCTTCTTCATCAAAATACTGCGTATGGAACAACTCTGTAGTACCTTCTGCTGAAGCCCCAGTTAAAATTGGAGGATCGACCTTTACATAACCATTTTCATTAAAAAATTGGTATGTGGCACGTATAATTTCATTTCTTATTTTCATAACTGAATGTTGCCGTTTTGAGCGTAGCCACAAATGACGATGATCCATTAAAAATTCTGTTCCATGCTCTTTTGGAGTTATTGGATAATCAACTGCTTCTTGAATCAATTTAATGTCACTAACTTGCATCTCATATCCAAATGGGCTTCTTTTATCTTCCACAATATTACCTGTTATGTACATTGATGATTCCTGTGTCATATTCTTGGCAAGTTGAAAGATATCTTCTGCAACATCGCTTTTGGCAACTACTGCTTGCATAAAACCTGTTCCATCCCTGAGTTGTAAAAAGGCAATTTTACCACTCGACCGTTTATTAGAAAGCCATGCTCCAATTGTAACTACTTGTCCTTCATATTTTGGTACTTGCGAAATCGTTGTTTTCAAGAAAATTACCTCCATTGCTATGATTGATGGTTTAACACAAAACGCTTGATTCGCTTTGCGGCTTCTTCTAATAAATCAATTGATGTTGCATAAGATAAACGTACGTTATTTGGTGCCCCAAACCCTGATCCAGGAACTAGTGCAACTTTTTCTTCTTCAAGTAATGCAGTAACCCATTCATCAGCAGATTCAAATCCATTGCTTTTTACTGCGTCAATTACATTTGGAAACAGATAGAATGCACCTTTTGGCCTAATACAGGAGATGCCTGGGATATCATTCAATAATTCCAATAATAATTCAAGACGATTACTGAAAGTAGACCGCATTTCCTCATTTGGATCTTCCTTTGTATTATACGCTGCTAACGCAGCATACTGTGCAATTGATGTAGGATTTGATGTCGAATGAGACGCTAAATTTGTCATTGCTTTAATGATTTCCTTTGGTCCTGCTGCATATCCTATTCTCCAACCTGTCATTGCATGTGATTTCGATACACCATTGACAATTACTGTCTGTTGTTTTAACTGATCTGATAGTGCAGCAATTGAAACATGGTTATCACTGGTATAGATTAATTTTTCATAAATTTCATCTGACACAATTAAGATATTGTGTTCTAAACATATTTCTCCTAGCTTTTTCAGTTCTTCTTCATCATACATCATCCCAGTAGGATTACTTGGTGAATTTATGATAAATGCTTTTGTTTTGGATGTTATTGCCGATTCAAGTTGTTCTGGAGTCAGTTTGAAATTATTTTTTTCATCTGATTCAACGACAATAGGTTTCCCACCAGCTAATTTAATTTGTTCTGGATAACTGACCCAGTATGGTGCTGGAACAATGACTTCATCGTCCTCATTGAGTATCACTTGAAATAATGTGTATAAAGCATGTTTCGCGCCTGTTGTGACAATTATCTGGTCTGTTGAGTATTCTAACTCATTATCTTGTTTAAACTTGCTGACAATCGCTTCTCTAAGGTCCAGAATACCTCCAGATGGCGTATATTTAGTAAAACCATTCTTCATTGCAGATTCAGCAGCCTTAATAATGTATTCTGGCGTATTGAAGTCTGGCTCACCCGCTCCAAGTCCAATAACATCATGACCTTGATTTTTAAGTTCTTTTGCTTTTGCAGTAATTGCTAATGTTGATGATGGCGTTAATGTTTTTACTCTCTTTGCTAAATCCATGTAATCACCTTTCTATTTGAACATATGGTTAAAACGGAATTGTTCAATACGTGTACTATCATAAATGGATAAGTAATCAATAACGTATCGATTTGAATCATCTGTAAACGTAATCTCCCATGATGGCTTATCACCAACTAATGCTGGAGTAATATCAAAAAGATTACAGTTTTTGCAAGATTCATTCCACCCTTTTCGTATAGATTCTTCTGAAATTATTTCAGATTTATCTACAATGGTTATATCTTCAATATTTTTGCTAAAAGGATAGTAAATTATTTTCTGTTTGTTGTTGTTTGTTTCCCCATAAATTATATAATAAGCTTTATCACCGTGAAATCTTTTTACTTTGTCAATTGTTACTATTTCTGTTTCTGCCATCACTTCATCTTTCACATCTTCAAATGATGATGTTTTATCCTGTTGAATAGCATTATATAAATAAATACCATAAATAAAACAAGCAATCAATATAAGTAATGTTACAGCAAAAACCCACTTAAGCCAATCAGGTATGTTAAGCCGTGAATAACGCTTATTTTCCATTGGCCTCAACAAACGGTGAAATAATGTAACCAACTATTTTATAATTAACTGAAGAACAACTAGATGTCTCCAATTTATTATCCATCGTTTTCCCTCCAATAATAAATACTACTTGTTTTATCAAATTTTACTACACATAGTGTTCTTCGTATTTGCGAACAATATAGGTAACGTTGAATAAATAGGATGAATTACAATATATAGTATAACAAGCATTCGTGTAAATTTGTTTTATTTTTATTTATTTCAACAATATCTCCTATCCCATATCATACCATATCATACTGATGTATCACTTGGTACATCAGTATATTTTTTGCCGTTAAGAACGTACAAATACTTTCTTACTGTTTTAGCGCAGTGCAACTAAGGTTTAACCATAAGTCAAGTTTTCTAATATTTAATAATGATCTAAATATGTCACGTCAGTCCACTTATTCACCTATGACTAAAACCAATCCATTGCCTTGTCCATTAGTGCCTGGGTAGAATTATAAGTGGTTGGGACGGAGGGAATTGACTCCGTAAAATATTTTCCATATCGAGCTTTAATAATACGTGCATCACAGACAAAAACAATACCTCGGTCATTAGATGAGCGTATTAACCTGCCAAAACCTTGCTTAAAACGAATAACAGCATTAGGTAATGCTAATTCAAAAAAAGCATTTTTACCTTCTTCTTTTAAATGATTTGATTTTGCTTCGTATACCGGATGATTAGGCGGTTGGAATGGAAGACGCACAATCATTAGGCATGATAAATCATCGCCCGGTATGTCGACACCTTCCCAGAAGGAACTTGTTCCTAACAAAATTGACTGATCAAACGTTTGAAAATTCTTCTTTAATCGGGATCTGCTGCCGCTTGAAATACCTTGTGCAATTAGCATATATTTATTAATATCAATTGTCTCTCTTAACAAATTATATGATTTTCTAAGCATGTCATAGGACGTAAATAACACGAGCATTCTTCCATTTGTTATTTGTGCTAACGACAAAATGGCCTCACATGTGGAATAAATAAAATCATCCAGGTTTCCATGTTTGATATCAGGAAAGTCATCCGGAATCATTAACTGCACTTGATTCTCATAAGAGAATGGAGAATTAATTTTAGTTGTCAGCGTTTGATCAGATTCCAGTCCTAGCCGATTCTTAATAAAAGAAAATGAATTTTTCATTGTCAATGTAGCACTTGTAAGAATAATACTTTGTTTTTGATTAAAGAAATCCTCTGAAAGCAATGTAGACATATCTGTTGGTTCACTGTATAGGTATACAGCGTTTTTTGCTCCATAAGCCTCAATTTCCATCCATTTAACATTTGCAATTCCCTCATCCGATAAAAACAATTGCTCAAGGGAATCAATAATCAATTGAATTGCTTCCATAATTCTGGTTAGTTCTTCCAAATTATTTTTATCAATATCTTTTTCTTTTAAAAGAGATTGTTTTAATTGTGATAGCAAATGAATAAGATCTCTAAGATAGAATGTCAAGCGTGTTGACATTTCTATGATGACATTCCATTGTGCTGAATTTTTTTCTACTTCATCAAAGCGATACTGGATTCTTCCAATATCACTTAATGATTTTTCCTTCTGTTTTTGTTCTATAACATACTGAAAAAGCATACGGAATAAATCATCAACCTCATATTTAGCTTTGTTATAAATGTTATCCCATTCATCCACTGCAAAGCTTTTATTGTTAGCAGGGTAATTTGTAAGTAGCTTACCTAGCCAATTTCCATCATTTGTATCACCTATTTGCGTTAATGTATACTGCACATGGACATAATCAAGCTTTAAACCATAATGTTTTGAAGCTGTTTCTTCCAAATGATGTGCTTCATCAATAATTGCCTTGTCATAGGAGGGTAATAATTGATAATCATTAAACATATCAGTACATAATAATGCATGGTTCGTTATCAAGATATCTGCCTGCTGTGCTTTTTTACGCGCTTTTTGATAATACGAACGTGAAAACCAAGGATTTGTTGGATCAATTGAACCTTCTGTATCTGTTGATACTTTTCTATAAAATAAGTAACCGCTTGAAGGTAACTGGATTTCATCGATATCCCCTGTAACTGTTTCAGTCAACCAAACAAGTATCATTGCCTTAGTCAGCGTTATATCATAGTTATCTGCTTGTTCTGAAGATAATGCACGTTCAAATTTTTCCAAGCTAATATAATGTTGTTTTCCTTTAAGCAAAGCTATCTTAAATGGAATTGGCACCAGTTTATGAATTAATGGAATCTCTTCATCCATTAACTGGGATTGTAGCTGAGTTGTATATGTACTAATAATAATTCTCTTTTTTTCTGATACCGCCTCATAAATTGCAGGGATTAAATAGGCTAACGTTTTACCCGTTCCGGTCTCTGCTTCAATTAAGGCGTGATTTTTCATTCGAAAAGCATCGTAGACGTTTTCGGACATTTCACGTTGCCCTTCTCTTTTTTCATAATTAAGCATTTGTTGGTGCATTGTACCGTCATTTTCATAAATTTCGTCAAGAAAATTTCCAAAAGCTGTTTCGATATCTTTTTTATCTTGTTTCGTTTCATCTGTTGACTTAAAGGCCAACCCTCTGTACGTATCAATATCATCATCTTCATAAACAGAAAAAGCTAGCTCTTGCTGTTGTTCATAAAGCAAGTTATATATGTCTGACTTTAGCATCTTTTCCAGCTTTAATAAATGCGTAACGGTTTCATAAGGTAATGAATTTATCTTCTGCTTTAATTTTAAAAACAATTTCGCTGTCACATATGCATCTGACAAAGCTCGATGTGGATCATTATGCATAATTTGGAGGTGCTCTGCCAATTGCCCCAATTTATAACTGGGAGCCTTGGGATATAACATACGGGAAAGCTCAACCGTATCGATTACCGAGTTACTTAGTTGCCGATAACCATTAGATGCCAGCTCCTCATTCAAAAACCCTAAGTCAAAAGGAACATTATGAGCAATTAAATAGCTATTATCAAATAAATTAATAATTTCTTGAGCCTTTTCTTCAAACATTGGGGCATCTTGTACATCATGATCAGTTATACCAGTCAAATTTGTTATAAAAGATGGAATTGGCATATTCGGATTAAAGAAGCTGGAAAATTCGTCAGTAATTTCATTATTTTGAATAACAACGATTCCAACCTCGATAATTTTATCATGTTCTGCCGGAAAATGACCTGTAGTTTCCAGATCAATCACAACAAATTTTTCATCCATACTTCCACCTATCTCTCATGTTACTTAGCTTTAATTGTATATCCACATTTCTTATTATCGTTTCCGTATAAGCAAAAAAAACTCTTACCATATAAACTGATAAGAGTTCTACCTGATAACCAAAAATATTACATCTCGGTCAGCGGTGGTTCTTGCTCAATAAGTTGCTCAATCTCATTACTGTTATTCATAATGGCAACTTTTGGTTTATATGATGCTAATTCATCATTCGAAATAAGTGCATACGAAACAATTATAACAATGTCATTTGGTTGGACAAGGCGTGCTGCAGCACCATTTAGACAAATAGTACCTGACCCTCTTGCTCCGGGTATCACATATGTTTCAAGCCGTGATCCATTGTTGTTGTTCACGATTTGAACTTTTTCATGTGGCAGCATATCAACCTGATCCAATAGATCCTGATCTATTGTAATACTGCCCACATAATTTAAATTCGCTTCCGTAACTCGCGCGCGATGTATTTTTGCTTTCATCATAGTACGAAACATGAAACTGCCTCCTAGTAAAATTGCTTTATCAGCTTTCCATTTTCATTAAAGATAATATTGTCAATTAATCTTGCGCGATTAAATTGCACTGCAACTGCTAAAACAACATTATTTTTAATGGTGGAGACTGATTGCAACTCTGGATAACTCAGCATTTCGACATAATCGACAGTACCAGAGGTTTCTCTGTTTATTACATCAATTACCTCTTTTACAATAATAGCAGGATTTTGCTCTCCGTCAACCACTAGTTGGTGACCATACTCAAGTGCTTTTTTTAGCCAAACTGCCTGATTTCTTTCGACATTGGCTAAATTCACGTTTCTGCTGCTCTTTGCTAATCCATCATGCTCACGGATAGTTGGTAATGCAATAAGTTGAATAGGAAAATTCAAATCATTTATAAGTGCGTCGACAACTGCTACTTGTTGAGCATCTTTCAAACCAAAATATGTTTTATTCGGGCGTATTATATTAAATAATTTGGTTAAAACAGTTATAACTCCTTCAAAATGACCTGGTCGTGATCGCCCGCATAGAACATTCGCTCTCTCTTCAACCGATAAGGTTATATTCATATTAGTCGGGTACATTTCCTTAACATTTGGAATAAACAATATATCTACTCCTGCCTGTTCTGCAAGCTGGATGTCTTGTTCCTCATCGCGCGGATAATGCTCATAATCTTCATTTGGTCCAAATTGCAAAGGGTTCACAAAAATACTTGTAACGACAACTTCATTATCTTCGGCTGCCTGCTTCATTAATGCTAAGTGTCCTTCATGAAAATATCCCATGGTTGCAACAAATCCTATGCTTTTGGATTTGGATATTTTAATCATTTTTTCCTGCATTACAGTTGTTGAACGTATTATTTTCATATTATCTACCTTCTGTATTGTTTGGTAATAAATCTTTATTCCTAATCATAAACGAATGTTCATCTAGTGGAAAAGTTCTGTCTTTAACATTTGATATATAGGACTCGATAGCCTGTGTTCCGACTTTATTAAAATCAGCATACGGCTTTACGAATTTTGGTAAACGATCCACTCCATACTTTAAAATATCATGATAGACGAGAACCTGTCCATTGCATTCCACACCAGCACCAATTCCGATTGTAGGTATTGAGACTGTATTTGTCACGATTGCTGCAAGCTCCTTAGGAACACATTCCAATACTAAAGCAATAGCACCCTTAGCAGCTAATTGCTTTGCATCATGAAGCAGTTTTTCACCTGCCTCTTTATCTTTCCCTTGTACTTTGTAGCCACCTAGTACATTTACGGATTGAGGTGTTAGACCTAAATGTGCAACAACTGGGATCCCAGCATCTGTTAGACGTTGTACAAGTAATAGAACTTCTTCTGATGCACCTTCTACTTTGACAGCCTGTGCATCTGTTTCTTGAAAGATTTGCTGTGCATTTTGTAAAGATGCTTCTAATGAAACATGATAAGACATAAAAGGCATATCCACTACAATATAAGTGCTTTTAGCTCCACGTTTTACTGCTTTAGCATGATGAATCATGTCATTTACCGTGACTTTCACTGTGGAATCGTACCCTAACATAACCATTCCTAACGAATCACCGACCAGAATCATATCAATCCCAGCTTCCTCAGCAAGTTTTGCAGAAGGATAGTCATATGCAGTTATCATTGTTATTTGTTCTTCTTCCCGCTTCATTTTCTGCAAATCCATTCTACTTAGCATTTTCGCTCTCTCTCCCCATAAACCATTCGATCTCCCCTGAATATATTTTTTTGATTTCATCATTTTCTGTTTTTGTTAGTAATGCTCCATCTTCAGCTATTCCTAAAAATTTGGCTTTCCATTCTTTATGTAACGTCTTTATTTTAATTTGCTCGCCGATTCGATAACCATAGCTCTCCCATTTATATTTCACATCTGGAAATCCGTTTTGCATGAAAGAGTCGTAAGAATTCTCGAATGATTGAAGTACATGCTGGATAAAATCTTTTATATTCCATTGATGTCCGGTTTGAATATGAAGAGAAGTTGCTTTATCTTGTATTTCTTTATCAAAATCTTCTGTTATTTGATTAACATTTATTCCTAACCCAATTACGACATATTGGATTTGATCTTGTTCTGCCTGCATTTCCGTTAGGATACCAGCAGTTTTTTGATCGCTAATTAATATATCATTTGGCCATTTGATCTTTGGTGTTAACGCAGTGTGCTCTGCAATTACATCAGCAAGTACTGTTGCTGATAATAAAGTTAACTGTGGTGCCATTACTGGCAGAAAGTTTGGTCTAAGAATAATACTCATCCAGATTCCTTTACCCTTCGTGGAATCCCATTGGCGATTCATTCTTCCTTTACCCTTCGTTTGTTCATCTGCTATGACTATTGTACCATGTTCAGCATTCTCTTGTGCAGCCTGATGGGCAATTTGCTGAGTAGTAGTTGTTGATGTCTTGTGAATTATCTTTTTTCCAAGCCAACCGGTTCTTAAGCCCCATTGAATTGTGTTTTCACTCACTTTATCCGGGAATTTAACAATTCGATATCCTTTTCTTGAAACTCCTTCTACATGATACCCGTCTTTTTCAAGTTCTTTCATATGTTTCCAGATAGCACTTCGGGATATCTTTAGTTTTTCAGATAAGAACTGTCCAGATACAAATTGTTTGTCGCTGGTTTCTAATAATTCGATTAATCTATTACGTGTGGATTCCATTTTATCCAATCCTTTAAATCAATTTTATGATTCTTTAAATTCCCTGATAACACTTCATGTTCAACTTTAGTTAATGTATTTCCAATCCATGGTCCGCTTTTCAATTGAGGGAACAATCCGCGCACATCATCTCCGGTGATTGCCAGGTCTTTTTTTGACTTGATTGGTAGACTATTGTCTATTTGCACCAGTTCATCTATTAAAACAATCTGATTAAAGATCATATTAACTAATTCTGAAAAAACCTGGTAATAGTTGGATGGTAAACAATATACCAACAAACGATCCAACCCGCAATTTTTATATTGCAATAAAGCATCATTTAGAATCAGGGCTTCATTTTTAACGTTATTTGAGCATTTCCATTCACTAACCCATTTTTTTATACTTATTGTCGGAGCTAAAAAATGAAAAAGCGCAATAACTCCTCCAAATGATTGTATTGCTTGCATGTTCTTCGGAAGGAGTTTGATGATATCTGGGTGTTCATTCATGATAGGTAAATGTTGATAAACCTTTGTATTTGATAAATAGTTAATACCATTTTCGATATAATCCCCAGCAAATAATTTAGCCATTTCATTATTTACTCGCTCAACAGCAATGTTTTCAATTTCGCTTTTAACTAACTTCATATCTTTTATAGTATTGGGGCTGATGTGAAAACCCAGTTGACTGGAAAATCGCAGCGCACGAATAATACGCAAAGGATCTTCCTTAAATCGATCATAACCATTACCAACCGACTGAATTACTTTGTTTTCAATATCGCTTCTCCCGCCGAATAAATCAATAACATCTCCTTTTTTATCCATAGCGAGAGCATTAATTGTAAAATCACGGCGTTTTAGATCCTGATCTATTGTTTGAATAAATTCAACCTTGTCAGGATGTCGTTGGTCCGAATAACTTCCTTCAACGCGAAAAGTAGTGACTTCGTACGACTGATGGCGATGACGCACAATTACTGTGCCATGCTCCAATCCGACTGGAATGACCTTATTAAAAATTTGCTGGATTACACTTGGAGGTGCAGATGTTGCTATATCAATGTCACCAATTTCGCGTTTGAGTAATAGATCCCTTACACATCCACCAACAAAATATGCTTCATAACCAGAATTTTCAATATGATTTAGTACCTCTTTTGCTTCAATAAACGGTTTGGTAAATAACACAGTAATCACCATTATTTCTGTTTAATATTAATTCATTATATCATCATATAAATCTGTATACTGCTGAACAATATCATGCGAATAAAAATGATCTTTGGCATGTGTTAAAGCATCTTTGGAAAATCGGTCTAAAAGTGTTTCATCTTTAAGTAAATGAATTGCGTATTCCGATGCTTTAGTAATATCACCTAACTCAATTATGTAGCCAGTTTTATTATGATCGATTACCTCAGGTATTCCACCGACATTTGTTCCAATACACGGTACCTCACAGGACATCGCTTCTAATAAAACAAGTCCAAAACTTTCCTTTTCTGACATGAGCAACTTCAAATCAGAAATAGATAATAAGTCACTAACTTTCTTTTGTTTGCCTAGAAAAAGAACTTGGTTTGTAAGTCCTAATTTTCCAACTAAATGATATACCTCAGAATATTCAGGTCCATCTCCGACCAAAATTAATTTTGATCTAATATTTTTTTGAATTTTGTAGAATGTATGAATTACATCTTCCACCCTTTTTACTTTACGGAAATTTGATATATGAATGATTACTTTTTCATCGGGTGCGATTCCATATTGTTGTTTAATTCCAGGAGGTTCGTTTTTATAATATTCTTCTTCGTTAACAAAATTATATATAACATTGATATTCTTATCGACACCAATTATATCTTTAGTTTGTTTCACCAAACTATTTGATACGGCTGTAACAGCATCAGACTTTTCTATGCCATGTCTGATCATTTTTTTAAGGGAATGATCAATCCCCAAAACAGTAATATCCGTACCATGTAATGTTGTCACAATTTTTACATCATGTTTTGCAATATCTTTCGCCAGAATTGCACATATGGCATGGGGCATTGCATAGTGTACGTGAAGAATATCCAATTTTTCCTGATCAATCACTTCAGCCATCTTATTTGCTAGAGCAAGGTCAAATGGAGGATATTGAAAAACTGGATAGTGATTTAGTTCAACCTCATGGTAATAGATATTGGGATGTACCCGATTTAACCGGAACGGTAGACTGGATGTTATAAAATGAATCTGATTTCCTTGTTTTGCCATTAGCATCCCAAGTTCGGTAGCAATAATTCCTGACCCACCTACAGTCGGGTAGCAAGTTATTCCAATCTTTTTCATTTGTCAATTTCCTCACTTCTATTTTGCTTTACAATTTCACGCCACTCGAAGTCACCTCTTCCTAATGCTCGTATCACAATCTCAGCTGCAGCTAAATTAGTAGCAAGAGGAATTAAGTGAACATCACAAAGGCGCATTAATGCGCTAACGTCTGGCTCGTGTGGCTGGGCTGTTAATGGATCTCTGAAAAAAATGACAACATCCATTTCGTTATTTGCAATCTTCGCACCTATCTGCTGATCTCCTCCAATTGGACCCGACTGGAATCGGTGAATATTCAGTCCGGTCTCTTCAGTTATTCTAGTTCCCGTAGTTCCGGTTGCAAATAAGTCATGATCCTGTAAGACATGTTTATATGCAATACTGAAATTAATAATGTCCTGCTTCTTTTTATCGTGTGCAATTAATGCGATGTTCATTGGTATCCGCCTCACTACTCCAGTATATTTTCTAATCCGTAGACTAGTTTATTTAAATTCATTACTTCATTAACAGATAGTTTCACCCCATCCATAAATGATTGACGGTTATAGGAATCATGTTTAATTGTTAACGTTTGACCTGGACCCCCATAAACCACTTCTTGATGGGCAACAAGTCCTGGCAGGCGTACACTATGGATTCTAATTCCATCTGTTTCTGCCCCTCTAGCACCTTCCATTACTTCACGTTCGTCGGGATGTCCTTGTTGCTTACTCTCTCTTGTTTCCTTTATCATATCTGCAGTTTTAACAGCTGAACCTGATGGCGCATCTAATTTCTGATCATGATGTTTTTCAATGATTTCTACATCCGGTAAGTATTTTGCGGCTGTCTTGGCAAATTGCATCATCAGAACAGCACCAACTGCAAAGTTAGGTGCAATGATACAACCTATGTTATTCGTACTGGATAAGTCAGACAACATCTTAATCTGCTCAGCTGAAAATCCTGATGTTCCTACTACTGGTCTAATATTGTGTTGAAGAGCTAATTTTGTATGTAAATACCCTGCATCCGGGACTGTCAAATCAATTAAAACATCTGCAGTCACTTCTTGAAAACATACTTCAGGATTTTCAAAGATTGGTACATACAAATCTGGAAGGTCATTAATATCTTTTATTTTTTTGCCATGATTTTTTCGATCAAGACATGCAACCAATTCAAATGATTCCTCATTGTTTACCATATGAACAGCCTCAGATCCCATTTTCCCTCTTGGTCCTGCAATAATTATTTTAATACTCATGTCTATATGCCTCCTGTTATGTCTACTTATACTTGTTAGTGTATTAATCTTTGTGTGTCCAACGATCTTTATCTCTTGATTCTATTTTGTTGATAGATAAATCAAAGGCTTCCGACATATCTATGTCAAGTGAATTTGCAAAGCAAGTAAGAACGAATATGATATCACCAAGTTCTTCATCAATATTCTTCTGTGTTTCAGATGATTTTTTAGGTTTTTCACCATAGTAATGGTTTACCTCTCTTGCCATCTCTCCTAATTCCTCAGTTAATCTGGCCATAAGACTTAATGGAGAAAAATAACCTTCCTTGAACTGTGAAATATATGCATCGACTCTTTCCTGAATTTCATCTGTGCTATATGATTTACTTTTTTCTAACATACTAAATTACTCCTCTAACTTGTTTAATCTTCTTTCATGTTAGCTAAAAGGCCCTGATTTGACAAATTATTAATCTGATTATCGTTTTTTGTTTGATTGTTCTTCGTTGTTAAATTGTCTATAATAATAAAAGTGTCATTTAAGAGAATGTTACATATAAAAGGGATCGGAGGTTGTGCGGATGGTTTTTGGTCTTAAAATAAAAAATATTATATTTATTCTGCTGGGGTCTGCCATTTTTTCATTTGGAATTGTTCACTTTAATATGCAAAACAACTTAGGAGAAGGTGGATTTACTGGAATTACATTACTCCTTTATTTTTTATGGGAATGGGATCCAGCAATAACAAATATTGTTCTCAACATTCCTGTCTTTTTCATAGGGTGGAAATTTCTTGGACGTAATACATTTTTGTATACGATAATTGGTACATTTGCTGTATCCGTTTTTCTGTATATTTTTCAAATCAACCCATTCCCAACATACCTGCAGTCAGATATGACACTTGCAGCACTTTTTGCAGGTGTCTTCATCGGTATCGGATTAGGTATTATCTTCCGTTATGGAGGTACAACAGGCGGTGTTGATATCATCGCAAGACTAGTCCATAAATATGCAGGCTGGAGTATGGGTAAAACAATGTTTCTTTTCGACTTTATTGTTATTTCAACATCGGTCTTCACCATTCTTGAATTGGTTGAGGGCATGTACACATTGGTAGCTGTATATATTGCAGCTCGGGTAATTGACTTTATCCAGGAAGGTGCTTATTCAGCTCGTGGCGCAACGATAATTTCCAGTCATAGTAAAGATATTGCCTCAAAGATTAATAAAGAAATGGATCGTGGTGTAACTGTATTGTCTGGGAAAGGAAGCTTTACCGGTGAAAATCGCGATGTTCTATATTGCATAGTCGGAAGGAATGAAATCGTTCGGCTTAAAAATATTATAAATGCAATAGATCCTCATGCCTTTGTTGCGGTAAGCTCTGTTCATGATGTAGTTGGTGAAGGATTTACATTAGATGAAAACAAAAATCCAATAGATGACTAATACTTCTATTATTATTATCGAACACCGAAGCAAAAAAGTGGCATAATTTTATATTTTAGACTGCTTTCTAGACACGTTTTTTAAAATATGCCACTTTTCAATACTGACAAACGATTGTAGTTGTGAAGTGACACAGTAGGTACTGCGGAAGTTGCTTGCCTTAAATCTATGGATGCGTCCTATTCAGTCTTCCCAACAATTATTCAGTCCTTAGCTAGTCACTTGGACATTTATTCAGCTTTCAGTGTGTGGTATTCAGTATTCAACAAGATTTTTTCAGTTTTCAGCAGTTTTTTATACTCAAATTGAAAAGCATTACGAACCAGTGGTCGCAAAATACATTAGGGTGTTTGCCTATTAAGTCTAGACTAATACAGTGACTCGGCCGTAAACCTTTCAAAGTCAATAATTCCTGGTGAACTAAAAAGAGCATTGAATTGCTTTACAATTCAATGCTAGATTTACTCTATATTCTTATTTTAATTTGTACACTAAAAAACTGGACAACTTAAATTAAATTTTATTCACTGCTCGCAGCATAGATTAGAACAAACCTGATAAGTTCAGCTAGAGCCACGACTGCCGCGGCTACATACGTTAATGCTGCAGCATTTAGTACTTTCTTCGTTTCACGTTCTTCATTATTTCGGATAACACCGGTTGAAACTAATTGCCCCATTGCTCTATTTGAAGCATCAAATTCAACTGGCAGTGTAACTAATTGGAATAACACCGCAGCAGACATGAAAATGATTCCAAATAGTATCAAATTAGGCGAAAAAAGAATACCGGCAAATATTAGAAAGAACGACATTTTAGAACCAAAGCTTGCTACAGGGACCAATGCATGTCTGAAACGCAGAAATGCATAATCTTGTGCATCTTGTATCGCATGGCCAACTTCGTGAGCAGCAATAGCGGATGATGCCATTGATTGTCCGTAATAAATATCTTTTGAAAGTCTTAATACTTTTTTACGTGGATCGTAATGATCGGATAGAACACCTTTTGTTACTTCTATATCCACATCAAATATTCCGTTATCATTTAAAATTTTACGTGCAACTTCGGCGCCTGTCATTTGTGATGAAGTCGCTTTTTTTGAATATTTTTTATACGTTTTTTTAACCTTTGATTGAGCCCAAATTGGTATTATCAACAACAGTGCTATATAAATTAAATATCCGCCAAGACCGCCTAGCATATTCATTCCTCCATCATTAAAGTATATAATACCTTATGGTCAATTTTAGTCAAAAAGTGGTGCTTAGTCAACTATTTGAATCTCTCTCACTTTGTTTCTTTTTCTCACCCTTATATTTTCTCCAACTTACATAAGTTAATGTAACAGCTATACATCCACCAACAATTGTCACCATCCAGTAAAAAGGCATCATTTCTGCATTATTATTTGATGACATAATAAACTGATTCTTAACTGGGATTATTTGCTGTGCGTAAGTTATTGCAGTAGTAAATTGGAAGTAAATGTAAACTCCTATGATTGTAGAAAATATAAGTTTAAGTTCACGACTATGCTTCATAGAGTTCACCTCACATAACATCTTCTCCCAATAATGTATGTGCGGTCATGGTATTATATAACACGTTACGATAACGAATTTACGGGTTTAATCGTTAACCTATACGCTATAAAAATCGACAAAATGCTTAACCAAAATGTAAAATATCCTATCTCCTCCATGTATATTGTTAAAGAGGAATACATCGGCATCATGTCAAATACATAGTCAATCACATCATTATGCAATGTCCATAAGGCAGCAAACATTATATGGCGTACTTTTATTGCGTAAAATGGAGCATATAATAATCCCTGGATTGCCATTGCACCATGTGAAATCATCAACATGTAGCCTTGCCAACTCAGAGGGCCATCGACGTATAATGTGAACAAATTCATTGCAACTGCCCAAATACCATACTTAAAAAGTGTGATAATCGCAAGTGCTTCTATGTAAGGAGTATTTCTGTTAAATAAGAAGAATAGTAAAAAGACAGTAAAAAACAAACTAGCTGTTGGGCTATCAGGAATAAATACTAAAAATATATCTGGTGTTATTGTTAGCTGATAACGATACCAATAATATCCATAAATTGTACCTAGTAAGTTTACGAAAAATAAACCGGTTAAAAAACGCTTATCTAGAAGTATATATTTTATCATTAAATGAATCCCTTCTTTGCATAATCCTATTCACAATAACTAAAGGCAAGTACACGTTAAGCTGCTGCATGGTGCAGAGCAGCAGCCGCTTCGGTAGTCCAGTTATCCACAGCACTTAAAATTTATAGTTTCCTAAACTATAAAAAAACACCTTCACCAGCTGTTTGGCAAAGGTGTTTTAAATTAATTTCCTTGTTCGTTTACAGAAACAATAAAATCAGCTAATTTCTTTAACTCTTCATCTGAACCTGTAAATTGATCTGCTGGCATTGTGCCTATCCCTTCACGAGCAATTTTTGCAATTTCCTCAGCAGAGCGGTCAATACCAATTAAAGGTGGTGCTGCTGCTCCACCAGATAAATCACCGCCATGGCAAGTCATACAGTTACTTTCATAAATTGCATAGCCTGGGTCTTGTTTATCAATTTCAACTTCTTCTGATGGAGGTATAGGTTTATTTGCTTCAGCCCTCTGTGCCCAATCAACATGTGAGGCTGACTCATATGTTAGCCATATGACAGAAGCTAATCCTAATAACATCATTCCAACAGCAATTGGGCGTTGGTGTGGTCGTCTGCCAGGACCTTTATCTAAGAATGGTGCTAATAATAGTCCACCAAATGCTAGTCCAGGAATTACCAGTATACCTAATAGAATAAAAGGTCCACTAGCAAAGTCATATTTTAAAAGTTCATATAAGAATAGAAAGTACCAGTCTGGCAAAGGTATATAACCTGCATTGGTTGGATCAGCCATTCCTTCAAGCGGAGATGGATGCGCAAGTGTTAAGCACATAAAACCAACTAAAAATACAGAACCTGCCAACCACTCTTTTAATAAGAAGTTGGGCCAAAATGCTTCAGTTCTTCCGGGATATTCAGAATAATCTTTTGGTATGTTTGGTTTACGTTCGGCCGAAATCCTCGAATCACCGACGAATTTCATTCCTTTACCCTTATGCACAGCTTTACCTCCTTTTTATTTATAGTGGTCCTGAAATTCCTTGTCTTCGTATTAATATAAAGTGTGCCGCCATTAATCCGAATAAGGCAGCCGGTAGGAAGAATACGTGGATTGCAAAGAATCTAGTCAATGTCTGTGCACCTACAATATTCGCATCACCAGCAAGTAAAGTTTTAATTTGTTGTCCCATAAATGGAACTTGTTCTGCTATTTCAAGGCCAACTTGAGTCGCGAAATATGCTTTATTATCCCAAGGCAATAAATATCCAGTAAAACCAAGTCCAAGCATAACAAAGAATAAAAGAACCCCAACGATCCAGTTTAGTTCACGTGGTTTTTTATATGCACCTTGGAAAAATACTCTCAGTGTATGTAGTAGCAACATTACAATAACGACACTGGCACCCCAGTGGTGCATGCCTCGTACAATTTGGCCATGCGCAACTTCAGTTTGTAAGTAATAAACTGACTTCCACGCATTTTCGATATCTGGAACATAATACATCGTTAAAAACATACCTGATAAAATCTGTATAACGACTACGAAAAATGTCAATCCTCCAAAGCAATAAACAAAAGCTGAGAAATGATGGGCAGGATTAACATGCTCAGGTACTTCATGGTCCGCAATATCACGCCACAAAGGCGAAATATCTACGCGATCATCAATCCAATCATATATTTTCTGTAGCATATACTATTAAGCCTCCCCTTGTGGTTGTGCATTACCAAGATATAACATCCCATTTTCAACTTTTTGTTCATATACATCCAATGCCGCTGTTGGTGGTGTGTTTGGTACATTTACGCCACTCTTATAATAACGGCCGTCATGGCATGGACAATAAAATTGATTTGGATAATCTTCACTGCCTTCCCATGAAACAACACAGCCAAGGTGCTTACAAATTGGGGAAAGTGCTATTATATCGCCATTATCATCTTTGTACACCCATGCAGATTTAGTAACTTCAGATTCATACCAACCATCAACCTGTTTAATCTTCCAATCAACACGTTGTGGTTCATTTGTAATATCCTCTACTGCCAAACTAACATTTGCAAAATCCCCAGCTGCTGATTCTTGTAACACTGGATCAACTGCCATACGTAACATGGGAACAAGCATACCTGCTGCCATGAATCCACCTACACCAGTAAGTGTATAATTTAGAAATTGACGACGGGATACTTGCTGTTTCTCTTCGCTCATGAATTTTCCCCCCTCTATACATTTTTCACGGACAAGATTATTTTAATCAGATTACTAGGACATTACCATAATAGCGCAATCTGTTTATCTGGTCAATAAATAATCTTCTTTGACATAAAACTTTCGTAAATGGGTGAATAATACGTAATTAAAAAGTACTATTTTTACACTGATAGGAAAATATAAATCATTAGAAATCGTATTAGTACAAGTAAGTTTTTTGCCACTACTATTTTGCGATTAGTAAATTATTTAACCTTTCCAGTACGACCTTATAAGCTCACTTACTTGTTCAACATTACTTCGTATAATGGAATGCATTTCATTTGATTGTAGTGTACCATCTGTGACGCCAGGTAGCCATAATAGGGTGCCATGCATTCCTTGTTCATTCTTTTTCCATGCAGAATCAAATGTAACATAAAAAATATGGTTGAAAGGTTGTTGTTCTATGTCATCAATCCATGAATTTATTCGAACTATTTCCTGCTCTTTATTGGATGATTTCAGATAATTATAATTCGGCGTAAGTAAAACCCTTCCGGTAAGCTCTTTCTCAAGGTCGTAGGAAAAAGCAACTAAAACTTCTCGCTGAAATGCATCCTTTTCAAGTACAGAATCGTTTGATAGCTGAAAGGGTATAAGTGGAACAATTATTGTATCCACATATTCTTTTGCATTAACATACTGGTGTAAATCACTTTTTTTCCATTTCATAGTATACAACCCTTCCTCTATTCTATTCTTCTTCATATTAGAAAAAATATTATTTAACCTAAATTTTATCCTAAATCAACAAAAAAAATCAACCTATTACCTTTGTAAGTTAGGTTGATTTAATTTCATGTTATCCAATCTATGTAGTTTTTTTGCCAACTCTTGAAATGTTTGTTGATCTTTTTCATCTAGTGCACGGTCTATTTTCACCTGAAGTTGATTCTTTTGATATTCAAATAACGACTTTTCCAATAGTAGTTTTGCTGCTTCCTGATCCTTTTTTGTTATAAAGTACTCGTCAGGAATAAATGGATTTTCAACTAAAACTGCTGCATATAATATATTCTGATACGATTTTTTAAAATTCAATTGGATGTATAAAGGCTCATGTTGATTCATTCTAATATCATGAAATGACTTTTCAGCATCAGTTGTAACTAATTGATTTTTATAAAAACGAAATGGTACTTCTTCAGAACAGTGACTGGTAATTATGATACCTCTTGGACAAAATTTCGCTTCACGTACAAAGTGTACGTTAGCTAAGATCTTTTTGTGATTTATTAAATAATTTAAAATCCAAACACTTTCACGCTTTTTTAACTGATAGTGATTTAAAAACCATTGAATAAAACTTTTCTTATCCTGCACGGAAATAGGAGTATGCATTCGTGAAACCAACCTCCCTTAATATCCATAATTTTTTAGCAGTTATGAAAGTATAAATACTGTCTTACTGCATAAGCGCAACTATACTTTCGCCATAAAGGCCTGTTAAGCCAAGTTTTTTAATAAATTTAAGTGATGTGTATAGCTGTATTTCCTGGTCTGCCGCGTCCTGCTCTAACCGTATTGATCTTCCCCCCCTTGTTTGTGTCCACGATAATTCAAGTTAATCTAATTTCAGTAAAAAGGAAGATCAGATCGCCACTTTGTGCGGCAAGGTTGTTCCACCCGTAATATGCGGCGGGAGTCCATACGGCATTATACAGGAGTTTGCACTTTTATTTTATTATAATTCTCTTGATTGTTTTAGTCGAGCGATATATTCTTCGACATCAACATCTAATGGTTGTAGTTTTAAATATTCTTCAAATATACGGATGGCTGTTTTCATCCTCCCTTCTTCTGTTAGAAAGTATCCATATTCTTTTAGAAAGTCGCTGTCTTGGTTTAAGCTATTATATGCTTCATCATAGTGTTTTAATGCATTGTCATATGATTCAATTTCATTATACGCACGTGCTAGTTCCCATTCATAAAGTGGGTCATTAGCTCCCATTCCTTTAATTTCAACAATCAGTTCAACTATCGTTTCTTGCTTATTTTGTTTTTTTAGCAGCTCAATTAAAAATAAAACTGCCTCTTTATAATCAGGATCAAGTGCTATTGCTTCTCGTACCAACTTTTCACTTTCACTGTCTTCATTTAATTGGTGTGCTAAAGACCCGGTAAAGAAATACAGTTCTTTATTAAACTCATCAACTTGTAATCCCTGTTTCGCTGTATCGTAAGCCTCTTTAGGCATTTCTTCTGCTTCGTATGCCTTTGCTAATTGATAGTATGCAGCATGATAATAGGTATCAAGTTCAATTACTTGCTTCCATGCTTTAATTGCTATATCACGCCGGCCTGCATGCATGGCTGTGAAACCGTATTTAAATATTGTATCTGGATTCTCACTATCTATATCCTGAAAGATACTTAGTGCAATTTCGTATTCTCCTATCGCTGCGTATGCTTCAGCTATACGGTCATTAATTGGTACATTGGCCATTTCATTTGTTATAGGCAGTATCTTTTCATAATACGTAATAGCATTTTTATATGAACCGGTAGAAAACAGCAGTTCAGCTAGAGCAAAGTCAATGATAGGCTCATTAGGCTCATATTGTTTAGCAATTAACAGTTTTTGCTCTGCTACTTCAAAAAGGCCCTGTGCCTGATAAAGGTCTGCCAGCTGAATCATACTCTGAACAAATGCCGGATCGTCTTCATCAATTTCGCTTAGTAAATTTATTGCTTCTTCATCATTCTCGAGTTCAGTATATACATCAGCAAGCATTACTTTAATTTCGCTTTCTTTTGGATATTTTTGTAATAATTCTTGTAACACATTACTAGCCTCTTTTAGAAAACCCCACTGGATATAAAGTTCTGCAATTGTATACTTTTCTTCATCATCAGCTTTTGGTAAATAATTTTCCAAGAGTGAGATTGCTTTTTCTGATTGTCTATTTTCCATTAAATTAACTGCTTCCATAATATTGGTATCCACTATGAACTTCCTTTCTTTTCGTGCAAAACTATCTAATGCATTTTATCATACAGAAAAGTGTATTCTTGTTCAAATAGAAAAGAATCTGTATGTAAACAGATTCTTTGCCAAATTAACTACATACGGATGTAAGATCTTGAAAGAAATTAGGATAAGAAATTGCTATAGAAGATACATCATCAATTACAACTTCCTTTTGTGTTATTAAAGATGCTATAGCATACATCATGGCTATACGATGATCGTTATATGAATTGACGCTTCCGCCACCAAGTACTGCATTTCCTTCAATTATCATCCCATCTTTTGTTGACTTAACTTTAGCACCCAGAGTTGTAAATCCCTCTACAACCGCTTCAATACGATCTGTTTCCTTTAATCGCAGTTCTTCGGCATCACCTATTACTGTCTCGCCTTCAGCTTGGGTTGCTAATAATGCAATTATTGGAAGTTCATCAATTAACCGCGGGATGATATCACCATTAATTACAATACCTTGCAATTTACTATAAGAAATGGTTATATCCCCGAAATCTTCCCCGCTGATTGTTTGTTTATTTGAAATGGATATAGAAGCTCCCATTTCAGTTAATACATCAATAATACCTGTTCGTGTAAAGTTTAGACCAACGTTCTTCAAAGTCAAGTTACTACCAGGAACGATTGCGGCAGCAACCATGAAAAATGCTGCAGAAGAAATATCCCCAGGTACAAATACATCTGTCGCGGTCAGAGGTTCATTTGTAATACTTATAGTATCCTCTATAGTGATATCCGCCCCAAAAGCCTTCAGCATATTCTCAGAGTGGTTTCTGGTGGGTGTCGGTTCAATAACCTCGGTCGTCCCTTCAGCAAAAAGACTTGCTAATAATATTGCCGATTTGACCTGGGCGCTTTTTACAGGTAAGACATATTGAACACCCTTCAACCCACCTCCGCTTATTGACAGCGGTAAATAACTGGCATCACTTCGTCCGTTTATACTAGCTCCCATCTGCTCTAAGGGAATAATAACACGATCCATTGGACGTGATGTTAATGAATCATCCCCATAGGAAGTAGTGAAGAAAGGCAGTCCAGATAACACTCCGAGCATTAATCTGGCGGTGGTACCAGAGTTTCCGAAGTAAATTGGTTCTTTTGGTTCTTTAAAATGAGACAAGCCATTACTGCGTATATATAACGTTGTGTTATCTACTTCAATATCTACCCCCAGCAATTTAAATGCATTAATGGTTCGCAGACAATCCTCGCCAGTTAAAAAATGAGTAACTTTTGTAGTACCTTTCGCAAGCGAACCAAGAATTACTGCTCGATGCGAAATAGATTTGTCTCCTGGGATTTCCAAGATTCCGTTAAGAGCATTTGAACACGGTGATAACTTCATATCCTTCAAATCTATTCACTTCCTTTTTCTTTTTCAATTCACCCTATTTTTCAAGCATCAATTCATATCCATTATTATGTAATACTTGATAACTTTCCTTCTGATCATTTATCGTTGGAACACTTAAGCGCAAAACACCAGTAATTCCTTCTCGTATCTCCAATATTTGCATGTTTTTAATACTTATCTTCTCTTGAGCCAGTAATTGTGCAACAGAAGCGATTGCACCTGTTTGATCTCGTATATCAACATATAGGTCATAAAAGGATGGAATGACTCCCTTTTTAGTTGTACCCAAACCGTCTCGGTACTCCTTTGCTTGATTCAGGTAAGAACTTAGTTTTACTGTATTATTCTGTTCAAGCATCTGTTTTAACTCATTCATTTCCATTATCCAGTCGTCTATCAGATGCATCACTTTTCCTCGATTATGGTAAAAAATATCCTGCCACAGTTCGGGATTACTGGATGCAATGCGGGTAATATCCCGGAAACCTCCGGCTGCAAGTTTCGGAATAAATGAATGTGTGCTTTGCCACTTTTTCGCTTGATGAACAAGTGCAGATGCAATCAAATGAGGGAAATGTGATATAACTCCAGTCATTTCATCATGATCATTCGCCTCTAACACGACAAAGTTACTTTTTGTAGCTTTTAGTGTAGTTTTAAGTGTGTTTATCATCGTCTCAGTACAGGTATCGGAGGGCGTAAGAACATATATAGCATTCTCAAATAAGTGTCCCTTTGCTGCTTTAATTCCCTTTTTATGTGAGCCAGCCATAGGGTGACCGCCAATGAATTTAATGTGTTTATTGGTAATTCTATTTGCAATGTCACTAACTGGCTTTTTTACCGACGAAACATCTGTAACAATTACATCATGATTAAAGGATATTTGATCTAATTCTTTCATAAATTTTATAGTTTCTGTTATTGGCGTTCCCAGTATTATAACATCGGCCATTTGAGCAGAATCAGTAATAGTTGAACAAGACTCATGAATGATTTCATTCATGAGCGCAAATTCAAGCGTTTCTTTATTTGTATCATAACCAATGATATGGTTTTCGTCTGACTCGCCAATACTCTTTGCTAGAGAGCCGCCGATCAATCCTAAACCAATTACGAGAATTGTTCTTTTCATGACTTTCTCTCCTTGTTTATATCAAGATGTAATTGGTAGATAATATCTTGCAGCTGTTTCATATCATCTTCATTTCCAATAGTTACACGGATTGTATTAGGACAACCTAAACCCTCGCCAGATCTAACAATAAATCCATTTTCCAATAAGTGCTGAAATACTTCGTCACCATTAATTGGCGTAGAAATCAGTAAAAAGTTTGTTTGTGAATCATAGTAATGCCAGCCTATCGAATCTAAAAACCGCTGAAAACTATATTTTATACTACTGTTCCTTGAGGTTGAATCCAAAAGAAACTCATCATCATCAAGTGCTATTAATGCCGCTTTTTGCGCCATGGACGATGTATTGAATGGTCCTCTAACAACATCTAGTTTTGCGATGAGTTCTTTATTTGCTACCCCATAGCCAATCCGCAAACCAGCCAATCCATAAGCTTTAGAGAACGTACGTAATATTAACAAATTTTTATAGCTTGATAATCTAGCTAAAATATTTGATTTCATACTGTTTTCTACATATTCATAATATGCTTCATCCAAGACCACGAGCACATGCTTCGGGCACTTCTCCATAAAAGCATTGAAATCATCATGAGCAATTATACTTCCTGTTGGATTATTCGGTGAGCATAACCAAACCACTTTTGTATTTTCATCAATTGCTTTTTGCATTTCATCGAGATTATGATATCCATTTACAGTTGGTACCTCTTTTACTGCTGCTCCTTCGATTATAGCGTTATGCTTATATTGTGGGAATGTTGGTGCAGGCATTACTGTATTTACACCAGGGTATAAAAATGCTCGACCTACCATTTGAACAATTTCATCAGTTCCACTTCCAAAAACAAGTTGATCTTCTTTAATATTTAATTTGTTTGCCACAGCTGTACGCAATTCTGAAGTATATCCATCTGGGTAAATATCAAATGAAGGTAGTTGTGTATTAAAATATTCATTAATCTTCTTTGAGTATCCAAACGGATTTTCATTCGATGCCAACTTAACAATTCGTTCTAATCCGTATTCTTTTTTAACTTCATGCATTTGCTTTCCTTGTTTATACGGGGTCATTTCCTTCAAAATTCGTTTTCCATTCATTCGTTACTCCCCCTCCTCTAATTAACGTTGTTCTCAAGTTCCTTCAAAAAGGAATCTAAATAAGTTAATAAGTCTTCATCACCAATTTCGACTACAACTGGTTGTGCAATATCTTTTAAAAGTACCATTTGTATCGTTGTATTTACTGTCTTTTTGTCTAATTTCATTCTATTTAAAACATGTTGTTTATTTATATTTGTAAGCTGAATTGGATACTCATTTAAGTTCAGCCATTTTAATAGTTGATTGTAAGGGAGCTTAACTGAGAATACCTTTTCACTGACTCGTATCGCAAATAATAAACCGATTGCAACCATTTCCCCATGTGTACGGACCCCATATCCAAGGATAGATTCTAAGGCATGACTTAATGTGTGTCCCAGGTTAAGATATTTACGTACACCTGATTCGCGTTCATCCTCTTCAACGATTGAAGCTTTTATTTCAATTCCTCTGTTTAACTGATTGGTCAAGACATCGTTAGTTAATGAAGAAAGGTCTGAAGCTAGTAATGCTTGGAAGAAAGCATCATCCTGGATTAATGCTTCCTTAATCAATTCAGCATAACCTGACCTTACCTCTTTTTCATTTAATGTTTGAAGTGTTTGTACGTCATAGACAACTGCGGCAGGGGGATAAAAATTACCAATCAGGTTCTTCCCTTGTTCGTGATTTATCGCAACTTTTCCACCGACACTGCTGTCATGGGCAAGAATTGTCGTTGGCATTTGGATATAATCAACCCCGCGCATATAGGTCGCTGCAACAAAGCCTGCTATGTCCCCAACTACACCACCACCAAGAGCGATGATAAGTGACTGTCTATCTAATCCGAACTCAATTGCATCCGTGTGCAATTGATAAAACGTGTTTATACTTTTTGATTTTTCGCCATATGGAATGATTGAAGAATAGACATGCTTATGTGACAAGCATTTTTTTATCTCCTCTAAATAATACTTTGCTACTATATCATCTGTAATAATAAAAATAGATGAGTAATCTTTTGGCAAATAGGATATTAAATCATACCTTATATTTTCACCTACATAAACATGGTAGGTATTTGAAGCAGATTTAACTTTTGTTGCTTTCACTAAAAACACCTTGTTTCTTCACGATAATCTTCAATTGCTTTCTGTAAAGACGGAAATTGGTCACTTGGAAATTGTTCAGTAATTGCTTTTGCAAGTTCAAATGCAACAACATGTTCCACTACAACCGATGCAGCAGGTACCGCACAAGAATCAGAGCGCTCAACACTTGCATTAAACGGTTCTTTTGTTTCTATATCAACACTTTGAAGAGGTTTATACAAGGTTGGGATCGGCTTCATTACTCCCTTGATTACGAGGGGCATGCCAGTTGTCATTCCCCCCTCAAATCCACCTAAACGATTTGTTTTCCGGTAATAACCAACATCTTCGTTCCAGGCAATTTCGTCATGGACTTTACTGCCATTTTTTCGAGCCGCCTCAAATCCTAAGCCAAACTCAACCCCTTTAAAGGCATTGACACTCATTACACTGCCGGCAATTCTGCCATCCAGCTTCCGGTCATAATGTACATATGACCCAACCCCTGCAGGCATTCCTTCTACGTATACCTCGACAACTCCACCAATTGAATCTCCTTCTTTTTTCGCTTGATCAATCGCATCCATCATTTGCTGTTCTACATTTTTATCAAGTGTTCGAACAGGTGATTTTTCGGAAGTCAATTTCCTATTTTCCATTGTCATAGTTGGATTATCTTCCGCTACGATACCAGCAATCTCTTTTACGTAACCTGAAATTTCTATTCCCAGATGCTTTAAAAGTGTTTTAGCAACAGCGCCTGCTGCAACTCTAGCAGCGGTTTCACGTGCCGAAGAACGTTCAAGCACATTACGCATATCACGATGCCCATATTTCAATGCTCCGTTTAAGTCAGCGTGACCAGGTCTTGGGCGAGAAACAGTTCGTCTAATTTTTTTATCACCTTCAATAGGGTCCTCACCCATTATATCTATCCAATGTTTAAAATCATCATTGTGTATCACTAGTGATATAGGTGACCCTAGTGTGTAACCATGACGAACTCCACTTGTGATTTCGACCAGGTCCTTTTCAATTTGCATTCTTTTTCCTCTGCCATGTCCTTTTTGCCTGCGAAGTAATGATTCATTAATATTATCTGTTACCAGAGGCATATTTGAGGGGATTCCTTCAATAATTGTAGTTAATTGTTTACCATGTGATTCACCTGCAGTTAAATAACGCATGAAACCTCCTCCTTCTCGATAATTTTGTATTACTATATCATATCTCATTTTACTTTTGTTGTATTTAGTAAAAATTTTCAATACTTTCTTACTGCATAAGTGTAACTAAGGCTTGTTAACAAGCAAAGTTACTAATAAATTTCTGTATCTTATAGAAGGATTCTTTCAGCAAACTTTGTTACTCTTTAACCATCGTAATAGATATATACGACGAACTAGTGGTTGTGTGCAGTAACACCGCTACGGAAACACACTTCGCGCACCTAGGGCGGCTGTTGAGCACTCTTCGTGCTGACGCACTCAAATGTCTCATCTAGGCCTATCCTCCCCCAGGAGTCTACGTGTATTTCCTGCGCTAAGATTTGCTCATTATAACTTGATAAAAAAACAAAATATACATTGTGATGGATAAAGAGTTAAAATTTATAAACCATTTAAACCAGCAGCTGGAATATGCGAGACTCCTGTGGGAAGAACAAGCTAGGCGAGACCCCACAGGCGAGGTACGAGCTGAGGAGGCTCGGCACTTGCCCACGGAAAGCGAGCATATTCCAACTGCGTAGTTAGAGAAACTTACAAATTCACTAATTCGCAGTTTATATCTTTTGTGTCATAAACAATAAACTTTTAGAAAACATACATAAAAGCGTGCAATAATAATTCTAATCATTCTTTTGATAAAAAAATGTATCTATTAATGACATATTATATTTATCAGGACTGAATATTTGTTCGGTACTGCCTACAAACAATACACCATCACGTTTTAAAGAATCTGAAAAATTCTGATAAATTATGTTTTTTGCTTCATTGGTAAAGTATATCAACACATTTCGGCACACAATTAAATCCATGTTTCGAGGATATACATCGGCTAATAAATCGTGTTTTTTAAAACGTACGTGCCGTTTCACTTCCTCATCGATATGGTACAGTCCCGATTCTTGTTTAAAGAATTTATGTTTTATTGAATCAGGTAATTCTTTAAGTGATTGTTCTGTATAAGTTCCTTTCTTTGCTCTTGCCAATACCATATTATCAATATCTGTAGCTAAAATCTGGAACTCTATATTTGGAAAGTGTTCCTTCATCATCAATGCTATGCTGTATGGCTCTTCCCCTGTAGAACAAGCTGCACTCCATATGGTTAACTTCTGAGCGTTATCCAATAAAGAAGGCAGAATAACAGACTGCATTACTTCCCACCTCTTGGGATTACGATAGAATTCGGAAACATTTATTGTAATACGATCTAGAAATTCGTTTAAAAGTAATTCATCCTGGGATATCGCTTTAAAGTAAGCCTTAAAACTTAGATATCCACGTTTTTCCCGTAATGAGGTAAGACGACGCTTCATTTGTGTTTCCTTATATAAGGTTAAATCAATTTCTAATTTTCGCTTAATATCAGAGACAAAATTTATGTAATCCTGTGACATATAATGAACGCCTCTTTCATGTTAGAAACTTGGTTAACGTTGACAGGGACCTAAGAAACCGACTTTTCTTTAAATAGAGCCCCTTAAAAGAAAACCTCCGTTAGAAAACGGAGGTTCGACTAATTAGTAAATCCATTCACTATCTTGTTTTGAATAAGACAACACGTCATCTTTATTAAAAAATAAGTTAATTTCTCTTTCAGCACTTTCCGGTGAATCTGAGCCATGAATTATGTTCTTTCCAACAGTCATGCCAAAGTCTCCACGAACTGTTCCTGATGCAGCTTCAAGTGGATTAGTTTTCCCCATCATGTCGCGAGCAATTGGAATGACGTTTTCGCCTTCCCATACCATTGCAAATACTGGTCCGGAAGTAATAAATTGAACTAATTCTCCAAAGAAAGGTCTTTCCTTATGTTCACCATAGTGAGTTTCGGCTAAGTCATTGGAAATCTTCATTAGCTTTGCACCAACTAATTTAAATCCTTTGCTTTCAAAACGGTTGATAATTTCTCCGACTAAATTACGTTGAACGCCATCTGGTTTTACCATTAAAAATGTTTTTTCCATGTTTGCACCTCATTTAGTATGTATTTTTTCTTATATAAGCAACCTTTAAAATTTTAACAAACTTTTATCAAAATAACAATTATCTATACTGTTTTCGAAAAGCTAACAAATAGTGATAGCGACACAGATTAAAGATAACCTATTCGACCATTTAGTGTGGCTCACTAATCACGTAGGTTTTCACAGTGTTTTCTTAGTCGTGTGCTCACCACGAGCCTTTGAAGCATAGAATGTGCTAGTGCAGACGTTGCCACAGGAGCACTTAAAATATTTCTCAAACAATACGTAAATTTATAATAGCAACAAACTTAAAAAAGAAATTATCTATGAGCGTCTTTTGCCAATGTACTTTGCAATACTCTGTAATGTTTGTTTAGCCTTGTGATTTGGAATGGTTTCTAATTCATTTAATGCTTTTTTCAGATAGTGATCACTTATCTTATAAGATTCTGTTATAGCATCTGTTTTCTTCAACTCGGTCAACAAGTTAGCCATTTGAGTTTTTGATACCTGTTCGGGATCTTCAAATGTCTCTCTTACTAAAGCGTTAAATTCCTTATCCTTCATTGCAATTAAGACAGGTAATGTGATATTTCCCTGAAGAAGATCATTTCCAGCAGGTTTCCCTAGTTCATTTTCAGAAGCAGTGAAATCAAGAATATCGTCAATAATCTGGTAAGACATCCCTATGTAGTATCCATAACGATATAGTTTTTCTGCGTTTTCTTCAGGAACGTCTGTAGCAATTGCACCCAATTTACAGCTTGTTGCAATTAATAAAGCTGTTTTGCGTTTAATTCTACGTAAATAATTTCGTAAATTCTGATCCCAATTAAACTTGTCTTTAATTTGTTCAACTTCCCCCGTAGCCACTTGCACCATCGTTTTAGAAAGTACACGGTGTGCTGTTGGCTTTGGTAATGACGTTATATTTTCCAGAGCTCGAGCCAATATGTAATCACCTGTATACATTGCAACACGATTCCCATATAGTTGTTTTATTGTAGGTTTACCTCTGCGTAATTCTGCGTCATCAATTACATCATCATGGACTAAAGATGCCATATGTATTAATTCTAGCGAGACCGCAACCGTTTTAATACGATCAATATTAAAGTTTCCAAGTTGTCCGCATAGCAATACAAAAACAGGGCGAATTCTTTTCCCCCCTGCCTGAAGTAACTGTGTGGAAGCTTCACGTAATACATCGTGGTCAGCTTGAATAGCGTTACCTAATGCATACTCAATTATATCCAATTCTTTGTTTAAATACCCGTAAGTTTTAGATAGTTTCATGCATGTCACCTTTTACTTTAAGTTCCCGAACTAAAGTCGTTTTATTTATTGTTCTTTTGTTGCCATATGCATTGCAGCTACACCACCCGTATAGCTTTTTACTTGTACATGAGAAAAACCTGCTGATAGAAACATCTGTTTCAGTTCTTTTTTATCAGGAAAGTTCTTTGCTGACTCATGTAACCATGCATATTCTTTATAACTTTTAGCAAACATTCTACCTAATAATGGCATAATAAAGCGGAAGTAAAAATAGTAGCCTTGACGAAATCCAATCATTGTTGGCTGTGAAGTTTCTAGACAAACTACTATACCATTTGGTTTAACAACACGATACATTTCTTTTAATACTGTCATATAATCTGGAACATTGCGTAACCCAAAACCAATTGTGACATAGTCAAATGAATTATCCTCGAATGGCAATTCCATAGCATTTCCTTGTACGAAACGAAGCTGGCTGTACTTCAATGCCTCATTTTTTTCTTCTGCGACAGATAACATATTATGACTAAAATCAAGCCCGATTACTTCGCCTTTACTGCCACTTGCTTCAGCAAGAGCGATAGACCAATCTCCTGTACCACAACATACATCAAGTGCAATTGATCCTTTTTCAACATTCATCCGCTGCATAACATTTTTTCTCCATGCCTTGTGACGCTGAAAGGAAATTATCGAATTCATGGAGTCATAGTTATCATATATTTTTTCAAATACGTGATGTACACGTTCTTCTTTTGATTGTTGATGCATTTATTACCCTTCCTCCACAATTGTTCTGTTTTCAAATGGAAATTCATTTAAAGTCTCTAAAACATGTGTTTTGACTACCTTAAGATGATTTGGAAAATGAGCTAGCCGATTTCTAACCGTTACTGTTTCTTTGTTAATATGATTCTTTGCAACGCGAATTGTGATCGCATCATTTGAAGATGTCTGCTTGTGCCAAATAGAAAACATCGTGGAAGTACCTGTATGTAGCATATGTTGTGTTTCATTATTGAGCTTTCTAGTAAATAGCCATTCAGCCGCGATGCCACTAATAGTCGTTTCACCCACAAATTCAGCAACATGAGTATACAATAGCGTTTCAATTTTTTTTGCGATTATTAGAAACGTATCAAAAGACTCTATTTCTCTATAATATAATTGCATTTTATACTCGTTTATTTCTTTAATTGCAGTAGCTAGAATATGAACCATTTCTACATCTTCTATTTCAGATAGAAGTAGGTAGTATAATCCACTATAATAATCCCCGGCCAATACCGACAGTTGCTTTGTTACCTTATCTGTATTGGATTGCTCTGAATCGTTTGTTTTGGGAACCAAATCATGTGTGTCCAATGCCATTTGAACAAGCATTGTTGATATAATGTAACTCTCTTTCTTATAGTCAGGCAAATCGGTATTATTTAAAATCGAAACTAACATGAATAGTTTATCTTCACTCAAAACTGGTGTTTTTACATATTTTTCTAAATATGAATTATGCATTTTTTCTTTTATTAGTGTTTTTAAATTTCCCGTATCCATACTGGATGTCTGCAAAACAACCACCTGTTCCCTTTCGTACATTCCTTATTGATATTGTTATTATAGCATAATTTGAGTATGTTCCATAATCAAAAAAGCAAAGGCAAGAACGTTGAAATAGGAATTATATTTATGTACCTAAATCTGTGCATAGCAGTATGGTAGCCAGGGCATTTAGTCACAAAAATTTATATTTGTAATGCAAAGAAAAAAGGACACGTAGTTTACGTGCCCTTTTCCGCCCTATGTAAGATATTATTTAACGCTTTCCTTTAGGGCTTTTCCTGGTTTGAATGCAGGAACTTTACTTGCAGGAATTTTGATCTCTTCCCCAGTTTGCGGGTTACGACCTTTACGTGCTGAACGCTCACGTACTTCGAAATTCCCGAATCCAATCAATTGTACTTTTTCACCATCTTTAAGTGAATCCATGACAGATTCAAAAACTGCATCTACAGCTTTAGTAGCATCCTTTTTAGAAAGCTCACTTTTTTCTGAAACTGCATTTACTAGGTCTGTTTTATTCATGACATTCACCTCCTCCCAAAATTCAATTGACATTGGTACAAATTTATTCTAATTCCATTTGTTACCAATCTGTCGTTTTTTATACTTATTACCATCAAATTCATTGATGACAAGGCTTATACTAACCGAGATTGAAATAAATTTCAACAATAATCGCCTATTTTCTCGGTTTTTATTTGATATTTAGCTATTTTTTCCCATAATGGTCTCTAAAATTTGCTCTTTTGGAAAAAATATCCATAAATATTAGGTGCAGTATAAAGCCGTAGTATAATAGGCTCTTTTAGATATATACGACAATGATAATGAAATTCCTGCAACCTTTTTAAAAATAAAAATAAAAAAAATAGCAACTAATTAAAGCTGCTATAAAATAATTGCTATTAAACCACCTGAACCTTCGTTAATAATCCGTTCAAGTGTATCTTTTAATTTATACCTAGCATTTTCCGGCATTAACGCAATTTTTGCTTGGATGCCCTCTCTTACAATCGAACTTAAGGATCTGCCGAAAATATCAGATTCCCAAATGGATAAAGGATCCTCTTCAAAGTCTTGCATTAGATACCTTACTAGTTCTTCACTCTGTTTTTCAGTTCCAATAATTGGTGCAAATTCTGACTCCACTTCAACCTTTATCATGTGTATGGAAGGTGCGACCGCTTTTAGTCTAACTCCGAATCTTGAGCCTTGGCGAATAATTTCTGGTTCTTCTAATTCCATATCCTCCAAGGTTGGGGCTGCTATACCATAACCGGTTTGTTTTACCATTTGCAATGCACCAGAAACATTATCATATTCACGTTTCGCAAAAGCAAAATCCTGCATTAATTCAAGCAGATGGTCTTTCCCTCTAATTTCTTCTCCAACTATTTCTTTTAGCACTTCATCATACAAGTAATCTGGTGCATGAAGATCAATTTCTGCAACTCCATCTCCCATCTCCATACCTGCAAGATTTGCCTTGTCAATATAATCGTAATCTGAAAAGTCTCCAACTATATGATCCACATCTCTTAGTCTTCGTATATTTTTTACTGTTGCTTGAATTGCTTCCTGATAATTTTTTCTTAACCAGTGATCCTCATTTAATACCATAACCCAGCTAGGCAGATTCACATTAACTTCAAGAACCGGAAATTCATAAAGCGATTCTCTTAATACATTATAAACGTCATGCTCAGTCATAGATTCAATACTCATAGCCAATACTGGTATATCGTATTTTTCTACTAATTCCTGACGAAGTAATTCTGTTTCCTGACTTGTTGGTCTAACGGAGTTAACTACCATGATAAATGGTTTACCAACTTCTTTTAATTCTTCAACAACTTTCGTTTCTGCTTCTTGATAATCGGATCTTTCAATCTCCCCAATAGTTCCGTCGGTGGTAATTACGACACCAATTGTAGAATGCTCCTGGATTACTTTCCGTGTACCAATTTCCGCTGCATCATGAAATGGTATAGGATCTTCGTACCATGGTGTATTAATCATCCTAGGACCATTTTCATCTTCAAACCCCTTAGCGCCGTTAACAGCATAACCAACACAATCCACTAGACGGACGTTTACATCAAGCCCTTCATCCACATGTACCGATACTGCTTGGTTTGGAATGAATTTTGGTTCTGTTGTCATTATCGTTTTTCCTGCTGCACTTTGCGGTAACTCATCGTGTGCTCTTCCTCGTTCACTTTCATCTGCAATATTCGGTAAAACTACCAACTCCATAAAGCGCTTAATAAAGGTTGATTTACCGGTCCGGACTGCACCTACAATTCCAAGATAAATATCTCCATTCGTCCGTTTCGAAATATCTTTAAAAATATCAACTCTCTCCAAACGATCCCCTCCCGATCTCCTTATCCATTAATAATAAACAAACTACGAATAATTGACATTACAATTCTATGATGTTGTCCTATCAAAATATGACTTAATTATGTTTAAATATTATTTTAGTTATCAAATTCTTAAGTCATGGAAGAGGTTTATACTTTAAACGCAAAAAACCCCTTGCAAAACAATATATGTAACAAGGGATTTATTATGATAGTTTATTTTTTTGCTTTATTAAAAACAGGCTCGCCTTCTCGAATTGTATATGGTAAAGAGTAAGCAGGTACAAAGGGGCTATTGTTAGCCAACAAGTATCGGATATCTTCTCCTGTTTCGTAATTGTGTTTATATTCTTTTAATGCGTTCATTAAATCTATACGATAATCCACATAAAGTTTTCCCTGATTATCCATTACGATAGGCAGATTTTCTTTTGAGTATGGACTCTTAACATAAGGGTAAGCCTGTAAATTTAGTTTTTTATAATCCACTTTGAAAACACCATCTGCAATCTCTTTTCCATATGGTGGATAAATATGTTCGGTTCGGTAAATTTCCAGTTTTACACTTACCTCTCTAATTGCTTCAGTTGTCTGTAAATCAATAAGCTTCACTCGTGGGTTCTTTTCAGGAGTTATTAGCACGTATTGATAAATACCTCCATTTTGATATGCATTCGCAGGTATTTCCGATATATTATTATTTTCTTTTAGCTTACTAAAATCGATTAAATATTTTTGAAAAATTGGTGTATCACTTGGTTTTGTTCTAATTGGAACCATACCATTAGTTTCATTCTGATACGTATCAACTGCTGATTGTATTTGTTCGAGTTGGGCTTGATTTGGCACTTGGTTTTTTGATAATTCATTATTTGGATAGAGACATCCTGTCAGAAAGAATATGATAAGAAATGCACCCATAGCCCAGATATATGTATTTTTCATGATAAGCCTCCTATCCTGTTGGACCACTAAATACGATATATAAAATAATTATTCCGCCGATCACCAGAGAAAGATATGCTAAAACAGACACAATTCCGGCTAAAAAGCCCTTTAATTTATATCTGCTGAGTATAACAAGCCCAATAGCTAAAAGTAATAGCGCCATGCCTCCGAATGATATATACATTTTAAGCATTGATACTGACATTGCTTTCACTCCTATTCTTAATATGCACAACGTATTATAACATAAGGGCGTTTATTAGAGCATTACGCACACATTAAAAAATCCGAGATGAAGGGGGCTGATCTCCATCCCGGTTTGACTAAATAATACCCACAGCAACTCTATCCATGAATGCTTGTGCGATTCATTTTATGCGAGCATACGCACTAATGTATCCTCACTTGCCCAGATATGACTATTTTTTGAACATTTTATTTAAAGATTGCATATCCACTGGCATGTTACTACTTGTTATAGACTTAACAATCTTATCTTCCTTAGCTTTGGAAATTGGTTTATTGGCAATTCTGGATAATCGCCTAACTAGATCTCTTACAGTTTTTTCATCAGAAAAATCTGCATGCTTTACTGAGTCTGCAACTTTATAAATTTCATCAGGATTTACATCTGACTTTTGTTGAATTTTATCAAAAAGATTGTCTTGAAAATTACTCACATGCTCGCCTCCTTGCATAGTTAATTCACCATATTGTATGCAAGGAGAACGATTACGTGTTATTTTGAATAGTTTGTACGGAGCAATGTTGCAAGGTCGTCCATTTCTTCTTTTTTAGTTCGATTCATTAACTCTTCAACAACATCTCTTGGATTTATGTCTTCAAACAGGATCTTATATATTCCATTAGTAATTGGCATTTCTATCTGCTGTTTTTGGGCAAACTGATTGGCAGCCTTAGTAGTTCTTACACCTTCAACAACCATACCCATCTGTTCTAATACTTCTTCCAGTTTTTGGCCTTTTCCTAACAAATTGCCAGCACGCCAGTTTCTGCTATGAACACTTGTACATGTAACAATAAGATCACCTACACCAGGTAACCCTAGAAAAGTTAGTGGATTGGCTCCAAGCGAGGCACCCAATCGCGTGATTTCTGCCAACCCTCTTGTAATAAGAGCTGCTTTCGCATTATCTCCATAACCCAATCCATCCGAAATTCCAGCTCCAAGCGCAATAATGTTTTTTAACGCACCACCAAGTTCTATCCCTACAATGTCTGGACTTGTATATACTCGAAAGGATTCATTAAAGAACAAATCCTGTGCTAATTCAGCATTTTTGATATCTTTTGATGATACCGTTACGGTAGTTGGCTGTCGTTTTCCAACCTCTTCAGCATGACTGGGTCCGGATAATACTACAACATCTTCTTGTGTGTATTCACCCATTTCTTCGCCGATCATCTGTGACACTCTTTTAAGCGATTCTGGTTCAATACCTTTGGAGGCATGAATAATAGTAACTTTGTGTTTTAATATCGTGTCCAATTGCTTACAAACCTCACGAATGGCTTTCGTAGGGACCACTATAACAATAGCGGAAACATCGTCAACTGCTTCTTCCAAATCATTAAATGCTTTCAGGTGTTCCGGTATCATTATATCCAAATAATTTTCATTCTTATGTTTTGTGTTAATTATATCAGCTTGTTCCTTACGATGGGTCCATAAACGAACATCATGTCCATTATCAGCTAATACAATACTTAATGCTGTCCCCCAGCTTCCAGCACCTAATACTGCTACTTTACTCAATTGCAATTCCTCCTTATTGACGACTTCGTGCAAATATTTTTATTGGAGTTCCAACAAAACCAAAAGCATCTCTAATTTTATTTTCCAAAAATCTTTCATATGAAAAATGCATTAACTCAGGATTATTAACAAAAACAACAAAGCTTGGCGGTTTAACAGCTACTTGTGTTGCGTATAATACCTTTAAGCGTTTGCCTTTTACTGTCGGGGTTGGATTCATTGCTATCGCATCCATAATTACGTCATTCAAAACATTGGTTTGTATACGCTTCGAATGATTCTCACTGGCAACTTTTATTGCAGGAATTAATGTATGCAATCGTTTCTTCGTTTTAGCAGATAGGAATACAATAGGAGCATAATCCAAGAATAGAAAATGCGAACGAACTTTGGTCTCAAATTCTTTCATTGTTTTTTCATTCGTTTCAACTGTATCCCATTTGTTTACAACAAGTATAACAGCTCTTCCTGCTTCATGTGCATAACCAGCTATTTTTTTATCCTGTTCCCTTATTCCTGTTTCAGCGTCAATTAAAACCAAAACCACATCAGAACGCTCTATCGCTTTTAATGCACGTAAAACACTATACTTTTCTGTAGTTTCGTATACCTTTCCACGTTTACGCATTCCAGCTGTATCAATTATTACATAATCCTGGTCATCTCTTTTCAGGTATGTATCAGTAGCTTCTCTTGTAGTCCCTTCTATCTCACTGACAATAACCCTTTCCTCATTCAGCATAGAATTAACTAACGAAGACTTACCTACATTGGGTCTCCCAATTAGACTAAAATAAATTGTATCTTCTTTTATTTCAACATCACTTATTTCAGGGAAATAACCGACAACAGCATCCAATAAATCTCCTAAACCAAGTCCATGAGACCCTGATATAGGATAAGGTTCACCAAACCCTAATGAATAATATTCGTATATTTCTTCACGCATTTCAGGATTGTCCATTTTATTAACAGCAACAACAACAGGTTTGTTTGATTTAAATAAAAGTTTCGCAACTTCCTCATCAGCGGCCGTAATTCCTTCGCGACCATTTAATAAAAATACAATTACATCCGCTTCATCGATAGCAACTTCAGCTTGTTGACGCATTTGTACTAGTAATGGTTCATCACCAATTTCAATGCCACCCGTATCGATCAGATTAAATGTTGATGTTAACCATTCAGCTTGAGCGTATATTCGGTCTCTGGTTACACCAGGTATATCCTCCACAATAGATATTCGTTCTCCTACCAGTCTATTGAAAATAGTCGATTTGCCTACATTCGGTCGACCTACAATTGCTACAACAGATTTCCTCATGAAAGGAACATCCTTTCTTTAAATATCTCTAATTTTATAATTGCATTAACTTTTACTAATTCTAGCAAAAGAAAGTTATATTCACAATCATTATCAAGCACGCTGCCTTATCGAATGTCTAGTTATTGAAATTAATATATAAATTTTCCGATTCAATGTAAGTAGTAAGCTATTACAGAGTAAAATAGCTGTAACGATAAGCACACAATCAAAAAACTCCATATCCCCCACTGTTTTTGGTATGGAATAATCAGCCATAATCATACTATATACTATTTCTCCGCATGCAATACCAAATAAACCAGTTCCCAGTCTGTTTAAAAGACCATTCGTCAATAACATAATTAATATCACAAGGAACAAAGAAATAGTTATAAGCTGGGGGAAAAAGAGCCTTAACGGGGTAATATTTATACAAATCACCATGCCAATGTATCCGATACTTACAATGAAAGAAATAAGTGAATGAAATATTAAACGTGGGAGCTTTACATGTAGAAGAAGCGTTCCCCCGAGAAAAACCAGGAAGCTTACAGAAATTTGATAAAAATTTATTGAGAAGTGCAAGTTGGAAAATAAGATTAATAAAAGAATCCAGCATGCCAAAAACGCTCTCCGCTTATCTTTTTTCATGAAGAACGTAACCACAATCCATATAACCCAACAAAACCAGTAAAAAATAAGTCCACTACCCATGAATAACCACCTACTATATTTAGTATTATGGCAATTATTTTTTACTTTTAAACAAGGCTGTATGTTAATAAATGATGCGAAATGTGCATCAAAACTACAAAAGAGTTTTTCAAAAACAACAGCCCTTCCTGCTGTAGGAAGGGCTGTGCAAAAATATTATTTGTATTTATTTAATTTATCACCAATGAAATCACCTAGCTGAAATCCTGATTGGTCCTCATCTTTTTCATACTGTTTAAATTCTGCTGCCTCTTGTTCTTGCTCAAGTTCTTTAATGCTTAGCGACATCCGTTCTTCTTTTTCACTAACATCAAGTACTTTCACTTTCACCTGTTGACCAACTTCAAGTACTTCTTGAGGTGTTCCTACATGGCGGTTTGCAATTTGAGAAATATGAACAAGTCCTTCTACTCCTGATAAAACCTCTACAAATGCGCCGAAATTCACAAGACGTTTGACTGTGCCTTCAAGTACATCTCCTTTTGATACTCGGTCCTGGATATCTGACCAAGGTCCAGGCAGTGTTTTCTTACGTGAAAGAGATATACGTTCATTATCTCGATCAACAGATAAGATTTCGACTGTAATTTTATCACCTTCAGACACAACATCTGAAGCTTTTTCGACATGCTCGTGCGCTAGCTGTGAAATATGAACAAGTCCATCAATACCACCCAAATCAACGAAAACGCCAAAGCTAGTTAAACGTTGGACAACACCTTCTAATACTTGACCTTGTTCCAACGATTGAAGGACTTGTTGCTTTTGTTGCTTTGTTTCATCTTGAACAACATCTTTATGAGATAGTATCACTCGATTTTGTTCTTTATCCAAATCAACAATCTTAACTGTTAACTTCTTGTCTTTATAATCTGCAAAATCTTCTACAAAATAAGTTTCAACTAAGGAAGCAGGTATAAATCCACGCAGTCCAACGTCTACTACTAGACCACCTTTTACCACTTCTTTAATTTCTGTTTCAAAAACTTCATTATTTTCATAACTTTCTTCTAATGTTTCCCATGCCTTCTCAGCATCTACTGCCTTTTTTGATAGAATAATTTCATCATCTTCCATTTTCTTCACTTGCAGTGTAAGTGTATCATTTTCTTTTACAAGATCACTCGCTTGTTCGATGTGAAGATTTGATAGTTCACTGATTGGGATAATTCCCTCAGACTTATATCCAATATCAACAAGAACTTGTTTATCTTCAACTTTTACAACCGTTCCTGTTAGAATATCTCCTACCTCAAACTGCGTAATTTCATTACTAGATTCACTCATACAATTAGCCCTCCTTAAAGTACAAAACAACAATACATTAAACTCTCTTTTTTATAACTTCTAATATTTATAATTATTTGTCAAGTAATGCAGACTAGGAATTATGTTTTTCTTTTAAAATTTTAATCTCAGACATAATCGCTTCGGCCGCATCTTTCGCGGAAGATTTGGCTGCTCTGTAAGCTTCCATATCCATCGGTTCCCCGTAAATAACAGTAAGTTTTTTTCCTGGCTTATATGGCCCGATTATTGCACAGGGTACAATAGCGGCATTAGATCTTAACGCGAAGAACCCAGCACCTGCCAATGGTTCACCAAGTTCGCCGTTCTTACTCCGGGTACCTTCAGGAAACAGGCCTAAAGTCTCGCCATTCTCCAATATTTGCAATCCTTTACGTAGTGCATTTCGGTCTTTTAATCCCCTTTTAACGGGAAATGCACGAATTGCTAATAATAGTTTCCCCAAAAATGGCTTTTCAAATAGTTCACCTTTCGCCATAAAAAATATATCACGAGGGGAAGTAATTCCAACAACTGGTGGGTCAAGATTTGAGATATGATTTGAACATATTATTACTGGTCCTTCTTTTGGTACATTCTTCTTTCCGATTATTTGAATGCGAAACAACGGAAAAAAGATTATTGCTACAACTGCTCTTGCAAATTTATAAAGACTCATGTTTATTCCCCTCTACTCAGTGATTACTTTAGCTGCTTCATTTAGTATTAATTCAGCCACTTCATCAATTGTTAAGGCGGTAGTGTCAATCTCTATTGCATCATCTGCTTTTGTTAAAGGAGCTGCCTCTCGTTTAGAATCAATCAAGTCCCTTTGTTTAATTTCCTTTTTTAATTTCTCCAAATCAGCAGGAAATCCTTTTTGTATATTTTCTTCATATCTTCGTTTAGCTCGTTCCTCAACAGTCGCAATCAGGAATATCTTTATCTCTGCTTCTGGCAGAACATGTGTACCAATATCCCTTCCATCCATGACGACTCCGCTTTTTTCTGCAAGTATTTGTTGTCGTTTCACCATTTCTTTTCGAATGCTGGGATGTTTGGCTACAAATGATACATTATTTGTTACTTCATCTGAACGTATACTGCGTGTTACGTCATCCTTATCTATCATAACGCGCTGTCCATTTTCCCCTTGGACAAGCTCTATATCTGTATCTGCCAATAATGCTGCAAGCTGTTGTTCATCTTCCAGCGAAATTTGTTTATTAAGAGCTTTTAATGTCAACCCCCTGTACATAGCTCCTGTATCGATATAAACATATGTAAGTCGTTTTGCGACAATTTTAGCTACTGTACTTTTTCCTGCTGCAGCCGGTCCATCAATTGCGATTGAGATTTCTTCCATTATTATTGTTCATTCCTCTCATTATCCATCCATGTCACTAGATTTCTTTTCATTACAGGAAAAACTTGGCACAGAAGCCAAGTTTAATTAAAACCCTTATATAAAATAATAACATAACTATAAAAACACGGTCTATTGCTTTTAATATAATACAAAATAATTAAACTTAAACTATGTAAAAATTGCCACCTTAAATCAACTCTTTTTGTAATTAACGAAAATATATTCTATAATAATTCTTTTTTTCTTGCTTCCCTTTGTTTCTCGAAACAATATCGTACAATATTTTGCCGATCTGGTTTTGTAATCGAAATAATTTTCAAGGATGCCGTACTTGCTCTGCTTTCTGATTCTTTAACACGGATAACTTCTGTTAATGCTGTTACATATTGAAATTCACCTGAGTGCATCTGGAGAACTATCCAAACGCTAGCCTCTTCTTTTTCTTCGATTTTTTTATCATTAGGTATAATGATGGACATACCACCACCACTTATATCGGAAGTCACAGTAGTAAATGAATCTTTTGAACCATGAAAAGCTATATCAATTGCGGTTTCAATTCGCACATACTCACGGCGCTGTATCCTTTTAATATTTTCTTTACGAGGGAAATCGATTATAAGTGCCGGTACATTTAATTTAACGCTAGCAATTATCTCTGTATGGAACTTATAAACAGATTGGTCTTCTCCAACGTATTCAACTGACAAAAGTGATCCTTTTTGAAGAAATGCAGTTTTGTTCGTTTTAATTTCAATTGGGTAATCAATATAGAGATAATCCTCATTTTTCTCAACAACTTTGCAACGATACTTCAAAATCTTACCTGTCTTATCATGTTTTAATTCCAGGTTAAGTAATGTCCCAATCTTCAACTTCAATGACCCCCCATTCAAGTAATACTATATACCTACATTATTACAGAAAAATTAAAAAAGGGAAAGACCTAAGTCAATCCCTTTTGTGTAGAGTTGAAAACAATAAATTGAAGTACAGTGAAATCTGCCATGGTTTATGAGGCTAGGCAGGTAATTGCTCCTCTGTTCTTATCGCAAAGTTTATTTCGGTTCCATCCAGCTTTTCAACTTTTTCTTCTGTACCATCCATTGCATTTATAAATATTCTGTATGTTTCATTTCCAAGAACACCTAAAAATTCATAAACTAATACTTCTTCTCCAATATCATTGTCAATTACAGCCATATGTTCTTCATTTATCTTAACATCTGGATTGACGTTATTCTTTGCCTCTTTTATGGAGAGCTCTGGTTTAGGTATTTCTCTTTCCTTATGGTTCATAAAGTAATTTCTAGCTGTGAATCCAAGTAAGTCACCATTATCCAATGCGACTTTAATTTCAATCGCATCTGAGAATACTCGTACATCATCTTGTTTATAGAGGAAAGAATACACCCCAACATTACTAAATTGATTACTTGAAAAAATAGTCATATCTTTAAATCCATTTTGCTCTAAATAAGACTTTGCTTTTTCTAAACCCTCGTTCAAACTTATTTTTTGTTCATTTGTAGATCTGTTTACTAAAAGAGTTATTGGATGTCCGCCTTGCTGAGATATATCGACGTAACCATTCTTGTTACCGTTCTTGTAAGACGCACTGTAAGTGGGTATATCAGATCCTTCGCCACTTTTTGTAATAGTGATATTATTATCATTTTTTACATTAAATAATTTTTTACTCTCTTCTAATGCTTCCTTTTTTCCAATTTTATCTCCTTTTAGAAATTGATACTCATGTTCTTTGGAGGAAGTTCCAGTAATTGAGGAATTCACATTACTTTCGGTGTAACCCTCTACTTTCTTTTCAACTGTTTTAAACCCATCAACAATAGTATTATCTGATTGCTCTTCTTGAGTTGCTAATGCTAACTGCACATCCATCCAACGCAAATTTTCTTTCAGGACCACATGCTGTACTTGTCTTAATTCATTTTTTAATTCACCTGACTGTTTATATAGCTCCTCGAGTGTCGATGTTTCCTTATCAGTTAGTGGATCCTTCTTCAAGTCTCTCACAGCAGTACGATAGGTGAAATCACCTATATTAGAGAGGAACTCCTCTGTCTTGTTAAATGGGAGCAATGTAAGAGGCAACTGCCCTACATCAGATATTGCTTCAGATGTTAGTCGCCAAATTTCAACCATTTGTGGTGATAATCGCTCTTTGGAGTTCATTGCTAATGTTGTACCTATTTTATCATTTAACAAATCCATATTATATGAAAGTTCATGAAAGGCTCGTTGATACGTGTTTTCCGCCTGTATCAGAATAGCGTTTTTCTCCTGATGTTCCTGATAACCCCAAAATGCTGTGCCAGCTAACCCTATAGTAAGAACACCAATTAATATCCATCGTACCATTTTTATCACTCCTTGCTATTTAGCAAATATGTGTTTCCCTATTTTTTTTATTTGTGGCCGTGACCAAATCCAATCTGAAGTTGCGGTTTCCGGGTTAAAGTAATATATTGCATTCCCTGAGGGATCCCAACCGTTTACCGCATCTAGAACTGCCTCTTTTGCTTGTTCATTTGGCGTTAACCATATTTGTCCATCAGCAACAGCAGTGAATGCCCGTGGTTCAAAAACCACTCCTGAAACAGTATTTGGAAAGGTGGAACTTTCAACTCTGTTTAGAATTACAGCTGCTACTGCAACTTGTCCAACGTAAGATTCACCTCGCGATTCTCCATGAACTGCGTTGGCCATTAATTGTATATCATTCTGTGAATATCCTTGAGGTACATTAACAGCGGTGGGCTCTGCTTTAGTTTGCTGTTTGTTATTTGCACCTTGTTGATTGTTCTTGTTGTTTGTTTTTTGTTGGTCTTTCTTCTTATCTGGGGTAGATTGTTTAGTATTTTCAACTCCACCATAATGTGTAAAATCTTTTCCTTTTTTAATCTGTTCTTTTACATACTTCCTATCATATTCACTTGCATCTACTAACTTTTGCCTTGTGGTAAGTCCTGCTAATCCGTCTACTTTCAGACCAAATTCATATTGAAAATTACGTAATGCCCAATATGTTCCCCACCCAAAGACACCATCTATATTCCCATTATAAAAACCCAGATATTGTAATCTCGCCTGCAATTCAATAACGTCATCCCCAACAGCTCCTTGCTGAATTACTTGCGATGTAAATGCATTAACTTGTTTTGGGGTATGTGATGTTTGAAGTCCTACCACTAAAAAACATATAATGATTATGAATAGGAACATTTTTTTATAGATCATTTTAATTTTCCTCCTGATCACGCATTGTCATGTAATACCTATTTTTTAACTAAACGCCCTTTTTATTCATTAAGATTTCTAACAATAAAAAAATCCTCCATATCTTGAGGATACAAAGGATTTCAAGCTCGTAATTTTCTTTTTTGAATTACATCTTCAACAATTGGCTTATTTGCAGATTTAACTCGACGCAATCCAATTATCCAAAGCGCAATCATGAATGGGACCAGTAATGTCAGCCAATTACTCGTAATAGATTTTAGAATAAAGTTATAACTGCCATGTAAACTTAAGGGTATAATTAGTGCTAACACAATATTCCATTTCTTATAATTGCTATTTACTTTAGCCTTACCAAAATGGAAACCCATTATAACACCGAACAAAGCGTGTGATGATACTGGAAATAATGCTCTGGAAAATGCGTATTCAATACCGTTTGTAAGCAGATACAGGAAATTTTCTACTGTAGCAAATCCTAAACTTATAGAAACAGCATAGACAATTCCATCATAATGTGCATCAAATTCAGTATGATGATAGATAACATACATAAAGATGAACCATTTAAAAAATTCTTCAATAAAACCTACTACCAGGAAAGATTGAATAAAATTATTATCATTTACTATGTTTTCTATCGAGATTGCGTATTGGATAAACATAATCGGAAAAACGAGCAATGCACCTAATATAAACGTTTTCAGAATTAATGAGAATGGTTCTGTAAATCGATCTTTCAAATAAATAAATGACATTAATGCGAATGTAGGTGCTATTCCAGCAGATAAAATAGCTAACATAACAAGGACCTCTCTCCAACTTTCTTGATATAATCGTATCATTAAGTGACATGAATTAAAATAGAATTTAGGCTGGTGATTTACATGAAAAGTATTGTAATTATCCATACAGGTGGAACAATTTCAATGGTAGAAAATAAAAGTACAGGTGAAGTTAATACAACGAAACATCATCCATTAACAGATTTATCGGGTTATTTTAACACGTACGCTAACATAGATGAGATAAACTACTTCTCACTCCCTTCACCCCAAATGACACCACAACATATGTTGGAACTAGCTATTAAGGTTGATCAGTTAAGTAATGATTACGATGGTGTTGTAATAACTCATGGTACTGATACACTTGAGGAAACAGCGTACTTCCTGGATTTGGTAGTTAAAACCCAAAAACCGGTCATTATTACTGGAGCTATGCGGTCCACAAACGAAATTGGCTCTGATGCCCTTTATAATTTAATTAGTTCATTGCGGGTCGCAACAGATCATGAGGCTGCAAACAAAGGTGTGCTTGTAGTAATGAATGATGAAATACACACAGCAACAAATGTAACAAAAACATCAACAAGTAATGTGGCAACTTTTCAAAGCCCACAATATGGACCTATTGGAATTATTACAAAAGAATCTATTATATTTCATCATACGATATTGGAAAGACATTCCCATCCAGTAAGCCAAATCACTAAAACAGTATTTTTGCTAAAAGCATACGCTGGGATGGATGAACAAATTCTCAACGCAATTTACCAAGCTAATCCAGATGGCCTTGTAATAGAAGGGTTGGGACAAGGTAACTTACCTAAAGATACTGTTAAGCCAATACAAACATTTATTAAGAAGGGAATTCCAGTAATATTAGTATCCAGATGTTTTCGAGGAATTGTACAGCCCACTTATGGGTACGAAGGTGGCGGAAAACAACTTAAGGAATATGGTGTAATCATGTCCAACGGGCTGACTGGACCTAAAGCAAGAATTAAATTAATGATAGCATTAGAAAAAACAAATGATGTAAATTTATTAACCGAAATTTTTGAGAAAGAACTATAGAAGAACAAAAGCGCCTAACCGCAGCGCTGATACAGCATGCACGAAGAGCGTAAGCTTCCCCAAAGGACGTGGGATAGTTTGACGTTGCCACAGGATGTGGTGGGTTGTCGAACATCCATTATTTCTTATTGTTGACACGCCACTAGGCGCTAGGCACTGGCCGGTGAGAACGCCTCGTCCTGTGGCGTCACCGGCACTAGTACGTCCTTTACGTCGGAGCTGGACGTCGCTGGTTCAGAAGTCCAGTTATTCACAGCACTATTTCCTAGACGGAAACAAAGAAAAGGATAACGCCTTATACAGCTGTTATCCTTTTCCTTTATGCTTTCGTAATAGATTCCGCTATAAGTCCGCCATGGTATCTGCCGTTTTCAATAAAGATTTTATTGTTATTATAACCAGCTGCTACTACACCTGCTACATAAATTCCTTCCACGTTGGTTTTCATCGTGTTTTCATCGAAAATAGGACAGCCATTTTTTTCATCAATTGAAACTCCTGCCCTTTTCAGAAATTGGAGATCAGGCTTGTACCCAGTCATAGCAAACACAAAATCATTATCGATTGTTTTCGATTCACCATTAACACTATACTCTACTTTATCGTTTGTTATTTTGGATATATTAGCGTTAAATTCCATTCTAACAATATCTTTTCTGACTAATGCGTCGAATTCAGGTAAAATCCATGGTTTTATGCTCTGAGAATACGTATTACCTCGATACAGCACAGTAACATTAGCTCCTGCTTTATGCAATTCCAGCGTAGCATCAACTGCTGAATTTTTACCCCCTATTATAGCTACATCTTTATTAAAGTAAGGATGTGCTTCTTTAAAATAATGCATTACTTTTGGTAATTCTTCACCAGAAATTCCCATCTTATTCGGCTGGTCATAATAGCCTGTAGCAATTATTATATTCTCTGCCTGATATTCAAATTTTTCGCCTGTATTCTTTTCAGTTTGTAATTGAATACTGTCTTTACTTGGTTTTATTTCTACAACTTTTTCAAATGTATTAATTCTTAAATTTGTCCGTTCTGCTACTGATCGATAGTATGCTAAAGCCTGATTACGTACCGGTTTTTGTTTTTCGGTTATAAATGGGATATTTCCAATCTCGAGCTTCTCACTTGAGCTAAAGAATGTCTGGTGGGTTGGAAAGTTATAAATGGTATTAACCACATTTTCCTTTTCTATTATTAATGGTCTTATGCCTTGATTCTGAAGCTCAATGGCACACGACATACCACAAGGGCCGCCCCCAATAATTATCGTCGATTCATTTTGCATATTAAAGCACTTCCTTTTCTTACATGTAACATTCGATAATTTGGCATTCGTTAAAGGGATTCTTATGAAAACGTATTTTTCTTTCTTAGAACCCTTCTGGAGTCCGAGTGCCTTAGTTGCATTTATACAGTAATTTATACTTAACTGCAAAAAAACTCCTACCTAACTATACATGATAAGAGTTTTTCCGTCATTTTTTTCGTTTTAAGTTGAGTGAAATACTAAATTATTATACCCATCCACGGAATCTTGCTGCTTCGGCCATTTTTCGAACGCCAACCATATAAGCTGCAAGGCGCATATCTACGCGTCTTGTTTGGGCAGTGTTGTAAATATTGTTGAACGCCTTTACCATTATTTTTTTAAGTTTTTCCTGAATTTCCTCTTCTTCCCAATAATAGCCTTGATTGTTCTGTACCCATTCAAAATAAGATACCGTTACTCCGCCTGCAGATGCTAGGACATCTGGAACAAGTAATATTCCGCGCTCAGACAAAATTCTTGTAGCATCTAATGTTGTTGGGCCATTCGCTGCTTCTACTACAATACTAGCTTTAATCTTATGTGCATTTTCTTCTCTAATTTGATTTTCAACAGCAGCCGGTACTAAAATATCACAATCCAATTCAAGCAGATCCTGATTTGATATTGTATTATTAAATAATTTTGTAACTGTACCAAAACTATCTCTGCGATCAAGTAAGTAATCAATATCAAGTCCCTCAGGATCATGTAAACCGCCATAGGCATCTGAAATACCCACTACTTTTGCGCCAGCGTCATGTAAGAATTTCGCCAAGAAACTTCCTGCATTACCAAAACCTTGAACAACTACTCTTGCACCTTTTACATCTATCCCTTTTTTCCTTGCTGCTTCATCAATACAAATTGTTACACCTTTAGCAGTGGCGGTTTCTCTTCCATGTGATCCACCAAGAACAATAGGTTTCCCTGTAATAAAACCAGGATTGTTAAATTCATCAATACGGCTGTATTCATCCATCATCCATGCCATAATTTGTGAGTTAGTGAATACATCTGGAGCAGGAATGTCTTTGTTTGGACCAACGATCTGACTTATTGCGCGTACATAACCACGACTAATTCCTTCTAGTTCGCGAAACGACATCTCACGCGGATCACAAATAATGCCGCCTTTACCTCCGCCATATGGCAAATCCATAATTCCTGCTTTTAAACTCATCCAAATTGACAGGGCCTTAACTTCTTTCTCCGTAACATCAGGATGAAATCTTACCCCACCTTTTGTTGGACCAACTGCATCATTATGCTGGGCACGGTATCCAGTGAAGACTTTGATTGAACCATCATCCATCCGGACAGGCATTCTCACTGTCATCATTCGGATGGGTTCTTTTAGCAATTCAAATACTTCATCAGGGTAACCCAATTTCTCCAATGCATTTTTTACAACAGTTCTCGTTGAATTTAACACATCCAATTTATCAATTGATTCTTTGGCAGAATCTGCTGGTTTATCGGCTACCATGAATTTACCTCCTAGATTATCAAAAAAATTATTATATCTGTACTCAGAGATTAGTATACACGTTCATGATAAATATGCAATAAAATACGGTTATTTTATAAAGTAATTATTTTTGTCCTGAAAGTGATTTCAAAAGGGTCTTCTCTTTAGGTTTTTTTATTTATTATAAAAGACATTCATAATTTGATTTACTGCATTTTCTTGCATAATTACTTTACCGTATTCCTTTAATCGATGTGAAGTAATTATGCTGGGAGAAGAAAACTCGGACATAACCGCAATAATATTCTCTTTATTTTTTGGAGTCAGCTCATCCTCATTCAGCAACATATAGTAACGATTATTCATATAATAAACCTGTCCGCCATCCATATTTATAACTGATAAGCAGGAAGATACTTGTATAATATCCTCAAACTCTTTAAAAGAAAATATCATTTCTTTACTTTCATCTAACGTTACTTTCATTTCAATGAAATCCTCTTCCCAGCTTGTATTTTCAATTTTTTGAGTCACGATTACATGCATTCCCTGTGCCTGCATTAAATGAACTTGAACGAGGAGAACACCTTCCAATTCAAATCCCAATTCTGTACTGGCTTCGTACATCATATCACTAAATAAATTACGCACATTTGTAGCATCATGCCATAAATCCTCTTTTGTAAAACCACGATCTATTAAGTCATCAAACGTTAAAAAAATTGTAAACTGGCTATCGGACACTCGTTCAATTCGCATAAAGCATCCTCCTTTATAAATACATTTTCAGAAAACTTTACTAATTGTTAAAGGGGTTATATGAAAGTACATTTACCCCCTTACTTTGAGGTGCAAGCCTTAGTTGCACCTATGGAGTTACGAAAGTATTATTTCTTAACTGCTAAACTCATTATTATTCTAATTAAAAACGTTAACTTTTTTATTTACTATAAGTATATGCTATTGATGCATTTGTTGAACATCACAATTATTATTGTTTAAAAGTTAATACATGACATTCTGATTTTGTGCCAAGTCGAAATGGCAGTCTGGTATAACCATAACCCTCACTAACCAAGATTTTAGTGTTATGTAATTTGGTTAATCCGCCCTTTTCAAAATACCCAAATCCGAAAATACGAATCTGACCACCATGTGTATGACCAGCCAGAACAATGTCGACTTTATTTTGAAATTCTTCCTCTGTTTCATAAAAAGCACTGGGGTCATGTGTTAAAAGAATATTATAAAATCCGGTTGAATTTATCATTGCTAGGTCCATCCGTGCTTCACTATACTGACAGCAGTCTAGTCCCATTAAGCTTATTGTCTGGCTGCCAATTAATATATCATCATTGTTATTCGTCAGTATTATTACACCTTCACTTATTAACAGTTCGTACACTTTACTTGTAAGTGCTTCATAATCGTTATTTCCCCAAACAAAATATATAGGAGCACCAAATTCTTTCAGTTTGTGAATATTTTCCCTTGTTCGGCTAATTGGTACACCTTTTTCTGTTAAGTCCCCACCAATAACAACAAGTTTAATGTATTCATCTATGGATCGTAACGTATCAGTCCTTACTTTTCTGCGATGTATATCAGATATAAAAAATAAATTAAACTCAGACGACAAATCAGTAACTTTTATAGTTCGAAAATCAATTGTATCATGATGTGCATTATATATCATATACAATATAAATACAGAGAGTATTAATACACAGGCAGATATTATATAAATCAACTTAATCCTCCTTTCGCTCATACACATTCAAAAAACAAATTACCTATATTAATAAACCTGGTATTCGTTATGGGAATCTTACAAAACGTACTTTTGCTTTCTTAGAAACCCATATTATTTTGGAGTACAAGCCTGGTTGAGATAAACTTAGTTGCAACTAAGCAGTAAGAAAAAGATATTAAGCACTGGATATAATTGAATAGGACATCCATATACTTACATACCATGAAAAGAAGCGAAAATTTAATATTTTGAAAGGAGGATTTTATGTTCACACAATATAAATTTTGGGAACCTTATTCCAGCCCATATGACCCTTGCCCACCTATGACAGTAAAAAGTTACTCTACCCCGCCTCAACTATACATTAACTTCCAACCCCCTGGCTTAGCACAATTCGAACCAAGAGCAGCGCTATATCATGGAACACTATGGAAAGAGTTATTCAGTCCCTATCCAGGGCCAGATAAAAGAGGTGATGTTGATGAATAAAGTGCTTCCATCTGAATATTACAAACTACTCGAGGAAATTCAAGCAGTGGATTTCGTATTAGTGGAACTAACATTATATTTAGATACACACCCTCAAGATTATGATGCAATAGAACAATTTAATTTATTCTCAAAGCAAAGCAAAGAACTTAAAGTTAAGTTCGAGAAAAAATTTGGGCCATTAATGCAGTACGGTAGAAGCTATTCTAATTATCCGTGGGATTGGGATAACACTCCTTGGCCTTGGCAGGTTTAATTTATATGGAATATCTGATATCTAGGAGGAGATATTTTGTGGTATTATGAGAAAAAATTGGAGTACCCTGTTAAAGTCTCAGAATGTAATCCCCGCCTCGCCAAATTTTTGATTGAGCAGTACGGTGGTGCTGACGGTGAATTAGCTGCGGCTTTACGTTACTTAAATCAACGATACAGCATACCTGACAAGGTTATAGGTCTACTAACAGATATTGGTACAGAAGAATTTGCCCATCTCGAAATGATTGCAACTATGATATATAAACTTACAAAAGACGCAACCCCAGAACAAATGGAAGAAGCAGGTCTTGGCGCCCATTATGCCAATCATGATAAAGCTTTATTTTACCATAATGCTGCTGGAGCTCCTTGGACCGCTACCTATATTCAAGCGAAAGGAGATCCGATTGCAGACTTATATGAAGATATAGCCGCAGAGGAAAAGGCAAGAGCAACCTACCAATGGATTATTAACTTATCAGATGATCCTGATCTAAATGATGGCTTAAAGTATCTCAGAGAACGTGAGGTTGTACACTCTTTACGTTTCAGAGAAGCCGTCGAAATCCTTAAGGAGGAAAGAGATAAAAAAATTATATTCTAACTATGCCAAGAGGTGCCTATAAAAGGCACCTTTTTACTATGCAGATAAGAACGGATAAATCCTTTCTTACCTGCATAAGTGCAACTAAGGCAATTCGCCCAAAGGCTTGGCGAATGCCAAGTTTTCTAAATACTTGTAATAACGTCCATCAGCTCTTGTCCCCAAAAATAATATGCTCCACCTAAGAATACTAAAATTATAATTACGACAATAACTAAGCGAAGTGATGCTCCACTTAATCTAACTCTGGTTCGCTTATTATTTGTACTATGTACCTCTTTACGTGGTGGCAAATTTAATATATCAACATCACGTTCCTTTTGATCTGTTTCGGAATCCTCGTTTACACCATCAACTACTGGTACAGATTGTACACTTTCCTCTTGAACTTCATTAAAAAGCTTTCGTAATTCATCTGCCTGATCAGTATATTCTTTGGTCTCTTTACTCATTGTACAGCACCTCACTTTTGAAGCGAATAACTACCCCTAATAAAAAGTCTACAATAAAATGAGCAGTAATCGTGACTAATAGAATTTCCGTAAGTACAAAAATATAGCCAATATAAAAACTTACAACTAAAACAGATAGTAACAATACAGGCTTTTTTAAGTAACGAATATGAATAAGTGCGAAAATAATACTAGCAATTACATAACCGAATGTAGTTTGGATAACTCCTCTAAACAGTATTTCTTCAGAAACAGCTACCAATAAAGCAATGGTAAAGATTTTTATGATCGATCGGTTTCTAAAAATTCTATCATTAATGCCACCATCATCATAGTATTTTCTCGGAAAAATATAAATAAGGATGATATCAGTGACAACGATAATAAGTCCAGGCAATATTCCATAATAAGCTATTTCAAATAAGTTAAAGCGAAATAGACCAAACCATTCTACCATGTTATCAAATAATATCAAACTTGAAAGTAAACTAACCACGATTAACAGCAATTGTGAAAAAATGATTTGTTTGCTTAATTCCTTATCAGTCATTCTCTTTATTATTTCACTTTGACTAGGCATTCTGAACTCCAATTAATAGTAAATTTTGTAACTTATTTTCCCAAGTATTAGTTGAATGATTAACTTCTGTTTGTTTCGCACTCCATTCATTAATTGTAAAACCACAATTCGTACAGCACCCATACAAAGGAGTCTTATAACTATCTTGAAAGCTTTTGTATAGATGCTCCCGTAAACACTCCTCTTCATGAATCCAATTAATTATCTCTCTCAATTTTCGTTCTTTCAACGATTTTCTTGTTTCAATTAGAGCACTTATATCATGTAAAGCATTACTCCATTTATCCTTTTGGTAGACAATCTTATTCCCTTTAATCATACCATGCTTTTCCATTTGATAGTGCAGAAATCTCCATTCGGTTTCATTTAGTTGTAATTTTTCCTGCATGTCTTGGTAAGATAAAAACTTGGGTGATTCTATATACAACCGATAGAGATTCATAAAAATTGTGTCTAATCTTTCTACTCTTGGTAGTTCATTACTAATTATAGCATTTGGAATAAGTTCATCACCCGAAGTATAGAGTAAAATGCTCACACTTGATTCACCATCGCGGCCTGCACGACCAATTTCCTGTATATAGGATTCTATCTGCAGTGGAAAATGATAATGAAGCACCAACCGTATATTGTGTTTATTAATCCCCATTCCAAATGCACTCGTACAACAGATCACATCTATCTGATCATTCATAAACTGCTGTTGAATTGTATTGCGATCTAATTGTTCCATATCACCATGATAAAAAGCTGTACGGTGTGAAGGGACATTTTCAGACAGGAATGCTGCAACTTCTTCTGTTTTTCGTTTACTTGAAAAATAAATCAATGTAGGTACACGATGATTTTTCAGTAAGTTAACAATTATCTCCTTTTTCTCATTTTCTCTATTTACTTTTTGCACAGTAAAAGAGATATTTTCACGATCCATCGGGTATATATGTTTCCGGATATTAGGTCTACTTAATGAATAAATTATATCTTCCTGCACTTCTTTCGTTGCTGTTGCACTTAAAGCTAAGACGGTAGGATTGTTTATTTTTTCCAAAATAGAGCCTAACCGTAAATAATCTGGCCTGAATTCGTGCCCCCACTGTGATATACAATGAGCTTCATCAACTACAAATAAACTGATTTTAATATTTTTTAAGTAGTCTATTATTTGTGATTGCTGAAGGTATTCTGGAGATATGTAAATTAACTTGTACTCATCCAGATGCTGGAATACACGTTTTTTCTCTTTTTGTTCCAAAAAACTGTTTAATGCAATAACAGATTTAAATCCTGTTGATTTTAATTGCTTCACCTGATCTTGCATTAATGAAATTAGTGGAGAAACAACAATTGTCACTCCTTCCATAATTATTGCGGGTAATTGGTAACATAATGATTTTCCGGACCCAGTTGGTAAAATTCCTAATACATCTTTTCCATGCATTACGTCATTAATGATCTCCTCTTGACCTTCTCTAAAAGATCTAATATTAAACTGATTCAATAATTGGGTTCTCAATATATTCACACTCAAATCTATCACCTGATTACGTTATATTTTCAACAGCTAAAACAAGTCTTATTTGAAAGTAACTTATTTCCTTATTTATCTCTTGCTTGATATCTTTTAATTTATAGGATTTCAATCTATTTATCACATTTAAAACTTCCTGCTGACCTTGCTCATCTATGTAGTTGTCAAGAGGAAATCGCTCATCATAAAGTGCTATTTCAACAATATGGTCATAGATTGTATTCAGTTTTAGGTTTCGTATAATCGAGATCTCTTCTGCAGTGTAATGGCAATTTAAAAGTTCCCTCGTCTTAGTTGCTGATTTAGTAGTATTCGAGTACTCTGGCAATTCATTTTTAATGCGTGATAACAATGGATATTTACGTGAATCCTGTTCGATTGTGAATAACATATGATGAATTATTCCTGTAAGAGCCAAAGGGACATCTATCAAATTAAGGTTATAATTATTAGCCAACTGATAACTGCTCATTCCATAGTGCTTGAATCCTGTTAAACTATCGACAAACATACTCGCCTCTTGATCCTGAAAACATTTTAGGAGATCGTACAATTCGTCATAAAAACTTTGCAGAAAATAATTCTGATCTTGTTTAATAACATAATATTGTTTTTTTACCCAACCTGTAACCACTGGTTTATCATCAACAACCGGAATGAAGTTAAGGTTGTTGTTGCTACTATTTGTTATAGTTTGAATTAAAAGGACTAATCTTTCAAAAAATATGGTTGCAGAACTAGAGTACTTCATTCCATTAAAGTAATATAACGGAATACTATTTGCATTTTTTTGTAACCATTCGTAGCCTAAAGTAGTTGGTATTACTGAAGAATTACCATTATGCTGAATTAAACCTGCAGAGGTAAGCTTATCTATTTTTCCATCAAAATTTTGCTTCTTTAATGATTTATAAATTCCATAAAAATTATCCAATTTATATATATGAGCATCCTGGACGGTTTGGATTGATTTTTTTCCTTTTAACAGATGATATATTGCTGAGACACTACGTCCAGTTTTTAATTGGGAGCAACATGTAATGACAATACGATCCAATAACAATGTTCTAAACTCCTTTTTGAATAATTTGTGTCGATTATCAGAGATTCCTTCCTCATTAATAATAACATGTATTATAGCAGTTGAAATGTATAAATATCAGTCTTACAATAGTTTATACAAGACTTTTTCTGTAAACTAACTGGAGGTTAATTCATGCCTAAATATACAATTGTTGATAAAGAAACGTGTATTGCTTGCGGAGCATGTGGTGCTGCTGCTCCTGATATATATGATTATGATGATGAAGGGATCGCATATGTAGTTTTGGATGAGAATGAAGGTACTGCTGAAGTACCGGAAGTATTGGAGGAGGACATGATTGATGCTTATGAGGGTTGTCCGACCGATTCTATCAAGATAGCTGACAAGCCATTTAATGGTGACCCATTAAAATTTGAAGATGAATAACATTTAGCTCCTATTATAGTGGATTAGTTTTCTTTATGTGCTGCTGTTTCAAGAATTGTTAGTACATCATATCCTACAGTTTGCTGTATTACTTCACTGTCGCGAAAAAGTGCACACAACGCTACCGTCGTAGTCCAATTAGCATTGTTTCGCCGTTTCTCAATCTGAACTAACGACTTCTTTGATATTCCCAATACAGTTGCCATTTGATCTTGTGTATAATTTTTCTCCACCCGTATCAGTTTTACTTTTGTCGATACTCTATCGATAATTGTTTCTTGGTCCATTGAAATCATCCCTAAAAAATTAACTCTTATAAATTATATGATAATTCCCATTGTTAAAAAAGTCAAAGCGTTCTGACAGAATACCTCTCCCAGAACGTTTTGACTCAATCAATTTTAACTGGATTTACTCCTTTTGGAACTTTAATTGGCTCAGATAAATTATATGGCCCTATTGTTTCGTCTGAAGAATTTGTAAATAGGACTTCCTGATAACCATAGCTTTTCGCAGTCATTAGAATAGCTTCTATCATCGTTACGGTTTCCTGGTTATTGGTAGCCATTTTTTTATCGGCGAAATTTAGTTGAAGTAAATTACCTTCATCCTTCAAAGAAAAATTAATATTTTTCGGTATGGAGTGATAGACATTATATGATTCTTCGTCCTTTTTCATTTCGGAAAACGCCGTTTCGATATCTACTTGGTCTTCCATTGGTATTCTTGCAAAAAATACACGTTTATCTTCAGACAATTGATATCGTTTATAAATTACATTAGAAGATTTTAGCGATAATTCCTTCACCTTACCTATCGGACCAAGATTTACTTGCTTACCAAAGACAGCTTTATTAATTTTATTAGGAGTAAACATAGTTGTCAGTATACCTATAAACATACTCGCCTGACTACTTGATGTTACAGAAAAATCTTTAGGCAGTTCCACATGAACTTGACTATTTTGTTCATCCAATTGGAATATTGCACCCGAAAACATATAGTCACTAACACCCCATGTTGTCTCCTTCAGATATGAACTTAACTTATTATAATACTTTCCGGCATTTTCTGTTTTGGGCACTGCAAAAGCTAAAGGGATAATATACTTTGCCTGTCGATCGGCAAGAGCACCATGTATTATCGTAGTACTGTCATCCGTAGTATGGATAACGTGAGATTGTATCCCAGTTTCCATCATCGTAACGCTTGATTCACTTTCAGCAGATGATGCATTATCTTCCTGCCTTTTTAATTCACTTGACTCGTTACCACCATCCATACTTTCGTTAGAGGCGGAATTATCCATTGCTTTATCAGCAGAACTATTTTCACTATTACTCTGATACATCGTATTATTCATCATCGAAGGTATTATAAGGGCTAACAGCAACAGTACCATAACTGTACTGAAAATAGGGATAAGTACCAACTTTTTATTATTTTTTTTAGGTCGTATTTCATTATTAAGTTCGGAGGAGATGCGCTGATATAGTAAATCTTTGTCCAAACTGTCTTCCATTTCAGGCATCTGTTCTAACAATTCTTTAATCTGTTTTTCGTTGTTGTCGAAAGTTTTCACAATACATCTCCTCCTTCACTTATGTATTTCTTCAATGTCTTCAGTCCACGATGCTGTGTCGTCTTCACTTTGCTAACACTGAAATTTAAGATGTCTGCTGTCTCCTGAATAGAAAATGATTGTATGTACCGTAATATTAGAACACTTCTTTGATCTGGTGTGCATTTATCCAAATAGCGATAAACATCTTTCATCTGTTCATTTTGCATAGCAATCTCATCAGGGAGCAGCTTCTGATCCTGAATTAATTGCCCTTTTTCACTCCAGTCAAAGTATTCCATTATACGATTTCGTTTCCTCTTCTGAGAGCGAAAGTAATCGATTGTTATGTGCCGTGCAATTGAGAATAGCCAAGTCTTCTCAGTACTGTCTCCCTTAAAAGAATTGTAGGATTTTAAGACTTTAATATATACTTCCTGAACGAGGTCTTCACAAGTTTCTTTATCCTTTACCATATAAAAGATAAATTGGTATAAATCATGATGATAGTTATCATAAAATTTCTCAAAAACGGCTTTCATAAAGATCCTCCGTTCATTTACATAGTCGTTTATTACCACAGGAAAGTTACAACTTATTATACTATATTAGAAAAACGCAAAAATACCAACCTAATTCAGTTGGTATTTGGCAAATTGAAATGTTTTTTGGCATAATTTCTAAAAAAGTGCGCAATTATCGGATATAACAGAACCATAAATACGCCATTTCCAATTGCATGATATGTATCAAATGGTAATCCTGCCAGATAATAAGGAAGAAATTTTCCAGTAACGGAAAATGTCGTTAGAGAAATAATAAACCCGTATAAATAGCCACTAATTACCGCAAATATTATCAATATTAATCCTGGAATCTTACGAGGGTATTTTCCTAATACCCCACTTAATAATCCAATTAATGCCCAGGCAACCACTTGCCAAATCGTCCATATCCCCATTCCTAAAATCATATTAGACAGGAACGTTGTTAATATAGCTAATAAAACAGCTGCTATTGGTCCTAATAATAAACCACAGACAATTATTAACGATGTTACCGGCTGGACATTGGGTAGAAATGCAAAGGCGAAGCGTCCGACAACAGCTAGTGCTGCAAGCAATGCAAGTAACGTAATTTTATAAGTATTCAATTAAGTCATTCCCAAGCTTGCAGATCAAAAGTTACTTTGTCACCAGGAGAAAGCTTATATTCTTTAGCACCGACTTTAGGCATCTCACCATTTACTGTAAACATCCAAGATTTTTGCTCGCCATCTTTAGGTGCAACACCATCAATTGAAGTTATAAAGCCATTATCAAAATCAGTTTCCAGTTGAAAGTTCTCTTCCATAACTTCCATAAGTGTTGCCCCTTCCTTAACAGCAACCTCTTTTTCATTAATATATTCAGAACCTTTATCTTTAGATATTGTAATCTGAACCTTTTCCTCACTTTGTTCCTCTGCGTTCTCACTTGCTGAGTTCTTCTCTTCTTGACTATTTGTCTGACCCTGTTTTTGTTCTTCAGCACCACATCCGATCAATAACCCCATAACAATCAGCAATGATGCAACACGTAAAAATAATTTGTTCATCTTCCCATTCCTCCAGTTCTGTTTTTGTATTGAGGAGAATTGGGCGTTGGAAACCAAGGCATCGTTTAACTTCTAAGTATCAATCAATAAAAGCCTATAAAAAAAACTAACCCTTCTAAAGGGTTAGCTGAAATAGACAATCGATACATAAAACAATGTACTCGGTTGTCCCAATCGCTCACATCCTCGAAGCTTTGAAACGTTAGAGAATTGGCAGGTCTACTGACTTGTGATTTTCACCTACTATAAGTCCTTCCCATATGACGAATCATACAGTGGATTACACTTATTTCGTATATCACATACAGTTGCGAGGACAGTTCCTGTTTTTCACAGGATTCCCTATTAAGTAATAACACCAAACTCTATATTATAATTCAATTCTATAATATCATATCATATTTACTTCTCTTGTAAAGGTAGTTTAAATGCAAATGTGGTTCCATCATTAACTTTGCTGTTCACAGTAATTGTGCCATAATGAGCTTCTACAATATTTTTTGCAATCGAGAGCCCTAGTCCTGTGCCCCTTTTCTTACTGTTTTTTGTTCGTGATTTGTCAGCTTTATAAAAACGTTCAAATACAAATGGTAGATCATCTTCAGGAATACCACTTCCATTATCAGTTACCGAAACATTAAAATCAGTTGCATTACTTTCAATAACAACATTTACTTGTCCGTTTTCATTGGTATGTCTAATTGCATTATCTATTAAGTTTGTTAAAACCTGCTCCACCCGATCTTGATCAATGTATATTTGATCAGTGTAAATATACTTAATAAGATTTAATTCAACATCATTTTCATCCGCCAACCCTTTAAATTTCTTCAAAATTCGTTCAACAAATTTTTCGGCGTCAACATTCTCTTTATTTAACTGTATATGGCCTGCTTCCATCCGTGCTAAATCTAATAGTTCGTTCACTAGTCGACCCATTCTTAAAGATTCATCGTGGATAATTTGTGCAAGCTCATTTTTATCTTCTCTACTTTCTGCCACGTCGTCAACAATTGCTTCACTATAGCCTTGTAACATGGAAATAGGTGTTCTCAGTTCATGGGAAACATTTGCGATAAAGTCTTTTCGCAACTTATCTAACCGACGTTCCTCTGTCATATCACGAATAACAGCCACCGCTCCACGTACATAGGTCTGATCATATAAAGGTGTCATTATCATTACCCATGTACGTCCTTGTAAATTAATTTCATGTACTGCTTCTTCTTCATCCTGGATGACATTCTTTAAAATTTCATCTAAAGGTATCGGTGCTTTATTATTGTTGTCAGACATTTCCATATCATTTTCGTAATATAAATTCTCAATAAATCTCTCTGCAGGCGGGTTTGTTACAAGCATATCACTATTTCGGTTAAATGTAATCACACCATCTGCCATGGAACTTACGATACTTGAAAGCTGTTCTTTTTCCTGTCTTAACGCATTAATGTGGAATTTCAACTGTCTGCCCATTCGATTAAACGCCATTGCAAGCTCACCAATTTCATCGTGAGTTAAAATAGGCACTTTTGTGTTAAATTCTCCTCTTGTAAGATCAAATGCTGCTTCCCGCATTTTTATTAGTGGTGACGTTATTCTAGTAGAAAGGAAAAAAGCAAAAATAGTTGTTAAAATTATAGCTATTCCAGCAGCAAGAAAGATGATTTTAGTCGTTTCAGCTTTCGTCTGATTTACGATATCAAGTGATTGGTAGACAAAAACTGCTCCGTTTTGGCTAACCGGAGTACCTACGATCATTACTTCTGTATTACCATCAGGTAGTAAAATTTGTTTTTTTATATTTTCACCATTAGTAATAACTTCCATTAATTCATTTTCCTTTTTCAGCCATTGAGTATCGAGTTTACCAAGGTCGTTATCAATAGATTGCGATACCCAAGATGTACCATCTTCATAGATGATCGCTAAACGGCTTGCTGGATCCTTTACACGTTCTGCGGTCTCCAAAGCTAATTCCTGGTTATCATATTGCTCTACCATTATTGAAACCTTTGTTGCTGTCTGCATCATATCTTTTTCTGCTTCATCAACATGAAAATTCTCAAAGAACTCCAAAAGTAAAACGGTTAATATAAATAATACAAAAGAAACTAGCAATAATATCGTTATTGCTAGCTTTCCTACAACACTACGCCAAAACATCATTATACATCATCTACCTCAAATTTATATCCCACGCCCCAGACAGTAACAATCATCTTGGCAGCTTCTTTGGATACGTTATTTAACTTCTCACGCAGCCGTTTTACGTGTGTATCTACTGTACGAAGGTCTCCGAAGAACTCATATTGCCAAACTTCTTTTAATAGAAGTTCACGTGAAAATACTTTATCTGGAGACTTAGCTAAGAAACATAACAACTCATATTCTTTAGGGGTTAGACTAACCTCTGTTCCATCTGCCGTAACCCGGTGAGCATCATGATCTATAGTCATATGAGGAAAAACGATTAAATTTTTGGTCGGTGTATTCGCTTCATTAAAGGTAGTATTCGAAACTCTACGCAGCAATGCTTTCACACGTAGAACTACTTCTCTTGGACTGAACGGTTTTACAATGTAATCATCGGTGCCCACTTCAAACCCTTGCACCCGATTTGCTTCCTCTCCTTTTGCAGTAAGCATAATAATAGGAGTTGCCTTCTCTTTTCGTAATTGTTCGGTAACTTCAATACCATCCATTTCCGGCATCATAATATCTAATAGGATGACATCATAATCATTTTGAAGAGCAAGCTCCAATGCTTCAGTACCATTTTCTGCTTCTTCAACAATGAAGTCCTCTTTTTCCAAGTACATTTTTATTAAACGTCGAATTCTTTCCTCATCGTCTACAACTAACACTTTAGAATTTGATTCCATGAAAGCTCCCCCTTATTATTATTTCGGTCGAAAATAATTTTTAAAAAACAAAACCTGTCAATCCATTAAGCGTATGAGTGAAGACCAGCTAAAATCAGATTTACAGCAAGCAGATTAAACATAATAATAGCGAATCCGCCAACCGCAAGCCAAGCAGATTTTTCACCATGCCAGCCACGTGATAATCTCAAATGTAAAAATGCTGCATAAAAGAACCAGGTTACTAATGCCCATACTTCTTTTGGATCCCATCCCCAAAAGCGGTCCCATGCGATTTGAGCCCAAATAGAAGCAAATATTATTCCGCCAAGGGTGAAAACAGGAAAACCAATTGCTACCGCACGATAAGAAACTTCGTCTAATAGATCTGGTTTCACTTTCTTAAGTAATGGTTGAATCGCTGCTCCAATTCTTTTACGCAAGATTAATCTGATCAATCCATATAAAACTAGTCCTGACAAAACTGACCATATAATTGTATTAAACTTCCTTGCTGCGTCAACACCACGCATCCATTCCGGTGCGTCAAATAATGGACTCATTTTATCGCCTGTTATTAGTTCACCGTCGTTAGGGCCGGCAATCGGTGGCAAGTGATAATCGGTGGTAATTGTATTATTACTATTGTTTACAGTATATTCAAACTGAGCACTATACCCTGATAAGTTAAATGCTACAGTAATTACACTGAAACCAATAAAAACAATTAAGGAAAATAAAACGATTTCTAACCATGTAGTACGTTTACTTCTAACTGATTGGTCAACTTGTCTGATCAAATAAATCAGCCCTGTTACAAAACTTATCGATAGAATTGCCTCTCCAAGTGACACTGTTGTTACATGAATATATAGCCAGTGACTTTGCAACGAAGGTACAAGGGGCGCAATCTCGGTTGGAAACATACTCGCATAGGCAATTATTATCATTGCTATTGGTAATGCAAACAATCCCAAAATATTAAGTTTGTAAATAAAATAGATGATAATAAAAGCAAACACTAACCCCATACCGAAAAACGTCATAAATTCAAACAAATTACTTACAGGGGCATGGGCACTTGCTATCCATCTTGTTATAAAATAAACAATTTGCGCTAAAAAGCCGGCAATGGTTATGGAAATTGCAATCTTTCCGGCTATTCCTTTACTCTTGTCCGACTTTTTTTCTTTAATTGTTGCGCCAAAGAAAAACGTAGCGATCAAATACAGGATAAAAGCTGTATATAGCATCGTACTACTTATACTTAAAAAATCCATTTATATCCTCCTTGATTCATATAGCGTTTATTAATCATCTAATTCTTGTTGATCGTCAACCATTTTTATATCTGTGTCCGCAATCATTCTCTCTATATCCTTCTTCACACCAAACCAATTCTTGTTGGTGTGAGCTGCCATTAGAATTCCTTCCCCTGTAGGGTGTATCCAGATTCTGCGGTGCTGCCAATACATTCCTTGTGTCACGCCAAACATAAAGATCAATGCGCCAACTATAAATAATGGGAGTGTATAATCACGTCTGACAGTTATTCCACTCACATCACGCATTTTAAAATCCTGAATTCCCAGTTTATAATCATTCTCTCCAGTTGCATCAACATTCTTTCCAATTCCTACAAAACTCATTTCAGGTTCACTGCCATCAGGGGGATGTACAGTAAATACATATGCTGGATTTCTTGGATAATCTGTTTCAGATTTTGGTTCTCCATCATCCAAATAGTAATCTGGATAATATTGATCAACAACAACTCTAAAACCACTATCCAGTTTATACTCGGGCTTAGGTGACGTTAAGTCAATTTTGAAATTTCCGAGAGATGTTTCTTCTGGATCATCTGTCTCATGAACTTTAAAGGTCATGCTTGTAAACTCGTTTAATTGGTATCCAGCTTGGTAAAGCGTATACCCATCAAATTTCAAAGGATGATTCATACGAATTTCATCTTCTGCAACTTCCTCAAGTTCAGGCTCTTCTCCTGGTATTGTTTCTCCAGATTCCTTATAAACAATTACATTAGTTTGAAAGTTTTTAGGAACCATGCCTTCTTTTTTTATAGCCTTCTGGAAACGCTCATCGTTTTCATCATATGTTTCCAGGATAAAGTCTTTATTTTTTATGTAATATTCACCTTTTGTTCCTGGAATTACAGTTTGCTCACCTTCCCTTACCCAAACATAATCGTCGAGGTACATAAACGGAGTGAAGCGCAGTAATGCGGCAATTAAAACAATAATAAGGCCTATATGATTTACGTAAGGACCCCAACGGGAAAATCGCCCTTTTTCTGCTAAAATATGCCCATTTTCATCAGTAACTTTATATCGTTGTTTTTTCAAACTTGAAACGATTTTATTCTTTTCTTCTGAGGTAACATGTTCTGTTTCACTATATAACCGCTGTCTGCTTAGAAATGAAGCATGACGTCTAGCTTTTTGTATTTTTAATGCTTTATATAAAGGGACGAACCTGTCAATACTGCAAATCACCAAAGAAATACCAATTAAAGCGATTAGCAACATATACCACCAAGATCCATATAAATTATGGAACCCCAACTGATAATAGATTTGCCCTGTTATTCCATATCGGTCTTCATAAAAAATAGATGGGTCCCTTGATACAGCATCTGCCGGTATGTACATTTCCTGTGGATAGATAGTTCCTATAGCAGACGCAATCAGGGCTGTAACGATTAACCATACCCCAATTTTCACAGAAGAAAAGAAATTCCATATTTTATCAACAATTGACTTGTTATATGTTTGCGACCTACGTGCACTACCATCATATCGCATATTTAATAGTTTCTTTTTATCATTGCCATCAATATGCTGGTTACCCTCTATAGGTTTGCCACAAGCTTCACAAAGGACTGTACCCTCTGGATTAACGTGCCCACACTCACACTTTATGTTTTTCATTCATATCCCTCACAATAGCTGCATTCTTTATTTAGGTTGAATTTCTTTTAAATGGCCTTCAAGTTTATCTAAAGTTAACGCACCTTCAACTACCTCAACTATTTCTCCTTCAGGATTTATAAAGAAAGTACTCGGTATTGGACCGACGCTATAAAGATTCATTACCTCACTTTTTGTATCATGCGGAATAGGGAATGTTAAGTCATATCGATCAACAAAACGATCTACAACAATTTCAGTAGCATCCAGACTGACAGCGACTATTTCAATCCCCTTATCCTTATATTCCGGGTATAACTTTTCCATATAAGGCATTTCTGCTTTGCATGGTTCACACCATGTTCCCCAAAAATTTAGCATGACACCTTTTCCTTCCAACTCACTTAATTGTACTGTTTCAAGCTCGTTATTGTCATTTATTTGCTGCAGCTTAAAATCTGGTGCTTCATTACCTGGTTCAACATTTGTCTTTTCTTTGTTTAGATTAGAAACTAAAGCATATATAACGGCGACAAGTAAGACCGCTAACACAACTGTTCTAAAAATCAGCCGGTTTTGTTTCTTGCGTTTTTTATTCGCCTTTATCTTTTCGGTGCTCATGTCTATTCACTCCCCACATCATTGTATCATGAGATCATAGTGGCAAATTTGACTATTATTCGACAATTAATTGCACTTAATACTAGAACCCACTCGGCACCTGGTCATTTTAAGTGCAAATTTATACTTCATTAAAGGGGCACTTTTCTTAGCAGTTAAGAAAGTATAACTACTTTCTTACTGCATAAGTGCAACTAAGGCACTTGCCATTAAAGCTTGGCGAATGCCAAGTTTTCTAATTGTATAGGAAATTATAAAATTTAAGTGCTTTGGATAACTGGACTTCCGAACCAGCGACGTCCAGCTCCGACGTACAGGATGTACTAGTGCCGGTGACGCCACAGGAAGTGGCGTTCTCACCGGCCAGCGCCTAGCGCCTAGTGGACTCCCCTCCCTGTGTCTACGATAAAAAATAAAGGATGTTCGACTAAAACCACCACATCCTGTGGCAACTTCGAACTACCCCACGTCCTGTGGGGCAGCTTACGCTCTTCGTGTATCCTTTATCTCAGGGAAAAGGAAGATCGACTAAGACCGCCGCTTTGCGCGGCAACGTCGACCTACCCGCAGCGCTGAGCGCAGTCCATGCGGCGCTGAACAGGCGCTTGCGCTTTTGTTCGTTTAGTTTTCTGCTAGATGCCGCATTTTTTTAATCTCATGAGGGGTTAATGGGCGATAATTTCCAGGTTGCATGCCATGTAATGTCAGAAGACCATACTTCTCCCGCTTCAACTTAGATACAGGATACCCTATCCCCTCCATCATCCTTCTGATATGCCTGTTTTTACCTTCATGCAGTGTCAGCTCCAATATCATGGTCGCTTTTTGTCTATCTACTTCCAGTATGTTATATCCAATAACTTTTAGTAAATCATTATCAACTTTAACACCTTTTTTTAAATTATTAAGTTCACTTTTACTTGGAATACCTTTAATTTTAGCAACATATACTTTATCTACACCATGTTTCGGATGCATTAGCAGGTTAGCGAAATCACCATCATTCGTCAACAACAATATACCAGAAGAATCATAGTCGAGTCGTCCAATCGGATAGATTCTCTCAGAAACCTCTCCCAAATAATCTGTTACAACTTTTCTTCCTTTGTCATCACTTATGCTCGAAATAACTCCTCTAGGTTTATAGAGCATATAATATACGGGCTCCTCTTTTTCCAAAAGTACTCCGTTAACTTCAATATCATCACTGGGGGTTACTTTAGTTCCTAGTTCAGTGACTACTTTACTATTAACCTTTACTTTGCCATCAACAATTAATCTCTCCGCTTTTCTTCTTGATGTGACTCCACTTTGTGCAATAACCTTTTGTAACCGTTCTAAAGAATTTGTCATTATATCACCATTTTTCATTATTTTTACCATAATAATAGCGTTAACTATATGTTAACGCTACTTTCAAGATTTAGCCAAATATTAATGTTACGACTATTACAGATGCTATTATACCAACTAAGTCAGCTAATAGTCCAACTTTGAGTGCATACCCCATTTTCCTGATGCCAACTGCCCCAAAATAGACCGTTAAAATGTATAGCGTAGTATCTGTACTCCCTTGCATAGTGGAAGCCAATCTACCGATAAATGAATCTGGACCATGTGTACTTATTAATTCTGTAGTCATTCCCAAGGCCGCTGTTCCAGAAATAGGTCTTACTAACGCGAGAGGAATAATCTCTGGTGGTATTCCTATCATTACAAGGATTGGTGAAATTAAATTTATAAAAGCCTCCAGTGCCCCAGAGCTACGTAAAATAGATATAGATACAATCATTCCGACTAGAAAAGGAAGTAAAGAAAATGCCATTTTGACACCATCTTTCCCCCCTTCTACAAACATTTCATATGTCGGGACACGTTTCCACGTTGCAACAGAAAGTACAATTAGGATGAAACATGGTATTAACCAAGTGCTGATTGATGTAATAATCCCCATACTTACTTCCTCCTGAGACTACTATAGTTAAAAAGCCGATCAATTATTATCGCACTTAATGAAGAGATTAATGTTGCAATAATCGTCGTACCTACAATCTCAGTGGGAGATATAGAATCATATTGCATCCTTATAGCGATTACAGTTGTTGGAATAATTGTTAAACTTGATGTATTTAACGCTAGAAAAGTTATCATCGATCTGGAAGCAGTGTCTGTCCCACTTAACTCTTTCATTTGCTGCATCGCTTTAATACCCAGCGGTGTTGCAGCATTACCTAATCCAAATATATTAGCTGTGAAATTAGATAGTATATATCCCATGGCAGGATGATCCCTAGGTATATCCGGGAATAATTTAACTACTAATGGTCTAAACATTTTAGTAAGAAATAGTAGTATACCTGCATTTTCAGCCACCTTCATAATACCCAGCCAAAATACCAGTATACTAATTAATCCTATCGATAGCGTTACTGCATCATCCGCAGTTTCGAATAATGCTTTATTTACCTCCTCCATCGTCCCATTGAACATAGCATAGACAATTCCAATCATTGCCATAAATGCCCATATTAAATTTACCATACCTAATTAAACCCGATTATATGCTTGTATATTGAAACGATATCTGCAAAAAAGTTCTCATCCTGTTTCTTTTCTGAATATATTGGTGTTTCGATAACCGGGACTGAATTTATAAAATAAATAGTTTTACCAATTATATCCTCCGTTCTATTTGCATTGTTTAAAATAAACGTCCTACTTTCGATTTCCTTTTGTTCATGTCGGTTTAGAGGTATTGTAATATCCTCATGTAAATATCCACTTGTATAATCTCTTGATTCTTTTATATTGTAGTTAACCTTTCCCTGGTTACCAATTGTCGTCATTGCGTAATTTTTATAACCCCATTCATACATTCCAATGTGGTCTTGCCAATCATCTGGTGCATCCAAAGTTACAGCAATTAAGTTCATATCATTTTTTTCTGCAGCAGTAACTAATGTCCTGCCAGCAATTCTTGTATATCCGGTTTTTCCTCCAATGCAATATTCATATAATTGTGTGAGTAACTTATTTTTATTTTGCCATGCATACGCCCGTTCAGGTTTATAAGATTTTGAACCTGTTATTTGACGAAACTGTTCATTATCCATTGCGTATCGCATAAGTAACGCCATATCATATGCAGTAGAATAGTGATCCTCAGAATCAAGTCCATGCGGGTTATCAAACGAAGTATTCGTCATTCCTAACCATTGTGCCTTCTTATTCATTAAATGAGTAAACCCTTCCATGCTACCACCTACATATTCACTAATTGCCACTGCTGCATCATTACCAGAGCGAAGCATAAGTCCATAGACAAGATCCTTCAGTTTAATTTTCTCTCCTTGTTCTAAATAAATAGAAGATCCAACTGTATATACAGCCCGCCTGCTTACGGTTACCGTTTCATTTAATTTACCTGATTCAATTGCAATAATTGCTGTCATTATTTTCGTTATACTTGCTATAGGTCTTTTATCATGGGCTTTTTTTTCAAGTAACACCCGTCCAGAAGATTGTTCCATTAAAACAGCATTATTTGCCGAAATACTAGGTTCTGCTCGTCCGATTGTTGGGTTTAAAAAAATAACTGATAGTAGGCAAAATGAAATGACTATGTAACGCATAGTAGGTTTTCCTCCCGCTGATAATTTATCTATACAGTTTATGCTTGGGATGAATAGATATGATTTGAAAATTTGAAAATGATAAACGTGTTTTTATTAAAGTTTATTTTCCTCACAAGAACCCCTTATACTTTAGAGTAAAGGCAATGATTTAATCCTTAGTGCTATTTCTTATAAACACTAAAAGTCCTTCCGCAATATACGCAAGGACTAAATAACATATTATAAAAATAAATTAATTATTATTGCTATGATCTAGTTGATCAGAAAATTTCTCAAAAAATAAATCAGCTTCTTGCTCCATTTCTTCTTGATCCATATTCTCTGGTAATGGTGGTAACTCTTCCAAAGAAGTTAATCCAAAGTAAGTTAAAAAATCCTTGCTTGTAGCAAATAAAATTGGTCTGCCAACACCTTCTCTTCTTCCAACTTCTTCAATTAGAGATCTGGCAATTAATGTTTGCACAGGTCTGTCACTTTTCACACCTCTCACCTCTTCAATCTCAGTTCTTGTGATTGGTTGCTGATAGGCTATTATAGCAAGTGTTTCCAAGGCTGCTTGTGACATTCTTGTTGTTTGGGGTGTTTCAAGAAGTTTTTTGAAATAATCACTATGCTCTGGTTTCGTAGTAAGGTGGAATACTTGATGTGACTGCATAATCATAATTCCACGATCTGTATTTTCATAGTCATATTTCAGTTCATCAAGTAGATGTTCAACAGTTTTATCCGTAATATCCAGTATTCGCGATAGTTGTTTAACTGTAATTCCTTCATCACCACTTGCGAACAAAAGTCCTTCTGCAATAGCTTTTAAATCATTGATTTCCACATTCAATCCTCCATATAAAAAACGTATAATGAATCCAAATGTTTTTCCTGCCTACATTGTATTTCATTTCCTTTCATCAACTCCAATACAGCAATAAATGTTGCCACAATATGCGCACGTGTTGGATAATCAAATAATTTGTCAAATGCTATCCCTTCTTTTGAACGTTTAACAAGGTCTAATACTTCGGTCATCTTCTGTTCAATAGGAATTTCTCCTCGTTTCACTTTTGTTTCAAGAGGCTTATTCCAGTTCTTTCGTTCAAACATTTTCCCTAAAGCATTAAGCATATCGTATATTGATGTATCACCTTTTACTATTGGCTGCCTTGATTTTATTTGATCGAATACCACTGGAGGTCTTGTGAAAATTTGGTTTGCATCTGTTTCTTTTTCTTTGAGTTTTTCTGCAGCGTCTTTATATTTTCGATATTCAATTAAACGGTGCATCAGTTCTTCACGTGGATCTTCCATATACTCTTCTTCTTCTTCAATTTCTTGCTTTGGTAACAGCATTTGACTTTTTAATGCTAATAATGTGGCAGCCATAACAAGGTATTCACTCGCCACATTCAGTTCAAGACTTTGCATCGTATGTATATATTGCATGTACTGTTCCGTAATCTGTGCAACAGGAATATCATATATATCAATCTCGTATTGATTGATTAAGTGCAGTAATAAATCAAGTGGTCCCTCAAAAGTGTCCAGTTTTACTTGATATGATTGATTCATTACCCCTCCCCCTTCCGATTAGGCAACTTTATTAGTGAGAAATTAAAAAATATATCCTTTTTATCATATTCGCCTATACACTATAGCAATGGTTAACATAAGTTATTAACGTAAGATAAATGTTACCAAAAAAACATTTATTCGTTAAGTGGAAAAGGAGGAATATAATTATGGGTGGTAGTTATGGCGGAGGATTCGCGCTAATTGTAGTACTGTTCATTCTTCTAATTATCGTTGGTGCTGCTTGGATGTAGTAAGTAATATGAACTAGTATTGCATCGTCAATATTTGTTGCAAGCTATTCAACACTTATCACTTTAATCAAAAGCCAGCTCTGGATCGACAGAGCTGGCTTTTGGTTAGTTATCATTCTCTTGTTCGAAATCTGTACATTTATTGTAGAATTGCTGGGTCTTATCATCTGGACAAACTGCGTACTTACTTTTGTACATATTGTTTATTTCATTGACCATTTTTTTGCCTATCCCAGAATTCCGATGTGATGGATTAACAGAAATATGCTGTACTACAGCGTTAATATCATCTTCCACCCTAATACCAATTGCACCTAATATATCTTCTTCTTTCCACAGGAAAAGATGCCAATCAGGATTTGTTTCATATTCTTTTATTGTTTGCTGCAATTTTTTTACATCTTTTTCTTCTGGCATGAAAGATAATAGGCCCATTGCAATCTTTTCCAGATTTTTTTTATATCGAATTAACATAGATACCCCTCACTATGAATATAACTTGCCAACTTTGGAGAGTAAAAGCACAATTTCCCAATATTTTTACTTGCCGGAGATTGTATACTTATTTATGCCTTATATTCGAGTATTTGTCAAATTACACTTTCAAAATACAAAGACACTCCAATAAATGAAGCCCCATACTATACCTAGTGTTAATAGAATAATTAACAAAATCCAATTTTTTTTGCGTTGGCTCAATTTAATTCATCCTCTAACAAGCATTAACATATTTACAGAAAAACATACTGCTACTGAATAATCTTCATATGGCTGGTATTATCTCTTTGTGAGTACTTTAACAATAGCGTATCCATCTGATTGTTTCTCTTTGAACCGAAAAGGAACAAGGTTAATAATTGCTATCCATAAATTAAATAATAAAAGTAATAATAGATAACTTGAAGGATAGATCATATAAAGAATATACAACAATAAAGCAATAAATCCATTAGTTAATGGTCCACAAAGAGCTATCCATATAAGTTCAGACGGTTTGTACATATTTTTCCTTTCGCTTGAAGCCGATCCACCCAAAAAGAAAATAGCACGTATCCTTACCTGAACTTTTCTAATGATAAAAGTATTTACTATTGTTCCACTTCCTATTGTTAATCTCACATGATCAGCTTTTAGTGATTTAGCCCCTAATACATGACCTGCTTCATGCAGTACAGTACCGATTGGGGCTACTACAAATAATAGATAGAGCAGTAAGGAGATATTCATAGTTGTTTATTCTTCTGTAGATATTTTCATTTCTTTCATAACATCACCGTTCTTCATTGCTTTAGCATGCTCAATACCTGATGTGACTTGACCAAAAACAGTATGAACACCATTTAAATGAGGCTGTGGGCCATGTACGATGAAGAATTGAGAGCTTCCTGTATCTTTTCCGGCATGCGCCATTGACAACGACCCTTCAACATGTTTGTGCGGATTACCTTCTGTTTCACATTTTATCGTATAACCAGCTGATCCTGTACCATTTCCTTTAGGACAGCCTCCCTGACTAACAAATCCATCAATAACACGGTGGAATGTTAATCCATCATAGAAATTACTATTAGCTAGTTTTTCAAAATTCGCTACTGTATTTGGTGCTTCATTCGGATATAATTCAAACTCAATTTTATTACCATTTTCCATTAATATATAACCTGTTTTACTCATAACTTCATCCCCTTTTAAAATATCTTATATCATAAATTCTTGTCTACTATACCATGTTATCCAATCTATTAAAAGAAAGCAAATTCATTGTTATTCATAGGATAAATCGTTTTTTACAACATCTTGGAAAGTTTCTCTTTTAACTACTAATTTATCCTGACCATTTTCCACAAAAACAACTGCTGCATTAGGGAATCGATTATAATGACTTGCCATAGAGTACCCATAAGCTCCCGTTGAAAATACTGCTAAAATATCATCACTGTCAACTTCAGGTACAGGAAGATCCCAAATAAGCATATCACCTGACTCACAACATTTTCCTGCAACCGAAACTAAATCAGTAACAGGTTGTGCGGCCTTATTAGCCAATACACCCTCATATTTCGCCTGATAAAGCGCTGGCCGCAAATTATCAGTCATACCACCATCAACTGAAACATAGCTGCGAACTCCTGGAATTTCTTTTTTTGAACCTATCGTGTACAATGTTAAGCCGGCATTTCCAGCGATTGCACGTCCTGGTTCGATCCAAATTTCCGGTATTGTCAGGTCAAACAGGGAAGCGTGTTCTTTAACTTTAGCTACTAGTTCTTTAACAACCGATGAATAAGGTAAAGGTGTATCTTCTTTAGTATAACGAATACCAAAACCACCACCAAGATTTAAAACCTCTGGTGTATAGCCATGCAGTTTATTCCATTCTCCTATTTTTTCAAATAACATAGTTGTGGCCATTTTAAATCCATCTGCTTCAAATATTTGTGAACCAATATGACAATGCAGTCCTTTAAAATTAATATTTTCATGATTATAAAGTTGTAAAAATGCCTTATCTGCCTGTCCGTTATGCAAATTGAACCCAAATTTCGAATCTTCGTTCCCTGTCATAATGTATTGATGTGTTTTGGACTCGATTCCTGGTGTAACCCGTATTAGAACATCTATTGTTTTGTTATACTTATTGAGAAGTTTGCTTATTAAATCTATTTCAAGAAAATTATCTACAACAATACAACCGATTCCATGCTCAATTGCCATTGAAAGTTCCTCAACGCTTTTATTGTTTCCATGCATGTGAATTTTATTTGGAGGGAAATCTGCTTGAATGGCCGTATACAACTCTCCCTGAGAGACAACATCCAAGCTAAGCCCTTCTTGTTTAATGACTTGCAGCATCGCTGTGGACGAAAAAGCTTTACTCGCATATGCAACCTGTGCACTTACGCCTAACTCCTTAAAAGTGTCCACGAAAGACCGGCAATTTTCCCGGATTATCGAAACATCATAAACATATAGTGGGGTGCCATATTTCTTTGCCAAATCTATAGAATCAACTTCACCTATTTCCAGGTGACCTTTGCTATTTAATTCAAATGGATGATTATCTAATATCATAGTCATTTCCTCCGTCCAACCTATACTATAGCTCTTAAATAATAAAAACACTTTATCACATGAAAGCCAAAAACAAAAGAGGAAAGAACGCCAGATATTCTCTAATGGCGTTCTTTTCTCTTAATAGGCTGACGATAATTATTTCTTGGATGAACAATGCTTGGACGCTCGTTAGAGAATGGAACTGGCACACGTAGTACAATTTGAAGCATTGCCCTTGGATTAAATGGTATGAAGGGCCAAAAATACGGCGTTCGCAATGATTTTAGCTGAATTAGAAATAATATATACAGCGTAAATCCTATTACAAATCCAAGTAAACCAAATATTCCTGTTATAATAACCAAGGTGAATCGGACAAGTTTATTGGCCACGCTTAGTTCGTAGCTTGGAGTTACATAGGTGCCAATTGCACTTACTGCAATATACAGTATTACTTCTGGGCCAAACATTCCAACATCAATAGCTATCTGACCTATTAATACTGCTGCAATTAACCCCATCGCGGTAGATAATGGTGTCGGTGTATGGATGGCTGCCATACGTAAAAACTCTACACCCAAATCAGCAAGAATAATTTGAATCGCTATTGGTATAGTACCTTCTTCCTGAGGACCAATAAATGACAGTTCTTTTGGTAATAATGTTGGTTCCATTACAAATAACAGCCAGAATGGAAGAAGAAATATTGAAGCCATAATAGCCAAAAAACGCGTCCATCTAATAAAAGTTCCTATCGCAGGAGCTTGGCGAAATTCTTCGGCATGCTGAACATGATGAAAAAATGTTGTTGGTAAAATAATAACACTTGGAGATGTATCTACGATTAATAAAATATGCCCTTCCAGCACATGGTTGGCTGCAACATCTGGCCGTTCTGTATATCTTACTAATGGATACGGGTTCCATTTCCGTTCAACAATAAATTCTTCAATCGTCTTATCTGCCATTGCTATACCATCAATTTCAATTTCGTTAATTCTGTCTTTTACTAACTTAATAAGCCCTTCATCAGCAACATCCTTAAGATAGCAAACACAGAGATCGGTTTTAGATCTTTCACCAACCTTCAACATTTCATGGCGTAACCTAGCATCGCGTATTCTTCGCCTTGTTAAAGCAGTATTTTCAATAATATTCTCTGTGAATCCATCTCTGGATCCTCTAACTACATGTTCTGTATCCGGTTCCGCCGGTGTACGTCCCGGGTAATTCCTGACATCCACCACAAATGCATACTTTTCACCATCAACAAATATGATAATTAGACCAGATAAAAGCTGATCAACTGCCTCATCCATTGTCTTGCTCTTTTCTAATTGCTGATGTACTATACGATTTTCAATAATTTCAGGTACTTTTTTTAGATTGCTTTCATTATCATTAATCTCTATGAGTTTTTTAATTATTTCCTGTACAAAAGAAGTATCGCAAAGACCAGTAAGGTAATAAATTTGAATCTTCTTTTTTAAAATTATAATCTCACGAAAACCCAAATCGAATGATGAACCAATACCTATTCTATCTTTCATGTATGCTTCAGTTTTGTCTATCTTTGGGGAGACGGGACTATTCATATTTTCTTGTTCCATACCAATACACTCCACTCTTAAAGAACTATCGAACAAAAATTGTCCATTGGAAAATGGATCCTGCAATTTTACCAAATACTATAGCCATTAATAGCCATAATAATTTATCGTCCATCCGCAATCGTTTAGATATTATAGGAAATACGTTTAATACTTCCGTTAAAGCAGCGGCAAGCATTCCGTTGAAGATTCCGTGGAAGCAACCCCACAGTATCAATATAATGACTGGTTGATCCCAGGTCACATCAGCAAACGACATATATGTTCCAAACAATGATCCAATTATAACGCTAGCAATATATACTTGAACCAAACTCTCTGTTCGGCTCAATTGAATTAATCTAGGAATAATACCAAGAACTGTTAAAAAGGCAACAAATCCGCTACCAACTGCCAAACCACTTGCTAAACCAATTGCTATTTCGAGAACATTAATGATAAGGTTTTGTATCATTTAACTTATTTTCATAATAACTGACATATTGATCGAGATTTTGCTGGTAGTTAAATATTTCTACCTCAAGTGGACTTGGCTCTTCATTAAAGCGTTTGGTAAACCAATGATTAAAAAATAACAGCATTCCTATTCCTAACCCAAATGAATATGGTATTTGAATCCACAATGGGTATTTGCTCTTTTCACCGGTTAACAAAAAATGTAGCTTTTGTTGTACTTCCTGCATGCTGACATCATAGTGAAAGTTCATAATAGTCATTCCAGTACCGATGAAAAGTAGCAACCAAACAATAGACACTATCACTAAATTTGGGGGCTTTTTGTGTTTCTTGATTCTGACAATAGTGTAGGTTGGTCCGACGAGCTGGAATTCTAGGTTTTCGTGAAGATCCCTTAAATGATCAATCACTAAAAAGCTGTCAATTATGACGATATTTCGATCCTTTTTAGTAATTCGATATAAAGTTGTTTTTTCCAATGTCCTTTTTAATGGAGAGGAAGCTGAAATGTATGCAATGTCCTTTAGAGTTAACTCCTTTAAAAATGTTAATTCCACATTTTTTTTCATGCGCAAATATACTATTTCTGACATGTGGATATCATCCTCTTCGTCGTGGTATATACAATAGTATTAGCTAAAGGTTATTGAATTATCATAAGAAAAACATGGTTTATAGTCTGTTTCTTTTACTTAATACAAACAAATTGTTAACTCTGTTTAAAAAATTAGAAAACCTGGTACTAACCAAGTCCTTAAGCGAATTGGATTAGTAACACTTATACAGTAAGAAATAATTTTCTTAACTGCCAAAAAAAGAATCATCACAAGATTTGTGATGATTCATAATTTGTTCATATTTACTTTCATTTCACGTAAGATTTTCTTTTCTAACCTTGAGACTTGCACCTGCGAAATACCAAGTCTTTCGGCTACTTCAGATTGTGTTTTGTCTTTGTAATAACGTAAGTACACAATTAATCGTTCACGTTCATTTAATCCCCGTATTGCTTCCTGTAATGTTAGTTTATCAAACCATTTTGTGTCTTGATCCGCTATTTGATCTAATAGCGTTATCGGATCACCATCATTCTCAAATACAGTTTCATGTATTGAATGTGGTGATTTTGCGGCTTCCTCAGCATGAACAACTTCTTCTGAAGATATATCTAGGGCTTCCGCAATTTCAAGTACGGTTGGTGATCTCCCAAAATCCTTTGTTAATTCATCTCGTTTTTTACGTATTTTATTTCCGATTTCTTTAAGTGAACGACTTACTTTAATACTTCCATCATCCCGAATAAATCGTTGTATTTCCCCAATAATCATTGGAACTGCATAGGTAGAAAACCGAACATCATAGGTTAAGTCAAATTTATCAATCGATTTTATCAATCCAATGCTCCCTATCTGGAATAAATCATCTGGGTCATACCCTCGATTAATAAAACGTTGAACAACCGACCATACTAGTCTCATATTTTTTTCAACAAGGGTGTCCCGAGCATCTTTGTCACCCTGTTGACTCTTATGAATAAGCTCTTTCACCTGTTCATCCGTGAGTGACTCTTTACGTTTTTGATGTTTAACATTAACATCCATAGGCATCCCTATTTACTAACCATATTACTGAAAGTTAATTGTTTTGTCATGTGAACGGTTGTCCCTTTATCTGGGATTGACTTAACCTCAACGGAATCCATAAAGTTTTCAATGATGGTAAATCCCATTCCAGATCTTTCTAATTCGGGTTTTGATGTATATAATGGCTGTCTAGCTTCATCCACGTCCCCAATTCCAATACCATCATCTTTAATTGTTAAATCCACTTCACCATCCTGAATTACACAGGATATCGAAACAAGATGGTCTGGTTCGTTGTTGTATCCATGGATAATGGCGTTTGTCACCGCTTCCGAAACAACTGTTTTAATTTCCGTTAATTCATCCATAGTCGGATCTAACTGTGCAACAAAAGATCCAACGGCGACTCTGGCAAACGACTCATTTTCACTGACACTTGAAAATTCTACATACATTTCATTATTCATGAAGCCACCCCCAACGTAAATAACGCATGTTCTTCGTTCTCCTCTAACCTAACAATCTTAAACAAACCGGACATTTCAAACAGCCGTCTTACCGGTGTAGAAACTGAACAAACCACCATCTCTCCACCTACTTGTAAAACTTCCTTGTACCTGCCTAAAACTACACCTAATCCCGAACTGTCCATGAATGATACGGACTCTAAGTTTAAAACAACATGTTTTATAGAGTTTGTATACATCATTTCCTTCCAGTTATTTCTTAATGCTTCTGCTTCATGATGATCCAATTCGCCCGACATTCTCACAATTAGTACATCCTGTTTAACTTCAAACATAGTAGATAGACCCATTACGTTTCCTCCTTACATTCTCTTTGTAAGTTATTTTTTCGCTATGAAGCGGGCCAATTCCTGCTATATGACAAAAGAAGAAGCATTTCGACTAAATTAGAATGAATCTTTGCTATTTCACCATATTTTGCACTGACCGTTTAAATAACGTTAAATAAGATGCAATTTTAACATCTTGATCCACAATTAATGGTGATTTAGATACAACTTTATTATTGTTTTTCACAACCAATTGACCAACTTGGCTTCCTTTTTTCATCGGTAGGTCCAAATTAGTATTTAATTCCACTGATGCTTTAATATTACCATCTGGGTCTCCCTTTTTGTGGATGGTACTAACCGATTCTGAAGCCACAATATTTATATCTTTTTCTTCTGCTTTTAATAGTTGCAATGATGTGATGGTTTGACCTTTTTTATATAAATTTGTTGTCTCAAAATGGTTAAACGCATAATCTAGCATTTGTGAAACCGTCGCATTTCTTTCTTTTGTCGTATCAGCTCCCATTACGACTGCAATAACACGCATGTTATTTTTTTCCGCTGTAGCTGTAAGGCAATATTTTGCTTCATTCGTATAACCGGTTTTTAGTCCATCAACACCTGGGTAGAATTTTACCAATTTATTCGTATTTACTAACCAAAATTCATTATCTTGGCCTTTTCTTAAGTAATCTTCATATTTGGATGTATATTCTGTTATAGTTTCGTATTTTAATAATTCTTTTGCCATAACTGCCATATCGTATACGGTACTATAATGATTCTTAGCTGGTAAACCAGTTGTATTTTGAAATAGCGTATTTTCCAGACCTAATTCTTTTACTTTTTCATTCATTTTCTTAACAAATGCTTCTTCACTTCCTGAAATTCTTTCTGCTAATGCGACACTCGCATCGTTCCCTGAAGCTATGGCAATACCTTTTAATAAATCATTTACACTCATTTCTTCTCCAGTTTCTAAAAATATTTGCGAACCTCCCATTGATGCTGCTCGTTCACTGATACGAATGATCTCATCTTTTTTAATTTTATCTTCATCTAGCGCTTCCATTATTAATAACAAAGTCATAACTTTTGTCATACTAGCCGGTGGAAGTTTTTCGTGAGCATTTTTGTCATATAACATTTTCCCTGTATCACGCTCGATTAAAATTGCTGATTTTGCATCTGGAGCAAGATTTAATTCACTATCTGAGCTGTTTTCTTCACCATAAATGGAACCAGTTGTGGCTAGTAAAATCGAAAATATAATACTAGTCATCAAAACAAACTTTTTCATCGCTTTACCTCCAACATTCAATATAATTATAGGCTTACCAATATCTGCCTAATTTATACTTTATAAATTTGATATTTCTGATGATATTTAAGTAAAAAAGGCTCAGGAATTTGTTATGTAGTTTACTTCCGGAATACAAAAATCAAATTTACTGAACTGCTTATTTTCATATAGAGTAGCCCTTATGGTCCTTAGCCGTTTCTTATGGCGTAACCATTTGTGGAATAATAATAGAAAGCGTGGCATTCCTTACATGGATTCTTATGATAGCGTACTTTTTAGGTACCTTTATACTTTGAAGTGCAAGCCATTATAGCGAATGTACAGTTACACTTATGCAGTAAGAAAGTAGTTATACTTAACTGCAAAAAAATAAGCATTAAATTGCTCCTGCAATTCAATGCTCTTCTTTGTTTTAATATTTATATTCCGCATCTAAACTGCGAACTAACTGCTGGAATAATCACTCACTATAAACACTCACCCACCGTCCGGGGTCGATACGGGCGGATGCGCACCTTAGGGCACGGCCTCAGCCTCCTGCGAACACCACTTTAAGGGGTCTTCGGACACGTGCTAACCCCGGGAGTAACCACCCTCCGCTCAGTTAGTTCGTATTTTATTTCAACTACGTTGTGATTTGGTTACTTTGATGAAGCAATAATCATTTAGAAAAACTGCATCTATTATTTTGTTATTGTATCGTATATGAGAGGCTGGGGTTCGACTGACTCCTCTGAGATTGTAATACTTGCATAAAGTTTCTCTTGTACGTCATCAACATCCGCTTGATTCGCATGAATCGTGAGTAATGATTCACCCTCTTTTACAGTATCTCCAATTTTTTTGTGTAGTACGATTCCTACTGCAAGATCAATCTTAGAATCCTTTGTCGCTCTCCCTGCGCCAAGCATCATTGCCGCAGTTCCAATATCATCGGCAATCATCTCTGAAACGTAACCAGACATTTTTGCTGGAAGTTCAACTTGATTAGTAGCCTGTGGCAGAGACTCGGGGTGATTAACCACACTGGAATCGCCGCCCTGCGACTCAAGAAATGTTTTAAACTGTTCAAGCGCTTTTCCGTTATTAAGATTCTCGATTAGACGATTTCTCGCCTCATCGAGAGATTCAGCTTTACCTGCTAATAAAACCATCTGACTGCCTAGTGTTAGACATAACTCAGTTAAATCTTTCGGTCCACTACCTTGAAGCGTTTCAATTGCTTCTTTTACTTCTAAGGCATTTCCAATCGCATTACCCAACGGCTGACTCATATCAGAGATTACCGCCATTGTATTGCGGCCAACTCGGTTTCCGATTGACACCATTGCACTGGCAAGATTTTTGGCTTCGTCTAATTCCTTCATAAATGCCCCGGCTCCAGTTTTCACATCCAACACAATTGCATCTGCACCAGAAGCAATCTTCTTGCTCATGATGGAGCTTGCAATTAAAGGAATTGAGTTAACCGTTGCTGTAACATCACGCAAGCTATATAGCTTTTTATCTGCTGGGGTCAGGTTGCCTGTTTGACCAATGACAGATACTTTATTTTTATTTACAAGATTAACGAATTCCTCACTTGTAATTTCCACATGAAATCCAGGGACTGCTTCAAGCTTATCAATGGTTCCACCTGTATGTCCTAGTCCTCGCCCACTCATTTTAGCTACTGGTACTCCGAGCGATGCCACCAAAGGAGCTAATATTAACGTTGTCGTATCTCCAACACCTCCAGTTGAATGTTTATCTACTTTTATACCAGAAATAGCAGAAAGATCAATTTGATCGCCTGAATTAACCATTGCCGTCGTTAATTGGGCTCGTTCCTCTGCAGTCATATCTTGAAAGTATACTGCCATTAACAATGCACTAACTTGGTAATCCGGAATCTCTCCATTTGTATAGCCATCGATAAAAAATTGAATTTCATCATTTGTAAGTATTTCTCCATCACGCTTCTTTTCAATGATGTCATACATTCTCATATTAATCACCTTTACAATTAGTTTGGTAGTGTGCGAATAATTTCCTTAATAAATTGCAAAAAGTCTTCACGCACTTTTTCTGTTGTTTCAATCACTTCGTTATGCGTTAACGGCTGATCTAGAATTCCAGCAGCCATATTGGAAATACAAGAAATACCTAATACGCGTAAGCCCGCATGTCCGGCAATAATAACTTCCGGTACAGTGGACATTCCAACAGCATCTCCACCTAGTGTCCGTAACATCTTAATTTCTGCAGGCGTCTCATAGGTTGGACCGGTATTACCCACGTATACTCCATTCTGAACAGATAAATTTAATTTTTGTGCGCAGTCCTTAGCATGCTGTATATACGTTTTATCATATACTTGTGACATATCCGGAAAACGTTCGCCCAATTCATCATTATTTGGACCAATTAACGGGTTATCTCCCATGTTATTAATATGATCGTTGATTATCATCAGATCACCAGGGTTATATGTTTTATTAATACCGCCTGCTGCGTTAGTTACAATAATCGAATCTATTCCTAGTTCTTTCATTGCTCGAACAGGAAAAGTAACTTGTTGCATAGAATAACCTTCATAATAATGAAAGCGCCCTTGCATTGCGATTACTTGCTTACCTTCCAGCATTCCAACTACAAGCTGACCTTTATGTCCAGATACAGTTGATTCAGGAAAATGCGGTATGTCCTTGTATGAGAATGTTATAGGATTTTCGATTTTGTCAGCTAGAACACCTAGACCTGATCCTAGAATTAGCCCGATTTCTGGCATTTTGGTTAAGTTTTCTTTAATGAAAGCTGCTGCTTCATTTATTACAGTTTGGTCCATAGAATATCTCCCCTTCTATTTGATAATATTATTTAAAAAACTTTTTCCATGCTTAGGCATCGTTATATTAAAGTTATCAGCAATTGTTGCACCAATGTCAGCAAACGTTTCTCTTATAGGCAGACATTCTCCTTCATCAATATTTTTATGATGGATAAGTAAAGGTACAAATTCCCGTGTATGGTCTGTTCCATGATGTATAGGATCATTTCCATGATCTGCAGTAATTATTAACAAATCGTCTTCCTTAAGCTGGTTTAACACTTCAGGTAATCTTGCATCATAGGCCTCCAACGCTTTTCCATAGCCTTCCGGATCACGACGATGGCCATATTTGGCATCAAAGTCAACTAGATTCAGGAAACTGATACCATTAAAATCGTTCGCCATTGAATCAACTAGCTTCGTCATTCCATCTTCATTATCGGCTGTTCGAATTGCTTCAGTAACCCCTTCTCCATCATATATGTCAGAGATTTTACCTAGGGCAATCACATCAAAATTTGCATCTTTTAACTCGTTCATTACAGTGCGTCCGAACGGCTTCAATGCATAATCATGGCGATTTGACGTACGCTGGAAAGCACCAGGTTCACCGACAAAAGGACGGGCAATAACACGTCCGACCATATACTTTTCATCTAATGTCAATTCTCGGGCAATTTCACAAATTTCATATTGTTCTTCAATAGGAATTATTTCCTCATGAGCTGCAATTTGCAGGACTGAATCTGCTGATGTATATACAATTAGTGCCCCCGTACTCATGTGCTCAGACCCTAACTCATCCAGGATGGCAGTTCCAGAAGCGGGCTTATTTCCTATTACCTTTCGTCCGGTTTTTTCCTCTAGGTCTGCAATTAATTCTGGTGGAAAACCATCTGGAAATGTTCGGAATGGCTGCTGGATATTTAACCCCATAATCTCCCAATGTCCAGTCATTGTGTCCTTCCCATTAGAAGCCTCTTGCATTTTAGTGTAATGCGCACGAGGAGTTGCGTTCTTTTCAATTCCTTTTATTTCTCGAATATTACTGAGTCCTAACTTCGCCATATTAGGCATTTTAAGGCCGTCCATATGTTCAGCAATATGCCCTAGTGTATCTGCGCCTTTATCATTAAACTCTTTGGCATCAGGTGCTTCGCCAATCCCCACAGAATCCAATACAATTAAAAATACTCGTTTAAAATTTTGCATGATAATTACCTCCTGTAACTATGATTCCTACTTTCTCTTATAATATGTTGTCTTAAATTTGTTGTAGGATGTCTGACAACTATAGACAAAAAATTATGCGCGTGGATGATATGACTGATAAATATCTTTTAATCTAGCTTTTGTAACATGAGTATAGATTTGAGTTGTTGATATATCCTCATGCCCCAGCATTTCCTGTACGGATCGTAAATCTGCTCCGTTTTCCAATAAATGCGTGGCAAATGAGTGACGCAATGTATGTGGTGTGATTTTCTTCTTTATACCAGTTTCCACCGCTACACCTTTTAGTATTTTCCAAAAGCCCTGACGTGACAACGGCCTACCATGCTGATTAACAAAAAGAGTATTATCATCAATTTTACGTTTAGTCAGACTCCCTCTAGCATGCTGCAAATAGTCATCCACAGCTTCTTTTGCCATTTCACCAAGAGGAACTATTCTTTCTCTTGAACCTTTTCCAAGACAACGGACAAAACCCATTGTTAAATGAAGATCACTTACTTTTAATGATGTCAATTCTGTCACCCGCAACCCAGTTGCATATAATAATTCCAGCATTGCTTTATTCCTAATCTTCAAAGGTGAGCTACCTTGTATCTTTAATAAAGTTTCAACATCTTGTGTTGATAATACATCAGGAAGCTTTCTCTCTTTTTTCGGTGTTTCAATATGTATACTCGGGTCGTGAACAACCAGTTGTTCTCTAATTAAAAATTGGTGAAATGAACGAATCGATGCAATTGTACGTGCAATAGTAGCAGCCGACTTACCGTCATCCTTTAGTTTATACAAAAAGCCTACTATGTCTGTACGTCCAACGTCATCCCATTTTGTTTTTTGAAGTACTTTTTCAACATACAAAATATATTGCGTCAAGTCTCTTTTATACGATTTTAACGTATTGTCAGATAACCCTCTTTCCACCTGCAAATAGTGAATAAAATCTTCAAAACTAGACTTGAGCATAGTCATTACTCCCCTAATCTAAAGAATAAGTTTAACCGATCAATGAAATCTTCATTAAGATTAAAGACTTTAACAGAATCCCCCTCAGGCAGATCGTACCGGTGTTTTTGTTCATACTCGTCATGCATTGCTCTCAATCCAACGTAAAATAGAAACGTACAAGCTACGAAGATCACAAAAACTTTTATTGTATCCCATATCACATGTTTCATTTGGCATGTCCCCTCTAATAAAGTATCTACTAATAGAAGATATGCCAAAAAAGGATAACAATATACATACAACTATGAAACTAGGGCTATTATAATACATTCCCACATAAAAGTAACCTATTTCCGTATAATTGTAAATTAATATTAAATATTATTGATTAGAAAACTTACCATTCGCCACGCTTTTATACTTCTTCAAAATTAAAAGCCTTTTCACATAAAGAAAAAGGCTTCCCATTATTATTATGATGTTTTAGATTGAACCGCTGTTTCTTGACATTGCTTGCAAACCCCATGAAAAGTTAAACGATGGTCTTTCACCTGAAAGCCCCAATCATTTTCAACTATCTTTTCAACATCTCCAAGTAAGTCATCCACTATTTCCTCTACCGAACCGCATTCTATACAAACCAAATGATGATGGAAATGTTCTGCCCCTTCTTTACGCAGATCATAACGTGAAACACCGTCACCAAAGTTTATTTTATCAACAACTTTTAATTCTGATAATAATTCCAAAGTACGATAAACAGTAGCCAAACCAATCTCAGGTGCTTTCTCTTTTACTAGTAAATATACATCTTCAGCACTCAAATGATCTTCTTCGCGTTCTAATAAAACCCTAACTGTTGCCTCTCGTTGTGGAGTTAGCTTATAACTTTGTGCATGGAGCTGTTTTTTAATTCGCTCTATACGATGTTCCATGGCAAGTCCCCTCCCTAATATCCCCATCTTTATTATAGGCACACTTGTATAGCGTGTCAAAGTATAATTATTATAAACTGTTATCAATAATAATTATTATATAATATTTACTATTGGTTATAAAAGGATTTAATTATTGCCTCCATTGCTTCGTTTGCAACAAACGCCTCTAGTGCCGACGCAACTACTGATGCAGCTAATAATAAAGTGAAAAACATTACGTACTTTCCAAATGGCTTCAGAACGGGTTGGGATATTTTTCGCGAAAATAGCTTACCTAAGAGTGTAAGTGAAAAAATCATCGAAAGACTGCCAGCTATTATATATATTGGTATAATTATAATATTTTGCGGGGCAATTGATAGAGAAGCTAAAAGCAACCCCTTCATTCCAAGCTGATTTACAATAAAACCAACTGAAAAACCAACTACAAGACCTTTTAAAAATAACAATATCCACACGATTGGTAAACCTATAACGGATAATCCCAAAATAAACAATAAAAACAGGTATTTAGCATGATAAAAGAAACTGCTTTTCAGTATTTCCGTGTTTTCTATTTGTTCCTTATCAGCAATTTCACCAAAAAAGCGCTCCAGATAAAAGAATAAATCCTCTTTTTGAGCCCAATTCATACTATTTACAATGATTGCACCAAAAATAACTCCTGTTAAAAATAGTATAATCATAAAAATATAGATTGTCGCATGTTCTTTTACATGATTTACCGCGATAGTTCGTTTATTATACATTGGAATCCTCCATTGCTCATGATTTTCTCTCTAGTTAAAAACTATGAAGAATTCCAGATAAAAATACCAAATTAAGATGTTTTCTTATTCATTATTTTTCAGAAGACGTAATTATATTGCCGTATTTACCACCACCGCCAGCTTTGATTGCCAAGTTACCTTCTCTCATATTTACTATTGTGTTTGCTAGTTTCTCTGGTATTACCTCTTTCAACTCATCCAGTTTAGTATGATGGATTACGTTCATTTCTGTTTGAAAATGCACTAATAGTTTTTCAAACGTTTTTGGTCCAAGCGCAGGTAAGTATTCCAACGGTACTTGATACAAATAAGGCGGACGTGCTTTCACCTCTTTTGCATCCGCCAACTCCTGAATACGGTCAAACACACCTTTTACAATCTTTGTAGATCCACAACTATGGCAATGATCAGCTTCTGGTGTCAATGGTTCTAAACACTGACTACAAACAGTTGTATAATATTTACCCAGGTGTGGATTCATGCCAAAGTTTTTTCTTATCTTTCGACCCTGAACGTTATGCAGCGCCCAATTAAATTCCTGAAATGAAGGATCTTCCATATAAATCTCCTGGTATTCTCTGGCGATTTTTGCTAATGAATGTGCATCAGAGTTAGTTAGAAATGTATAGTCATGCAGTTCCCGTATCTGATCGGCCATTGCTGTATCAGAACTTAATCCTAATTCAATTCCATCAATTAAATCCGGATCGAACACCTCTTTCAGTGATTTTTGTACCCCTTTTCCGTACATACTTTTAAATGGTGTAAACACATGTGCAGGAATAAATATCCCTGAAAGTTCTTTAACTTTATATTGCAGTTCTTTGGCTGTTCCATAATAACGCTGAGAACTTAATGTTATATTTTTCATTTTTGTTGTCAGCCACTCTGAAAATTCCTCAATCATTGCAAGTGTCGGGAAGTAGCATAATACATGAATTTGTCCACGGCAATTTTCGTCATAAACTTCAATTTCAGAACCGAGCAGCAAGGTGACGTTCTCAAACCGTATTCCGCCATCAGATAGTTCATATGCTTTATTTGCCTCGATAAGCTGTTTTATTTCCTGCTGGACTGCTGGAGCATGACTATCGATTACCCCGACCATATGAATTCCTTTGTTCCGACTTGCTTCTTTCAAAATATTTGTCAGGGTTAATGTTTTCGATCCAGTTATTTTTACCGGCTTATTATACATATCCCGTCCAATGTGAATATGCATATCAGCGAAAAATGAATTTAACATTTATTACATCCTCTCTAAAGTCTGTAAATATAGTACTGCATAATTCGTTTTGGCGTCGTGAATTCGTTGTTCTTTTACATATTGAATTGCTTCTTGCAGCGTTAATTCAATTAGCTCAACAAATTCATCGTCATCACCCGCTACTTCATGCTCCAATGGGACAATATTATCCGTTATGTACAAATGCATAATTTCATCTGCAAACCCTGGTGAGGTGTAAAATGATGCCACAAACTGTAACGAATTTGTCGTATACCCTGTCTCTTCTTCTAACTCCCGAATTGCAGTTATTTCCGGCTTTTCACCAGCTTCCAGTTTTCCAGCAGGGATCTCAACTAACGTTTTTTCCAATGGCTTTCGATATTGCTCTACAAATACAATTTTTTTATCCTTTGTAATAGGTATAATTCCCACAGCACCGGGGTGTTTTATCAGTTCACGTTTTGACTTTTTTCCATTTGGCAGTATAACATCGTCTACTTGCAGTTTAACTACTTTTCCATCATATATTTTTTCAGTATGAATTGTTTCCTCTTCAAATTTCTTCACTATTATCATCCTTTTTATTAAAGCTCTTTTCGTAAATTCCGTTGAATTTTTTAATCTCCACTATTAGATAAACTTCGTCATAACATATGGCTCCGGGAAAACGACTATCCAAAGTGGAAATTCTGATACTTATAAGGTTACTGTCCATTCACCACAAGGGATTGGGGGGGCATGTTTTCTAATCAATAACAACAACTTTTAGAAAACGGGCTTTCTAAAATATTACTATCTATTCTATCATACGCGAAATAGTTGTATTTAACAGATGGATATCCTTACAATAAATATAAACATATTCTAAATAACGGGAGGTTAATAATATGAAAAAGAATCAATTAGGACAATCGGATTTATATGTATCTGAACTAACACTTGGCTGTATGTCACTAGGGACAGACACTCAAAAAGCAAGCGAAATTATTAACCAGGCATTAGATACTGGCATTAACCACCTGGACACTGCCGACTTATATGATTTTGGTATGAATGAAGAAATAGTTGGTGATGCCTTAAAAGGTAAACGTGACCAAGTCATTTTAACGACAAAAGTTGGAAATAACTTCGATAAGGCTAAGAAAGACTGGTTTTGGGACCCTTCCAAAGAACATATCAAAGAGGGTGTAAAAGAAAGTTTGCGTCGTTTAAAAACAGACTATATTGATTTTTATATGCTCCATGGAGGCACAATTGATGATCCTATTGATGAATCAATTGAAGCATTTGAGTCGCTAAAAAAAGAAGGCGTAATTCGTGCTTACGGGTTATCATCCATCCGGCCCAATGTTATTCGTGAGTACGTCAGCCGTTCTACTATCGATGGTGTTATGATGCAGTATAATATGCTGGATCGCCGGCCGGAAGAAGAGGTATTAGATTTGCTTCATGAAAATAATATTAGTGTACTAGCCAGAGGTCCATTGGCAAAAGGAATGCTTAGCAACAGCGCAGTAAAACAGATCGAAAAAAAAGGACAGGATGGCTTTTTGGGTTATTCGTTTAATGAACTGAAATTAATTCAGCAAACTATTGCTGAACAATTTAATAATGAGCCTTCCTTCAATGCGTTAGCTCTTAAATACGTATTACAACATCCCGCTGTTGCAACCGCCGTATTCGGAGCAAGTTCAATCAGCCAAGTAACAGATAACACAAATTTTAATACATCCAAAACACTTACCGATGAAACGTATGAAGGATTAAGACAGATTACAAAACCAATGAAATATGCTAAGCATCGATAAGTAGTTCCTTCACTATTACAATCGATTATGAAGTGAAAAAAGTGGCGTCAGGAAAAAATTATTTTTTTGATGCCACTTTTTATTGTCCTTAAACGATATTAGTTATAGTAATAGGCTGTTTTCTAGAAGTTTGTTCTTTTGATACAAAAGATATAAAATGCGAACTAGGAGTTGTGTGCAATAATACCGCTACGGAAATACACTTCGCTTTCCGGGGGCGGCTGTTGAGCCCTCTTCGTGCTGACGCACTCAGATGTCTCATCTAGGCCTTTCCTCCCCCAGGAGTCTACGTGTATTTCCTGCGCTGGGATTTGCTCGTTATAACTTGATAAAATAACAAAATATACATTGTGATGGATAGAGAGTAAAAATTTTTTAAACCATTTAAACTAGCAGCTGGAATATGCGAGACTCCTGTGGGAAAAACAAGCTAGGCGAGACCCCGCAGGCGAGGTACGAGCTGAGGAGGCTCGGCACTTGCCCACGGAAAGGGAGCATATTCCAGCTGCGTGGTTAGAGAAACTTACAAATTTCACTAGTTCGTAGTTTATATCAACTGTGATGGTCAATTAATAACAATCATTATGAAAAGAGCTTAGAAATAAGCACGGAAGAATAAATTCCCATTGATAATATTAGAACATGTGGCATATAATGAGAACAAACGTTCTTATTATTGAGGTGAAAATACGATGGATTATTCCAATTACCCGCGAAACGATGTTCTGTGCATCGATATGCGCTCATTTTATGCAAGTGTTGAAGCCATAAAATTAGGGCTGGATCCAATGACGGTTCAACTTGCTGTAGTTGGGGACCCAAATAGACCGGGCAGTATTGTCTTAGCTGCTTCCCCGGCATTAAAGAAAAAGCACGGTATCAGCAATGTCAGCCGATTTTTTGAACTGCCTAAAGATCCAAAAATTGTCATCGTTCCCGCACATATGGCTGATTATCTTCAAGTTTCCATGGAGATCACTAAACTTATTAATCAATATGTGCCTAAAGAAGCTATCCATCAATACTCTGTTGATGAAGTCTGGGTTACTGTCAATGGGCTTGAAAAGCTATTTGGAGATCGGTGGCAAGTAGCACGGTTAATAAAACAGGATATCCTGGAGAATTTCGGTATCACTTGTTCAATTGGTATAGGTGATAATAAATTTCTGGCAAAGGTAGTTATGGATTTACATGCTAAACAAGTTGGGATTGCTGAATGTAAATATGAGGATGTAACAGAAAAACTATGGCCTTTTCCTATAGAAAAGATATGGGGCATTGGCAGCAGAATGAAGCGGAACCTTAATAGGATGGGGATTGTCAATCTTGGGCAGCTTGCCAACGCTGAGTTAAAGTATCTGAAGAAGCGTTTTGGAATAATGGGAGAACAGCTTTATTGGCATGCCTGGGGTGTTGATTTGAGCCCTGTTTTTGGAAATTTTACAAAAACCGAACAAAAAGGATTTGGTCATGGGATCTCTTTATTACGTGATTACTCCGGAGAAGAAGTTGCGATTTGTATTCTCGACCTTTGCGAAGAGGTGTGCCGCAGAGCAAGAACTGCGGGTAAAGCCGGGAGAACCATTCACCTTGGCGTTTCCTATTCCAAAGTAACAGGTGGTGGCTTTAGCCGTTCAAGATCTGTTACGCTTCCGACAAATAATACAATGGACATTTATGATATCTGCATGCAGTTATATAATGAATTTTATGATGGACACAGTGACATTAGGCATGTATATGTGACCCTGGATAAGCTTTATGATGATGCTGAAACCCAACTCGATTTATTTGATGACAAGCCTAAGAAAAAGGATATTGGCTATGTAATGGATTCAATCCGTGATAAATACGGATCGACCGCAATACTGCGAGCAACCAGCTATACTGACGCTGGAATTACCATTGGGAGAAGTAAGAAAATTGGCGGGCACCAAGCATAATAGTTTAGAAAACTTGGCTTATCGCCAAGCTTTAATAGATAAGCCAAAGTTGCACTTAAGCAGTAAGATAGGATTTACACTTTCTTAACTGCGAACAAAAAGTCACTTCTATTTTTGATTAAATTGTTTTCTCAAACTCTTTTCCAGTGCCCGTGGAAATAGCTGATAAAATTTACTTCCCATCTCCATCCACCAGGGTAGATTTATTTCCCGTTTTTTCGTAAATAGATACTTCACAATATTGCCGGCAACTTTATCCGGGTCAAGCATATAACGTTCAACACTCTTTTGGTAGTTCCCGCTTGGGTCTGCTGTTGTGAAGAAGTTCGTTCGAACAGGCCCAAGATTAACTGCAGTAACATGGATATTTTTACTGGAGATTTCCAGACGAAGCGCATTAGTAAACCCAAGTACCGCATGTTTGGTTGATGCATATATAGCAGATTTTGGCGTGGCAATCTTTCCAGCCTGTGACGCTATATTTACAAAATGCCCTTCCTGATTCTGTGAAAAATGTGGCAAAAGAAGCTTAGTTCCACGCATTAACGCAAACACATTCAATTGAAACATGCGCTCCACATCCAACCACTGTATATCCCTGACATAGTCAAAGACACCTGCTCCAGCGTTATTAATTAATCCATGTATTTGTGTGTGTTCTGATAAAACCTGTCTGATTACTTTTTCCAATTCATCTGCATTGAGCAAATCTACTTGGTACACATCACTGGATATATCAAAAGTCTGGTTAATCAGCTTTTGCTGATTTTGCAACTTCTCAATCGAGCGAGCAAGCATGATGGGAGTGCCACCATGCTTAGCAATATGCCAGCATATTCGTTCTCCGATGCCACTTGATGCACCTGTGACGATAATTTTTTTATTTGTAACTTTATTCTGCATGATAGTAATAGACACCATCTTTTAACGTTTTTCCAACAACGCCTTTGTCTTCCAGATAATCTAGCTGACCAATCGTTTCTGAGATTGTCAAATCCAATTGTTTTTCATATTGTTTCGGAAAAATCTGCTTGCAAAGTTCAAATGGCGTTTGCGTCTTTTCTACTAAAAGCTTATAGACATTATTTGCACGTTTCTCCTGTTTTTCCATTTGAACAGGTAATAACGCATCAATATCCGAAAAAACATCTCCATGTCCAGGGAATACCGTTTTAACCCCCAGTGACAGACATTTATTTAGGTTTGTTCGATACTGAAGCATTGGCCGAGGTCGATCTTGCGTAACCTGTTGTGGTGGTTCAAGAAGCGGATTTGGTGTAATATGATGTAAAAGATGATCACCACCAATAAACGCTCCATCGCTGTCCCTAAAAAATGATAAATGACTTTGGGCATGGCCCTTTGTATCAATGACCTGCCAATCCTCATGACAAGGTAAAATATCTCCTTCGTCAATTACCTTGGTTACTTGTCCCAGGCCAGCATAGTTCAACGGTGCACGTAACTTATTTAAAACAGCACTATATTTCGATGGTACTCCACATTTGTTAAAAAGGTCCTTGAAAAATTCTTCATAATATGAAAAGAAAGCTTCATCCCTTGTTAACCATGGATTTACATTTTTATGTGCTACAATATTTTCAGCTCGGGGAAATTGTTCAATTAATCCAATATGATCCGGATGATGATGTGTTAGAATAATTTGTTCGATATCTCCAGGTGCATATCCCAGCTCTTTTAACTGCATTTTTAATGCATCCCAGGCTTCTTTTGTTTTAACACCTGCATCAACAAGCGAAAGGGTCTCCCCTTTTAGAAGGTATACATGTGTGTCACCTACTGCAAAAGGTGTCGGTATTGTTAATTGACTGATTGTTTTATCTAATACTTTCATAAATTAAAATCCTCCAAAATGAATGACCATTCAGTTATTATCCTATTGTATCCTTTTTAGAGGATAAAGTCACACTATTAATTCCTGTTTTTTTCAAATAAGTGATGAATCGCCTCTGTTAATATGGACGGCAAGTACTCAAAGCTATAAGTTAATTCCAATCGTTCCGTCCACTGATGGGGATCTTTTCCTAAAGGACCAATATTCAATATAGGCATCGTAAGTTGCTCCATGATATCCTCCGGGAAAACAAACCCATTATTTTGCAGAGGCATATTGGTAGTTAATTGATTTAGTTTACTTCTGGATGAAACAGGACCAAGATAACTTAAATCTGAAAGCCCAGTAAAAAACTCCGATACAGTTAAATCCATGTGATAATTCTTATTCGTATATTCTTTTACGTGATTCATCACATCTTTTATATAAGGATCATTATAAGAAGAAACTGCTGGATAGAACGGCGGACTGTAAAATAATATAATCATAGGTGCTAAGTCCTTGCACATTGCAGCCAATTCCTGTACCAAAAGCGTGGAGAAGTCACGATCACCTTTGTCCCTCTGGCTTACAAGTAAATTTTGAATTCTAATAATTTCTTCCTCACCATAGCGTTTTAGTGCCTCCGCATACAAATCTTCATACATCATCACATTCACATTCCATGCTGGCATTGAAAAGTCATCGGCAATACTGGCAAATTTATATGCTTTCTGATGAACATAATCTTCAATTTCACGTGCAGCTGTTTGTGCACCAGTTAGTAGTTTTTCATTTAATTCCTTAAACGTTTGCTTCAAATACAATACGTTATACATAGAGATTGCGGCATGAGGTGTCTGCACAGAATAATTTTCCTTTAGGTCACGTTGCATTAAGCTTACAGGCGGTGGTGTGACCTCATCTTCTATTTTTTCAATAAAAGATTCATTTAATTCGAGCTGCTGCGAGAGAAAACTTGTCATTAAATTTGGATTCAGACCTGCAAATGGTTCACCAACGTGGGATTCTTTTCCATAACAGTAAAATCCGGGCAAAACCTTTCCAATCGAACCAGTATAGACATAATATGCAGGATCCCCTGGATATTTACTAAACATGGGTTCCCCATTCAGGCAAGCATTGTATGTTAGATTTTCTTCGTCTTTTAATTGGTTTAAAACTGGCAAAGCGGTTAACATTCCTTGTGAATTCACCTCTTCATCAGGAACGCTCAACAATAATATATTGCCATCAAACTCACCATCTATTGCCTTTTCAAGCATGGAGAAATGCAAAGAGAGTCCAGCTTTCATATCCATCGAGCCGCGTCCAAATAGCCAGTCTCCAGATGAGAAATCGTTTTGCACTGCTTCAGGCAAATCCTCTTTTAGATGCTTCATTTCTCTCGTCAGTTCTCTGGGGTGAAATGCAAGGTTTTGTAATGAACCATAATCCTCCACACCAACTACATCAAAATGGCTCAACAAAATAACTGTTTCAGAAGTATTATTACCTTTTACCAATGCCGTTAACAGGCGTCTTCCATCATCTAATGGATGTAATTTTAAATGATTCGGGTTATCTTGAAAGTACTTTTTTTGTGACAATAAATGCTGTAAATATTCTGCAACAGCAATTTCAGCATTACTCCCTGTAACACTTTGATGATTGACAAGTGAACATAACAAATCAGTTAATTGTTCCTTAGTCTGCCAGATTTTCATATAACTCCTCCTAAATAAATTGACTTATTGCAAAAAATAAAACAGAATTTAACAAGAGGTGAAACAATTGATAACTAAAATTATAGCACATCGAGGTGCCAGTGCTTTAGCACCTGAAAATACAATGGCTGCCTTTAAACTCGCCTATGAACAAGGTGCTGAAGGAATCGAAACAGACGTACATCTGACAAAAGATGATATACCAGTATTAATCCATGATGAACATGTTAAACGAACAACCAATAGTACCGGATACATAAAAGATTATACCTTTGACCAATTAAAACAGCTTGATGCGGGTTCCTGGTTCTCAGTAAAATATGCTGGCTCTGCAATAATTTCTTTGGAAGAATTTCTTATTTGGATTAAGGATAAGGCGTTATGTTTAAATATTGAGTTGAAAAATAATAAAATAGATTATAAGAATCTTGAGAATATCGTGTATGAGATGGTATCACACTACCAGTTACTGAATCGTACCACATTATCAACATTTAATCGGAACAGTGTAGAACGGTTGAAACCCTTTAATGGTAACATTGGTGTAGCTTTGTTAACATCAAAGCGAAGTAAAAATCTTGTGTCGTACACTAAAGAGTTAGGTGCAAATGCAATACATATTAAATATCGGTTATTAAATCAGCTATTTATTGATAAATGTCATCAGGAAAAAATGGCTGTTCGAGTCTATACGATTAATAAACCAGCACATATGGCACGCTGCTTCAAAATGTCCTGTGATGGCATTTTTACCGATGTTCCACACAAAGCACTACAGTATCAGGAACTATTTAAACACAAGCCAACGTAATATACTAGGAGGAATTTTAAAATGACCAAACTATTTTCACCGATTGACTTTAAAGGAATTAAATTAAAAAACCGTATTACCATGTCTTCTATGTGTATGTATTCGTGCATGGAGCAAGATGGAAAGATAACTCCATTCCATGAAACACATTATATATCACGTGCCGTCGGCCAAGTTGGTTTAATTTTAACGGAAGCGGCTGCTGTTCAGCCAGAGGGTCGTATTTCACATGAGGATTTAGGTATCTGGCATGACGATCATATTGAAGGGTTAAAAAGGTTAAACGAGCAAATTCATAGCTATGGATCAGCTACTGGTGTTCAACTGGCACATGCCGGGAGAAAAGCAAGACTTGATTCTGCAATATATGCTCCCACTGCACTAGCATTTAATGAGTCATCCAAAACACCAACTGAAATGACTACTGAAGACATTGAAGAGGCAATTGATGCTTTTAAGGATGGAGCAAAACGAGCGAAGGAAGCAGACTTTGACATCATAGAAATTCACGCAGCGCACGGCTATTTAATTAATCAGTTCCTTTCTCCATTAACAAACAAGCGTGAGGACGAATATGGTGGTAATCCTGAGAATTGTTATCGCTTCTTGTCTCGAATTATCGATAGAATCAAATCCATCTGGAACGGACCTTTATTTGTTCGAATATCTACTGACGAATATAACGAGCAAGGAAACACACTGGAAAACATTCTGTACTTCTCTAAACAAATGAAACAACAAGGTATAGATTTAATTGATTGCAGTTCCGGTGGAGTGGTTCCAGCATCCATTTCACCTTATCCAGGTTATCAGATCAAGCGGTGTGAAACGATTAGACGGGAAGCATCTGTAGCTACAGGAGCAGTCGGATTAATTACAAGTGGTATTCAAGCTGAAGAAATAGTCCAGAACGATCGCGCTGATCTTATATTTGTGGCCCGTGCTTTATTACGAAATCCATATTGGGCAAAAACAGCTGCTGATGAATTAGGTCACTCACTTGAACCAATAAAACAATATGAACGAGGATGGAATTAACATGGAGTTAATATTTCTTGGTACTGGTTCAGGTGTTCCGTCAAAGAACCGAAACGTATCATCGATGGCTTTAACATTATTACAGGAGCAAAATAGCATATGGCTGTTTGATTGCGGAGAAGCGACACAGCACCAAATACTGCGAACATCGATCAAACCGCGCAAAATCAATAAAATTTTCATCACACATATGCATGGAGACCATATTTATGGCCTCCCAGGACTGTTAAGCAGCAGGTCCTTTCAGGGTGGAGACGATTTGCTGACCATATATGGACCACAGGGAATTAAAGAATATGTTGAGACATGTCTTAAGGTAAGCGGAACACATTTGACCTATCCGCTTTCCATTGTTGAAATAATAGAGGGCATAGTCTTTGAAAATGAACAAGTTATAGTCTCCTCTAAAGAACTGGACCACGGGATACCAAGTTATGGATTTCGCATTGAAGAAAAAGATAAACCGGGCGAACTGTTGGTAGACAAGTTAAAAGAGTTAGGTATTGAACCAGGTCCTATTTATCAACAAATAAAAGAGAATGATGTGGTAAAAACGCAAGAAGGACAGGTTATTCATCGCCCTAATTTTCTTGGCCCCGACAAAAAAGGACGTGTTATAACCATTTTTGGTGATACACGGTCAACACATCAATTTAAAACATTTGCAGAAGGGTCGGATGTACTTGTACATGAGGCAACATTCGACGATTCAAAAGCTGACTTAGCACAGCAATATTTTCACACGACGACTAAACAAGCTGCCTTCCTTGCAAAAGAGGCTCATGTCAAAAAGCTCGTATTAACTCATGTATCCTCACGCTATCAAAAAGATGATTTTGAAGACCTGGCAAAACAGGCACAAGAGATTTTTCCGAACACAGAACTTGCCTCTGACTTTCATAAAGTTACAGTAAACTCTAGATAAAGGGAGTGCTTTACATGGAACAAATTGAAAAACTAGTTAACAGGCAGCGGGATTTTTTTCATAATGGGAAGACATTGGACTATTCTTTCCGTAAAAATCAGCTCAAAGCTTTAAAGCGTATGCTGAAAAATTATGAACAGGAAATTTATCGAGTGCTGAAGGATGACTTGAACAAATCCGAACATGAAACATTAACCACCGAACTTGGATTCCTCTACGCGGAAATTGATTTCGCAGTTAAGCAACTTAAAAACTGGATGGAACCTGAAAAGGTTGATGCACCAATTACCCACAAAGGGACAAGTAATTATATTTACAAAGAACCTTATGGAGTTACATTGGTTATCGCACCATGGAATTATCCACTTCAGTTAGCAATTGGTCCAGCCATAGGCGCGATTGCAGCAGGTAACACTGTTGTGTTAAAACCATCAGAATTTACGCAATCCACATCTTCATTGCTTGCCGAAATGATCGATGAAACATTTGATTGCTCCTTTTTTACTGTTGTTGAAGGTGCAAAAGAAACCAGTCAGCAATTATTGGAACAACAATTCGATTACATCTTTTTCACTGGTAGTTCAGCTGTTGGTAAAATTGTTATGCAACAAGCAAGTAAGCATTTAACCCCGGTAACATTGGAATTGGGTGGAAAGAGCCCTGCTATCATAGATAAAGATGCAAACATTGACCTTGCAGCAAAACGGATTGTATGGGGGAAATTTACGAATGCAGGTCAAACCTGTGTCGCACCAGATTATCTGTATATTCATGAAAAAGTTAAACCAAAACTGTTAAAAGCGATGAAAAAACATATAAAAACATTTTACAGTAAGAAACCACTTCAAAACGATGACTATACTCGAATTGTTCACAAAGAACATTTTAATAGATTGCAGGCATTCCTAGCTGATGGTGAAACTGTGTATGGTGGTAGTGTATATGAAGAGAAGCTATCCATTGAGCCAACTATTTTAGATAATATCACCTGGGATCATTCGATTATGCAGGAAGAAATATTTGGTCCGCTTTTGCCGATGCTAACATTTAGCGAACTTGATGATGTCATTACAGAACTAAAGCAGATAGATAAACCACTAGCACTCTATTATTTTGGAGAAAAAGAAAAATCTCAGCAAAATATACTAAAAAATGTATCCTTTGGCGGCGGATGTATTAACGATACACTTTATCATCTGGCTAATCCACACCTTCCTTTTGGTGGTGTTGGAAATAGTGGAATGGGTACTTATCATGGCAAGTACGGCTTTGACACATTTTCACACAAGAAAAGTATACTAAAACAAACTACTAAGTTTGATATGCCGTTACGATACCCAGGTAGCAAGATTGCGCATTCACTGGTGAAAAAAATTATGAAATAAATGCATAAATAAACGTGTTGCGGATCCTCGTTCACTAGCCTTGCAAATAAATTAACAAGTGATAAGTAGGTTGTGGATATTTAAGAGGATTTTCTAATTTTATGGGGTGTGTAAAATTTTTCCAGTT
>NZ_JAGGKK010000012.1 GCF_017873675.1 Virgibacillus litoralis | reverse complement strand
AATAGTTCCTGATTCAGAGCACCCTGATACAGAAATAACGATAGCCAAAACTATTATAGGAAACAGCAATTTTTTTAAGCTAATTTTTATCCCCTTCTCTAATGCTTATTCCACTAAACTGCTGCGTTAGTTTAAGTGCATTTCTTCACAAACTAATTATTTTCTTAAATTTACTTTAACATAATTTTCTATTTAACTTGTATTTAAAATAAAGTTCACATGAAAATCACAACCTATTCACACCATCTTCAATATTTATTTCAGTCCGTGAGAAAAGCTATGTGATTTAGGGTGCGATTGTAATATTGAACCCTAGAAAACTTGATATATCAGTAAAATAAAACACGTGAATTCAAATGCGAATTCACGTGAGAAATAGTATGTGTTTATGTCTGCGTGCACCTCATAATGGAACCCGTTAGCCAAATAGGCACCCTTTTTCTATTCTTCTAACGTCGATGTATCTCCTGTCGGCAATCCCAACTCCCATGACTTCAGAAGGCGACGCATAATTTTACCACTGCGCGTTTTAGGAATGGTATCCTTCACTTCTAACTCACGAGGTGCAGCATGTGCACTTAAGCCGGTCTTGATAAATTGGCGTATTTCTTCAAGTAATTCTGGTGAATCGTTATAGCCATCATTCAACGTAATAAACGCTTTAATAATTTCGCCACGCTCTGGATCTGGTTTCCCAATTACGCCAGCCTCAGCAACAGCAGGGTGTTCTATTAGTTTACTTTCAACTTCAAATGGTCCAACACGCTCACCAGATGTGTTAATAACATCATCCAAGCGTCCCTGGAACCAGAAATAGCCATCTTCATCTTTATATGCACTATCTCCAGATACGTACCAGCCATTAACAAAATAACTTTCAAACTTTTCTGGTCGATTCCATATTTTACGCATCATAGCCGGCCATCCTTTTTTAATAGCCAGGTTACCCATTTGGTTTGGTGGCAGCTCATTTCCTTCGTTATCAACAATTGATGCTTCAACACCTGGAATCGGTTTACCCATTGAACCAGGGCGAATTTCCTCTGTTGGAATGTTAACAATCAACTGTGCACCTGTTTCCGTCATCCACCAAGTATCATGAATTCGTAAATCAAAGGCTTTCATTCCCCAGGTAATAACTTCTGGATTTAATGGTTCACCAACACTCATAATATGACGCAATGATGACAAGTCGTGTTTCTTTACAGCATCTTCACCAGCACTGACAAGTTTACGTAATGCGGTCGGTGCTGTATACCAAATGGTTACGTTAAATTTCTCCAACGTTCCGTACCAATTTTCGGGTGAAAAACGCCCGCCACGAACAACATTCGTAACACCTTTTAGCCATGGGGCAAAAATACCATAACTTGTACCTGTAACCCAACCTGGATCAGCTGTACACCAATATACATCATCCTCATTCAAATCAAGAACCCACTCAGCGGTTGCATAGTGCTGAACCATCGCATTGTGAACATGGTAAACACCTTTAGGCTTGCCGGTAGATCCAGATGTATAATGGATTAGCATTCCATCCTCTAAATCAACCCACTCCATATCAAAATCAGTGGATGCTTCTTTCATTTCCTTTTGAAAATCAATATATTTATCAGACGACTCATTATGGTCACCAACCAATACAATTTTCTCAAGATTAGGCAGATCCTCTTGTGGAACACGTCCAAGTAAATCTGGTGTCGTGATTAGCATTTTTGCTTCACTGTCCTGCAAGCGATCGCGCACGGCTTGCTCCATAAATGCTTCAAATAACGGACCAGCAATTGCTCCTGTTTTTAATATCCCAAAAAATGCTGCGTAAAATTCAGGACTTCTTGGAAGGAATAGAAATACACGATCCCCTTTTTCAACATCATATTTTTTTAATACATTTGCAAACTGGTTACTTTTCTTACTTAGCTCATCAAAAGTCAATTTCTCCTCACGATCAGGTGAAGAGTAAAGTAAAGCAGTCTTATCTTTTTTATCTGGATCTTCTGCATGACGATCAATCGCCTCATAAGCAATATTAACTTTTCCAGTTTCATTCCAGCTAAAATTCTTTTTTACATCTCCCCATGAAAATGTTATGCGTGTTTTGTCATAGTCTTGTAGGTTGTAATTACCGTCTTGAGCAGGTATACGCTGCATGTCCATATTATCACCTCGTCATAAAATTTTGAAATCGTTTTCAAATCCCTATACTAGGATTACGATTAAATCACAGTAAATATGCAATCATATAAATTGTTTAAACATTTCGGTAACTTATTTCTATTTTAGAACATTCTGTGACAATTTAAAAGTATTTTACTTAAAATAATAAAACGCAAGCATAGATAAGGTGGTGAGAAACCTTTCCATGATTGCGTTAATCATAATACTTCAGCAGGAACCTATTATTTTATTTAAATTTATTTCCTTCCGTATAATTTTTATGCATCCATTGAAATATCCTAGTAATTAAATATCGCAATAAAAATAACACGATGTAAATTAAAAATAATTAACCCATTTATACATCTCAAATAGTTCAAGGTTTGCTAGCAATGGTTTGAAGCCAAAACCAAAAACGAGGGAAGTTAGGAACACTATGGTAGATACCCTGCCTTTAACCAAGTTGTAGTTAGTAGAAAAGTAATATGAAAATACCTCACTAACTCGATTTAGCGGACACAGGAGACGCTATTTCGATATAATAGTGACTTTCTCGAAGTTACCCGGACACAGAAGTACTTATTTCACATATATCATGATTATTTGACTGCATTTGTGTAAATAAGGTCCCCGGTGTCCGCAAACACCACCATTTTCGTTAATTTCTGCCGAATAAGGGCTCTAGTGTCCGCATAACCTCAAATTTTCCATATGAAAATTCATTCGTTGGTTTCTTAACAAAAAAACTCCTCCCGAACTCACAAAGAGCAGAAAGAGGTTTGCTTCTCACACTATTAAGTTAAACCGTATGATTGCCGCATAACTTATCGAAAAGAATCAACGCTATAAATACGATGCCCCCGGCAGGATTCGAACCTGCGGCACATGGTTTAGGAAACCAATGCTCTATCCCCTGAGCTACGGGGGCAAATAATAATTAATAACTGTTTATATTAACCACGATGGTTAAATAGCAACAAAATTTGTTTAGAAAACTTGGCTTATCGCCAAGCCTTAATGGCGAAAGCTTTAGTTGCACTTATGCAGTAAGAAAGGATTTATACTTTCTTATCTGCCAAAAAAGCCTAATTAAAAAACCAACACTAACAATAATACAATACAGAGAACAGATTGAAAAGCATGAATACTTTTCACACATGGAACTGAGCTTTTTATTATGCTAAAATAAGAAATATATGTCGAATATTGTTATGTTGATTGGAGGGAAAGTTATGGCAGAGGTTCCGTTCATTGCAATAGAGGGGCCAATTGGAATTGGAAAGACATCACTTGCAAAAAAACTTTCTGTCCATTTTGATTTTCATTTATTAAAAGAAATCGTTGAAGAAAATCCGTTTCTCGGTAAATTTTATGATGATATTGATGAGTGGAGCTTTCAAACGGAAATGTTTTTTCTATGCAATCGTTTCAAGCAATTGGAAGATATCGAAAAAAAATACTTAAATCAAAATAAGGCAGTTATTGCCGATTATCATATATCCAAGAACATGATTTTTGCCAAACGAACGTTGCAGCCAGATAAATTTGAAAAATATGAACAGATTTATCACATTTTAACGAAGGATATGCCTGTTCCGAATATGATGATTTATTTACACGCAAGTCTAGATACAATTTTAAAACGAATTCGCTTGCGTGGGAGAGATATTGAACAGAATATCAAACCTTCATACCTTGCACAGCTAGCACAGGACTATGAGGACTATATGAACGAATTCGAGGTGCTTCATCCGGAAATTCCCGTCATTCGGATAAACGGTGATGAGACTGATTTTGTTAAGCAGCAGGATGATTTAAATATGATTATCAGACAGGTGGAAAACCAGCTGGATAACCATAAAGTTACTTCCAAACGATAAAGGGGATCAAAGAAATGAATTTACGAGATAAATACCAAATACCGCATGATAGCATCATTACAATTGCCGGTACGGTTGGAGTGGGAAAATCTACAATGACTAAGGCTTTAGCGAATGCCTTAAAATTTAAAACTTCCCTAGAAAAAGTTGAAACAAACCCATACTTAGGAAAGTTTTATGATGATTTTGAACGCTGGAGCTTCCATCTGCAAATATACTTTTTAGCTGAGCGTTTTAAGGAGCAAAAGAAGATATTTGAATATGGCGGTGGCTTTATCCAAGATCGTTCCATTTATGAAGATACTGGTATTTTTGCGAAAATGCATTACGATAATGGAACGATGTCAAAGACTGATTATGAAACATACACAAATCTTTTTGAAGCAATGGTTATGACCCCATATTTCCCTCATCCTGACCTTTTGATTTATCTGGAAGGAACTTTTGATGAAGTAGTTGAGCGAATTCAGTCACGAGGTCGAGAGATGGAGAAAAATACACCAATTTCCTATTGGGAAGAAATGTATAATCGCTATGAAAACTGGATTAATAACTTTAATTCTTGCCCAATATTACGAATAAACATTTCAGACTACGACTTAATCAAACAAGAAGGGTCGATTGAACCGATTCTGGAAAAGATTGGCCACTTTATTCAACAATCACGGAAATGGAAAACAAGAGAACTTATAAAATAATAATTTAAATTCAGGTGTTCCAGAAATGGGGCACCTTTTTGTTTGGTTTAGTATTTTTTGTTGAACAGTGATATGAATCACCGATTTTATAAGGTAATTTATATATAGTAGAGGATGGATAGTATTAAATAGAAAGGATGAACGAAATGGCTAACATCCGTATGGAAAATGAAAAAGACTTAGTTGTTGAGGCTGATTTATCCGATCTGCAAACATTTGTCGATGAAGCTGTGAGCAACTTTGACGTTTACAGGGACGAGATTGCAGTTATTTATGAAAAGATGCCCAGATTTGATTACAAATACTTTTGCTTTTATGCCTATTCAACATATCGTTTGCTAGAGGCGGCATGTGAGTTTGATACAAGTGAAGTAGGACATATCCGTGTAGTTGCACCTGATGAGTTTTTCTTTGCATTTTATGGAATGATTGCAACACTGCACACACAAGGATTAACAGAAGAGAGAAAGGAACTTGGCGCATAAGCCAAGTTCCTTCCAATTATATCTTATCCCCTAATTCAATTGAGCGTTCACGTGCGCTTTTCACACATTCTATAACAGCCTCCTGGAAGTCATTAAAAGCTAACGCTTCAAGACCTGATTGAGTTGTTCCTCCTGGGCTTGTTATATTTTCCCTTAATTCTCCTGCTGTCTGTCCAGAATGTTTAAGCATTTCACCAGCACCAACAACTGTTTGCGTTATTAAGTCCTTAGCAACTTCATTATCCAGTCCGGCATCGACTGCTGCCTTTTCCATTGCTTCTACAAAATAATAAATATATGCAGGGCCGCTTCCGGAAATTCCTGTGACTGTATGCATATCCGCTTCGTTTACAACTGTAACTGTGCCAATCGTATTAAATAGTTCAATAACTGCATTGATATGTTGTTCGGTTGCGTGTTTTCCTTTTGAGACCGCAGTTGCTGATGCTCCAATTGCTACCGATGTATTAGGCATTGCCCGTATAACCGGTACTTCCCTGCCAAATAAATTTGAAATATCGTCCGACGAAACACCAGCTACAACAGATACAATTAATTGATTGGGCTGAATATATTCCTTAATTGACTCAATAGCTGCTTCCATATCATGAGGCTTCATCGATAACATAACTATATCAGCATCAGTAATTACCTCTTGTTTATCTTTAATCACCTGTATTTGATAGTTTTCCTGGAGATTATCCAAACGTTCCTGATTATTTCTATTCGTTACAAAGATTTGTTCCTTCGTTAAAAAGTCTTTGTTCAGAATACCTGCAATAATTGATTCTGCCATTGATCCAGCGCCCATAAAAGAAACTTTCTTCAGCATTTCTTCTTACCTCCTATTTAGTTAAAAAACGGTTCTATCATAAGGATGAAATGATTTCATTTTCACATATCTCATTATTAAGAATTACTGTATTTAATAATATGTACTATATTTAAAACATTACCACATAAATAAAACCGCTACACTAGTAACGGTTCATGTTATTATCTCTAAATTTATTAGCTTTTTAAATTAAATGGAGGAGGTAGAGGGATTCGAACCCCCGCGCGGTTTGACCCGCCTGTTGGTTTTCAAGACCAATCCCTTCAGCCAGACTTGGGTATACCTCCATGCGACAAAATATAATATATCATGCATGAAATACGTTGTCAAACGGAATATACATTTTTAATCTGTTATTAGAAAACTTGGCATTCAGCGTGCGTGCCTTTTGACGAATTGCCTTAGTTGCACTTATGCAGTAAGACAGTATTTATAATTTCTTAACTGCCTAAAAATAGCCATGGTAAATCCTGGATTTACCATGGCTCCTGGAGAACTTTGTAATATTAGACAAAATTAGCTTGAAAACATATTCATCCTTTTTCTCCTGCACTGGATAAATTGTTTAAACGATCAGCAAAAGCAAGTCTACCACTGATAGGTTCTGATTCGTCTGTTAAAATAACTTCTTTTAGTTCATAAGCATTTGAACCGTGTTCCGCAAAATCAAGGCCAGCAATTTCCTCTTCTTCAGAAACTCGAATAGAAGAGAAGCGTGTAACGATATACAAGAATGTCCCCATTGTTCCCATTGTCCATGCTATTACGGCAATAACTCCAATCAGTTGGATCATTAATTGAGAGATGCCTCCACCATAGAAGAGACCATTTGAAGTAGAGAATAATCCTACTGCAAGCGTCCCCCAAATACCACAAATTCCATGAACAGTAATTGCACCAACCGGATCATCAATTCTCAATTTAGTATCAAGTAAACGAATTCCTTCGACTAGAACAATACCCGAAACTAATCCTACTAGGATGGCTCCTCCAAGAGATATTTCAGCACAGCCAGCTGTAATCCCTACTAGTCCAGCCAATACGCCATTAAGTGATAAGGATGCATCTACCCTTTTAAAACGAATCTTCGTATAAAGAGCTGATGATACTAATGCCGCTGATGTTGATAAAAGAGTTGTACCAATTACCATCGGAACAAGCTGAGGGTCTGCAGCTAATGTACTGCCTCCATTAAACCCAAACCATCCTAACCATAGAATAAATATCCCAAGTGCTCCAATCGGAACGTTATGTCCTGGTATTACGTTAACCTTCTTGCCTGTATATTTTCCAAGTCTGGGTCCTAAGAATAAAACAGCTGTAAGTGCCCCTACAGCACCTGTTAAGTGAACAACAGTAGATCCGGCAAAATCACTAAATCCTAAAGCTGTTAGCCAGCCATCTCCTTGCCAAATCCAGTGCCCAACTATCGGATAAATCACCGCTGTCATTGCTACAACAATCAATACATAACTGCTTAGTTTCATTCGCTCAGCAACTGCACCAGAAATTATCGTGGCACAAGTGGCAACGAACATTGCCTGAAAGACGAAGAAACTGATATCTTCTACACCACTTAATAGAAATCCGTCAATTCCGATAATTGTTCCCAATGAGGTACCAAACATTAATGCGTACCCTAAAATATAAAACAGAATTGCAGCTACACTAATTGTTATAAAGTTTTTCATTAAAATATTCAAAGAATTTTTAGCCCTTGTGAACCCTGTCTCCACCATCGCAAATCCTGCATGCATAAAGAATACCAAAAACGCGGCTACCATTACCCAAACAAGATTAACGGATAATTGCAGAGTTTCCGAAGTCGGTGCAGCATAAGCTGTTGAAGCTATCGAAAGAAAAATAATAAATAAAAGTATACTTTTTTTGAACATGTATTAGCCCCCTAAATATTAAATAACTGCATTTTCTCCACGTTCGCCTGTTCGAATTCGAATTGTTTGTTCAATTGGTGAGATAAATATTTTGCCGTCACCAATGTCCCCTGTACTGCAACTTTCAATAATCAAATCAATAATTTCATCTACTTGATGTTCATCAGCTACTATTTCCACCTTAACTTTGGGTAATAACTGTACCTGGAAAGTAGTTCCGCGAAAAACTCCAGTTTGCCCCTTTTGTTTTCCAGTCCCAGCAGCCTCCGTTACCGTTAAACCTCCAAGTCCAATCGCAGATAGTTTATCACGCAGTGCTTGAAACTTTCCTGGGCGAATAATCGCTTCTATCTTTTTCATATGTCATCCTCCTTTTCTTATAATGTTAAGTTTCCTAACATAATAAGTTATGTTAATTATCATAAGTTATTGAAATTAAAAAATCAAGTGATTTTATATAATTATTTTGAAAATTTAAACGAAAGCGTTTACAAAAAATTACAGAACAAAAGTGCAAGCGCCTGTTCAGCGGCGTATGGACTGGACTGACCCGTGTGAGATAAAGGATACACGAAGAGCGTAAGCGATTCGATGTTGACTTATCGTAGACACGGGGAGGGAAGTCCACTAGGCGCTAGGCGCTGGAGCTGGACGTGGCTGATTCGGGAGTCCAGTTATCCACTACACTTATATTTTATAGTTTTCTGACAATAAAAAAGAACTTGGAACAGACGTCCAAGCTCTCGATAAATTATCTTCTTTTATTTAATAACTTCTTTTCCTCCCATATATGGACGCAGTACTTCTGGTACTGCAACAGAGCCATCTTCCTGTTGACAATTTTCTAAGATAGCAGCAACAGTACGGCCTAGTGCCAGGCCAGATCCGTTTAATGTATGAACAAATTCAGGTTTTCCTTTCTCTTCACGACGGAAACGAATTCCCGCACGTCTTGCCTGGAAGTCCTCAAAATTAGAGCAAGAAGAAATTTCCCGGTATGTGTCCTGACTTGGGATCCATACTTCTATATCATATTTCTTAGCAGCGGTAAAACCTAAATCACCTGTACACATGCTCATAACTCGGTATGGCAGATTTAACAATTGAAGCACTTTTTCCGCATTTCCTGTTAATGTCTCTAATGTCTCATAAGAATCTTCCGGTTTAGCAAAATGAACAAGTTCAACTTTATTGAACTGATGCTGTCGAATTAAACCACGCGTATCTCTTCCAGCAGATCCAGCCTCAGAACGGAAACATGCACTAAACGCTACATATTTTTTCGGTAAATCATCATTCTTTAAAATATCATCACGATAATAGTTTGTTACAGGAACTTCTGCTGTCGGCACAAGAAAATAGTCCCAATCAGCAATTTTAAAGGCATCCTCTTCAAACTTTGGAAGCTGACCTGTTCCGGTCATACTTGTTCGATTAACCATATACGGTGGCAGCATTTCTTCATAGCCATGTTCATCAGCATGCAAATCCATCATGAAATTTAACAATGCACGCTCAAGTCTTGCTCCAAGTCCTTTATAAAATACAAAGCGACTTCCGGTTACCTTTGCAGCACGTTCAAAATCAAGAATATCCAGGTCAGTTGCTACATCCCAATGGGCTTTTGCCTCAAAATCAAATGTTGGCTTTTCTCCCCATTTCCGTGCCTCTACATTATCCTCTTCATCTTCACCAATAGGGACACTTTCATGTGGAATGTTTGGAATAGATAACATCACATAATTTAATTTTTCCTCTATATCTTTTAATTCTTTATCAAGCTTGGAAATTTGCTCGCCAACCTCACGCATTTCTTTAATCGCAGGTTCTGCATCCTTCTTCTCCTTTTTCAAGACAGAAATCTGTTTAGACGCTTCATTACGCTTCGCCTTCATCGTTTCAGTTTCAGCAATTAACTTCCTGCGTCTTTCATCCAGCTCACCAAACTTATCCAGTTCTGACAAATCCTCACCACGATGGGCCAACTTTTCTTTCACTTCCTGAAAATTATTACGCAAAAATTTCATATCAAGCATGTTAAATCCTCCTTGTTATAATTATTGTCTAATACCAGACTGTTTTTTAAAATGCTTGTTGCTATTGTTATAAACTACGTCACAGACTAAGGATAACCGATTAGTAGTAGTTTATTGTGATTTCTGACCACGCAGTTGGAATATACTCGCTTTCCGTGGTGTCTCTTAGGCTCGCTGTCCCACAGGAGTCTCGCATATTCCAACTGCTGGTTTAAATGGTTTAAAAAATTTACTCTTTATCCATTACAATGTATATTTTGTTATTTTATCAAGTTATAATGAGCAAATCCTAGCGCAGGAATACACGTAGACTCCTGGGGGAGGAAAGGCCTAGATGAGACATCTGAGTGCGTTAGCACGAAGAAGGCTCAACAGCCGCCCTAAGGTGCGCGAAGTGTATTTCCGTAGCGGTGTTACTACACCCAACCACTAGTTCGCAGTTTATATCAACTACTTGCTAAAACTCATTGCTTGGAAAAGGCAATTCTTTAAGAACGCTGCCTAAATAAAAAACTCCCGTCCCTAATAATTAGGGACGAGAGTATTATTCCCGCGATGCCACCCTTGTTGAAGAGATTAAATCTCTTCCGGCTCAAATAAAATAACGGTTTTTAACCGGGTTTACCTACTTAAAATCTCAGCAAACCAGTTCGAGGATGGATTCACAAGACTTCTCATATCGGTTTTCACCTGCCACCGACTCTCTGAAATAAGAGCTCCTGTTACTAATTCCTCTCATTACTGATTACATATTATGATATATCATAGCCAACTTCAGACTAAGATGCAATTGTTTTTTTAGATTGTTCCACCATTTGGGCAAAATATTCAATGAAACGATTATCATCCGTTAATTCAGGATGAAATGCTGTACATAAATAATGTCCCTGTTTGGCCGCAACAGCTCGTTCCTGGTAGGTTGCAAGAACTTCTACTTCAGGTCCTGCTTCTAGGATATATGGTGCACGGATAAATACTGCATTAAAATCATCACCTACATGTGTAACCTTTAAATCAGCTTCAAAGCTTGCCACTTGTCGGCCAAATGCATTACGTGCTACCTTCATATTCATTAACCCTAAATGGCTATCATCCTGACCTTCAATTTCATTTGCCATCAAAATAAGACCTGCACATGTGCCGAATACTGGCTTGCCTTGTTTGCCAAATGTCTGAATAGCATTGAAAAAGTCATAGCTGTTAATTAGCCTGCGCATTGTAGTACTTTCTCCTCCAGGAAGAATTAAGCCATCAATAGCTTCAAGCTGTTCTTTACGTTTTATTTCAACTGCTTTTGCACCTGTTGCCTCGATAGAACGAATATGTTCACGAACAGCACCTTGTAATGCCAGCACACCAATTGTATTCATGTGTATTCCTTCTTTCTATTCACTGCGATCTTGCATACGATCGTGCGCTTCCAATGTACCCATTTCAATACCTTTCATTGCGTTACCTAAGCCTTTGGAAAGCTCACCAATTAACTTGTAATCTGTATAGTGTGTTGTTGCTTCAACAATTGCTTTTGCAAACTTCTCAGGATTATTTGATTTGAAAATTCCAGAACCAACAAATACACCATCTGCACCTAACTGCATCATTAACGCTGCATCAGCCGGTGTTGCAATACCACCTGCAGCAAAGTTAACAACTGGTAAACGACCTTCTTCTTTAATCTCTAATAATATATTGTACGGAGCACCGATTTCTTTAGCAAAGTTCATCACTTCATCTTCAGACATTGCCGTTAGCATTCTGATTTCAGACTGTACCTGACGCATGTGACGGACTGCTTCAACAATGTTCCCAGTACCAGGCTCACCTTTTGTACGTAACATTGAAGCACCTTCACCAATTCGGCGTGCAGCCTCTCCCAGATTACGGCATCCACAGACAAATGGTACAGTGTAGTCTGATTTTTTTAAATGAAATACATCATCAGCTGGTGTTAAAACTTCACTCTCATCAATATAGTCAACACCCATTGCTTCAAGTACACGAGCTTCAACGATATGTCCAATTCTTCCTTTTGCCATAACTGGAATAGAGACAGCATTCATCACTTCTTCTGTAATTTCAGGACCTGCCATACGAGCTACGCCACCAGCTGCGCGAATATCTGATGGTACACGCTCAAGCGCCATTACAGCTACAGCTCCAGCTTGTTCTGCGATTTTTGCTTGTTCAGCATTTACGACGTCCATGATGACGCCACCTTTTTGCATTTCTGCCATACCACGTTTTACACGTTCTGTACCTGTATTTGTCATATTAATTCCTCCTGTTTTGCAAAACTTTCTACCAAGACTATTTTACTACTTATTTGTCTTAGAACCAACCTTTAACAGTATCAACGATTGTACTAAACAAGCCTGTAAAAAAGTCACCAATTGCACCAAGGGTAAGCATAAACCAATTATCTTTTTCAATAGCGTCCTGTGCTACAAGATCAACTGTATTCTTACTGCTTTCATCTGAAATATAGCCATAATTCACTTCACCATTGAAGACAAGTTCAGCAGTACCTATTTTCTCATCTTTTTTTATTGGTGCGATTAACTCACCATCTTTATTTAATTTATCTTTATCGTAATGATATTCAATGCTGTAGTTTTCTGCCTGATCGCCTTTAACGGGAACCTCAAATGAATTGTTTGTTGCAATTTGGACAGTATCTTCTTTCCCTTTTGCAACAGGGAGTGCTGATTTATCTTCCAACTGATATCCTTTAGCGAATAGCTCTTTCTTATCAAAATTGTTAAATCCATAATTCAGCAATTTTGCTGTTTGCTCAAAACGTGCTGCTTCACTTTCTGTTTTCATAACAACAGAAATTAAACGCTTGTTATCAACCTGTGCTGTACCTGTGAAGCAGTAACCAGCAAGATCAGTATGACCTGTTTTCAACCCATCTACACCTTCATAATGGAATTGCTGAAGGAAAGTTGCTTCATGGGGAAGCATCCAGTTTAAGTTTTCCACTGTGTAACCTTCAAACTCGGTCTCAATTTGACTAGAAATATCTAATGATTCCGGATAATCATTTACCAAATTATACGCAAGTATTGCTGCTGATTTTGCTGACAGCAAGTTTGTATCGTTCGGACTTGTTCCCTTAGGGACGTTTTCCCCAAGTGATGAATTTGGAAGCCCTGTTGAATTGACGAATTTATAATCAGGAAGTCCCATTTCTTTTGCTTTATCATTCATCATTTTGACAAAATCACCTTCAGAACCTGCAATCAGCTCTGCCAAAGCAATTGTTGTGCCATTATCTGAAAAAACGGCCATTGCATTGTATAGTTCTTTTACTGTGTATGGTTTATCCTGTGTCAGACCAATTCCCGAAAAGGATGAATCTGCTGATATACTATAAGCATAATCACTAATCTGTGTTGTCGTATCCCACTCAATTTCACCATTCTCAATGGCATCATGGACGAGATACTCCGTCATCATTTTAGTCATACTAGCTGGAGGTAATGCGATGTCAGGGCTTTTTGAAAACAATATCTTCCCAGTCTCCGAATCAACTAAAATAGCTGATTCTGCTTGTAGTTCTAATGTTTCTGCTGCTTTTGCAGAAAGGGGTTGTCCGATTATTGTAGTCACCATTACGATTGCAATAAGTAAAAATGACATACTTTTTGTTAAATTATGTTTCACTTTATTCTCTACCTCCACCTAAAAATGATATATATTTAACACTCTATTAGAAAACTTAGCATTCGCCAAGCCTTAATGACGAGTGCCTTAATTGCACTTATGTAGTTAAAAAAGTATATATACTTTCATAACTACTAAAAAATTAGATTTACCTTTGATATTTTACCATAAATAAGGCCAAAAAAATAGACAGAGAAAAGTCCCTATCTATTTCAAATTTAATAGGAAATCCTTACTATTTTAATTAATTAAACCGAATAATTTGGTGCTTCTTTTGTGATTTGCACATCATGTGGATGACTCTCTCTCAAACCTGCATTGGTAATACGGATGAAACGAGAATCATTACGCAATGCATCAATTGAATCCGTTCCACAATATCCCATTCCTGCACGTAATCCACCAGCTAACTGATGAATTGTATCGGCAAGGGGCCCTTTATAAGCAATTCTGCCTTCAATGCCTTCTGGTACAAGCTTTTTAGCATCTTCTTCTGCACCTTGGAAATATCGATCCTTCGAGCCTGCTTTCATCGCACTTACTGATCCCATTCCGCGGTAAACTTTATATTGTCTCCCTTGGAAGATTTCAGTTTCACCAGGACTTTCCAGTACACCAGCAAATAAACTGCCAAGCATAACTGCACTTGCACCAGATGCCAGTGCTTTTACGATATCACCAGAATACTTAATTCCGCCATCCGCAATAACGGAAACACCATACTTATCTGCTGCTGTTGCACAATCATGTACGGCTGTAATTTGTGGTACACCTACACCAGCAACTACTCTAGTTGTGCAAATTGACCCTGGTCCTATTCCAACTTTAATAATGGTTGCACCAGCTTCAATCAATTCAACAGTCGCATCTGCTGTCGCAACGTTTCCAGCAATGATATCCAAATCAGGGTATGTTTCTCGTACAAGGCGAACTTGCTCTATTACTCCACCTGAATGGCCATGTGCTGTGTCAATAACAATTACATCAACACCAGCATCCACAAGTTTTTCAATTCGTTTTAACGAATCCCCTGTAACACCTACAGCCGCACCTACAAGTAATCTGCCTTGTTCATCTTTTGCTGAATTTGGAAATTCAATTACTTTTTCAATATCTTTAATGGTAATTAGCCCTTTAAGCATATTTGTTTCGTCGACAAGAGGAAGTTTTTCAATTTTATGTTTCTGAAGAAGCTTTTCTGCTTCGTTCAATGTTGTCCCAACAGGGGCGGTTACCAGGTTTTCACTTGTCATAACTTCTTTGATAGAGATGGAGTAATCCTGTATAAACCGTAAATCTCGATTTGTTAATATACCTACTAAAATCTGTTCATCTATGTTATTTACGATTGGAACGCCCGATATACGGAACTTACCCATCAAATGTTCAGCATCATATACCTGATGCTCTGGTGTCAGAGAAAATGGATTGGTAATGACACCACTTTCGGAACGTTTTACGCGATCCACCTGTTCTGCTTGATCTTCAATTGACATGTTCTTATGAATGACACCAAGTCCACCTTGACGTGCCATTGCAATTGCCATTCCTGATTCCGTAACGGTATCCATACCAGCACTCATGAATGGTGACTTAAGTTTCATTTTATTCGATAACGCTGTACTAACATCCACATCTTTTGGCAATACCTCTGATTTAGCCGGCAATAATAAAACATCATCAAACGTTAATCCTTCTTTGGTAAACTTGTCTTCACGCATAAGTTTTCTCCTCCTATCCAAATTATTGAACATACTCAAAAAGTGACTAAATTCTATTCTATTGGTCAAACTATACTAGCAATTCTATTGTTATTTACAATACGTCAACTCTTACGCTTTTTCAACAAGAGAATAGGTTGATGAAAATAGAAAGTAGATTCAAAATATTTTAACATTGGAAGGGAATATATTTATGAAAGATAGAGATATAAATGTTCTTTTTACATACCTCCAATCACAGCAAACAGCACAAACCTTTTTATTTGATTGTTATCAAAAATTGGATGGGGTCGATGCAGCAGCGAAGAGCTATGAAAACTGTAATTCGTTCATGTATTACCTGGATCATGGAATTCAATTTTACGAAAATGGTAAAAATCTAGATATCCTTTTCCAGCCTATTATGTTTTTCTATGGAATGATTCATTTGCTTAAAGCTAATTTACTGACAATCCGACCGCATTATCCAGAATCAACAACAATTCTGGCACACGGTGTTTCAAGTCGGAAACGCAAAAAAAAGGACTATTCCTTTATGGATGATGAGGTGAAAACCCAACAGAATGGATTATTTCCGTACTTCTCGGAACATTTGTTTTCCAAAAGTCAATCACCTTTTGAAAAAATTAAAATGGAAGATCTGTTAGGGCTAATTCCTGAAATTTCCCCACTGTTTACACTTCAAAATCAAAAAAAAATGGTTGTTGTTGGAGAAGTTGGGAAAACAGAGTTGCACTTTCAAAATGAATTATTGGATAACTATCATTTAACAGCAAAATCATTCGTCCAACGAATAAAATCTTATTTACCAGTAATTGAACAGACAAAAATTAATAGAAACTCCTTCTGTATAAAGTTATCAGTACCGTTCCATAAATCCTCCGGCCCATTTTTTACTCATATAAGGAATAACTTAATTTATTTTCCACTGTACCGTAGCAGGTTTTTGCCGAGTTCGGAAGTGAGTGTTCATTATCTGCTTTTATACAATTTAAGCATGTTGTGTCGATATGAATCAGAATGGTGGGGAGATCTCTTATCAGCTAAATCCGACATTGATTTTCCATTCATTTCATACTTTTTAAGTAATACAGCAGAAAAAATACCATTGCTGCTTGAAGAAAAATTAATCGAAAGAACTAGCCTTGATATCTAGTTTCCAATGATTTCACTTATAAATAGTGAAGTTTTATTTTTTAACGTAACAATTTCATTGGTTTCCTCAACCCGTACCATTGGTCTGGTGGGGTATCTTTCTTCAACAAAAACTATTTCGCCTAATTGATTCGTTGATAGCCTCACCTTTGTTCCAATTGAAAAATTGGCCAGGCTATTAATAAATGTCTGCACTACTTGATGATCAAGTTTTGAGAACTGATCACTCTGTAACTTTTCAATAACGTTGAAAGGGGACTGCTTCTCTTTGTATAAACGTTCGCAAGTCATTGCATGATATATATCGCAAACTGCAATTATTCTTGCATAGATGTGAATATTATCTTTTGATAAACCAATTGGATAACCTGACCCATCCATTCGTTCATGGTGTTGTAACACTGCTAATTTTACTTCTTTCGTAATAGTTGGGATCTTTTCAACAAAGCGATATGAATAGGTTGGATGCTTCTTTATTTCCTGGTAGTCAGAGTAGGTTAGTGAACTAGTTTTCGTAACAATTGCATCATCAAGTCGGGCCATCCCGCAATCACTTAATGCACCCGCCAATCCGATCTGCAGCCATTCTCCTTTTTCAAATCCCATCTTTTTCGCTAAATACGCCGAAAGAATACCAACAGCTACACTATGATGAAAAATATAGTCCTTTTTAGTAGCATAGTGATGTAAAGTGTATACTGCTGTACTAATATCATCCATTCTTTCTAAAAGTCGAATTAGTATGTTACGAACTTCAGGCATATCAATAGCTATGTTATTTTGCCATTTTGTAAATAACTTTTTATAATCATTTACAGCATTCTTATAATGATCTTCAAAGGATTCCAGGTTCTGTTTCTTACTAGAATGTTCCTTTTTCTTTACTTCTTCTTTCTCTGCAAACTTAGGTTTAAACACTTCTCCTTCTGCAAGCTTTCCAGATACATCAACAGTCTCAACTAGAAACTTTTGCAGCAGAGTAATATGCTCCTCGGTTAATACAGTGTGCTGTGGAATAATTGGTCTGTTAGACTTTCCTATAACATTATTTAACAATACACAGCCTGGAACTAGTTGTGATGGCTCCACACGCATTAGTTTCCCCCCTTTATGTAATACAAAAAGGTGACTCCAGAGAATGATTGACTATTTCCCTTGTAGAGTCACCTGCAAAATTACATCATCATCCTGTTGTTATTCTTCCTGATTATCTGTATCATCAGTTGTTTCATCTGTACTTTCCTCTAGTGATTCAATAACCTCTTCTTCCTCTTCTTCACGTTCGATTTTAGCAACGGTAGCAACTTCCTCTTCTTCCTGCAGACGAATCAGACGAACACCTCGTGTATTACGGCCTGTTTGTGAGATGCTGTCAACAGGAATACGAATAAGAACACCTGCTACTGTTATAAGCATTATATCTTCTTCGCCTGTTACAGCTTTTACCGCAACAACATGATTCGTGTCATCAAGTTTACACGTGAAGATACCTTTACCACCACGCTTAGTGATTCGGTACTGGTCTTCAGGGGTGCGTTTTCCGACACCTTTGTTTGTCACATGCATAATCTGTACGCCCTCATCGAGAATTTCCATGGATATTACCTCATCATCACCTCGTAAGGAAATACCACGAACCCCTGCTGCTGTCCTTCCCATTGAACGTACTTGATCCTCAGGAAAGCGAATCAGATAGCCGTTTCTGGTACCAATCATAATGTCTTTTGTACCATCAGTTAATCGCACGGAAATTAATTCATCTTCTTCACGAAGCCCGACAGCAATTAGTCCACCTTTACGGATATTTGCAAAGTTCGAGAGTTGCGTACGCTTTGAGATTCCGTGCCTAGTCGTAAAGAACAGATACCAGTCACTGCTGAACTCATTGACCGAAATAACAGCGTTAATCCACTCGTCCTTCTCAATTTGCAATAGGTTTATAATTGGAATACCTTTTGCTGTACGACTAAATTCAGGAACTTCATATCCTTTAGATCGATACACTTTTCCTTTGTTCGTAAAGAACAGCACCGTATCATGTGTGGAAGTAGATACCAAATGTTCAACAAAGTCGTCTTCATTAGTTCCCATTCCCTGAATACCTCGACCACCACGTTTTTGTGTGCGGTACGTAGAAGCAGGAAGACGTTTGATATAACCCTGATGAGTAAGTGTTATAACAATATTTTCTTCTGGAATTAAATCTTCGTCTTCAAAGAAGTCTGCTCCGCCAATAACAATCTCTGTACGGCGCTGGTCATTGAATTTTTCTTTAATTTCACTAAGTTCTTCCCTGATTATTTCTAAAACTTTCTCTTCATCTGCCAAAATAGCCTTTAATTCATTTATTAGCTGAATAAGCTCACTATACTCATTTTCTATTTTTTCACGTTCCAGCCCAGTTAAGCGCTGCAGACGCATGTCCAGGATAGCTTGCGATTGTTTTTCTGTTAATCCGAAACGCTCGATTAATTCCTCACGTGCGATATCAGCAGTTTTTGAATTACGAATCAATGAAATTACTTCATCTAGATGATCCAACGCAATACGAAGACCTTCCAGGATGTGTGCGCGTGCCTCAGCCTTACGTAACTCAAAGGCAGTACGACGCTTGATTATTACTTTTTGGTGTTCTAAATAGTGTTCCAGACATTGTTTAATGTTTAACACTTTCGGCTGTCCGTCAACAAGTGCAAGCGTATTTATACCAAAAGTGGTCTGCAATGCAGTGTATTTGTATAAGTTATTTAAAACAACATTTGCATTCACATCACGACGTAACTCCATAACTACGCGTAATCCATTACGGTCTGATTCATCACGTAAATCGGTAATACCATCAATCCGCTTATCGCGAACAAGCTCGGCAATCTTCTCAATTAGTTTCGCTTTATTTACCTGATATGGTAATTCAGTTGCGATAATTTTAGGTTTACCATTTGATTGTTCTTCGATATGTACTTTGGCACGAATAATGACAGAACCTTTTCCTGTTTCAAATGCTTTACGAATTCCACTTCGTCCAAGAATTTCTCCGGCTGTAGGAAAGTCTGGGCCATAAATATGATTTTCCAATAATTCATCAATTGTAATCTCCGGGTCTTCACTAACGGCTAAAACAGCATCAATTGTTTCCCCAAGATTGTGTGGTGGGATGTTAGTTGCCATCCCAACTGCAATACCTGAAGTACCGTTAACAAGCAGATTTGGAAAACGTGCTGGAAAAACAACCGGTTCGCGTTCTGTTCCATCATAGTTATCCGCATAATCTATTGTATCTTTATTAATATCGCGTAAAAGTTCCATCGATATTTTAGACATTCTTGCTTCTGTATAACGCATTGCTGCTGCTGAATCTCCATCTACAGAACCAAAATTACCATGACCATCTACCAGCATGTTGCGATAGCTGAAATCCTGAGCCATACGAACCATTGCCTCATATACAGCAGAATCACCATGGGGATGATACTTACCAATTACTTCGCCGACAATACGTGCCGATTTTTTGTAAGCTTTATCAGAATGCATACCCAGATCGTTCATTGCATACAATATTCTACGATGAACAGGCTTCATTCCATCACGTACATCTGGTAATGCGCGTGATACGATGACACTCATTGCATAGTCAAGAAACGACGTACGCATCTCCTGGCCAATATTAATTTCTTGAACGTTTGGACGTTGTTGATCCACCATTAAATTACCTCCAAATCTTTAGAAAACTTGGCTTATCGCCAAGCCTTAATACAGATAAGCCTTAGTTGCACTTATGCAGTAAGAAAGTATTTATACTTTCTTAACTGCTAAAACAAAGTGCTGACGCCTTACTTACGACTTGCACTAAACAGATATCATCAAATTTTCTTATCTCATTAGTGAACCTGGCTTATCGCCAAACACTAATGGCGTATGCTTAATTGCACTTATAATTTTTTCTTACTCACCGTATTCGCTGTCCCGCAGGAGTCTACGTGTATTTCCTGCACTATCGTAGCATTTGGTTGTAACGGAAGGCAGTCGACTCCTATGAATCTCCGGCTAAGGGTTAAGTAAAAACAATATTCATAAAAACAGCCTTACTTAAACATCCAGATTCTGAACATACTGAGCATTTTCTTCGATAAAGTTTCTGCGTGGTTCTACTTTATCACCCATTAGCATATCGAAAACCTGATCAGCATCTATCGCATCAGTTAAATCAACTTGAAGCAATGTTCGTGTATCTGGATCCATGGTTGTTTCCCATAGCTGAGTTGCATTCATCTCACCAAGACCTTTGTAGCGCTGCAGTCCTGGTTTAGGAGATTTAGGGATTTCTGCCATAATCCGATCTAATTCCTTATCGTTATACGCATAATGAGCTGCCTTACCTTGTTGAACCTTATATAGAGGTGGCTGAGCAATATAAATATAGCCATGTTCAATCAATGGACGCATATAACGATAGAAAAACGTTAAAAGTAATGTACGAATATGGGCGCCATCAACGTCAGCATCTGTCATAATAACAATTTTATGGTAACGTGCTTTTGTTATATCAAAGTCCTCTGCAATTCCGCTGCCAAGTGCAGTGATCATTGAACGAACCTCGTTGTTGGAAAGAATTTTATCCAAGCGCGCTTTTTCAACATTCAAGATTTTACCACGTAATGGCAGAATAGCTTGGAAATGTCGGTCACGTCCCTGTTTTGCTGAACCACCGGCAGAGTCACCCTCAACTATATACAACTCACTAATTCTAGCGTCTTTTGAAGAACAATCAGCGAGTTTACCAGGGAGATTTGAGATTTCAAGTGCACTTTTACGTCGCGTTAGTTCACGCGCCTTTTTTGCTGCCATTCTAGCACGTGATGCCATTAATCCTTTTTCTACCACTATTTTGGCAACATCAGGATTTTCAAAAAGGAATTTAGAAAATGTTTCACTAAATGCTGCGTCCGTTACAGTTCTAACTAAACTATTTCCCAGCTTTGTTTTAGTTTGCCCCTCAAACTGCGGATCAGGGTGTTTGATTGAAATGATCGCTGTCATCCCTTCACGTACATCATCACCTGTCAGATTTGGGTCATTTTCTTTAAACATATTGTTCTTACGTGCATAATCATTGATGACACGTGTTAAGCCTGTTTTAAATCCTGACTCATGTGTGCCGCCCTCAATTGTGTGGATATTGTTTGCATAGGAATAAATATTACTTGCAAATCCATCATTATATTGAATGGCAACTTCAACAGCTATTCCCTGCTCTTCACTTTCCGCATAAAATGGTTCGTGTAGTACTTCACGTGTCCGGTTAATATATTCTACGTATGATTTGATACCACCCTCGTAAAAATAATTAACGGGGTCTTCATCTGTTCGTTTATCTTCAAGTGTGATTGCTAATCCTTTATTTAGAAAGGCAAGTTCACGTACACGTTGTTCTAGTTTTTCAAATTCATATGTTATCGTTTCCGTAAATATCTCCGGGTCTGGCTTAAAATGAGTGACTGTTCCCGTAATATCTGTTTCGCCAACCACTGTAATCTCACCCTGTGGTACACCTTTTTCAAAACCTAAAAAATAAACCTTGCCATCAAGATGAACATAGACCTCCAAGTTACTTGAGAGAGCATTAACAACAGAGGCACCAACACCATGTAATCCGCCTGAAACCTTATAACCGCCACCGCCAAATTTACCACCGGCATGAAGAACAGTCATAATAACTTCAAGTGCTGGTTTCCCGGTTTTTTTCTGAATACCAACAGGGATACCACGTCCATTATCTTTTACCGTGATACTATTATCCTTTTCTATTATTACCTGAATGTGATCACAATGGCCTGCCAACGCCTCATCAATACTATTATCTACAATTTCCCAAACTAGATGGTGTAGACCTCTTTCACTAGTTGACCCAATATACATGCCAGGTCTTTTTCGTACTGCTTCTAATCCTTCAAGTACTTGTATCTGATCTGCACCATATGCTTCTTCATTTCTCATTTTTTCGTCTGACATTTTTTCACCTACGTTTCTTTAGAGGTTAAACATTTTGATTGCATGCTTATTTTATTCAAGCTCGTCTGAAAAATCATCCAGTTTACTAATAGTCGAGATCATACTGGCTCGTTTTTTTAAAGTTGAAACCGATAATGTACTAAAATAAATTTCCTTATTGGTAATGACAACTGACTTCGCCTCATCAGTTGGACCTAAAACCTTTTCTTGACTTTTCACATGATTCATCATCTCTTCCATGATGATTGAAGATGTTACGACATTTCGATCAATTATCGAAATAACATCTTTTGATTGGATAACATTGTCATTTCCAATATGTATAAACATCGTATCCCTCCACAGTTATGTATCTACAGTCCCATTATTTACGTGGAACAATTCTGCTTCTCTTAATGTTTCATGATTTATACCATCTACACTAGTGGTGGACACAAAGGTTTGAACCTTCCCTTGAATTGTATTTAGTAAATGGGATTGCCTATGATCATCAAGTTCACTTAACACATCATCAAGCAGGAGAATTGGATATTCACCAACCTCATTATAGATTAATTCTATCTCAGCAAGTTTTACAGACAAAGCTGTTGTTCTTTGCTGTCCCTGTGAACCGAATGTCTGAACATCTTTATTGTTTACATGAAACACTAGGTCATCTCGATGTGGCCCAATTAAAGTTGTTCCACGTTCAATCTCTTTTTCTTGAATCTCGTGAAATTTATTTGTATATATAGAATCTATTTTCTCCTTATTTGCCGCTTCTGATACTTCAATTGTCGAAGCATACTTGATTTCAAGTTTTTCCAACTCTCGACTGATTCCATAGTGAATAGGAGTAGCCCACTTTCGAAGTAATTCCAAAAAGACAAACCTGCGTTCTAAAAGGGTTGCAGCATGTTCAATAAGTTGTTCTGTTAATACGTGCAACATGGTTCGATCTTGTTTTTCTCTGCGTTGCATTTGTTTTAATAAATGATTTCGCTGTTTCAGGATTTTTTGGTATTGTCCTAAATGATAAATATACCTCGGCTGAATCTGCCCAAGTTCCATATCAATAAAACGTCTCCTGATTTGCGGAGGTCCTTTTACTAACGTTAAATCCTCTGGTGCAAACATGACGACATTCAAGGCACCAATGTAATCACTTAACTTTTTTTGTTCAATTCGATTTAATTTTGCCTTTTTACCTTTTGTCGATAAAATAATTTCAAGTGGAAACGACTGTTTTCGTTTAGTGACCCTACCCTCTATTCTAGCATATTCCTGCTCCCATTGGATAAGTTCTTTTTCCCTAGGAGTTCGATGTGACTTTGTAAATGCAAGAACGTATATAGCTTCCATTAAATTCGTTTTCCCCTGGGCATTTTCACCAATAATAACATTAATTTTATCATCAAAAGAAATATCCAACTGGTCATAGTTTCGGTAATTTTTTAATTGTAATTGTTCAATATGCATGGAAATTCCTCACGATTAGTCTTTAGTAACAATGTAAGATCCAATACTTTCTATCTCTACCACATCATTTGGATAAAGCTTTCTGCCCCTGCGATGCTCTAATTCGCCATTAACCAATGCGCCTTGGTCCTGTAAAAATGCCTTGACCATACCACCTGACTCCAAGATATTTATCAATTTAATAAACTGACCCAGTGTAATATAGTCTGTATTAATTTCAATTTTTTCGTGCATTTTTATCACCAAATCTTTTTAAAGTATTGTAAATAACGTTTCAAATGTACCTTCTTACTATTTTACTAAAGTTTTGGTGTTTAGGGAAGGCAAGACCCTTAAACACTTTAAAAAAGGCTTAAAAAAGCCCTTATCCTTCAAGATAAGAGCCTTTTATGTTTATTTTGAGCATATTTAGTAAGTTCGAACAGGTAATATTAATTGTAATATTGGATCATTATTTGCCGGTTTTATAATAAATGGCCGCATTGCACCTGTAAATTCAACCTTTACTTCATCATTCTCAATGGCCTTTAATGCGTCGAGCATATATTTAGAACTGAATGAAATCTTTAATTCCTCACCTTCAATGGATTGTACAGAGATTTCTTCTGCAACACGGCCAACTTCGGGTGAATTACTTGTGATTTCCAATACGTTATCACCTTTTGTAGTCAATTTAACAACATTGTTTCGTTCTTCTTTTGCAAGAAGAGATGCACGATCAATAGTATTTATTAGTTCTTTTGTTTTTACATGTAATATTGTTTTGCTTTGTTCTGGAATTAAGCGTGATGTTTCTGGATAATTTCCATCCAGTAATCTGGATAGGAAATTTAAGTGCTTTGTACGGAATAAAATTTGATTGTTAGTAATACTTATTTCGACGTTTTCTTCCGTATCATCCAATATTTTATTAAGTTCAGTTAAACTTTTTCCTGGAACAACGATACTTGGTAGATCTCCACTGCTTTCTTTAACAGGAATTTCACGTGATGCTAGACGATGACTGTCCGTTGCAGTGAAAATTAATGTTTCATTTTCCAGTTTCACATTTACACCTGTCAGGATAGGACGTGTCTCCATTGTTGATACCGCAAAAACAGTTTGTTTGATTAAACTTTTAAATAGATCAGTTGGTATCTCAAAGCTATTATCAGTTTGTAATTTTGGTAGTTGTGGATATTCTTCTGCGTCTTGTCCATTTAAATTAAATTCTGCTTTACCTGAACGGATGGTTACTTTCAAATTAGAATCTGCTTCAATTTCAACAGTTTTTTCTGGAAGTTTACGAACAATATCGGGAAAATAGCGAGCTTGTAATACTATGCTGCCTTCTTCTATTTCTTCTACATGAACAATTCCGTTTTCTTCAGCTGGAATAAAAGACTCAATAGAAATATCTGAATCACTTCCTGTTAAAGTAATTCCGTTTGATTTTGCATCAATTTTCATCCCTGTAAGAATGGGTATTGCGGTTCTGGATGAGATTGCTTTCATTACGTCTTGTACACCAGCCATTAATTGATCGCGCTGAATAATAAATTTCATTGAATTTATTCTCCTTTTTTATGCATATATTATATCTTTTATTTATAAAAATATAGTAATAATAGTAATAGGGACTGTGATTATGTGGATAACCGTTAAAAGTTCAAGAAACATAAAGTTATCCCCATGTGGATAGATTGTTTATAAGTTTGTTTCCCTATTAACATTATTAACATGTTGATAGTTTAAAAAGATTTCAATTGTTCTTTTAAATCTTCAATATCTTTGTGCATAAGTGTGTCATTTTCCATCATTTTACTTATTTTTTCATGTGCGTGAATAACGGTTGTGTGATCACGACCGCCAAATTCTTCTCCTATTTTAGGTAATGAAAAATCAGTAAGTTCTCTTGAAAGATACATCGCAATTTGCCTAGGAAAAGCAATTGATTTGGTGCGTTTCTTAGCCATAAAGTCTTCCAGTTTAATATTGTACTTTTCTCCTACAGCTTCTTGAATTCCGTGAATTGTTATAGTACGTGGTTTACTGCTTGGAATAATATCCTTGAGTGCATCAGCTGCAAGTGATGCGTCAATATCCTGATTTACTAATGAGGAATAAGCTACAACTCGAATTAACGCCCCCTCTAATTCACGAATATTTGTATCAATTTGATTAGCAATATAAAGCATTACCTCATTTGGAATATCAAGTCCTTCTGCTTTAGCTTTTTTGCTAAGGATAGCAATTCTTGTCTCTAGATCTGGTGGTGTAATGTCTGTAATTAATCCCCATTCAAATCGTGAACGCAATCGATCCTCTAGTGTAGGTATTTCCTTGGGAGGTCGATCACTGGAAATAATAATTTGCTTATTTTCTTCATGTAACGTATTAAATGTGTGGAAAAATTCTTCCTGGGTTTGTTCTTTACCAGCAAGGAATTGAATATCATCAATTAATAAAACATCAATATTTCGATATTTATTTCTGAAACTAGTTGCTTTGTTATCCATAATGGCGTTGATAAATTCATTTGTAAATTTTTCAGATGATAAATAAACTACTTTTGCTTCAGGATTATGGTCTTGTACATAATGACCAATCGCATGCATTAAATGTGTTTTACCAAGTCCAACACCACCATATATAAATAATGGATTGTATGCTTTAGCTGGAGCTTCGGCAACAGCTAAGGAAGCTGCATGTGCAAAGCGGTTACCTGATCCAATAACAAATGTATCAAAGGTATACTTTGAGTTGAGCATTGTTTTAGGTGCATCAAAACCACCATTATTCTTCATAGATGGTACTTTTTTAGGAGCAGCATCTATTTCGTCAACTTGTTCTTGTGATTCAGGAATAATGAATTGAGTAGACAAGTTAGCCCCAGTGATATCTACTAAAATATCATCAATTAATTGTGTATATCTGCCTTCTAACCAGTCTCGTGCAAATTCATTTGGTGCTGACACAATTAATGTATCCTCTTCCAGCTTTTCGGCTTTTGTATTTTTTAACCAAGTGTCAAAACTAGGTTTGCTGATCTTCTCTTCAATTTTTTCTAATGTTGCTGTCCATAATTCATCAATGTTTTCCAAACTGGTTCACCCCTTTCAATTACTAAATAAGTGATAGAAAAAACCTCTCTCAATCTTTCAGTATGTATTGGTTACAACGAAAGACGGAAAGGTGTTATGTATAAAATAAAAAATAAAAGCATATTAACTTAGTTGTGGATATAAATATCAGAAGCACAAAAGGTTTTGTCAGGTTATATACGATATCCACAGAATTGTTGATAAGCTAATGAACAGAGGTGTGAACAAATGTCCACATTTTTTCCACAGTCTGTGGATAATCAAAAATCTGAAGATAGATTTACACATATTAAAACACAAATATAATACCAAAAAAATAGAGAAGTTGCAACGGCTATTCGACAGTTATCCACAAAAACCAGCACATGTAGACAGGATTTATCCACATCATTATATTATGTGGTTATCTTGTCGATAATTGTTGTGGATAATAAATTTGGATAAATTATATTTTAACATTGGTATGTGGATAAAAAAATCATACATGAAGTTGACAGATGTCGTACGTTTTAAGTATAATGACTTAGACTGTCTACTTGATAAGTTATTTGTAATTTGGAGTTTTAATTCCTCAGGGAGGTGCAAGATAAATGAAAAGAACGTTTCAACCAAATAATCGTAAACGTAAAAAAGTACACGGCTTTCGTACTCGAATGAGTTCAAAAAATGGACGTCAAGTTTTGGCTCGTCGCCGTCGTAAAGGAAGAAAAGTATTGTCTGCATAGGCCACTGAAAAGATCTCAGTGGTCTTTTTTCCACTGTAGAAATTTATTATAAGCATATGCAATAATTAGGACTAAAAGATTTGGCGATAAGCCAGACTATCTAATAGAGCAGTGGTTCTTAGGTTAAGGGCCGCTGCTTATTAAGCGTAAAGTTTACTTTTAGCAGATAAAGAGAGTATAAATCCTCTCTTACTGCATAATTGCAACTAAGGCTTATCTATATTAAGGCTTGGCTATAAGCCAAGTTTTCTAAGGTGGTTATAGATGCTTGCGCTTTTGAATAATAAAGGTGATAAATTATGAAAAAAATATTTCGAATAAAGGATAATGAAGAATTTCAACATGTATTCAAGAGTGGAAAGTCTTTTGCTAATCGGCAGCTTGTCATTTATTATGTAAAAAAACCAGACCAGGATCATTTTCGTATTGGTATTTCAGTAGGTAAAAAAATTGGAAATGCTGTTATGAGAAACCGGATCAAGCGGTATTTAAGGCAAGCTTTTCATGAGTTGGATGAAAGAGTGTTACCCACATTTGATATGGTAATCATTGCGCGCCAGCCAACAAAAAAGATGAACTTTCATGAAGTCAAAAAAAGTTTAATTCATTTATTATCTAGAGAGCGTCTATTAAAAAAAAGTAGTCAATTATGAATTTATATAGAATCTTATAATCATTTAATGATAAAATAGCAATTAGAATGGTTATTTTAGGGATTTGTTGTTTAGCACCAGCACTTGGACAAGTGTTTGCGCTGTTCGAATAGTTAGGAGGAAACAAATTGCGTAAAAAGTTTTATTTGCTTGTTACCTTAATAGGGTTGCTGGCAGTTCTTTCTGGTTGTATGGATGTCAATCAACCAATTGATGAAAATACAGAGGGAATCTGGGCGGAATGGTTTGTATATCCAATGTCATGGCTAATTACATATTTTGCTGAATTGTTTGATGGAAACTACGGTTTATCGATTGTAATTGTTACCATAATTGTTCGTTTAGTATTATTGCCATTAAACGTGAAGCAATTAAAGAGTTCAAAAGCAATGCAGGATATTCAACCTGAACTTAAAGAAATTCAAAAGAAATATAGTTCAAAAGATGCGAAAACACAGCAGCAATTACAACAGGAAACAATGGCTCTATTCCAGAAACACGGAGTAAACCCACTTGCGGGTTGTTTGCCAATTTTTGTGCAAATGCCGATATTAATTGCGATATACCATGCTATTATGCGTACTGGAGAAATTCAAACACATACTTTTCTATGGTTTCAGTTAGGAGAAGCAGATCCATTCTTCATTTTGCCAATAGTTGCTGGTGGTGCTACTTTTCTACAGCAAAAGTTAATGATGGCAGGCAGTCCTGCAGCACAAAACCCGCAAATGATGGTTATGCTGTATGTGATGCCAATTATGATTACCGTTTTTGCAATGTTTTTCCCATCAGCGTTAGCGTTGTACTGGGTAGTTGGTAATATCTTTATGGTGGCACAAACGTTATTCATCCGTAAACCAATGATGAAAAACGCAAGTACTGGAGGAGACGAAAAGTGAGAGAAATAACTGCTAGCGGACAAACTGTTGAAGAAGCGGTCCAATCAGCATTAGAGCAGTTAAACACAACAAGGGACCACGTAGAAGTAGATGTTATTGATGAAGGCAAGAAAGGACTTTTGGGTATATTTGGTTCAAAGCGAGCAATTGTGAAAGTTATAATTGCTAAAAATCAAATAGAACAAGCTGAAAAGTTTTTGCAGGAAGTAACGGAAAATATGAATGTTTCAACTCAAATCACAACAAAAGTTGAAGACAATCACGTAACGTTTGAATTATCAGGTGAAAAGATAGCTTTATTAATTGGAAAACGCGGCCAAACCCTAAATGCAATCCAATATTTAGCACATCTTGTAATAAACAAGGATGGGAAAGCTTATTACACTGTCACTGTTGATGCAGAGGGGTACCGAGGACGCAGAAAAGAAACACTTGAATCTCTTGCACATAAAATGGCTGATAAAGCGACACGGCTAAACAAGAAAGTTGCGCTAGAACCTATGCCAGCGTTCGAACGTAAACTGATCCATAGCGCTTTGCAAGGAAATAAAGAGATCTCCACCTATTCAGACGGTGTCGAGCCACATCGCCATATTGTTATAAAACCATAAAAACTATTAAAATCCCTAGGTAAATTCCTAGGGATTTTTTTTAGGCGCTATTCGAGGGTGGGATTTCCACTTTAAAGACGATTAATAACAGGATAGGATGTTTAGAATGTTCAACTTCAATGGTTGGATCTAATACGTAGTTGAAATAGAATGCGTAGTAACTGCTGGAATAAACTCTCGTCCCGCAGTCCGGGGTCGCTGCGGGCGGATGCTTTCCGCGGGCAACGCTTCAGCTTCCTCGGAAGCCAAAACCGCTTCCTGCGGGATCTTCAGCTGTTGCTATTCCCGCAGGAGTCACCGCCCTCCGCTCACCCGGACTAGTGTAGTGCTGTCACAGATTTATTCTATAGCGATTCCTACTTCAGTCAACAGCGGAGGAAATACACGTAGACTCCAGTGGGAGCTGAGGCCTAGATGAGACTACGCAGCGACGTAGGAGCAAGGAGGCTCATCAGCCGCCCTAGGTGCACGAAGTGTATTTCCGGAGCGGCATTATAGCACTCATACTTTTTAAAAAGTACTTCGCATTTTATATCTATTTAGTAACATTTAGTGTGAATGCTAGCTAAGAATTTCGCCATTAAATCTTTGCGATAAATCAAGTTTACTAATTAGTACAAAAGGATGAATTAACCAATTATAGCCTGTTTCAACTCAAACTATTTTACTGTTTTTCTATTGAATAGAGGAATCCACACAAAGATAATCGAATGATTACGTAAATCGATAAAGGAGTGGATTCTTTGAAACACGGAAAAATTTCAATACTTATACTGGCAATGTTGCTTATGATAGGTACACCAGTATATGCAGCACCGCAAGATGCATCAAACGACCAATCTAGTCAAGCTTTTGACAATAAAGTCGTTAAGCGGGTGAACGTTGAAAATATTTATCAGCACGTTAGTTATTTATCAGAGGAAATAGGCCCCCGTGGTGCTGGTACTGAAGGTGAGTTAGAGACGGTTGAATACCTTGTTGATCAATTTGAAAGTTATGGATATGAGAATGTTTCTGTACAGGAATTTACCTTTCCTTCGGGTGGAGAAGAAGTTACTTCTTATAATGTAGAAGCAACAAAAGAGCCACTGAAGAATCATGACACAGGTCAAGAAATTATAGTAGGGTCACATCATGACTCTGTACCGTGGGGGCAAGGTGCAAACGATGATGCGTCAGGTACTGCTGCTCTTCTTGAACTAGCTAGGGTGTATGCAAGTACACCAACAGATACGTCAATTAAATTTGTAGCATTTGGTGCGGAGGAGTATGGTCTATGGGGATCACGTAAATATGCAGAAGCAATGTCAGCTGAGGATGCCGAAAATACGGTTGCGATGTTCCAAATGGATATGGTTGGCAGTGAAGATGCAGGAGACCTAGTTATGTTTACTGCTAATGGTGAAAAAAATACAGTAACAGACCTTGGTGCTGCAGCAGGATCCAGAGTAAGTGAACTTGTTCCATATAGTGAGCTTGGAAGAAGTGATCATGTTGCTTTTCATAATTTAGGTATCCCTGCAGCATTATTCATTCATACACCTCTAGAGCCGTGGTATCATACGGAAGATGACGTACTGGAACATATTAGTAAAGAAAAATTAAAGAATGTGACAGATATCGTTGGTTCAGCTATTTACCAGGCAGCTCGAAAGGATACACCTGCACTGGAAAAATCAAATGTAGCACCAGTCCCTGTGGATTATTATTATGAAGAACCAAATCTTTAATTGTTAATAAGTTTCCAATCTAAAAAAACCTTTTATTCACATGTGGATAAAAGGTTTTTTTAATGTTTGTTTTTTGTAATTGTGGATAAGTTTATTTTTGATTAAAAATGTGATATTCTATTAAGTTAGTGACAATAAAAATATAAGCATTTAAATATAAATTAAATTAAAGTTGAAAATGATGGAGGTGAAAGAAATGGAGACAGATACAATTACTGCGATATCGACACCAATAGGTGAAGGGGCAATTGCAATAGTGCGGTTAAGTGGACCAAAAGCAATTCCTGTTACAGCTGGGTTGTTTCAAGGGAAAAATTTACTTGATGTTGATACCCATACCATTCATTATGGAAAAATTATCGATCCTGCGACAAATGATGTTGCTGAGGAAGTGATGGTTTCGGTGATGCGTGCTCCAAAAACATTCACACGTGAAGATATTGTTGAAATCAATTGTCACGGTGGTATGGTAGCTGTAAACCGAGTGTTAGAGATAGTACTTGGAGAAGGGGTAAGAATTGCTGAACCAGGAGAATTTACAAAACGCGCTTTCTTACATGGTCGAATTGATTTATCACAGGCTGAAGCTGTAATGGATCTGATTCGGTCCAAAACAGACAAAGCTATGTCGGTAGCATTAAAGCAAATGGACGGACGATTATCAGAACTGATCGGACAGCTCAGACAGGAATTACTTGAAACAGTTGCCCACGTAGAGGTGAATATAGATTACCCTGAGTATGATGATGTAGAAGAAATGTCGAATGAAATGATGCGTAGCAAATCAAAAGAAGTGCATGCTGAAATAGAGGAACTTTTACAGGTAGCAAAGCAGGGGAAAATTTTGCGTGAAGGATTGGGTACAGCAATTATTGGGCGTCCAAATGTTGGTAAATCATCATTAATGAATACACTTGTCCAAGAAAATAAAGCAATTGTAACAGAAGTACCTGGTACAACTCGTGATACGATTGAAGAATACGTTAATGTTCGTGGCGTGCCGCTTCGGCTGGTAGATACAGCTGGTATTCGAGAAACGGAAGATATTGTTGAGAAAATAGGTGTTGAACGGTCAAGAAAAGTGTTGAAAGAGTCAGATCTTATATTATTTGTATTAAATTATAATGAAGAATTAACCATCGAGGATGAGAAACTTTTTGAGGCTGTTCAAGGATTGGATTATATTGTTATTATTAATAAATCTGATTTGGAGCCAAAACTTGATATGAATAAAGTCAATGAACTAGCTGAAGGTAAACCAGTCATTTCAACCTCATTAATTAAAGAAGAGGGTGTTGATGAAATGGAGTCCGCAATTGCTAAGACATTCTTTGCTGGAGAACTTGATGCTGGAGATTTGACGTATGTTTCAAATATAAGACATATTCAATTGCTAAAGCAAGCGAAACAAGCACTTGAAGATGCAATGGGAAGTCTTGATATGAATATGCCGCTTGATATTGTACAAATCGATGTAACACGAACATGGGAGTTTTTAGGTGAAATAATTGGAGATACTGCTAGTGATAGCTTAATTGATCAGTTATTTTCACAATTTTGTTTAGGAAAGTAGCATTATTAGAAAACTTGGCTTATCGCCATGCCTTTAATATAGATAAGCCCTAGTTGCACTTATGCAGTAAGAAAGTATTTTCTTAACTGCTAAATAAGAAAGGATGAAAAAGTATGGTATATGATGCAGGACATTATGATGTAATCGTTGTTGGCGCAGGTCATGCAGGTGTAGAAGCAGGTATTGCTGCATCAAAAATGGGTGCGAAAACACTTATGCTGACATTGAATTTAGATATGATTGCTTTTATGCCGTGTAACCCATCATTAGGCGGTCCTGCTAAAGGAATTGTCGTACGTGAGATAGATGCATTAGGTGGGGCAATGGCAAAAGTAATTGATAAAACCCATATTCAAATGCGCATGTTGAATACTGGAAAAGGTCCAGCAGTACAGGCATTACGTGCTCAAGCTGATAAGCCTTTGTATATAAAAGAAATGAAAAATGTCATTGAGAACGAAGAAAATCTGACCTTAAGACAGGGTATGGTAAATGAACTTATAATGGAAGATGGTGTATGTAAAGGGGTTATTACCGAATCAAAAGCTGCTTATCATGCAGAGACTGTAATTGTTACAACAGGTACGTTTATGCGTGGTAAAGTGCTAATGGGTGATCTTGAATACGAAAGTGGTCCAAACAATCAGCGTGTATCGGTAAAACTATCTGAACACCTGGAAAAACTAGGCATTGAAATCACTCGATTTAAAACTGGTACACCGCCACGTGTGAATAGCCATACAATTGACTATTCAAAAACGGAAATTCAGCCTGGAGAGAATAAACCACAAGCATTCTCATATGAAACAACCGAATATATTTTGGATCAGATTCCTTGCTGGTTAACGTACACGAACGAAGTTACCCATCAACTAATTAATGATAATTTGTCACTATCTGCAATGTATTCTGGAATGAAACGTGGTACTGGTCCACGTTATTGTCCATCAATTGAAGATAAAATTGTTCGATTTAATGATAAACCGCGACACCAAATCTTCCTTGAGCCAGAAGGAAGAGATACAGAAGAAGTATATGTACAAGGACTATCAACGTCACTTCCAGAGTCTATTCAGCATGACATGGTTCGATCAGTTCTAGGTCTGGAAAATGCGGAAATTATGCGTGCAGGCTATGCGATTGAATATGATGCAGTAGTTCCTACGCAGTTATGGCCAACACTGGAATTAAAAAAAATCCCTGGACTCTTTACTGCAGGTCAAATAAATGGAACTTCCGGTTATGAAGAAGCAGGTGCACAAGGAATTATGGCCGGAATTAATGCAGCTGCTAAAGTACTTGGAAAAGATCCATTAATTTTGGACCGTTCACAGGCTTATATTGGCGTATTAATTGATGACCTTGTAACAAAAGGAACTAATGAACCGTATCGTCTATTAACATCACGTGCGGAGTATCGTTTGTTATTGCGTCATGATAATGCAGATATGCGTCTGACCGAAACAGGTTACAAATTAGGCTTAATAACTGAAGAACGTTATAATAAATTTGTTGAAAAGAAACGATTGGTAGAAGAAGAAAAGAAAAGATTGTCAAAAATTGTCATTAAACCAGAAGAGCATGTTCAACAAATGATGGATGAAGCAAATGGAACCCCGTTAAAAGAAGCGGTTAAAGCTTATGATTTACTGAAACGTCCTGAAATTACGTATGATATGCTTGAAAAAGTAATCGAACCAAATGAATCACTTCCATACGATGTTAGGGAGCAAGTTGAAATACAAATTAAGTATGAAGGTTATATTAAAAAGTCAAACGAACAAGTGGAACGTATGCTTAAAATGGAAGACAAAAAAGTTCCTGATAATCTTGATTATGATGATATTGATGGAATCGCATCTGAAGCCAAAGAAAAACTGAAAGAAGTACGTCCGCTTTCAGTTGGTCAGGCATCCCGAATTTCAGGTGTAAATCCAGCAGATGTTTCCATTTTACTTGTTTATATTGAACAGGGAAAGATTGCTCGAGTTGCTAATTAAGTGAGTGTGAGGTGCTCTATTTTATGAATCCAGAACAATTTGTTGAAGCATTACGTCAAAAAGGTATTGAACTAACAGATAAACAGATAGAGCAATTTGCTATATACTTTCAAACGTTAGTTGAATGGAATGAAAAAATAAATCTTACTGCTATTACGGATGAGGAAGATGTTTATTTAAAACATTTTTATGATTCAATATCCGCAGCTTTTTATCATGACTTTACGAAAGAACTGCATATATGTGATGTGGGTGCTGGGGCTGGTTTCCCTAGCATTCCACTCAAAATATGTTTTCCAGATTTACAGGTGACAATTGTAGATTCATTAAAGAAACGGATTAATTTCTTAAACGAATTAGCTTTAAAATTAGATATAAGTAAAGTAGCTTTTTACCATGATCGTGCGGAGAATTTTGGGAAAGAAGAAAAATTCAGAGAATCATTTGATATAGTCACGGCAAGGGCAGTAGCACGAATGACTGTGTTAAGTGAGTTATGTTTACCACTAACGACAAAGAACGGTGTATTTATTGCTATGAAAGGTTCCCAAAGTGATCAGGAAGTAGATGATTCAATTAAAGTAATTAATTTACTGGGGGGAGAACTGAACACTATACACACGTTTACATTACCAAATGAAAATAGTGAACGGTCTATTATTATTATAGATAAAAAAAGAAATACCCCAAAAAAATATCCAAGAAAGCCTGGAGTTCCAGGTAAAAACCCAATTTTTTAAACTACTACATAGGTAACTGATTGTTGAAATAATATTTTTCTATTTGATACTCTTCTAAGTATATATATGGTAAAATAGGATTATAAACTGAGAGACATACCGTTCGCACGCAGCAGTGTTTATACTGCGCTTTTTTCTTGTTGATAGTTTTAGCTTTTCAAAAATGTTCCACGTGAAACATTTTGCTAGTTTTAAGCAGTTAAGAAAGTATAAATACTTATTACTGTGTAAGTACAACTAAGTCTATCGCCGTTAATGCTTGGCGATAAGCCAAAGTTTCTAGTATAGCAATTTTTGTTATATAGTATTAATAAAGGTGGTGTTTGGTAATGGTAAGCCCTTTTAACCGAATTTTCGGTTCGGGAGATAAATCTGATTCTGAATCAGAAGAAGAAAAGTACCATCCAGATGAAGTAATCCAACTTTCTGTTCAGAAAATAGAACCGAATAGATTTCAGCCAAGGTCGATATTTGATGACGAAAAAATCCAAGAACTAGCTCAAACTATACATACACATGGAATGATTCAGCCGATAGTGGTTCGTAAGATTGATGATGGGGATATGTATGAACTTATTGCTGGTGAACGAAGGTGGCGTGCTGTAAAGCTATTAGAGTGGGAAAACATACCGACTATCATCCGTGGTATGTCTGATGCAGAGACAGCATCTGTTGCTTTGATAGAAAATCTTCAGCGTGAAGAATTAACTGTTATAGAGGAAGCAAGTGCATATGCTAGTCTATTAGAAATGCATTCATTAACACAGGAAGCCTTAGCACAACGTTTAGGTAAAAACCAATCAACTATAGCTAACAAATTGCGGTTACTAAAACTGCCAGAGGAAGTTAGACATGCGATATTAAAGAAGGATATTACAGAACGACATGCTAGGGCGTTAATAAAGTTGAGCGATCCCGATCAGCAATTGAAAGTTCTAAATGCTATACTTGAAAAAGAATTGAATGTAAAACAGACAGAAGAATATATCGACAAGTTGAACCAGCCGAAAGAAAAACCGACTAAAAAACAAGCTAAACTTAAAGGTGTTAACAAGGATATTCGAATTGCAATGAATACCATTCGACAGTCTTTAAGTATGGTTTCAGATACTGGTATTGATGTGGAAGCAAATGAGGAAGATCTTGATGAATTCTATCAAATCACGATTAAAATTCCGAAAAAGAAATAATATATTCTTCATTTATATGATATACTTTTAAAATTCACAATTGGACCATTCATCTTTGCTAACTAAGATGAGTGGTTTTTAACTATATATTATTAGCAGTTGGTAGATTTCTAAATATTTTTTTGAACAATCAACTATATTAATAGGTCTTTTATTAAAAAAAGTGATAGAATAATAAGTATAGATTTTAGGTAGGTGACAGCATGGGTAAAATAATAGCCATAGCCAATCAAAAGGGTGGCGTAGGAAAAACAACATCATCGGTAAACTTAAGTGCAGGTCTTGCACACTTGAAGAATAAAGTTTTGATTGTGGATATTGATCCTCAAGGTAATGCCACAAGTGGAGTAGGTATAAACAAAGCAGACATGAATCAATGTATTTATAATGTACTGGTAGAGGATTTGCCTGCTGAGGAGGTATGTGTCCCTACGAAAGTCGAGAATTTGGACATTATACCTGCTACGATTCAACTTTCGGGAGCTGAGATAGAATTAGTTCCTACTATTTCACGTGAAATTCGATTGAAAAAAGCCTTGGAAAATCTAAAAGAAGAGTATGATTATATTATAATTGATTGTCCACCTTCTTTAGGTTTGCTTACAATTAATGCACTTACATCCTCTGATACTGTATTAATACCAGTTCAATGTGAGTATTATGCATTAGAGGGTCTAAGTCAGTTATTAAACACCATTCGTCTAGTACAAAAGCATTTAAATAAATCATTAATGATCGAAGGTGTTTTATTAACAATGCTTGACGCAAGAACCAACCTTGGCATACAAGTCATTGAGGAAGTAAAAAAGTACTTTCAGGACAAAGTATACAAATCAGTCATCCCTAGAAATGTTCGATTAGGTGAAGCACCGAGTCACGGGGAACCTATCATAACATATGATCCAAAATCAAAAGGTTCTGAGGTATATCTTGAATTAGCGAAGGAAGTGATGAGTAATGGCGAGAGGGTTAGGTAAGGGGATTAATGCTTTTTTTCCAGATGTAGAAGAGAAGGATGACGACGTTATTCAGGAAGTCCCTATTAATGAATGTCGACCAAATCCTTATCAACCAAGAAAAACTTTTCACGCAGATGCAATAGAGGAGCTAAAAGATTCAATTCTTGAATATGGTATAATTCAGCCTTTAATTGTACGTAAAAGTATAAAAGGCTATGAGGTTGTTGTAGGAGAGCGACGCTTTCGTGCTGCAAAGGAAGCCGGGCTTGAGAATGTTCCAGCTGTAGTAAAAGAATTAACTGACGGCAAGATGATGGAAGTTGCCCTATTGGAAAATCTTCAACGGGAAGATTTAACTCCGATTGAAGAAGCACATGCATATCAAAATTTAATGAATGAATTGGAAATTACACAAGATGAACTTTCAAGGCGTTTAGGTAAGAGTAGGTCCCATATTGCTAATATTGTTCGATTGCTTTCGCTTCCCGATCAAGTTGTAGCTTACATAAACAACGGAGAACTAACGATGGGACATGGCCGTGCTTTATTAGGCATTAAAGATAAGCAGAAGGTTCTGCCATTTGTTGATAAAATAAGAAAAGAAAAGATGAATGTAAGGCAAGTGGAGCAACAGATTCTTGATTTGAATGAAAAGAATAGTAAGAAAAAGAAGGAAAAGCCAAAGAAAGATATATTTCTTCAGGAAAGAGAAACAATATTGCGTGATCGTTTAGGTACTGCTGTGACAATAAACCAAGGCAAACGTAAAGGAAAAATTGAAATAGAATTCTACTCTAATGATGACTTACAACGTATATTAGAAACATTGGATTAGTAATGAATAGAAACGGCTGACTTTTTAAAGGTTGATTCATTAAATTGTCAGCCTTTTTTTAGCAATCAATCAAGTATAAAACTATCTTAGTGTACAAGTGGATCTAGGCTTCGCCATTAAAGCTAGCATTCTATGGCATAAGGGTTCCAAGAAAACAAAGTAAGTATTCATAAAAATAGCTAAGCAATTTTTAACGATTTGGTCCAATGAAAGAAGAACATACAAGTTAGTGGAAACATGTGATATGCATGTTTTTTAGCAGTTAAGAAAGTATAAATACTTTCTTACTGCATAAGTGCAACTAATGATTTCGCCATAAGGCTTGGCGATAAGCCAAGTTTTCTAATAAATTTTCACAAAAAATGGGGTGTTTCAGTTATGATATATTTTGATCAGGCTGCATCATCATTTCCCAAACCAGTAGAGGTGGGGGAGGCGATGGTTTTTGCGCTAAACGAAGTTGGAGCTAACCCAGGTAGAAGTGGTCATCATCTAGCCAGAAAAGCATCTGAAATAATACAGGAAACCAGAGAGAGAGCTGCTCGCATATTTGGTTGTAGTGATCCCAAAAGGGCAATTTTCTTCCAGAATGCAACAGGTGCATTGAATCAAGCAATTAAGGGCCTGCCGTGGCGAAAAGGAGATCATATTATTGCCACAACAGTTGAACATAACTCTATACGGAGGCCCCTGGAGAATCTGAAGCGAATCTATGGTCTAGAAGTTTCATACATTAAATGGGACGAAGATGATGAATCATTTATCGAACAGATAAAGAAATCCATTAATTCTAATACCAAATTAATAGCAATGACACATGCGTCAAATGTAACTGGGTCACTTTTACCAATTGAAAAAGTAGCTAACATCGTATCGAATCAAAATGTGTTAACACTTGTTGATGCATCACAGACTGCTGGTCATATACCTATTCATATGAGTCAAATGGGAATTGATTTAATGGCGTTTCCCGGACATAAAGGTTTATTAGGGCCTCAAGGAACGGGTATGCTGCTAATCGAAGGAAATATTGAACTTCAACCAATATTTCAAGGAGGAACAGGTGCCTTTTCAGAAGACCCTGAACAACCTAATCAAATGCCTGAAAAACTCGAAAGTGGTACATTAAATACACCCGGGATTGCTGGTTTAAATGCTGCCCTAAAAGCATTTGAAAGCAGACAAGATGTAAATGTTCCACGTGAAACATTTTTAATAGAAGTACTATTAGAAGGACTAGAAACTATTGAAGGGGTTACTTGTTACGGACCAGGCAAGCAAAAACCCCGAATGCCGATTGTGGCATTTAATATATTTAATATATCTTCACAGGAAATAGCAATGATCCTTGATTCACATTATAAAATAGCTGTTCGGTCAGGGCTTCATTGCAGTCCGACGACACACGAATCATTAAACACAATTGAACAAGGTGTGGTCAGGGCAAGTCTTAGTATATTTAATACTAAAGAAGAAGTCGATGCATTCATTAAAGCGATAAATGAAATAGCATCTTCATATAAGTTGATTTAATCTTTATTAGTAAATGGAGTTGTCGTTATGGTCTTATTTGGGACATTGGTAAATGGAGCACTTATTATAGCAGGATGTTTAATAGGGTTATTTTTCACAAAAATACCAGAAAGATATAAAGAAACGGTAATGCATGGAATTGGGCTTGCAGTTATATTAATAGGTATGCAAATGGCATTTACTACTGAAGTAATTGTTGTTGTGTTATTGAGTCTATTAACCGGTGCAATTATTGGTGAATTTATTCATGTGGAAGAAGGTCTTAATCGACTAGGCGCATGGATAGGTAGTCGATTTACGACAACAAATGACAATTTTAGTGTCGCGCAAGGTTTTATAACGGCTTCACTAATATTTGTAATAGGAGCTATGTCTGTGATTGGAGCTTTAGATGGTGGTCTGCGAGGAGACCATGAAGTTCTTATTACAAAAGGCGTGATTGATGGATTCGTTGCAATGGTATTAACGACAACATTGGGATTTGGTGTCATTTTTTCTGTGATTCCGGTTCTGCTTTACCAAGGTTCAATAGCGCTTTTAGCTACGCAAATTGAAAAACTGCTTCCTGAATCTTTTTTAAATGGACTGATTGTAGAATTAACCGCAGTGGGCGGGTTACTTATCGTAGCAATTGGGTTAAATTTACTGAAAATCGTCCAGATACGGGTTGGGAATTTGTTGCCCTCGCTTCTTACAGTTGGATTTGTCTATTATATCTATTTATTATTCTAAGAACTCTACAATTTAGTAGGGTTCTTTTTAAGCAGTTAAGAAAGTATAAATCCTTTCTTACTGCATAAGTGCAACTAAGGCACTCGACATTAGGCTTGGCAATGCCAAGTTTTCTAATGTGAAACAAGTTAGACTTCTACGCCACTATTACGTTTTTGGTTCGAAGCAATAATAGCTGGTAAAGGCCTGTTGTATGTTAATTGCTGATCTAATGTTTCTAGTAAAGCAGCAATGGACTTAGCCATGTCTACAACAAGTGATAATCTTGTATTTTGCAAGATAGAATATTCCATAAATCCACTTATATTAACCACACCAGTAATATGAATGTTTCCAACAGAAGGAAGATCCTTATTTAATGCTGCTCCAGGCTTCAAGGACCCAACATCCGATATGATACTGCCTACAGATGACAATTTCCCTAAGGAGGCATCTACAGCAATAATAAATGCATCCTTGTGTTGTGCATTTATTAACTTAATATGATCTTTCAAATTTATGGCATGAACGGGGTCTGCTAACGTTCCATAAATATTTATATGTTTCGGCTTTCTTTCTGAAAAAAAAGATCCTGTCAATGGACCAAGTGCATCCCCGGTTGATCGATCAGTTCCAATACAAACAACAACATATTCACGAGGTGTCTTAGGAAACCAAGAGATTAACCTCTCACTCATTGCGTCCGTTAGGGTAGGGTCAGTATGTAACAATTGCAACTTATCATTTTTTGGAACAAAACGATTTATTAGATTCATAGCTTATCCTCCATAAACATATTGGTATAAGTATACGGAAAAAATTATCGATCTATACGTAGATACGAAAAATAATGGAGGAAATGCGATGTGGAGAGCTGGTCTGAAGTGGATGTTTTTAATAATTGGTACAACTATTGGGGCTGGATATGCTTCTGGCAGGGAACTATGGCAATTTTTTGGTCATGAAAGTGGACTTGCCATTCTGTTGTTTACGTTATTTTTTTCGATATGCTGCAATGTGATAATGAATGTTAGCTATGAAAAACAGTCAACTGACTATTTACCGGTACTTCGTGATATAGTTGGAGTTAAATTAACAAAATTATATGATGTTATGATATTTTTATATTTGTTTACGACAACGGTAGTGATGATTGCTGGTAGTGGTGCTACAGGACAAGCATTTAACTTTTCCTACTGGTGGGGAGTGCTTGTTATTGCAGTTTGCCTGATAATTTTGTTTCTGAAAGATATTAGTGGACTGTTGGTAATGAATCAGGTTATTTTGCCATTATTACTTGGTGGACTTTTGTATATTTTGTTAATATTTACAATGGATCAGGAACTGTCAATGTTTTCACATTTGTCTGAGCAACGGAATTGGACTGCAGCATTTCCTTTTACAGCATTGAATATTTTACCTTTAATAGCAGTGTTGGGAGCGATAGGAAATAAAGTTAGATCCAAGCAGGAAATATGGATTGCTTCACTTGGTAGCGGTTTAATCTTGGGTACGATATCATTCATATATAATAATAGTTTAATACAGATAGCCGATGAATTACTTTTATATGAAATACCATTATTCGCAATACTAAAGCACTACCCATTTGGAATGCTTATATTTATGTCAATACTTCTATGGTTTGCTATATTTACGACGGCTGCTGCAGGGGTATTAGGTATTGTTTCCAGACTCCAAAGTATAATAAAAATGCCAATTTGGTTATTAGTAATTCTCATACTAGTAGCAATGATTCCATTAACGACATTAGGTTTCTCTACGTTAATAAGCTATATTTATCCGGTATATGGTATTCTTAATTTATATGTATTAACAAGATTATTGCTCTACCCATATTGGAAAAAAATGGAAGAACGCAATTGAATTTCTCTTTTCTTTCAATGATAGCAGCATTATTGTAAAATCTAGCTATAGAGTTGAACGTCGGAGGTATTATTTTGGAATTTATCAACAATAAATTTATACAGCTATGGGACTATATTGCAGGTCCTGAATTATGGGTAAAAATTGGTCAGGGATTATTTCAAATTATTTTAATCATTTTCCTGTCGATCATTATAATTCGTGTTGGAAATAATGTTATCGGCCGTGTTTTTCATAATAAATCACGTGGTCCGTTTCGTATTACAGAACGAAGGGAGAATACGCTTAAAAAACTGATCAAAAATGTTTTAAAGTATACCGTTTATTTCACAGCAATTATCATGATATTGGATAATGTACTAGGTGCAAAAGTAGGCCCGTTGCTGGCTGGAGCAGGTGTTGCAGGTCTGGCTATTGGATTTGGAGCACAAAACCTTGTCCGTGATATTATTTCCGGATTCTTCATAATTTTTGAGGATCAATTTTCTGTAGGGGATTATATACTTACTTCAGGTGTTGAAGGAACCGTAGAAGAAATCGGGATGCGTACAACTAAAATTCAAAGCTGGACTGGCGAACAACATGTACTTCCTAATGGAAACGTAACACAGGTTACTAATTACTCCATTTATAATGGTCTAGCTGTTGTGGATGTGAACGTGCCTTATGAGAGTGATGTTGGCAATGCCGAGAAAATAATTGAGAGTGTTTGTAAGACATTGCCGGATAAATATGAAGAAATTGTTCGAGTTCCAGAAATAATAGGTGTACAAACATTGGAAAGCTCCTATTATGTAATTCGTATTATTGCTGAAACACTGCCAGCATATCAATGGGCAGGTGCACGAATAGTTCGAAAAGAAGTGCAGGATGTTTTATATAAGGAAGGCATTGAAATTCCATCACCACGTTTAGTGATGTATTCCAGAAATCAAGAGCCGACATCATTAGAACTAAATCATGACAAGGAAGTATAAAAGGGGGGTCCGACATGTCGGATAAACAATTTGAATTAAATGATATTGTTCAGATGAAGAAACAGCATCCTTGTGGCGAAAATCGCTGGAAAATTGTTCGAATGGGTATGGACATCCGAATTAAGTGTATGGGATGCGATCACAGCGTCATGATTCCACGGAAAGAATTCGCTAAAAAGATGAAAAAAATACTTGTGAAGGCAGAAGAATAATTTGTCTAAAATTCTTTTAAGTGTCTAAAAAAATTAATTATAGTTGTGGTATGATCAATGAAAATTGAAAATTGCGGTGGCACTCTATAAAAATAAGCAATTATAATTGCTTATTTTTACTTTTTCATTGCTTGTCAATTTAACATCTTGTATCTATAATTGATATGACTAACGCGTTCATATGAATGAAATCCTTAAGGAGTGAAAGTTGAATGGCTTTAACAGCAGGAATTGTTGGGCTTCCCAATGTTGGTAAATCAACATTGTTTAATGCAATTACACAAGCTGGTGCAGAGGCTGCGAACTATCCGTTTGCAACCATTGATCCAAATGTAGGGATTGTAGAAGTACCAGACAATCGCTTAAATAAATTAACAGAATTAGTAAAACCGAAAAAAACAGTACCAACAGCATTCGAATTTACCGATATTGCTGGTATTGTAAAAGGAGCGAGTAAAGGGGAAGGACTGGGAAACCAATTTTTATCCCATATTCGCCAGGTCGATGCAATCTGCCAAGTTGTGCGTTGTTTTCAAGATGATAATATTACGCATGTATCAGGTAAAATTGATCCAATAGATGATATCGAGATTATCAATCTTGAACTTATTTTAGCTGATCTAGAATCTGTAAACAAACGGATACAACGGGTGGAAAAGCTTGTTAGACAGAAGGATAAGGAAGCTATTGCAGAGCATGATATTCTTCTTAAGCTTAAAGAAGGGCTTGAAGAAGAAAAACCTGTACGAGCTTTGGAGTTTTCAGAAGAACATTGGAAAATAGTAAAAGGGCTACATTTATTAACTAGTAAACCAACACTATATGTAGCAAATGTAAGTGAAGAAGAAATTACCGAGCCTGACGCAAATGAATATGTGCAAAGGGTGAAAGAGTATGCAGCAGAAGAAGGTGCAGAGGTAATTGTAGTTTGTGCAAAAATTGAAGAAGAAATAGCTGAACTTGATCAGGAGGAAAAGGAAGAGTTTCTTGATGATTTAGGTATTTCTGAATCTGGGTTAGATAAGCTTATCAAAGCTTCTTATAACCTATTGGGCTTGGCAACCTATTTTACAGCTGGTGAACAGGAAGTGCGCGCATGGACCTTCCGTAAAGGAATAAAAGCACCACAGGCAGCGGGAATTATTCACACTGATTTTGAAAAAGGTTTTATTCGTGCCGAAACCGTATCCTACGATCATCTTATGGATGCAGGGGCTATGGCGCAAGCACGTGAAAAAGGAAATGTTCGATTAGAAGGTAAAGAATATATCGTGAAAGATGGCGATGTAATCCATTTTCGCTTTAATGTGTAAACTTTAACGTAGCAGGATCCCTCGAATGGTTGTTTTTTATAATAAGATTTGGTATAATACGATGTTGTGAGTAATGAAACAAGATTACTCCTTGCTTCATTGACTAAATGAAGCCGCTAAGACCAAAAGGAGGTGTACCGGATGAGAAAATACGAAATCATGTATATCATCCGCCCAGATATTGAAGACGAAGCTCAAACAGCTTTAGTTGAGCGCTTTAATAAAGTTTTAACTGACAATGGGGCGGAGATTGAAAAAGTTGATGAAAAAGGCAAGAAACGTCTTGCATATGAAATCAATGATTATCGTGATGGATATTATGTAGTCATTAACTTTACTAGTGATGCAGATGCAATCAATGAATTTGATCGCTTAGCTAAGTTTTCTGATGATATTATTCGTCATATGGTAATTCGAGAAGATGATCAATAATAAGGGGTGGTTCTGATGTTGAATCGTGTCGTGCTTGTCGGCAGGTTAACGAAGGATCCTGATCTACGTTATACACCAAATGGAGTGGCAGTAGCCAACTTTACGATAGCAGTTAATCGACCTTTTTCAAATCAGCAAGGTAACCGTGATGCTGACTTTATCAACTGTGTTGTTTGGCGCAGACCGGCAGAAAACCTGGCAAATTACATGAAAAAAGGCAGTTTGATTGGTGTCGATGGACGTTTACAAACGCGTACATTTGAAGGAAAAGATGGGAAAACTGTATTTGTAACGGAAGTTGTTGCAGACAGTGTTCAATTCCTTGAATCTAAAGGTTCTTCACAAAGCAGTGGACAACAATCATCAGGATACCAGCAAAATCAAAATCAAAACCAGAATCAGAACCAAACAAATCAAAATCAAAATCAAAACGAAGAGGAACCGTTCAAAAACAACGGTGAGCCTATCGATATATCAGACGATGATTTACCATTCTAAATAGATTAGTGTTAATCTAAAAAGAAGGAGGGGTATTAATGGCAGCTCGTCGCGGACGTGCAAAGCGTCGTAAAGTGTGTTATTTCACAGCCAACGGAATTACACACATCGATTATAAAGATGTTGATTTACTAAGACGTTTCATTTCAGAACGCGGGAAAATTCTCCCTCGTCGTGTAACTGGAACTTCTGCAAAATATCAACGTAAACTTACAAAAGCGATTAAACGCTCTCGTACAATGGCATTATTGCCATATGTAACAGAGTAATAATAGCAATAAAAAGCCTTTTGACAGTGTAAAAACTATCAAAAGGCTTTTTTATTGCTGTATTTGGCAGTTAAGTATAAATCCTTTCTTACTGCATAAGTGCAACTAAGGCTTATCTATTACGGCTTGGCGATAAGCCAAGTTTTCTAATAAAGGACTAAGGTAATTAATTGTTGTATTTAGTGTAGATATCTGACCAAGCGGTTGGAATATATTCGCGCACCTAGGTCTTACTATGAACCTCCAACGTATAGGACGTGCTAATGCAGACGTGACGCACCTAAGGCTACCTCGCATACAAAATGCTCTCTGTGGGTCTCTTAAGCATTGCCCTAAGGTGCACGAGGTATGTTTCCGAAGCGGTGTCATAGACTAAAGCTGTTTTTCCATGTTCGAAGTTTATATCTATAGCAACAATCATTCAATTATCGATTATTTTCCCTTGCTCTATTCTTAGAATACGGTCGCCAAGTCTCTCCGCTTCTTTAAGGTCATGGGTAACCATAATAATTGGTATCTTCCACATGGCATGCAGACGGAGTAGTTCTTGCTGGCATTCTTCCTTTGTCTCATCATCTAAGGAGGAAAAAGGCTCATCCAACAGAAGTGCCTCCGGCTTAGTAGCTAAAGCTCTCACGAGGGCTACACGTTGTTTCTCGCCACCTGATATTTCAGCAGGGTAACTTTCAAGGATATGTTCGATTCCAACAACGTTAACTAATGTATTAACAAGCTTGATATCTTTCATCCTGTAGTTGATGTTCCCTCTTATGGTCATGTGAGGGAATAAGGCATAATCCTGAAATACATATCCTATATTTCGTTTTTGAACAGGAATCGGTTTTTCTTTTTCCTGAAAAAGCACTCGGTCATTTAATACGATTTCACCAGAATCAGGATGAATAAGTCCTGAGATACAGTTCAATGTTGTGGTTTTGCCAGCACCAGATGGTCCGGTTAATACGGTAATTTCCTCGCTAACGTTTAACACAGCATGAAGTGTGTATGCTTTAAGTATTTTCTTTATCTTCAATGAAAGCATTATACAACCCACCTAGATCATTTATCACTTGTAAATCTTAAAATATTCCGCCCGCTCCACCAATTCAGCCAAAGAATGGCAGTGAATCCAACAGCAACAATACTGATCACCCAAAACACTGCAGCATCCATATTCCCGGAATCAACAGCAAAATAGATTGCAAGCGGGATTGTTTCTGTTTGATTTGGAATATAGCCGGCAATCATAAGTGTTGCGCCAAACTCACCAAGTGCCCGAGCAAATGTTAGTACTAATCCTGCTAATAACCCGGGCCATGCCAGTGGAAAGGTTATTGTCCAAAAAACTGTCCACTTAGATGCCCCCATCGTCAATGCAGCATTTTCAATATTGACATCATAATTTTGAAAAGAAGCGGCAGCACTTTGATACATTAACGGAAAGGAAACGACAATTGCAGCTAACACTGCCCCAAACCATGTAAATACAATCTGAATACCAAACAGATCTAGTAATAAACTTCCGAATGGGCCATTTTTGCCAAATAAATAAAGCAGACCAAATCCAACAACAGTAGGTGGCAGAACCAATGGAAGCATTAACAATGATTCTAGTATTCTCTTTCCAGGAAATCGATAGCGGGAAATAATTCTAGCAAGGAAAATGCCAATAATGACAACTATTGCTGTTGCAATACTGGCTATTTTCAGTGATAGAAATAATGGTGTGTAGTCCATTTCAGTTCCCACCTTTAAGAGTTAAATCCATATTCGGCCAAAATTGATTGTGCTTCATCTGTTTGCAGAAAGTCGATAAATGCTTTTGCCTTTTCTTTGGTGTCACTTGATGTCATTACAGCAGCAGGATAATCAATTCTCTTATACAGCGATTCATCTATTTTAGTAACCTCTGTTACCATTTTGGAACGATTCAGGTCACTGGCATAAACAAATCCAATGTCAGTATTTCCAGACTCAACGTATGTAAGCACTTGTCGTACATCTTTGGCGTGAACAAGCTGACTTTTTATACTTTTCCAAGTTCCACTTGCGGTTAATGCTTCTTTTGCATAGCTTCCGGCAGGTACACTTTCTGGGTTTCCAATTGCTATTTGGTCCAGTCCGCTAGAAGATAAATCTTTCAATGTATCAATGGATAGATCAGCATTATTTGTTGAGACTAGTACAAGTTTATTTTGTGTAAAATTTATTCTTGTATCATCGAGAATCATTTTCTGCTCTGCTAGGTTGTCCATCCATTTTTGGTCTGCTGAAAGAAATAAATCAACAGGTGCACCTTGCTGTATTTGCTGCGAAAGCTTACCAGAAGCTCCATAGTTTAATGTAAGCTTCGTACCTGGATGTTCCGATTCATACGCATCTGCTAGCTTTGACAGTACATTGGATAAACTTGAAGCAGCTGATATGAAGAGCTCATGTTCTTTCGTATTATCCTGATTGCTGCAGCCTGCATTAATCAGTAGGGATAATGCAAGAAAAATGTATACGATATATTTCATCAAAAAAACTCCTATTTTCGAATTTTCCGCTTTGGATAAATGGTGATTATTTTAATTATAAAAAGAATTGAATAGATTAGGAAGAGCCATAAGTACATAACATCTACCTTAAAAATCAAAGCTATAATTGTATATAATATAAAGGGAATCGTCGCTGTATAAGCACTCATTTTCCACAGTATTGGGAATCTGATTTTACGTCTCATTAACCGGGATATACCCGTTCCTATGTAAGCAATTAGTGAAAGCAGCAGAAAAACCATTATAATTAATGGTAAGTAATAAAATAAGAAAAAGTACACGAACAGTAAAAATAACTGCATGTCAGCACTTGCGCCACCGGTTGCTGTTAGTCGATCAATTAGCGACGGAATAGAAACAAGCAATACAAGAATAGACATATATAATACAGTAATGTCCATTCCGATTCGATTTAATTTAAACATTGCCTGTTTATTTGGCAATTTAACACTGTTTAAGAATGCTTGCAATAAAATCATTAGGTTCATCCTTCTTCATAGAATCTTGCATTAGTTCCATTATAATAAAAATCTATAATAAAATCGCTTCCTGACCTTGAAAATTCGTTGACTTTTATTGTTGGTCTACAAAATTCAACAAGTTATTACCCGGGAAATATTAGAATCAGTTAATTCGAATACCAATTAATGCCTAAATCGTGTTATCATATTGTAATGAGATAAATTAATTAGATATGTAGGTGCAATACATGAATCAATCAAAAATATTAACAGAAGGTGCCATGCTTACAGCAATATATATTATATTGCTGTTAATCGCAGCTTTTGTTCCAGTAATAACAATAATTGCTACCTTTTTACTGCCAGTACCCTTTATCACATTTGCTTCCAGACATAATTGGAAGCCTTCTCTTTCAATGTTTGGGGTTGCGGTTATATTATCGATTCTTTTTGCAACGATAGTTAGCTTGCCGTTAACCGTGTTAATGGGTCTTGGTGGTATAATGCTTGGTAGTGCTATTCATAAAAAGTTACCTGCGTATGAAACTTGGGGAAGAGGAACGATAGGGTTTGTAGTGGGGCTTTTATTTATTTTTGTATTTAGTCAATTCGTTTTACAAGTGAATTTAATGAATGAAATTGACCAAATACTTAACGAGTATGTACAAATGGTTAAAGAGTTAATGGGACAGTTTGGCTTTATGGATCAGGCGGAAGAACAGATTGAGTTGCTGGAGCAACAGATTGGCATGCTTTCGACGCTGGTTCCAGCTGGAATAGCATTCATTGCGATTTTTATGGCTTTTATTGCTCAATGGGTAAGCTATAAAGTGATTAACCGATTAGACAGCAAGGATTTGGGATTTCCTCCTTTTCGTATGTTGCGCTTACCGGTTTCATTAATTTGGATTTATTTCTTCGCATTAATATTTACATTTTTTGAACTCGATCCATCGAGTACGTTATATTTGGCGGTAAACAATGTGATGATAGTTGCAGGAATGTTAATGACGTTGCAAGGATTATCTTTTATTTTTTTCTATGCTCATCTGAAAAACAAGTCAAAAGCACTACCAGTAGTAAGTGTTATATTGACAATACTTTTCCCTTTTTTCTTCCTTTATTTTGTACGTCTCTTAGGTATAATTGATATAGGATTTTCACTAAGAGATCGCATTTCAAAGGGTAAGAAGTAAATGGGAGTTAAGTAGTAGGAGCTGATTATATGCACGATTTACAAAGGAGACCAAAACTTAGCAGACACTTATGGGTCATTTACCTTTTGTCCATTACATTGCTTGGATTTATTTGGTATTTCCAATGGATGCTAGGATTATTGATGGCATTGCTATTAGCAGCGTCGATTTATTATAGTATAAGAACGGAAAGAACTCTGCAGAATGAAACTGAAGAATATATAGCTACACTTTCCCATCGAATTAAACGTGTTGGGGAAGAGGCTTTGTTGGAAATGCCAATAGGAATCATTCTGTATAATGAAGATTATTTTATTGAATGGGCAAATCCTTACATGAACCGTTTTGCTGATGATGATACCTTAGTTGGGAAATCAGTTAATACGCTATCTGATGATTTAACTTCAAGAATTAAAGAAAGTAAAGATGAATTATGGTTCAATGTGGAAGGATATGAATTTCAAACAACAATAAAGAAGGAAGAACGGTTACTATATCTGTTTGACCGAACGACACAATCGGAAATACAAACGCTATACCAAAATGAGCAGACTGTTCTGTTAGTAATTTTCCTTGATAACTACGAGGAAATTACTCAAAACATGGATGATACGTTAAAGAGTCAATTAAATTCAAAGGTTACCTCTGTGTTAAATAATTGGGCACATGATTATGGAATATATATGAAACGAACGTCTCAGGATCGCTTTCTGGCTGTTTCGACAAAAGAAATTCTGGATCAGCTGGAAAAATCAAAATTTGATATTCTGGATGAAGTACGTGAACTTAATGCCGAACAAAACATTCCGATTACATTGAGTATTGGGATTGGTCTAGGAAGTGTCGAACTTCCAACGCTTGGTGAATTAGCACAATCGAGCCTTGATTTGGCACTAGGTCGGGGTGGCGATCAGGTTGCAATTAAAGATGAAGCTGGAAAAGTTCGCTTTTACGGTGGACGTACCAACCCAATGGAAAAACGTACCCGCGTACGGGCGCGTGTTATCTCCCATGCACTAAAAGAACTCATTAAAGAAAGTGATAATGTTATTATTATGGGCCATAAATCACCAGATATGGATTCGGTTGGTGCAGCAATTGGTATATTAAATATTGCTAAGACCAATGGTGTTGAAGGATATATTGTATTGGATCCAGATGACGTAGATACAGGTGTTTACCGACTTGTTGAGGGAATAAAAGAGGATGAAGAGCTATGGGAACATTTCATAGACCCGGAGGAATCGGAAGCAGTAATAACGAGCAGAAGTCTTATTGTAGTTGTTGATACACACAAGCCATCGATGGTCTCGAATCAGCGCTTGTTGAGTAAAAGTGAGTATAAAGTTGTTATTGACCACCATCGGCGTGCAGAGGAATTTATTGATAATCCAACGCTCGTTTATATGGAGCCATATGCATCCTCTACAGCGGAACTGGTTACTGAATTACTGGAATATCAGCCAAAAAGCCTTAAATTAAAAATGCTTGAAGCTACAGCATTATTGGCGGGGATTATTGTAGATACCAAAAGTTTCACATTACGAACAGGTTCGCGTACGTTCGATGCGGCATCTTATTTACGATCAAAAGGTGCAGATACCGTGTTGGTACAGCAATTTATGAAGGAAGATTTGGATATATATATTAAACGCAGTAAACTAATCGAGCGTGCTGAAGTTTATCGGGATTCGATTGCTATTTCCAAAGGAAAACCAGAAGAAATATATGGTGGCGTATTAATAGCACAGGCAGCGGATACGCTCCTAACGATGAGCGGTATTAACGCATCATTTGTGATATCAGAACGAAGTGATGGCCGAATCGGTATCAGTGCTCGTTCACTTGGAGAAGTAAATGTTCAGATTATCATGGAAAAAATGAATGGTGGTGGGCATTTAACAAACGCTGCCACTCAAATTGAAGATACGACAATAGATGATGCAGAAGCATTATTAAAGGATATAATAGAGGAATATTTTGCAAGTTAACAATCGTTTTAAATGCAATTACAATTAAATTAGAGCTTTTTAGGTTAGTAAAAGTGCAACTATGGCTTGAACTCCAAAGTATAAGGGGTTCTATGAAAGCAAAATAAGCTTTCATAAGAATCCCATTAAAGAATGCCAAGTTTTCTAACGAAGGAGGAGACAAAAAATGAAAGTAATTTTTGTAAAAGATGTAAAAGGAAAAGGCAAAAAAGGTGAAGTAAAAAACGTCTCTGACGGTTACGCACGTAATTATTTACTAAAATATAACATGGCAAAAGAAGCTACTTCAGGTAATATGAAAGAACTGGAAGCTAAAAAGAATAAACAACAGGAAGAAGCGCAGAAAGAAGTTGAAGAGGCTGAGCAACTTAAAGCTAAGTTAGCTGAAATTGATGTTGAAGTGAAAGCAAAATCTGGGGATAACGGACGTTTGTTCGGTTCTATCACAAGTAAACAAATCGCTGAAGTCCTTAAAGAAACTTATGGCCATAAAATCGATAAACGAAAAATCGAACTTGATAGCCCAATCCGATCATTAGGATATACGAATGTACCTGTTAAGTTACACCAGGAAGTAACTGGTACAATAAGAGTTCATGTAGTAGAAGTTTAAGAAAAACAATTATTAACTTGGGAATCCTCTCCAGAAGGGGGAAAATGAATGAGTGAAATTTGGAATGATCGTACACCACCACATAATATAGAAGCGGAACAAGCTGTTATAGGTGCTGTTTTTCTAGAACCTGATGCATTGTCTGCAGCGTCAGAACTGTTAATGCCTGATGATTTTTATCGAGCAAGCCACCAGAGAATATTCGAGGCGATGTTGAAACTATTGGATAGAGGAGAACCAATTGATCTTGTGACGGTAACTACCTCCTTATCGAATGAGAAAAAACTGGACGAGGTTGGTGGCGTTGCATACTTGTCTGATTTGGCAGGCAGTGTTCCAACAGCAGCGAATATACTTTATTACAGTAAAATAGTTGAAGAAAAAGCGTTACTTCGCAGATTAATTCGAACTGCAACAGATATTGTTTCATCCGGTTTTGCAACAGAAGATGAAGTGGAAGATGTCTTAAATGAAGCAGAAAAGAACATTCTTGAAGTATCCGGCAAGAAAAATACTGGAGCATTTAAGGCTATAAAAGACGTCCTTATCGAAGTATATGACAATATTGAACAACTACAACACCAAGATGCTGATGTTACAGGGATTCCAACTGGATATAGGGATCTGGATCGAATTACTTCAGGCTTTCAGAGAAATGATTTAATCATTATTGCTGCACGACCTTCTGTTGGTAAAACTGCGTTTGCGTTAAATATTGCGCAAAACGTTGCTATAAATACTGATGAGAATGTAGCTATCTTCAGTCTTGAGATGGGTGCTGATCAACTTGTTTCCCGTATGCTTTGCGCCGAAGGAAATATCGATTCCCAGCGTTTGCGTAATGGTAATTTGGAGGCAGATGACTGGAGTAAACTAACGATGGCGATGGGAAGTTTATCTAATGCCGGAGTTTATATCGATGATTCTCCTGGAATCCGTGTTAGTGAGATTAGATCTAAATGTCGACGTTTAAAACAAGAAAATGGACTTAGTATGATTCTGATAGATTACCTGCAGCTTATTCAAGGGAATGCCAATTCAAAGGAAAACAGACAACAGGAAGTTTCCGAGATTTCCCGTTCCTTGAAAGCTTTGGCACGTGAATTGAATGTACCACTAATTGCATTATCACAGCTATCACGTGGTGTTGAATCACGTCAGGATAAGCGGCCGATGATGTCTGACTTACGTGAATCTGGAAGTATTGAGCAGGATGCCGACATTGTTGGATTCTTATATCGTGATGACTATTATGATCAAGAATCTGAGAAACAAAATATTATTGAAATCATTATTTCCAAACAGCGTAATGGTCCAGTTGGTAACGTAGAGCTTGCGTTTGTTAAAGAATATAATAAGTTCGTAGATTTAGATCACCGCTATTCCGACAGTGATGTCCCTCCAGTTTCCGCACCAGTATAATGTGGCTGAAACAAAAGTATTTAGTTAAAGTAAAATCCGAACTATGATTCAAAATTCTTGAAATAGAATTTGAATTAGTTCGGATTTTTTATTGCAGATTAGATATTAACTGCGAATGAGAGAAGATTTACTTTTGTTCTAATAATGGTTGAGTGTTTAGCTTCGTTCCGGCAGAATACTTCGCTTTCCATGGGCACGACCTCAGCCTCCTTGCCCCGGCAAGGGGTATGCCGACGTTGTCCGCAAAGGACGGTTTTAGTCGGCCTTCATTTAATCGCTTTTTCCGGGGTCTTCGGAACGTGCTGTTCCCATAGGAGTCTACGTATTCTGCCTCCACTGGAAGAGGCTTCTTGATTAGAGCTTGAAGTATTCTCTATGGCTAAGAAGATTAAGGTAATAGCAATCCCAGCGGAGGAAATACACGTAGACTCCTGTGGGAGCTGAGGCCTAGATGAGACTACGCAGCGACGTAGGAGCAAGGAGGCTCATCAGCCGCCCACGGAAAGCGAAGTATATTTCCTCCGCGGCATAATAGCACTCAAACTTTTTAAAAAGTACGTCGCAGTTTATAGGAATTACGTATTAGATTCAACCATTGATAATGAACGTTCTAAATAACCTATTCTGTTATTATTCGTCTGTAGAGTAGAGATTTTTAGTTATGTCTCAGCCTTTTTTGTTGGCAGTTAAGAAAGTATAAATCCTTTCTTACTACATAAGTGCCACTATGGTATTCACCAAAAAGCCTGGCGAATGCCAAGTTTACTATTCTATAATTATTACGAACAATATAAAAAAATTATGACCTATCGTTCGTGTTTTAAGTTGACATAGTTAATTATTATTGATAGAATTGCGCTGTTACTTAATGAAAAACAAATGATTATATAGTGGAGGTGCATCATGTCCTCAGTAGTAGTAGTTGGAACGCAATGGGGCGATGAAGGAAAAGGTAAAATTACTGATTTTTTATCGCAAAATGCCGAGCTTGTTGCTCGCTATCAAGGTGGTAACAATGCAGGACATACAATTAAATTTGATGATGTAACGTATAAGTTGCATTTGATCCCATCTGGTATTTTTTTCAATGAAAAGACATGTGTATTAGGAAATGGAATGGTTATCGATCCAAAAGCGTTCGTAGAGGAAATTGCTTACTTACACGAACGAAATGTGTCGACTGATAATCTCCGTATAAGCAACCGTGCGCATGTAATATTACCTTATCATCTAAAAATCGATATTCTTCAGGAAGAAGAAAAAGGTGCTAATAAAATCGGTACAACGAAAAAAGGAATAGGTCCGGCGTATATGGATAAAGCCGCACGAGTTGGTATACGTATTGCTGATTTATTAGATAAAGAAACTTTTCGCGTGAAACTTGAACAAAATCTAAATGAAAAAAACCGATTATTTAAGAAAATATATGAAGTTGATCCAATACAAGTTGAAGATATTCTGGAAGAGTATTATGAGTATGGACAACAATTGGCTAAATATGTTTGTGATACATCTGTCGTATTAAATGACGCGCTTGACGGTGGCCGCCGCGTACTATTTGAAGGTGCACAGGGCGTTATGCTGGATATTGACCAGGGAACATATCCCTTTGTTACATCATCAAACCCAGTTGCTGGTGGAGTAACTATCGGTTCCGGTGTTGGTCCAACTAAAATTGATCATGTTGTAGGCGTGTCAAAAGCTTACACAACTCGAGTTGGTGATGGTCCGTTTCCTACCGAATTGAATGATGAAATTGGTAACCAAATTCGCGAAGTTGGTCGTGAATACGGAACAACAACAGGGAGACCGCGCCGTGTTGGTTGGTTTGATAGTGTAGTTGTCGGACATGCACGCCGTGTAAGTGGTATTACGGATATATCGTTAAACTCACTTGATGTATTAACTGGTATTGAAACGTTAAAGATATGTGTAGCCTACAAGCATAAGGGAGAAGTAATTAACGAATTTCCAGCAAGCTTGAAAGTATTAGCTGAATGTGAACCAGTATACGAAGAGATGCCTGGCTGGACTGAAGATATTACAAATGTCAAAAGTATTCATGACCTGCCAGAGAATGCAAGGCATTACCTGGAGCGGATTTCTCAATTGACTGCGATTCCGCTATCTATATTTTCTGTCGGACCAGATCGTTCGCAGACGAATATTGTAAGAAGTGTTTATAGTTAACAAATAGTCCAAAAGAATCAAAACCTCTATCAAATTTGATAGAGGTTTTTTATGTAAAGAATCAGAAATTTCCCTTCAAGAGGAAAGTTGTGCAAGAAAATCTATTAAAATTACGATAATATTTGAACTACTTTCTAGGTTTTGGGTTATTTTTTTACAATATTTTCTTTTTTTCGGGTAAATTTTAAATGTAGTTGTCATTATCTATGTAACATGACTGTAAACTAAGGGCGAAAAAAAGACATAAAATACACCAAAAGTCACCTTTTACACTTTGGGAGAGGCAATAAAAGGCGATTTATGTAAATTAATGGAAGTTATTATACATTTACTTTACATTTTCCTTGACTCTCTTTTATTATCTACCATAACTGTGGTAGATTAGACAATGACATTGGGAAAGTCTTTTGAACTAGAAAATAATTTAAAGTGCAAGAAAGCCTAGTTGCACCTATGCAGTAAAAATGTATTTACTTTTAAACTGCTAAATAAATAAATATATATATTTACGGCAAGGGGGAAAACGACATTGTTTAAAAGGAAGTTAAAACCCACAAACCACAGAACTAACAGACGAAGTACACTTAGCATGCTGCAAAAAGTGGCCATTACGACATGTATCGCGCTTTCTTTTACACTTACAACAGCATATGCAGATGATAATGATGACTCTTTAGAGACTATCTTCCACATTTATGTAGATGGTAAACATGTTGGTAAAGTTGGAGACAAAGAATCTATTAAGGAAATTATAGATGCAAAGGTTAGTCAAAAGAGTAAAGAATATGAGGATTTATCCATATCCATCGGTGAAAAAGTATCATTTGTATCTGAACGTGTTTTTGACCCTACATATGACAATGAAAATGTAGTGAATATGCTCAAAGATGATCTTTCAGCTAAAGCAGAAGCAGTTGAAATCAAAATTGCTGATGAAACAGTGGGCTTTTTTAAAGACCAGGAAACAGCTAATAAAGTATTAAAAGAATACAAGGCAAAATATGTCGATGAAAAGGTACTTGAAAAACTGACCAATAGACAAAGTGATGCTAACAATTCCGACAATGAAGAGAAGCCTAACAAGAATGAACAAAATGAAAATCTTAACCTTGACGTTGGAGATTCTATTATTACAGACGTAGCTCTATCGGAAAAAGTTTCATTTTCTGATGAAAAAGTTAAACCCGAGAAAGTACTCACCGTAAAACAAGGTTTGAAGATGCTAGAAAAAGGAACCTTGAAAGATAAAGTACACAAGGTAGAAAAAGGTGAAGTACTGGGTAGTATTGCAGACCAGTATGAACTTTCAGTTGATAAATTACTAGAGTTAAATAAAAAATTGAAAGAAAATTCGGTTCTGCAGATTGATCAGGAAGTTCATGTTACAGATTATAAGTCATTTGTTGATGTTATCGTCAATGAAGAAAAACTAGTAGAAGAAACAATAGACTATGAAACTGAAGTAAAAGAATCAGATGAAATGTATAAAGGTGATAAAAAAGTTAAGCAAGAAGGACAAAAAGGCAAAAAGGAAGTCCATTACGCTCTTAAAAAGAAAAATGGTAACATAATTAATAAAGAAACAGTAACTGAAGAAACAACGAAAGAGCCGGTAAAAGAAGTTATTATAAAAGGGACAAAAATTGTGCCATCACGAGGAACAGGTGAATTGCACTGGCCAGCAGTCGGGGGATATGTCTCCAGTAATGTTGGTGAGCGTTGGGGGTCAATGCATAAGGGAATGGACATAGCACAGCCAAGCAACCGCTCAATTCTTGCAGCTGATAATGGTACAGTTGTATCTGCTGGATGGGATAGTGGCGGTTATGGTAATAAAATAGTTATTAGTCATAATAACGGGATGAAAACCGTGTATGCGCATCTTTCATCCATTAGTGTAAGTCCTGGACAGACGGTAGAAAAAGGAAGCAAGATTGGGGTTATGGGATCAACTGGAAATTCTACAGGTGTTCATTTGCACTTTGAACTTTACAAGAATGGTTCCCTGCAAAACCCACAGAAATATTTATAGAATAAATAAAGATAGTTTGAGGCTGGCTCCATGGATTAGCGGAGTCAGTCTTTTCATATGCAAGACATTTTAGCCAAAGTACGATAAAATAGAGCTAAGGAATGCTGAAAAGGATGTGACTACAATGAGTCAAAAGATTTTAGTAGTAGATGATGAACAACCAATCGCAGATATTTTAAAGTTCAACTTAGAAAAAGAAGGTTATCAGGTAGTCGTCGCCTATGATGGTGATGAAGCAATTGATCTTGCTGAAACAGAAAAACCTGATTTAGTTCTATTGGATATAATGTTACCAAACAAAGATGGAAATGAAGTTTGCCGTGAAATTAGAAAGACTCAGTCTATGCCAATTATCATGTTAACTGCTAAGGATGCTGAGATTGACAAAGTGTTAGGTTTAGAGCTAGGAGCAGACGATTATGTGACGAAACCTTTTAGTAATCGCGAGATAATCGCAAGGGTCAAGGCTAATTTGCGCAGACAGCAGCAATTGCCTGATGACGCGGTTAAAACAACCAAGAATATTGAAATTGGAAAACTCGTAATACACCCTGATGCATATGCAGTTACACGAGATGGTGTGCAGATGGAGTTGACGCATCGCGAATTTGAGCTGCTGCATTACTTAGCACGTCATACTGGACAGGTTATGACACGTGAACATTTACTTGAAACAGTGTGGGGTTATGACTACTTTGGCGACGTCCGGACAGTGGATGTTACCGTAAGACGCCTTCGTGAGAAAATTGAGGAAAATCCAAGTAATCCAATGTGGATTGTTACACGTCGAGGTGTGGGATATTATTTACGCAAGCCTGAACAGGAGTAGGTTTTATGCATAAAGTTGGTTTTTTCCGTTCGATTCAATTAAAATTCATTATTATCTTTATATTGCTGTTGCTTGTGGCAATACAGGTTATCGGGTCTTATTTTGCAAGAGAATTGGAAAAAGAGCTGGTTAAAAACTTTGAGGAATCGATTGAATCGACGGTTGATATCTTACAGGTAAATATGGAACAGGCATTTAGCAAAGAAAGACCTGAAGACGGAGAAGGACCGACACTTAAGCAAGAAGTTCAGGATATTGTAAGAGTGAATGACACGGATAATATTATTAACATTCAAGTAGTTGATATGCAAAGCAGAATTATCGCTGCAAGTAGTAGTTCAAGCAGCGGTAATATCGGAAAAAAAACGACAAGTGACTTTATAAAGAATACTCTGCGTTTCGGAGTTCCTGATTCTGACAAGGTATATAATACGGAAAGAAACTTAATTTATCGCAGGGTAGTACCAATAACAAATGATGAAGAGACACAGGTTGGCGCTCTTTATATAGAATCCTCAATCAGTAGCGTTTATAACCAGATGGAGGATATTAATAACATCTTTTTACGGGGCTCAATATTAGCAATAACGGTATCGGCCTTTCTGGGAATTCTTGTTGCCAGGACGATTACAAAGCCAATTATGGAAATGCGAAGGCAGACACAAACAATGGCTAGAGAAGACTTTTCTCAGAAAGTAAATGTTTATGGGTCGGATGAAATTGGTCAGCTTGCTGAATCTTTTAATGATTTAAATGCAAAATTAAAACATTCAAGAGCTTCAACTGAGGAAGAACGGCGAAAGCTTAGCTCTGTATTGTCCAATATGTCTGATGGTGTAATTGCTACTGATAAGTCAGGGGCAGTTACTTTGATGAATGATGCAGCAGCAAGGCTTATTGGCAGGAGTCCTGAGGAAGCACATGGCAGTTTTTTACTTGATGTACTTGAGTTGGATGAAAAGACTGTGGATATTACCGATTTGCCAGATAGCGGTTCTATGATTATTGATTTTAGTGATCAAGATAATTTCTTTTTAATTCGTGCAAATTTCTCTACGATTTCGGATGATGAAGCGGATATCACAGGGTTTATCACAGTGATTAGTGATGTTACCGAACAGGAAAAAGTAGAGCAGGAACGCCGTGAATTTGTCTCAAATGTATCCCATGAGCTACGTACACCACTTACAACAATGCGAAGCTACATTGAAGCTTTGACAGAAGGTGCGTGGGAGGATAAGGAAATTGCGCCCAAATTCTTGAGTGTAACCCAAAATGAAACGGAACGCATGATCCGTATGGTGAATGACTTGTTACAGCTTTCTAGAATGGATGATAAAGATTATTCACTACAGAAGGAAAAAACTGAATTTATCACATTCTTCCATCATGTAATTGATCGTTTTGATATGAATGTCTCGGAGAATATTACCTTACAGCGTGAATTACCGAACGGTCAGTTCTATGTGTGGATGGATAAAGACAAAATGACCCAAGTTCTTGATAACATTATTTCTAACGCTATTAAATATTCACCAGAGGGTGGAACAATTCGTTTTAATGTAGTGAAGCAGAACAATCAAATGCTGGCAAGTATTGAAGACCAAGGTATGGGTATCGCATATGAAAAGCTTAATAAGATATTTGAACGTTTTTACCGAGCAGACAAGGCCAGAACTCGTAAGTTTGGCGGGACAGGCCTGGGCCTTGCGATTGCTAAGGAAATGGTTGAGGCACATCACGGTAAAATATGGGCTAAAAGTAAAGAAGGTAAAGGGACTACCATTCTCTTTACACTTCCGCTAATGAATAAGAAGCGGAGGGGTAAAAAATGAAGCTTGAAACAATAAAGTCATATATATTGGTGGTATTAGTAGGAGTAAGTCTTTTACTTACGTTTGCTTTATGGAGTAGTCAGCCTGAATACCCGATTGTAAAAACAGATGAGTTTGTTGATAGTGTAAATCTTGGAGGTAAAAAGGAAACCAAGAAAACTATAATTGAGCCGAAGTCTGTTATTTTCCAGAATAATGATAACTATTACAGCTTTACGGACCAAGTAGACCGAAAATCATTTTACGAGGATATGCAGTCGTGGGTTCTTTATGAATTTCAAACTAAAAGCACAGGCGAAAGACCATCAGAAGAAAATCAGCTGGAAATTATTTTTCCAGAAGCTTTACCAATGGAATTAGCAGGTGACTTATTTACATTTAACTCGGATGTTTATTTACCCGATTGGAACTTTAAACGATTGTTTATTACATTTAATAGAAATTCCTCTTCACTGAACATTATGTTCAAATCATCAAATGGTGAAAAGCAGGCAACAGCAGTTGTAAATAATCCTGATAAATTTGAGAGATTATGGAGCTATCTTACAACATTTGAGGGTTTAACAGAGTATTTGCAAGTTGATTTAGCTGGATCACCAATCTATATTCCAAAACATAAGGTTGTTGAACCAAGAAGATCGATAGCCGTTAGAGAGATTAATTCTAATTTGATGATAGATGCATTATTTAATAACACTGATATTGTGAGAGGCACTCAGGTTAGTGAAAATGAGGTTTACTATACTGATAGTGCACGAGGAATTATGCGTGTTTACCAAAACAGAAGAACGATGGTATTTCAAAATCCAATCAAGTCACCGTACGAGCAAATGAATTCAAATGAACTTATTGAACGGAGTATCACAAATATTAATGAGAACAATGGATGGACAGATGAATTTAATTTGATGGGCATTAATATGACATCGAATACAATAAGCTATCAAATGTATTATGAAGGACTTCCAGTATTTAGCAATACAAATTCGTCTATAATTCAGCAGCAATTCCGCGGGTCGGAGCTAAACCAATACAGTCGCCCATTATTTACACTGAATAATTTGCTTGGCGGTGACGATTCAATTGAGCTGCGATCAGGCAGTGATGTGGTAATTTATTTAGAGAATAGTTCAAGATATAAAATGGAAAATGTCAATGATATAAAAGTTGGTTATCATTTGTCATATCGAGGCAGCGATGATGCGGTAACGTTAGAACCAGCATGGTTTATACATTATAATGGCAACTGGCAGCAATTGAATTTTGAAGATATCACACAACAAAAAGGAGGGAGTTGAGGATGCAATGGAGACAAATCAAGACGTTATTTATCCTCTGCTTTCTCATTTTAAATGCTTATTTGCTGTTTATGTTCTTTGATAAACTAGAAGAACTGGATTATGGATTAGCTGAAAACGAAGAATCATCTACGTTTAAGGAGCAGCTTGAAAATGAAAATATAACCATAAGTGCTAATTTACCTGAGGAAGAGTTAGACAAATCTTATATATCGGTTAATCAAAAATCGTTTACAGACGAAGAAGTGGAATCGTTGAATGGACTTGATGGTCAGCAATCAGAAGTTATTAATGGAAACTTTATCGTGTCTCTGTTTGAGGAGCCCGTTACGATACCTGAAAATGCAGATAATACGCTGATAAGTGAAATTGTAAAAAGTAAAATTTTGTTGCCTGATAATTACACATATGGTACATGGAACGAAGAGATGAATATACTTGTTTTCTTCCAGGAAAAAAATGGTCTTCCAATTTACTATAATCAAAACGGAATAGTTGTTGTTTATCTAAATAACGATAATGAAATGCTTTTCTACACACAGACAGTATTAGGGGAGGCTGAATCGCCAACAGATACAGAGTCACTCATTAAACCCATGAGTGCAATACAAGTATTATTTGATGGCAACAGGCTCTTGGCTGGTGATGAAATAACCGATGTTAACATGGGTTTTCATACACGAATACCCCTATCCAGTGGTGAGCAGCTATTTGCACCGACATGGACGATAACGGTTAACGACAATGAGAACTTTTATGTGAATGCTATCGAAAACCTGGTATTTTCCAGTGATGAAATGACATTTTTAACCCAATATATAACAGATACAACAGAAACACTTCAAGAACTTAAAGATGGTAATGAAGTAAAAGAATTTGTATTAAATCATTTAAATACAAAGCTAATAGATAAATCGGAGTGATACAGAATGACGTTACGTTTTAGTGTGCTCGCTTCAGGAAGTACGGGAAATGCCTTTTATATTGAATCTGATCAAGAAAAGTTGCTAGTCGATGCGGGATTAAGTGGAAAGCAAATGGATCGATTACTTGGAGAAGTTCAAGTTAATCCCTCGAGCCTTACGGGAATCCTTGTAACACATGAGCATAGCGACCACATAAAAGGACTTGGAATTATCGCCCGAAAATACAACTTGCCAATTTATGCAAATGATAAAACCTGGAAGGCGATGGAGAACTCCATTGGTACCATTTCATTAGATCAGAAATTTCATTTTAATATGGAAGAAATAAAAACATTTGGTGATATTGACGTGGAATCATTCGGAGTTTCTCATGATGCTGCAGAACCAATGTTTTTTACATTTCGTCAAAACGGTAAAAAGGTAGCACTAGTAACAGATTTAGGTTATGTGTCTGAACGAATTAAGAAAACAGTTGAAGATGCGGATGCCTATATATTTGAGGCTAATCATGATGTGGGTATGCTTCGGATGGGTCGTTATCCATGGAATGTGAAGCGGCGTATATTAGGTGATAACGGCCATGTTTCCAATGAAGATTGTGGACTTGCTTTAGCCGATATAATTAGTAACCGAACTAAGCGTATTTATTTGGCCCATCTGAGCCAAGATAACAATATGAAAGATTTGGCTCGCATGTCAGTTGACAGCATGCTGCATGAACGTGGCATAAAGCTGGACTTATATGATACAGATCCAAAAACACCAACTACTTTATATGAAGTTGGTTAATAAATCACCAATTTTGGTAATACTATAGAAATAGCTACTGATAAAGATCTTTGTTAGAAGTAAGTATAAAATGCGAAGTACTGTGGAAAAATTTTTTAGCCTTTTTTCTAGTTCTAAAGAGGGTAGAGTGCTTCAACTCGTTTCGGCAGAATACTTCGCTTTCCATGGGCACGACCTCAGCCTCCTCGTGACGCTCAGAACGCTTCTTCCGGGGTCTTCGGAACGTGCTGTTCCCATAGGAGTCTACGTATTCTGCCTCCACTGGTTGAGATGTCACTGTGAAGGTAAGTAATTTTCCATAGCTCGAATAAAAAAAACTGCACGTCTTTAAAATATTTACTAATTGTTAGGATAAAGTGAGTACAATCCAGCGGAGGAAATACACGTAGACTTCTGTGGGAGCTGAGGCCTAGATGAGACTACGCAGTGACGTAGGAGCAAGGAGGCTCATCAGCCGCCCTAGGTGCGCGAAGTGTATTTCTGGAGCGGCATCATAGCACTCAAACTTTTCAAAAAGTACTTCGCAGTATATATCAACTGCGAAACTTAAAAGATTAAAATTTACGAACAGAGCCTTTATGAAAAAGGGGATGGTTCAATGGGTTATTTTGATGATGACTATCAGCCTCCAGACCAAGATAAAAAACGAAGCCGATGGCTAGTTCCTGCCCTAGCAGGAATTATTATTGGTATGGTTATTATTTTGGTTGCTTTACCCAGCTTATTGAAATCAGATGTATTACCAAAAGCGTGGACTGCTCCTGTTGAAACTGCAAATGACAATACAGGTAACAGCCCCGAATCAAGCGGCTACGTTTCTGTTGATGTTTCAACTCAGATAACAGATGTTGTGGAAAATGTGTCACCTGCAGTAGTAGGTGTTGTAAATATACAACATCAGGGTAATTTCTGGGAAAAGCAAGAGGGAAAAAATGGTCAAGGCGGGCAGAACCAGGGAACAGGGTCAGGAGTCATTTATAAAAAAACGAATGATTATGCCTACGTTATTACAAATCATCATGTGATCGATGGGGCAGATACAGTTGAAGTGGTTTTATCGAATGACAATCATATAGAAGCAGAAATACTTGGTAGTGATTTGTTTTCCGATTTAGCTGTACTGCGGATGGATGGTAAGCAAGTCGAAAAAACAATTGAAATGGGGACATCTGAAAACGTTAAGGTTGGCGAACCGGCAATCGCAATTGGTAATCCATTAGGGATGATGTTTTCAGGTTCTGTAACACAAGGAGTCATAAGTGGGAAACAGCGTACAATACCACAAGATTTTAACCAAGATGGACGTGCTGACTGGCAAGCCGAAGTAATACAAACAGATGCTGCAATTAATCCGGGTAACAGCGGTGGTGCCTTAATTAATATCGAGGGAAATTTGATTGGAATTAATTCGATGAAAGTCAACCAGGAAGCAGTAGAGGGAATTGGGTTTGCAATTCCGATTGATTCTGCCAGACCTATAGTAGATGAGCTTGAAAAGTCTGGTAAAGTCACAAGGCCATACTTAGGTGTTGAAATTTATTCACTTGAGGAAGTACCGCAAACAGAATGGGATGAAACCTTAAATCTCCCTAAGGACATAAATGGCGGCGTTTATGTATGGAGTGTTGAGTCATTATCTCCTGCAGATAATGCAGGAATAAAACGGCTTGATGTAATTGTAGCTGTTGGTGGCAAGGAAGTAATGAATATCATTGATTTGAGAAAGGTTTTATATCGGGAAAAAGAAGTCGGTGATTCATTAAAGGTTACTTTTTACCGTGATGGAAAACAAAAAGAGACAACAATTAAACTAGGTGAACAACGCTAAGTATAAAATAATAAAACCGATTGTAAAGACTAACTTCCAAAGTTGGTCTTTTTTTATCCACAAACTGTGGATAGATTGTTTATAACATCAATATATTGTGCAGAACATTTATTCTATAACTAAATAAATACGAACATTTGTGCATATGTGGATAAAATTGTGGATAACTATTTGTTTTACCCAAGAATATCTATGTAGTATTATTTCCTATGCTATTTTTATCAGGTGCAATGTTCCCGTTAAACGGATTGCCATTATGAATAGGTATCATTGTGAAAATAAATCCACTGACATACTCTGTTGACATGTTTAAAGAAATAATCCTGCAGCGGGAAACAATGAGTGCCCCACTGCGGCAGGCAATGGGACTGGATTTAAAAATATTTGATCATATTATTACGTCTACAGAAGAAGTCGTTGTTGTAAGGGGATATTGGTGCTATTTTTGTTGTGTTTGCCACCATGAATTTTTAAAGGCTGAATCGTAAAGTACTAGGTAAGTGTTTTGCCTGGCGCGTTCTGCCAAAGTAGTACGAGCAAGATAAGCATGACAATATCAAGCCTTGCTTCAAATGCAAAGGAAAGAAAGCCTTGGTTTGTAGTTAAGATAGGCAGTTTTGTCAGAAAAATAGCTGCTAAAATAATAAATATAAGAGCTGCGGTAGCGCGTTTTAGATACAGTCGACTAACAATCAGTGCGCCGCACACTATTTCTGTGATCGCAACAAGAAAAAGAATTGATTCTGGATATGGTAATCCTATATTGCTGAAAACTATTTTAAAGTCATCAACGAGTAACTTAAGGATTCCGGTTGTGATAAATACGTAGCCTACAGCATAACAAATCCAATTTATTACAGGCAATTTTTTCATTAGTAGTCCACCTCCAAAAAGTTTATATGTTATACATATGCAAGAACATAGACAACCTTGACAACCTTTTTCGATGGCAAGTCCTGATTATTGCTAAGCCCCTTAATAACACTTATAATTCCTATAGATAAATTAAAAAGGAAGTGCAACTTTTGATTAGACGTTTTTTTGCTTACTACAAGCCGCATCGGCGTTTATTTATTATTGATTTCACAGCTGCAGTGTTCGTAGCGTTATTGGAGCTCGCTTTTCCGATAGCTGTTCAGGAATTTATTGATAGACTATTACCAAAAGATAACTGGAATTTAATTATCATGGTCAGTATTGGATTATTACTCATTTATTTACTCAGTACATTTTTGCAATATGTTGTAACATACCTTGGTCATAAACTTGGTGTCAATATTGAAACGGATATGCGTCAGGACTTGTTCCACCATGTTCAACGTCAGTCATTTCGTTTTTTTGATAACACAAAAACAGGACATATAATGAGTCGAATCACCAACGATTTATTTGATATTGGAGAGCTGGCACACCATGGACCAGAGGACTTTTTCATTGCGATTATGACGTTCGTCGGCGCATTTTGGTATATGTTTTATCAGAATGCACAGCTGGCATGGATTATTTTAATTGCCGTACCTTTTTTAATCTTCCTGATTGCTTATAGTAACATTAAAATGAATAAGGCCTGGCGTGCAATGTACCATGATATTGCAGAAGTGAACGCACGGGTTGAAGATGCTGTTTCAGGTGTCAGGGTTGTACAATCATTTACCAATGAAAAATTTGAGATGGAACGTTTTACAAAGGACAACTACAGTTTTCGTAAAGCAAAAGTTGGAGCTTACAAAGTAATGGCATTTGTCCATTCGAACATATACATGATGATGCGCCTGATCGTTATAATCGTGTTAGTAGTTGGTGCATGGCTTAGCTTTAACAATGAAATTACAACGGGAGAACTAGTTGGTTTTGTACTTCTTGTTAATGTGTTATTCAAACCGATAGAGAAGATTAGCGCCTTGCTCGAGTTATACCCGAAAGGAATGGCAGGGTTTAAACGTTTTACAGATTTATTGGACATAGAACCAGATGTCGTTGACCATGACAGTGCAAAGCCAGTCGATGCATTAAAAGGAAATATCGCATTTGAGGACGTTACGTTTGGTTATGAAAAAACACAAGCACCTGTTCTCAAGTCTCTCAGTCTAAACATTCAATCAGGTGAAACAGTTGCGTTTGTCGGACCATCAGGAGCTGGTAAAACAACGATTTGTTCACTTATTCCAAGGTTTTATGATGTTGATGATGGGAGCATTAAGATTGATGGACTGGATCTTAGGGATATGACGAAAGAATCGTTACGACATCAAATAGGTGTTGTGCAGCAGGATGTATTTTTATTTACCGGTACATTAAGAGATAATATTGCCTATGGAAAGCTTGATGCAACAAACGAGGAAATTGAATATGCTGCAAAACAAGCACATATGGAGGAATTCATACAAGAACTTCCGGATGGCTATGAGACGCAAGTTGGTGAACGCGGCTTGAAATTATCAGGAGGTCAGAAGCAGCGTATTGCGATTGCACGCATGTTCTTAAAGAACCCACCGATTCTAATTTTAGATGAAGCGACATCAGCCCTGGATACAGAAACTGAAACGATTATTCAAAAAGCACTAACAGAACTTACGAAAGACAGGACTACATTGATCATTGCCCACCGATTAGCGACAATTAAGAATGCTGATAGGATTATGGTTGTAACCAAGGATGGTATTGAGGAAGAAGGAAGTCACGATGAATTATTGAAGCGTAATGGAATATTTGCTCATCTGCATAAGGTGCAGATGCGATAAATAAGTTCATTCTCACAAATCCTCCCTTTGGAAAAAGAGTACTATACAGATAGTAGGAAGATGTATCGAGATGCTCAGGGATAAAGGCGAAAAGCCATTGTTGTTCTTCCAGATGGGGTTTTACCAGTTCGCAAGCTTCAGTAGTATTTAATCGAGACAACTCCATCTGGATCTCCGGCTTTAGTAACAAATTTGTGATTGCTAGAGATATCTCGCGTATTCAAATATCATTTTTAAATGCGTCGTCTAAATTATTTTTCATAAAATAAAGGATCATCCATATTAGTCCTGACTAATATGGATGATCCTTTGTATCTCTTACAAACTGCCCGTTTAGCTAAGCAGAAAACTTAATCAATCTAAAAAAATAAGTGGGGTGGGATACTTTGTTAAGATTTATAATTTCACCTTTTTATTTCTATTTTCACTTTTCAAGTGCTTTAACTAATTCTTCTCCCATGAGTTCAGAAGAGAATGGGTCCCGGCTTGTTACAATTTGATTGTCTGCCCATACAGCATGAGCTTTTTGGTTAAGATCACCTTTATCATAGTTTGCGATTTCTGCCATTTCTTGTTCAAGGCTGAATGGAAGAATATACAATAACCCTTCAGGTTCGATTTCATCCGGGTAACCCGTTACTTTCTTACCTGCAATAATACTTTCTCCATCAGGGCGTGTTGTCCAAATCAGTGGGGCTGGTCCATGACATTCCGCAGCGACTATTCCTTCATTATCATAAATCGTATTGATAATACGATGTAAATCCTCATTTTTTGCAAGGTCATACATCGCACCATGACCGCCAATAACTAAAACTACATCATAATCTGTTGGGTTTACCTCTGAAAGCTTTTGCGTTTCATCTGCTTTCCCTGATTCATACAGTTCCTTATACGTTCCTTCGGGGTCATATTCCTCACTAATACTTATTTGATCAATCTCAGGTTTTCCTCCAAGAGGTGAAGCTAAATCAACTAGATGACCGGACTTTTCCAGAATTTCCATCGGTGCAAATAATTCTTCGCCCCACCAACCTGTATGGTAATTATTTTCTTCATCTTTATATCCACTTGATAATACTGCTAACACTTTTGCCATTTTGTATTCCTCCTAAGCTGTCGAACTATCGTTTATCCCTAAGGTCTCAAAACCATTAATTTTTACATCAGGACTTATTACTTTTTCTGGTTTAAATTTTAATATTGACTGGAATAAGTTTGAAGTAATAAATAACCTCTTTCATAAACATTGCTTATTATGCACTAATGAAATTAAGATGATTCATAGTAACCTTGTAATGAGATTATTTCGCATTATATACCCCTAACAGTAAATTCGTCTAAAAAAATGCTTACACTATCAAACAACTACTTAAATTTGTAAAACTTCTGAAAATCATTTTATTTTGGACATACCACTTTATGCTTATGATCCAGGAAAAATTTGATCTGACTTATTTTGAAAGCAAGTGATGGGCATGCGATAAGCCAAGTTATCTAAGTTATCCCCAAAATCCTGTGGATAGCCTGTGTATAAGTTGTTGATTTTAGGTGATTTGGATAAATATTTGTTAAACTGAAGGAAACTACAGAGTATTTATAAGGAGGAGAAGGAATGGAACGGTTAAGTGAAAAGCAAATCAATAAGGAACTGGAGAACTTGCCTAATTGGAAACGTCTTGATGAGAAGTGGATTGAACGCAAATATCGCTTTAAAGACTTTTTAAATGGAGTACGGTTTGTTGATCAAATAGCTGAATACGCAGAAGAAAAACTGCATCACCCTTTTATTTCGATTGATTATAAAGTTGTAACAGTCAAAATTTCATCGTGGCAAATGAAGGGATTAACGGATTTGGATTTTGAGATGGTTAATCACTTTGACAAACTCTATGATGAGGCAGATAAATAAATTAACATAACATTTTGTCGATATTTCCCGGGAAATGACGAACCCCCTCTGCCTTTGGCTAGAGGGGTATTATAATAGAATCTAGGTTAAACCAATCATTTTAACAAAATCATCAATCTCTCCATAAAAGCGCTCGACACCATCTACATAGTAAAATGCAGATGCTGTTGTTTTATCTATTATGTCAGCAGAATAAATATAAACACGTTTTCCTAATGCAAGCGCAATTCCTAGCTCTGTATGGCTTCCTTTTCCACCAGGCAGCAAAAGAATGAAGAAGTCACAGTTAAGAACTGCTTCTTTTTCTAGTCTACCGATTCTACTGAGTTCTCTCTCAGTTGTTGCTCGCTGGTTCCTTGTCCAGTCATATATATGGTTATAACCCCTGGACTGGAGCTTTTGAGTAACATATTGTACTTGCGTCTTATTTGCAAATCCTGAGGCCACATAAAAATTCATCGGTTACGGCTCTCCCATTCACTCGCGAGCATTCCATAAATAACATGGTCCACATAGTGATCGTATAACCACTCTGCCTGCCGTATTTGTCCTTCTTTTACAAAACCTAACCTTTCAGGAATTGCTCTGCTTCGCTTATTTTCATAAGCAGCACGAATTTCTACGCGGTTCATTTCGAGCGTATGGAATGCATAATCGATCAAGCCACTTGTAGCACGTGTCATAATCCCAAGGCCTTGGTAATTCGTTCCGAGCCAATATCCAATAGTAGCAATTCGGTTTCGCCAACTAAAATTATTAATCCCAACCACACCAGCAAGTGATCCCTTGTAAAAAATTCCTGTTGTCATTCCTTTTTTCTCACCATAGTTATTCAAAGTGGAATCAATGAATTCTTTAGAATCAGCAACTGTCGTTGTGTTATCTACCCATGCGAGCCATTCCCGCAATGAATCCCGTGAAGTATCGGTTAATCGGAATAGAGATTCTGCATTATTGTTATCCAGGAATTTCAAGGTAATATCTTCATCTACTTCATAAAAGAACATTTGGATCACTCCTCCTGTAACGGTTTAAAAAATATTCTATCATAAACATACGTGCTTTTCTTTAAAAATTAAAAGAGATATAGAATAAAATTCGAACTATGATTCAAAATTCTTGAGGTAGAATTCAAATTAGTTCGAATTTATTTTAGATACTTAGATATAAAATGCGAACTAACATGGAAAAATAGCTGAGTGCTATGACACCGCTTCGGAAATACACTTCGCACACCTAGGGCAACGCTTCAGCTTCCTCGGAAGCAAAAACCGCTTCCTGTGGGATCTTTAGCTGTTGCTTCGACGAACAGGACGTTCTAGTACCGGCGTTGGTCACAGGACGTGACCGGTTTTAGCCGGTGACCCGCAGGAGCCTTCGTGAATTTCCTCCGCTGGGTTTTGCTCCTAGAACTTAAAAAACAAGATTTTATTAACGGGTTCCGTTTCCTATTACAAACATTGAAAATGTAATGTAAAATGACTATCAAATTGTATGCTAATTTGATGGAACAATAGCCAGTGTAAGTCCACATTTTAACCTACAAATCCGTATGCAAATTGACACACATAAAATTACCAATAAATTGGAAGTTATTTTATCTTCGCTTGATTTTACAAGGTATTTAGAATATTTATGTTAAAATAAATGCAGAGATTGTGAACCAGTACACTTAAACTAACGCAGCAGGATAGTGGAATAACCATTTTACATTTTTCCTGAGATACTCTGGTGTTATATAGAGAAAAAGCTGCATATAAAGTATCAGTAATGTTAGGAGAACTAATATGCTAAAGACATTATCATTTATCGCTGATAGATTAAATAACAAGAAAATTATTTGGGGAGTTGGCGGTTCGCTTCTACTTAATTTTTATAAATTAATTGATAAACCAAATGATATAGATATTTTAGTGGACGAAGCGAATGCTACCCAGTTAAATGAAGAGATGTCATCCATTGGGAGACCGAAAGAAGCAATCCGTTCTAACCCATTTCGTACAACATATTTCTCTAAATACAGTATTAATGAAATTGATATTGATATAATGGGTGGATTTGCAATACAACATAAGGAAGGGGTTTATAAATTATCATTTAAACAGGAATCTATCGTAGCCCATAAAAAAATAAATGGGTTGGATATCCCTTTATGTTCACTCGAAGATTGGTATATCTTATACTTGTTAATTCCAAACAAACAAGAAAAAGCAATCCTTATTGAAAATTATTTAAGAACCAATGGTGTAAAATATCCACGATTGTTAGAAGAAGCACTGAAACAGTCCTTGCCACTTGAAGTGAAAGGAAGGGTAAAAGGTTTATTAAGCTAACGGGCGCCTTATGTCAGTCATTTTGGTAGCGATGTTGAAAAGGATATTTATTTAGTGTGTTTTTCTGTTTAATAGTGAAGATTTGAGGGTGGAAAGATGACCAATTTTAAAAAAGGATATACATTAAATTTATTATCAGTATTAATGATGGCAGTTGGTCCGTTATTATCAAAGTTTGGGCTTTTGCATATCTCACCATCCAAGGCTGCAATTATTAATACAATTGCAATTATTTCTGCCAGTTATTTGTGGGGGATAGTGACGAAAAAAACTGTTTCATTTTACTTTGAAAAAGAAATTATTTTGTTGGCTGTATTTAATTCCTTGGGCGTAATTTTTTTGTTTATCAGTATGGATTTGCTATCACCAGTTCAGGTTGGGTTTCTTGGTAGATTTTATACTGTATTTGCTGTGGTTTTATCCGTTCTAATATTAGGTGAGAGAATGTCAAAAAGTGAAATTGCATTTATCATTCTGGCAATCTTAGGTACGTTTATGTTTGTCAATAAAGGTGGGGTAGGTAACTCGACATTATTAGGAAGTCTATTTGCTCTTTTATATACATTCTTTTTTGCATTGACTAACATTTTTATTAAGAAAACTCTCTCTAAAGATAAAAACTCAAATTCTATATTATTTACAAACAATTCTATCACGCTGATTTTTGTCTTGATTTATGCAGTATTAGTTGGTGATTTATTTGATGGTAATTATTCGTATAAGGGCATATCATTAATTATTTTATCCTCAGTTATAACTGGATTTATTGGAACAATTTTATTATATGAAGCACTTAAATATTTGCGCTTTTCTATTGCCAACGTTACTAGGGCGTTTAGCCCTGTTATACTTGCAGTAATTTCATTTCCGTTTTTCCCTATCGAATTAACTGTCCTTAATATTATTGGAGCCATCCTCTTGGTAGTATCTATTTTATTACTTTCATTGGGAGATAATAAAAAACATAGAGAAACTGAAAACCAACCATCTTGATTAAATACTCTTCAACTAACGGGTGCCGCTCGACAAGTTCTGTTATAAGCGCTCTTAACGTGAAAGACAGAAGATAATCATAGATTAATCTTAACTTTATAACCAAGAATGGGAATGATAGAACCATGTTTCTTGAAACCATTCCGTCAATACTCCTGCATGCGCCTCGACTGACAGGTCAAGGGGTTTGAAGTACAGGTAGATTCGGCAGAATGGAGGCTGAAGCCATTCCTTCGGAAAAGGTATGCCAACAGATATGCCGCACGGCTGAAAAACTAGATATGGTGAGAATTGTTCTACTGCAAAAGAACTGACGAATAACCGAAGGTAAGGGTCTAAAGTTTGAACATAAGGAAACTTATGGACCATCCAACGATGGTGTGAGTGGTGTAGAGTAAAAATGCACCCTATGAAACACGCTATACCGAACAATTGGCGGTATCCAGCTCACAGGCTTAAAGGTTACACCTACGTCTAGAAACGATAGCTAGGTTATAAGGGACTTGGAAAACAAGGAACGTTGCAATAAGGACTGTCATCCTAAACGGTTGCTATAAGGTAAAACGAATTGCATTTATCCTTGTGAGGGTAGGGGCATGACTAATGAACCTCTTGTAATGAGAGTGGAGGAATAGCCCCAAGTCTAAGGATATGGAATAATTATTTTTCAAAAGTGTATTGCACCGATCGGGTAGGAATGTGGGAACATTAACTCCTAAAGGAGTGATGCCACAGTGCAAACTTTACGATATTGGGATTACTACGGCATGACCGAGACTTTTACGAAATTATATGATGAATCATCCAAACAAAAGTCCTTTTCACAGTTGTACGATATTATAACATCAAGAGAAAACATCTTACTGTCCTATCGGATAATAAAGTCTAATAAAGGTTCCAACACTCCTGGTGCAGATAGAAAAACCATAAAAGATATTCAAAAGCTATCTGAGGATGAACTGGTAGAAGAAATTAGAAGCAAGTTGAAGCATTATCATCCCAAGAAAATAAGAAGGAAGCTTATTGAAAAAGAAAATGGTAAATCGAGACCACTTGGAATTCCTTGTATTGTAGATAGAATTATACAACAATGTTTTAGGCAAATTGTCGAACCTATTACCGAAGCGAAGTTTTATAAGCATAGCTACGGCTTCAGACCACTTAGGTCAGACTGCCCAAAGATGGTTTCATGCTGTAAGACTATATATAAAACAACGTCTGAGACTAGATATTTCTCCAGAGAAGTCACAAGTTATAAATCTGCGAAAGCGAGAGTCTGAATTTCTTGGATTCACGATTCGTGCGAATCGAAAAGGGAAAAAGAGAGTAGCACATACAGGTATTAAACCTAACAAGAAGCGAAAAATCAAGGCTGAAGCTAAGAAACAAATTCAAAGAATTAAAGCCTCTCCTACCGCTCAAAATGCACTTCTTTTTAATAGTTTTGTTTTAGGAATTCATAATTACTTTAATCGAGCAACACATGTAAACATCGAGTTCTCACGTCTTGCCTATGAGTTGCAAGCATTTATATATAATCGTCTTAAACCAGTTGGGAAATATGAACATCCTACAAACCCACCACCAACTTATAAAAAGTTTTATAGTTTGGGTTTCAAAACATTTAAAATAGCAAATGTGTATCTATTTCCTCTCGCTAATGTAAAAACGAGAAATGCTATGAACTTTAGCCAAGCTCTTACACCTTTTACTAATGCGGGAAGAGAGAAGATACATAAAACGCTTCGTTCAGATATTCAACAGGAGATTTCGCAACTGATGAAATCTAAACTCCCGACACGAAGTGTCGAGTATATGGATAATCGAATAAGTCGGTACAGTATGAAAATGGGCAAATGCGAAATTACTGGCATGTTTCTATCCGCTAGCGAAGTTCACTGCCACCATTACATTCCGACACATCTCGGAGGAAGCGATAAATTTAGCAATTTACGTATCCTGCACAAAGAAATACACAAATTTATCCATCAAACAGACACAACGACGATTGACTCGCTCAAAAATAATCTTGGAATCACTGAACTTATGGTTCAGAAGATAAATCAATACCGTCAGCAATGTGGTATGGAACCAAGTATATAATCTCGATTGTATGAGTAACTAGGAACTTATAATTTAGTACATATCTTTAGATGGAACGCGGGGTGCTGGGAAACTAGCACGCTCCGTGTGGAGCAGGGGAAAAGCTGGAGATAATCTCAAATGCTTACCTATTGCTGACTTTCCTTGAATAAGGAATTGCATCCTTGTTCAGCTGTAGTAGCAGGATTTATAGAACAATAGGTTGATGTTATTAAGTAAGATAAACTAAACAAGTGAGAGGATGGATACAGTTAATGTTATTTGGAGGTGTTGGTATTGGCTCGTTGTACTAATTGTAATTATAAATGGAAAGCAAGAGATGTTTTAACAGTTGGATTATCCAAGAATGGGAAGGATTGTTCTAATTGTGGTGACAGACAATATGTTTCTGCTAAAACCCAAAGAATATTAACTTTAGGATATCTAAGCCTTATTTTTTAGCCATTGTTTCCGTTTATAATCAAGTTTAGCAATAAAAATGAAACAATGTTGGACTAGCTTATTGGTGCTCTAATATTGGTGGTTAGCAAGTTCGTATAGTATGAACAAAAACGCATTGCTCTAGTGTCGCTAACGGGTGCGTTAGTTCAAGAAGCAGTTGAAAATAAATAGATGAAAAATCTCAGTTCAGTGAACTGAGATTTTTAACTTTTAATTACAAATAACACTACAAGTACGATGCAAATAGTTATAGTTTACTTCTCAGTTTATACCTACCACGTATTAGATCCAACCATTGAAAATGAAATTCTATTCATATTCATCCTTAAAGTGGAAGGTTTTATATGTCCCAGCCTCTTCCTTTTAATCTATGAAGCTGTTCACGCCCACCACATCTCTCCAACAGACTCTTTCACCATAACAGGCTTCAGGTTCTCGACAGCTTTGGTGAACCCTTCATCAATGGACATTAATCCATCCTCATGTTCAATGCTAACGACATAATCATAATCCATAAGACGTAGTGTACTGACAATGTCTGCCCATGTTTTGACGTCATGGCCAAAGCCAACTGTTCTGAAATACCATGCCCGATCACGCATTTCTGAGTAGTCAGTCATATCAGTGAGCCCATTTCGGTTCATGTTTTGCTGATCGATAATTGTATCTTTTGCATGGAAGTGATGGATCGCATTTTCACGTCCCAGAATTTTAATTGCCTCTACAGGATCAATACCCTGCCACCACATATGACTCGGGTCAAGGTTGGCACCAATTGCAGGACCACATGCTTCACGTAAACGCAGCATGTTACCTGGTGTATGGACCGAAAAACCACCATGCAATTCCAAACCGATTTTCACGTTATGTGCTTCTGCAAGATCATTTTTATCTTTCCAATATGGAATCAGTTTTTGTTCCCATTGCCATTTCAGTACTTCCTGAAAGTCATGTGGCCATGGGGTTACAGGCCAGTTTGGATACAGTGCTCCTTCATGGTCGCCAGGACAGCCTGAGAACGTATTTACAACTCGAACATCAAGCTTTGAGGCGAGACGTATTGTCTTGTTCAATAATTCATCTGCAGGCTCAGCAATTTTCTTTTGGGGATGAAGTGCATTACCATGACAGCTTAGTGCACTTATTTCTAAACCATATTCTCCAATCTTCTGTTTAAATTGCTGAAGCTTTGTCTCATCATTCAATAGTTCATCAACCTTGCAATGTGCATCCCCTGGGTATCCACCGGTACCTAACTCGATTGCTTCAAGTCCTTTTGAGGAAACATAATGTAACATATCATCAAAAGTCTTATCGGAGAATAATACTGTAAAAACACCTAATTTCAATGAAATGACCTCCTATAAATATAATTATCAGAATATACTGCCTTGTAATCCATTACATTACTAACATATATAATTTATCCTATGAAATCAATAGTTTTATAGAATTTAAATTTTTGTATTGACAGATAATTTGATATCGATTACTATAAAAATTGTAAACGATTTCAATGAAATAGTAAATTGATATGATGGGGAGTAGGACATACAAGATGGCGAACATCCAGCAGGTTGCTAAACAAGCAGGAGTTTCCGTAGCAACAGTGTCCAGAGTATTAAATGGGCAAAGTACGGTAACCGCTAAAACAAGAATTAAAGTAGAAGATGCAATTAAAAAATTAAATTATGAACCTAGTTTGCTGGGGAGAAACCTACGAAACTCGGAAAGTCGAATTCTTTTAATTCTAATACCTAAGATTGCAAATCCATTTTATTTGGACATAATTAATGGAATTGAAACTGCAGCATTAAGTCAAAATTACAATATTCTTTTATGTGAAACGGATTCGAATCCTGAGCGGGAGAATATTTACTTTGATCTGGTAAGGAAAAAAATGGCTGACGGAATCATTTCGATGGATCCGGCTGTTAACATTGATACTTTAACTGAACTGGCCGAGCGTCATGCAATTATCCAATGTAGCGAATACTCAGAAGACAGCGGAATACCATATGTAACAATTGATAATGAGGAAGCTGCATATCGAGCAGTAAAACATTTAATTAAAATTGGCCATGAAAATATTGCTTTAATAAATACAGATGAAAAATACTTATACGCACGACAACGTAAAGCAGGGTACAGAAAGGCATTGGAAGAACAGAACATACCGGTTAATGAAGACAATATTTATTACACACAGCATTTAGGATTTGAGTATGGTCAGCATGCAATGAAGAAAATATTAGGTTCAAAAAACCGACCGACAGCAGTGTTCGCAGTATCAGACTTATTAGCAATTGGGGCATTAAAGGAAATTAACAGCTATGGCCTAAGTGTACCTGAAGACATTGCAGTTGTAGGGTTTGATAAAATCGATTTTTCCAATATGACAAATCCAACACTGACAACAATCGCACAGCCAATGCACAGGATGGGCACGATAGCCGCGGAAATGCTGATTGATAAGATAAAAGGTGCGGATGTTGAAAGTATTATATTAGATCACGAACTAGTTATACGCGAATCTACCTCAGGATAAGGCAGCTAAGAGTAGCGCTCTGTTATTGAATAGTATTTTGATAATAGAGCGCTGGCCTTAGATGTTGATGTAATCGATTACATTAAGGGGAGCGTTTCAATAAAAAACTAAGGGGTGAAATTTGTTGAAAAAATTACTAGTTTTATGTTTGGCATTAGCAACGGTAATTAGTTTAGCAGCATGTAGTGAAGAAGGAAATAGTGAAAGCGGGGAAGATAGTCTTACAATTGGGATTTCATTACCATCAGCAACACATGGCTGGATGGGAGCACTAATTGATAACGCAGAAAATCAGGCAAAAGAAATCAAAGATAGTGAAGGCATTGATTATGTAATGACAAATGCAGCAGATCCAAATAAACAGGCAAATGATGTTGACGATTTAATCTCACAAGGCGTTGATGTTATTGTAATGCTTCCAATCGAGTCAGCAGCACTGTCACCAGTAGGACAGAAAGTAAAGGATGCTGGAATTCCATTAGTAATTGTCGATCGTGAACTTGAAAACGATGCAGCAACTGTTGTTGTTAAAGGTGACAACGAAGGAATCGGTGTGAACGCCGGTAAATATTTCATTGAACAGTTAGACGGGGAAGGCAAAGTTGTTGAAATAACAGGTCCTCCAAGCTCAGTAACAGAGCAGCGTGGTGCTGGATTTCAGGAAGCAATGGAAGGTGCAGAAGGAATTGAGGTAGTCGCTTCACAAAGTGGTGAGTTTTCAACTGAAACATCATTAGAGGTTATGTCAAATATTCTCCAGGCTCAGCCGGAAATTGACGCTGTATTCACGCAGGATGACGGAATGGCTCTTGGTGTCGTTCAGGCAATTAAAGAAGCAGGACGTGAAGATATCCAATTTGTAACTGGTGCAGGCGGAGCTAAAGGGGTATTCGAAAGCATTAGAGATGACGGTTTAATTTCAGCAACATTCCTTTATTCACCAACAATGGTTAGAGATGGTGTGAAAATTGCAGCAGATTTAGCACAAGGTGAAGATCCAGAAGAATCAATGGTGGTAAAAGAAGCAACGAAGGTTGTAAAAGATAATGTTGAAGAGTATTACAATCCAGATTCAAAATTCTAATAAAATATTAGGAAATACAGTATGTGTGAAAACCACTACTGTATTTCCTCTTTTCCTATAAAAGGAGAGAATTATACATGTCTGCAAATCCTTTCATGACCATGAAAAACATCAAAAAATCATTCAACAACGTCCCTGTATTAAAGGACGTTTCATTACAAGTGGAGCACGGTGAGATACATGCATTGCTTGGAGAAAATGGCGCCGGTAAATCAACCTTAATGAACATTTTGGGAGGAGTTCATCAACCTGACAATGGCACTATACAGATGAATGGAAATGCCGTTAAAATGACCAACCCTATTGTATCGCAGCACCAAGGGATAAGTTTTATTCATCAGGAACTTAACGTGGTCTCAGATCTCAGAGTTTATGAAAATATGTTTCTGGGGTCAGAACTTCGCAATAAAATGGGTTTTGTAAAAGTAGAAGAAATGTGCGATCAAACAAGAGATGTACTTGCCAAGTTAGGTGTTGACATTAATCCGAAAGAGTATGTACGAAATCTGGATACCTCGTATAAACAATTAATAGAAATTTCAAAGGCTCTACTACATAATTCCACACTTATTATTATGGATGAACCAACATCAGCATTAGCAGAACATGAAGTTGATCGGTTGTTCGAACTCATGAAAAATCTAAAAAAATCAGGTGTTTCAATTATTTATATTTCCCACAAACTGAAAGAAATAAAAGAAGTTTGTGATCGCTATACAGTACTTCGTGACGGGGAATTGGTGGGCAGTGGAAGTATGGAAAATGAAAACCTGGATACAATCACCAACCTGATGGTAGGAAAATCAGTATCTGAGGACCGGTTTGTACAAGATCATGATTTTGGGCCGGAAGCATTAGAAGTGAACAACTTAACAGATAAAGATTTCTTTAAGAATATTAGTTTTACTGTTCAAAAAGGTGAGATTGCCGGTTTCACAGGGTTAGCTGGCGACGGCAGAACAGAGTTGTTTGAAAGTCTGTTTGGTTATCGCAAAAAATACACCGGTGAAATAAAGATAAACGGCCAGGTGGTAAATATAAGTCATCCAAAAGATGCATTAAAGGCGGGATTGGGCCTTGTCCCAAAAGATCGGAAGGAAAATGCAATTATTAAAGATTTAAGTGTGGTTCATAATATGAGCTTATCCTCTATGGCACATTTTGAAAAAACAGGCTTTATCCAGGAAAAAGTGGAGAAGAGTAAGTTTCAATATTATAAAGACAAATTAAATATCAAAGTAGCTAATCCAGGAGTAACAATTGACAAGCTAAGCGGTGGTAACCAGCAAAAGGTTATAATAGCCAAATGGCTAGAGGTGAATACTGATATTATTATTTTCGATAACCCTACCCAAGGTATCGACGTAGGGGCTAAGCGGGAGATTTATCAGCATATTATAGATTTAGCTGAACAAGGAAAAGGCGTTATTATATTATCCTCGGAGGCACCTGAACTATTAAAGGTTTGTCATAATATACATGTCATGTACCAAGGTGAAATCACTGCGGAATTTAAAGGAGAAGAAGCAACAGAAGATGAAATCATGAGTTATGCAACTGGCTCGAAAAGGGAGGTCGTAACAATTGGCTAATACAGAACGAAAAGAAACCAATCATCAAACAAGTCCATCGAATACACCAAGTCGGCTTTCCTGGTTATGGTCGGAATACAGTGTAATAATTGCATTCCTGATTATATTTATAGCTGCATCGATAATGAGCCCAAGGTTTTTGGACATCAATAACCAGTTGAATATACTAATGCATGTTTCGATTATCGGAATTATTGCATTAGGGATGACCGTTGTTATGCTATCAGGAGGTATTGACTTATCAGTTGGTTCCGTCCTGGCACTAGTTGGTGTGATTACGGTAATAGCATTAAATGCATCAGGCAGTATTTTTGTGGCTGTATTGACTGCCTTTATAGTTGGATCATTCGCAGGACTACTCAATGGGTTAATGGTCGCCAAGGGAAAAATTGCCTCATTCATTGCCACGCTTGGGATGATGGCGGCAGCTCGTTCCATTGCATTATATATTGCCGATGGTGGAAGCATGTCCGGGGAAGTATCCGGATTTACAGCTATCGCGAATTCAGATTTGTGGATGATTGATTACCCGATTATTATATTCCTTATTATGACGGCACTTATATATATTTTAATGCATAAAACACGGTTCGGACGTTATGTATATGCTATTGGCAGTAATGAGAAAGCAGCTGTTTTATCAGCAATTCGTGTTGATCGTGTAAAGCTTGGCGTATACAGTCTAGCAGGTTTACTTGTCAGCGTGGCAGCAATAATTGAAACGTCACGTCTGAATTCAATTTCATCATCAAGTTCTGGCATGCTCTATGAATTAGATGCTATCGCTGCAGTTATCATCGGTGGAACTCGAATGACCGGAGGCAAGGGAAAAATCATTGGAACATTTTTTGGTGTGCTGATTCTGGGCATTCTCAATAATACAATGAACTTGATGAATGTTTCTCCACACCTTCAAGGACTAGTAAAAGGTTTAATTATAATTATAGCAGTAGTATTTCAAAAGAGAGAATAGGAGGCGGTCATTTGAATATAAAAGCAGGTATTATCGGATGTGGTTCAATCGCTAAGTTTCGTCATGCACCAGAGTATAAGGCAAACCCATATGTAAGTGAAATTGTTTTTTATGATAGAAACCCGGAGCGTTCAGCGGAATTAGCGGAGCTGTTTGACGGAAGCGTTGCAGCAACCGTTGATGAATTGTTAGCAGACCCCTCAGTACAGGTTATTAGTGACAGTTCTTCAAATGAAAATCATCACGTTTTTTCAACCAAAGCATTGCTTAGTGGCAAGCATGTCTTATGTGAGAAGCCTATCTCCCTTACAATCGATCATGCAAATGAAGTGGTCGAGGCCCAAAGGAAATCCGGGAAAAAGTTAATGGTGGACCACAATCAGCGATTTACCCGCGCCCACCAAAAAGCCAAGGAAATACTCAACAATGGTGAACTTGGTAAAGTTCTCACATTTAGAACTACTTTTGGGCATCAGGGGCCAGAGCATTGGGGTGTAAATAAAACAAACTCAACATGGTTCTTCAAAAAAGACCGCTCAGGCTTCGGTGTTGCAGGTGATTTAGGTATTCATAAGCTGGACCTGATCCATTACCTATTGGATGATGAAATCGAACAAGTCAGCGCTTTTCAAGGAGCACTTGATAAGGTTGATGAGAACGGTAAACCGATTGAAGTTTGTGACAACATTGTTTCCAGCTTGAAGACAAAACAGGGCCGACTAGGTACAGCAGCTTTTTCCTGGACTTATTATGGTGAGGAAGACAATAGCACAATCATCTATTGTGAAAAAGGAATGCTGAAAATTTATCATAATCCTGAGTATCAAATTGAGGTGATTACCAAAGATGGTGAACAGATAAATTATCAGCTTGAAACCATCCAAACGAATGATAACCAGACAAATACAGGGGTTATCGACGCATTTATTGATTGTGTCCGCCTTGATGAGGAGCCGCTTGTAACTGGCCAGGATGCACTGTCATCACTCAAAGTGGTCCTCGGTATTCTGGAAGCCGCAGAGAAGAATAGTGTTGTAAAGATTTAAGCGCGCAGTTTAATATTTAAATAGTCTAGTTAAGTAGCCCCTTCCTGAAAATATTCAGGAAGGGGTTTTTAAGTTGCTAAGTTTTCTAACACAGTTAATTATAACTGGATAATATTTACTATATTTTTACTGAACATAGGTGAAAGGAATGATTTTGGGGAAACAGGGTTAAATTAAGATAATATTTTAGTATAATTGAAAATATTCAAATAAGTTAAAAGGATGTGAATATTTTATGATCACAAAGGGGTATATTAAGCAGTTATTTCTGTTTTTCCTTCTGGCAATGGTTGTTGTTATACTATTTGCCAGTCAGGAAAAGCCCTTTGTAACAGCATCTGAAGATACGGCAGAAACAGTAAATGAGAATGATCAGTTAGCGGACAAGCTTGACGAAATTCTCCGTCACGAAAGTCTGGAAGGCACAAGTACAAGTGTCAGTGTTCGGGAAGCTAATACTGGTGAACAACTCTATGCGCGTTCTGGTGACGAACGCCTTCATCCGGCATCTAATATGAAGCTATTGACAGGTGCGGCAGCTATGGAGACATTGGGGCCAGATTATCGATTTACCACAGAGATGCTGACGGATGGTAATATCAATGGAAATGCCCTTCAGGGGAATTTATACCTGAAAGGAAAAGGTGATCCGACACTGATGAAAGGTGATCTGGATCAATTTGCAAAAGAATTAAAAGATCAAGGTATCAATGTCATTCAGGGCGATTTAGTGGGTGATGATAGCTGGTATGATGATGTCCGCCTGTCACTGGACCTAAACTGGTCTGATGAACCTTATTACACGGGTGCACAGGTTTCAGCACTGTCCTTATCGCCAAATGAAGATTATGATGCGGGAACGGTAATTGTTGAGGTTTATCCGGCTGATAAAGCTGGTAGTAAACCTGACGTCAGCGTTACGCCTGCGACCGACTATGTCACGATTGTCAATGAAGCCAAAACAGTCCCGGCTGGCGAAAAAAAGGACATTTCTATTGAACGGCAGCACGGGACAAATGACATCTTAATTGAGGGCACCATTCCTGTTGACGGGACACGCTCCAGATCATGGGTTTCTGTTTGGGAGCCGACAGGATATGCACTTGATGTATTTAAAAAATCGCTTGAGGAAAATGGGATTAAACTGACAGGCAATTCGGATGTGACAAAAGGTGTAGCGCCTAAGGATGCAACTGTTCTTGCTTCAAGAAAATCGATGACTTTGGAAGAGCTCTTTATTCCGTTCATGAAATTGAGCAACAACGGACATGGTGAAATTCTAGCAAAAGAAATGGGGAAAGTGGTACATGGCGAAGGAAGCTGGGATAAAGGGATCGATGTCATTGAAGATGTGGCAGCTGATCTTGGCGTAGACCGTGATACAATCCTTTTGCGGGACGGATCAGGTATGTCCCATAAAAACATGATTCCGAGCAATGAACTTACCAAGTTTTTGGCTGCAGTTCAGGACAAGAGCTGGTTCCCGGCATTTGAACACTCCCTGCCAGTTGCTGGAGCACCAGAACGTCTTGTTGGTGGCACACTCAGGTATCGTATGACGTCATCGCCGGCCCAGGATAATGTTGTAGCCAAGACCGGCTCATTAACAGGTGTTTCAACACTTTCCGGCTATGTCACGTCACAGGATGGAACAGAATTGGTGTTTTCCATTATGCTTAACAATTATCTAGGCAATTCGGATACTTCCATTGAGGATTCAATTGCAACAACATTGGCAAAGCATGAATTCCAGTAATAACGAAAAAGCCTGGGACATAACTAAAGACAAATAATAACAGGATAATATGTTAAGAACGTTCATTTTCAAATACGTAATTATTATAAATTGCGAAGTAACTTTTGCCTCAATCACTTCCGTTTTTAGGATATACTGCCAATTCAGCCAAGACATCATGAAAATCAGCCATCACAGCGATTAACTCAGTATCTTTAAATTTACACAAAATTGTCGATATTTTATTGCCACTTCTTTGTCCTGAAAATCGAATATAGTTACACAAAGTATTATTTTTGAAAAAAATAATACAAACAACATAAAATGTCGTATAACCATGAGAAAGACTGTATATATAGGTTAAACGACTTATAGTAGATTAATTGTTGGTACCCCTATTGTTATTGTTGAATGAAAGCAAAAGGGTAGCGAGGAAATGCCTGAAGCAACTTTGGCGGACATGAGGGACCTTATTTTATGGAAAACAAGCAATATTAGGGTTTAGGCGGACACCAGATACCTTATTTGCTGGAATCACCATTATTTCATTTGGATATATGTTAAATAAGTGCACCTGTGTCCGCGTATTCCTCAAAAAGCCCTTTTTTACCGAAATAGCAGCTCCTGTGTCCGCTAAATATCTGGAAGCAAATGACGTACAGCTATTAGAAAGAAAAAAGGCTTGTAGAAATACCAAGCCTTTTTTAACAGTGCATTTAATTGTAAAAATTGTGCAAGTATCAAGTGTCTCCTAATCTAATCAGCAGCTTTTTAATAGCCTACCTCAACAGCAGCATTGACGATATACATCAAATCATTGTCATCCTGTTTATCTTCGAGAATAATTCCACTCGAAGTAGCCATTCCGCCATCTGTAACATCGACAGTTACCGTACCATATGGAATGATATCTTTTACTTTTTCAACGTTTAAGTTATCACGGTCGAGCGGAACAGCCAAGCGAACATTTACTTTCATATTTTCAATCCGCTGATCAGGAAGGCTCTTCGCAATCCCTGGCATTGAATTTCCGTATATCGCATCTTCAACTGCACGAATTGAGGCCTTTGTGACATCCTGGCCATGCACATCTATTCCGGTACCAGTTTGAATAAAAAGAATTTTTTCCATGCTGAATCACTCCTTGTCGAGTTGTTTTATAGGTAGAATTCCCATTTTAAAAATCTCATAAACACAAACTCGCCATTATTAGCCAAATTAGTGTAAAACTTATATCAAAGAAACATTGGGATGTGAGTTCTCTTATAGGGAGTACTTTCATAAAGATAAGAACTATCAGGGTCCATTTTATTTGAAATTCTAGTAAATAATGTAGCATAGTAGATGTAGTAGTATTTATAAAAGTTACTTTAATAGGAGGATTATAGATGAGTACAATGGATGAAGTTGTTGATGGTTGGTTGAAACATAGGCTAGTAGTTCAAGAATTGCTGGAACAAGTGGATGACGAACAAGTTCAGTACAAACCTTGGGATAATGCGAAGTCACTAGGTGATTTGGCGATTCATATAGCAACATCGATGGACATGTTTGTTAAAACAGTGAAAAACGGGGAGTTCACTCCTCCGCAAGAGGAATCAGATTATGAGTCAATGCGTGATGTACGGGAAATTCTTAAGAAATATACGGAAACAACCAAGCAGGATCTGAAATCTCTTTCCAAATCACAACTAACAGATGAAGTTGAGTTCAATAAAGATATTGCACCAGGAAGTTTCTGGCTTTCTAATGCAATTGATCATGAGATACACCATAAAGGTCAATTATTTACATACGCTCGTATGGCGGGTGTTAAAGCAGTACCATTTTTCATGAAGCATCCTTCAGAATTGAAATAAATGGTTTATCAACTAAGAAGAGGCTGACTTTAAATTCAGCCTCTTCCTAGTTAATTTTATTAGGTAATACCGTGTGCCACGATAGCATCAGCCACTTTTAGAAATCCAGCAATATTTGCACCTGCCACCAGATTGCCAGGTGTTCCAAACTCCTCTGCAGCTTGCATACTTTTCCGGTAGTTATCTTTCATGATTTCTTTTAACTTAATATCAACTTCTTCAAATGACCATGATAGTTTCCCGCTATTTTGTGCCATTTCTAAAGCAGAAACAGCTACGCCTCCAGCGTTGGCAGCTTTTGACGGCGCAAAAAGAATATCATTTTCCAGAAATACATTGATAGCTTCCAATGTAGACGGCATGTTCGCACCTTCACCGACGACACTAACACCATTCGCTACTAGCATTCTTGCAGTCTCTTCATCAATTTCATTTTGTGTCGCACATGGCAAAGCAATGTCACATGGGATGGACCAGATATCCTTGCAATCCTCGGAATACAGAGCATGAGGATGGTCTTTCACATATTCACTGATTCGTTCTGATGCATCTTCCTTCAGTCTTTTTATCGTATCAAGATTTATTCCATTTTCATCAAAAATAAAGCCATCAGAATCACTGCAAGCCACAACTTTTGCGCCAACTTCTATAGCCTTTTCAATCGCATAAATGGAGACATTACCTGAGCCTGAAACAACTACAGTTTTTCCGTTGAAGTCGAGATTTTTGTCCTTCATCATTTCCTGAACAAAATATACAGTGCCATAGCCAGTAGCTTCACGACGCGCTAAACTTCCACCATATTCAAGTCCTTTACCTGTTAATACGCCTGCTTCAAAGCCACCGCTTAATTTTTTAAACTGCCCAAACATGAAGCCAATTTCTCTGGAGCCGACTCCGATATCGCCTGCTGGCACATCGATTTCCGGACCGATATATCGGTGTAATTCGGAAGTAAAGCTTTGTGTAAATCGCATTATTTCCATCTCTGATTTACCCTTAGGGGCAAAGTCAGATCCGCCTTTTCCGCCTCCAATTGGCTGTCCTGTCAGTGAGTTTTTGAAAATTTGTTCAAACCCTAAAAATTTAACAATGCTGGTATTCACAGAAGGATGGAAGCGTATACCACCTTTATATGGACCGATTGCACTGTTGAATTGAACACGGAATCCACGATTTACCTGTACAGTGCCAAGGTCATCTACCCATGGCACCCTAAATGTTATAACTCGTTCCGGTTCGACGATTCTTTCTAATATGCCGTAATTAATATATTTAGGATATTTATCAAATACAGGGATTAGAGAGTCGAATATTTCCTTTACTGCTTGAAGAAATTCGTATTCGTTGGGGTTACGTTTTTCAACTGTGTTATATACTTTATTTACATAATCTTCGGCAATTTGGTTTTCCTTTTTTAAAACTTCTTGCACTGTATCCATGCAGCTCCTCCTTTAATATTTCAATATCATAGTTAGGTAATGATAACAAGGAAAAAAATCTGAAGCTTACTATATGTTTAAATCCTTAATCGACATGGGATATGCTCCGAAAGTGACTTTATTATTACTATGAAAACAAAATGGATTCATTTTGATGAAACTACTATTATATACTTATAATCTAAAGAGTGCAAAAATTGATGATCCAGAATTACGCTTATCTTAAACTTTTAATTTAACTAAACTTTCAACTATACTTAAGTTACAGACTTTGATTTTGAAGGAGGAATCAAATGGATAATACGATACAGACTTATTTTGAAAATTTACAATCCGGCGATAAGAACCTACAATATGAGGCTTTTAACAATATTATTGACGCTACAAAAGTTGAAGTGGACTGGGCATACGAGGTTTGGGATCAATTGGTGGATGATTTAACGAATTCTAATAACCACCAAAGAGCCAGAGCTGCACAGTTTTTATGCAGTTTGGCAAAAAGTGACCCCGAAAAGAGGATGTTACATGACTTTTCAGCAGTATGGGAAGTAACAGAAGATAAAAAATTTGTCACAGCCAGACATAGTCTGCAATCAATGTGGAAGGTAGGTCTTGCAGGTACTGAGCAAAAAGAGATGGTTATCAAGCACCTCGTTAATCGTTTTAATAATTGCCCTTCCGAAAAAAACTACACATTAATTCGCTTCGATATTATTAAAAACCTTAGTAATTTGTATGACGTATTGAATGAAGAAGAGATAAAGAACACAGCACTGAATTTAATTGAAAAAGAAGAAGACAAGAAGTACAGGAAAAAGTATTCCTCTGTATTTTAGGTTTAATGATTTAATTTTCTAACTATTGATATTATAATGAAAATATAGGAAAATAGTAAAAATATATTTAATAATTCATAGTATAAGAGAAATTAGGAGGTAGAAAGATGCTTATAAAAAATGATTATGTAAGTAAACATGATGTTGAATTTGTAAAAGAAAATGACAGTATGGAAGATGCGTTAGATAAACTGGAGGAAACCGGTTATCGCTGTATTCCGGTATTGGATGAATCAGAGTCTAAATACGTCGGTAATATTTACAAAGTTGATTTACTTGAATATGAAAGAGAACATTCCCTCGAGGGACCCATCAAGGAGCTTGTTTCTGATCAAGGTGGCTTTGTGAAAGAAGATGATCCATTCTTTAAGGTATTTTCTTCGATTAAGCGTCTCCCTTTTCTTGCAATCATTGATGATTCAGAAGAATTTATTGGGATATTAACAAACGGAAATGTTATTCAGGTGCTGGAAAATGCCTGGGGAGCAAATATTGGAAGTTATTCCCTGACAATTGGAACGCTTGAATACGCAGGGGTCCTAAGAAAGATGCTTAAAATTGTTAATAAATACTGTAATGTGCAGAGTGTTATTTCGCTGAATAATGGATCTAAGTATGTCAGAAGAGTTTGTATTGTACTCCCAGAAGAAGCTGACGAAAAAATGGTAAACAGCATTAAAAAAGATATGGATAAAAATAATTTTACTGTAACAGACGTAGAAAAATTGAATTAATCAATTTTGCAGTTTTTATCTTTTTGTCAACAATCTTTCAAATAAAAATAAGAGAATATTGTAGACATTTCTCTTTAACATGGTAAAATTTAATAGAGTACATTAAAGGGGATATTTCTATGAAACTATGGTTCAGAAAAATTTCAGTTATCCTTATTGCAATTATGACCTTAGGGATCTATGTCCCGCAAATTTCTCTGGAAACCGAAGCAGAGGAAAGTAGTGAGGCTATTTCACCGAAGTCGGATATTGATGAATCCGTTTCAGTTGCCTTACCCGAGGTCAGTAATGAAACGGAACCTGATCAAATTTCTGACGAAGAAGTCCTCATTAATGAAATAACCAAAAAAGCCAAAGAGCAGACATTTACCAAAATGGGACCTAAGATTGTAACACATGTAGAAGATGATTTCTTGACTGCTATTTTGCCTAAAATTGAGGAATCCCTTAATTTGATTTTAGCAGAAGCAGGAGAAGATGAAGTCCCTTATTACAACATTACGGAACGGCCATCACAGGGCCATGGGGAAAAGATTTTTAATATATATGATAATCGAACAAAAAAAGATATTGCACGATTCCATGTTCGGCGTGATAATCGACCTTTGGAAGGGTTCTGGTTTAATTTCCATTATCATTTAAGCAGTGATGGGTTTGAAAATCACCATGAAATTGGTGAAATATACTGGGATAAAAACAGTCCGCCTAAATGGATGACATAATGATAAAAAGCCTGGTTTTTACGCCAGGCTTTTGTTTTTATCTAGGAAACTATAAAATTTAAGTGCTCTAGATAACTGGACTCCCGAATCAGCCACGTCCAGCTCCAGCGCCTAGCGCCTAGTGGACTTCCCTCCCCGTGACTACGATAAGTCAACATCGAATCGCTTACGCTCTTCGTGTATCCTTTATCTCACACGGGTCAGTCCAGTCCATACGGCGCTAAACAGGCGCTTGCGCTTTTGTTTGTCTAAGGTATCATTATATAATGGATGAGTATAGTGATTAATGAAGCTATAAAAGGAAGGTAGTTTATGTCTGAAGAGAACATTACCAGGATAAATATAGATGATAAAGAATTAATCCTCATTGGAACTGCGCACGTGTCAAAGCATAGTGCAGAACAGGTGAAAGAGGTTATCGAAGCAGAAAAGCCTGACTCTGTTTGTATTGAATTGGATGAACAACGATATAAGTCAATTGTCGATGGTAACAAGTGGAAGGATATGGATATATTTAAAGTTATTAAAGAAAAGAAAGCGACCCTGCTTTTAATGAACCTTGCTATCTCATCCTTTCAAAAACGCATGGCAAAGCAGTTTGGTATTAATGCAGGACAGGAAATGATTCAAGGGATTGAATCAGCAAAGGAGCATGGTGCTGGCCTTGTACTTGCGGATCGGAATATCCAAACCACCTTTTCCCGTATTTGGAGTGGTATCGGACTAAAGGGTAAAGCTATGCTTCTCATGCAAGTTATTGGTAGTATTTTTACGAAAGAAACAATATCTGAAGAAGAATTGGAAAAAATGAAGTCACAGGATATGTTAAATTCAATGCTGCAGGAGTTTACCGATAGTTTCCCTAAATTAAAAAAGCCTTTAATTGATGAGCGTGATCAGTATTTATCCCAGAAAATTAAAGAGGCACCAGGCACGAAAATTGTTGCTGTATTGGGGGCGGCACATGTTCCCGGGATAAAACAGGAAATTAATAATGAACATGATTTGGAACGTTTGGATGAGGTACCTCCTAAATCTAAGATTCCTAAAATTATTGGTTGGTCAATCCCAATTCTTATTCTGTCAGTTATTGCTTATACCTTTTATGCAAACCCCTCAGCAGGTATCCAGCAAACGATAAGCTGGGTATTATGGAACGGTTCTGTTTCAGCGATTGGAGCCGCAGCTGCCTTAGCACATCCGCTTGCAATTCTTACTGCTTTTGCAGCGGCCCCATTAACCTCACTTAATCCGTTAATCGCTGCTGGCTGGTTTGCCGGAATTGTTCAAGCTTATATTCGCAAACCAAATGTAGCTGATTTTGAAGCTATTTCAGAGGATGTATTTAGTGTGAAGGGTTTTTGGCATAATAAAGTAAGTCGTATTCTGCTTGTCGTTGTGTTGGCAAATTTGGGGAGTTCTTTGGGAACATTTATTGGTGGAGCCGATGTGATCCGTTTATTCATCGAAAACTTGTAGCACAGTAAGAAAGCTGGAGGGTGTCCATGTATTTAATTGCTGAACAGCCGTATTATAAGGTTCAACGGGAAGTAAGCAGTATCGACCAAAGAGATGTTGAGTATGAACGTACCATCTATATGTATAATGACAAGATTGTAACGCAGCATCGTGAATTTTCGATTGAAAATGTACTTGATATGTCTTATCGGGTTATTGGCCAAAAAGGCGGTCTATTGTATTTACACACCAATAAGGGAGTCTATTCCTATACGGTAAAATCATCTCCGCAACAATTTATTGATGCGTTTAAAGAGCATGTGAAATATAACTAATATAACAACGTCAGAACAATTCCTAATCACAATTGTCTGGCGTTTTTATATTGCATTTCTTAATATAATCATTTATAATTAATTATAATATTCTGAACATACTATCCGGTTAGTAAGTTTAATTAATATAAATAAGCAGGAGATGAAGAGATGGATTTTTCGTACTCTGAAAAAGTTATCGATATGCAGAAGAAACTGACAGATTTCATGGAGGAGCATGTTTATCCAAACGAAAAAGTTTATGATGAGCAATTGAATCAGCAGGAAAGTCGTTGGTCAGCTGTTCCGCCAATTATGGAAACATTAAAAGAAAAGGCCAAGGCACAAGGGCTTTGGAATTTATTTTTACCAGATAGTGAGTATGGAGGCGGATTAACAAATCAGGAATATGCCCCGCTCTGTGAAATTATGGGACGCTCGATGATTGGCCCTGAGGTGTTTAATTGTAATGCTCCAGATACAGGCAATATGGAGGTGTTGCATCGCTACGGGACCGAGGACCAAAAGGAAAAGTGGCTGCTCCCGCTTCTTAATGGTGAAATTCGATCATGTTTTTCGATGACAGAGCCTGATGTTGCTTCAAGTGACGCGACAAATATTGAATCAAGCGTTGTCAGAGACGGTGGCGAGTATGTAATTAATGGCCGGAAGTGGTGGTCATCTGGAGCTGGTGATCCACGATGTAAGGTTGCGATTGTTATGGGGAAAAGCGACCCGGAAGCTGCTCGGCATGAGCAACAGTCGATGAATTTGGTGCCACTTGATACTCCAGGGGTAAAAGTGGAGCGAATGCTTCCTGTGTTCGGTTATGATCATGCACCACATGGGCATGCAGAAATTACATATGAAAATGTTAGAGTCCCTGCTGAAAATATGATCTGGGGGGAAGGAAAAGGTTTTGCGATTGCACAAGGGAGACTTGGTCCTGGACGCATTCATCACTGTATGCGATTAATTGGTGCTGCAGAACGGGCGCTTGAAGATTTATGTAAGCGTGTACAAGATCGCGTAGCTTTTGGCAAAAAATTAGCAGACCAGGGTGTCGTTCAGGTATGGATTGCTGAATCACGAATAGATATTGAACAAGCCCGGTTATTAACGTTAAAAGCAGCCTATATGATGGACACGGTTGGCAACAAAGAAGCTAAAACGGAAATAGCAATGATCAAAGTTGTTGCACCAAATATGGCATTACGGGTAATAGACAGAGCAATTCAGGCGTTTGGTGGTGCAGGGGTTAGTGATGATGTCACGCTTGCAGCACATTGGGCGAATGCGCGGACACTCCGATTAGCCGATGGTCCGGATGAAGTACATCGCAGGCAGATAGCAAAATTAGAGCTTCGAAAACATTCATAAAATGGAGGGAAAGTATCATGAACGTACTAGAACTTTTTAAGCTAGAAGGCAAGACGGCAATTGTTACAGGAGGAGGACGTGGTCTTGGGGCGCAAGTTGCCCAGGGATTAGCAGAAGCAGGTGCTAATGTTGTCGTGTGCTCCCGTAAACTTGAGGCATGTCTGGAAATGAGTGAGGAGCTGAAGAAATTAGGTGTTGATTCACTGGCATTCAGCTGTGATGTTACAAACCAGGAGGATATTAAAAAAGTAGTTGATGAAACAAAAGCTCACTTTGGATCCATTGATATTCTTGTGAATAATAGTGGTGCTACATGGGGCGCACCAGTTGTGGATATGCCGATTGAAGCTTGGCAGAAGGTAATGAATGTAAATGTAACAGGCACGTTTTTAATGAGTCAGGAGGTTGGCAAAGTAATGATTGAGCAGGAAGGCGGTAAAATCATTAACATCGCTTCAATTGCCGGCTTTGGCGGAACAGATCCAAGATACATGGACACTATCGGCTACAATACGAGTAAAGGGGCAATTATGACGTTCACGAAGGATTTGGCGACTAAATGGGGACAGCATAATATTAATGTAAATGCCATTGCACCAGGATTTTTCCCAACAAAAATGTCAAAAGGGTTAATTCACACAGGAAAAGATAAAATTTTAGAAGGAACGCCATTAAATCGCTTGGGAAGTGACGCGGATTTAAAAGGGGCGGCATTATTCCTGGCATCAAAGGCATCTGATTATGTCAGCGGTGATATTCTATCAGTAGATGGCGGTGCACATGCATTATAAATATATCAAACTAGCGAGGAATATAATATGAAAGAAAAAATAACAACGCAGAGTATTATACTTTTTGAGAAAAAAGGATTCAGTCAAACGTCAATCCAGGATATTGTCGATGTGCTGGAGGTAACCAAAGGGACATTTTATTATTATTTTTCAAGTAAAGAGCAGCTGTTAATGGACATTCACTCTGATTACATTACCAATCTATTAGAACGGCAGCAGCTTATTTTGGACAACCAAGATCTTTCGCAAAAAGAGAAATTAAGCAGGACAATCCGGTTACTGGTAACAGATATTGCTGATAAAGGGCCAAGTGCACGGGTGTTTTTCCGTGAGGTGAGGCATTTGGCTAATGACAACATTGAAAATATTAAAAAGAAGCGTGATCAGTTTCGTCTGAATATCGAAAAGACGGTAAATGAAGGTGTACAGCAAGGTGAATTCCGTAAAGGTCTGCGGACAGATATGATTACGTTTGGGATCTTAGGAATTACAAATTGGAGTTACCAGTGGTATAAGCCAGATGGCGAAGTGTCGATTGATGACCTGGTGGAGATCTATGTAGATATGATCCTGAAAGGGATTGAGCAGTAGGAGGTGAGGTAGGCTGGATATTCTGAATATAAAAGTTCGAGTCAGTGAAACAGACCTGTTAGGCCACATTAACAATGCGAGTTATTTTATTTATATGGAAGAGGCAAGAATTGATTTTTTGAAAAAGCTTGGAATTGATATTGAAAATGGTAATTTTGCTTTTATGCTGGTGTCAGCAAAGTGTGACTTTATCAGGCAAGGTTATTTCGGAAAGACACTCAAAGTCGCCACTGAGGTATTAAAGATTGGAACAAAAAGTATAACGCTGACAAGTAGGATGACGGAGAGTGAATCCGGTGATTTGATTGCTAGAGGTGAGGTAGTACTTGTTTATTTTGACGTACATGCAGAGCAAACAATAGAGATTCCGGAGTCATTCAAGGATAAGCTGCAGGCGCATATGAAGGGAGATGACTGAGATGAAATCCGGTTTTAAAGATACAATTCGCGTCCGGAATGGTGAAGAACTCAATAAAGATCCACTATTGAAATTTATCAGAGAAAATATCGCAGGAGTTCCTGATGGACCGCTTGAAGTTGAACAATTCGGTGCTGGCCACTCCAATTTGACATATTTATTGCGAATAGATGACTGGGAAGCAGTATTGCGCAGGCCACCATTAGGTCCAGTTGCCCCAAAGGCACATGATATGGAGCGGGAGTATACGGTGTTGTCGGGTTTACATCCATCATACCCGACAGCACCAAAGCCTTATGTGTTTTCGGATAATACTGACATTGTAGGCAGCCCTTTTTTTATCATGGAACGAAGAAAGGGGATTGTACTGGATACCGAATTTCCTGAGGGGATAGTGTATGATAAACCGCTGGGACGCAAGGTTTCAGAGTTAATGGTAGACAAGTTAGTAGAATTGCATCAAATAGATTACACGAAAACCAGCCTCGTCAACATTGCTAAGCCGGATGGATTTATGGAGCGTCAGGTGAAGGGATGGATTAAGCGGTACAATCGTTCAAAGACTGATGATGTACCAGGGATAGCTGAGTTAACAGACTGGCTTACGGATAATATTCCGATATCGCCTGACCCAACGATTATCCATTACGATTATAAGTTGAACAATGCTATGTTTTCCGAAGATTTTAGTGAAATGACAGGGTTGTTTGACTGGGAAATGACAACTGTAGGTGATCCATTGGCAGATCTTGGGGCTGCCATGAGTTATTGGATAGAAGCGGGTGATCCAGAATTATTAAAAAAGGGACTTGGAAAGCCACCTGTGACCGTAATGGAAGGATTTTTTACCCGTGCGGAGTTTATCGAGGATTATGCAAAGAAAAGCGGTCGTGATGTCTCAAGTATTCACTTTTACCAGACATTCGCGTACTTTAAGCTCGCAGTAATTTGTCAGCAGATTTATTTCCGATACAAACAAGGGCAAACAAGTGATTCAAGATTTTCTCAATTTGATAAATTTGTATCCAACCTGATTCAATATGCGTTGCATACTGCCAAGGGTGTGTGACGTCTTTGAAGGTCCATCTTCTCTGGAAAAAAGAAGAAATCGATGATCTGCAAATGAATGAGGATAAAATTGCGGTCGTGTTTGATGTGCTGCTTGCCACATCAACGATAACAACGTGTTTGGCCTATGGAGCAAAACAGGTAACGCCAGTACTGAATGAAAAGGAAGCGTTAGAAGAAGCGGAAGTAATGGAAGAGGATGATGTTTGTCTTGTTGGAGAGCGTGATGGCATAACGATTAAGGGGTTTTTGGACCCTGTTCCATTATATCTTAAGAACCATATAGCTGGAAAAAAGGTGGTGTTGTCAACAACGAATGGAACCGTAGCTATTCGAAAAGCAGCAAATGCAAAAAAGGTGTATATGGCATCCTTGTTAAATGGCGAGGCAGTCGCTCGCCGTTTGATTGAAAGATATGACAATGAATCGATTGTCGTTGTTTGTTCCGGATCAAACAATTCATTTTGCATCGAGGATCTTTATGGAGCTGGATATTTTATTGATCAGCTTGTAAGTGGCTATAGCCATGAACAGGTAGATCTAACGGACAGCGCCATGGCAGCAAAGCTGTTTTATGAAAATTTAAGTGATCAATCGGAAAATGTGCTTCGTAAATCACATGTAGGAAAGATGATGGCTGCATATGGTGTTGAAAATGAAGTGGAATTTGTTAGCAGAAAGGGCATATTGTCCGTTGTGCCAAGGTTATTTGACGGGAAAACAATTGTTGCAGAAGACTAAATTTTATATGGAGGATTGCTATAGTTATGAAAGCAGTACAATTTAACGAATATGGTGGACCAGATGTGCTGGAGGTTATTGATACAAAAGCACCAGCATTCAGCGAAGATGATGTATTAATTGAAGTACAAGCGGTTGGTGTTAATTATGCAGACACTGCCAGGCGTGAGGGTCAATATGTAGTACCAACTAATCTTCCGTTCATCCCAGGTGCAGAGGTAGCAGGGGTGGTCAGCGAAGTTGGTTCCAATGTAAAAAGTATACAAAAAGGTGCAAGGGTTGTCGCACTAATTGAATCTGGAGGCTATGCTGAATATGCAGTCGTACCGGCAGCATCAGTAATTCCTGTTCCGGATGGTGTGGAATTTGAACGTGCAGTCGCACTTCCCTTACAAGGATTGAGTGCCTATCACATCTTAAAAACGATGGGCCGATTAGAAGAAGGTGAGACGGTTCTTGTCCATGCAGCTGCTGGTGGGGTTGGTTCGTTGGCTGTCCAGCTTGCAAAGTTATTTGGAGCAGGAAAGGTAATCGCAACTGCCAGTAACGAGGAGAAATTGGCGTTTGCGAAGAAGATGGGTGCAGATCATGCTGTTGATTATACCAAGGATGACTGGGAATTAGAGGTTCGCGAATTAACGGGTGGAGAAGGTGTTGATGTTGCACTGGAAATGGTCGGAGGTGAAGTTTTTCATAAAACGATTGAATGTTTAGCGCCATTTGGCCGTCTGGTTATCTATGGAGCAGCAAGTGGTGAACAGGCAAAATTTTACCCAGGTGCACTAATGAAACGTAATCAATCTGTTGTAGGATTTTTCCTGCCGCAAATCATGCGAAAGCCAAAGCTTTTTCAAAATAGTCTAAGTGAACTTTTAATATATGTACAAAAAGGAGAGCTAAAACTAACGGTAGGCGGAACATACCCATTAGCAGATGCCGCAAATGTTCATGCTTTAATGCAGGGAAGAAAAACAAAAGGAAAACTTGTTTTAATTCCGTAGTATCATCGTAGGGAACTTTTCTTGGAGGATTTGTTGCATATTAGTCTTCGTAGTTGATCTAACCTTTGACAACAATTTATGATAGTTTCCTTTCATCCTTTATAAGATGAGTGCTAATCCAACGCTGCGGAAAAATACTCGCTTTCCATGGGGAACGCTTCAGCCTCCTCACGAGCAAAAACCGCTCGTTGCGGGGTCTTCAGACTGTTCCGTTTCCATAGGAGTCTCGCATTTTTCCGCAGCTTAGAATAACTCTACGAACCGTTAATCTTATGGAATATAACTGCTTATTAATCAGGAAATCTCTATCAGTGGAGGCAGAATACACAGACTCCTACAGGAACAGCACGAGATAGTTTTTCAGTGGCCTCCTCGCTGTCCCACAGGAGTCTCGCATGATTCCAATTGCTGGTTTAAATGGTTAAAAAATATAGTGACACAAAACCCAGCGGAGGAAATACACGGAGACTCCTGCGGGAATAGCAACAGCTGAAGATCCCGCAGGAAGCGGTTTTTGCTTCCGAGGAAGCTGAAGCGTTGCCCGCGGAAAGCGAAGTGTATTTCCGGAGCGGTGTCATAGCACTTTAGTAATTTTCTGCATTTAACAAGAAACTTTTATATAACAGCCTATCGTAAAATATGCAAATAACGAATAAGTTTAATGTAAGCGTTACCAAATTAAGGGGAGGAATACTAATGAATAAAACATGGTTAAAGCACTACCCGGAGCATATTAAGAAGGAGCTAGAAATACCCAACGACTCGGTCCCAGATATGCTAAAGAATGCAATTGCCAATTATGGGGATCATCAAGCACTTTATTTTTATGGAAAAGAAATCACCTATAAGGAACTTGGAACACAAACAGGAGCATTCGCTTCGTCTCTTCAGCAAGATGGCAATGGCATTAATAAGGGAGATCGCGTAGCTCTCATGCTTCCAAACTGCCCGCATTACGTCATAAGTTATTATGGAACGCTACAAGCCGGTGGAACAGTTACACAGGTGAATCCGATGCTCGTTGGAAAAGAACTTGAGCATATATTAACCGATTCAGGAGCAGAAACAATCGTTATCTATGAACCATTACTTCCCGTCTTGAACCAAATTATTGATAACACATCTGTTAAGCGCGTGATAAAAGTAAACCTCGAAGGACGAGACACCGAAGATAGCATAGCAGTGGGATTCACAGCTTTTCTGAAACAAGCCCAGCGACCACCCGAGCCGGTAGAAATTGATCCGAAAGAAGATTTGGCTGTACTGCAATATACTGGTGGAACGACAGGACGTTCAAAGGGAGTTATGCTTACACACCGTAATATATTGACGAATACGCTGCAAGTCTATGAATATTTTAAAGACGAAATTCAGTCCGGGAAAGACCGCTATCTGACGGTAATACCTCTTTTTCATGTGTTTGGGATGACAGCCTGCATGAATCTTTCCATTTACACCGGATCACTAAGTATCATGCTGCCAAAATTCGAGTTGGAGGAAGTGCTGCAAACGATCAAAGACTTGAAGCCAACCTCGTTCCCTGGGGTTCCGACGATGTATGTAGCATTAACAAGTCATCCAAAAGCAGAAGAGTATGGAATTGACAGCATACGTATTTGTAACAGTGGCAGTGCTCCAATGCCAGGTGAATTACTGCGTTCTTTTGAAGAAAAAACCGGGGCTAAAATCCTGGAAGGTTACGGTCTTTCAGAGAGTGCACCAGTTACACACTGTAACCCGTTTTTTGCCGAGAGAAAACCAGGCAGTATCGGCATAGGAATCCCGTCTACTGACTACAAAATTGTTGATTTAGCAGAGGGAACTGAGGAAGTCCCTGTTGGCGAAACTGGCGAAATAGTCATTCGGGGTCCACAAGTAATGAAGGGATACTGGAATATGCCGGAAGAAACGGCCAACACGCTTCGTGATGGCTGGTTATACACAGGAGACATTGCCCGTATGGACGAAGATGGCTATGCCTATATTGTTGATCGTAAAAAGGACCTGATTATTGCAAGTGGGTTTAATATTTATCCTCGGGATGTGGAAGAGGTTATTTATGAGCATCCAGCCGTCCAGGAAGCGGTTGTTGTTGGCATCCCTGATGCATATCGGGGAGAAACCGTCAAAGCAGTTGTTGTATTAAAAGATGGCAAGCAATGTGATGAAGAAGAGCTTATCGCATATTGCAAAGAAAATATGGCGTCCTATAAAGTGCCGCGGGTAGTCGAATTCCGGGATGAACTTCCAAAGACAAATGTAGGAAAGATTTTACGACGGGCAATTAGAGATGAAAGTTTACAGAAATAAGTAACTGGAGGTAATAGGGTGTATTGAAGCGCCCTATTAGCTCCCTCTTACATTAAACATACTAACTAGTTGGTTAGTAAGGAGGAATAAATCTATGACGAACAAAACGATACATAAGGTTGCAGTTATTGGATCAGGTTCCATGGGTCATCAAATTGCCATGCTTAGTGCACTTGGAGGGTTTGAAACACATCTGCAGGATATTCAGGAAAGCGCACTGGACAAAGCGAAAGAGCAGTTGGAAGGGCACATGGTAAAATGGGTGAATAAGGAAAAAATTACTGAGGAAAAGAAGAACGCTGCTTTTGCTAGTCTTCACACGACAACAAGTCTAAAAGCAGCTGTGCAGGATGCCGACTTGGTTATTGAAGCAGTAGTTGAAAAACTGGACGTAAAACGAGAAGTATTTTCCGAACTGGAAAAGCTTGCACCGCAAAAAGCTATACTGGCAACAAATAGCTCAACAATAGTCAATTCCAAGCTAGCTGAGGTAACAACAAGGTCTGACAAAGTACTAAATATGCATTTCTTTTTTCCACCGCTTGTAATGGATTGTGTGGAAGTGGTTAAAAGTGATCAAACGTCAGATGAAACTGCACAAACAGCAATGAATTTTTGCGAGCAGATTGGCTGGACCGGAGTGCTATTGGAAAAAGAAATCTATGGTTTTATAGCAAATCGTCTGCTATTTGCCATATCAAAAGAAGCGCTTTACTTGTACGAGGAAGGCTATGCGGATTTTGAAGCAATTGATTTGATAACCAAAAAGGCTTTAAAACATCCGATTGGACCATTCGAGTTGATGGATCTGTCTGGAATTGATGTTGGATATTATGCAAACCTCCAGCTTTATCAGGAAACAGGAGATCCAAAAGACAAACCGGCAAAATCGGTAGAGGAAAAGGTGAAAGCAGGAAATCTTGGCAGAAAAACAGGTAAGGGCTGGTATGACTATACGAAAGGGGAGAAATAAATGGGACAACTTGTTTCCTTTAAAAAAGAAAATGGTATTGCGGTGATAACGATTGATAATCCACCATTAAATGTAATGGGACAACAGGTACAACAAGAGTTAAAAGAGGTTACAGAAAAGGTGGAAGCCGATCCAGAAGTGGTATGTGTTGTACTTACTACTGCTGGAACGAAGGCATTCATGGCTGGAGCGGATATAAAGGAATTTCCAAACATGATCGGAAATCCTGATATGCGTTCAGGTGTGATGGAAATGCATAACATGTTAAATAATCTGGACAACTTGCCAAAGCCAACAATTGCGGTACTTGACGGACTTACCTTTGGCGGTGGCTGTGAACTTGCATTAACTTTTGATATTCGTATTGCCGAGGAACATACGACAATAGGTCTTCCGGAAGTAAAGCTTGGCTTGTTCCCGGGTGGCGGTGGAACCCAAAGACTGCCCCGACTTGTTGGAGAAGCAAAAGCCAAAGAGCTTATGTTTACCGGCGAACCGATTACGGCAGATGCAGCCGAGAAAATAGGCTTGGTGAATCATGTTGTTCCAACTGGTGATGGGCTGAATAAGGCTATGAATCTAGCAAATCAAATTGCTGACAAATCACTCCAGTCACTATCAAGAATTAAACAAGCCGTCGACGAAGGAATAGAAATGAACCTAAAGGATGGCATTGACCTAGAGGCAACTCTCTTTACAGATGTCTTTCAAACCGATGATGTTAAAGAAGGTGTACAGGCATTTATTGAAAAAAGAAAAGCGAACTTTAAGCATCAATAGGGAGAGTGAATAATTTGGCAACTATTAAAACCGGAAATTATGGTGGTTCTTACTTAGTTAATCAGATAGAAGCGAATGAAGCGTTTTTCCCGGAAGATTTAACGGACGAACATAAGATGATTGAAAAGACAGCACAGCAATTTGCCATTAAAGAGGTTGAACCACGTCACGAAGAGATTGAAGCACAGCAGTTTAATGTTGTCGTTGACCTGATGAAGAAGGCGGGAGATCTTGGACTGCTTGCCCACAGCATCCCGGAAGAATTTGGAGGCTTAGGACTAGATAAGATTAGCAAAGGTATTGTCGGGGAGCAGATTGGACGGACTGGAAGCTATGGCGTAGCACACTCCAATCATACCTGTATTGCAACACTGCCAATTACCTATTACGGTACAACCGAGCAGAAAGAAAAGTATCTTCCTAAACTTGCAAGCGGAGAATATATTGGTGCTTACTGTTTAACAGAGCCTGAAGCAGGGTCTGATGCGATGTCAGGGAAGACAACTGCAGTCCTGAACGAAGCAAAAACACATTACCTGTTAAATGGTACGAAAATATATATTACGAACTCCTCTTTTTCGGATACATTTATTGTTTATGCTAAAGTAGATGGGGAAAAGTTCACTACTTTTATCGTGGAAAAAGACTTTCCAGGATTGAAGCTTGGACCCGAGGAGAAAAAGATGGGAATTAAAGGCTCGTCAACAAGATCCGTAATTTTAGAAGATTGTGAAGTCCCTGTTGAAAACCTGCTTGGAGAGATTGGCAGGGGTCATATCATTGCGTTTACGGTCTTAAATCTTGGACGGTTTAACCTTGGATCAGCCTGTGTCGGCGCATCCAAATATGCATTGAAAGAAACCGTATCCCATATTAAGGAACGGAAGCAATTCAAGCAAGCACTTGCTGACTTTGGAGCTTCCAAGGAAAAAATAGCAAAAATGGCAGCACGAATTTATGCGTCTGAATCAATGCAATACAGAACGTCTGCATTATTGGAGCAAGCAATGAAAGGACTTGACCAGGAGGCGGATAAACGAGTTGTCGCGGCCGGTTTATCGGAATATGCCCTGGAATGTGCAGTGTGTAAGGTATATGGCTCGGAGACATTGGATTATCTTGCTGATGAAGGCCTTCAGCTACACGGCGGAGCAGGATTTATCAACGAATACCGGATTGAACAGATATACAGAGATTCTAGAATCAATCGTATATTTGAAGGGACGAATGAAGTAAATCGACTGCTCTTAACAGGACAGTTTTTGAAAAAATCACTGAAAGGAGAGCTACCTTACGAGCAAGCGGTAACGAATGCCTTTCAACGGTTGAAAGAGGAGCACAATGGCCAGGATAAGCACGTAAAGCTAATCGAGGATTTAAGGGCGATGTATCTTGTACTAGTAGAGCTTGCCCGTCAGAAGTTTGGCGAACAGCTGGAAACACAGCAAGAAGTCCTCATGAAACTATCAGACGTGGCTATCCACTTGTATGCATCCGAGTCAGCAGTGCTGCGTACCAAAAAAGAAATAGATTCCAAAGGTGAAGCACCACTAAAGGAAATGCTGATGGAAACGTCACTTGAAGAAGCATATAACCAGGTGCTGATCATAGTAAGGCAGCTTGATCAGGAGCTCTTCGAAAATAACGATGTAATCAGAAAGCAGGTTTATTCTATGCTCATGAGTCATTCTTTCTCAGGCTCAATCAATCGAAACAGGAGTATTGCAGCGAGGATATATGAGGACGACGGGTATAGCAGCTGATCTTTTGATAAATAAGTGGTTCAATCGGGGAGTGCAGCCCCTTGATTGAACCGCTTTTTTAATCTTGTATCTCGGTTGGTTGATATACCGCATTTCGCGGTTGATATACGGCGTTTTGAGTCGATATCTCGAATTCCCGGTTGATATACCGAATTCCCAGTTGATAAACCGATTTCTCGGTCGATATACCGCATTCCAAGTTGATAAACCACATTCCAGGTCGATATATCACAATTCCAATTAACAAAAGCCTATTGCATCAAAAGAAAGAGCATTAAATTGCGCCTGTGCAATCCAATGCTCCACTCTACTATACATTTATTGTTTCAATTTCATCCCGATAAACTTCAACTCGGTCATATCTTCAACAGCATATTTTACGCCTTCCTTACCGATACCGCTTTGTTTAACACCGCCATATGGGTGATTGTCCTGGCGGTATGTTGATATTTCGTTAATCCATACGCCGCCCATTTCAAGACTATCGGCAACACGCAATGCCCGGTCCAGGTCTTTTGTAAAAACACCTGCCTGCAGCCCGTAAATAGAGTCATTGGAAAAGCCAACTACTTGATCTTCTGTATCAAATGGAATGACCGATACAATCGGCGCGAATACTTCTTCTGCGATAATTTTCATGTTTTTATCAACATCTGTCATGATAGTGGGCGTTAATATTGTCCCGTTTTGTTCACCGCCTGCTGCTATAGTTGCCCCATTCTCTACGGCATCGTCAATCCATTGCTTGGCCCGTTCTGCTTCTTCTTCACTTATCATTGGCCCTATATCAGTGTCTTCATCCTTGGGGTTTCCAATTTTTAAGTCATTTGTCTGTTTAACATATTGCTCCAGAAACTGATCATAGATATTTTTCTGGACATAAACCCGCTGTGCTGAAATACATACTTGTCCTGAAAAAGCAAAGGCCCCTTTGACTAAAAGCTTAACCGCTTGTTCTACATCTGTGTCGTCGAATAGTATATTCGGTGAGTTCGAACCAAGCTCAAGGGTAACCTTTTTTAGCCCGGCAGTTTTTCTAATTGATCTGCCGACGGGCAAGCTTCCCGTGAATGATATTTTGTGAACTTTATCGTGTTGCACAAGTGGTTCTCCGACGTCCTTACCAGTTCCAAGTACAAGATTTAATACACCATCCGGGAGGCCAGCTTCTGTAAATAATTTTGTAAGCATATGAGCAGATATTGGTGTTTTTTCAGCTGGTTTAAAAATGACGGTATTTCCTGCAGCAATTGCTGGTGCGATTTTGTGCAGTGATAAATTTAATGGAAAGTTAAAGGGAGTGATTGCGCCAACAACGCCGAGCGGTATTCGTTTAACTAATCCCAGTCGTCCTTCACCGCCTATTGCTGCATCCATTGGAACTACCTCACCAGATATGTGTTTTGCCTGTTCTGATGCGAAGCGGATAACCTGGACTGCACGCCCGACTTCACTCCGGCTGAACGTAATTGGTTTTCCAGCTTCTTTAACAATTGTTTGTGCAAATTCTTCGGTGTTCTCTTCCAGTAAATCTGCAGTTTTGCGTAGAATATCAGAACGCTCATGTGCTGCCAGGCTTTTCATTGTGTTATGGAACGTATCAAATGAATTAGTGATGGCATCCTCAAGATCATCCCGGGAAGCTAGCGCTATCTCTTCCACTTTCTCATTGTTATATGGGTTTATAACAGCCTTGGTATTCTCGCTGGTAGTGCGCTCCTGACCATTAATAATCGAACCTATCATTGATATCCTCCTTCCTTATAGCTAACATATAATATCGCCTAATTTCTCGGTTAATTTCATGTTCTCACTGTAATCAACCGGGCAATCGATAAACACAGGTTTATTCATTGCTATCGCTTCTTCCAGTGCTGGCTTCAAGTCTTCTGCTTTCTCTATTTTCATTGCTTCGAATCCATATGATTCAGCAAGTTGAATATAGTCAGGGTTGCCAAATTTAATATAGGCTGAACGGTCGAATTTCTTTAACTGGTGCCATTCTATTAGCCCGTATCCATCATCTCTCCACATTAATACAATAATTGGCAGGTTCAGTCGCTTAGCTGTTTCCAGTTCAGCACCTGTCATTTGAAAAGAACCATCTCCACATACTGCCACAACATTACGTTCCGGGTGAACCATTTTTGCAGCAATTGCACTTGGAACAGCCACCCCCATAGAAGCAAGGCCGTTCGATATTAGACATGTGTTCGGCTCGTAACAGTGATACATTCGGGCCATCCACATTTTGTGTGCACCAACATCAGATATAGCAATATCGTCTTCTTTTAAAACAGACCGTAAATCGGCAATGATCTTTTGTGGCTTTACAGGGAAACTGGAATCATCCTTAAATGATTCAAATTCATCCAAGGCCTTCTTTCTTACCCCTGCCACCCATTCCATATTTCTTTCCTTGGACTCAAGTTGTTCCCCTAACTGTTGAAGGTTTGCTTTTAAATCTCCTAAAACACTTAGAATAACTGGATAATTCTCATCGGTCTCAGCTTCCTCGGTATCGATATGAATAACCGACTTTTTGCCATCCGGATTCCAATCCTTAGGAGAATATTCAGCCATATCAAAACCAATGGTAATAATTAAGTCAGAACTGTCAAAGCCACATGTAATGTAATCCTGTCCGCCAATCCCTGCTGTTAGCAAGCTGTGCTCGTTTTCCCAGGACACAGTTCCTTTTCCCATAAAAGAATTGACAATAGGCAAGTGGCTTTTATCAATCAGGCTCCGCATTTCAGTTATAGCCTCTTGCCTGGTAATACCATTTCCGGCAAGAATAATTGGGTGCTTTGCCTCCTCAATCAATTTTACAGCACGTTTAATTATTTTAGGGTTTGCTTCAGTGTGCGGTCTGTCAGTTGGTTTTATTGGAGATGCATCAACCTCCATGTCAGCAATATCTTCAGGCAGGTCAATATGTGTTGCTCCCCATTTCTCCTGTCCTGCTACTTGGAAAGCTTTGCGAACGACTTCCGGTGTGATTTCGCCTGTCTTAATTTGGGCATTCCACTTTGTTACAGGTTCATACATGTTTATCAAATCATAGTACTGGTGGGAAATTTTATGATGCCGGCTTAGTCCAGCTTGGCCGGTAATTGCAACCAAAGGATCATGATCCATATTAGCATTGGCAACGCCTGTCATTAGGTTTGTTGCACCTGGACCTAATGTAGCTAAACAAACACCTGGTTTCCCAGTTAATCTGCCGTATGTACCTGCCATAAAAGCAGCGCTTGTTTCGTGTCTTGTTACGATAAAGTCAATAGTAGAATCGTAAAGTGCATTAATGACATCGATATTCTCTTCACCTGGAACTCCGAAAATATATTCAACTCCCTCGTGCTCCATACATTTAACGAGTAATTCCGCAACGTTCATCAGCATCCATCCTTAATTTTTTTATTAGTTAAAAAAGTCTTCCTGCCTTAGTACTTTTCACCATTAAAAGCCAAGTTTGCTAATAGTTTTTGTTAAAAGATGATTAATTATAAGTACAAAATGAAAAGTTAGGAGGGATTTACCCAGGATTCCGATAAACTAGTCAGCATGATGAATAAGCTATCCGCATAAGATTATATTAACCACGCCCTAGATGGAGGGAACAGAATGGATATACTAAACAAGGTGAAAAGCCACCGTGAAGAAGAAAAAAGGCTAAATTGGGAAGGAACATTTGCTGAGTACCTGGATATTGTAAAACAAAGGCCAGAAGTTGCCCAAACGGCTCATTCACGCGTTTATAATATGATTAAAAGTTCCGGTCTATCTGAAAAAGATGGAAAGAGGATGTATGACTTTTTTGGTAAAGAGATATTTGGTCTTGAAGATTCGATTGAAAGACTAGTAGAAGAATACTTTCATCCTGCAGCAAAGCGACTTGATGTAAGAAAGCGAATATTATTGCTAATGGGTCCTGTTAGTGGTGGTAAGTCAACAATAGTGACAATGCTAAAGCGTGGTCTCGAAAGTTATTCCAAAACGGATGCAGGTGCGGTTTATGCTATTAAAGGCTGTCCGATGCATGAGGATCCACTTCATCTTATTCCAAAGCATTTGCGTGAGGATTTTTCAAACGAATATGGCATTCGTATCGAAGGCAGCTTGTCCCCATTAAACGCGATGCGACTTGAAAAGGAATATGATGGACGTATTGAGGATGTAATGGTTGAACGGATTATTCTTTCAGAGGATAAACGTGTAGGGATTGGAACGTTCAGTCCGTCTGACCCCAAGTCACAGGACATTGCTGACTTAACAGGAAGTATTGACTTTTCAACGATTGCTGAATTTGGTTCCGAATCAGATCCCAGGGCATATCGATTTGATGGTGAGTTGAATAAAGCAAACCGTGGGATGATGGAATTCCAGGAAATGCTGAAATGCGATGAGAAGTTTCTCTGGCACTTGCTATCACTGACTCAAGAGGGCAATTTCAAGGCAGGAAGGTTTGCCTTGATTTCGGCGGATGAACTTATTGTAGCGCACACGAATGAGGCAGAATATCGCTCCTTTATTTCTAATAAAAAAAATGAGGCCCTTCATTCAAGAATTATTGTAATGCCTGTTCCATATAACTTAAGAGTGAGTCAGGAAGAACGTATCTATAAAAAAATGATAAATGAAAGTGATATGGCACATGTCCATATTGCCCCACATGCACTGAGGGTTGCCGCTATTTTTTCTATTTTGACGAGACTAAGCGATTCCAACAAGCAAGGGATAGACCTTGTCAAAAAAATGCGCTTATATGATGGTGATAGTGTCGAAGGGTTTAACCAAATCGATATTGATGAACTAATGAATGAATTTCCGAACGAGGGTATGAATGGAATTGATCCGCGTTATGTGATTAACAGGATTTCATCGACAATTATACGTAAAGATGTTCCTGCAATTAATGCCCTTGATGTTTTACGATCTTTGAAAGAAGGATTGGATCAACACCCATCCATATCAGAGGAAGATCGAGAGAATTATATGAATTATATATCTGTTGCACGAAAAGAATACGATGAAATTGCCAAAAAAGAAGTTCAAAAAGCTTTTGTTTATTCCTATGAAGAATCAGCTAAAACACTAATGAATAATTATCTTGATAATGTTGAAGCATTTTGTAATAAAAATAAATTGCAGGATCCATTAACCGGTGAGGAAATGCAGCCAGATGAAAAACTGATGCGTTCTATCGAAGAACAAATTGGTATTTCAGAAAATGCGAAAAAGGCATTCAGAGAAGAGATTCTCATACGCATTTCTGCTTACGCAAGAAAAGGAAAACGCTTTGACTATAATTCGCATGACCGTCTGCGGGAAGCGATTCAGAAGAAATTGTTTGCCGACTTAAAAGATGTTGTTAAAATAACTACTTCTTCAAAGACACCGGATGAATCACAACTTAAGAAGATAAATGAAGTGGTTGCAAGGCTAATCGATGAGTATGGCTATAACTCCATTTCAGCAAATGAGTTATTGCGTTATGTAGGAAGCTTACTCAACCGTTAAATCGAATTGTTGGAAATAACAAGACTAATTGTTCACGAGGTCTTGTTATTTTTTTACCATTTTAGAAGCAAAGAACTGCATAAGTGTAATTAAGCGAAATAAACAAATGCAAATCAACACCTTAATATGTGTCAATATTTGTCTGTAATTGCATAGAATAAAGAAAACTAATAGCAGGAGGGGATTGATATGAAGGAAGATAAGGAAAGTTTTGCGGTCTCCAAGGAAGATTGGTCCCTCCATCGTAAAGGTTATCAAGATCAACAGCGTCATAATGATAAAGTAAAGGATGCCATCAGGAATAACTTATCGGATTTAGTAAGTGAAGAAAATATTGTGATGTCTAATGGTCGCGATATTATTAAGATCCCGATTCGTTCTTTAGATGAATATAAAATCCGTTACAATCATGATAAAACTAAACATGTGGGTCAAGGGGATGGAGATAGCGAAGTAGGCGATATCATTGCTCGTGATCCGAGTGGAGAGAATGGTGATGGGAACGGGAAACAGGCGGGCGACCAGGCTGGAAAAGATTATTATGAGAAAGAAGTTTCACTAGCAGAATTAGAGGAGGTTCTATTTAAAGAATTGGAGTTACCTAACCTGCAGCAAAAAGAACAAGCTGAAATTAAGACAGAGAAAGTCGAATTTAATGATGTCCGTAAGAAAGGACTTATGGGTAATATTGATAAGAAGCGGACAATATTAACGGCAATTAAAAGGAATGCAACAGAAGGAAGACCCGGAATTGAACCTATCAGTAATGATGACTTACGATTCAAGACGTGGAATGACGTTGTTAAGCCAGAATCAAAAGCAGTTGTTCTAGCGATGATGGATACGAGTGCATCGATGGGTAAGTTGGAAAAATATCTGGCCAGGAGCTTCTTTTTCTGGATGACAAAATTCCTTCGCTCCAAATATGAAACTGTAGATATCGCGTTTATTGCCCACCACACAGAAGCAAAAGTTGTAACAGAAGAGGCATTTTTTTCAAAAGGTGAAAGTGGCGGTACAATATGTTCTTCTGCCTATAACCAAGCATTGAATTTAATTGATGATAAATATAATCCGAATCGTTATAATATCTATCCATTTCACTTCTCGGATGGTGAAAATATAACGTCAGATAATCCGAGATGTATTAAATTAGTGAATGAGATCATGGATGTTTCGAATATGTTTGGTTATGCGGAAGTAAACATGTATAACCGTCAGTCAACACTAATGAGAGCCTACAGCGGTTTTGATAATCCAAAATTCCGCCATTACATCCTCAAAGGAAAACAGGACGTCTACCACGCACTAAAAGAATTCTTCCAAAAACAAGAAGTAAACGCATAAAAAAGAACCCGGGGAGTACGCACTTCCCGGTTTTTCCTTTTGTTGGTGCCTTTTTTTCGTGCCTGTTTTTCTGCTGGTGCCTGTCACTCCCCGTTATTTGTCGAATACTATTTCTTATGCAGTTCAATTTTATAAACTCCTCTAGATGTGCTCAGTAAGAAACTCGATCCGTCAAATTCATATAATGAGGAGTCTTCCAGTGGTATTTCATAAATTTCTGAAGGCAAAGGCTGGTGTTCCTTGGAATCGGTATTAACATTACCTGTGCCATTAAATTGCAATGCATGCATCGGTTCATAGTCATCAATTCTTCTCGTGTTAGTAGAATAAGAAATATTTTGCAGCTGTATTAATGTTTCGTCTACATCGTCAAGTTCAATTTTTGAAATTTTAATTGTTTGTCCATTCCAATTATTTAATAACTCGTTAAATTCCTCAATCGATAAAAAATGCTGATCCATGGTAATCCCTCCTAGACTTTATATTTTCCATGATTGAATTAATCATTCAAGAAAGGAAATATCTTTTCATAGGCAGATGTGTGCTCCGAACCTCCAGCTGTCTAAATGAATAATCTATAGGCAGAAGGATGAAGATTCGTTACTAAATAATTCAGGAGTGAATATTATGCAACTTTTTTACACGGTCCGTCCTGGCGACACATTGTATCAAATTGCAATTCGCTGGGGGTTACCAGTTGATTCTCTAATCGCTGCGAACAATATACAGTCCCCTTACACGATATTTATTGGGCAACAGCTTTCTGTACCACCAGGTGTTGATATGATACGCGTTAGGGCAGGAGATACCGTTTATAATCTCTCGCAAATTTTCAAAGTTCCACAATCTGTCATTATCGAAGCGAATGGACTTGAGCCTCCTTATATTATTCAGGAAGGACAGCTATTGAAAGTACCGCCCGGCGTACCTTACTATATTGTTCAGCCTGGAGATACGCTGTTTCAGATTGGCAGAAGATTCAACGTTACTACAGGTGGACTTGTTAATACAGAGTTGATCAGAAATGTGAACCGTTTACCAACTAATGTTATTTTTCCTGGGATGAGATTAATCATTCCTTATGCACCACCTGGGACGAGCGGGGCAATTGCTTATACAGCAAACACCGGAGATGGGTTCGATATTTGGTTATATGACCTTACAAACGGTGTTACTTCACGGCTTACAACAGGTTTAGGTGAATCCTTTTCTACACCTTTTTGGTCCCCAAATAGCAGCAAGATAGCTTTTGTTGGAAAAAACGCAATCCTCTATGTCGTTGATGTAGAAGAAGGAACTGTTGCACGTATTGATCAATTTGATGAAGGGTTTGGCATTTTTGTAAGCTGGTCGCCAGATAGTCTGAAGCTAGCTTACACAAAACAAGATGAAATTATTTTGTACAATGTTAATACACACGAAGCACAGCGAATAAGTCAGCCTGATGCGACAGATGTACAATGGTTTCCAAATGGTTCGGAACTTCTTTTTCAGGCACCTGATGAATCAGGGGTAAGCCAGCTTTACCGTATCAGGCAGGATGGATCTGATAAGCGACAAATCACGCAAAACACAGGTGGAAGGCATAATAATGTACGTCTTTCTCCAGATGGTCTGTATGTGTTATATACAACTCCTGGCGCTAGCATTTCGCTGATATTTATCATACAAATTGCAACAGGCAGCCTCTTTGAGGTAGTGGGTGGTCCACTTGCAAAAAATTATTTCCCTGAGTGGTCACCTGATTCAAGAACGATTCTTTATAGTGCTACTGCGTTTGAAGACAGGGGGTATTTTTCATTAATTCGAACTGCTGGTAATCAAGGGCAGAATGATCGTACAAGAGCAATCTCTAATTGTTTTGCTACACCTGTGACATGGTCAAGTGATGGTAGAAGAATCGCCTATTTATCAGGCTGTAACGAGCAGGAATTTGCCAACGAAATGTGGATGATGGATTTAACAGATCCAGTACCGATACGGTTGATATCGGGTGTGTCGATTATGGCATTACAGTGGTCACCAACACCTAGATCCTCATTGAAAAAAACGTATACTAACGCTGAATATAACGTTCAGTTTCAATATCCGGCAAATTGGCAAAGTGTAACAGCAGAAAGATATGAGGGGCCAGATGGATTTTTTCAGATTTCGGCAATATCCTCAGATAGTCCGCTCAATCAGGTTTGCCAAAACGAAGCATTCCACCAGCTAATGCCTTATGGATCTGCCCCACGGATTGTTAACACGCAGATTCAGTCTCAAGAGGCGTGCTTTATTTTCCCATCTGCCGACCAGCCACCTGACATGGAGAATCAGGCAGCCTTAATTGTCCGATATCCGAATCCTGTTCAAATAGGTGGAGACACGTACAATTACTTTATTTTATGGGCAGATGAAAACCATATAAATGAAATTAGTGCATCACTTTCTTTTATTCAATAGTTCATTATTCCCTCCTATCGTCATAAACTATAGAAAGCACACCTGGAGGGATTATTTTGACAGAAACAAAGGCACTTAATCGCGCGATAGATGAAATCACGGAAATCGCGACTGAATTTGGTCTTGATTTTTATCCGATGCGTTATGAAATTTGTCCTGCTGATATAATTTATACATTTGGTGCATATGGCATGCCAACACGGTATAGCCATTGGAGTTTCGGAAAACAGTTTCACAAAATGAAGCTGCATTATGATCTTGGTCTGAGCCAGATTTATGAACTTGTTATTAATTCTAATCCCTGCTATGCATTTTTACTCGATACAAACAGTCTCATTCAAAATAAGCTCATAATTGCCCATGTACTCGCTCATTGCGATTTCTTCAAAAATAATGCCCGATTCGCAAATACAAGACGTGACATGGTCGAGAGTATGACTGCGACCGCCGAGCGAATTGCTAACTACGAAATGATATATGGAAAAGATGAAGTCGAGCAATTTCTGGATGCTGTCTTATCGATTCAGGAGCATATTGACCCATCTATAATACGACATAAGCTCCCAGCACAGAGTGAAGAGGAAGAAGAGACAACGCCAAAGGTTAGAACAGCCTATGATGATTTATGGAACTTGGATCAAAGTGAAGCAGATAAACAACCAAGTCCAAGGAATAAACGAAAAAAGTTCCCCCCAAATCCGGAAAAAGATATATTGCTATTTATCGAGGAGTACAGTCGTGAACTTGAAGACTGGCAACGCGACATATTAACAATGATGCGGGAGGAAATGCAGTATTTCTGGCCACAGCTCGAGACAAAAATCATGAACGAAGGCTGGGCTTCCTACTGGCACCAACGAATCTTACGGGAGATGGATTTAACAACTGATGAAGTAGTGGAGTTTGCCAAGTTGAATGCTGGAGTTGTGCAGCCTTCCAAACAACAGATCAATCCATACTATCTAGGATTAAAAATGTTTGAAAATATTGAGGAACGCTACAATAACCCGACAGAAGAAATGAGGAAGTTAGGGGTTGAGCCTAAATCAGGCAGAGAAAAGATGTTTGAAGTACGTGAAGTTGAATCTGATATTTCCTTTATTCGAAACTATTTAACAAAAGAAATAGTGCAAGAAGAAGATATGTATTTGTTTGAAAAGCAAGGAAGAGACTACCGGATTACCGAAAAGGATTATGAGAAAGTCAGAGATCAGCTTATCTCGATGAGGATCAACGGCGGCTTCCCGTATATACAGGTTGAAAACGGAGATTACTTGCGAAATGGTGAACTTTATCTAGTCCACGGCTACGAGGGAATAGAGCTTGATCTAAAGTATTTGGAAAATGTAATACCATACATCTACCAGCTATGGGGTCGTGATGTGCATATGGAAACCTATGTGGAGGAAAAACAGGTTGTATTTTCGTATGATGGGAATAAGATGCACAGGCGATTTGTGTGAAGCTAAAGCAGGAGGTATGTTTAATATATCTCCTGCTTTTAAAAATAAGTACATCCGCAAGCTCCACACTGACATGTTAACCAAAAACAATTAAAGCATGGATTATTACTGTAAGTGTTCACAGAATTCCCGCATCTAAAGCAATGGTTAGAGTAGTTGTTTACGGGCTTGCCCCTTTCTTTTTGGTTGTTAATGAATACCCCTACAAAAATTGCCTTTCCGGTGTTAATATCATACTCAACACCTTTTCCATGCCTTTTGAAATGCTTGAATTCACCTGAATAGGATATGTTGTATTCATTATTTAACAAGGAATATTCATCACCATCAACTAGTTCACCTGAGTTAAAGTTACCATCAAACAATTTTGATTTAATATAAAGCTCACCATTGCCGTGTCTCTTGCCTTTTTCATAGTATCCTTCATAAACTAACTCACTGTTGATATCGTCATAAACTCTGAAAAACCCATTTCTAATATTATCTTCAAAGTTGCCATGATAATCAAATCTACCTACTTTTTCTTTACCCTTTCCATGTCTTTTATTATTTAAAAAGTTCCCCTTGTAAATCCTTTTTTTAGTCTTTCTATTATACTCTACACCTCGTCCATGTTTAGTTCCATTTTTGAAATGTCCTTTATAAACTACATCCTCACCAATTTCCATTCCTTTTCCGTGTCTACGGTTATTGACAAACTCCCCCTCATAAACCTTCTTTCGTGTTAATGAATCAAACTCCTTATCATTCTTTCTATACGTGCCCATAGATTAAGTACCACCAATCATTTTTGTAGAATATTGTGCAAATCAAATAAACAAAAACGCAATATCCGTAAAATTCAGAATAATACTAATTAACTTTTCTTACAACTGATAAGTATAATTAACTTTGTATAGCGAAAGGATCAGATATTATAAGATTGAATTTTAAAATTGCTTAGAAAAAATAATAACACCTGAGCGGGATAAGCTGTTTCTTCTCGTTTAGGTGTTTTTTAATTTAATTTTGCCTTATTCAATTAGAGACAATTGTTCTTGTTTATTAATTAGTATAATTGGTTCATCTACAAAATTTCTAACAAAACTATAAAATCCAGAATTAATTTTAATTCCACGATACCATAATTCAGTGAATGGAACTTTAGAGACATATTTGTGGACAAACTTATATTTCCCATGTTTTAAGTAGTGTAAAATAATTAATATCTATAATAAGAACTTTAGTGTTAAAAATATTTCAATTTATCACCGCAATTTTAATCTAGAAATTAAATTTAACCTTTATACACCAGGTATTGATTTTTCTGATAAATGTATACATTAATAACAAAAAAGGGCTATAATTAAATTTATCGATTTTTAAGAATATAGATTAGATTGTTAGGGGATGAGGTAATGAATTATAAAAAAGAATCTACTGATTATATGAGTGACTATTTGAATTCGAAGTATGAAGAATATTCTAATGATATTTTATCAGAAGGTTTGAAGAAAGACGCAACATTTGGGGGGGATTTCTTAAATATAAATTTCACTACTTTATTAGACAAAATAATTTTTGTGCTATTTTATGAATTTGATAAATATGACCAGGTATTAAAGGAAATTTATAGTAAGATTTATAAGAAACTTGAAATGTTTGAAGAAAGTGAAGTTGATTTTTTATATGCAAAATGTGTAGAGGAAATTTATAATAATAACATTGATCATTGGAATGTTGAAGGAAGTTATAGTAATGATAAAAATCCACATATTGCTAATGAGTTTGTTAGAAAAATAAACCAAAATATAGTAGATAATATATCAGAATATTCTGGTTTGGAATTAAACCCACTTCTAAAGGAAATACAATATGATATTGAAAACTTTTCATTTAATGGTCCTTCCGAAAGTGACGATTACAATATAAATAATTATTGGGAAGAGTTTTGTTTTCAAATGCAATATGGGGAAGGTATGTTACTAGATACTATATTGGGAGATATTGAGAGTCATTTGTACTCCAAGTTAGCAAATGCTCCAATTAAAGACATTATATTATTATATATTACAACTGATGAATTTAATTATGAAAATTACCATATGGAAAATAATATTCCGCTACCACCGAGAGACGACATGCTTGATGAAGTTGTATGTAAATTATTAGATGAAATTAAGGATATTGCAGCTAATACCTTTATTCCTGATTTCTCGTCTGGAGAAGATTGGGAGGATGAATAATCTAAGTAGATTTTATGCTACTTAATAACTAGGGATAAAAAATATGAGGAGGGTAATATTGTGGAAAAGAATAAAGTTGTTGAATATATGAAACAAATGGGTATTAAGAATCCAGAGAAACCCTCAGAAAAGGAAATTCAGAAGTTATTAGGAATGATGCTTAAGAGTAAGGATGATGTGGAAATAGAGTTTTTTAAAAGTTATTTTACGTCCATGTCATCTGTAGGATCAGCAGTAATAAAAGGGTTAAAAGGTTTGGCTGATGCACATGTTAGTAAGGAGTATATTGATTCCGTTAATAAGGTTATTAATCAATTGAATAAGGATTATGAAAATGCTAAAAGTGAAGAAGAAAAGGAAAAAGTTTATTATCGAATCATACAGCAGTTGGATCGAATAAAACAAGAATCGAAGGATCATAGAGATTTTCTTAAACAGTTAGGTTTATACGCGTCAGGAACAGCAGTTTTAATTGCTGGAATTGCTGTTGCGGTACGTAAACCCGAGGTTGGACGAGAAATGGTAAGAAAGGGAATAGAAGTTTTTAAAGGGTAATAAATTAAAACACCTCTGCGATACGAAGGCTGGGCTTCGTATTGGCACCAGCGGATATTGCGGGAGATGGATTTAACAACTGGTGAGGTCATCGAATTTGCACAATTAAATGCAAATGTTGTGCAGCCTTCCAAACAGCAGATTAACCCGTATTATCTTGGCTTGAAAATATTTGAGGATATTGAGGAGCGCTATAACAATCCAACGGAAGAAATGATCAGGCTAGGGGTTGAGCCTAATTTAGGCAGAGAGAAAATGTTTGAAGTACGCGAGATAGAATCAGATATATCTTTTATTCGGAATTATTTGACGAAAGAATTGGTTCAACAGGAAGATATGTATTTGTTCGAAAAGAAGGGCAGAGATTATCTTATTACCAATAAGGATTACGAAAACGTAAGAGACCAGCTTATTTCAATGAGGGTCAATGGAGGATTCCCGTATATAAGTGTAGAAAACGGCGATTATTTACGAAACGGAGAACTCTATCTGGTCCATGGCTTCGAAGGAATTGAGCTTGATCTGAAGTATTTGGAAAATGTGCTTCCGTATATTTATCAGTTATGGGGGCGAGACGTTCATATAGTAACCAATGTAGAGGAAAAGCAGGCTGTTTTTTCTTATGATGGGAATAGGATGCACCGGCGGTTTTTATAGGATAAAGCAGGAGATATCATATCTTCTGCCTTTTTATATGTTAAATAAAATAACCATTCAGCTAGTTTACCACCATTTTATTGTAAAGAGTTTGAGCAAAAACATTATCCTTTGCAGTTTCCCATGTCATCGATGAAAAATCATTTTCTCATATGTATTCTAAACTGTTTTTAAATAACTTATCTCCAATTTTTTCCATCTTGCATTAGGAACTACAAATAAATCATTTAAAATTGCTTGTCTCCTCACGCTTAGTGTACTGAAAGTGAAATGCAACGTATGAAAACCTAATTGTGCCCCCATCAAATGAATGAAAATATAAACTGTCTAGATAAAACTAAACTGATTCATTAACATAAAAAGCTAATAGAAAGGCACTCGTGAAAAATTTAAAACACAAGTGCTTAAGACTTTTTACTTTTTAATTATATCCTTTCGTTCTTCCATCTGCGGTGGTTCTTCCATCCATTCGTTCCTAATCATTATTTTTGCACCTTCATGGGCATATTCGAAAATATCTTTCGTGAAAATTGACATTTTTGCTGCCAAGTCGTTCCGTAAACTAAAAGCACTTCCTACTGCATTTCCTCCCATAGAAAAACTGCAAAACAAACTGGTACAATACATCATAACCTTATCGGAAAACGGAGCAACTGTTGATCGTGTCGCATGCCCGCCCGAAGTAACAGGTATTTGAATACCATCTTCGAGGAATGTTTCACTCATCTCTTTAATAACACTTTTGGAGAGTTCTGCTCCTTTTGAAAAGAAATTCTGTACTTCGGAATTATTGGCACACTGGGCAAAACCAGTAATCATTTGTAGCCCCGTAACATTTGCTTCAATACCATGATAAACATAAGCAACCTCTATCGTATTTAATGTTCGTTTTTTACCAAGTTTGGTAAGTGGATTAAGTCCACCCAAATAACTTTTATCTTTAACAAACTCAACGGAATCAGGCATTGAAACATAAGGAGATCGAGCAATCAGCCCTTTTTCAATCAAATATTGTGTACAAGAATTGTAAGTTGCTTGAGTAATTGAGGTAAGGTCCTTTAAGATCAATACAATATCTTCACGGTACGCCATGTTTATATTTAGCGTATGTAATCCCATACTTATTTCTTTTAGTAACCGGACGAACATGATATCAAAACCATTGTCATACAGCTTTGGAACATCTTTATTGACATCTTTAGAAGTGTATCCAATTGGGATTGCAGCTCCCTCACTTTTAAAAATATCTGTTATTTTATCAACGTAATTATCCAATTCACTATATAAATCATCCATTATTTTTTTAGCTTTATCATCGTCGGCTTTTTCAATAAAGTATTCTAACATTCGCAGAATCATCGTTTTTTCTTGGTATGTAAGCCATAGGATACCAAGTTCGGATGACGTTATGGCAGGTTTCTCAGGCATATTGCATTCCTCCTATATTTTGTCTTCTTTTATTTTGCCCTAAAAATCAAGAGTTATTTTTCCTTTAGCTAGAATATTTCAATGCTGTATTAAGGAGAATAAACTTACCTGAAAAATTCGATGAAGAGAATTGTAGGTTGTTGGGGGTGGTTGGAATAATAACCCATAATTACAAATTATTAAAAAGGAAAGTGATTGAAGTGGAAACTAATGATAACAAAAGATGAGCTGGAAAAAATCCTTTGGAGTATAGCTTTACCTGGGTTTGCCCAAATTCTGAACGGGAAGCTTTTCAAGGGATTACTTTTCATTGGATTAGAAATATTGATTAATGTCCAATCCAACTTTAATGATGTAATTATTCTGAGTTTTCATGGTGAAATTGAAAAAGCCATTGAACAAACGAATTATCAATGGTTGATGTTTTATCCTTGTCTTTATTTTTTTGCGATTTGGGATGCTTACAGTGATGCAAACGGTAAAAAAGCACCCTTAGCGTTTCTTCCGTTTGTGTTTTCCGCTTATTTCGTTACAAGTGGTCTCATTTATTCGGCAACGTTTAAAGTAAACGGAATATTACTCGGACCAATTTGGTTACCTATGTTGTCATTACCCATCGGAATACTGATTGGAATTTTTTTGAGGTATATGCTTTTACAATTTATATTTAGTGCCGGGAAACCTTAGATACACTAGCTTAAAGAAGTTTATGAAGCCTTCATAACAAAACACGCCAATGGTGGAATACTCCTTACGAGGTTGGGAAACATACTTGTAAAATCTATATTTGTAATGGAGGGGAAAAATGTGAAAGCTCCCAAAACCAGCCATAAAAATGAACTTACATCAGCAGAAATCGCAAACCTTTGGTCATCATATCAGAATGATACGTTATCAATTTGTACCATAGGGACTTTTTTGTCTCATGTTGAAGATAAAGAAATCTGTTCTGTTCTTGAACTTGCAATGAAGCAAGCCCAGGCACATGTTAAAAAATTAAAATCATTTTTCACGGAAGAACAACTTCCCATTCCTGATGGTTTTTCAGAGGAAGTAGATGTTCATAAAGAAGCCCCACGTTTGTACACGGATGATTTTTACCTATTCTACATTCAAAATATTGGAAAAATCGGTTTGGAAACTAACTCATTGGCTTTGTCAAATTCCGCTCGTTTGGATATGTGTGAATACTTTACCGAATGCTTACATGAGTCGACAAAAGTGCTTAACAAAGCAACAGAAGTCATGTTGTCCAAAGGAACATTCATCAGAGCACCTTATATTCCAGCACCTAAAAAGGTGGAATATGTCCAAAAAGAACGTTATCTTGCAGGATGGTTTGGTAACCGCAGACCCTTAAATGCTATTGAAATGTCAAATATTTATTTTAATTTGATACAAAATCAGTTAGGTCGAACCCTAATTATGGGATTTAGTCAAGTGGCAAAGTCCCAACAAGTTCGTGATTACATGGTAAGAGGAAGAGATATTGCAGATAAACATGTTGAAACTTTTGGTTCTGTATTAAGCAAAGACTTTCTTCCATCGGCAAGCTCATGGAGTATTTTACCTACGGACTCCAGTGTTGCCCCTTTTTCAGATAAACTGATGATGTTCCATGTTACTGCTTTAAATTCTGCTAGTATTGGACATTATGGACAAAGCATGGGAACGAGTCCGAGACATGACCTGGGAGCACATTACGTTCGACTAACTGCAGAAGTTGCGAAGTACGCAAATGATGGAGCAAATATTATGATCGAAAACGGTTGGATGGAACAACCACCACAAGGACCCGACCGTGATGAGATAGCTAGAACTAATAAGTAATTATTAAATTACTGCTGAGTAGATTTTTGAATAATATCTTAGTACATTTATAAGAAAACTTTTTTATAAATATAAGAGCCTAGTTATGTCCCAGCCTCTTCCTCGGCTTAGCCGAGGAAGGTCGATGCCAATTGTACCAGATTTGTAAGCAAGCCACGGGGAACCTTGATCTCGATTGAGATTATTCCAATCTGTTTAGCTTAACAATAAAATCTGGCAGCTTCTTGTTTGGCTTGGCATACAGGATTTCGTAAATAACACCTCTGCAATACGAAGGCTGGGCTTCCTACTGGCATCAACGAATCTTACGAGAAATGGATCTAACAACTGATGAAGTAGTGGAGTTTGCTAAATTGAATGCCGGGGTTGTGCAGCCTTCCAGACAACAGATCAATCCATACTATCTAGGATTAAAAATGTTTGAAAATATTGAGGAACGATACAATAACCCGACAGAAGAAATGAGAAAGTTAGAGATCAGCTTATCTCGATGAGGATCAACGGCGGCTTTCCGTATATACAGGTTGAAAACGGAGATTACTTGCGAAATGGTGAGCTTTATCTAGTCCACGGCTACGAGGGAATAGAGCTTGATCTAAAGTATTTGGAAAATGTAATACCATACATCTACCAGCTATGGGGTCGTGATGTGCATATGGAAACCTATGTCGAGGAAAAACAGGTTGTATTTTCGTATGATGGGAATAAGATGCACAGGCGATTTGTGTGAAATAAAAGCCGGAGATATCATATCTCCGGCTTCTTCAATTAAAATGTGTTTGGTCCTACAAAAAGGGTAAATGAGTATCATAGTGTTTCTAAAACGTAATAAATTGTAAAACATACCCACCTGCTACACCTAAAATAACAATTAACCAAGCTGGTACTTTCCATATATTTAATAAACCAAATAAGATGACACCTAAAGCAAAATCAGTTGTACTAAAAATAGAGCTATTAATCACTGGGTCATAAAATGCAGCTAATAATATACCTACGACACTAGCATTTACTCCCATTAAGACGCCTTGAAAAGTTGCTCTCTGACGTAATTCGTTTAGAAATGGTAAAGCTGCAACAATGAGTAAAAAGGAAGGAAGGAATATTCCGATCGTAGCTACAATCGCTCCAGTTATGCCTTCCATCATCGTTCCAAGGTAACTAGAGAAAGTAAATAATGGTCCTGGAACAGCTTGTGCCATTCCATATCCAGCTAAGAATTCATTAGCTGTTAACAAACCTTGGGGAACTACTTCTCGCTCAATCATTGGTAATACCACATGCCCGCCACCAAATACTAGCGAGCCAACTCTATAAAAGATATCAAAAATATTTAGTAAGGGATTATCCAATACTTTATTTAATAACGGAAGTAAAATAAGTGAACTTATAAAAATTCCTAAAGAAGTCAAACCAAGTTTCTTGGAAATATTAATGGAGAATGGCTGTACTTTTGACTCGGCTTTATCTTTAAATAATTTTAACCCTAGTAAGCCAGCCCCTAAAATAATTAAAATCTGCATCCATGCGGATGGATATAATAACATTATAGCAGCAGCCACAATTGCTATTGCTAACCGAGGCTTATCAGGTGTCAGCTTTTTCCCTAACCCGATCAACGCATGTAGGACAACAGCTGCAGCAACAATCTTTAAGCTGTGTATGAAACCTGCATCTTCTAATGAGAATGTCTGATACATCATCGCAAATACAATCAACACAATAATCGATGGGACTGTGAAACCGAACCACGAGACAAGTCCTCCAAGCAGACCCCCACGCATCATACCGATTGATATCCCTACCTGACTACTAGCTGGACCGGGTAAAAATTGACACAATGCAATGATATCCGCATATGTTTTATCATCAAGCCATTTGCGGCGATCAATATATTCATCTTTAAAGTATGCCAGATGGGCAACAGGTCCCCCAAATGATGTCAATCCTAATTTTGTAGAGGCAACTAATATTTCAATGAGCGTTTGTATTTTACTTTTTAATTTTGACATTGTTGTTAACCTCCTCCTTCTATTTTATTTCTTTAAATAACTCATAAGCTTTCTTTCTTGCCTCTGTAAGAACTTCGCTCCCTTTGTTGGTAATCGTGTAGTATTTTCTTATCTTCCCCTCAACGTTTCTCTCTTCCTTCTGCAACAGTCCATCAGCCTCCATGGAATGTAATATCGGATAAAGTGTACCTGAGCTAATGTTATAACCGTGTTCTTGCAGTTCATCGACCATCCAAACACCATAAATGGGGTGTTCCTTTGCGTGGTGCAAAATATGAATGTGTATAAACCCAAGAAACAGCTTACGCAATACTTTATCTTCCAATCAATCACCTCCAATTGATTAAAGTCAATTCATAATATCGAAGTTCGATATCGGAAGTATATATTATATCTTGTGCCCATTTCAAGAACATGATTAAAAACTTTACAGTATTTTTACATAACCAGGTTGAGTTTTTATATGATGGGAAAAAGATGCATAGCATTCTTATAAAATAAAACCGGAGATATGATTGAATATCTCCGGCATCATCAACTTATCAACATAGGTGTAATGTTACGTCTCTTCTTTTTTCTATTTGCAGTTAATTAAAAAGTTTCTATCTTCAGGAAAACTTAAACTAAGCTCCTTTAATTGTTCTATGTTTTTCCAAGCAATATCATATATTAAATTATCAGGATCTTGAATTTTTCTGTCCCCACCAATAATCTTTACAAAGAAATAGTGAACCTCGAAAGAAATATTGATTTTCTCATAAATACCCTTTTTCACCTTTATTTCATCAACCACTTCTGCAACATACCCTGTTTCTTCCTTGATTTCCCTAACACAACATTCTTCAAAAGATTCATTTTCTTCTAGTCCGCCTGATGGTACAGACCAAGTTTTATCCTCTTCAGGCTTTCCTTGTAATACCATAAGTAATTCACCGTTTTCATTGATGCATACACCTGACGAACCAAACCATTTTCTCACTCAAATTCACACTCCCTGTTTTTAACTAGGAATAGTTAAGAAAAGTTGCTGATATAATCTTTAATTACAAGGAGGAACATAACGAAAGATACAACAATATAGGAATATCCTGACTTCTTTTGGTTATCCATTACATACTCTAAACCACGTAAAAATATAAATAATGTCAGAAAAAGAATAAATATAATCCAAGAAAATTCATTTCTATCAATCAAAAAATAATAGATGACAACACAAAGAATTGATATTGCCATAATCAAATTTATTCTACGCAACATTTTCATTCCGTTTCTCCTCCTTTGTTTAACTATCCAGCATCTCAATGTTCAACTCTTATACTCGTCAGTTTAAGACTTTCCAATCTTCATAAGTAGTAGCCTCAACACCTAAATTCCTTGTTCTTAGCCAATCAAAAGCTTTTAAGACTAGTGGTGAAGCATTGTCCAATGAGACATCTTTTTCCGATAGCCACATTGTCCCCAGTGAATCTTGTCCATCAAATTGTTCTGGTACACTTAACAATCCATCTACCTTTTTAACAGAGTAATAAACAGCTATATGGTGGATATCAGTAAAGTCTCTCCACAGCCAAGGGAGTTTGAAATCTTTGACACCAATGTTATCTTCAATTTCGATTACAAGGCCTGTTTCTTCAAGGAACTCTCTTTTCATTGCTTCGGACAAAGATTCTCCCTCTTCTAAGCTCCCTCCAGGAAGGTCATATCGGTTTATGTACGGACCGCAATTCTTATTTATTACTAGTAGTTTGCCATCCTTTACATATATTCCATATACACCAAAAGCCCTGTGATATCTCTTTTCAGACACAATAATCCCCCTCATTCTTGTTCAACTGCCCGTTTTAGTTAAGTACATTTACATTACAATTATTCTCGAAAGGTATCAGCCACTAAATTACTAAATTCTCTTAGGTAGTAAAGGTAATTGTCATCACCATAGTTGTATCGCTTGTTATACATTTTAGCTACAACAACATTGTATTCTGGAATCACTAAAAGAGTTGGTCCTGTTATTCCTAATATTTGATAAGAACCCTTAGGGACTCTTTCCCCAATCTCACTGTAAGCGGCAGGATTGCCTTGTACATACCAAAAAAGTCCATTTTGTGGGAGGTTAATGTCTTTGAAGATAGGGCTTTTGAATTTGAGTTGCAGTTTCTATCACTTCTTTTGGAATAATTTGTTTCCCGTTCGCAAAGCCTTTATTTAAATGAAGATTCCCCCATTGTGCAAACTCTGATGCAGTCGTATGAAGGTTTGATTCAGTACCATTATTGGAACTGCCCAACTTATAGGAACCATCTTCATCTGGATTAATAATTTCCGTTACTAAAGCTTTGCTCTCCGTAGTTTGCCAGCCTGTTTTCTTTAAGCCTAAAGGTAAAAAAACTCGCTCATTTAAAAGTTCTGGAAAACGCTTATTAAAAAGTCTATTTACCAGCCAAGTCATCATTAACACATTTATTCCTCTATAAGCCCAGCCATTACCTGGTTCAAACTCTCTAAAAATAGTGCCATCATTTTTTTCGTGTAAACCATGTGAATGAGTTACTAAATGCCGTAATGTGGTTTTTCCAAGTAGTTGTTCATCTATATCTTCAAAATAGTCAATTGCATAATCATCAAGGCTTTTGATTTTTCTTTCATAAAGAGCATAAGCCACTGCTAAGCCAAGATAGCTTTTTCTTGCAGATGCGACGTTAAATAGCGAGGATGAATTGATTGGAGCTGCTTCAGTAGAATTAGAATGATAACCACTATAATGTTCCAATATTACTTTGTTATCTTTCAGTATATATAATGAAGAAGCGCTACTCTTGTTTTTTTCTTTTATAACCTCAACCCAATCAATTAATTTTTCAAGCTTCTTCATTATAATTTCTCCTTTCCTTCACAATCCCGTACTTATTTCAGCAAAAATAATCAGAAAAACTTGTAAAATCATCGAATTCATTTCACAGATTGTGTTATAATACGAACAAACGTTCTTAAAAGGTGGTTTAAGAATGAAGGGATTAATCCAGCGTTCAATTGATACTAAAGAAAAGATCGTTATCTTTTATATTGATTATGAGGACAACGTAACGGAGCGCTATATCCGTGTAATCAATTATAATGATGATAAAATTCTTGCCTACTGTTACTATCGAAAACAAGTGCGTACATTTAAACGTAATAATATTCTTTCCGTTGGGCCAGCTAGAAAACAAATGGAGGCGTAGACGTGGGTGAAAACAGTAAATCCAAATACACAGGGCTTTACTGTCATAACAAATCAGGAAACAACCCAAACCCTCCAGACTGAAATGCAAAGTAACCAACAATAAGCACAAATATTAATTGGAAGATAGTATACAGATAATCATTTTGTCCTTTTTTATACTTCCATTCGATGATTGCGTGAAATACCTCTTGCAAAAATAAAAATACCATCGATACCATAAAGACTGCCAATGAATTATTAATAGGTAAACTTGGAAGGTCATAAAATATAATAGCTGCAACAATAGTCGCAATCACAGTTAGTATTACAATAATCCGATCACCTTTTTTATGTAAATCATTCACATGAGTTTGCGAAAAGAATTTGGTTCGTTTAACTTTAAGTATTTTTCGCATGATTGTATTAAAGATAAATATTATTAGAGATAGCACGACTATTAGCACGATTAACTTCCCAAATATAGGTTCTTGCCCCGGATACATAACGATTCTCCTTTTTAAAACTGCCAACGATATATTTCGATATTTTCATTTGAATTCCTTTATTCAATACGGATTAACAAGCAAAAAGTTTCCATACAATCGCTATTCCACATAGAAAAGACGCATGATCACTCCATGCGTCTGCTTCCTTATACAGAATTGAAATTCACCTTCACCTGTACCAAATCCTGTATTTCATTATTTCTTGGGCTGCGTGTATATACCCAAATCTCCCCGGTGCTTGCGGTTGGCTGCCTGTCAAAAGGTAAAGTACTTTCAAACCTTCCATATGCAGGTGCTCCTTGATCCGCCATTACAGCTCGCTCTTCAGAAACGATTACACCATTACTATCGCGGACTTGATGCAGGACGTTCGCTTCAAAAGCCCGTGCATATCCTGTTACCCGTTGTCCGCTTTGAATGACGGTTCCAGGTAGAGGATCCATCACTGCAATATTTTCTGACGTTTCAAGCGGTATAATCAGCGCATATCCCGGCCAGATGGTGGTTGGTGAGAAACCAGGCCGATTCTGATTAGCACGAATGATGTTGGCTCGTGGAATACCAAATCGTTGTTGCAGTTGATAAATCGTGTCGCCTGGTTCTACAGTGTAAATAAATGCAGGAACAACTAATGGTTGACCAGGATAAATCAAACCGGGATCCTGAATATCTGTGTTGATTCCAGCAATCAGCTCGATAGCTGTTGAGAACCGTAGAGCAATTCGAGTAAGTGAGTCACCAGGCGCCACTACGTAAAATGTGGAGTTGGCATTTGTTGAATTTGAAGGGACGACTAACAACTGTCCGGGAAAAATCATATCAGGTGTGGTTACGGGAGGATAAAGATAATTAGCATCTGCAATTGCCTGTGGCGTACTGCCAAACCGGTCAGCAATGGCATACAATGTGTCGCCTGGCTGTACGTGATAAATAAAGTATGTGCCTGTTGCAATACCCAAACATATCACCTCCTAATGTGATGAAATCTGCTTATATAATACGTAACAAACGGGCGAATGTGTATAGTGTATTTGCAAAGTAAAGGAGCGGGGTTAATAATAATTGGTTCTGTTTTCTATCACATAATTAAGAATTACACTTTAAATTGGTTTTTCCAAACCATTTTTATGTATTATAATCGTTATAACAATTATAACGAGGGTGTGATCTTTTGGAGCCATTCGAAAGAAAAGTTACGAAGGTTGGAAATAGTTTTGGAATCACTCTTCCTAATGAATTACTCAAACAAGTTGGCTTAGCACATGGTGACGATGTTCAAGTTGAAGTAAAAGATGGGGAAATTGTTTTGAGAAAAAAAGAGCAGGTAACACTTCCTAAAGGTGTTGATGCAGAATTCATGGATATTTTAAATGATGTCATTAACGAGCATGACAAAGCGTTTAAAGGATTAGTGAACAGATGATGGATGACGTCATCTATCTCACAACGAACCAAGTGGTTGCTATCCGTTTATACCCCCCTGATGAACCATTGGGTGTAAAAGAACCAAACTTACTTGACTCAGCTATTAATCGTCCAAAACAATCTGTGTTTGGTAGTGACGCTTATCCCTCCATTCATGAAAAAGCTACTGCACTTTTTGACTTCATTGCAAAGAACCATGCTTTTCATAATGCCAATAAACGAACAGCTTTAGCTTCATTAATTGTTTTCTTAAAAATAAACCATTATCAATGGACGATGGGAATTAAAGAACAAGACTTCACAGTTGATGTAGTTAATCATAGATACACATTTGAAGAAATAGTTTCAACAATTAAGAACCATACCGAAAAACCATAAATCCATTCTCATTTAAATTGAGAATGGTTTTTTTTAGCAGTTAAGAAAGCATAAATACTTTCTTACTGCATAAGTGCAACTAAGGCTTATCTATATTAAAGCTTGCACTGCAGAGTAAAAGGGGTTCTAAGAAAGCAAAATACACTTTCATAAGAATCCCTTTAACGAATGCCAAGTTTTCTAATATTTATTTTCAAATGCTTTATTAAACTAACCCTATCCATTAGTCTAAGAAGAGCTACTTATTAAACTATCGCGCCCGATTCTGAAGTGATTTGGATATTTCTCTATTGTTACTTTTCACTAAAGTATGTCGCATAATTGACAAATTTTTCTGCTTCCGAGGAATCGGAAAACGCTCGTTTCGGAATAATAATGTCTTTTCTGGGTTTCTTTTTAGGTACTAAAAAATGAATGAAGTCTTTATTCTCCGTAATCTTTTCTATGTACTTCCATTCTAATGAGAACTCGGAATTCTTATTTTTAATGTTTATTACTCTCGAGGTAATAGTCGCAGTGGAAGGTTGCAAAACATTACTCATATGCCCAATGTTGTTAAGCCAAATAAAGATTAAAAATGAAAACATAATGAGGATTAAAATCCCAACTCTTATCTTGCCAGTTTGGTCCTCGACGAAAAATAAAAAAAACATTACAAAAAAAAGAATAAGAACAGCCACTCGTGATATTTTTTCCGATTGAGTACGAAATACTTTCCTAGCTTCTTTATACTCTTTTTCTGTAAGTGTGTATTCTACTGTATGATGGTCGTTCAAAGTAATTCTACCTCCTTTTAGCTATTATTCATTTCAACTAAATGAGCCAGATTGTTGAACAAAGATTTTCTGTACGCTTCCACTAACCTGCTAGTTAGTTTAAGTGTGAATATTTGTATTTATTTTAACATCAGAATACCTTGTAGAATCAAGCGAAAAAGTAAACTTATTTGTAATTTTGTGTATGGCAATTCACACTACAATTTTAATAGATATTAAGCCGAAAATCCTATTAAACCAACAAAAAAATGACCATCAAAAAAATGATGGCCATTTTACTAACGGGTTCCGTTTAGAGGTGCGCACACTATAATTCACTGTGCGGTTTTATTGATATAACAATAATCTTGGTACATTTAATAGCAAAATTCACACTACTATTCATCTGTATAGTAATAATTATTTCAGGGTATGTGAATCGTTTGTGAAAAAGTTGTGATTTCAATAAAAGTTTTCTGCTATACATTAAAGGAGTCAGAATCTTATGTTAGAATAAAAATAAACATTGTGAAGGATTACACTTAAACTAACGCAGCAGTTTAGTGGAATAAGCATTAGAGTAGGGGATAAAAATTAGCTTAAAAAAATTGCTGTTTCCTATAATAGTTTTGGCTATCGTTATTTCTGTATCAGGGTGCTCTGAATCAGGAACTATT
>NZ_JAGGKK010000011.1 GCF_017873675.1 Virgibacillus litoralis | reverse complement strand
TTTGTGGTTTTTAAAGTGAATATTCCCATCATTCACAAATTTCACATAAAATATTTTTCTTGACTTCTTCTTAAAAATTTAATGCAACGCTAGTGGTTATCTTTAATAGTTTGGATCTACTAATTAAATTTTCCATCCCTATAGCGTTATCTTTTCTTTTTATTCCAATTGCTTATAGTTTTGCTATCTTTTCAGAATATCAACAACTATTTATAAAGATGAGTTTTAGAGAACCAAAGGATAAGATAATTAGAAGAAAGTATAGGTGGGAGATTGTAAAAGCATGTAAACTTTCATATAGAAAGGTAACACACTTTAAAAAGACATATTTGAAGAACATTTATGTAAATATGAGCAATGATGAGTTCTATCAAATAATAGAGAAGATCAAAAAATGATGAATCATTAATAGGCAAGGCGGTGTTCCTTGGTTATGGTGACTTACTACAGTAGTGCTTATTAACGCTTTAACTTAGTGGGGGTCAGGCACCAAAAGATGAGCTCTATTAAATATTGAGGGAGGGGAATCATGGAGTATTCAATAGATAGGTTTACAGAAGTGTATATTACTATATTAAAAGTAAGTTTGAAGATATTGAAATAGTTACAATGGGTTAGAGTAAACTTAAGAATCTTAGGGTGCTGCACCTAAAGATAAAAATTCTATTCAATACCATTTTTAATTCATTTGAAACAGGAAACTATGATGATCACTTGGCCGAAATAGTTTATATTATACCATTGAAAGCTAAATCAAATGAGATATATGTGAAATTTCACAACTAAAAATATACTTTGGACGGTATTGTTAGCAACAGAATAAGAACTTTATGAAGTTTATGGTCAAGTTTCAAAAGTCTATTAATTCGAAATGTTAAAAGGGATGAAATATTCCGAATGATGTGATGGTACTATTGCCAGTAGAAGATGCCTGTGCCTAAATCGAACTATATAGAGTGTGAGTTGCTATAAAAGTGAATAAGAGGAGAGATTAAAGTGATTAAATTCAAAAAAATTGTTATTAATGGATTTAAGGATCTATCTAGAAAATTAGAGTTAGAATTTTCAAATGAAATGATATCTGTCGTTTATGGAGGAAATGGCAGCGGAAAAACAACACTTCTGAAGATTCTACATAGTATTTTATCTAAAGATGAAGAGTCGTTATTAAGAGAAAAGGTGAACGAAATAAATCTATATTTTACAGAAGATAATATTAGTAAAACTGTAAATATTTCACTTGAACATGAATTTCTTGAAAGTAATGAAATTGAAGAGGAAAAATCATATTATAATTGGTCAGAGTTTGATAGTTCCTCTCTTTTGGATACATCCTCTATTCTTTTTGGTGTAAATAGAGGAGTACCTAAGAAATTAAGTATTAATGACCATGATGTGTATAGGTTTATTGCAAGAAGTCAACGTTTCAGAGGTGTGTTTAAGGATAGTTCAATGGCAAGAGAATTTTCGAAGGATTTAAATAGATATTTAAGAAACCAAGATATTCAAAATAAGAAAAGTTATATGTATGATAGGGAGATGGCGAAATTCGAAAAAAAGCATTTATTAGTTGATAATATTAATATTGAAACAATTCAGCATATTATTTTCCGGAGATATACTATTGCTAAAAGGATATCATCTGAAAGAGTTCAAAAGGCTCTTTTTGATACATTATCATTTGCTATAAATCCGGAGATTAATAGTGAAAATTATGATTACTCAATAAATGAAGAAGATTTTATAAATCAATTAACAAATAACAAGGACAAATTGTTAGAGGCATTAGCAAATGCTGCAGATAATGGTCTTAGAAATGAATTATTAAAGATTTTACAAGATAATAATTTAAAAGAAATATTAGAATATTGTTCTAAAAGTAAACTCTTGTCAAATTTACTGTATAGAATGATACACGAGTTAAAAGAGGAGGAATATATTCTAGAATCAATAAGTATGTTAGAAGATATTTTTAATAGTCATTTATCTAATAATAAAAAAATAGTTATAACAAACGATGAGGTTTATATTCAGTTGGAATCTGGAAGGCATAGTTTAAATGAGTTATCTAGTGGCGAAAGGCATCTTCTTACTTTTTTAACAATGTTTCTTATTGAGGGTGTTAATAAACAATTTTTAATGATTGATGAACCAGAACTATCCCTGAATATTAAATGGCAAAGAGAAATATTACCTTTGTTACATAGACTTGCTCCTAATTCACAAATCATTGTTGCTTCACATAGTCCTTCTATAGCTAAAAAGAATACAAACTACCTTGTAAGGTTGATTTGAGGTGCAAAGAGTATGAAACACGATTTAGAAGAATGGATTACTGAAGCTATAATGGCGGAAACACCGGTTATTATTGTAGAAGGACACGATGATATCCAATTCTATGAGAGATTAATAATTGATATGGAAAAAGATGCAGTTGTAGATGCAGTTGAAAATATCGAAGGCTATAATGAAGGCTCTGATGGAGTAATTAAATGTATACAAGATTTACAACCAAAGTTTGGAAAAAGTGATGAAGTTAAAAAATACATATTGGGTATTATAGATAGGGATGCAAGGTTTTATAGAAATGAAATACCTAATTATTTGGGATTACTAATACTTGAATTCTATTCATTTGAAAGTCACTTCATAACACAAAATAACTTAATAGAGTTAATTCAAAATCTAACTTATGTAAGTAAACGACATGTAGATGTAAAAACTATTGGTTATATTGAGGATGAACTATATAAAAAGGACTTTATTGATTTGTACTATATTTCATTAGAAGCACTTAGAAATGCGTGTGAAGTAGGGTATTCAGGTGAAGTAAGTTATGGTGAAGAAGCGGGAAAGATTTACTCTGAGGGATATAAAACGATATTATTAAAAAAAATATATGCAAAAAAAAATGATTTAGATGAATTCGCTAATTCAAAAGATATAACATACGGTGATTTAAAAAAGATTGCACGAGGAAAATGGATATTACATGTTTTTAGTAAGTACTTAAATTATAAGATTAAAGAATTAAAAAAAGCATGTGATAGTAATGAGATTAATAAATGTAATTTCTGTCTAACTGGTGTTAACCATAAATGTTTGTGGAAGGTAAAAGGAAATTTCCAACATGGACATGTAAGTAGTATGATTACAAATTATGTTGATGAATCTGAAATAAAATATATAAAGGAGCGTATTGAGCTACTTGCGTAATAGTTAATTAGATTATCTTAACACAATCAAAGGGTAAGTAAATAATTTTACCATTTGTAAACACGGTGATAGGATAAGAATTAAAACAATTAATAGAAATAATTATTCCTTCTTTATAAGCTACATCTCTGTAACCGGGATGGAATGGAAGTAATCCTGTAATGAGAATTTGATTTCCTATTTTTAAATCCATTTTAAATCATCCTTAATAATAATGAGTATTTTAAAACAGTATTGCCAAATAAACTCATAATGATACTTTATTTTATTAGTATGCCTTCTGGAATAAGAATATGTTGAATTCCAATATTGAAAAAAACAGGTAGAGGCATTAATACCTCTATCCGTTTTATTATTTTACCCTATAAACTGGTACGCTGAACTATATCATAAATGGCAAGCCAGAACACCTTTCCTACCAACATCCCTATTCCTATAATTCAGCAATAACCGTTCCACCTCCGCCTGTTCCTCTGAACTTATCTCAGGTGTAAGCGGCCTTTTCTCTTCAGCCTGCTTCCGTTTTCGCTCTTTAAACCAATCCGGCACCACTTCGCCACTAGCCTGGGCAGATTGATTTTTTTGCTGGTTTTGCCTGTTACGGAATGCTGCTTCATCAGCTTCTGCCTGTTCAATGGTTGTTATCCCTTTCCTTGCCCATGCTTTGAGAACACCTTTGACATAACTCCACGTTGTTTTGTTTTGTTCCAATGCCCGTTTCATGGCTTCCAGAACGAGTGGTTCGCTTAAGTCATTGATCCAATGGCAAATATCAGTGGAAACATACGAACTGGCGACTCCGAAGTTTTCCTGGTAAAACTGGATGGCATCTGATGTAGTTGTAGTTGATTGATGTATTTTTTTAGTTTGTTTTATATTTTGTTTAATTAATGGGTCCGCATTGTGGTTCATTTTATGTACCGATTTGTCTGCCGGATTGTGGACCGTGTTATTTTCCGTTGGTTGGACATCTATTGGGACTTCTGTAAGTATGGTTCCGGAGTGGTCTGTTATAGAAGTAGTTATCGATGAAGTTTGCGCAGATTGTGTTGCAACTGCGGTGATTTGCTGGTTGTTTTGTTTGGGTGCTGTTGGTAGATGGGTCTGCTCTGTACAAATCTGTTTATCATGTTGGGCCGCTATGTTCATTTGCGAAATCATTTGATAAACTGCAGCCTGATTCCCACTACGTGATGTTACGTGGATATAGCCTTTTTCCTGCAGTTCGTAACGTGCGCGTTTAAACGAAGTTCCTTTGATTCCTGATTTTAATTCAATTACGGAGGCAGCGACTGAAAAAGTCTTCTGCCATCCGCATAGATTATTAAAATGCATTAATGTATTCCAAAGTGAAACAGCCGATCCGGAAAGTGGGTTAAAAATAATTTGCTGATAAAACGCATTCAATTCTTTTATATAGTTCATGTAGGTTCGCTCCTTGTGAAGTTCTAATATTATTGTTTTTTTGTGGGTATTTCCAAATGGATTTTTTGATGAAATTGGGGGTTTTGCAATTTTTGCTTTACTTGTTGTCCCCAGCTTTTCACTGCATCAACAGTTGTATTTTCCATGATAGCAATTTCTTTGTAGGGCATGTCCTCAATGATATGATAATACACACATTTCCATTGATTCTCGGTCAGTTGGGATTTCAATTGTTTCCAAAAGTCGGGATTATCAATCGGGAAGTTGTCCATCTGGACCAGTGGGATAGTCGCTTTGGATTGGTTGGAGTGATGGTTGCCGTCGAAGCGTATTGTCAGTTCTTCGTGGATTGCTTTTTTCTTATTTTCTTCATATCGATTTTCTTTCCGTAATCGGTCAATCAGTCTGTTTCGAATTGTATAATTGAAATAGGTTGCCATGGGGCCTTTGTCCGGTTGATAGGTTTCGTATGCATTCCATAATGCTACTAAACCTTCCTGAAAGTATTCATTGTGCGGATCGCGGATGTTCATTTTTCTGATTTGGAAATGAATCCGCCGCTCGTTTTGCTCGAAGATTTCTTCAAATGTTATTTTGTTGTCCATGGGCTTGCTCCTTTGTGGGGTGATGAAGGTGTGATTGGTAAGGTTTGGTAGAGGTTGTTGTGATAGAAGAAAGTTGAGATACTAATTAAAGGAGGGATTAGAGAAATCAATGGTTATCATTGTTATCATTGCTCTTCATTTAAATCCCTGACTTTCTTTTTCATCTCAGCAAGGAGACTATCCGGAATATCTAAAATTTCAGCTAAAATGAATAGATTGGTTATGACAGTATTAGTTTCACCTCTTTCAATACGTCCCATATGATTATTGCTGATGTTTGCTTTTTCAGCTAATTCCAGCTGCGTATACTTCTTTTTGATTCTATATTGCTGAACTTTTTGGCCGAAATCTATTAAAAGTTGTTCCTTGTCCACAACGATCACCCTTCTCAAGAAATATTATCCTTGTAGAAGGGTGAAAGGTACACAACATATATGTGGTATTTTGAGGTTAATTTAAAATATTATTTGACTAAAAGTGTTTACTTAAGCAATTGCTAACTTGTCTTTTATGAATAGACCCCACTCATCTTATTCGCTTCATAAATTTAATTAATAGTTTCCTTCACAAAATATGAATAATATGCTATTAGCATATTATTCTTGATTAGACAAGGTCATGCTTCCATTGGTTATATAATTTGAGACTTGCTTCACAAGTTTAAAAAAACGATGGTATGATTTAACTAGGAAAAATAAACTGAAATATATTATCAGTGCGAAGTGGAGGGGGATGCAGTGAGTCTTTTGCAATTACTAGAGATTAATATTCAGCTGTTGGGCTTGATCATTATCATTGCAGCTAGTTTAGGTGTTACACAAATAGTATTGTTAATAAAAAACAACCCTAAGGATAAATAGGATTGTTTAAAAAAGGTATTTAACTTTAGCCGTTAGTTGGGGCTAACGGCTTCTTTTATTTTAAGTCATGTAAAATTGTTATTCAAGATATTCTTTGGTATTCGATAGGTTCGGTATTGTTTATATAAATTTGGAGGGAAAAATAGTTCTTTTAATTTTACGTTCTATGAGGCTATATAAAACTAATCTATCTATTTCTCTACCAATTTATTATAGATGTTATAATGGTTTTAATTATATCTTTGGTAAAGTGAAAAGGAACAAAAGGTGAATACAGACTATTACAACGAATGTCAGTCATTTCTAGAAAAGGTAAAGTGAAAGAACTTTAATAGGATGACTGACTTTTTTTATTATGGAGAGTGGGTCTTGTTCAAGAAAAGAATAAAAAAAGTGTGTAACTGTTCCATTAATGTGATTGTTTACAGGAACAGATAATCTCAAATATGAATTTAAAAGTTAAAGGAGGTGATACGGATGGCGGTTAAACATACACCAACTGGAATTGTGCATAGTGGGGCTAAAGGTGGAACAACTGGTTGCGGATTCAACACTAGCGAAAATACTAACCACTGGGTGAGTTCTAATTCTAAAATAACCTGTGATAAAAATGGTTGTAGGAATTAATTGTACAAAGTAAGGCGATCTATTTGGGTAAGAAAACTAGCAAAGGGACTACTAATAATAAATAATTGGCAGAAACGGTCCCTTTACTAGTTTGACCGTTTCATATTTTTATCATCTCTATAAAAATTTAGAAAGGATTGGAGATTTCTATGACAGTTTGGTTATTTCGTGCGGGTAAACAAGGGGAATTTGAAAACAAGTTTTTAGAAGATGAAAGGATCTATTTAACATGGGATGAACTTAACATAGACCTAAGAGGAATTGAATCAAAGGAAACTCTATATAAGAGCTTGGTTAAACATTATGATTTAGATAAAGAAAAAACAGCAATCAACTGGGCTTCTCAAATTTGGCCAATTGCACATGCAATGGAGCAAGGAGATTTAGTAGCATGTACCAAAAAATAAAAATGTGAGTGAACTAGTTGAGGAAAATGAAGAAACTGTTTCGATTGATTTAGAAGAATATATTTATGACCAAATATCAGAGAGAATTATCCAACGTTTTAAGGGTCATAAGATGGAAAATTTGGTTGAAGAGGTCCTGAAAGCTAAAGGATTTACAACATATAGAAGTCCAGAAGGTGCGGATCAGGGCGTTGATATATTAGCGGCTTCCAACACATTAGGTTTTGGAGATCCAAAAATTTGTGTTCAAATAAAGACGGCAGATTCGCCTCTTGATAGACCTATATTAGATCAATTAATAGGTACAATGAGCAATTATAGTGCAGACTTTGGCCTGTTAGTTTCATGGAGTGGTTTTAAATCATCTGTAACGAAAGAAATTCCTAAGCAATTCTTTAAGGTTCGCCTTTGGGATTCGAAAACGATTATTCAACAGATTTTTGAGAACTATGAAAAGCTTAGCGATGACATTAAAAAGGAAATTCCTATTAAGAGGGTTTGGATGCTGGATAGTGAGGTTGAATAGAACGTCAGTTAAATCAGATAAAACTTTTAGGTTTTAAAAGCTGCTCATCCCTTAGTGAGAAATTAATCGATGGTGAAGGGTGGTAATAATTGTGGATGAATATGAATTAGAGTGCCAGTTAATTTCCTTTTGCTCAATAAATGATAAAGAAACTCGATATAATGAAATTAAAAATGATGTATATAAAGATAATAGAATATTAGATATATTAAGCAGTTTAGTTGCACATGAACAAAATCCAGATGAGAAGCAAAATGCTATTGATCACTTAGATTTACTAACTGAATATCAATCGAAAGGAATTCATGCATTAGATTTTTTTACTTCAGTTTATGAAATAGAACACAGCTTTATAAAATTAGCTTTTGGATTTGAGAATTTTTCAAAGAGAAAGGAATACCTACTTTCAGTACCTTTTCTCTTTGAAAAAAGGTCGATAAATATTATCACAAAGAAAATAAATAGAGAGGAGTATTTAAATACCAATATAGCATCTAAATTATATAGAAATTTATTAAAAGCTTGTCGGGTAATTGGAATAGAAAGAGCATTTAACGAATTTTCTACTCCTGAAAAGAGATTTGTTGATGCTGTTAATAGTCTTATGAATAGAGAAACTATCCCTGAGTTAGCATTATTTTTATATGATCACAAGAAAATTATATCTTCTCCACAGATTCGAAATGTATTTCATTATTTACAAGCACAGTATGAATTGGATAGTAATAAAAGGGAAAAAATTAAAGCTTTATGGGAATTTTTATCTCCTTATCAAGATAACCAAGGACTCATTTGGTATTGGGAATGAAGGAGTAACTTATATCAACAAATGTCTACAGATTGGTAATTCTGGTTTGAATTTAATGTGGCTTAGACATACCAGACATAGAAGGTATTTAATGAGTAAAACTTTACTCTAATTATAGTTTTATTTGTGGATTAAATAAAAGCACTTTCATATAAATCTTGCTTTTGGATTAAAAAAACTTTTTTATAGGTTTATTCACAGTCGATGTAGGAACTTATGAAGATAAAAAAATTGACCATTTACCTATATATTTAGAAATACAAGGCTAGTAGTTACAGGAGGGAATAGTATGCAAAGAGCTACTAAGTATAACTTAAATGAGGAAACATTGAACTTCATTTTAGCTTTTGAAAAATCGGTACCAAGTGGGAAGGTTTTTAGTAATAAGGAGTTGGTAGAACTATTTAACAAATCTACCTTTTACAATGAAGTGATAAAAGAATACTATAGCACTGCTGTATCAAAAGCAATATGGTGGGCTGTAAAGAGAAGTGGAAGTTGGGAGATGGATAGAGGGATCTATACTAAGAATTAATATTTTATTTATCGTATTATTAGTACAATTTTAGAAGTACATATGCTGAGGATCAGCCTCATTATACAGAAATTGAAACGGGCGAATTTCATCTACAATTTATCTTGAAAATTTTAATGATAGGTTATAAGGGACAAAAGTATAGGGGGGGATTTAGTGATCAATGCGAATAAAGTTTTTATAGATAGTATGAAATTGCTTAGAAAAAATTATCCTCTATTTCGATTTATTATGGAACGTGATATTGTATGGACGCTTCAAAAGGAGTTAGATGATATTATCAGGAAAGAAAACCTCTCTTTAAAAGTGTACAATGATTACCCAATGATAAAGGGGCAACGAAGGAGTTTATCTACAGATCTAGTTTTACTTAATGATTTAAACGAAGTTGAATTAGCGGTTGAGTTCAAGTATGAACCCTCTCACAGGAGAAGAGAGTATACCAATGGGAAATTTCCTGTTACAGGTCGAAAGGGAATTTTAAATGATATTACTAGAATAAAAGAGTTTACTGATTCCACAAAAGCAAAAACAGCACATGCCATCTTCATAGATGAAGGAAGTTATTTATATAATCGGATTAAACCAGATAATTTTCAGAGTAAATGGATAAAGTGGGGGAATTATAACTCAGAATTATTAGATGTATCTGTATTATGGACAACAGTTAACGGGACAGAAATAGATAATTAATAAATAGAATTTTAGGCACATAAGAGCTTTAAAAAGTTTAGGAGAGGTTAAGAAATGTTTACAAACATTCATGTACTAAACTACTCCAACGTTACTTCAAATGAAACTATTAAAAAATATATGAATAATTTTACTGAATATCTAAACCAACAAAATATACATGAGTTTTCTATTAACTACAACGATAAATTATATTATGAAGAAGTAATAAAGATTATTGATAGATTAATTGTAAGTGAGTATTTAATACATAATTTGGATTTAAGCTTGATGTTAAATAATACTAATAATGAAGTTTTTGCAATTATTGGTGAAGAATTACCAACAGAAAATCAATGGGGAGATGCTACAGATTTTATTGCGGTTATAAGTTGCACACTAGAAAAAAACATCTGGCATGAAATAGCTCATCTAATTGGAGCTAATGATCATTATGATAATAATACACAAAAAGCTTTAGATATATGTATGGATGAAAATTGTATAATGCAACACGGGAAAGATGAAGGTGTTTTTTGTAATCGTGTCATAGATGAAATAAAAAAACATCTAAAAAATATAGATGGTTAATCTGGTTAAGTAAGTAAATTTCAAAGGTAAATAGTAACTTACCTATATCTGAAAATATATTATTAACATTACATAGAAGCAAGATATAGAAGGTGTGCAGGATCTCGGTATCTAATTCAAAGAGTTACATTAAGGCGCAGCTGCAACAAACTTATGTGTATTTATAATTAAATAACATCCATTAAAATTTAAAATATTGTAAGCAATTAAAAGTCATTCAAAGTGCGGATAGGTAAATAAAGGTGTAAACACAAGGTTAATAATCAAGATAAACATAGGTAATTTAAATGGAGAAAAAAAGGCCAAATCTACAGAAAAAAAGATATACCAGTGAAATATTTATAATGGAGAAGAATTACTTAAAGAGTGTCCAAGTATCTAAGAGACAGCAAGGTTTTTTAAGAAATAAATCTAACCCGTTTTATTTGAAAATCCAAAATGGCATATGGTTTGAAAAACCTTATGCAATCAACGGTTCTACATATTATTTTATTACTGATGAAGAAGCAATAAAGAAAAGCATGAAGTGATATAACTAAAAACAACTAATTTTGAGGAGAGTTGGAAATGGAAAAAAAAGAAGTTGCAGAAGTAAAAAAACAAATAGAAGAATTTAGGAACCTTTTTAAAGATAACCCAGTCCAGCATATTCAAGAAGGAACGTGGTTTACCAAAGTGTTACAAATGGCATTGAATGATTCTCCTCAAAATTTAGATGCAAAGTTCTTCAATAAAAAATATATAGGATTAAGTAATGAACAAAAAGCGAAGCAACTAGTTAAAGCAACTTCAAATTATACAGCAATTGCAGGAGGGTGTGCAGCAGGAGTTGTTTCAGCAGGTGAATTATCAACAATGATTACAGGAGGGTGGTCTCTTACAGTAGTAGGTGCATCATTAATTGGAGAAATATCATATATTACATATTTACAATTGAAGCTAGTGTATGAAGTATCGGTTTTATTAGATGCAAAACTCAACAGAGATGATCCAGAAGACATAATAACATTGTTTTGGTTTGCTCTAGGGGTTAATATTTGGGAAGATGTTTCCAATACCATATTAAAAACGGGGCCGAGAAGTGCGGAATATTTAGGTAGAAAAGCATTAAGGGCTGGAGTTCGACAGAGCATTAAAAAAATGGTAGCTAAAGTGGGTGGGACTAAACTGGCGGGTAAAATAACAGAAAGAGCTTTGTTAAAATTAATAGTTCCTGGAATAAATATACCAATTGCTACTTTTGTTAATAAGAAATTCACATCAAATTTAGGGAAAATAGCCATAAAAAAGTTTAAAATACGGGGAGCTACTATACCGGTTGTTGAAAATCTTTTAGAAATTGAACGATACTATGCAGTACTTACAATTCCGCTAATATATCATGTTGGTATCTTTGATAATAATGATAAAAAAGGTCTAACTGAGGTAATTCAAGTACAGAGTAATACAACGAAAAGGATAAGTCTAACTAATGATGAGGAGAACTTAATTGACGAAATCAATCAAATAGATTTTAATGATTTCTGTGATTTATTAGCTGATATAAAAGGGGAAACAGCTAAAGAATTAATTGTAGATTTAACGGCATATACAAGCATCATTAAAGGTGATCGTGAGTACTTAAAAATGGACAAGATATTAGAGAGTTTAAGTATTACTGAAAAAATAGATCTAGAAAAGTATAAAAAACGCCTCGGGATTTAGGGTTAAGGGGAAAAAGGAGTCAAAAGAAGGCAAAATCAGAGATCGATCAATATGCAGAAAGTATTATAGAAGTATCACCAGACCTGACTTTTGTAGAACAGGAAAGTGAACTACTCAGTTATGAAACCAACAAGAAAAGCAGCAGAAGGAAGTTCGTTTAAATATAGGAACGCCTTTTTAGTAAGTAGTCCTTGCATCTCTTATAAAAGGAGGAATATTTGTGTCTTTTGAACCTGGTGGAAGAGCAGATAAGTTAGGTAATAAGTATGAGGGGAGATGGGTTATTAAACAGTTTTTCAGACTGATTAATGAGGAAATAGTTTCGATAACAATAGAGCCGGCTGGGGAAGATGAAGTTGGAGTAGAATTTTGGATTAGGCATAGTGATGGAATAAAAGAAGGGCATCAATGCAAAGCTAGAAATGCTGATAAAGAGAAATGGACTGTATCGGACTATAAAAATAAGAAAATATTGAAAAAGGTTAAATATCAACTAGATAAAAACCCAAATTACATTTTCAATGTTGTTTCAGCAGTTCCTAACACTTTATTAGGGGATATATGCGATTCAGCACGAAATTCAAGTGGTAGTTCCAAGGATTTCTATGATTACCAAATATTAACTAGAGGTGAGGGTGTTCAAACAGCTTTTAAAGACTTTTGTGATGCAATGGAATTAGATGATAAAAATAAGAAAGATATTAATAGTGCGTATGATTATTTAAGACGTATTAAAATTATCCTATTTCCTGACAATGAGGTAACAAAACAAGATCTTTTAAGAGAAGCAAGTTTCTTGTTTACTGGTAAAGCAGAAACAGTTTATGCACATTTATCTAATTATCCTTTAGAAAATGATAAACTTGGAAGCTCTATTAATTCTAATGATTTATTAACCTATTTAGAAAAGCAAGGAATATTCTTAAAACGATGGGGATTAAATACTATTATGCCAGTGGTTTTTAGATTACAAGAAGAATTTAAGGAATCAATACAACCTAATTTAATTAATGATGAACTTATTAATCGTCCCGAAACAAATGATTGTGTACAAATTTTGAACCACGACGGTCTAATAATTGTCACTGGAGATTCGGGTGTAGGTAAGAGTGGCGTACTTTATGAACTTACTAGGTATTTCGATAAAGAGGGTATATTATATGTTCCATTAAGAGTAGACCGGCAAATTCCAAAAGTAAATGCATTTCATTATGGAAATGAAATAGGATTCTCAGATTCCCCGGTTTTTTCGATAGCAAGTGTTTCAGATAATGAACCAGTTGTCATCATAATAGATCAACTAGACGCAATTAGATGGACAGGTGCTCACTCCGCTAATTCTCTAGATGTATGTAAAGAGCTAATTAATCAAGTTTTATTTTTAAAACGACAAGGAAGACAAATTAAATTAATAGTGTCATGTAGAAGTTTTGATTTAAAATATGACCCTGAACTTAAAAATTGGTTTGAAAACAAATTAGATAATCAAGAATATACTTGGGAAAATATACAGGTTAGCCCCTTGTCAGACAATACTTTAAAAGAAGTATTAGGTGAAACATATCCAAAATTTGATCACAAACAAAAATCATTGTTATCAATTCCACAAAATTTATTTATGTGGTTAGAAATTAACAAAGATGGTGACTTTTATTTTGGTTCATCCATAGATTTATTAAGAGCTTTTTGGTCTAAGAAGAGGCTGAAAATAGAAAAAGAAGGTTTGTCCGTTACTGATTTAAACGATACTGTTGATAAATTAACTACATATATGGAGAAGAACGGAGTGATATCTGCCCCGATAAGGATTGTAAATAGAAATTCGCAGATAGCACTTAATGCTTTAAAATCACACTCTATTGTAAGAGAGCTAAATGGAACTTTGAGTTTTAGTCACCAGAGTTACTTAGATTACTTGATAGCTGAAAGAGTAGTCGAATCAATAGAATTAGGAAAAAGTATCTTGGAATGGTTAGGAGGTAAGAGTAATCAAACATTGCTTCGACGTGAACAATTACGACAAGCGATGATAATGTTAATACAAGAAAAATTCTATAACTTTGCTCAATTAGCCAGAGATATTTTATATTCTAACTCTATTAGATTTCATTTGAAGCATTTAGTTCTTGAGGTAATTGGTCAATCCTTAGAATATGACATGGAGACTGAAGAATTAATTATAGAATTAATTAAAAATGATTATTGGAGATCTCATGTACTAGAGACTGTGATTATAGGAAATTCAATAGGTATAAAATTATTAGCTAAAAAAGGCTATCTTCGGGAATGGATTATGTCTACTAATGATACGGAAGCTAATATATCCATAAACCTTTTAAGTAGCATAAAAACCTCTTTTCCTAATGAGTTAATAGAATTACTTAATCAATTGGCAGAGGGTAATTCAGATTTACAAGATAGATTACTAGGCGTAATAGGTTGGGATACCGAAAAAGATTCAGAAGAAATATTTGATCTTCGTATAAAACTAGCAAAAAATAAAAAGTACCATCATTATAGCAACTGGAATTCATTGGCGAAAAAATACCCCTTGAGAGCAATTTTATATATTGAAGCTATTTTAGAGGCCATTGAAGATTTATCTTATCTAAATGAGGGAAATGGGAAAAATAGAATTGAAAATTGGTACAAAAGTGATATGAAAGAATTACTGCTAATTGCAGAAAAATACCCTATTCAAGTTTGGGATAGACTACTATCACAAATAGAGAAATATAATCAACAAAATGAAAGAGAAATGGATGAATATAAATGGAAACATAACTATGGGGAGTTCTCCATCATTGAAGGTACAATTAGGTTAATCAGAAAAGCCGGCAGTGTTATGGCAAAAAACGATCCATCAGAATTTATTAAAAGAGCAAATTGTGCACTGGAGAACTATTCAGAGGCTATTAAAGAATTTGTATTCGAATCAATTAGTCATTTCCCCCCCAACTATGCGGATTATGGTATAAGTCTATTTTTAAATAATGGAGATAGAATTATACAACTTGGTGAAAATCGGTTCAATATGCCAAAAAGAAAGATAGCAAGAGAAATTATTCAATCTCTTTCACCATATTGCAGTAATGATTTATTTGGGGAGTTGGAAAAATTAATATATTGTTATCATGAACCAGATGAGTTAGAACTAGCTGGATGGTGTTTGAGAAATAGGAAAGAAGGATACTTTTTAAATTTTTATTGGGGAGAAACGCAATATCTATTGTTATCGAAATTGGATAATAAAAGAACAAGTGATAAAGTAAATAATTTAATTAAAGTCCTCAAACGAAGGTATAATGAAAAATCCGATCATGAGATTGCGAATGTTAAAAGCTATGGTGGAGGAGTGATAAACTCCAAACTAGATAGTAATCTATTAAAAATAAGTGATAATTCATGGTTAAATATATTACATAATTCAAAGGTTAAGGAAGATAGAACAAAATTATGGACTAAAGATAAGTCAGGTGCCTTAGTAGAAAGTTCAATTTTTCAATTTTCATCTAGTTTAGAAAGAGTAGCTAAGACAAATCCAGAACGATTTGGGAACCTTGCAATGCATTTATCATCAGATGTTTCACCATCATATATAGCTGCTATTATAAGGACTCTCGCTCTTAAAGAGTATGATTCAGATATGGAAGTACATGAATGGCACCCTGCTTCTAAAGAAACTATAATTAATGTTTTAGACAAACATCTTAATGTAAATAGTAGAGAAGTTTCTCTTGCATTTTGTAGATTAGTTAGAGCTAGAGATGATATTAATTGGCCTGAAAATATTATAAATGTTTTAAAATATTTAAGTACAAATCATCCTGATCCAGAAAAAGAAACAATGAATTTATATAGAAACGATTGGGATGGTTCGATGGCAACTTTATCTTCTACGGAACTATTTGATAATAGTATTAATTGTGTGAGAGGTGTGGCTGTAGATGCAATTGGTAAACTTTTATGGAGGGACCCAAAATCATTAAATTCGTTTGAAGATACTATCCAAAATATTTTGAAAGACCCACATCCATCAGTAAGAATTAGTTTAGTAGGGACTCTCATCCCTATTATAAATATTGATAAACATAAAGCAGTAAATTGGTATGTGAAAAATTGTATAGAAGATTTGAGAGTGGTGGAGGAAAGGTACAGTATAATCTTTATGAATTACACAATAAAAGAACATTATGACAAATTAGGATTAATACTGGAAAGAATGATTTGTTGCGAACATGAAGAGGTTGTTATTTTTGGTAGTAGGATGGTCACTGCATATTATATCATTCATGATATATTTGAAGAACAAGTAAAAAAGTGTATTAATGGATCTCTAAATCAGAGAAAAGGTGTAATAAAAGCAGCGGGGGAATTAATTGGTAATGAAGGCTTTTCTAATAAAAGTATAAAGATACTTGATGGCTTCTTAGAAAACTATGAAGTAGATTTAAAAGAAGAAATGGATAATGTCTTCAGATTAGACTTCAATAAGTTCAAACACTTAGAGGACTTCATGAAAAAATATATAAAATCTCCATATTTTAATGATAGCTCGAATTTGATTTACATTCTCTTAGAATATGAGGATGATTTAATGGAGTTTAGTGATATATTATTAAGTTTAAGTTCTGAAATAAGTGAAAACTGGGCGGACGAAACAAGAGATTTTAGTAATAGATTACGATTGGTATCTACTGAATTGCCAAAACTTCTAATTAGATTGTACAACGATACATTGAGAATTAATAATAAAGTCATGCTAGATACATGTTTAGATATCTGGGATAATTTCTTTGAGAAACGCGTAGGCACTGTCCGAGAACTAACTGAAGCAATTAATAATTGAGGGTGTCAAATAAGGTTTGACACCCTTTTTTTGCCTCTCAAATAACCACGATGAGCCGTAAAATAAGTAAATGGAATCACACTATCTTCATAAACGTCAATAAAATTACCATGCCTTCTGCCTAACAAAGCAGGAGGCTTTTTACGTGTTTAAGCAGCTTTTCAAAACTTTTCTCAAAATAGGCAATAAAACAGTTGCAAAATGACACTCGTGTCGATATAATAAGTATTAACCAATAACGACAATATTGTCGTTTTAAGGAAGAGGGAGATCGGGATGAAAAGTTTAGTGAAGAATAAGGGGTACATGACGTTAATGAGTGCGCAGGCAATTTCAAGTATTGGGGACTGGCTGAGTATAGTGGCGATATTTACGCTTGTTGGGCTGAAGTGGAATGCGTCACCTATGGAGGTTTCGTTGGTTATTCTATGTTTGGCTGTTCCAATGGCTTTACTTGGGCCTGTAGCGGGAATTGTTGCCGATCGCTTCAGTCGCAAAACAATTATGATTATCTCTGATGTCACCCGGGCTGGGTTGATTCTTATCCTCACCATCGCAAGTTCACTCTGGATGGTGTATGCCACGCTTTTTGCAGTTGGAATGCTTTCGGCTGTGTTCATTCCAGCTAAGAATGGCAAGTTGAAGGAGGTTGTTGGGGAAGGTGATATGAAGGCTGCTATGTCCATCACGTCTATGATTGATTCATCGACAAAAATTATTGGGCCACTCCTTAGTGGGGTTCTCGTTACGGCATTTGGTGCTCAGCAGGTTTTTATAATCGACTCAGCAACGTTCTTTGTCTCAGCTTTATTGTTATTTTTTATACCTAATGCAGTCAAAGTAGAGAGTGTAGAGGAAGATGAAAAGGAACAAGGATCATTCAAAAAGGAGTTCGTCGAGGGACTTTCTTTTATCAAATCAAGCCGCTTTATGGTAATCGGCTTACTGATTATGGGGGTCAGTCTTTTAATTCTTCAATTGGCCGACACGCAGTTAATTGTTTTGATTAGGGAGTTAACGAATGCTTCGCCTGATTTGTTCGGTTATCTGGTTACAGGATCTGGTCTTGGTATGTTCTTTGCCGGCTACCTGCTTGCTAAAAAAACCAATTATCAGGCATACCCGCTTATGCTGGTGGGTGTTTGTGGAATTGGATTGAGCTTTGGTATGATGGGGGTACTAACTAATTACGATCTTAGCTATTCAGTAATCTGGGCACCAGTCCTCGGATTTGCCGGAGGGTTTTCAGCCAGTCTGATTTTTGTGCCATTCCAGGCAACTGTTCAAGTCGATACCCCTGTTCAGATGACGGGGCGAGTCTTTGGGGTTATCAACAGTGTTATGACAACGGCAACGATTATTGGACCGTTGCTCGGTGGATGGCTGTCAACCGTTATTGGGGTTATTCCAACTTTCACAATTACGGCAGGCTTGCTGGTTCTTGTGTCGTTGATCGGGTATTTTACAAGAAAGAAAGTAGAACGGGGGGATTCACATGGCTCCACGAGTGAGCGAGGAGCATCTCCAGCAACGACGGGCTAATATTATGGGCGCTGCAAGGGATGTTTTTATCGAACATGGTTATGAACACACTACGATGAAGCACGTCATGGATGCTGCTGGTGTCAGCCGGGGCGGACTCTATCAGTATTTTTCCAATAAGGAAGACTTATTCGAGGCTATCATAGAAGAGGGACTTAGTAATGAAGCCGAGAATACAGAGAAATTGTTGAGCATGACTGAATCGCATTGGAAACTTCTCATGGAACTGCTGTTTGGGGAAGACGGCAAACCTGACGCCGAAATGGATCCACTCGCGCCAAGTAAACTGGAATTCTTCATCACTGGAAGAAATGATGAGCGAAGACGAGAATATGGCAGGAAGCGGTATAACTTAGGGGTTCGTGTTTATGCGGATGTTATAAGAGCTGGGCAGGACTCTGGAGAATTTAGTGATCGTTTTGACAGTGAACTGCTTTCGCGGTCAATCATTACTTTCATAGATGGTCTCGCACTCGATGACGCAATCCTGGCGGAAAATGATGTACAGCTGGAACAGCAGTCCAGCCTGTTTATTGAATATTTGAAAATGGCCTTGGACGTAAGGATGTAATGTCATCTGGGTTGGTGCATGATCATTTCATGTAGAAGAAGCTCGGGGACGGCTCTCATGCTTTCTTTTTGAGGCGTGGAAGCAGCAATGTCCCCTTGCTTCTTCTTAGAAAATTATTGTATGGAAATCTATATGGAAATGAAACAGTTGTAATCACGTGAATGTCTGTAAACATAAAGAGGCCGTGGATATTATTTATCCACGGTGAACCGTTTTTAGATGCGGGTTAGGAACTAATATATTTGTACGTTGATGCTGCAAAAAATTTCTGATTTCTCCCTCGGTAATACCTAATTCTTTCGCTTGTTTGATAAGTATTACCCAATCACGATCCAGTTGTTGTTCAGCCCCTTTTTTGTAGTGAGTCATAATTACCATTATTCCTCCCCTCTCAACCAAGATGAGGCAGCTGTGCTATCTTAGGTAACCCTTAGACCACTAGCTTTGCGTCCCTTCCTTTCAAAAGGTTTGCCTTTACTGCATCGGAATTTAGTATCATGTCTTTATTATATCTTTCCATATCGCCCTATGGTCCCATAGGCTATATGAGGGATATGTCCAAGTGGATGCTATTTAAGTCATTATTATCATTTCTTGCTGTTGGAATGTCCCGTCTTCGAATCTAATGGAACATCTATTTCCTCGGCTGTTAAATTAAATACAATTATGTATGTATTTAATTTTAGTCGATTACAAATTTTTTGTCAACTATCTATGGATCCCCATTTGGCTGCAGTGTTTGGAGACATTCTTTTACCATCTATGAATGATTTTTTTTCATATTTACCACTAGAAGATAAACGACAATCGGTGTCGTTTCCATATTAAGTATTGTATAATAAGGCTAATGTTATTTAGTGGGGGAGTCAGTGAAAGGGGCTATCAAGCATGAGTAATACAAAAACTAAATTTCAAATTCGTCGGGAAGAAACATATGAGAATCTAATCAAATTCGGTATTAAGCCGATGATGGATAAAGGTTTTGCCAAGACGAATCTTAGTGATATTGTTGGAGCGGCTGGTTATACGCGAGGTGCCTTTTATTTTCATTTTAATAGTAAAGAAGAGTTTTTCCTTCATGTATTGGAAGATCATGACAAAAGGCGAGGCAGTTGGGCTGGAATCCCTTATCACTATCATGCCCAAGAGACATCCTTAGAATCGTTGTTAAAGGAGTCTATTTTTTCGTTGTGGCAAAACGTTTACGAGAAACCACTTACCGGGTGGCTTCTACTGGTTATTGACTTTTATCAAAATGCCAAGGACATACCAGATGTGAAAAAGCGTATGAAGCAGCTTCATGAGAACTTTGAAGACGATCTAATACTATTCCTGCAAGCTTTGAAGAAACAAGGATTTATTGATGCACATATCGATGAGAAGAAAGCGTTATGGCAGCTTATTTCACTCACGTACGGATATTTAGTGAATTATTATATTTATGATTTGGATGATATTGATATCATTGTTAATGCATATGCAAAAATATTGAAAAATTAACGGTTTTTGTTATCGGACACAGGTTCATTGGTCATGAAGGATTAGTGGAAGAGCCATAATAAACGGTTATCTCGAACAATATGGGTTATGTTAGTTGAGCTCCCAAAACGAAAGGATGATTGTTATTAATAAGGAAAAGCAGAGTTCTTTTAAAGAGCAGGCGGTATCATTTCTAAAGCTTGTAGCATCGGGGAGTATAGACGAAGCATACCAGAGATACATCAGTCCGGAATTCAGCCATCATAATGCCTTTTTCCGGGGCGATGCAGATTCGCTCAAACTAGCAATGGCAGAGGATGCAACTGAGAACCCCAACAAGATATTTGAAATCAAACATGCTATTGAAGAGGGAGATATGGTTGTAGTTCACTCCCATGTGAAACAGAATCCTGAAGACCTTGGAGCAGCTGTTGTTCATATCTTCCGTTTTCATGATGGTCATATTGTTGAATTATGGGACTTAGGTCAACCCATACCAGAGAGTTCTCCTAACGATAATGGGATGTTTTAAATAATTAAAAGGGTCAGTCCCCAACTGTGCTAAAGTGTTAGCGTTATGGGGGACTGACTGTTATAAATTAGTCATTAAAATCAGAGTTATACTCTGTAAAAGTACCCCAATTTTCTATCTTATTCAACTGAGGATATCGTGATTGAAAGTGAACTATTATTGGAGAATTATTCAGCTCAGGATGTGACATAAAAAATCTCCTGTCTCCATACCTGATTGCTTTCAAGGCAAGTGGTAATTCACGTCTAAATATTTCATTTCGCTTTGCTGCAACAGTCTGATTAGATTGTCCGTCTACATCCAAATACACATTGTATACATAGCAACCTCTATTTTTAGTCCACTCACCAAGTACTTCATCTCTCATAGAATTAATTTTATCCCAGGCAAATCTTAATCCAATTGTCAAAAATAGGTCTGCAGTAATATCTGAATGGGTCAGTGTGTAACGCCTATGGATTATAGGTTCTGTAGCGGTAATTCCTTCTCTAAACTCAACATAAAGTTTATCGGGGTTTAAAATGCTCAAGTAAACACTTCCCAACACTTTTTTCTTAATTTTATGATGTTTATTAACCAGTTATACTTCTTGTGTCATCTAAGGGGGAGGGGTAGTTAAAATGGTCAGTCCCCCAATGTGTGGAAAGATGCACATTCTTCCATGTTGTTATTTTTTTTGATAGTCAGATTTCTTATAAAAGCTGTGCCCCAGCTTACATATAAAAAAGAGAAGATGTGGATTAGGCAATGGAATATTCGCAGGAAGGAGATCGGCTCTTTATTGTTGAAGTGAAGTAAAGGTTAAGGGAGGTTTAATGACAGGGAGGGGAAGTTTGATTAAAAGTATTTGAGATTTTGGGAGCCTTGGGTAATTGGAGTCATAGTTCATGAAACATATTAAAGGATTGTAAATGACACTTGTACGAATGATGTTAGCCATTTTGATTGACACCGATTGGTATATTTGAATTACCGTTTGTACATAGGTATTTGAAACGAATGACATTAACTGCCTCCTCCTGATACTCGAATCATTAAATACTTGTTGATAATCCTTATCTCTAACCCCCTCCCTAATAAGTCTAGTAGCCTCATCTATATAGTCAGGACGTAGAGAGGATATTTTATTAAAGAAATACTCCATTTTAACATTTAGTTTTTTAGAAATTAAGTATAGCGTGATGCTAGAAGATTATCCTGTTTTTCAAAGCCAGAAAGGTGGACGACATCTAGAACCATCACTGGTACACCGGATTGTGAAAAACAACGCGGAGAAGGTGGGATTTAAAGTTTTACCTCCCCCTCATTGGTTTCGGCACGCACATGCTAGTCATGCATTAGACCAGAAAGCTCCTATTCATTTAGTCCAAGCTACTTTAGGACATGAGAATGTTGCAACGACAGGCCGGTATTTACATTCCAAACCTAATGAATCATCTTCAACTTACATATCTTTATAGGTAGAAAAAAATTATATCCTTTTGAGAAGGAAGATACTGATCCTTAACCTTTCCCACCCACAAACAACACTAGAATATCTGGAATTACTGATGAACAGATCAAAATAAAAAGGAGTTTAGTTACACCGCCAAACATTATTTGTTCTTAATGAAAAATACGAAAATGCCACAGATTAAGAGTGAAAACCGCAAAAGTCACACGTTGTTTAACGAGTAATCTTTTATATTGTATCTGTGGCATTAAAATTATTATTATTTTAAAATTAACACTCTATTACTTGCTAAAGGGTCTTGTGGAAGAAATGCTTCTTCTTTAGATACAGGTTCGAATGGAGTTGGAATCATTAAGACTTGAAAGTAATTACTTTCCTCTTCTAACGGAAGATTAAAATCCAAAGAGATTGATTTTTCCTGATCAGGTTCTAACGTATCATAAATAAAATCGTCGTTCCCAAGTGGCGTTTGCTGGTAATTAAATAAAGCGACAAGATAAAAATCTATCTTCTCAGAATTTGAATTTCCATAAAATAAGGTGTACGGAATTTCTTTTTCACCCATTTCTTCTTTATATAAAGCTTCGTATGGAACTTCTTTTTTGCTTAGAAATGCTCCATGAATTCTTCTTTCTTCACTTTTTATTCCTTTAGTAAGTAAACTAGGCCTTTGCTCAGGTATGTTATCAATATTTTTTAATAAATTTACTCTAATCGAAAATAAATCGGCTAGTTCCATTGAAGTTTCATAATCGCTGGGAGCCTCTTTAGGATCATTTAAAAGAATATATGTAATGGAGTGAAAACCATCTTCGAGATCAAGTAATGAAACTTCTAAATCCTTGTATTCTTCTTTTTCTATATCAAATCTATAGCTGTTAGAGATTTTTCCATCTCCTACCTTAAAGTTCATTTGTTCTCCATGATTAAAAATTAAAAGAATAAATGAACCATCCTTTGATGTTTTATTTCCTAGAACTATATTTCTTTTAAAAGATTCATTATCAATTTCGAAAGTACGTTCATATTCAAATTCATCTTTATTATAAAGGCCTAGTGTGTAAACCTCTTTTGATTCAGCAATAGGTTGTTCATGAGATTCATAGGTTTCATCTTTATCAATTGTAGGTTCTTTTATAGATTCTTCATTGAAACAACCGCTTAAGATTAATAATAGGGTTACAATACATAATATAAATAATTGCTTCAAAATTAACACCTCTTTAAGTATGAAAGCCCTTGAGGGCTTTCATACTTAATGTTTTGAGTCTATATTGTTTAGGCCGTTCCTACCATTATCCGCGGCTTGCTTCGGTGCTGTGGTATACACTATTTGTACCGCTATTATGGTAAGTATGACTGCTTCTAGAATATTGGGAATGTGTAGGAATCATAAAACTTTGTTGTTTGGCACTTGCATTTGCAAAAGACGATGATGATCTAGAATCTGAATCCTGATCTTCCACTGATGCGTTCATCATAAGAGTGGTATTCACAATAATTCTATCAATTGATTTCTTTGTGCTCTTACTGCTACTAGTATATGAATCTGAGAAACCATTAGCGTAAACCCTCACCTGGGGAGCACCCGACCAGGCTTCGAATCTTGCAGTAACACTACTTCTAGAGACTGCATAGTACGATCCGTAAGATTGTATAGAATTATCTGTGCTTACAGGTTCTGCGTATTCTCCTTTTTCTACTGAGACTTTAACTATATCCCCTTCGCTATTGTAATAAACTTTTTCTTGCACTTTATCTCCTTCTTTGTCAATGTAATCATCTTTAGATACATTATCGATTTTAGTGTCGAAAACCTTAGCTTCTTCTTCCGCACCGACAGGAGCCACTAGTACCAATGTGAACAAAAATGAAACGGTTATTAAAGAAAACATTATTTTTTTGATCTCCATATCAAAAATCCTCCTAATTATATTTATTTGCTTTAATCTACGCGAAATATTAGTTACACATATGAAAATTAAAATCATTTAGATTTCGTAACTAGAACCTCAAAGTTCTGTATCACGATTTTCGTTTGCCCTTAGCCTCCTTTACACTTTTTTTAATATATGTGTATCACCTCTCCCCATTTTTAAATGTTCAGAACAAGTAGAAAACAATAGTATTTACTTGTTCAAATATTAGTCTTGATTAATATAGTTCTCCAACTGAGGGGATTATCCTTCCAAATATATATTGTGAAATAAAACCAAATATATATAGCTTAGATCTATAATTTTAATGGATTTGAAAAAATCTAAAAAAAAAAGAACAAGGATCTCTTGTCCTTACTCTTTACTTTGAACCATACACAAATTTATTTAAGGTCTTATTTCGAACTGGTAAAGTCAGCAGTCATAATCAATAGGTGATACGTTTAATGGATCTGGATAATCATCTTCAGCAGATACAAGGGGAGCCTTGGTACTGAACAAAAAAATACCAATGATTGAGATTGATAATATAATTTTAAACGCCTTCATTTTATTGTCTCTCCTTCTTTAAAATGGGTTAATTTTTTTAGCATTAAATATGAGTTCTTATATTGTCGTATATTTTCGTAATAAATAGCCATTTTATGAACATACTCTGATAACGTCTGTCTCTCTTGCCGTTTTTCAAAAAAAGGAATAGCTACATTAATCATATAATTTTCGAAATCATGTGTATTGAGTTTATTATTGATTTCATAATTTAATACATTGAACATGATTAAGTGATTTTCACTTTTCTGTTTAATCGCGGAATTTATTCCAAGTTCATTCCATTTTTTTGCACTCTTAAAATCTTTTAATTTTACATATTCCCGGGATAAGACATATAGGGTATTGATTTTTGAGTCTGCTTTTTTAACTTTTAAACTTTTCTTATAAAAAAAAATTGATTTTGTTGAGTCACCTTCATCTGAATAAATAAGACCTAGATTATGGTATACCTTTCCCAAGGTTTCCTTATCTCTCTTTGGTGATAAATTTTGTGTTATTTTAAAATAATTTTCTTTAGATTTCTGTAGTTCTCCCATCTTCCTATAATTGATACCTAATAATAAATTACAACTAGTACATAATTCATAATCCATTTTTTGAACAAAGATATCGTATGCTCTGTTCAAATATAATGTTGATAATGAAAAATTCCCAAGACGACTATATACAAGTGCCAATTGATAATAAACTTCTTCTTTATCTGTTTGTACACATTTCTCAGCTTTTTTATAAAAAGATAATGCCTGCTCTAAACTACCAATCATGTAATGAAAAAGACCACAAAACATGTAATAATAAGGTTCAATCCAGTTTGGTTTATAATCAAGGTTTTCGATAACTCTATTATAGATGTCTGTTAATTTTATTCTATCTAATGACAATAAGGTAATTCGAAGTTCAAATATTAATTTAATAACATTTGCCTGTGGTGAGTTTAGAGCTTCATAACGTTTTAGTATCTCGTTAAATTTGAATACAATATTAGTCTCTTTCCTACGAATCAAATAATTCAGTTCGGTTAACTCACATTTCATTTTAAGCAAAAGTTCTTCTTCAGTTTGTAGTTCATGTAAAGTTATTCCTAGTTTTTCACATAAAAGATCTATAATTTCTCTATTCGGTTTAACTACATTATTTTCTATTTTACTTAAATATGATATAGAACAAATTCCATTAGATAGATCTTGTTGATTCATATTCTTTTTAACACGTAAATGTTTAATTTTGATTCCATAACTCATCTTATCCCCACTTCCCTTATAGCTTTTTATAATAATACTAGCAACTAAAATGTTATTATAAGGAATTTGACGTGATTATAAATTACACTTTTGTAATAAATGAACCAGTATATCAGTAACAATGCATATCCTTTAGTACATTGAGAGGATCCCCCTTAATTCAACTACCCTGACAGAATTGATAGGTAAAGAAATAGAGTTAGACCTAGATGAGAAAAAGTTAAACAATCTTAATATGTCACAACGCTATTGAATGGAAAAGTTCTATAAATAAAGGAAGTGTTGCTAAAACCTCCCTTTTTTATAGACACGAATGAACAAAAGTAAATCACCCATGACAACAAAGTCACTAAAACAAATATACATATATTGGAATATACTGTCAAATTTAATATTATGAGATTGTTCAATAGATAATTACTGTAATGTATCAGTTGAATTAAAGGGAAATAGGCATGATGGTCATCCTGTATTCAAAGCCGAAAAGATGGAGAAAGGCTGGATCCATCACAGGTGCACCGAATTGGAAAAAAGAAGAAGCTCGGATATGGTTCTCATGCTTTCTTTTTGGGGCGTGGAAGCAGCATCACCGTCTCTATGCTTCATCTTCTCTAATGCATTATATTTGTTTTGGTAGAAATAATTTTATAACAATTATAGATTATCGATAATCTATAATATAAATTTTCTATTAATGTGATGATACAGATTGTATAATAGGAGAAATTTAACATGGGTAGAGTTGAAGGCAAAGTAGCAGTTATCACTGGCGGTGCTGGTGGACTTGGAAAAGAAACTGCCAAATAACTATTAAAAGAAGGCGCAAAGGTTGTCATTGTAGATTTATTTGAAGAACCTCTTGAGAAAACTAAAAAAGGATTTAAGTGTTTTTGGAGAAGTATTAACAGTACAAGCAGACGTTTCAAAAGGGAAGATGTAGAGAAATATGTGAAAGCAGCAGTTGATTAATTTGGCAGCATTGATATTTTCTTCAATAATGCTGGAATTGTAGGTAAGATTGAAAGTGCAATTGATACAAAAGCAGCGGATTCAACCCATACCAGAGAGTTCTCCTAACAACAATGGGATGTTTTAATAGTATTAGCGGACCAAGATATTCATTTTTTCCTTATTTATGAAGTATAAATGTTAGTGTTAAATAAAAAATATATAACTCCCGTATCTTTTTTCCTTCTTTAATCGTTAAAGTATGTAAAGAGAGGAGCTAAAGGAGTGAGTAAAATGTACGCCAGGCCTGGCATAAAAGTACAAACTGAAAAAGTTAATTCTTCTGACCTGAAAGATCTTTATTCGAAACTTATTCCTTATTGCCATTATTTGACCAAAAACAAATGGGATGCTGAGGATCTTGTCCAGGAAACGTTATTCAAAGCGATAAACCACTATGGACAACATAAAGATTTGAACGCTGCATTGTTAAAAAAGATGGCATTTAATTTGTGGATGGATTTACTCCAAAAACGTAATCGAGAAATAATCGGATTTACGTTTGAAGAAACTGATGAAACAAATGAGTATAAGGATGACATGATGGACTTGGTGGAAGAGTTGATTTCTAAGCTCACACCAAAGCAATCGGTTATAGTTGCGTTAAAAGATGTGTTTCGGTATCAAATTATGGAGATCGCCGAGATGTTCGATATGACTGAAACAGCTGTTAAAGCAGTTTTAAACCGAGCCAGAAAAAGGCTTGCAAGGCTGTTATTAGATGAAGAAATACATTCTGTCAGGGATTATTGGTCCGAGGAGAATGTAGAAGTATTGACCCCGGCAATAATCCAGGCGGTCCGGTTGAATGACCCTACTGGTGTAATCAGGCTTATACCAATTTTATTCTCAATGGAAACTCAACCGAAGCTGAAACTTTACCAATTCTCTCCTCCTCAAGGCTCCTTCTCGATGGCAGCTTAGGCTGTATACAAAGGAGGAATAAGGATGACTGCAATCCCATATGTTATTGAACAATCAAGTCAAGGTGAACGATCGTACGATATATATTCCAGGTTGTTGAAAGACCGAATTATCATGGTAAGTGATGAGATTAACGACCACATGGCAAACAGTGTTGTAGCGCAACTATTGTTTTTAGCGGCTAATGATGCTGATAAGGATATTTCTCTCTACATCAATAGCCCAGGTGGTTCAACTTCTGCAGGGTTTGCAATCTTTGATACGATGCAATACATTAAACCAGATATTAGCACGATTTGTACAGGAATGTCGGCCTCATTCGCTGCAATGCTTTTACTCGCAGGAACAAAGGGTAAACGATATGCACTCCCAAATAGTGAAATTATGCTTCATCAGCCACTTGGTGGTGCACGAGGTCAAGCAACGGATATTGATATATCAGCTAAAAGGATTATAAAGCTGCGTAAACAGTTGAATCAATTAATAGCAGAACGAACTGGCCAACCGGTTGAAAAGGTTGCAGTCGATACAGACCGTGATTATTTCTTAAATGCTGAAGAAGCGAAAGATTACGGAATAATTGACGCCATCGTACAAGCGAAATAATAGGCGTTGGACTTAAATGTACCGTACAAGGAACCGTGAGTACGGTGGAAGATATAAAAGGAACAAGCCAAAATATCAAGTTTATTTTGGCTTGTTTAAACTGTTTTCATCATTATTTTTTAGACTTTCTTCCTTCGATTCTAAATAAATAGAATGCCATGGATAAATAGGTCAAAAATAGTAATAACAAAAAGACTGGTGTGGATAAAACATTTTGAACGAACATGAAGGATCTCACCTCTGTAATGGTTTATTTAATAGAGCGGAACCGGGAACATGAAATAGAAAAGCGCTACTGCTGGTAAAGCAAGAATAAGTGCCCAAGCAGGTTTTCTGTAATGGATAAGTAAAAATATAAAAAATATGGCGTTTAACCAGATATTCTGCCAGCTATTCCATCCATCTCCATATACATACATTCCCTTATAAGCAAATAACGCCTCAATAATCGTGTAAAAAATCACCCAAACTGCTACATAAATAATTTTTGCATTCCGGACTGCAGGCATTCGCTGGAAAAAAATAATTAGGGTCACTGGACAAATATAAAACGTGAAAAATAAATTAATCGTCGTATGGTTTAACCATTCTGCAGTAATTCCCTGAAAAGCCCACAGTAATTGATCATGATAAATCGTGTTATATGTCATGTTTATGGCAATGAAAAATAAAATCGTAGGATATTGATCTTTTACCCGTGACCAATCAATAAATTTATAAGCAAATACTGTCCAAACAACTAAAACTAATAATAAATACATAGTCCACCTCTTGAGATTAGTAGAAACTATCAGCTATTATCGCCAAGATTAACCACGCTTATGCAATAACTAAGATACGAAAAGCCTTCTAAATCAGTTGGGTGTCTAAGAAGTAGTAATTGGAAGGAAGTTAACGTGCTTCCTTTAAAAATTACAAGAGAGCTCTTCCTAGTCTTTTTGTTGGCGCAGAAATGATTAATTCACTGTTTGAGTTATACATTGAAAAACATATAGAATTTACCCTAGTTGTCTTTTTAAACATAATTAGTATTATTTCACTAATTTAACAAGAGTATGGAACCTCTAAGACAATCCACTAAATCATCACATTATAATTAGACTAAGGGGAGTTATATACAACATGTTTAACTTTAAATGGAAAAAACTAGGCATTATTACGGGATTATCTTTATCTCTTGTAGCAGCAGGTTGTGGAGAAGAGAATGAAGGTGGAAATGAGCAGGCTGAGTCCGGTACAAGTGTGAGTAAAGAAATGGAATATACAATTACTGGTATTGAGCCTGGCGCTGGACAGACTGAAACGAACAAAAAGGCGATAGCTGCGTATGATAGTCTTGCTGGCTGGAAACAAGAAACTGCTTCATCGGCTGCCATGTTAACAGCATTAGGCAATGCGATTGATAACCAAGAACCAATTGTTGTTGCGGCATGGTCACCTCACTACAAATTTGCTAAGTGGGATTTGAAGTACCTGGAAGATCCTAAAGGAACCTTTGGTGAGAAAGAATACATTACTACGATCGCAAGAAAAGGCTTAAAAGATGATATGCCAAAGGCTTATAAGATATTAGATAGAATCTACTGGGAATTACCAGCAATGGAATCTGCTCTACTCCAGGCACAGAAAATGGAGTTTGATTTTGAAAAAGTAGCAAAGCAGTGGGTGGATGAAAATCAGGAAACAGTTGCAAAATGGACAAAAGATGTGGAGCCTGTAGATGGTAAACAAATAAAACTGGCTTCAACTTCATGGGATACAGAACTTTTTTCAGCAAATGTAGCGAAAATTGTACTACAAGAACAAGGATATGAGGTTAACCTTACACAAATTGATCCAGCTATTTTGTTTGAAGCAATCGCATCGGGTGATGCTGATGCATCTCTTTCTCCGTGGATGCCAACAACACATGGTGCATTTTATGAAGAATATGAAGGTCAATTTGAAGATTTAGGAGCGAACTTAGAAGGCGCAAAGATAGGTTTAGCTGTGCCAACCTATATGGACATTGATTCTATTGAAGATCTTAAGCCTGCAGAATAAGTCCGCATAAGTAATATATTCTCCCCTTTGAGTATTTGGATACTTGAAGGGGAGTTTTCATTATGTCGCTTATTTTAAAGAGGATATACAATCTGGTTAATTGGGTTCCAAAATGTCTTTCTTTAAATGAGTGAATCATTAACCACTCGAAGTTACCAGTTTTTATCACAGAAACGAAATTATCCAGATTAACCATAATAATCGTCCACACTCTTACAATGCTACTGTTTGATGCGGATACGACTTCTAGTGTTTTAGTGAAACCGAATATATTTCTGCACCAGGCCCTCTCTTACTAATTTTAATAAGAAAATGAAATTAAATACAATACGGTCTATTATGTTTATTAAGTGTTGACTTATTTAAGTGTTGACTTAATTAGTTATATAATTTATTATGTATGCAACGGTTCCAAAGTTCCTTTAGAAGGAGGTGACTTTAACATTACCATGGTGTCTAAGGATATTTTTCATGCTCTTTCCGAGCCTAATCGACGATACATCTTAGAGATATTGGCCAATCAAGAGCAGTTAACTGCAACGGATATTTATGATCGTTTTAATATAAGTCCACCTGCGATTTCACAACATTTAAAAATTCTTCGAGAAGCGAATTTGGTTCGGATGGAAAAAAAAGCTCAACAGCGTATATATCAGCTTAATCCTGACGCCATAATCGAACTTGAGGAATGGGCGAACCACATTACACAGCTTTGGACTCAACGTTTTGATGCATTAGATAAGGTGTTAGAAACTGAAATGAAGAAGAATAAGGAAGGAAAGGCTGATCAATATGACGAACCCGAATGATGTAAATGGGGATAAGGAGCTTACTCTAAAAAGAATTTTTGATGCGCCCCGTGAGCTGGTTTGGAAGTCTTGGACAAAACCTGAGCTGTTGGCTAAATGGTGGGGGCCAGCCGGGTTCCAAACCCCGAAGGAATCTATTGACATTGACCTTCGTGTCGGCGGTAGGTTTAATTTATGTATGGTTCAAATCAATACCGGTACAGAGATATGGATTCAACACGAAATTATCGAACTCGTAGAACCTCGTCTTCTTGTCCTCCGGTCCGAGGAACAAACAGATCTCAGGCTTTCTGCCATGATTACTCGGGTTCAATTTGATGAACTAGATGGTAAAACCAAGATGACGTTATACAACGGCCCGTATTCGAAAGAGATGAATCATGCTATTAGTGGATGGGAACAGTCTTTCGACAAGCTTGGTAAATTATTTAAATAGGAGGAGTATTTAATGACAAATAATAGCACGAAGAGTAAAGTAGTCTTTGATATCAGTATGTCACTGGATGGATTCATAGCGGCTTCAAATCGTTCTGCAGAAGAACCGATGGGGGCTGGTGGAGAGCGACTGCACGGATGGGTGATGGACGATGAAGACAGTCGTAACCGCAAGCTTCTTGAAGAAGCCGGCCAAGGTCTAGGGGCGGTTATCACCGGACGAGTTACATACGATGATTCCCTTCGGTGGTGGGGTGCAAATGGACCAACGGGGCCCGCTCGTATTCCTGTTTTTGTTCTCACACATCAGACCCCAGAGAATGTTCCGGAGAATAGTGTGTACACGTTTGTGAATGGAATTGAAAGTGCTCTGGAACAGGCGAAGAAAGCAGCGAACGGTAAAGTCGTTTCTGTCATGGGTGGTGCGGACACCGCCCAACAGTTCATATCGGCTGGGCTGGTCGATGAGATATCGATTCATCTCGTCCCCGTACTGTTTGGTGAAGGTATTCCATTATTCGAAAAGCTTGGAGACGAGCATGTTCTACTTGAACCCGTCACCATAATGGATACTTCCAAAGCTACTCATCTGCAGTATCGAGTTGTTAAATAAGTTTAAAATATTTCGTTTCGAATTACCATATTTTATTTGCCATCAGGCATTACACCATACAAAAGGTTATTCATTGAGAAAAAGTATAGAAAATTGAATGTCTTTTGTAGTCTTTTAGAGAAAACCGCTCCGATTTCCAGAGGAAGTAGTTCAATTTTGAAGTACAAACATTAAACATACAACATAACTGAGCATTGAATTGCAACGCAATTTTGATGCTCTTTTTCATCGTTAAAATTAAAGTGTCATTCAGAGCTTACTATACTCTGCAAAAGTACCCCAATTTTCTATCTTATTCAACTCAGGATGTGAAATGAAAAATCTCCTGTCTCCATATCTGATTGCTTTCTAGGCAAGTGGTAATTCACGTCTAAATATGTCATTTCGTTTTGTTGCAACAGTCTGATCAGATTGTCCATCTACATCTAAATACACATTATATACATAGCAACCTCTATTTATAGTCCACTCACCAAGTACTTCATCTCTCATAGGGCTAATTTTATCCCAGGCAAAGCTTAATCCAATTGTCAAAAAAAGCTCTGCAGTAATATCCGAATGGGTCAATGTGTAGCGCCTATGGATTATAGGTTCTGTAGAGGTAATTCCTTCTCTAAACTCAACATAAAGTTTATCGGGGTTTAACATGCTCAAAGTAAACACTTCCCAACACTTTTTTCTTAATAGTATGATGTCTATTAATCATTTATACTAGGATATTTGCTTGTTCCATCTAATGAGAGCGGGTTGGTCAAGCGGAGCTATTGCTTCATATGCCTGGTGACTGATGAAAGCAGTTAGCCCCACTCTATTCACTACTATAATCGTTTTTGTTCTGTAAATAGTGGCATTTTGAATGGAAAAATTATTAATAGTTATATGCCACCTTTTTATAAGGAAATTCGATTATAGTATAAAGAAGGGTAGTCCTAAACGATATTATGATTTTGCAGGATGACTCATCGCTGGTACAGTCTGTACGTTACTATATATTTGTCAGTATGGAGCCTGTTTCACTTTTCAAAAAGTCTGAATCAATCTATGATAGAATTTATCGGCAGTTTTCTTACTGCATAAGTGCAACTATAGCTTTCTACTATTTTTTGAAAGAAGTGTCGTCAAGTGCTGAAGGTATGTAAAATAATTATCCAAATTGCTTTTTTATATGGAATCTACTTAATCGGACAATGGATTCAGGAAGCACTGAATTTATTTGTGCCCGGGAGTGTCATCGGGTTAATTATTCTGTTTATCCTTCTCTCAACAAATGTTGTAAAGGACGTGTGGGTTGAAAAGGGTGCCGATTTTTTTGTGAAACATTTAACGCTGTTTTTCATTCCGGCAACGGTTGGGATCATAAATTATTACAAGGTCTTTTCCGGGAAGGGATTTTTCCTGATTGTGATCGTTCTCGTGAGTACGGTGCTTGTGATGGCAGGATCAGGACTTGTGACGCAATGGATGATGCGTGGGAAGGAAGTAGAACATGATGGATAGCCTAATTGCCATTGCCGCTATTACCGGTACAGTTGGGATATATGCTGCGGCAGTCTATATATACAAGAAGTTCAATTCTGCATTTACCATACCTATCATTATAGCTACGGTTATCATCATTGCTATATTATTGGCGTTTCAAGTTCCTTATGATACCTACATGCGTGGTGGGGAATGGATAGACCATATGCTAGGTCCTGCGATTGTGGCGCTCGCCTATCCGGTTTATCAGCGGCGAAGAATATTGAAAAAATTGCTGGTGCCTATTCTTAGCGGAACGATACTAGGAGCAGGAGTTGGCGTGTCAACAGGTGTTTTACTAGCTAAATGGGCGGGGGTTGATCAGCTAATTATCCATTCACTTGCTCCAAAATCCGTTACTACTCCGGTGGCCATGGCCATCACGGACACGCTTGGCGGAGCAACACCTTTGGCGGCAGTTTTTGTGATGATAGCGGGAATTGGCGGGGTGCTAATCAGCTCAACAGTTATGAAGTATTTCCGGATTACTCACCCAATTGGACGCGGTGTCGGGATGGGTAGTGCATCACATGCCATCGGAACAGCAACCATTATGGAACAAAACCAGCTCGCAGGATCAGTCAGCACGATTGCAATGGTTGTCAGTGCGGTGGTTGTATCGGTTATAACGCCTGGGCTGGTTGCGGTTTTGATGTAAGGGATTTGTCACTGCAGCAAAAGCATTTCGCTAATTCTTGTTCAATATAGATGATGTGATTTTAATTCCTTTAAACTATTACAAGTTTGAAGGATTTTTTGGCAGATAAGAAAGTATAAATACTTTCTTACTGCATAAGTGCAACTAAGGCTTTCGCCATTAAGGATTGGCGATAAGCCAAGTTTTCTAATAACAAATACAAGAACAAATGTTCCTGATTATGTTAATTAATTAGGTAATAAAATGATATAATAATAGAAAAAAGAAATAAAAAGAGTGATCTAATGCAGAATGAAACGGACATCCTAATCTACCAAACTGAAAAACGAAGCACTACAACCTCGAAATGTTTATCGCAATCGGGTACTTCGAAGCGTTACTAGAAGACGCAGGCGCACCTAATCGAGGTTTTCGGACACGTGCTGTTCCCGCAGGAGTGACTGCCCTCCGCTCCAATCAATCATCATAAAAGTGAGAAAACGTAAATCATCATGCTTAGTTGGAATTTTTTATCATTACTGTTAATCCAAATTCTCTTTAGGTTTTTCTTTATGCTTTCTATTTTTAACCTCAGTAAATATGTTATCTGACACACTTGTTTTTGTTTTTGATGGTTCATTTGGAGGATTAGATTGATTTGATTCAATCATCGATTTAAGCATCTCAATATCCTCTTTAGTAGCGTATTGTTTATCAGGCTTTAACATATATCCTAACTGACCGTTCGATTCTATAGTAGCCCATTGTAAATCAGTAAAATGCTGAATGTTTTGTTGTCTCATTCGTACTTCAAGCATATCAACCGTTAACCGCAGCTTCTTTAAATTACTTTCATTAATTTGGCCATTTTCAACTACTACAAGTCCTTTACCATAAATTAAAGTTTCAAGAGCATTCGATTTCAAAACGATATACTCAATAAAAAGAAGTGTAGCTACCATTAAAAATGTAATCAGCATTGTAATCCAAATGTTCCTATCGCCAACAGGTTGAATAATTAATGATCCAACAGCTATCATCATGACGGTCTGAGCAACAGTAAGCTGTGAGACTGATTTTCTTCCAGCTAACCGTAAAATCAGGATTCCTCCTATCACGACGACGACAGCTTTCCATATGAAGTGTAAATCCAATAGGATCCCCTCTTTTCAAATGTTACTAAAATATACTTACGGTTGACTCATTCTGGTTTAATATCTATTTGTTTATTGTGGATGAAATCCTTTACTTTATTCTTTAGTGAAGTGTCTTTATAGAACTAGAGCAATAAAACGGCAGCATATTGCTGTTTTACGTCTAGTTTTCTAAAGTTTTTTCTTTTTTTCAACGTTTTCAATAGTTTCCGCGCGAAGAGTATTATATAACCTGCTTTTAGGCTCATATATTTTTTGAGATGGCCATAGTCCATGGTGTCCTGAGAATAGATAGCTGACTAAACAAGCAACAAAAAAGTACTCTAACCCTTTTCCATCAAACATCTCCATTGCCAGCAGGAATGCTGCTATAGGGGTATTAGCCCCTCCACTAAAAACAGCAATTAATCCCAATGCAGCGAGAAATGACATAGGTAAATCGATGAATGTATGTAAGGTATTGCCTAATGTTGCTCCAATGAAAAATAAAGGTATGGCTTCACCGCCAACGAAGCCGGTACCAAGAGTCACTGCTGTAAATATTAGCTTGGCCAGGAAAGCAAAGGGTGGAACGTCTTCTATAAAAGATTGTTCTAACATCTGTAATCCTCGGCCATTGTAATCTTGTGAACTAACGATTAAAGTTAATACTACAATGACAATACCTCCAAAAAAGGCTCGCTTCATATGATTTTTTTTGAAAAGTTTCTCAGAGAATTTTTCTATCCCATGCCTCAACTGACAGTATAAAATACTTATTAGGCTAAAAATGACTGATAGAAGAATAACTATTATAAATGTACTAATAGATATTTCCGGTACAGTATGTATTATAAATTCTTTGTGTTTATGTCCCCATGCTGCTGTAGTAACATAATGACCAACAAAGCTTGCCGTAAGACAAGGAACAAGTGCTTCAAATTTCAGCTTTCCTAAAGCAGTCATCTCCATGCCAAAAACAGCACCTGTGATAGGTGCTCCAAATGCAGCACCAAAACCAGCACTTATCCCGCTCATCATTAAAAGTCTCTTGTCGAATATGTTAACCTTAAAAAATTTGTTTACCGCAGCAGCGACACTTCCTCCCATTTGGACAGCTGCACCTTCTCTTCCAGTTGAACCTCCAAAAAGGACTGTGATAAAAGTCGCGAAATAAACGATAGGTCCCATTCTCCGCGGTACCTCTTTTGTTCCATGAACTGAGTCTATCACCAGATTATTTAGTTCAGCAGTGTCATTCAAAGTATTATTCAAAAGTACCTTTCCGTAGTTCATATATATGTATCCTATGATAATTCCTCCAAAGGGGAGAAGGAAGATAAGCCAATCCCTTTTTAATCGTATATCATCTCCTAGATAATCGTTTATTTCTAAAAGGAAATAGGTTGTCGAGCCAACAACTATACCAATTATGCTTCCAAAGATAATCCATTGACAGAGAACTGAAAAAAAGTATTTATACTTTAAGAGCATTCACCAATTCGCCTCTTTCCTTTGGGAAATTCAATTCTATTGTTGCCTATCGTATTATTATTATTAAATTAAATATTGAATAGCCAATTATGAAAGAAGCAAAAAGGGATCAACCCATTAATTCAGTTTAAATAAAGGTTTTTTAACACACTAATTTGAAAAACCTCATTTAGATTTACCACGAAGAACCGTACTACAAACAGATGTGCTTTTCTATATGAAGGGAGCAAAGTTTTTGAAGCAAACCGGAGCAAATTAAAAAAAATTCAAAAAATATACTATATTTTATACATTTATTTATTTACTCCAAAAGCCTGTTTTCTAGTTATTTATAAAGAAAACAGGCTTATTAGTAAGATAAATCACACGGAGCAAGATAAAATACACTGTTGCATATTTATACAAATTAATGTATATTTTGAGTTATTAAGCTAAACGGAAATAGTACGCTCAAGAATATCTACTTAAAATATAAAGAAGTTGGGGAGAGTCTTCATGTTAAATGAAAAACTACAACAGGCAGAAGAAGTTGCGAACAAAAAGGAGTTTACAGCCAAACAATATATGGCCTTTTGGCTTCCCTCATTAATTGGAGTTTTACTATTTTTAGTCCCTATTTCTGTAAATGGAAAAGTAACAATAGGATTAGGGGTTTTAGCGGATGGTTTACAGGGAGCGATAGCTGATTATATTCCTTCAATAATGACAATTATCCTCTGTATTTCTGCTGCTGGTAGTTTTATCGTTAAGTTTACAACTATAGATGCGGTTAAAAAGAGCGCATTCTTAACGGCTTTATTTGATATTACGCCATTCTGGTTATCCCTGAGATGTATTGGCGCATTATTTGCTGTCTTTACATTGAATCAAATAGGTCCTGAATTTATTTGGTCGAGTGTTACGGGCGGGGTAGTACTATATGATTTGATACCGGTATTAATGGTGTGGTTTTTATTTGCTTGTTTATTTATGCCTCTTTTACTTCAATTTGGGTTGATGGATTTTATCGGAACATTGGTACGTAGAGTAATGTTTCCTTTATTTAAATTGCCTGGACGTTCCTCTGTTGATGCCTTAGCATCATGGATGGGAAGTGGAACAGTGGGTGTATTATTAACCACACAACAATATGAATCTGGTTATTATACAAAACGTGAAGCATCTGTAGTTGCAACGAACTTTTCGATTGCTTCGATTGCCTTTAGTCTTGTAATTGCAAGGTTTTTAAATATTGACCATATGTTTATCCAGTTTTATTTTACCGTAATTGTAACAGGAGTAATTGCTGCTATTATTTGTCCAAGGGTCCCGCCTTTGTCAATTAAGAAAAATACGTATTATGAGCCAGTTGGGAAACAAATAGATGAAGTTGTGCCAGAAGGGGTATCTAGTTTTCGCTGGGGATTAAAACAGGCTGTTGAAAAAGCAGACCAGGTCAAGAGTTATCCCGGTGTTATAAAAAGCGGGGTACAGAATGTGATCGATATTTGGTTTGCTTTAATACCATTGGTGATGGCGTTAGGAACGGTTGCACTTGTTATTGCGGAGTTTACGCCTATCTTTAATTACTTATCATATCCTTTTGTGCCATTACTTCAATTACTGCAAATTCCAGAGGCTCAAGCTGCTGCACCTGCAATGCTTGTTGGTTTTGCAGATATGTTTTTACCAGCTGTAATTGGAAGTGGGATTGAGTCAGAGCTTACTCGTTTTGTTATAGGTGTAATGTCCCTATCCCAATTAATCTACATGTCAGAAATTGGCATACTATTAATAAAATCAAAAATTCCAGTTTCATTTGCGCAACTGTTTATTATTTTCCTGCAAAGAACAGTCGTGACGTTGCCAGTTGCTGCATTAATGGCACATTTATTATTTTTCTAGTGAATTAGTCTGAGTTCAGTTTTAGGGAGAAAATATAAAAAACACACGAATGAGTGACCGCCAACCAATCGAAGTGAATCCTCATTCCGCTAAATAGCAGAAAAGGTACTCTCGGAAGGGTGAGATGAATCCTCATTCCGCTAATAGTAAAAAATCAGCCAAATTTGAGGCGAAAATGACAAATAGCGGAATGAGGATCCGCCCCCATGCTTAAAACGAGGATTTTCAAGGAAATAACGGAATGAGGATCCATCTAATCAGTCAACCGGATCCTCATTCCGTTAAAAAATGTGTTCTTCAACAACAGGTGCGAAATGTATGCTAATTATTATGTTATTAGCACTTTTCTCTCCAAAAGTATTCGCCACCAATGCTTTCTATTATTATTTGGTATTATAGAAGAAAGTGATCTCCATATAACGCACGTTTTAATGGAAAGGTGATTGATAGAAATGAATAGTGAATCTTTTTTCACTGAAAGCACGAAAGCCGCACTTAAAAATAACCCACCGGGCGAATGGATGCCAACACTTCCAGATGGTTGTATACGTTTAAGCTCTGGATTCCCTGCACCTAACCTTATCCCAGTTGAACAGCTTCAAGCAGCAGTTACCCGCCTGCTTGAGGAAGAGAAGGATTTACCGTTGCATTATGTTGGAAGCCCTAAAATGGCAAAGCTAAAGGAGCAGATTAATGATAGGTTGTTACGTCGCGGTATCCGTGTTTCAGAAGAAGAACTTCTCATTACATCTGGAGCATGTCAGGCGATCGATCTAGTTGCCCGCATTATAATGGATCATGAAACTGTCGTTGCCATAGAATCGCCAACGTACATGGAAGCTTTAGAAATCTTCCAAAACTATACGGAGCACTTTATTAGTATTCCAGTGGATGAGTACGGTCTGCAAACAACTAAATTAGAAGCGATGTTAGCGGAAAGGAAAAGGGAAGGGCTCCCGCTTCCTCGTATTTTATATACGATCCCAACTTTCCAAAATCCAACAGGTACAACGATGACAATGGATCGCCGGAAACATGTGCTGGAGCTTGCTGCCAAATATGATTTTCTGATTTTAGAAGATGATGCTTATGGCGAATTATACTTTCATGAACAAGCAGACCCATTAAAAGCAATAGATAACGAAGGCCGTGTGCTGCATCTTGGTTCTTTATCCAAGGTAGTGGCGCCGGGAATGCGAATCGGATGGATAGCTGCAGCACCCGAATTGATTACCGCTGTGGCTTGGTTTAAAAAGGATTTAGACCATCCATTTGCCCAAGCTACAATGGCTTCCTTTTTAGAAAGAAATGACTTCGAGAAACGGCTCAAAACCTTGAGGGAAACATATCAACATAAGTGTACTGTCTTGCTTTCCGAATTGGACCAGCACATGCCAAAACAGGTCACCTGGTATGTGTCTGAAGGTGGTTACTTTGTGTGGGTAAAAATTGCTGGCGTCGATACATCGGAATTATTAACCCAGGCTCTCGATGAAGGTGTCTCCTATATCCCAGGCAAACATTTTTTCCTGAATCAGCAAGATGGAGCGGAATACCTTCGTCTATCATTTAGTTACGCTGACGAAAAAGAGATAGTAGAAGGAATTCAAAAACTAAGTAAAGTTATCAAACGAATCCTTTTATAGTATTCAAATTGGATGAAAAAGTCGGTATGAACGGAAACACTTGTAAGTCTGTAGACAGTGAGTGCAGTGGGGATTTGCCTCACTGCACTGTTTTGGCTCTTTTTTTGACTTACCTACTTGTTCCCATCTCTCCGTGTTTCGTCAGCTATCTCTTCAAAAGTTCTAACTTTCCCGTGTGGATTTTGTGATTGCTTTCTGTCTTTCCATTCCCGTTCTTGTTGTTGTTTGGATTTAGACATATCTGCTAGAACTCCTTTTTATGTTGTAGTTTATCCCTGTTCACTAATTTTGCGTTTTTGATGCTCTTTCTTTTTTTGCTTTCTCTTTGTGTGCCTGATTTGCGGCTGCGCTACCTAATTCCTTAGAGAACTCCGAATCCGTTTTACTGGAATCAAATCCTTGTTTATTCTTTTGCTGTGGGTCATTTTTCTTTGTTCGCTTTGCCATCAATGTCCCTCCTTTTTGGGTTTAGTATGGGACAAGGCGATTGAAATATTCGCACATAATAATCATATGAAGTCAATACGAAACAGATTAAAACGGAAGGAGATTAGAAAAATTCAATTTCCTTCATTTTTAGATAGTTTGTTAATTTATTAAGCTATGTTTTAAATAAATATGATACAATATAGATGGATTATAGTGTACGGTATATGACTAAGTTGTGCCTACACCCTTTATGTAAAATTAACATTTTAAGGATGATAAATATGAGTAACATGCCTAAAGAAACAGACGTTATCTTAATTGGTGCTGGAGTAATGAGCGCGACTTTGGGGTCATTACTGAAAGAGTTGGCCCCAAATTGGGATATTACAGCGTTTGAGAAGCTCGACAAAGCAGGAGAAGAAAGCTCTAACGAATGGAATAATGCGGGTACTGGCCATTCTGCCTTGTGCGAGTTAAACTATACTTCGGAAAAACAGGACGGATCTATTGATATTAGCAAAGCTGTAAAAATTAATGAACAGTTTCAGCTTTCAAGACAGTTTTGGTCATATCTTGTAAACAGTAATTTGATACATAACCCACAGGACTTTATCATGCCATTACCTCATATGAGTTTTGTGCGGGGAGAGAAAAATGTAACGTTCCTGAAGAAGCGTTTTGCAGCACTATCAAAGAATCCTCTGTTTCATGGGATGGAATTTTCCGATGCCCCAGAAAAACTGAAGGAATGGATTCCACTTATCATGGAAGGACGTACATCGAATGAACCGATAGCGGCTACAAAAGTTGACTCTGGAACAGATGTTAACTTTGGTGCATTAACGCGAAAGCTGTTTGATCACTTAGAGAGTAACAATGTCGAGGTAAACTACAAACACAGTGTTGAGGATATACAACGTACCAGTGATGGTAAGTGGGAAGTAAAAGTTCATGATAACGTTAACGGCAAAATCGAATACCATACATCTAAATTCGTCTTTGTCGGTGGCGGCGGCGGAAGTCTGTCTTTACTTCAAAAAACCGGTATTCCAGAATCAAAACATGTTGGAGGGTTCCCGGTAAGCGGTCAATTTATGGTGTGTAACAATCCTGAAGTTGTAGCACAGCATCAAGCAAAAGTATACGGCAAGGCTAAAGTTGGTGCTCCGCCAATGTCTGTTCCGCATCTTGACACAAGATATATTGAAAATAAAAAATCACTGTTATTCGGACCATTTGCCGGCTTCTCGCCAAAGTTCTTAAAAACTGGTTCCATGCTGGATTTAGTAAATTCCGTGAATCCGAATAACCTCGTAACGATGTTGGCGGCCGGAACTAAAGAGATGCCATTGACAAAATATCTGATTGAGCAAGTTATGTTATCAAAGGAAAAGCGTATGGAAGAAATACGAGAATTTATCCCGAATGCCAAAAGTGAGGACTGGGATTTAGTAGTAGCAGGCCAACGTGTGCAGATTATTAAAGACACAGAGGGAGGCGGCAAAGGAACGCTTCAATTCGGTACAGAGGTAATCACTTCCACTGATGGTTCGATAGCAGCATTGCTAGGCGCCTCTCCGGGAGCTTCTACTGCCGCTCACGTCATGCTTGAGGTAATAGAAAAATGCTTCCCGCAATATTTAAAAGAGTGGGAACCGAAAATAAAAGAAATGATTCCTTCTTATGGCGTTTCACTAGTCGAGAACCCAGAGCTTTATCGGGAAATTCATGCTTCCATAGTGGAGGCGTTGGATTTAAACGAAAAGAAGCTGGTCCATAGTTAATTATTAGGTTTCAGAAATAATAATTAGTAATCGTCAATTCTATATAGTAAACAGCGCAAGTCATTAGTTAAATCTGGCATTTGCTCTTTGAAAAGGGTAGATGCCAGGTTTTTTTATTACGACTTGGCTTAATATGTACGTAAATAGTAATACATGTCGATTTGTGATAGCATTTACACAACAACGCAGGAAGAGGAAGTGAGCATAATGATAAATATAACCATCCCAACACCAGATGTCACCATTACGAAACAGGATAATCCGGAACTTAGTAATATATACGGTTTTACAGATTTTCACCTGATTACAAGAGATAAGGGTGGAATTTTCATGTTTTACAACGACAATCAGGAGTTATTGTTTGTTGGAAAAGCAAGGAAGTTAAGACCAAGAATTAAAAAGCACTTTAATGATAATGTATCACCGATCAAATTGCACAGGGATGAAGTAAGCAAGATTGAAGTTTGTACTGTTAGGGATCCTGCCCATAGAGAGATTTATGAAACGTATATTATTAATGAACTTAAATCAAAATACAACGTTGAAAAAGTATATTATAAATAAAACTCCGTATCCTTTATCAGAATACTAAGGCATAAATACCCCAGTTTCATAAAAGAAACTTGGGGTATTTAACTTTATATTTTGTGCCTATTGTTAAGCATCTTGATCAATCTGTTTCACGATTCTCTCGCATATTTCATGAGTAATCAGTGAGTCCTCAATAGACGGGTCAGGTAATTTGTTATTTTCTACGGAATCAATAAAATGATCTACTATCTGATAGAAACCACGTTTATATAAGGTTGGCTCCCAGTCGCCGGACTTAGCAATACGTATTTCTTTATTATGAAAGTGGGTTGTTTCAGTAAGATTGTTAACTACATATTTATCGAGCCCGGTAGAGTACTCAATGATTTCTTCGGTGACACCGCCATTTCTGTTCATTATCCCCATAGCGATACACCCTTCACCAATAAGCTGTATAACCAGTTGGTCAAGCATTTTACCATTTTTCTGGCTCACTACTTTTACATCCAAAACAGTTGTATCCATTAGAAATCTAAGTGTATCTACCACATGTATGAAATCTTCCACAACAAATCTTCGTAAATAATCTGGTAAGGAAAATCTGTTTTTCTGAATGAGTACCAGGCTTGGTTTACCATGATTCTTTAGCTCTTTAACTTTCGGGATAAACCTTCTATTAAAACCTACCATGGCTAATGTATTTGTTTCCTTTGAGAGCTCTGTAATTTTTTTGGTTTCGTTAAAATCCATTGATATTGGCTTGTCTATATATGTGTGTATTCCACTTCTAAGTAATTTTTCAGCTATTTCAAAATGTGCTTCTGTAGCAGTGCTTACAAAAGCAGCATCAATATTCTTGGTGATCAGTTCATCTACTGTTTGCACCTTTTCATTAATTCTATACTTCTTTGATAACCGGTTTAGCGTGCCTTCATTTCTGGTACAAAGAACAAGTTCAATTCCTTCTTTTTCAGAGAGAACAGGCAAGTAGCCTTTTTGCGCAATATCACCTAATCCAATAATTCCTATTTTCATTTAATCACCCCGATGATAATTCGTGTTTATAGGATAACATGTTAACTAATAGGGTTTCCATATATACCACTGATACGTTTAAGCTGTCAGTAGCTTTAGGTTGGTGATATGGGTTTGTATATCATATCTAGTAATGCCTCGTAGAATATTCAATGACTTCCTCGGTGAACACTGCTATTTTTGTTTCACAATCTACATAGCAACACCCTTCTCCAATAGGCTCAGTGGACCTTCATTTCTACTACAAAGCACAAGTCCAATATCTTCTTTCTCATAATAACAGGTGTCTAAATAGAGGTAAAAAAATCTTTTGCAGAAAGACGCAAATAGACTTGTGTGTCCCTTTTGGCTACCTCCTAGTACCCTTGTCTTATATCAAGTGCACATTTTACTATACACTCCATTAAAAGCACATACAAAATCTGCCGCAATGAAATATAGTATAGTATCTTAAAGAAAAAGGAGGACATAGAAATGTTTAACCCTATAAAATCATTATTGGCAGAAACCCCAACTGGTACAGCAGTACAAGAATTAATGATGAATGGTGAAGATATATCAGGAGTTGAAAAGTTTGTAAAATATGATAAAAAAAGAGATCTTGCCTATTTCTCCAACAGTTCTGGTAGTACTTTTATAGCGGTTGGCGAAAGAATTGATATGATTGAGTTTAAAATGACCAAGTAATATTGGACAGGATACTATCTTTTTCCTGAATGGAGAAAGGTAGTTTTTTTGAAAAAATCCATTCAATAGAGTTACTTAACACAAACTATAGGTGCATTGTAGGTAATGTACAGGTCAATAATTGGTTATCTGTGAAACTTCTTCAGCAAAAAGAGTTGAAATAGAAATACGTTGTTTATAGGGGTGAGTTTTTGGTATCTGTGAGTTTTATAATTCTATTAGTTTCACTAATTATGTTGTCAGCATTCTTTTCGTCATCTGAAACAGCGTACTCAAGTGTTAATGAAATAAGGTTAACGAAATTTGTGAACGAAGGCAGGCGAGGTAGCAAACGGGCTCTTGAGCTTGTTAAAAGTAGCAATTTTGATCAAACCCTTTCAACTATTTTAGTGGGAAATAACATGGTTAACATTGCGGCAGCAAGTATATCAGCGAAATTATCTAATGAAATAATTGGCGGGAATATTGGAGTAGTAGTAAGTACAGTGGTAATGACTATACTGATATTAATATTTGGAGAAATACTTCCTAAGTCTTTAGCGAAGGAACATGCAGAATCCTATTCATTAGCAATATCTCATGTATTATATATATTAATAAAGTTACTTACCCCGATAAACTACTTTTTCCTTAAATTCAAGGTATTTTTTGTTTCAAGATTTATTTCAAAGAAAAATAACTTACCATCGGTCACAGAAGATGAAATAAGAATTATCCTAGGTATAAGTGAGGAAGAGGGTGTTATTGATAAAGCAGAAAGTGAGTTAATCCATCGATCCATGGATTTGGATGAGACCTTTGTACGAGAAATTTTAACACCGCGTTTGGATATGGTTGCTATTGATAGTAACATGACCATTGAAGAAATAAAAAATGTTTTTTTTGAAGAGCGCTTTTCACGAATACCTGTTTATGAGGAGAATATTGATAATATTATCGGGTTTATAACCGAAAAGGAATTTCTAACCCACTTATTAAAGTATAAAGAAGTAAATATATATCATTTACTAAGAAAGCCATTGTTTGTTGCAGAGTCTATGAAGATTTCAACCCTTTTACCACAACTGCAAAAAAATAAAATGCCTTTAGCTATAGTTTTAAATGAATTTGGAGGAACAGCAGGTATTGTAACTATAGAAGACATCTTAGAGGAGATTGTTGGAGAAATATTGGATGAGAATGAAGACCAATTAAATTTAGTATCTCAAATAAATAAAAAAGTCTATATATGTGATGCTCAATACCACTTACGAGACTTTGCTGAGATGCTTCAAGTATCCTTACCGAAAAGTTCCTATTTTACTTTAGGGGGATGGGTTATGGAAAATCTAGAAGCAATACCTTCAGAAGGAGATTCATTTACTTATCAAAATTTAAAGATAAGTGTAAAGGAAGTTGTCGGTCGGCGATTAAGAAAGGTTCATGTAGAAATTCAGAGGGATGAAGGGGACAATATAAATAAGTAAGCAGTTCTCAGGCTGTGGAAATGCTCTATACAGCCTGTTTTTGGTGAATTGGATTTGTGCAAGATGATAACAGCTAGTCTAAATTACTTAATCTGATTATGAATTTTTTGAATAAGCCTTACGAATTGATTGGCAAAAAGGAGGACAAGTAAGGAGACAATTACATTAAAGATGATATTGATATGTGCAAGTTGTATTTCAGGCTGTGATGAGAAGTTGGTGCTGACAGAAATGAGTATATCTATAAGTGGATAAAATAAAGCGACTCCTAAGACATTCAGCCATGTGTAGGCAAAAGCAGTTAGCCGAGCTTTTTTACCAGAACCAATAGCAGCTATAAGCACAGTAGCGCTTGCACCGATATTCCCCCCCAGAATAAGTGAAACCCCAGTACGTAAGTCGATTTCCCCTGCTGCAAGCATATCCATTGCAATGCCAGAAAGTGCGTTTATCGATTGAACAATTGCTGTCAGGACCGTTCCAAGTAAAATAAGAAAGACGCTATTATGATTTGAATTAAGAAATAAATTACGCACATATTCCAGCTCGCTTATAGGGATTGCAATCATTTCGAATCCCCACATAGCCCCAAACACTAGTGATAATCCAATTAATGCGTAACCCATGCAAATTGAATTCCTATTGTTAAAAAAACATAATATTGCCCCAATAAACGCTAGCAGAATGAAATAAGATTGAAGATCTATGGTAATTATCTCTATGGTTAAAGTTGCTCCAATATTTGCTCCTAATATAAAACCAACGGATTCAGGAAAGGTGAGTAGTCTTGTAGCAACTAATCCCACAGTGATAACCATAACGATAGAACCATTTTGAAGAATTACTGAAATAAAGATGCCTAATAGGATGCCCTTCCAATAAGTATTGGTTAAGCTAATCAGCCATTTTCTTAAAGAGTTAGTTGATAGGTTAAAAAGTCCAAACCTTAACAAATACATTCCATAGAGAAGCCCACCTAAAAAGAGAAAAGATGAAAGCAGAAAAATCATTGTTATACCTCCCTTGTTTTTTTGCCTTTTTATAATGTGTATAAAAAACATCTCCTCATTTCTTAGGAGATGTTTTTGAAAGGGGATAAAGGGGTTATGCCTGAGCGTTTTTACGGTCATGAATTTTTGAGATGAGATTTGCCAATTTATTTGTGAATGGTAATATCATTAAGGAACAAGCGACATTAAAAATTACACTTATATGCGCAATCTGGACAGCCGGATGCTCAGCCAACATGGTCCCTATATTAGCGATGATTCCTATAAATGGAAAGAACGCGATGACCCCTAAGACATTTATCCATATATGTGACCAAGCAGTAAGTTTTGCTTCTCTGCCAGCTCCAATTGAAGCAAGCCATGCATCAAAACATGTACCAATATTTGCTCCGAGAACTATGGCTACAGCAGTATCTAAGTTTAAGGATCCAGTAGCAATGAAGCCCATTGTAATCCCTGTAGTGGCAGTGCTGGACTGGATAATCGCACAAATGATTGCTCCAGCGATAACAGCAAGAAATAAGTTGTTATCTAAAGTAAGAAACAATTGGTCGATAAATGCCATTTCCGTTAAAGGAGCCGCTAATGTCTTGAACCCCCACATAGCTCCAAATACCGCCGATAATCCGATTAATGCAATCCCGCTATTGCGTAATATGTTGTTTCTTTTAATAAGCATTAAAACTGCTCCAATAACTGCCATTGGAATGATCATAGATTCAATGTCTAAGGCAATTATTTCGGTAGTGATAGTAGTTCCAATATTTGCTCCTAAAATAATTCCAATCGCTTGAGAGAATTTGAGCATTTGACCAGCAACTAAACCAATTACAATAATCGACACAGCAGAACTGCTTTGTAAAATCGCGGTTACTATTGTACCCAATATAAGTCCTTTCCAAGGGGCATCAGTTAAAGTTGCCAGCCAGTGTTTTAATTTATCGGCTGATAGGTTAAATAGACCAGTTCTAACGAGATACATTCCTAATAAGAACATTCCTAAGGTTAGAACGAAATATAATACTTGGACCATTGCCACACCTCCTTTCTAAATTAATGAATATTGAGTAGAAGTGGTTTTACATATAAATATAGTGGACTGTAGTTGGTGGATGCTGGAAGTATTTTTCTATATTAGTCTTTTAGGCGTTCCGTAGATTCTTGTAATACGAAAGAAGGTTTTGTGATTGGGCGAACTTTCACGGCCTCCTTCTCTGGTTTTAAATCAACATCTAAAGACTTAAACACCTGATTTACATGGTGTTGCATTAGTAATCTGAAAGCTACCATTCCACCCAGGAACAATCCAAAGATTAGAGAATAAAATAATAATTCGGTCATGATCTCACCTCCTTTAATAGTTACTATATGGAAGGGAAAGGGGGCATGCTTGGGCAAGAAAATAGAATAGAGATAAATGTGTGAAAGACTAAGTAGAAGTTAGACCATTTAATAGATTATTGTCACAGTCGCATAGGTGAATCTTCACAAAGGGGATACTGAAATCTCGATATTTAAAGTTTTCCATGAAAAAAAGACGACTACATTCAAATAATCGTTGAATGTAATGTCGCCTTTTTATGCCATTTGGAGGGGGTGTCATGACTTCTTCGATACCTCACCATTTCTGCTCAAAATTCCTATAGCGAATCATGTTAAATTTATAAAACCCAGGTTATAAATAAAGAGAAAATGATAAGATAGGAACTAGATGTTCAATAATGTCCAAATTTTGGGGAGATGATTTGCAATGATTAAATTTTTAAAGCAACAGGCACGGGATCTCTTCCCGGGCTATTTCGCATTAGTTATGGCTACTGGGGCATTATCAATTGGTTCATTTTTGCTGGGGATGGAGTTTGTTTCCACAATACTGCTGTATATTAACATTGTCGCATACCTTACCTTATGGTTACTGACAATTATCCGTCTTGTTGGGTATTTTCCTGACGTAATAGAAGATTTGACAAGCCACACTCTCGGACCCGGTTTTTTTACGTTAGTTGCTGGAACAAGTGTGTTTGGAAGTCAGTTAATAATTGTTGGTGAAAATTACATATTACCGGTTTACTTGTGGATACTTGCAATTATTTTATGGGTAGTTATTATGTATACGTTTTTTACAGCGGTTACGGTACGGAGGGATAAGCCTACAATTGCAGAAGGCATTAATGGTGCTTGGTTAATCGCAGCAGTTGCTACACAATCCGTTTCTATCTTGGGAACCCTTTTATCTCCTCATGTAGAAAGTGGCCATGAAATCATTTTATTTTTTACGTTATGTATGTATTTTCTAGGCTGTATGCTGTATCTGAATATTATCACGCTCATTTTTTACAGATTTACCTTTGTAAATTTTAAATTTGCCGCTCTTACTCCTCCTTACTGGATTAACATGGGAGCAGTTGCTATTACTACTTTGGCTGGCTCTACCTTGATATTGCATTCTGACCACTGGAATTTGCTTGGTGAAATCACGCCATTCTTAAAAGGATTCACCTTATTCTTCTGGATAACGGGGACATGGTGGATTCCGTTACTATTTATTCTGATGATATGGCGTCATATTTACAATCACTATCCATTTAAGTATGACCCGCAATTCTGGGGGATGGTCTTCCCGCTTTCCATGTATACCACTAGTACGTTTCAACTGTCAGCAGCTTTAGGAGTCCCGTTTCTGGTAGTGATACCTCAATTTATGGTTTTTGTTGCTATAGCCGCATGGATAATAGGGTTTGGAGGGCTGATCTATCACATTTACTTAGGGGTGAAATCATGAAAGGGCGGTACATCAATTTTTGGCAGTTATGCGTTGAGCCTCTGCACCCAAGCTTAAAATGAGGGTTTTTGAGGAAATAACGGAACGAGGATCCGTCAAACAATCGAAGTGAATCCTCATTCCGCTATTTAGCAGAAAAGGTGCTTTCGGGAGGGCGAGACGGATCCTCGTTCCGTTAATAGCAAAAAATCAACCAAATTTGAGGTAAAAATGACAAATAGCGGAATGAGGATCCGAACCCAAGCTTAAAACATGGGTTTTCAAGCAAATAACGGAACGAGGATCCGCCAAACAATCGAAGTGGATCCTCATTCCGTTGAAGTGACTTTATTGGCAAACCATCAAATACTTTTCAGAGTTTCGCTGTAGGAAGGATCCCTAATGTCTATTCTAATGGAATAGCAAAACTCACAGTTCCTATTTTAACTGACTCCATATCTGAAAAAGTCACGCCAAGGGTTGTTTGACCTGCATCAGATTCTTTCATTGACTCAAATCCATTGTTCTCATTATCCTCTGTGATGATGTCGTATCCATTATTTTCTGCATACTCTTTAAACGTATTATAAACCCCATCAATTTCATCTGAAAACGAAAAGCTTACAACATATTGTTTATGTCCAGCTGTATCATATGATTGAACCTGTAGATCGGCTCCAGCTGGAAATGGAAGATCTGATGGAACTTCCTCTGGTAATGCTGTTTCATCTTCATCCGGAGCTGCGTCGTCATCCTGTTCATTTTCTGCTTTATCTGTATCTGTTTCATCAGTGCTACTAGCATTAACATCCTCTTGCGTATCTGCCTCTGAATTTGATTTTTCTTCATCTGATCCACACGCCACTAAAAATATACAGAGAGCGAAGGACAGACATAAAACAGTTATAAATTTTTTCATTGGAGTTAATTCCCCCTTATACTTTTGTATAGCTTAACAGCGGACATATGATTAATAAATTATACCTGAGTATAAAATACGGAATCTCCCAACCTAGACTAAATTACAATCGTTGGTAATGACAATTTTCACAATCCGCAATCCGTTGTACTATTTTCCATGATAAAATATAAAAAACAATAGTATTGTAAAAACTGCGAACATTCGTTAATCTTATTCTTATTATATAATTCAAAGTAGGTGTTTTATGGAACATCAATCACTAACATCCTTAATGATTGTGATTGGGATTGCCTTTTTTATTCCAATTTTCCTGCAGAGGTTTAATCTGCGGTTTATTCCAGTCGTTATTGCGGAAATCATTGCTGGGCTGATTATTGGAAAAAGTGGTTTTAATATTATTTTAGAAGATCCTTTACTTGAATTACTTTCATTGCTCGGTTTTATTTTTCTTATGTTTATTAGTGGTTTAGAAATAGATTTTAGTGCTTTTAAAAAGAAGAAAAAGAAAGATAAAGACTCTCCGGACCCTGTGAAGGTTTCGATGGTTATCTTTGCATTAATAATTAGCGTGTCATTTGCGCTTTCCTGTATTTTGGTGTTGCTGGACTTAATTAAGGACCCTTATTTAATGACGCTGATCATCTCAACTGTGTCACTTGGTATTGTTGTGCCAGTTATTAAAGAGAAGAATTTGACTGAGGGGCTGCTTGGACAAATTATTCTGCTGGTCACCGTTATTGCCGATTTTACAACTATGATTCTATTAACGGTATATGCCATGTTCAAAGATCAGGAAGGTATGAAAGTATTACTGTTATTAGTACTTTTTCTGGCCGTCTTTCTCGCCTATCGAACTATTAAAAAGTATTTCAACTTTGAGCTGTTTGACAACCTGTTAAAAGGAACTGTTCAGCTTGGGACCAGAGGAGTATTTGCTCTAATTTTATTATTTGTATCTCTGTCTGAAACGATAGGAGCAGAAAATATATTAGGAGCGTTTCTTGCTGGGGTTATTATATCTTTGCTTGAGCCCAGAAAAGAATTTATTCACCAACTGGATTCGTTCGGATTTGGTTTTTTAATCCCGATCTTTTTCGTAATGGTTGGTGTGGGGTTAGATATTTGGGAGCTATTTGTAGACCAAAAAATCCTGTTATTAATGCCGCTCTTACTATTATTCATGTATCTTGCTAAAATGATCCCTGCATTAGTGTTGAAAAAGTGGTACCCATGGAAAGAAGTTTTGAGTGTTGGTATTTTAACAACATCTAAATTGAGTCTCGTTATTGCGGCCTCTTCAATTGCCCTTGAATTAGGTGTGATTAACGAGGTTCTGAATGGAGCTATTATTCTAGTATCCATTTTAACCTGTCTTATTTCACCGATTACGTTCACAAAATTATTTCCAATATCTAATGCTGGTCCACGGCAGTTAGAGATTTCTATTATTGGTGCCAATGATGCAACAATGCTGGTTGCAAGGGATAAGATGGAGGAAAAGGCAGTTGTTCGGGTCTATAGCAGACAAGCCGTGCAAGGCAGTGAGCCTTTTTCATTTCCGCATATACATGTCGATAAGTTAACGATAGAATCTTTAGAAGAACAAAATGCCTTTAAAGCAGATAAAATAGTAATTGCTTCCGACGACGATTTAACTAACATTGAACTTGGACGTCATGCGAAAGAGCATGGTATAAAAACGGTTATTTTACGGATTGAGGATACAAATCTTCAAGAAGAATTAACTGAAGAAGGATTTACTGTTTATTCCATGTTGTACTCAACGAGAACTCTATTAAAAGCACTTATTGATAATCCAGGTATTGTTCGACTTATTACGAATCATAGCAAAACTATCAGAGAAATTAGCGTCAATCATTCATTTTATGATCAGACACCTATTACTAACCTGCCATTTCTGGGAGAGTCACTCATCTTGCACATTTATAGATATGGGAAAGTAGTTATCCCTCATGGAAATACCACATTAGAACTTGGTGACAGAATCTTAGTAAGTGGAACACCGGAGGATCTTCGTGTTATTCAAAGAAAACTAACCTGCTAACTAGTTCGAGGTAACGCATCCAGCTTAAAGAGAGCAGGGATGGTTGCCTTTTTAGTAGCTGAGAAAATATAAATACAACTAAAGCACTTGCAATTAAGGTTTAGCAAATGTCTTAGTTTTTAAAGGTTTCACAGGAAACAAGTATTTTTTGAAAAGGCACATTATTTTTAAAACTATGCTATACTTATAAGTGTAGAGTAAAAAAACTAAATACCCTCGAAAAATATCCTTGCATAATTAGTATCTTGACTCTTCGTATGTCGATTTTTACTAGATGAAAGGGTTTTTTATTTGCCTTTATATGGTAAAAATTACCAAATCTTTTTAAAATATCTATAGGAGTGGAAGTTTATGAAGGAAACAGCAATAGTTTATTGTGAGAATATGTTCGGCACAATGGATGGCAAAACTGCAAACGGTCTTGTACGCAGATCGGATAAATACCAGGTTGTTGGAGTAATCGACAGTACAAAAGCTGGTGTCGACGCTGGTGATTATTTAGAAGGGAAGCCAAACAACATCCCTATATTCGCAAGTCTTGAGCAAGCCCTTTTACAGTTATCTAAAGTACCTGATCAGTTCATTTATGGGATAGCACCATCAGAAGCATTCTTGAAACGTTATGAACGTGAAATTGTATTAGACGCAATGAAACAAGGGATGAGTATTGTAAACACCCTACATGAATTTTTTACAAACGATGAAGAATTTGTGAAACATTCAATAAAGTATGACGTAACGATCAATGACGTAAGAAAGCCGCCTGAAAAAAAGGATATGCATTTATTTTCAGGAAGAATTCTCGATATCAATACACCTACCGTTGCGGTGCTTGGCACGGACAGCGCAGTTGGTAAGCGAACAACTTCGGTAATTCTTGAAGAAGCATTAATAAAAATGGGTCTGAAAGTGGCTTTTGTTGCAACTGGTCAAACTGGTTTAATTCAAGGTGCAAAGTACGGTGTGGCAGTAGATGCAATCCCTTCACAATTTATGACAGGCGAGATTGAAAATCAAGTTATGAGAGCTTACGATAATGATAATCCTGATATTATTATTGTTGAAGGCCAAGGGGCACTAAGTCACCCCGCATACATTAGTTCCTGTTCGATAATCCGGGGATCAAGACCAAGCTCCATTATTGTTCAGCATCCACCGAAGCGGAAAAACTTAGGTGATTTTGACTATATGAAAATGCCAACAATACAAAGTGAAATTGAACTCATTGAAACTTTCTCAAAATCAAAAGTGATTGGGGTAACCATCAATCATGAAAATATGTCGGATACAGAAATTTCTGAGGCTGTAACCAGATATGAAAAGGATCTGAAGCTTCCTGCGACGGATGTGCTTAAGCATGGCTGTGACAAATTAATTGATACATTATTTTCTACTTATCCGGAGTTGGCAAGGAAAAAGAATAAAGTACTCGTAAATTGATAGGTACTGCGGCACCTGCCACATCCAGGGTTGAAATTAACCTTGAAAAGATCGCTCATAACGCAGAGAAATTGGTTCAATTTTATGGATCAAAAGGGATCGAAATCATGGCAGTTACAAAAACAGTTTGCGGTGATCCGAATATCGCCAAAATCTTTGTAAATAAAGGGATTCATATACTCGCAGATTCTAAAATAGAAAATATCAAGAAGATGCGTGATGCAGGTGTGAACGCACAATTTGTTTTGCTGCGATCACCTGCTCTTAGTGAGCTTGATGCAGTTGTTAGAAATGCTGATATTAGTATGAATACGGAGTTAGCTGTTATTAAAGGGCTAAGTACGACAGCTGAAAAATACAATACAGTGCATGAAATTATTTTGATGGTTGAAATGGGAGATTTAAGAGAAGGAATTATGCCTGCAGACCTTGAGGGTTTTGTTCAGGAGATCCTAAAACTTTCAGGAGTTAAAATTGTTGGGATTGGTGCAAATTTCGCCTGCTTTGGAGGGGTCAAACCAAGTGAAAGAAAGATGGCAGACCTATCGAAACTAGCTGGCCTTATTGAACTAAAATTCTCGCTCTCACTTTCATATGTTTCAGGTGGAAATTCGGCTAATTACAATTGGTTTACGGCTGCTGAAAATATCGGGAAAATCAATAATTTACGACTAGGTGAGTCAATTTATCTAGGTCGAGAAACACTTGATCGAAAAGCTATTCCTGGTTTATTTACAGATGCTTTTACGTTCGTTTCAGAAGTAATTGAATCGAAAATAAAGTCATCTGTACCTGACGGAGAAACCGGACAGGATGCGTTTGGCAATCAACCTCAGTTTCGTGATCGTGGAATGATTCGCAGGGTAATTGTTGCATTTGGATCCCAGGATGTTCTTGTAACAGGATTAACTCCTGAATTAGATATTGAAATTCTCGGATCAAGCAGTGATCATACGATTATTGATGCCAAGGACGTTGATTTGCAAGTAGGAGATCAGGTGAAATTTTCTCCTAATTATGGCGCACTCCTGGCAGTTATGTCTTCAGGTTATATAACAAAAAAATATACGAACGTAAAAGAATAAACATTGTGGCTGGCACATAACTAAAACTTTCTATCACAACATGCATGTAAGTAAGTAGTTATACCTTCTTAACTGCAAAATAAATCCGAACTAATTCGAATTCTATTTCAAGAATTTCGAATTATAGTTCGGATTTTACTTTGACTAAAACAATTTTTTCCTGGCCTCAATGTCTAACGCCCTTGATATATATGAATGAGGTTCTGATTACGCCCTCTGGCAAATACATCAGTACGATTTGGCCCCCAGGATACTGCCGCCGGTGCTGATGTTAAAGTGCCATCAAGATCTACCCAATTTTCCCAGCGAGAGCCATTCCATGATCGTTTATAAAGCCTTTGATTAGTTCCTCGTACAAAGACATCAAGTCGGTTTGGACGACGTGAAGATACAGTAGGATGGCTAGTTAATGTACCACCAAGGCTTTCCCAATCACTCCAATTGCTTCCATTCCACCATTTGTGAATTAAGTCCTGGTTTTGCCCTCTGGCAAATACATCAATACGATTTGGTCCCCAAGATACTGCTGCCGGTGCTGATGCTAAAGAGCCGCCGAGATCTTCCCAGTCTTGCCAGCTTGAGCCGTTCCAGGTCTTTTTATAGAGTCTTTGGTTGGTTCCTCGTACAAAGACATCAAGCTGGTTTGAACGGCGTGAGGAAACTGTAGGGGCGCTTGTTAACGTGCCACCAAGGTTTTCCCAGTTGCTCCACTGATTTCCATTCCACCATATGTGGTACAGGCTCTGGTCAGTTCCTCTGGCAAATACATCAATACGGTTAGGACCCCAAGATACTGCTGCCGGTGGTGATGTTAATGTGCCGCCAAGGTTTTCCCAATCACTCCACCGGTTTCCGTTCCACCATTTATGGTATAGTCTGTCTCCGGTACCTCTTGCAAAAACGTCAAGCCGATTTGGTTGCCAGGAAGCTACAGTAGGAGCAGAAGTTAATGTGCCTCCTAAGTTTTCCCAGCTGCTCCAGCCTTGGCCAGGCTGCCCTTGACCGTCTCCAATCTGATTTAACGTTATTTCAATTACTCTTGTCAGTATACGTTCAGCCAGATTCTGCGATACATTAAATCGTCTGAAAAACTGATTTAGCCACGGGATTTGATTTTGAAATTGAGTGTATATTTGGCTTGCTGACTGATTTGTGTTTGCCTGATTGAGTGTAAAACCAACAGCAAGCGAAAAAATATAATCCGTTATACCTCGATTCATTCCAGCTTGTTCTAACTGGGAATATAAGTTATTGTGCTGTGAACGAAGTATCTGCATAACTTCCTGTGGCTGTTGTCTGAAATCAATATAAGGTTGACCATAATAATCTACTGGTACAAATTGTGGTGTTTGATATGGATATCTGTACAATTTATATACCTCCTCATTTTTTAGCAGTTAAGAAACTGCGTTAGTGCAACGTAGCTTTTCGCCATTAAGGAATGGCAGAAAGCAAGTTTTCTAACAGAGTCAGTATATGCACCTATGGGCAAAATTGGGAATGAGTAAGGAGCGAATAGATTTTTTGGTCAAAAAAACAGGAAGGATATGAGTGTCCTTCCTGAGATTGCTTTATTCGTTTAGACCCAGCACATCTAACCCGATTTCTGCAAGCTTAATTTGACCTTCAATAGTAGGATGTATGTCATCAGGAATCACATAGGAATCCTGATCTTGGCCAAATGCTGCATAAGAATCAGCTAACAGAATATTACCGTACATAACATTATATAGAGATGCTAAATCTGTGAAATTTTTATTAATACTCGGTAAAATTTGCGAGCTGATAGCATGCAATGGATTATCTAGCTGAAAAGGATTATATACATTGTAAATTACGATTGGCGCGTCAGTTAGTGAACGAGCTTCTTCTATAATGGCTCCAATATTTGCAAACACATTACTTTCTTTAACTTTTTGCTGTAATATGGCCATAAAAGAACCCTGATCACCGATACTTTCTCTTTGAGCAGCCTGCAGTGCTTGGAGCAGGTCATTGTTTCCAATTGTTAATGTAATATAGTCTGCATGCCTTACCGCTTGCCGGTACTTTTGATCTGTTTTCAATGAAGTTAGTAGTTCAGGAGTTGTCCAGCCTGGAACGCCAAGGTTACGAACCCGCAGATCACCATAATCTCCCATTAAGTATGGAAAAGCATCTTTAGATGTTGTCTTGTTATGTTGGTTTAAATTATAACCGTATGGAATTGAATCACCCAGCGATACAAGAGACTCTTTCGCATTACCATTTTTAGCAACTGCAGGAGTCGAGAAAAGCAAACTTGCAACTAAAATGAATACGAGTAACTTAACTATTTTCTTCAAATAAACACTCCCTTTCATAAACTTGTCCTTAGTATAATTCATTCCTTTCGATTAATCTGTCGAAAGTTAGTGTGATTGAAAAATAATTTACATTAGAATGTCGTTAAGGTGAGAGATGAATTATCAAAACGCAAAATTCAGATCAGTAATACGGATCCTCATTCCGCTAAAAGGAAGAAAAACTGTTATAAGGGGGATGAAGTGAATCCTCGTTCCGCTAAATGCACAAATTCAATGATATTTGAGGTTAAATAACACAAATAACGGAACGAGGATCCTAAACCATGCTCTAAACGATGGAATTGTAAAGAATAACGGAACGAGGATCCAGCTAGGTTAGCAATATGTAGATCCTCATCCATGCATGCTAAGCATTCTTCAACGAATGCCAAGTTTTCAGATCGTTAACTAGCTTCTTCGTCTTGTTTCTTTTTCTTCTTTTCAGAAGCCTTGTTGTCATTATTTTTAATCGTGCTTTCACCGTTAAACGTACCACCATCATCAATAATAATACCTTTTGTTGTTGCACTGCCTGATAATTTACCACTTGGCTGGACATGTACTTTTTCAGAAGTGTATAAATCTCCATTTACTTCACCGGCTATGATAATGTTCTTTCCTTTGATGGTTGGTTCAACATAGCCATCTTTCCCAATAAAAACATCACCGGCACAATCAACTTCACCATAAATTTTTCCATCAATACGCAGGCTTGATGGGTGTTTGATTTTTCCTTCAATTACTGTTCCTTGCCCAATAATTGTATCAACAATCTTTTGCTGTTTTTCTTTTTTCATATACAGTTTCCTTTCTCGAAGTTGTCACTTATTTATTAAATATAGTCATATAAGGATAAGGGTCAACTGGTTTTCCATTTTCCAAAATTTCGTAATGGAGATGGGGGCCTGTACTTCTCCCAGTACTGCCTATAGATCCGATGTTATCTCCTTTTTTCAAGGTATCTCCTTGTTTCACCTTAATTTCTGAAAGGTGGCTGTAAAGGGTTACGAACCTATCTGAGTGTCGAACTTTAATCGTTTTTCCATATCCGCCATAGTATTCAGCCAAAGTTACAGTTCCATCAGCACCTGCAAAGACAGGAGTACCAGTACTTCCTCTAATATCGATTCCGGTGTGTAGGGAAGATGATCTGTTAAATGGATCACTACGCGGTCCAAACTCTGATGAAATGCTATGTGAGCTTGACGGCCAGATAGTTGGAGTATGTTTAAGCTCCTTATTTGTTTGTTCCATTTCGTCAATTGTTTTTTTATAGTGCTTAACGAACTCGCTTTGTTTCAATTCATTTTCAGGTATTTGTATATCAATTCCGCCACTAGGCCCTAAACTAACAGGTAGTTCTGTCATAGATTCTCTCATCTGGGATTCCAACAGTTTTAATTCCTTCATTTTAGCTTGTACTTTAGCCGTTTTTTGTTTCATGCTATCAACTTTTGTCTGTAATCCATCAACTTTGTTCGTTTGAATAGTTAAATCAGCAGCTAGATGATTATTCATCTGTTGTTTCTGGTTCGTTTCGTTGAAAAAATAAAATGAAAGTATTATTGGGATAATAGCTATAAACGATACGATATATACAATTTTTCTTGGTAGTTGAAACCGAGTGACAACCTTATTAGCGTCATTTGATAGAATGGTAAAGGTCAGTGTTTTCATTTTCCGCTTCAATGTTTATCATCACTCCTTAAATACTTCCTTGCTAAGTTAAATTGACGATTTGCAAGCCTCTGCTTTGTAAATACTCAATTATCTGTGGTAATGCCTCTATTACAGCTTCTGATTCGTGAAGCAAGATAATTGACCCGGATGTTTTTGTACCCTGGACAGAGTTGACTATTTCTTTTGGGTTATTGCTTTTCCAATCTTTCGGATCGTTATTCCAAAGTACCATTTTTCCTTGGTGCTCATTAATTAAATCTATTGTTAGTTGGTTCATATCACCATATGGTGGTCTAAATAGATCAACCTCTTCATTCGTTATGTCTTCAATTAATTGTATTGTTTCAATTAATTCATTTTCCTGTTGTTCATAAGAGAGGCCTGATACATGTACATGATTCGTTGAATGCGTACCAACAGAGTAGCCTTTTGAGTTCACGTACTTCACATAATTCGGATGTTTTTTAACATTTTGTCCAATAAAAAAGAATGTTCCACCAACCTGAAAGTCATCTAATATATCAACAATTTCCTTGGAAAATTTTGAAGGACCATCATCAAATGTAAGTGCTACGCTACCTTCTGGGATGCTGTATGTTAGAGCATCATTAAGCTCTACAGAAGGAATACTGGACTTTGACTGTTCAGAAGGGATAACCTCTGTTGAACTTGTGATTGGTTGTTTGCGTTTTATATCTTGCTTTGTATTCAATTCGCTGTTGGTCGTTTCTGCATTTGCGGTTGGTTTCTCATCAGACAGATTTTTAAAAGCTGAACTTGAATAACCGAATAGAATGGTAGATATGATGCCAACTAAAGCAACAGCTGCCCATGTCATTTTGTGATTGGGCTTTTTTAGTTTGGGTACATCTTGTTTTGGTGCTTGTTTTAGCTCATCATTTTCCAACTGATTAAAAGATAGACAGGCTATGTTTTCAATGTCCTCTGTTCTTTGGATAAGTTTAATCTCATGTAATGCTTTCACATATTCTTCTGAGCAGGCAAAATAAACCTTATCACTTTGATCTCGATATGTTCTCGTTAAAAAACTAACGTAACACTTTCTAATGGGGTCCCAGGAGCTATGAAAGGATAATCTGTGTTTATAATGTTGGTCTGCGGTGGTTATTTCCTTTAAACTCTCAGCTGTATTATTAGTAACCTTCAAAATGAGCTCAGTATCCTGTTCGAATGATAATTTTACCCGTAAAAATGATTGTTCTTCGTTGGTTTCAATGTCTAATAGTTCGATTAGTTTTCCATGGTAGACTGACATGGCTGCCTCCTTTTTTTTATTAGTAGAAGTTTGCAACCCGCTCGGTTAGTCTGATGAATCAGCTGATTCTGGTGAAGCATTGGCGGCGGTAGTCTTTGGAGAGAAAGAAAAGGACATCCGCTCAGTAAAGTCGTTAATTGTCTGCATTAATTCAGCTTTTTCATCGGTAATTTTTTCGTATTGTTCATTGTATTTTTTGTTTTCTATTTCCAGATTTCTAACTTTTTCTTCCAGTTCTTTAATCTTTAACATGCTCTGGTATTGAGCATTCGTAGATTCTTCATTTAGCTTGTTGTATTTATTGCTTTCTGTTTCAAGGTCATTCGAGATTTTCTCATATTCGCTGTTAGAAGTACTTTGGTATTCTTTGTAGTCCTCAAGAAGCTGATCATAACTCATTTGTTTATTCGTAAGGTTACCTTCTAGCTCGCGAATTTCCTTATTTTTATCTTGTATAAGCTGATCTTTTTTAACTTCGTCATGCTTGTAACGATTAATGGTTTCATTCGCTGTATGTAATTGATCCTTTAGCCCATTATTTTTGTAAAGTATCAGCTCCCTGTCCTTTAGCATGTTTTCTAAAGAAACAATTAAATCTGAAGCTATCTTATCCTGGTTATCCTTTGAGAATAAATGTTTGTTCTCAGGTGTGTCTGTTTGCTCAGGTTCCTCATGATTGTTTGGCTGCTGTTTTTCCGTTACTTCAGAAGAGGGGTGTTCTTCAAGACCTGCCTGTTCCGGCTGATTTTGATTAGATAAAACACCTTTCAACCAGCCCATTGACTTTTTTTCCGTATCCTTGGTCACGCTATCATCTCCTATTTAAAAAAGTTCGACTCTTCTTATATCGACTGTTTTCGCAACAATTTTAGGGCTAGCATAAAAACAAGGCTGGGACATAATTAAAAATCTCTACTTTAAAGACGGATAATAACAGGATAGGTTATGTAGAACGTTCATTATCAATGGTTGAGTCTAATACGTAGATCCTATAAACTGCAAAGTACTTTTAAAAAAAGTTTGAGTGCTATATGCTGCTCCGGAAATACACTTCGCTTTCCGTGGGCGGCTGATGAGCCTCCTTGCTCCTACGTCGCTGCGTAGTCTAATCTAGGCCTCAGCTCCCACAGGAGTCTACGTGTATTTCCTCCGCTGGCTTTGTTCACTTATTCAAAAAATAAATGCATGTTGTGATGATATAAGCAAGATTTTAGACCATCTAAACCAGCAGATGGAATATGCGAGACTCCTGTGGGACAGCGAGGCTAAGAGACCCCACAGTGAGCGTTCTTTGCGAGCGAGGCAGACTAAGTACGCCACGTCCTGTGGCAACGTCTGCACTAGCACGTCCTATGCGTCGGAGGCTTGTGGTGAGCCCACGGAAAGCGAGTATATTCCAACTGCGCGGCTAGTGAGCTTCACTAAATGATATTAATCGGATCTATGTCGCAGTTTAAATCTAATCAGCAACATTAGAAAACTAGGCATTCACCAAGCCTTTTGGTGAATGCCATAGTTGCACTTATGCAGTAAGAATGTAGCTATACATTCTTAACTGCAAAAAATCCGAACTGATTCGAATTCTTTTTCAAGAATTTTGAATCATAGTTCGGATTTTACTTTGACTAAATACTTTTGTCCCAGCCACGTTCTAAATTGCTTTTAGTTAATTCGTGGTTGATTCCTCATTACTACGTTCGGCTTCCGTTTTATTAATAAAAGATGTACCGACTAAGTCACCGGTGACATTTAGGGCTGTAGCGCCCATGCCAACAAGAACGTCGATTGCAGTCAGTAATCCCACTGCTTCCATTGGTAGTCCTAACTGTGCAAATACGGTGGCAATCATAATAATTCCTGCACCAGGAACACCTGCAGTACCAACGGATGCTAGTGTTCCAACTAAGACCACTTGCAGCATGTCGGTGAAACTCAGTGGATCACCAATAATATTGGCGGCAAATGCTGCAGATACAGCTATGCGGATTGCAGCCCCATCCATGTTAATAGTGGCTCCTAACGGCAAGCTAAATCCATATAGGCTCTTGGATAGCTTCAGGTTCTTCGCAGCATCAAGCGTTAATGGTAATGTACCTGAACTGCTTTGCGTCACAAAGGCGGTAATCATAGGTGTGCGTGCCTGTGTGAAGAATTCTTTTAGGTTTACTTTTGATAAAATCATAAAGATTATATAAAAAACAATCTGAACAATTAACGCAATATAGAGGACAACAATCATGTTACCTAACTCTAATAGTGTATTTAAACCTTGGTTACCAACGATTTCTGCAACTATAGCGAAGATCCCGATTGGGACGTATTGAATAATGACCTTCATAATATTCAATGTAGCTTCATTCAGCCCGTTAACTACTTTATACACACTTTCGCCTAGTTCTCCATGATCTTTGGATGACCTTAAAGCAGATATAGCAATTCCAAATGCGATTGCAGTGAAAATAATTCCGAGCAGATTTAGGTTACTAAACGCTGTTATAATATTCTCAGGAACAATATTTAGGATAACACTTGTGACACCTGGGTTATCGGGAACCTCAAATTCTTCATTTGTATCTAGTGTCATCCCAGTCCCGGGATCGAGAATACTTGCAACAGATATTCCAACAGTAATTGCCAATGCGGATGTTAACAGGTAATACAGAAATACCTTTCCACCCATACGCCCTAAATTAGCCAGCCTGGTTTGATTTACTCCGACGATTAACGTAAATAAAATGAGTGGTACGATAAGGAATTTAAGTAATCGAATTAGTAAATCTCCAAAAGGAGCTAACACAGCTGCTTCCTTGCCAAATAGTAAACCGACAATAACGCCAAGAATAAGTGCGACAGTAATTTTTAGGATAAGTGAAGCATTAATATAGCCTTTCCATATTGTTTTCATAAAATGCCCTCCTTTAAAGCAGGTTTCTTTTGGCAGTTAAGAAAGTATAACTACTTTCTTACTGCATAAGTGCAACTATGGTATTCACCAAAAAGCTTGGTGAATGCAAAGTTTTATAAATAAAGTATTATTCCTATAAAATTTATCGGAATTTATTTTAACATACAGCACTCACATTATACTGTCAAAATCCATGCTTAAGTAGGGAGGGCTAAAGAAATGAGGATCAGAGAAGAATTGACTTCTTAGATCCTCGTTAAAATGTTATCGTTATTTTTGGATGAACATCTGTGACCAGTAATCGCCACTTTCCGTATGACCTACTCCAATATGTGTGAAGCTTTCATTCAAAATATTTTCACGGTGCCCTTGACTGTTCATCCAGGCATCGACAACCTGTTGAGGTGACTGCTGCCCGCGTGCGATATTTTCACCAGCTGATTGATAAGAAATACCAGCGTTTTTCATCATATCGAAAGGCGATCCATGTGTTGGGCTATTGTGTGAAAAATAACCATTGGATTGCATGTCCCGAGCTTTATTTCTGGCTACGTTGCTTAGTTTTTTGTGTGCCTTTAACGGGGAGAGCCCTTGATTGCTTCTTTCTTGGTTCGTTAGCTTAATGACATTCGACGTAAACTCATTTTGTCCCTGTTGCGGCTGTGTTTGGTTTGCATTATCCTCTGTCTGCTGGTCTTGCTGTTGTTGCGTTTTTCCTTGTTGACCTTGTTGTCCTTGATTTCGTTGCTGTTGATCTTGTCTAAGCTGTCCCTGATCCTGTCGATCTAATCCTTGTCGATTCTGTTCACGCTGGTTCCAATTTTTATCGTCTTCTCCTAAGCCAAACATATCGACGTTGAAATTGCCCTGATTTTGTTGATTTTCGATTTGGTCGGTCTGAAGATCCCCACTGGATTCATCAGTTTTGGTAAAAGAAATAGTATCTTCTTCACTCGGATCTTTATTCGAAGCATCTTCATTATTATTGGTAGTGTTACATGCAGCCAGTAATAAGAAGAGTATACTTATTAATACTACGAAAAGTTTATTAAATTTCATGTTATAAGCCTCCTTTGCTCATTGTCTTTATTAATTTGTGCTTTTATTTAATAAATATATATGGGAAATTAAAGCAAATGGAGGGTTTTTAATGTCTAGTTCCGTTTGTTAGGCAGTTTATCCGCTGGATCGCCTCGGCCTTGTTGTTTCTTGTTTTGTCTATCCTTTTTCTTTGTTTCATTAAACTTTTTCACAAACTCATGTGTGTCATCCATCTATTTATCCTCCTGACTTTTCGTTGAGTTGTGCAAGCTGGGCATCAAATTCATTTTCTGTGTCATCCAGAGCGAAAACTCGAGCTGTTTCATTCTGATCACTAACATACTGAATGTAGACTTGTTTTCCGTTATAGGTAACGTTTTTCATATTAGCTGATTGTGCTATTTCTTCTGCTCGTTGTCTGTTCATTGTTAACTAACTCCTTTCTTATGGACCTTCATCAAATAAGCCATCTAAATCAACTTGTTGTTCATGGTCCATTTCATCAAGCGGGAAAACAGTTGCTGTTTCGCTATCTTCGTTTATTCCTTTTATATAGACCGGTATTCCATGGTATTTTACGTTTATCATTGCAAGTGAATCAATAATTTCCTGTGCCCGATTACTGTCCATGATAGTCTCCTTTCTGAATTGCTTAAACTTATTTTTTACTTTGGGAAAGGGAATATACGAGGATGAAATAACCATTTTAAAGTTTGTATTTGCATTTGTTTTGACGTAAAATTTAGCCTAGATTTGAAATGAGCTTCGGCGTTCGGACATGGAGGTGCAACTTTGTTAGGTAAATTTTTTCAAAAATTTTATTATGGCTGGTTTATTGTATTTATTGGTGGGCTGGGAATCTTTTTTTCAGGGCCAGGTCAAACATATTCCATCTCACTATTTATTGACCAATACATAAATGATTTTGGCTGGTCTCGAACGGAGGTTTCCGGCCTATACTCATCAGCCACACTTGTCGCTGGATTAACAATGATGTTTGTTGGTCGGTTTATTGATCGATTTGGCCAGCGGTTCATGATGGTAACAGTTGGAATTGTCTTTGCATTGGCTTGTTTTTTTAACAGTGCAGTTACGAACATGTTTATGCTTGCGATTGGTTTCTTTATGGTTCGTTTATTGGGTCAAGGTACAATGTCACTTATTCCCAATACCCTTGTGGCCCAATGGTTTGTTAAAAAGAGAGGCCGGGCATTCAGTTTTATGACGATGGGCAGTTTCATTAGTGCGATGCTGCTGCCAATTATTAATTCCTGGCTCATTCAAACATGGGATTGGCAGTTTGCATGGAGATTCTGGGGAGTGTCGTTGCTTGTCATATTCGTTCCAATTGCTCTGTTTGGGGTTCGCAATCGTCCAGAAGTAATGGGTCTGGAGCCAGACGGAACAAATGAGGATAAGGACGAGAACCAAGAACCAGTTATCGGAACAACACTACCTGAATCGGAAGAGGATTGGACATTAAAAGAAGCGATGCGTACATGGGCTTTTTGGGGCATTCTGGTTAGTGTCAGCATTCCATCCATGATTAATACAGGCATCACGTTTCATATTATTTCCATATTTGATTCGAATGGGCTCTCTCCAGGTGTTGCTGCAATGGTGTTAAGTTTAATGGCTATTGTTGGTCTTCCGATGTCGCTGGTTTCAGGATTTATCACCGAAAAAATACAGACGAATTATTTGTTAGCAAGTGTCTTTGTAATTGAAATGATTTTTATGTTATTACTTCTGATCACAAATAATCTGCTAATGGCGATTTTATTCGGTGCAATTTGGGGTATAGCAAATGGTATTGAGCGGATTGGAATGAATGTTGTCTGGCCGGATTTTTTTGGCAGGAAATATATTGGCAGTATAAATGGTGTTGGAATGACAATGGTTGTACTTGGATCATCTTTAGGACCACTGCCGTTTGGGGCAGGATTTGATTTGTTTCACAACTATACACCTGTTTTACTTGCTTCATTGACCTTTCCATTTATTGGGCTAATCTGTGCAATAACAGCAAGAAAACCTCATAAGGACAAGTTGAAAGCGATGTAACGGTAAATGTTATGACAAAATAAATTGTATAAAATATAATTAAGCGGTGAATATGATGTTAAAGGATACAGGAGAACGCGTTATTCCCGAAAAGATGAAAATAACTAACGAGTTGTTAATTGAACATGTGGCAAGATATCATTTTGCCAGTGAGTTTGTTCATGGACGTGTATTGGACTTTGCAAGTGGCGCTGGTTATGGAACACATATCATCGCAAAGAAATGTAAGGATAAAGTAAATGAAGTTGTGGGAGTCGATATTGATCCTGAAGCAGTGAAATACGCACAGGGTACTTTTTATCATCCATTATCCACTTTTATAGAAGGTGATGTGACAGATTCAACAGTACCAGACAAATTAGGGCAATTTGACTGTATTCTCAGCTTTGAAACAATTGAACATGTAGAGGAAGAAAGCCAATTTTTAGCTAATATTTACCAAATGCTGAAGCCAGGGGGCACGCTTATCTTATCAACCCCTTTTGGTGAAGGGCGTGGTGTTGCATGTGGTTCACCATTTCACATCCATCAGTTGAGGATTGATGAATTTAGAAATTTGTTTCCGGAGTATACAACCAAGGAATTCTATTTTCAAAAAGGTGCATTAATCAAGCCGGAAGACTTTAAAGTGACGGAAAAATTCCCGTTGGGGTTAGCTATTTGCAGAAAATAAAAAGCCTGCCTTTAGTTTTGCTAAAGGCAGGCTTAACATATGTTTACTTAGAGATCATTACCTGACCAACAGTCCCATCGTCACTTTGCCCAGTTACACGGAATTTCAATCCGTATTCCGGAACTTTACGTCCAGCGTCTACGAGACCTGGGTTGCTCCAGTCAGCACTGTCATCGAACAATGGTGTGCGTTTTGTGAAATTATCTTTCATCGTAACACCTAATAGGTCGGTGTAATCCAAGAACATTTTACTGCTTTTTTCTAAACTGAATGCTGCATCATTTAATTGATAGCGAGTGGATCCAACTACTCCATCACTCCAGTAATTTGTATGTTGATCCGCATCAACTACACCTAGGAATCCTTCACCAGGATGTGTGCCGGTCCAGTTATTGTTGTATGACTCATCTACATACCATACAACTAATCCTTGATCAAAGCTCATCAAACTAGCTCCGCGACGGATATTTGCAAGACCTTCATCCACCCCGTTGTGTGATCTCCATTCCAGTAAGTAGTATTGATTTGTTGTATACGTACCATCATGCTTCTCAAAGCCGTCTAACGTAAATGATGGATCTGCTTCTGCACCATCAAAGAAGACTTCGTTACCATCTGCAGTCACAGTTACATTGTCTGTAAAGAACCCAGTCATGTTAGTAGCCCAGTCAGACATAGAACGGAATTGCAATTTAATTTCCTGACCAGCATATTGGCTTAAGTCAATTGATTCATGGACCCATCCATCACTTGAACCAGTGTAACCTGGCAAGTTTTCTTCAATTGCTGGATATCCGCCTGAAGCTAGTGTAGAACTTGTGCGATCACTTGAAAGTGATTCCCAAGTTTCACCATCATCTGTTGAAACCTGAACCATTGCATAATCCCAATCTGTCTCGATATCATACCACGTATCAAAATCAAGTGTTGCGTCTGATGCTCCAGTTAAGTCCACAGTTCTTACCATTTTGTGGTCAACTTCATCACCTCGGCCACCATAGTACTCAAAGTCACCAGTTTTAGGTGTGTTTAATTCATTTAATTTATCTGGTAAATCAACACGTACTGCGTCATTGTTTATTCCTTTTGTTACTGCCTCATCAAGAAGAACAGAAGTACCTTCACTTGTTACAATTGATTCGTCAAGTGTTGTTCCACTTAACCAATTGCCACCATGTAAGGTTTGTAACATTTGTCTGGAAAATGGACTGATTCCAGGAGGCTCTGTTCCAGGAATATCTCCTGCCCAGCTTCCACCTGCCATAAGTGACCAGTAAGAAACAGCTTCACCTGCACCACTGTATATGGTGTCATATTCATCAGGGAGACCTAGGTCATGGCCGTATTCATGGGCGAAAACGCCAGCTGCTCCGTCTTCTGGTTCAATGGTGTAATCATCGGCACCTAATAGACCACCAAATCGATCGCTGTCAGATGAAGCACCAGGGACTGCAACTAAGCCAAGTGATGAACGGTGAGACCATATTGCATCCTCGCCTAGTGATCCACCACCTGCTTCTTCACCCACACCAGCATGGATAACCATTAAATGGTCAATAATCCCATCTGGCTCAGCTTTAACACCATCACCATCATAATCTTCACGATCCCAAACATCGTATTCGCTTAAATCGATACTGTTGTCTGCTCCAGCTTTCGTAAGCGCCTCATACACTAATTGAGCTGCAGAACCATCTATATTGTTTCCATAGTAGGCTGCTGGATGTTCAGCTGTATACCAGCCTGCAACTGTACCATCAACAGTGTAACTTCCACCAGATTGTGCTTCATAATATTGTTTCATGGAGACTAGATTTTCCCCGTTTGGTCCTTCATAACCATTTTCTCCAAAGATCATGTCCTGGAAATGCTGTTTTGGATAATTCTCATACCACATATCCGTTTCCTCTGGTGTGATGGAGCTTTTCTCGTAGTCTGGAAAATCAATTGCAAGTACTAAAACCTTGTCTTCACGAACTTCACCGTTATAGCTTTCTTCCTCAACAGAGTCTACATTGTTTTTCTTGGCTTGTCCTAATTTATTTCCCTTCCCGTTAGTAAGTGAATTGTTGTTTTCGTTTTGTGAGTCCTTGATTTTAGCATCAAGACCATTTGGGAGTTCATCTTGTGTTTTACCGGCGCTGTTAGCTTTTGCTTGTAAATATTTTTTCAAAGCCTTTTGAGCTTCAGCAGGTGAAGCATCATTCGCTAGGGTACCGTTCTTCTTAAGCATTTCTATTAATTTCTCATCATTAGCTATTCCGGCATCAAAGGTTGATCCTTGTGATACAAGTTTAGTAGATAAATCAGAGCCATAATTTACTGTTGATACTGTTCCAGCACTTACTGTACCAAAACCTAACGATAGTGCTAATGTTGTTGTAAGTATTAGTCCCTTTTTCTTAATCATGAAACGCCTCCTAAAGTATATTTTGATTCTATTCAGCCTATAAATCGCTTATATTAGACGCCCCCCTTACTGTGAAAAATAGAAAATAATCATAGAACATATTAATGATATAGAGATTATTGAATATTGTAAATATTAAAAACATGTTATGACAAAAGAAGTGATAATATATGAAGATTCACCCCAGGGATCTGATTTATTGTACTGTAAATCGACAAGGTAGGGTGGTTGATTCAGGATATTTTTCAGTAAGGCATTAGAAAACTTGGCTTATCACCAAGTCTTAGTTGCACTTATGCAGTAAGAAAGGATTTATGCTTTTGTATGAAAATACCCTTTCTAATTTGATTTTAGCGGACACAGGAGACGCTACTTTAATAGGAAAGTGACCTTCTCGAAATTATCCGGACACAGAAGCCCTTATTTCACCTATATAATGGTTGTATTAGGGTATTTGTGCCAAATAAGGTCCCTGGTGTCCGTGAACACCATCATTTTAGTGGATTTCTATCAAATAAGGTCTCTGGTGTCCGCAAAACTCAAATTTACTTTATGAAAAGTCATTTTCAAAATAGATAGTGGCTGCGCATTTGGCAGCTATGTTGGTTTCTTAACTGCATAAAAAATCCTACCTTTAGAGTCTAAAGGTAGGATAAAGTAGTGTTTATTTAGAAATTAATACTTTACCAACAGTACCATCATCACTTTGACCAGTTACACGGAATTTCAACCCGTATTCTGGAACATTACGTCCAGCGTCAACAAGACCAGGGTTGCTCCAGTCTGCACTGTCATCGAATAATGGTGTGCGTTTTGTGTAATTATCCGTCATCGTAACACCTAATAGGTCAGTGTAATCTAAGAACATTTTACTGCTTTTGTCTAAACTGAATGCTGCATCATTTAATTGATAACGGGTAGCTCCAACTGCCCCATCGCTCCAGTAAGTAGCATGTTGGTCCGCATCAACAACACCTAGGAAGCCATCACCTGGGTGATTACCAGTCCAGTTGTTATCATATGATTCATCGACATACCATACAACTAAACCTTGGTCATAGCTCATTAGGCTAGCTCCACGGCGGATGTTTGCTAGTCCTTCATCCACACCATTGTGTGATCTCCACTCAAGCAAGTAATAATGATCTGTTTTATACTGACCATCATGCTTAACAAATCCATTTAAATCAAATTTAGGTTCTGCTTCAGCACCATCAGAGAATACTTCACTTCCGTCTGCTGTCACTGCCACATTGTCAGTAAAGAACCCATCGAGATTTGTAGCCCAGTCTGACATGGAACGGAATTGAAGCTGTATTTCCTGTCCAGCATACTGGCTTATATCGATTGTTTCATGAACCCAACCGTCACTTGAACCAGTGTAACCAGGAAGGTTTGCTTCTATTGCAGGATATCCACCTTCAGCTAGTGTTGAGCTAGTTCGATCACTTGAAAGTGATTCCCAAGTTTCACCACCATCAGTTGATACCTGAACCATTGCATAATCCCAATCCTGCTCAATGTTATACCAAGCATCGAAATCGAGCGTTGCATTTGTTGCCCCTGTTAAGTCAACTGTTGTTGTCATCTTATGGTCAACTTCATTACCTTTGCCACCATAATATTCAAACTCACCTTCTGCAGGTGTGTTCAACACATTTAATTTTTTTGGCAGGTCGACGCGAACTGTATCATTGTTGGTACCTTTTGTTACAGCCTCATCTAGAAGGGCACTAGTACCTTCGGATGTGACTTCGTCTGAATGAAGTGTAGATCCGCTTAACCAGTTGCCACCATGATTGGCTTGCAGCATTTCTTTCGCGAATGGACTCATTCCGGGAGGTTCTGTTCCAGGTACATCCCCGGCCCAGCTACCGCTTGCCATAAGTGACCAATATGCTACAGCTTCACCAGCTCCACTGTACACAGTGTCATATTCATCGGGTAAGCCTAGGTCATGTCCATATTCATGGGCAAATACCCCAGCAGCACCATCTTCAGGTTCGATTGTGTAATCATAGGCACCTAGTAGACCGCCGAAGCGATCGCTGTCAGATGTAGCACCAGGAACTGCAGTTAACTGCCCAAGGTTCCAGCGGTGAGACCAGATTGCATCGCCACCAAGTGAACCGCCGCCAGCTTCTTCACCAACACCAGCATGGATAACCATTAGATGGTCAATAATCCCATCTGGCTCAGCTTTAACGCCATCACCATCATAATCAGCGCGATCCCAAACATCATATTCACTTAAATCAATGCTTTCATCCTGAGCAGCCTTCTCAAGTGCCTCATAAACTAACTCACGAGGACGAGCATCACTGCCATCAGGAGCTGGAACGTTTCCACCATAGTAAGCAGCAGGATGTTCAGCTGTATACCAGCCCGCTACATTACCTTCTACAGTGTAGCTCCCGCCTGATTGTTGCTCATAATATTGTTTCATAGAAGTGAAGTTTTCCCCATTAGGACCTTCATATCCATTATCACCAAAGATCATGTCCTGGAAATGCTGCGTTGGGTAATTCTCATACCACATATCCGTTTCCTCTGGTGTAATTGAACTCTTTTCATAATCAGGAAAGTCAATTGCAAGTACTAGAACCTTGTCTTCCCGAACTTCTCCGTTATAGCTTTCTTCTTCGACAGAATCAACGTCACCCTGTTTAGCTTGTCCTAATTTGTTACCTTTTCCATTTGTCAGAGGATTGTTGTTATTATTCTCTGAATCTTTCATATTGGCTTTAAGACCAGCTGGTAGTTCATCTTTCGTGTTATTAGCACCTTTTGCTTTATTCTTTAAGTATTTTTGTAATGCCTTCTGAGCTTCAGTTGCAGATGCATCTTTAGCAATGGTTCCATTTTCTTTCAGCATCTTGATTAACTTGTCATCATTAGCCATTCCTGGATCAAAGGAAGATCCCTGTGATGTTTGGATTTTAGTAGATAAATCGTTTGTAGTTGTTGTGTCAGCACTAACTGTTCCAAGACCCAGCGATAGTGCTAACGTTGTTGAGAGAATTAGTCCCTTTTTCTTCATACGATGAAAAAGCCTCCTAAGTATTTTTAATTAGTAATTTTCTATAAATCTATTAATTAAGTATGACCCTCCTTCCAAATTTGCTAAAATAGTAAAAAAATTGTAATAACAATTTAATAATATATTCATAATTGAATATTGTAAATATTATAAACAGATTATGACAAATAAAGGGCGATAAGGCCTAATTCTGATATGGGTAATAAGAATTAATTTTGTGTAATGGAACGGGTTTAAAGTCACGCTTTAAAACATTGACTTTTTAAAAAATTTAAAATAATGTTAAAGACAATAAGATGTCGAGAGGAAGGTATTTTAGTGGAATATGATGTAATAGTAGTTGGAGCAGGTCTTGCTGGTTTAGTAGCAACTGCAGAGATAGCAGATGCTGGCAAAAAAGTGCTATTGCTGGATCAGGAACCTGAAGCTTCATTTGGAGGGCAGGCCTGGTGGTCGTTTGGTGGTTTATTTTTAGTTGATTCGCCAGAACAGCGCCGAATGGGTGTGAAGGATTCCAAAGAACTTGCCTGGCAGGACTGGCTTGGGACTGCAGGATTTGATAGAGAAGATGATGAAGACTATTGGGGCAGAAAATGGGCAGAAGCTTACATGGGTTTTGTTGCTGGCGAGAAACGGGCATGGCTTCGTGAAATGGGTGTAAAGTTTTTCCCAGTAGTCGGTTGGGCTGAACGTGGTGGTTACGATGCTGAAGGGCATGGAAATTCGGTGCCGCGCTTTCATATTGTATGGGGAACAGGCCCAGGAATTGTAGACCCTTTTGAGCGACGTGTTCGCGAGCACATGAAGCGCGGCCTTGTAGAGTACATGCCACGTCACCGTGTGGATAAACTTGTTACGAATAATGGTGCTATTATTGGCGCAGGAGGGGCTGTTCTTGCTCCGAGTTCTGCAGGGCGAGGTGAGGAAAGTTCACGTGAGATCATTGACGACTTTGAATATAGTGCAAAAGCAGTGCTTGTAACAAGTGGCGGAATAGGTGCCAACTTCGATTTGGTTCGAAAAAATTGGCCTGATCGCTTAGGCAAACCACCTGAAAATATGATTTCCGGTGTACCAGCACATGTTGATGGGCGGATGCTTTCTATTACAGAAGATGCTGGTGGCAGAGTAGTTAACCGCGATCGCATGTGGCATTACACGGAAGGGATAAAAAATTGGAACCCGGTATGGAATAAACATGGGATACGTATTCTGCCTGGACCTTCATCACTATGGCTGGATGCAACAGGTAAGAGATTGCCAGCACCGAATTTTCCTGGTTTTGATACACTTGGAACACTAGATACTATACAGAAGACGGGATACAGTTACTCCTGGTTTATTTTGACACAGAAAATAATTGAGCGTGAATTTGCTTTATCAGGGTCGGAACAGAATCCCGATTTGACGGGGAAAAGTATTAAAAAAGTATTGAGCAGGGTGTTACCTGGTCCAACCTCTCCGGTGAAGGCATTTATGGACAAGGGTGAGGACTTCATTGTTGCTGATAATATTGATAATTTAGTAGTCGGCATGAACAAACTGACAGGTGATAAGCTCTTGGATATCGAGGACATTAAACGGCAAGTTCAAGCACGTGACCGTGAAATGGATAATAAGTTTACCAAAGATCTGCAAATAACAGCCATACGTGGGGCACGTAAATACTTAGGTGATAAATTAATTCGAGTTGCTTCTCCGCACAAATTATTGGATAAGAAAAACGGACCACTAATTGCTGTTCGGTTGAATATCCTTAGTCGTAAAACGTTAGGCGGACTGCAAACCGATCTATCTGGCAGCGTTTTAAATAACTTGGGTGAAGCAATTCCTGGTCTTTATGCGGCAGGCGAAGTTTCTGGATTTGGTGGCGGTGGACTGCATGGCTACCGTGCGCTTGAGGGAACATTCTTAGGCGGGTGCTTATTCACCGGACGAGAAGCAGGCCGTGCCATAGCGAAAGAATTAAAGTAAAAAAGGACTGACTTATATGACGTAGTTTCAACCGTCCATTATAAGTCAGTTTTTAGGTTGCCTATACTTTGAGCAATCAGGAATTGTGCTCCGTAATACGTAGTCATAATAAGCGATCCTGAAAAAGTGATATCTGAAATAAACATGTTCCAAGCAAGAATCGAGTCGGAGATAACAAATAATATACTGCCTATAATAGCCCACTTATTCTTAGTCATTATAGCGGCCCACGCCATTAAGGAAATTATAATTATGTAAAACAGAACAGGTGCCAATAAGGCGTCGTTCCCCTGGGTAACAAGCCCGTCTACTAACTCTTTGCCAATTAATAGGCCGTACAATATTAATAGTATGATTGTACCAAACCTGATTTTAGAGAATTTCCAGCAGCTAAAAAAAGCTGCCATATAAAAGAGGTGACCGATAAGAAAAGCGGTCAGCCCGATAACAAACCATTTCCCTAATAATCCGTCCCCAAGCATACAGAAAAATAAACCTATCAAGACTAGCCAATGCGTAAATGATCTTTTGGATGGGAATTGCAAATAGGCATAACAAATAATCAGCCACATAGGGATTAATTTGAAGACAATTTGATCAGAAAAGAAAAATATATAGAGTATACTCATTAATAGGATAAGTACAGGTAAGCCATATTTTTTCAATAAACTCACATCCTTATATGGTAACTCTATATATTATTCGATATTACCTTCAAATACTCCTCTTTTCCCAGTTAAAGCAATGTGCGCTTTCGTATTGCCTTCGTACAACTAGCGGGCCTAGAACAGTTTTACTGATTTGGCGGATCCTCATTCCGTTATTTCCTGTAAATCGGCTGTTTGGAGCACGTTATGTAATCCTCATTCCGCTATTTGTGCTTTACACCCTCATTTTTCGTTGATTTTGGGTAAATAACGGAACGAGGATTCATCTCATCCTCTTTGGGCCAGGTTTTCCTTCAAATAACGGAACGAGGATCCGCACCGTAGATTTGCCGGATCCTCATTCCGCAATTGATTGTACTCCTCACAAATGCATGAGCTATTAATGTTCACTTTCCAATTCTGCCAGTTGATTCATGATTTGCTCAACTACCTGATCAGCAATTTCGCTGGAAATAATATCTTCCTTAGCTAGCCGTTCAACGGCTTCGTGCTGTGCGTATAGGGAATGACGCTCAAGTGTATTGATTTGTTTCTCTCGTAATTCAGGTTGATTCTTGATGAGTTTTTCAATTTTACTCTGTACTGTATCAAGATTTTCCTGGTACTCGTCGATAATTTCTTCTGTTACAGTATCTGTTATCCGCAGGTTCTTTTTAACTCGTTTAACTTCCTCAATTCCTTTTTCATAACGGTAAGCCTGTGCCAGTAATGCTTCATACTCATCATAGCCATCATCTTTTTTGTCAACACCCAGCCAGGCTAGCAGTGGCTGTATCGTAAGCCCCTGAAGGACTAGTGAAAATAACACCACACTAAAGGCTAATATTAATATCTCCTCACGCCCCTCAAAATCTCTTGGCAGGCTGAGAACAAGCGCAATTGATAGGGAACCTTTTAAACCACCCCAAGTCAACGTGTGCTTCCATGATAACGGGACAGTTTTAGTGAAAAACAAGCCCGCGTAAACAGCGACAGTTCTTCCGGCAAGGACAATTATAATAGCGAGGAAGATTAGTCCCCACATATCTGTTACATCAATAATGGTGATTTCGAGTCCAACCATTAAAAATACCAGGGAGTTTGCAAGCAATGTTACAACATCCCAGAAGTTATTGATATTCAATTTTGTCGTGGGGCTCATCCCAATTTTTGCTCCGTAATTTCCTAAGATCAGTGCAGCAACAACGACAGCAATTACCCCTGATGCATGAATGGTCTCTGCCAGTAAAAAAACACCATAAAAGAGAACAATACTGAAGATGATTTCTAATGGGTAATCATCAAAATATCTTGTAATCCTTGAAATGATATATCCAGATACACCACCAATGATCACGCCTAGGGCAACAACTTTTACAAATTCCCAAGCACCTAAACCGACACCTTCGATCCCCATTCCAGCATAAGTCATTAACGAAAAGGCGGAAATGTTGAATAGCACTACTGCTAACCCGTCGTTGAATAAACTTTCTCCTTCTATAATAGTAGAAAGTCGTTTATTTACACCGAGGTTTTTAAATATCGATAAAACACTGACGGGGTCCGTAGCGCTCATAACAGCCGCGAACACAAAGGCTGCTGGGATGGAAAATTGCAACAGCCAGATGGAGGAAAAGCCGATAACGATAAAAGATAAAAAGGTTCCTCCAAAAGCGAGCATTATAATTGGCCTTTTATTATCGTAAAGATGTGAAAATGGAATCTTTAATGCTGCTTCACCTAATAAAGCAGGCAAGAACAGCGTAATGACAGCAAAATTAAAAACTTCTCCTTCTGTTATAAAACCCTTTAAGGGCTCAAGAACAGGGATGTTAATCAAGCCAATGATTGCTCCGATAATGACAAGCGCAATTGGATACGGTTTATTAAATTTCATGGCAATAGCGGTAATCCCTGCTGCAATCATGACCAGGATAAGAGCAAGCGAAAATATATGATGTAAATCCAATTCCTCCACTATGCTGTTCCTCCTTCATCGAACACTTTTTCATATCATATCATTCATTTTTACCAAAATCATGAAATTTACCATGAGATGATCAGAAAAGGCAAAAAAAAGAGCCGACTATTAAGAAGTCGACTGTAGTGGTTCATGAACTTAACTTTATAATATCCCCTTCTGTAATGTGATTCTTCACTATCGTACCAGTAGGCAGCTCGAGTGCTGAATCAGCATTAGATACTGGCGGAACTACTTTCCATGGTTTTAAATTCGGGATTGCTTTCACTACTTTGTTTGAATGATCAAGAAATACTACATCGATTGGAAACCGCATGAAAAACATGTGAACGGACTTGCACCGTGTAATTAAAAGTCCTTCTTCTGTAAAAGGTTTCTTATAGAATAGAAGTCCTTTTAATCTTGCCCAATAACTATCAGCTATCTTTATCTCAAACGGTAAACTGATTTCCAAAGCTTCCACTCCTCTTATTTTATTGTGTTCATTATAATGAATTATTTGTTCTAAATAAATAACGAAATTGTAAGAACAAACGAGATAAAGAACGAAAATCAAAGCAAATCGTTCTTTATATAGTTCAAACAGACTAATTTGAAGGTTTGCAAATAAAAACGTTCTGTATATAATTCACTTAAGTTCTTTAAAAAGAACAAAAATACTTAGGAGGAATTTTATATGAATCATTTTATCAGACTTTTCAAGGAAGAAGAAGGGCAAGCATTAACGGAATATGGATTGTTGGTAGGGTTGATTGCAGTTGCAGTAATAGCAGTCTTAGGAACCATGGGTGGTCAATTGCAGGAAGTTTTCACTAGAATAACAACTAAACTTAGCTCAATTTTGTAAGTAGTATAATGTGAACTTTAGCCCTGCTACGGCGGGGCTAATTTTTCAAAGAAAGGAGAACCTCATATGACAAATCTAGCAATCATCCTCATCCTAATTATCTCCACCATAACAGATCTTCGCAGCAGGAAAATTCTTAACATAGTAACAATGCCAGCCATTATCCTTGCGCTTATTTTTCACCTCATTACAACAGGCCTAGACGGCTTTCTATTCAGTGGTCAAGGATTTTTAGTAGGAATCGGGTTATTATTCATTCCATGCATGATGGGAGGTATTGGCGCAGGTGATGTAAAACTGCTTGCAGCTGTTGGTGCATGGAAAGGAACATTATTTGTTCTTTATACCGGAATATACGCAGGCATCTTTGGAGGACTCATCGCTTTATTCATTTTAATCAAACGTAAGAAGCTCGTATTTACAGTGAAAAACATGCTTTTCTCATTATTATTTTTAAAAAGCACGAAAGGGTCACTGGAAATTTCCAATGATACGCAAAACAATGTATCGATTCCATACGCAATTCCTATCGCATTGGGCGCACTTATGACATTTATAATGGAGAGTTATCTATGAAATCACAAAAAGGTCAATCTTTAGTGGAAACAGCATTAATACTACCAATCTTGTTACTCCTGGTATTTGGGATAACTGATTTTGGGAGGATATTTCATGCATATTTAACACTTGATCATGCAGGGCGAGAAGCAGCACGAACTGCAGCAATTGGTTCTGCAGACAGCGTTATCGAAGCAAAAATTATCGATGCAACTAGTAGCCTTGATGAAGACAATTTAGGGATTGTGATTACTCCAGGAGGCGAAGCAAACCGAACAAGTGGAAGTGAAGTGAACATTACACTTACATATCCAATTGATTTTTTAACGCCGGTTATCGGTCAAATTATAGAAGAGTTTGATTTAAAAGACACAACAGTAATGAGGGTGGAATAATGAAGCGAAAATTTAAATTACTTTTCAAAGAACAAAGTGGAATTGCGATGATTTTAGTTGCACTATTAATGTTTGTCCTAATAGGGTTTAGCGCAATTGTAGTAGATGCAGGAGGACTGTATCTTGAGAAAAGCCGTCTGCAAAAATCTTTGGATGCTGCAGTACTTGGAGGTGCACAGGTTTTAACAACTTCAGAGGCTAATGCCAGAGCAGTCGCAATAGACATTGCAGCAGATAATGGCTTTACGGTTATTGACAGTGAAGTATCAACTGGTGAGAACTTTATTGAAATACATAAGACGGTTAACAAAGACCTCACCTTTGCTAGAGTACTAGGTTTCGACCAGACCGATGTAGCGGCCAAGGCACGTGCGGAAATTATGAATACGTTAATAGGTGGAGGTGGAATAACACCTGTTGGGGTTGAACTTGGAGATGAATGGGAGTTTGCAGATGGAACACCATATGTTATGAATTTTCAGCCTGGAAATGGTGAGAATTCGTCTGTTGGTGGGAACTTTGGTTTTCTTGGGATAGACGGAAATGGGGCGCAGGCACTCGCAGATGCGATTTTAAATGGAGCAGATTTTGAAGTTTATGATCCAGATGATCCTGAAAGCTATGAATATGTGGAAACCGAAACAGGAGCCATGGTAGGTCCAGTAAATGATGCCTTTGAAACACTTATTGAACAGGATGCAGACAAAGACCATTGTCAAACATATGAGACAGCTGATAATACATGCAGCCGTGTCGTAACAGTTCCAATAGTAGAGGAATATACAGAATCTGGTTCTTCAGAAGTAAGGATTGTTGGATTTGCTGCCTTTTGGATTGAATCGATTCACCATTTTGAACTTAGTGGACGTTTTATCGATTATGTCAGGTCTGGCGAATTCAGTGATGAAGGCGAAGACTATGGAATCTCCGGAGTCAAGCTTGTTGAATAATAAAATTTTAGTTAAGCAGGTGGGTATATGAATTCCAAGAAGATATGGTTAGTTGCGATGGTGTTTGGATTAATTGCTGCAGGCATGATGTACTTTTTAGTTACAGAAAACACAAACCAGACTGTTGAACCGGCTACTACTACAACAGAAGAAGAGAAAAAAGATGAAGAAACCGAAGAAGATGAGGCCAAGACCGCTAAAGCCTCTGGCGATGGGGAAGAGTCCCAGACCGAAGAACCGGATGAATTCACAGGAAATGAGATGATCCCAGTTTCAGAAGGAAATCGCGCAATGACAATGGAAGTGACGGATGTGACAGGGGTTGCAGGTTTCATTGAGGCTGGAGCATTTGTCGATGTAGTCGGCGTTATGACTGTTCCAGAAGATTATAGGGATACACAGCACGACTCCGCGACACTCCTTTTAGAAAATGTGAAAGTGTTGGCAATCGGTCATGCAGCAGATGATGAAGAGACGATGAAACGTTATCAGATGGTGACGGTTGAATTATCGCCGAAACAGGGTCTTGCGCTTGGGTTCGCCACAAGGTATGAGCTGTATTTAATGCTCAGGCAAGAAGGCGATAACAAGTTAGCGCCAAAGGATACCCATATCCATGAGGATGACTTACATGAAGGGGTGTTTAAATAATGGTTAAAATTTATTCTATTGCCGGGAATGACGACTTAACAACAGGATTGAGCAGATTGATAAACGATTCTGAAAATAAATTGTACTGGGCTGCTAATGAGACAAAGCTATTTGAACAATTACAATCCGAGGATAAGAGTGTTGTTATTTTACCAGATACGAATGCTTATGATGTGTATCGATTATGTGAGAAGGTATCCCTGCAGTTTCCGCTTGCAACGCCATTGTTAATTTTTCAATCCGAGGAAGAACTGGATATGAAAAAGGCATTACGGGCAGGCGCCGCAGATGTTATTTTTCTCTCTTCTTCCTTTTCTAAAATAAGAGAGGATATCCAGCTGGCTATTTCAAACAGTGAGAGCAAGTCGTATTTTCAGTTAAAGTCAAAGCCAGTCAAAAATGCCAAAGTAATAACGGTTGCCAGTACTAAGGGTGGTGTTGGTAAGACGACGGTAGCAGTTAATCTTGCTGCATCCTATGGCAAGAAGATAGCAAAGGTTGCTGTAATTGACTTAGATCTGCAATTCGGTGATGTTGCGATGTACATGGACCTGAAGCCTAAGCGTACAATATATGACTGGGTAAAAGAGGACCAGGATGGAACAAAAATCGAAAACTTTATGACCGAGTATAAAAATGGCATTTCGGTAATGGCAGCTCCGCCAAGGCCTGAATTTGCCGAGGTCATCACTGGTGACTATGTGCGAAAAGCAATTTATTCGCTTAAAAAGCTTTATGATGTGGTAATCATCGATACAGCGTGCAGTATGGATGAGAATGTCATTGTTGCGCTGGAGAATTCAGACGATATTTTGGTGATGACATTCCTTGATCTTCCAACGCTAAAAAATAGTAAAATGTTGCTTGATACATTGGGTTCATTACATATAGGTGACAGGGCCAAAGTTGTATTGAATCGGCAAATGAAAGTAAAAGGGATAACAGTGGATACGGTAGAGAAAGTGCTTGGTAGGAAAGTTTATACAACACTTCCTGCAATGGATAAGCCAATGATAACCGCGATAAATGAGGGGAATCCTTTAAATTATACAAATCCAAGATCGCAAGTAGCCAAGCGACTATTCCGGCTCGCTGAAGCCTTATACAATCCAGAGAGTCGTTCATCTAAAAAGAAGAAAAAGGCTAAGCGGGTTGAAGTATCGGCAGGGGGGCATGTGTAATGTCCTTATTAACACGTCTAAGTGGTGAGCAGCCGGCAGCAAATAAAGGTCAGGCAAAACCTTCAAGTTCAATTAAAAAATCATCAGACATTGAGGTCCGCCTTCATAACTTCCTTGTTGATGAACTGAAAAAGCCCGCAAACCAGAATGGAGAAATTGAAGTACTGATTGAACAGCTTACGGAGCGTTTTTTTGAAGAAGAGGGTAAAACACTAACATTTGAAGAAAAGAAGCAAATGATTAAAGACATGACCCATGAATTAACAGGTTATGGACCAATTTCACCACTGCTCGCTGACCCGAATGTAACCGAAGTTATGGTGAATGGGCCAAACGATGTTTATATCGAAATAAATGGACGAATTGAAAAGACTACTACCCATTTTCGTGATGATTTACATGTATTGCGTGTCATAGAAAAAATTGTTGCACCACTAGGGAGGAGAATCGATGAAAGCTCTCCTATGGTAGATGCAAGATTACCAGACGGGTCGCGTGTTAATGCAATTATTCCGCCTCTTGCATTAAATGGTCCAACGATTACGATCCGTAAATTTTCAGAGACCCCATTTACGATATATGACTTATTACGAATGGGTACCGTTAACCAGGAAATTGCTGATTTTCTAAAAGCGGCTGTAGAGTCAAAGCTAAATGTATTTATTAGTGGTGGTACAGGGTCAGGTAAAACAAGTACATTAAATGTGATATCCTCGTTTATTCCAAGGCATGAACGGATTGTCACAATTGAGGATGCAGCCGAGCTAAAGCTTTCCCAGGATCATATTGTTTCACTGGAATCCCGTCCTAGGAATGTTGAGGGGCAAGGTGAAGTTACCATCAGGGACCTCGTACGAAACTCCCTGCGAATGCGACCTGACCGAATTATTGTTGGGGAGGTTCGAAGTGCAGAGGCGCTTGATATGCTTCAGGCTATGAATACTGGTCATGACGGGAGTTTAGGGACTGGTCACGCGAATTCTCCACGGGACTTGCTGGCAAGATTGGAAACAATGGTGTTGATGGCCGGGTTTGACTTACCGGTTAGAGCGATTCGTGAACAAGTTGCAAGTGCGCTTGACATTATTGTTCAACAAGAACGCATGAAGGACGGTTCACGGAAAGTTGTTAAAATCACTGAGGTATTAGGTCTGGAAGGTGACACAGTCGTACTCCAGGATATTTTCGTCTACAACGAGCGCAAAAATATAGCTTCCGGAAAAATGGAAGGTGAATTTAAATCAACAGGAATTCGTCCACATTGTATGGAGAAACTTGAAGAAGCGGGATATAACCTGCAATCAATGTTCAGGGAGGAATGGTAATGTCCACCACTCCTATCTATATTATTGTAGCTGCATTCGTAATTATTACGATTCTTTCGAAGATCATTCTTTCGGTAATTATTGAAAAGGGCAAGTACGAAAAACGCTTAAGAAAGTATGTTTTTTTCGAGAATATTAAAAAAGAGAAAGATGTTAGTCAGAAAGAAAAGAAGTCCTTTATTAAAAAAGCTGGAAAATCTTTAGAAGCATTTATTAATCTATCCAAAAATGAAAAGCTGCTTACACAGTCAGGAGTTAAACTTTCCCTTGGAGAGTTATTGATTGGAAGAATAATCGTAGGGGTTCTCCTAGTAATGATTGGATACATGTATAATTTTCACTTTTTATTGCTTATTGTTTGTGGTGCAGTTGGATTTTACGTTCCAATTATGTATGTGAAGAAGAAGCGAAAAAAGCGGTTAAATGCATGTTCTAAACAGCTTGGCGAAGCGCTTGGCACAATGGCGAATGCACTCCGGGCTGGATTTAGCTTTATGCAGGCAATGAAGATGGTCGCTGAGGAAATCGATGATCCACTAGGACCGGAATTTCTAAAAGCGATACAGGATATAAATTATGGTGTTTCAGTAGAGGATGCATTTGCAAGTTTATTGGAGCGGCTTCCTGATAAGGAGCTTGAAATAGTATTAAATACACTGCTCATTCAGCGGTCAAGTGGCGGTAACCTGGCATTTTTATTGGAAACCATGCAGGAGACGATTATCGATAGATCAAGAGTGAAGGATGAAGTAAATACGTTAACAGCACAAGGGAAAATGTCGTCGGTAATCATCACTCTTTTACCGATAGTTTTAGCGCTCTATATCAGGCTTGTAAATCCGGAATATTTCCAAATGTTATTCTCACATCCACTGGGCTGGACAATGGTCATCGTAGGGTGTATTAACATCGCACTAGGGTGGTTCTTTATCAAAAAAATCGTACACATTGAGGTGTAGAATATGATATCGCTTTATTTTTTCCTGTTTTCCGCGCTTTTTTTCATGATAATTATTGGAGCGGTTTTAACGAAGGTTTTTCAGAAACAAATTGTCATCAATAGCCGAACGGAGTATTACTTTGACATAGATGAAGCTAAAATAAAGCGCGAGAAAAAGGCTAAGAAGCATCGTGATCGTGGTAAAAATTTGGTTATCATGAAAAAGTATACAGATAAAGCGAAGACGGTAATCGACGAAAGAACATCAAAGACGAGGAAAAAGGAGCTTGAGCAACGGCTGCGTGAGGCAGGCTATCCGCTTAAGCTGTCACCTATTGACTTTCGTTTTCTGCAGTTTTTAATAGGCGCATTCCTGTTTTTCGTTTTATTTCTATTATTGGGCAAAACAGAAACAAGTTTTTTCTCTGTTATGGTGCTAGCAGGAATTGTAGCACTGCTTGGTATGTACTATCCGTCCTTTCACATAAGTAAGATTACTAAAAAACGACGGATGGAGATTCAGAAAAAAATGCCGGACTTTTTTGATATGGTAAACCTTTCAATTGAGGCAGGTATGGGTCTTGATGCTTCCCTTCTAAAGGTCTGCAATCAAACAAAAGGACCACTATCAGAAGAGTTCATGCAAGCATTAGACGATATGAAGCTCGGAAAGTCCAGACGGGAAGCGTTTGCTGATTTAAGAAAGCGTGTTCCGGTTCACCAGTTCCAAAGCATCATCACATCGCTAATTCAAGCCGATATGCTGGGAGTGGGCATGGCAAAAGTTATTCGATCTTTGACGGAAAGAATCCGGGAGCAGCGAACCCAATTAGCCCGTGAACAAGCGATGAAAGCGCCGGTTAAAATGGTTTTTCCAATGATGCTGTTCATCTTTCCAGCGATGTTTATTGTATTGTTAGGTCCGCTAATTATTTATATGTTGGATATGCTGTAGGGATATCAGGTGGAATCGCGAGAACGTGGTGCGGAATCGCCTTGAGGGCCTTGTGAATCAACAGAAGGTGATGCGGAACCTCCTTGAGGGCCTTGTGAATCAACAGAAGAGCATCGTGAATCGACAGAAGAACATGCGAATCACCAGAAGGGCCCCGTGAATCAACAGAAGAACGTGCGGAATCGCCAGAAGAGTGTCGTGATCAACAGAACAACATGAGGAATCGCCAGAAGAGCGCCGTGAATCAACAGAAGAACGTGCGGAATCGCCAGAAGGGCACGTGGAATCAACAGAAGAACATGTGGAATCGCCAGAAGAGCACCATGAATCAACAGAAGAGCATGCGGAATCGCCAGAAGAGCACCGTGAATCAACAGAAGAACGTGCGGAATCGCCAGAAGAGCACCATGAATCAACAGAAGAAGATGCGGAATCGCCAGAAGAACACCATGAATCAACAGAATAACATGCGGAATCGCCAGAAGAGCGCCGTGAATCAACAGAATAATATGCGGAATCACCAGAACAACACGGAATCTTATTCAAATATTTTTAACTAAAATTACTATTAATTATCAATAGAAGACGGTATTGGGGAATTAAACCAATACCGTCTACTTTATAAGAATTTAATTTGAATAAATCCTCTATTGCATTGCCATCCAGCCAACTTTCCATACGCCCAATTCTGTGTTTTTAATTAACCTGAATGCAGCCATTTGAAAGTTAGAATCCTCCAGTTCAAAACGGATTATTGCCTGTTGTTCCGATAAATAAACTTCCTCAAAAATCCTAACTTCTTTTAATTTTTGGTAAAATTCCTTGTCATTTTGTTTCATCGTTTGATCAATAGCAAAGAATGGATCGTTAAAATAGGTTTCTTTATCTGGTGTACCTTGATTTTCACCTTTAATATAAAGGGCATACTGAACTTTATTATTTCCTTCGTTTTTAGAATGATAATAAAGTTTAAAAATATCTATTGGCATTAGTCCTTTTAACAAGTCGTCATCAAAAGTTTTCGCATATTTACTATAAATATTTAAGAGTCTATCTGATAGTTCAATCGATGTATTATATTTTTCCTTTGGGTAATCAAGTTCTGGTTCTGAACTTACAGCATTCCTAATTTCAAGTTTAATACGTGAACCATTTTCTGAAAAGATATAATGGATTTGATCAATATTAACTGACAGGTCTTCTATAGATATAAGCTTTGAATTTTCTAAGTCCATTCCAAATATTTTCTCGACCTTTTTATTATCTTGAAAATGAAATTCTAGGTTTTTTCCTATGTCTTTGGCTGCAACCGGTATATTTAACAGAGATTTTTTGTCTGGAATAAAACTGAATCCGTCATCATTGTAGAGTACTCCAGTTACCATAAATGGTTTATTGGATTCCTTAAAACTAACAATTGTCTGATCGTCTTGTCTTTGGATCTCGGTTACTTTCATTTGACCAAAGGTATCTCCTACCTTAACTTTAGCAGGAATAAATGTCAGATATTGTTCCGTACTCTCCTCAAGAAGGACGCTGTAATCACTGTAATCTTGTTCGTTTGGTTTATCTCCTCCAGTTAACCCAAGCTGTTCGCTGGCGATTGTCACTCCTGCAAAGAGTATTGCAGTTAAGACGACTGCTGTTAATGCTTTAGGAAGAAGATATTTGGTGCCCTGTTTATGTTGCCCGTTTTTTATTTTAGTTAAAACCCTTTGTTTATCTTGATTTGTAAAGGAGGTTGGTATATCACTTTCAAATTGATCTTTTAATTCTTTTAACTTTTTATCCATGATTTACACCTCTTTCTAGTGATAAGACCTGTTTTAATTTCTCTCGTCCACGATTTAACCGGGTTCTTACGGATACTTCTTTCATGTTCAATGCGTAACTGATTTCTTTTGCTGATAGTTCTTTGAAGTAATACAGGATAATGACTTCGCGGTAATTGATCGGTAATTTCATAACCTTATCCAAAAGGTCACTTGATTCGTTTTCCCTAATCATGTATTCCTCTGGAGTTTCATCGGATTTTTCTAAAAAGCGGGCGGACTGCGACAGTTTTTCTTTTAGACGCTTATTTCGTGATCGCCAGCTACGTAAGTGGTCCTTTGATTTATTGATTGCGATCGAATAAACCCAGCTTTTTAGTGTTGATTTACCTTGGAACGTGCTCAGCTTTTGGTAAATGGTCATGAAAACTTCCTGTGTGACATCATCTGTATCGGCATTATTTTTCACATATGTGTATATCAATCGTTTTATTTCATCACCGTACAAGTCCATAATTTCTGCTATTGCTTCAGCCGGATTCATCTGTATAATGTCCTGATCATCTTCCTTGTACGGTGGATGGAAAGCTTTCGAGTGGCCCACTCTATTTCCCCCCTAATATGGTTTTTCATGTGTAAGACGTTGTATTTTAATGGAATGATTCATTTTTTTTCATCCAATATAGTAAAACATGACATTTGTCATACGATATATTTGACGTTTATGACTATATTAGCTTGTATTTTTCCTCTATTATGTAGAGTAGAATATCAATAATTGCAAATAAATATAGATAATCCTACCCTAGGAGGAAGCAATATGAGTAAACAAAAACAAGCACAATTACGAAAAAGCGTTACCCCTTTTGCGGGTTCAGATAAGAAAGCAAGCATAATGCAGCTTATAAATACGTTAATACCGTTTTTCCTGACATGGTTTCTTGCATATCAAAGTTTGGCTGTTTCGATATGGTTAACATTAGCTTTGACGGTTGTTGCAGCAGGGTTTGTTATTCGGACGTTTATTATTTTCCATGATTGTACCCACGGGTCATTCTTCAAAAGTGCTAAAGCAAATCGGATTGTCGGTACAATAACCGGTGTTATAACGTTGTTTGCTTTTGATAAATGGAAACGGGATCATGCGATACACCATGCGACAAGTAGTAACCTGGACAAGCGGGGTACTGGTGATGTATGGGTGATGACTGTCGATGAGTATGTTGAAGCATCCTTTTGGGGCAGAATGGCCTATCGACTTTACCGCAACCCAATAGTTATGTTTGGCTTAGGTCCAATTTTTCTTTTCTTAGTGTCGAACCGTTTCAATCGCAAAGGTGCAAAACGTAAAGAGCGTATGAATACGTACTTAATCAATGGCTCTGTTGCGGTTATTTATGCACTATTGATTTGGGCGATCGGCTGGCAGGCTTTTGTTATAGTTCAGGCTCCAATCCTGTTCATTGCAGGCGCGTCAGGCATCTGGCTGTTTTATGTACAGCATCAATTTGAGGATTCTTATTTTGAAAACGAAGATGAGTGGGACTTTGTTAAAGCTGCGGTAGATGGAAGTTCTTATTATAAGCTTCCAAAAGTAATGGAATGGATGACAGGAAGTATTGGCTTCCATCACGTGCATCATCTAAGTCCAAGAGTTCCAAACTATAATTTGGAAAAAGCACATGAATCAACTCCGCCATTACAACAGGCAACAACAATAACGCTTGCTTCCAGTTTGAAGTCAATACGATTCAGACTATATGATGAAGATAACAAGACTTTTGTCAGCTTTAAAGAAATTAAAGAGTTATTGCGCAAAAGAAAATTAGGGATACAGATGACCCCTGGAAGATCCAGCTTTCAGGAAAAATAATAAATTTAGTTAGAGACCCTTCAATATTGTATTGAGGGGTCATGCTTTTGTATTGATAGCGATAAGTCAAGATTTCTAATATACTGAATAGAAGTGGAGAAGGAGGAACTGTAATGCAGAAGTGGTATCATATTATCCCGAAAAATACAGGGCTTAGTATCTATGCATGGATTATTTTTTGTATTTTGCCTTTTTATTTTATCTTTCGAACCTCAGGAACATGGGAAATTATTTTCGGTGTTTTCATGATTCTGCTTTTTTTCACTGCATACAGGGTATCTTTCCTTTCTAAAGGTTGGACAGTTTATCTCTCAGTGAGTACAGAAATGGTGATAAGCATCGTAATGACACTATTTTTGGGCTATGTTTATTTCGCCTTGTTTTTGGCATTCTATATTGGTAATATTCAGCATAAAACCAGATTTATTATATTATATGTGATTCACCTTACAACCACTTTAGCTGCCGTAAGTGCTGGCTTTTTTATCCAAAACGAAATATTCCGTACACAGTTACCGTTTATAGTTATAAGTGTAATAGGCGTAATATTGCTGCCTATTACCATATACTTTAGAAATAAGCGGGAGCGGCTGGAAAATCAGTTGAAAGATGCGAACCAAAAGCTTTCTCAGTTGGTTGTCCTGGAGGAACGTCAGCGGATAGCTCGTGATCTGCATGATACATTAGGACAAAAGCTTTCCTTGATCGGATTGAAAAGTGATCTGGCTGGAAAATTGGTAAGTGTGGAACCTGATTTAGCAAAAAATGAAATTAATGATATTCATCAAACAGCACGAACTGCATTAAAAGAAGTTCGAGAAATGGTATCGGATATGAAAGGTGCAAGATTAAACGATGAAATAATACGTGTCGAACAAGTATTGAAGGCTGCACAAATAGATTTTCATTTAGAAGGAAATACCGAGTTAACCAAAACACCTTTACTGGTAGAGAATGTTCTTAGTATGTGTTTGAAGGAGGCAGTGACTAACATTGTTAAGCATAGTCAGGCTACTTCCTGCAATGTTACGATTACGCAATCGCCAAATGAAGTACTTATTAAAGTGGAAGATGATGGGATTGGAATTTCTAATAAAAAAGATTCCTATAAAGAAAATGGCTTGCAGGGGATGAAAGAGCGCTTGGAATTTATCAACGGCAGCTTAGATATTGAGTCAACTAATGGAACAACACTGAAGATTCAAGTGCCAAAAGTCGTCAAGCAAACGGAACAGGAGGAAATGCTGTGATTCGAATTGTGATTGCTGAAGATCAGGGGATGCTGCTTGGGGCTCTCGGTTCTTTGCTTGATTTGGAGACAGATATGGAAGTTGTCGGTAAAGCAAAGAATGGAGAAGAAGCTATAAGTATTGTGAAGGAACATCAGCCGGATATCTGCATTATGGACATCGAAATGCCAATAAAAAGCGGACTTGATGCAGCTGAGGAATTAAAAGATGAGTCTTGTAAAGTTATTGTTTTAACAACATTTGCCCGAACAGGTTATTTTGAACGTGCCCGAAAAGCTAAAGTTAGCGGGTATCTGCTAAAAGACAGTCCGAGTGAGGATTTAGCGAGTTCGATCCGTACAATAATGGAAGGCCGGCGTATATATGCTCCAGAGCTTGTTGATATGGCATATGAAAAAGAAAACCCACTGACTGAGCGTGAAGAGCAGGTGGTCAAACTGATTGCTGACGGAAAAAATACAAAAGAAATTGCAAAAGAACTTTTTCTTACCTATGGAACTGTTCGCAATTACGTTTCCGTGATTTTAGATAAGCTTGAAGTAAGCAACCGGATTGAGGCGATATCAAAGGTTAAGGAAAAAGGCTGGCTGAAGTAGAAATGAAGGCTCATGTATAAAGATAGCCCCTAATTCTAAAACTAAGGCATAGTAATTAGAAAGGGGCGTTATTAATGTCGAACAAGAATAATCAATTTAAAGAAAACAAACAACATGGCGAACATCGAAACGGCCGGAAGAGTCAATATAAGAATAACAGTATCCATGGCGGCGATGAGCCGAACGAGTTCATTGATCAAAAGAAAGATTGATATAGAAAATGAAGCAGTGTGATAGTATGGAATCACACTGCTTTTTTACTGTATAGGAAATTATAAAATTTAAGTGCTGTGGATAACTGGGCTTCCGAATCAGCGACGTCCAGCTCCAGCGCCTAGCGCCTAGTGGACTTCCTTCCCCGTGTCTACGATAAGTCAACATCGAATCGCTTACGCTCTTCGTGTATCCTTTATCTCACACGGGTCAGTCCAGTCCATACGGCGCTGAACAGGCGCTTGCGCTTTTGTTATACTGGAGGGTATTAAGTGAGCCATGAAGCTATAATGACAACGGTTCCGGTTTTGGAAACGGAAAACTATCGACTAAGAGGGTTAAGGGAAGATGATGCAAGTGAATTATTCGGGTTTATGCGTGACAAGAACACGATGAAATTTATTACACCTGACCCAGTAAAGTCAGAAACTGATATGTGGCAAGAAATCCAAATGCAGCTGGAGAACTTTGCTAAACGAAAAGAACTGCCATGGGTGATTGAGGATAAGGACAATGGTGAGGTCATCGGTAAATTCAGTTTACATAAATTGAGTATGTGGCATAGAAAGGCCGAATTAGGTGTCATCATTCGTGAAGAATATCAAAAAAAAGGTGTCGTGACGGAGGTTTTGGAACAAATTATCCATTATGCCTTTGATACGCTTGAATTGAATCGGATAGTAGGTGACATTTTTGCCGAGAATGAAGGATCAGAAAAGCTTTTAAAAAAATACGGTTTTAAAGAAGAGGGCACCATGAGACAAACGGATTTTGACGGGAAGAGATTTCACGATACAGTCATCTTTTCATTGTTGAAGTCAGAATATGATGCCTTACAAGAAGGCAGGTGAGATCATGCACATTGGAATGTTTCTTGATCGGGATGGCGTGATAAATGAAGTGCTTAGTCACCGTGTGAAATTTGTAAACAAGCCAAAGGATTTTTACTTGCTGGATGGGGTTGGAGAAGCAATTAAGCGTTTTAATGACGAAGGATTTAAGGTTTTTGTCGTGACAAATCAAGGTGGGATTGGTCTTGGTTATATGCAGGAATCTGCTTTAGATGACGTACATAAAAAGATGGAAAGCGACTTAGCGGAATTTGGTGCACATGTTGACGACATTGCATATTGTCCACATAAACCACATGCAAACTGTGCCTGCCGTAAACCAAAGCCGCAAATGATTTTGGATTTGGCCGAAAAACATAAAATTGATTTATCCAATAGCTATATGGTTGGTGATCGAGCGCCTGATATAGAAGCGGGAAGGGAAGCAGGCACGCAGACAATTCTCATTGGAGATAGAAAAGATGAGTCTCGTGATGCTGACTTGTTTTACCCTAATCTTATTTCGGTTGCGGATTCATTAACAAAACAATAAAATCTTCATGTATTCTCTATTTCTGGAAATACTAAAATTGAAATTAACAACAGGAAGGATGAATACTAGATGTTGAAAGGTTTTTTAATAGCATTGGTGCTGTCAATGGGCTTCTCCATGAGTGCGCCTTCAGGTTTACCATTTTACAAGGGAATTGCTGAGGATATCCATAGTCAAAAACGTGATAAAGAGAATTCGAATAAAGATATATTTATAACGTTAGAGGCTAAAGAACTCGGAATAGAAACAAAAGGCAAGGAAATTGATCAACTGGAAAAAGAAGTAATGGAAGCTAAAATGAAACAAGCTGCCAATGAATTGGGAATAAATACAGAAGGAAAAGACATGAAGGAACTGTCCAAGGAAGTACATCATGCAAAGGTGAAGCAAAAGGCAGCTGAACTTGGGATAGAAACAGAGGGAAAAGAGCCAAAAGAGCTGGCAGAAGAAGTCTATGAAGCGATGCTGAAACAAAAAGCTGAAGAGTTAGGTATTTCAACTGAGGGTAAAAATGCAAAGAAACTTAAAAAGGAAGTCTTTGAAGCATCTGTCAAACGTAAGGCCGAAGAGTTGGGAATTGAGACAGAAGGCAAGGATCCACGTGATTTGAATAAAGAAATTTATAACAAGAAAGTTTTCCAGACAGCAGAGGCATTAGGAATAAAAACGAAAGATAAAGATACCCAGGAAATAATGGATGAAATTATGCAAGAGCATGCTGAGAAGGCAAAGCAGCTAGGGTTATTCCCGTTTGAAGAGAGAAATGGGAAATTATTCTGGGGTCACCACAAGAAATAAATAGCACAACTATCCTCGATAATATATCGGGGATTCATTTTTTGATGTGGTTAAAAAACGCTGGAAACTGAAAAGACCTCGTTGAATACTGAATAACCCCATACGAAAACTGAATAAGCTTGGATGAAAACTGAATAATGGTACAAGTGACTTGATAAAGACTGAATAATTGCCGGAAAGACTGAATTAGTGTAATAGCGAATGCCAGAGTAATAATTTCATCTATTATAAAGAAGGATTTTCAAGCAAATGTACCGAATAGTTATAAGTAGAGATAGAATGTAAGGGAGGATTTTTATGAGTGATAAAGGAAAAATTAAAGTAAACAATAATGGACCACTGCTTGTGACAGGAGATGTAGAAATGGTTGATGCTGACGGAAATGTGTTTGAAACGAAAAAGGCATTTTCCCTGTGTCGCTGTGGGCAGTCATCCAACAAACCATTTTGCGATGGAACTCATAAGAAGATTGGTTTTGAAAGTGAGCCAAGTGCGAAATAAGGCTGTAAACATAGTCATGAGCAATATGGAAACCCCTTTATGTACACCGCTGCATAAAGGGGTTTTGAATTTTCTATGTTTACTTCTCCTCTGCACCTAAGTCCATAGCCAGCGCCACGATGGACTGGTTGATTCGCCATACATAGAATAGGTGATGGATAAGATCCTGATGGGATTGACTTATGCTTGGAGCAAGCTGTTCAATTTGTTCGCGTTCTCGATCAAGCTGATAAATAACTCCAGTACGGTCTGCTCCTTTAATTAGCTTGCTTAAAGTATCCATGTTATGCTCCAGTTTTTCTTCAACTTGCTTAAATGTATCTACCAATTCCACTGGATAATCAAATTTCTTACGATAAGTTGAGGCAACCAGGTGTCGTGCAAAGTAATTTATTGCTGTAAATATAGTTACCCAGCGACTGACATCAGAGGTGCTGCTAGACTCGGTTGGTTTCGAGAGTGGACGAGCTTCATCCTCGATTAATTGGAGCTTATTGTCTATGTCAATTGCGCTGTTAGTAAGTTCTTTAACACTCACATCCTCGCGAAACCTTCGTACATAGTTGATTACAAATGGCTTTAGCTCGGCTAAATATTCATCAGTTACATCTGCAACTTTATCTTTTGTTTTTTTAGGAAAAATAACAGTTGAAACACCTAGCGCGATAATTGCACCTGCAATTGTGTCAATGACTCGGGCCCCAATTAACGAAAAACTAATTCCACCGAGCAGAATATCGTACATAAAGGCGATGAGCATCGTAATAAACACGCTCATTAAAGTATAGGAAACAGTTAATAAATAGAAGGCTAGAAATATCACCAGAAATAATAAGACCAGTTCAATCATTGATTGTCCTGCAAGCATCTTTGCCAGCATAAAGCCAATCACTGCACCGATAACTGTACCGAATGAACGTTGAAATCCTTTCATATAAATCCTGCCAATTGACTCAGTGCCAAGCAGACAAACAAACGCTGTTAAAAGCACCCAGTAGGGCTGTGTTGGGGAAATAATATGGCCAACGATAATGGAAATACCACCTGCTATTAAAGCCTGATATGCTTTTTTAGTTGATGGTTTCAACTCCTTATTTTCATCGGAATCGTCCTCGCTATCATCACTGTCTTCTTCCTCTTGTTCTTCTTGCTGCACAAGTTCGCCTTTATTTAATGAATGCTGCATAGTGATACCTGCTTCAACAACATGATTGGCGATTGACTCAATTCGCCGGATGAGGTACAACCATCCTTTTGGATTTTCTGTACGATCGAGGAGATCTCTTATTACATTCCGGAGCGCCTGAACAGCCAGTTCTGCGTCTTGCATATTCTTTTCGTTATAGTTTTGCGAGAGCACCTCTGCATCACGTAACGACTCCATTACCCACTTAAGAATGCGTCTTAATTCATCTGATTCTAGGGCATTGGCTTTTTTTAAGTTATAAATGGATCCGCCTAATGTCTCAACAAGCATGCCGGTATCGAAAACGTACAGCCTTAATTGTGAAGGCTCAAGACCAGGCCAAATTTTATTAATATCTTCTGCATTAAGATTTGCAGCTACCGTTCGCATAAAGGCGAAGCTTCTGAATGTTCTTTTCTATACGCTCCTTGCGTTTAGGATCAATGTCTTTAATCTGTAACGCCTTTATTAGCATGTTAAATGTAAGATTGCTTTGGATATGAAAAGAACGCATACTTCGTTTTAAAGTTTGCGAAGAATCCTGAAATAGAACAAAATTAAATAAGAATGCGAACAGTACACCTATTAGCACTCCCATATAAAACCATGGCAATTGATCCTGGGAAAGCTTTAATACAGAAGAAATATATATGGTCATAAAGCCAATCATACAAATTGAAAAATACCTTACGCCGAATCGTGAAAAGTAAAGACTGCTAAAAATAACAAGAATCATCAGCGAACTAATATAATAGGCGCTTCCTGCTAATAGAGAACCAATCGTTATTCCAGCTGCTCCTGAAACTCCCAGCAGCAGCGTAGTCACTTTCTTTTGACTCTTAGTTTCATCCATTACCATCATGATACCCATTAAGCCAACCATTCCGGAAACGATGGCTGGCGTAAGAAGATCATTTTCCATTACTCGCAAAATAAGCAGTGTAGTTATAACCGCACAAATTAAACTAACTGTTGCCTTTCCAGCTTTTTGGAATCTTATGTGTCCGGGGTCAGAAGCAAGAAGTCTGCCAACCCAGTGATGTTTTAAGTGTAAACCTTTCATCCGCATCAATCTTTCCTAACAGAAATGTTATTGCTTCATTTTAACACTTGAAATTCAGATTATCCATTGAACTCAAACAGCAAAGTTGTCATGAAACCATCATTTTGGAATAATAATAGGGTGAGGCAAATCCAAATTGAAGGAGATGTACGTCATGAATGTTTTATTAATAGGTGCAAATGGACAAATTGGTAAGCACCTTGTCGACTTATTGGACAAGAGTAATGAACATACAGTAAGAGCAATGGTTCGAAAAGAAGAGCAAGCAGAAGAACTGAAGAAAAAAGGCATTGACGCAGTTCTGGCTAACCTTGAAGGTGGAGCCGATACAATTGTTAAGGCAGCAAGAGGGTGCGATGCCGTGATTTTTGCTGCTGGATCTGGCGGAAGTACAGGCTATGATAAAACATTATTGATCGATCTTGATGGTGCAGTTAAAACGTTCGAAGCTGCAGAAAAAGCAGGAGTTGAACGTTATGTAATGGTAAGTGCCTTCCAAGCAAATAACCGGGAAAAATGGAATGAAAAGATTAAACCATACTATGTTGCTAAGCATTACGCTGACAAAATGCTTGAAGAAAGCAACCTGAATTATACGATTGTTCGACCTGGCGGGTTATTAAATGAGCCCGGCACAGGAAAAATTGCTGCTTCCGAGAACTTGGAAAGAGGATCCATTCCGCGCGAAGACGTAGCACGTGCCGTCATGGAATCCTTGACAGAAGAAAACACCTATAAACGGTCATTTGATCTTATGTCAGGTGATACCTCTATTGCAGAAGCACTAAAAAATGTATAAACATCCCTCTTTTACTTATAATCGAATCCCAGAGTAGAAAAGTGGCATGTTTTCTAAAAAAATAAAAAATATTGGTGATGCCACTTTTTTCACGTGACATTCGATTGTAATAGTAGAACAGACAATATAGCCCCCTTTATAGCTTAAGAAGCTTATAGGGGGCTTTTTAAAGAGGTTGTCTCATAGTTCTATTAGTTGGAATGAATTCTGATAGTTTAATGCATATATGGGTATTGTACTAGTTAAAAACTACTGTACCAAATGGTTTTCGTTTCTATAAATCTATCTTTCTTCTCATTTAAATTTACAGAAATTTTAGTATAATGGAATAAATTTGAAAATGAGGAGAGGTAGATGTGAGAAAACGGTTAGTGTTACCGATGATCATATTAATGGTCATCTCCTTAGTGCCTGCAGTAGGACAGGCTGAAGAACAGCCGGAAGAATTTCGAGCCATATGGGTAGATGCTTTTCATGATGGGATTAAAACGCCTGAACAGGTGGACAAGCTTGTTCAGGATGTCCAAGAGGCAAATGCGAATGCGGTGGTTGTACAAGTAAGACGGAGGGGAGATTCTTATTTTAATAAATCACTAGAACCGAGGTCACAAGATCCTGCGTTAGAATCTGGTTTTGACGCACTTGAATACCTTATCGAAAAAGCTCACCAAGCAGATATAGAAGTTCATGCATGGCTAACAACCTTACCGATTTGGAATTCTTTATATCCACCAGAATCTGAAGAACATGCATTTAACCAGCATGGTCCTTCTGCTAGTGGTGAGGATTACTGGCTGACAGAAAGTATTTCGGGGGATAATCGTTCTGGAGCAGATTATATTCTCGATCCGGGTCATCCTGATGCGGCAGATTATACAGCAGATCAATATGTCAATGTCGTAAAGGAGTATGATGTGGATGGTGTCCATTTGGACCTTGTACGATTCACAGATCCAACGTGGGGCTATAATCCAACAAGTGTAGATCGTTATTTAACTCAAACTGGGCAAGAAGATATTCCTGAACCGGAGAACCCTCAATGGAAAGATTGGCGGCGTCAACAGGTAAACAACTTAGTACGCCAAGTCTATTTGAGGTCCATTGCCGAAGATCCCAGTGTTAAAGTATCAGCAGCTGTCATAGCCTGGGGAAAGGGACCAGAAACAATGGAGGAGTATAAACAATCTGCGCCATATAATACTGTTCTGCAGGATTGGAATGGGTGGCTAGAAGAAGGTATTGTCGATTTAGCTATTCCAATGAATTATGATAGGGAACATGTTCCGCTTCAAAAAGCGTGGTATGATTTGTGGATTGAATGGGAGAAAGATCATCAGTACGATCGGCAAGTAGCTGCTGGACCCGGAAGTTTCATTAATACAATCGAAGGAACGCTGGCACAGATTAATCGTGCGTTACAACCCTCTGCTGAAGGGAACCGGCTAGCAGGCGTTTCACTATACAGCTATGCTTCTACCAATAACAGCGGAATCGAAAATGACACGTTCTTCAAGGCGTTGTCAGCGGAAAGTGAATACGGAGAACCTGTATTCTCTGAACCAGCAGCAATACCAGACATGCCATGGAAAACAAACCCAACTAAAGGACATTTGATGGGCTATCTTATCGATCAGGATGGCGACCCTGTTGATAATGGAAAAGTAGTGCTGCGCGGGTCAGAAGGAAAAACATATCAATTCGAAACGGATGGAAATGGTTTCTTTGGGCTAACAGATTTGCCGGACGGCCATTATGTCGCCCAGATAGATGGTGAAACCGGTGAAGGTGCTGCAAAACCACTGGACATTGAAGCCGGTGTAGTTACCGAAACTGAATTACAAGTTAAAGCTGTTCCACAATCTAGTAATTGAGCAAAGGGGTAAGATTAAATAATTCAGACAGTTGTTGCGTAATTGAATTAGTAAGTAATGTATAATGTAGTTGCCGCAGTTTCCAATTAGGAATGCGGCAACTTCGCTGTTTATAGTAGGTAAGATTTCTGCTTTCTTAGACCTCATTAGGCTTTGGGGTACAAGTCTACTAGCGAATATACCCCGCGAAGTGTAGTTTAAAGCAGCTACTTCTAAGATGCATTGCTTGGAAAAACCAAAAATCTTTTAAAAAAGAAAAATGTAGGGAAATATAAGAATTAGGAATTAGTGGTATTACCGAAAGGAGTATCATGATAAATGGAGCGGAATAGTATACGTTATCTGGTATTAATGATTATATCAATTTTATTATTATCTGGCTGTGGGTCAGGGACAATGGAGGATGAATCAATGGGAGGAGAAAAGGAGTCCACTAATCTTTCTTTTAAAACAATCAAAGTTGAAAATACCCCGGATAGGGTTCAACAATGGATTCAGAAAAACAGATCAAAAGAAGTGGAAAAGGTGTTAAATGTCGATGGGATGACATATGCAATTATCCTGCTTGGCCAAAAGCCAACCGGCGGCTATAATGTAGAAATTGAACAAATAAAGAAGATGAAAACCAATTCTTCGCAATCGGATAGTGTTAACACTGTTAGCTATGAAGTGACAGAACCTGAAAAGGGAAGTGTAAATATACAAACACTTACGTATCCGGTGGCGATAGCGGAATTGGAGGGTGAAACCAGTCAATCGTTTCAGTTCTCAACATCAAAGGAAAAAGAATTGGAAGATACTGAATTTATAGCGCCTCAAGAGTTGGCAAGTGATGGGAAGGTTAAATAATTGTGCCATTGGTATATTACTGCACATCCTGAATAGTCAGGCGAGTGATGTATCCATTTGAAAAACGAGTTGAAGTTAAAAAAAGTTTTTACGGAGCTAACGATATTGCAATGTGAATTCCAGGACTTGAGGTGCAGTCTTGGGAGATTAATGTAAGTGATTAAAATGCAGGAGGAATTACATATGAATAGGAGAATTATCTTAGATTGTGACCCAGGGCATGATGATGCGATGGCCATGATGCTTGCTGCGTCGAAACTTAACAACTTGAAGCTTGAGGCAATCACGACCGTAGCAGGTAATGTTGATGTGGAAAAGAATACAAATAATGCTTTAAGGATATGCGATCTTCTGGGATTAAATGATGTTCCTGTTGCAAAGGGGGCAGCACAGCCATTGATCCGTAAAATGAAAGCTGCTGCACATGTTCATGGCCAGAGCGGACTGGATGGTACGACGCTTCCTGTTGAGCCTTTTAAACAAATAGTTAAGCAGCATGCTGTGGACTTAATTATTGAAAAAATTATAGATTCGGATGGTGATATTACAATCGTACCAACCGGACCCTTGACTAACATAGCGCTGGCAATCAGAAAGGAACCTAAAATCATTCCGAAAATAAAGGAAATCGTATTAATGGGTGGTGGAACATATGGCAATAGAACACCTGCAGCAGAATTCAATATATATGTTGATGCTGAGGCAGCTAAAATTGTTTTAGAAAGTGGCGTGCCAATTGAGATGTTTGGTCTTGACGTTACGCACCAGGCATTGGCAACTTCAGATAGAATGATGGAAATGTCTGCTATCAACAATCCAGTTGCAAAAGCTGTTATGCAAATGATGAATTTCTATTCGCAAATATATCAGGGTAAACTTGGATTTACTGGAGCGGCTGTGCATGATCCTTGTCCTGTTGCTTATTTAATCGATCCCACAATGTTTGAAATGGAACGGGTTCGTATAGACATTGAGACAAAAGGAGAATTCACCTACGGGATGACCTGTGTGTACACAAACGGAATGACAGACAGGGAGCCGAATGCGAATTTTGCTAGAACATTGAACCAGGATAAATTTTGGGATTTATTTATTCGTTCGTTAAAATCGTATTCCTAATTGAACATGTCCTGCATTTAGAGCAAAAATGGAGCCTCCTAAAATTAACATTAGAAGGCTTAGTAGTTGAATATATGCGGTTTTACGAAGTGCTATTTCCAGAAAGCACTGCCTCAGCCTGCTCAAGCTGTTTACGAACCTGGCTTTCTGCGGTGCCACCTGTACTGTTTCTGGCATCTACGACATGCTTTGGCTCGAGTACAACATAAATATCTTCCTCAAATAGATTACTAAAGGATTGGTATTCTTCTAGTGTCAACGCACGTAAATATTTCTTCTGCTCAATTGCATAAAGCACAATTTTTCCTATTATTTCGTGAGCCTGTCGAAATGGCAAGCCCTTTGTGACCAGGTAGTCCGCGATATCAGTCGCATTGGAATAGTCCTGGTCAACGGCGTTGTACATGTTGTCTTGTTTCACTTGCATCGTTTCAATCATTGGTGCAAGTAATCGTAACGAACCATCTATTGCCTTCACCGTATCAAGAAGTCCTTCTTTATCCTCCTGCATATCCTTATTGTAGGCAAGCGGGAGCCCCTTCAATACTGTCAATAACCCGAACAAATTCCCATGGACACGTCCGGTTTTTCCGCGCAACAGTTCTGGCACATCAGGATTTTTCTTTTGTGGCATAATACTTGATCCGGTACAGAAAGAATCATCCAATTCGATGAAATTAAACTCCTGACTGGACCAAATGACAAGCTCTTCAGATAGCCGGGAAATATGCGTCATCATGATTGATGCAATCGATAAGAATTCCAAGACAAAATCGCGATCACTAACAGCGTCCAGGCTGTTCGGATAAACCATGTCAAACCCAAGTAATTCTGCAGTTCGTTCGCGGTTAATCGGAAATGTCGTTCCAGCTAATGCGCCAGCACCTAATGGTGACCAGTTTACCCGCTGTAAACTATCTATCAGGCGTTGTTTATCCCTTTCCAGCATCCAGAAGTATGCAAGCAGATGGTGTGAAAATAATACAGGCTGTGCCCGTTGCAAATGTGTATATCCTGGCATGATTACATTTATATTTGATTTTGCTTGCTTTATAAAAGCTGATTGGACAGACTCAACAAGCTTGATAATTTCCTTTGTTTTGTTGTTAACGTATAGATGGATATCTGTTGCAATTTGATCATTACGGCTTCTTCCAGTGTGAAGCTTACCACCAACAGCTCCAATTTCATCAATTAGCATTTGCTCAATGTTCATATGGATGTCTTCATTCCCAACCGTGTAATCGGCTAGGCCATTATTGATTTTCTCTTCAATGATTTTGAGTCCTCTAACCAGCTGACTTGCTTCATCATGGGTGATTATTTCACACTCAGCAAGCATCGTAACGTGGGCAATGCTTCCTTCAATATCCTCCATTGCAAACTGCTGATCAAACTCGATGGATGCTGTGAATTCTTCTACTAGTTCGTTGGTTGATTTAGTGAAACGTCCGCCCCATAGCTTTGACATTTGTAATCCTCCCTACTGTTTAACCGGATCAGTTGCTTTTTTATTGACTTCGGCATGAACTTTCGTTGGTAATCCCCACAGTTTGATAAACCCAACTGCAGCTGTATGATCAAACATGTCACCTTTTTCATAGGTAGCTAGCTCTTCGTTATATAAGCTATATTCGGACTTCCGGGCAACGACGAATTGATTTCCTTTAAACAGCTTGATTCGAACTTTCCCAGAGACCGTTTTTTGTGTCTCTAAAACAAATGCATCTATTGCTGGACGTAACGGTGAATACCAAAGACCTTCATAAATCATCTTTGCATATTGCTGTTCAACTGTTTTTTTATATTGACTTACTTCTCTTGTATGTGTCAGAAATTCCATTTCCTGATGGGCATTGATTAAGATTAATGCTGCCGGATTTTCATAAACCTCGCGTGATTTAATGCCGATTAAGCGGTTTTCAATATGATCAATTCGCCCTATACCATGCTTGCCGCCAGCTTCATTCAATGTCTCTATAATATCAACAAGTTCCATTGATTCGTCATTTAGTGCCACAGGGATACCACCTTCGAACGTGATATCAACATATTCAGACTCATCCGGAGTTGCCTCGATTGGGTTGGTCCATGCAAATGCTTCCTCAGGTGCTTCATTCCATGGGTTTTCCAATACACCCGCTTCACAAGCTCTTCCCCAAATGTTTGCATCGATCGAAAATGGATTGTCTAAATTAGCTGAGACAGGAATACCTTTCTCTTTTGCGTAAGCAATTTCTTCATCACGGGTCATTCCCCATTCTCTTACTGGTGCCACCACTTGAAGATCAGGATTAAGTGCATTGATAGAAACTTCAAAACGTATCTGATCATTTCCTTTTCCGGTACATCCGTGAGCAACAGCTACTGCATTTTCCTGTTCGGCTACATCGACAAGTAACTTCGAAATTAATGGTCTGCTTAACGCTGAGGATAATGGATACTTACCTTCGTACAGAGCATTTGCTTGTAATGCTGGCATTAGATATTCTTTTGCAAGCATATCTTTAGCGTTGATAACGATTGATTTTATAGCACCAACATTTAATGCTTTTTGGCGTACCGTTTCTAAATCCTTTTCTTCTCCTAGATCAATTGCCAGTGCGATAACATCATAATTATATTTCTCCTGTAACCATTTAATCGATACAGAAGTATCTAAACCACCTGAGTAGGCTAACACGATTTTTTCTTTAGCCATGTTTAATCCCTCCATCTTCTAGTAATAGTTTTAATAAAGCTTTCTGTGCATGCAGGCGATTTTCCGCTTCATCAAATACAACAGAATGCGGGCTATCTATGATGCCTGCTGTAACCTCTTCCCCTCTGTGGGCGGGTAAGCAATGTAAAAAAATGAAATCCGATTTTGCGTTTTCACACAAACTTTCGTTTACCTGATAGGGTGTGAAAATTTTATTTCGCTGATCATTTTCATCTTCCTGCCCCATACTCGACCATACGTCGGTAACTACAATATCTGCATCTGTTATCACACCATATGGGTCTTCACTGTATTCTACTTTTGTTCCATTTTGTTCAGCTTCTTGCTTCATTTGCTGCAAAATTTCCTGATTCGGTTCATAACCGGTGGGACAAGCAATAGCAATATCCATCCCAACTTTAACCGCACCTTCGATTAATGAATGACACATGTTGTTATTTCCATCACCTAAAAAGGCAAGTTTTAATCCTGAAAGTTTCCCCTTATGCTCATAAATGGTTAATAAATCAGCAAGCACCTGTGTTGGATGGTGCATGTCGGTCAAGCCATTAATAACAGGTACAGTGGCATGCTGTGCATAGGATTCAACAATGTCATGGCTGAAGGTTCGGATCATTAAACCGTCAACATAACGTGATAATACGTTTGCCGTATCAAAAATTGATTCTCCTCGACCGATTTGGCTGTCATTAGAACTAAGGAAAATAGCCTCCCCTCCAAGCTGAAGCATACCTACTTCAAATGAAACTCTGGTACGGGTAGATGCTTTTTCGAAAATCATTCCAAGAACTTTCCCTTTTAAATGAGGTTCACGTGTTCCTTCATTTGTCTGTTTTTTTAAAGCAACAGCCTCGTCTAACAGTCCAGTTATTTCTGCTTTACTTAACTGGCTTAATGTTAAAAAATCCTTTTCGTTTAATTGCGGTTTTGAAATTGTGTTGGCCACTAAAATCAAATCCTTTCCGTTTCATAATTAGATTATGTATTATTATACACAGTTATGCATAAACATACAACAGTTATTTTATCAAATTTGATAATTTTTTGATAAAATAAAATAACAGCTATTAAGAGGTGGGAAGAAAATGGGGAATAGCTTATTTGAATGGGGAAACAGAGAGAACACGACCATGGTATTTCTTTACGAGATGGGGAGTACAGGTTTAAGATTCGGAGAATTGGCACAGTATTTAGATGACTATCATGTCGTTTTAGGATCTAACGAAGCACGACAGTAATCCCCCGTGGGCAAAGGTGTAATTTTACTTGATAGCGGTTATAAACCGGTTGAAATGTTTTATCTTTATTCATAGAAATTAGAATTCTGAGGGGAGAAATGATACAAATGAAAATAGGAATTGATGCGGGAGGTACGCTTGTAAAGGTAGCATATAGGGGAAGTGATAATATTGGCTATCAAACATTCCCTTCACAAGATATCGACGATGCTGTTTCATGGCTCTATGATACCTTTGAGAATCCCACAGTCTGCATCACTGGCGGGAAAAGCCAGTTGCTCGCTGAAAAACTTATGGCACCTGCCAAAACGCTGGTTGAATTTGATGCAACTAACCGTGGTATACAGTTTTTGGCTGGTCAGCAAAGGCATTCATTCGAGAACAATTTTATGTTTGTAAATGTTGGTACTGGTACATCAATTCATCATGTCAATGAAGGGGAACAACAGCGGATTGGTGGATCTGGTATTGGTGGCGGAACATTAATGGGACTTGCTTATTTATTAACCGGAGTTGAGGACTATGCAAGGATGGTAAAGTTAGCAAGTAACGGTGACAGGGGAAATGTGGACCTTAAAGTAAAAGATATCTTCGAAGGGGCGCTGCCGCCAATTTCCGGAGATTTGACTGCAAGCAACTTTGGGAAAAAGGAGTCAATGCTAGCGTATAACCCCTCAGCGTCAGACATCTTGGCCTCAATTATTGGCATGATAGGTGAGGTGATTGTTACGATTAGCTCACAAATGGCAGCCCAATATAACGTTGGTTCCATTGTTTATATCGGCTCGTCATTCCTGTCAAATCCCCTTTTAAGAGATATTATTGAAGAATACACTAAACTGGCAGGAAAAGAGCCAGTTTTTCTGGAAAAAGGTGAATATTGCGGTGCTCTCGGCTCATTGTTATCACTTGACTAATTAAAAAAAAGAGCTTGGAAACCGCGTCCAAGCTCTGTATAAATGCTATTATTGGGAACCGAGGTATTGTTCCAGCGTAATATTATTGCTGTCAATGTATTTAGCAGCTTTCTCACCAATGTAACGAAGGTGCCAAGGTTCATATTGATAGCCCGTGATACTAGTTTTTCCTTTTGGGTAACGAATGATGAAACCATATTTACTGGCGTGCTTTTTTACCCATTCACCCTCGTCAGTATTGGCAAATTTAGTGTTCAGCCGGTAATTGATATCAGCGCTAGTGACATCCATAGTCAGACCGGTTTGATGCTCACTTTCCCCAGCCTGTGCACTGAATTGATTTGCTGCTTCGCGCCCATGTTCACTAGCATTTGCTGCGAAAATGGCTTGCTGCCTGTCATATGAACGATAGCCAGATTGTGCGAAAAGGTCGACCCCTGCCTTATCCCCAGCGTTAAACATTCTCTCAAGTGCACTTGCTGCTACTTCTCGCATTTGTTTTTTTGGTAAGTCTTCTGTAAATGGAAACCTGACATTGGGGTTTGTAAGATTTTTCGGAACATAACTAGCTGGCAGTTGGTTGTTTTTATTCACTAAAGCAAGAATACTTGATGGATTGGACACTACATTACTATTTTTTTCATTGTCGTTCTGCTCTTCATTCTTTTCCAGACCAGTGCCCGGATTTACTTCTAGCTCACCATCTATTGCCTTTTGAATATTTTCACGTGTACCTTCCCCGTAAATGCCGTCAATCTTTAAGGCAGGTACCTGTGCTTGAAAATCTTTTATCGCCCAAACGGTGGTCCATCCTAAGTCACCATCAACCGTCAATGAATAACCTAGCCTGTTCAGAGCTTCTTGCATCATACTAACTTTTTCGCCTTTATCTCCATATGATAATGTTCCTACAGGAAGGAGTTTTTCATTAGCACTCCCATCATCTTCAATCTTTTGTTTATCGGAATCATCCTGTTTTTCCGATGAGTCATTATTTTTCTTTTCAGAAGATGGTTTATCTTTTTCTGTTTCTTCCTTCTTATCTTTATCAGACTTGTTATTTTCGGTGTTATCTTTAGTTTCTTCACTATTCTCAGTTGTTTCTTCTTGGTCAGATTCATCTGTGGGTTCAGGTGATCCACCCTGATTGCATGCAGTTATAACTAGACTTAACAAGGCTATTAGAACCATCAGGAAAGAGAATTTTTTGGATAACATTATAATTTCCCCCTATTTCTTTTACCGCTCTTTTTACAACTCCTTACTAATTAGACGAATGTAAAAGTCAAAACATTCATCTTTTCCATAAAAGGAATAGAAAAGAACAGGAGAAATAAGATATTACTGCTTCTGTTCCAATTTTTTAAAATACATAATGATTCCCCAGCATATTATGCCTAAAAGCCAGTAAATCGGGAATGAATAAATATGTTTCCAGTATATTGTTTTGTAAAGGCCTAGCCATACCATAATCGGCTCAGCAACAAAGGCCAAAAAAGCAGCCAGCAGTCCTGAAAATAAGAAGAATTTTTTAGAATTGTTACTCCACAGCTGATAACAAAACATAAAGGATATGATCACAACACCAACATCATAAGGATATAATTGCGGACGTAAATACGGCGAAAGGATATAAGGATAAGTCCAGGCTAAGGCGTTGCTTCCAATAGAATCAAGAATAATTGCTGCAACACCATAGAATAATCCGAATGCTGTAATTTCAATAATTCTCTTTTTATTAACTAATATCCACCAGATAATGGCCGGTAGTATGCTAAGCATAACTAAGAACCACCATCTTGGTGTTAGAAATACACTCTGATGCCAGTATTCTTTAAATATGTCGCTGAATTCCCTGTGGGCTTCAATTAATTGGGGCAGTGAAATGGAATTCAATAGGCTTAACTCGTTGAGGGACATAAGATTTTGAATGATTAACCACACCATTAAAGTCACCGCAATCCGATTATTATATTTGCTCTCTCGTAAGTTTTGTTGCTCTTTAACAATCGCAATTGGTATAAACTGCGAACTAACTAAGGGAGTCCTATTAGAAGCATTTCGTGAGGCTCCCTAACGACGCAGCTGGAATATACTCGCTTTCCGTGGGCTCACCACGAGCCTCCGACGTATAGGACGTGCTAGTGCAGACGTTGCCACAGGACGTGGCGTACTTAGTCTGCCTCGCTCGCAAAGAACGCTCCCTGTGGGGTCTCTTAGGATCGCTGTCCCACAGGAGTCTCGCATATTCCAACTGCTAGTTAAGTGGTATAAAATCTTGTTTTTTTAAGTTTTAGTGAGCAATACCCAGCGGAGGAAATACACGTAGACTCCTGTGGGAGCTGAGGCCTAGATGAGACTACGCAGCGACGTAGGAGCAAGTAGGCTCATCAGCCGCCCACGGAAAGCGTAGTGTATTTCCGAAGCGGTGTCAAAGCACTCAGCTATTTTTCCATGTTAGTTCGCAGTTTCTATCAACTACGTGTTTTCATTACTTTAATAAGTCAACAAACTTAACAAAGCCTTTATATTAGTGTAACCAACAGTGATGAATTAATGTGCTGGCGGTAATTCATTGAAATATCATTAAAACTCTTATATACTTTATGTAATTGAATAGCTATCAAGAGTGATCGAGAGAACTGGCTCAACGACGTCACAGCAACCTGCAAATGTAAGGTGCTCCCACCAGCAAAGCCCATGCTTTGAGTGATAAATCGGTAGAAAACCCCTTTATGAATCCAACGCATGAAGGGGTTTTTAATAGTGTATAGGAAATTATTAAATTTAAATGCTGTGGATAATTGGACTTCCGAATTAGCGACGTCCAGCTCCAGCGCCTAGCGCCTAGTGGACTTCCCTCCCCGTGTCTACGATAAGTCAACATCGAATCGCTTACGCTCTTCGTGTATCCTTTATCTCACACGGGTCAGTCCAGTCCATACGGCGCTGAACAGGCGCTTGCACTTTTGTTCTGTGAAGGAGGGATTATTATGAAACATTTCATTATCAAAAATGGAAACGTGACATGGATGACGAAGGAGGAGTTTGATCAACTTCCGGGAAGACATGTATCGGAGGTAACGAAGGACATGACACCCGAGGAATTAGAGAGATTCAAGAAGGAACGTTATGAGAAATTTGTTAAGCCTTTGATGGAGTATAATGTCGAGAGCATAGAAAGAAAGAGAGAATCTCAGAAACCTGGCTGGAATCATGAGTAAATGTCTTTTAATAGCAGGTTAACTCTTACTGTCCTGTAAGGCTGCATATTTAAAGATTTTTTGAGATTAATCGACTTGAAATGCAGGATTTCGACCCCAATTGTGATTTATCGACTTGAGATGCAGGATTTCGACCCCAATTATGATTTATCAACCAGAAAAGCAGGATATCGACCTCAATTGTGATTTATCAACTTGAGATGCAGGATTTCAACCTCAATTCGCAGTAATAGGAATAATCTGAGTAGGGGCATATGCCTCCTACTCAACTTGATCTACGCAAATAGTTCAGGAAATTGTTTCACTACTGCAATTGATATAGCATCTGACATCGCCAAAGCTTGTTCCTCAATTTCATCATAGATTTGAATATCTTTCTGGTAATCCATATTTATCATAAAAACTGCTTCCTGTTTTGTTAAATCTAAGTGCCGATAAAACATATCTCTAACACCTTCCTCGGACAAATAAGGATTTACACTGCTCCAGAACCTAGCAATCTCATCTGCGTTAGCGTACCATTTTTGCTCAGCAGTCATTGCTGCTTGCTGATCACCTGCTACTGCAGCTTTAACAAGGTCCGCGGCAAATATGAGATGTTCTTTTATCAAATTAGTGTATATATCAGCTAGACGGTCACCATAGCAGGGTCTGATGGCATCACCCATGTCTGTAGCATTTTGCAGAAGGCGTGCGATAACAAATTCTACATCTGGCAGATTAAACGTCAAACTGATAATTGTCATTCTGGTCCAAGCAACATGCTCTTCCCAAAGCCTTCGATTATCACTTCTAAATTCGAATTCAGCCTGACTAATACAATCATTCTGCCTGAGATCGGGTTGTCTCATTGGAATAAGCAGGCGATGCCCCACCCGAAGATTGTACGGGTCCACTCCAGGGTTATTTTTGAAAATTTGTTCTGCTGGTATATGGAATCGTTCAGCCAGTATCCCGAAATTATCACCTGGCTGGATAGTATAGTAAAATTCTCTATTCATGTTGGTTCGTCACTCCTCCGTTTTGAATATCGTAACAGCCTATTCACAGACAGAGGAATGGGTGAGTGTCATTAAAGCCCGTTAATGGTATAATTAATAGGAAAATAATTATAAGAAGGGGAGTCACGGGAATGTTTAAAAAATTAGCTTCAGATGCATTAGGCTTATCCGATATTGGGAGAATTATTGGCCCAGAGGACTATGATAAGACAGACGCGGATGATTACGTCCGACACGAAGATGATGAAAAAATTTACTTCCTGATTAAGACAAAAGCAGATGAATATTGCTTCACTAACCTGGCACTAATTCATGTAAATGGTGAAAATGCCGCTTCTTCTAAACGAACACTAAATCGTTATCCATACTCACAATACAAGATTTCAGATGTATCCCTTGAGACAGCAGGAAAAATCGATCTGGATATCGAAATCAAATTCACGTTAGGAAAAGAACCACTAAGTATTGATGTCCATAAAGACGAAATTGATAAATTAAAAGATTTATATAAGGCCCTGTTATTTATTGCTGAAACAACTCATGAGAATGCGATTATTACAGAGATGGCTGGAGAAAGTTTAGCTAAAGCTGTGACAGTGTTGCAGCATTCAAGAACTTCTGAAACGAAGCTTGCAGAACAATATAAAGAGTTAACAGAGTTTGGGTTCGACTGGTTGAAGTCGATTCGTGAGGAGTATCACGAGAAAGACTTTGGAGACGTTTTTGAGAAGTATATTAATAATTAGGTTTAAATAAAATAAGGCTGAATGGTGCTGGAGCACTGTTCAGCCATTTCTCTGTTTCAGCAAGCTTTACAATTTTAGCATGATGAGGATGCAAGCCGAAAGAAACCAGTAAAACAAAAGGAGCGACTGCCGCAATGGCAGTCGCTCATGATTCGCTTTAGCTTCCTGTTTCTCGATATCCGGTATTTGCCTTCACTTTTACTTCGGCATATCGTTTTGAACTTCCATCTTTAGAGAATAGGGTACCAAGAAATCCTCCAAGAAAACCTAATGGAACTGAAACAAGAGCAGGGTTTGAAAGAGGGAAAATCGGATCCCCGACAAACAATGCTGCACCTTCTACCGGTGAGAAAACACTTGGACTCATAGATACTAGAATTAACGCTGAGAATAAACCGGTTAACATTGCTGTGACAGCACCTGATGTATTAAACTTCTTCCAGTAAACTGTATAAATTATGACTGGAAGATTTGCACTCGCTGCAATACAAAACGCTAATGAAACTAGGAATGCTACATTTAAGTATTGCGCAAACAATGCGAGAATAATTGCAAGAACAGATACTGCTAGAGAAGCATATCGTGCTGCCCGCATTTGCTGTAGATCAGATGCTTTTCCTTTTTTAATGATTTGTCCATATAAATCATGCGCAAATGCCGATGCACCTGATAGGACAAGACCAGCAACTACTGCTAAAATGGTAGCAAAAGCAACTGCCGATATGAATGCGAATAGTATTTCCCCGCCCAATGCTTCGGCGAGTAATGGTGCTGCCATGTTTCCGCCAGGGTTCGCCGCAAGAATATTTGCTTCACCAACAAAAGCTGCTGCTCCAAAACCAAGAAATAATGTCAGTACATAAAATATACCAATCACCCATGTTGCTGTAATGACAGAACTTCGGGCGGTTTTAGCATCCTTAACTGTGAAGAAGCGCATAAGTATATGTGGCAAACCAGCTGTACCAAGTACTAATGCAATCATTAGGGAAATGGTTCCCAATGGGTTTGTGTACTTTAGACCTGGCTTCAGATAATTTTCTCCATTACTAGTAACAGTTTTAACATCATTGAACATATCGACGATGTTAAAGTTAAACTTCAATAAAACAAGGAACGAAATAATAACCATACCAGCCATAAGCAGAACAGCTTTTACGATTTGAACCCAACTGGTTGCGATCATTCCTCCAAACAAAACATAAATCGTCATCATTACACCAACAATCAGAACAGCCATCCAATAAGGAATATCAAATAACAACTGTATTAGGGCTCCTGCTCCGACAAGCTGTGCAATCATATAAAAGATAGAGATAGTTATCGTATTAAGTGCGGCAGCTCCCCTGACTTTGTCAGCATCGAATCGTGCCTTAAGCATATCCGCAAGTGTATATTTTCCAAGGTTCCGCAGTGGCTCTGCAACCAAAAATAGAACAACCAAGTAGGCTATAAGGAAACCAATACTATAAAAGAAACCATCAAAACCATATAACGCAATAGCACCTGCAATACCAAGGAATGAAGCCGCAGATAAATAGTCTCCAGCTATTGCGACCCCGTTTTGCCAGCCCTTCAAGCCACCACCAGCTGTGTAAAAGTCAGTAGTTGATTGGGTTTGTTTGGCAGCATAGTACGTAATAATGAGTGTTAGTACAACAATAGCAAGAAAAAGTATGACGACAGTTGCATTCATCCGGCATTACCTCCTTTATTATTACTATTAAGCTGTTCATTAATGATTTCATCCGCCTGCCTGTCAAAAGATGCTGCTTTCTTTACATAAATCGTACATAGCACCCATGTCATAACAAATTGTGAAAAGGCAAATAGCCATACCCATGAAATATCGCCGATTACTGGTGTATTTAGAAAAGTCGTATAGGACGTGAGAATGGGAAGCATAAAATAAAAGACAAGAAAAAATATTGTTAAGGGAACGATAAACCTTTTCCTTTCGTCCATTAACCATTGAAACTTCTCACTCTGTTCAACTTTTACAAAATCTATCCTTTCATCTGTATTTTCATCTGCCTTATAATCGTTTACATTACTCATGATTACCCTCCTCGTTTGTAGATAGAGAGGTTTTTGTCTGCCCTTAGAAACCTCTCTTACAGCAGTTAAAATCCATTCTTTATAGTAAGAAGATTGAATTCCTCCTCCTATTAATAATTGTAGCCTGCCATCTGAATAGCTGAGATGCACAACTTCACACTTATCTGAAAGCGCTTACTAAATAGTATAAATGAATGGAGTTTATAGGAGAGAGAATTTGTGCCAATTGCAATCATCTATGTCTGAATAGTCTAAAATCAATCATCAATGGTTAATGTTTAAATACGTCAAGGAGTATCTTTCTTGCAGAACGACTAACCGGTAATGATGTACCGTTTTTATCATTAAGCGTTACATTACTTGATCCGTTAAACCATGGTGTGATTTCCCGAACATAATTCAAGTTCACTAAATAGCTTCGATGTGTCCGGAAGAAAGATAGTCCATGCAATTTTTCTTCCAGTTCCTGTAATGTCATCCGGCTTTCAATCACTTCATCCTTTGTATGGATCTCCAGCATACGTTTGAATGGAACTGCGTAATAAATGGAATCTGGAGATAAAACAACCATTCGTTCCCCATCATCAACGAGTAATTTTGATGCAGGGGACTGGACATCAAGCTGGAAGGGCTTGTTCTCATTCATATCCATCTGCACTATTTGTTTTCGGATTCGTTTCATTGTCTTTTGAAAACGTGAATCATCATAAGGCTTTAACAAATAGTCGACAGCGTCAATTTCAAATGCATCAATAGCATATTCGTCATATGCGGTTGTAAAGACGAATAACGGCGGCTGAATATAAGAAAGCTCTTTGATTCGCTTCGCTGCTTCAACACCCGCAATACCCGGCATCTGAACATCAAGGAAAATAACATCAGGTTCATGTTCCATGTATAGATCTATTAATTGTTGACCATTCTCAGCACTTGGATGGGTAATGACATCCTGTTCTTTTTTCAGCAAGTCGATTAATTCTTCACGGGTGAATTGTTCATCCTCTGCAATCATGACGTGAATATTTTTCATAAAAATACCTCCTCGTACCATTAATCTTTATACGGAATGTTAAAATACACTTCACTTCCACTGGAAGGCAGGTTGCGTATATGTAAGCGTGCAGTGTCTCCCAGTAAATGGATTAAACGCTGATTAACGTTATACAAACCTGCGCCCCCTTCTTTATCAGATTCCAACAATTGATGTCCCGCCTGGTTTAAAATATTCGCTGGGAAACCACAGCCATTGTCGCTCACTGAAACTTGAATAAAGGTGTCCAGCTTTTGAATTGTTACCTTAACGACCCCGCCAGTTGTAGCATCTTTCAAGCCATGCTGGACACTGTTTTCTACAAGTGGCTGGATTGTTGAGGGTGGGATAAACACTTCTGAAATACCATCTGGTTCTGAAAAAAAGATCTGCAGCTGGCTGGAAAAACGGGTCTGGGCGATTTCAATATATGCTTTTACATGCTGGCATTCTTTTTCCAGATGGATGAGTGACGATGAAACAAGCCCGATATTAAAACGCATATAATGGGCTAGGTTAACCGTAATATGGCGTGCCTTTTCTGGGTCTTTCCGAAACAATGCAGCAATCAAATGCAGTGTATTAAATAAAAAGTGCGGATTAATTTGCGCTTGAAGATTTCTCAATTCTGCGTCGCGTATATGTGTTTTCATTTTTTCCGTTGCAATTGTATTCAGCTGATTGGATATTAACTGTCCAAGGCCTTGTGCTAGCATTAATTCTACTGGACGAATGTGTTGTGCTTTACGAAAATAAAATTTGATCAGTCCAGTTGCATCATTTGCATCCATAATAGGAATTATAATCGCAGCCTCTAGGGGGCAATTGATATGGTTGCACTGAATTTCTGCACGTGAATGGGCAATCTGCATCTGTTTTGAATAAATTGCCTGATGGGATAAAGCGGTAATAATCTGATCTCCCTCACGATGGTGATCTTCTCCAAGCCCCTTGTGAGCAAGAACTTCCTTTTCATTCGTTACGGAGACTGCGGCTAATTTCAAACGGTCATATAGTAAATTAGCTATTCCAGACGCCATATCTCGCGAAGAGTCTTTTTTTAAAAAAGGAAGAGCTTCTTCTGCGATTGTTAAGGCTTGTTTGGTAGCCAGTGCAGCCTCGTTTTCTTGCTCACGGAGTACAATGCTGATCATAGCTGTGAAAATCGCAATAGCAATACTGTTGGATAAGACAAGCGGCAATCCAATCGTATTGACAAGTGAGATAATGTCATCTGAATGCGGCTCAAAGATGAGCAGCAGCTGCATCTGCAGGATTGGTGGAAAGACACCGATAAACAATGCCTTCCATGGGGAAATCACCCGTTCGTTTGAAAAAAATTGAGCAGTTAATCCTGCTAATAATCCTGTCAGTGGATTGACCAGACTGTTTGCCAAGACGCCGATACCACCAAGATAAAAAAGATGCGTTCCAGCAATCAATCCCGCCCCTAGTCCAACTACCGGCCCGCCTAATAACCCGGCAATGACAATGGCAACCAGACTGGAACTGACAGCCATTTGGTCATCCTCGACAAACCAGACAAACTCGCGGTTAACAACAGAATCGCCTTCAATGACAATACCTGTAATTGTTGCGGCAATTCCAAAAAGCCCAAACATACAAGCATGTACAAATGACATTCTTTTCGAGTATTCACGATAAAGCAATGACTTGAATCCGGGGATACGTGTAAGCACAAATGCGAATACCAGCAACAGCCCTAGACGTTCAAATAAAATAATCGTCAAGTATTTCACTGGTTGTCCTCCTTCGTATCAATACCGGTCTGTGCTTTTATAAAGAACCGTCTGAAGTCAGAATTGCTGGACTGTGGCTCATTTGAAAATATCGATCCAAGATACGCACCTAAGAATCCGATTGGAATGGCAATAATACCTGGGTTATGTAAAGGAAAAAAAGGTTCTCTCGCAATCCAGCCCCCATTCGGATTCATAATATGAGGACCGAAAATCAGCAGCGTCAGTGAGGCTGTTAATCCACATACCATTCCGATAATTGCTCCTGTTTGGGTAAAGCGCTTCCAATAAATCGTAAACAAAAGAACAGGTAAATTACTAGAGGCAGCGACAATAAACGTCAAGGAGACAAGAAATGTAACATTAATATTCCGCAGTCCAAGTGCAAATAAAGTAGAAATAAGCCCAACGACAAATGCAGTCCATTGTGCAGCACGTATCTGCTGCTTCTCGTTCGTTTGTCCTTTTTTAATAATATGGTAATAGATATCATAGGAAAAAGCAGTTGTAGCAGATATCACTAAACCAGCTACGACTGCAACAATAGTCGTAAATGAAATCGCTGCAATAAAGGCCATCAGGAAGTCTCCTCCCAGCTCATTTGCCAATAATGGTGCAGCCAAATTCCCAGTTGGATCATGTGCAATCAATTCCTCGTATCCGATAAGCGCAACTGTGCCAAGTCCTAGTACAAGCGTAATAATGTAAAAAATCCCGATAATCCAGCTCGCCGTTAACAGTGATCTGCGCACCTCCAGTGTATTTCGGACGGTAAAAAAGCGAATCAAAATATGCGGGAGACCAGCTGTTCCAAGTACTAAAGCCAAGTGAAGCGATAGTGTTTCCAAGGGGCTGCCGAACAAATTACCAGGCATGAAAAACTGATCCCGCAGCGGCGTTCCCAACTTCACCTGCGAAATCAGCTCAGCTATACTCCAATCAAAATGCGAAAACACGATTAATGAGAGCAGGAAAGTGCCAGAAAGAAGCACGACCGTTTTTACGATTTGTACCCATGACGTTGCAAACATTCCTCCAAAAACCACATAAACCGTCATTAGACTTCCGATTATTAATACGGAAGTTGAATAGTCAATATCAAGAAGTAAGCGTATTAAAAGACCAGCCGCTACCAATTGCGGAATCATGTACAAAATAGAAATGATAAATGCTCCAATTGCCATCATCCAGCGCATCTTATAACTTGGAAAACGTGAACAAATTACATCTCCGAGAGAATAAGTACCTAAATGATGGACAGGTTCAGCAATGAAAATTAATACAATTAAATAAGAGACTAAAAATCCAATCGCATACAAAAACCCATCAAAACCGTTAATTGCTATCGTACCGACAATTCCCAGAAAAGATGCAGCACTAATGTAATCTCCAGCAATCGCCATGCCATTCTGTACACCCGTTAAACTCCCAGCTGCAATATAAAATTGATTTGTCGTCTTGCTTTGCTTTGCCGCCCAGTAAGTAATAATTAATGTACAAACAATAATACATAAAAAAAACAGGAAATATGTAAGGTTCACTACTCCACCTTCTTCGTTCAGCAATCTATGTCAGGTTACTTTATATTTAATCTAAATAATTTAAATTTAACAAATTTTCGCTTGTTATAAATAGTACTTTAATTGACTTTATAAGTAAAGATTGAGGGAGGGCTTCATCCTTCCATGACATGGTACTTTATTCACACAGAAATTTAGGGACTATTTACATACCATTAATACTAGATTAATAACTTTCCTGTAGTGTAGGCAATGTAGAAAAAATTTCTAAGGAGGTTTTATTTTGGTTCGAAAAGGCTTGAAGAAGAAACTATTGCCAGTTGCAGTAATGTCCGCGGTTGCTCTTGGTAGCTTGCAAGGTTCATTATCAAATGTTAAAGCTGCACAAGGGGGTAAGAATCAAGCAAAAATCAAAAACGTGATTGTCTTGATTGGTGATGGCATGGGCCCAGCTTATACGACAGCCTACCGCTATTTAAAAGATGATCCATCAACGCCATTAATGGAAGATACTGGGTTTGACCCTTATCTAGTTGGCATGCAATCAGTAAACCCTCACGATGATGAAGAGAACATTACTGACTCGGCTGCCTCCGCAACGTCCATGGCAGCCGGCATTAAAACGTATAATGGTGCAATTTCCGTTGATCGTCAGGGCCAGGAAGTGGAAACAGTTTTGGAACTAGCAAAAGAACAAAGTAAATCAACCGGATTGATTTCAACCTCTCAAGTAAACCATGCGACACCTGCTGCGTTTGGTGCACATGATAAGTCACGCCATAACTACAACGATATCGCCGATGATTATTATGATGAAATGATTAATGGCGAACATAAAATAGACGTTATACTTGGTGGTGGAACGAATTATTTTGTAAGGGAAGATCGTAATCTAGCGAAAGAATTCCAAAAAGACGGTTATAGTTACGTTACCACTCGTGAAGAACTGTTGAATGATGGAAATGAACAAGTATTAGGTTTATTTGCTCCGGTCGGATTGCCGAAAATGATTGATCGTACAGAGAAGGTTCCTTCTCTTGGTGAAATGACAACCAGTGCCATTGACCGTTTAAAGAGGGATAAAGATGGATTCTTCTTAATGGTAGAAGGCAGCCAAATTGATTGGGCTGGACACGACAATGATATAGTTTCGGCGATGAGTGACATGGAAGATTTCGAGAAAGCATTTAACGCCGCCATTGAGTTTGCAAAAAAGGATAAGCATACGCTTGTTATTGCAACTGCAGATCACCAAACGGGTGGTATGGCGCTTGGTAGTGGTGGACCATATAACTGGTTGCCAGAATCGATTAAAGCTGCAGAACGTACGCCTGACTTCATGGCAACGGAAATTGCAGACGGGGCCGGTGTAGAAGAAACGTTAGAGCGGTATATTGAACTAGACTTAACAGATGAGGAAACGCAAGCAGTTAAGAATGCTGATGGTCAAGGTGTAACGGAAATTGACAACACCATTGAAGACATTTTTACAGATCGTTCCAGAACGGGATGGACTACTGGTGGGCATGACGGTGTTGATGTCCCTGTTTATGCTTACGGTCCACATTCTAGCTGGTTTGCAGGTAAAATTGACAACACTGACTTTGGTAATAACATTTTCCGTCTCCTTGAAAAAGGATCGAAGGCAGACTAAAAGTAAATTAGACATCGAAAAACAACCACCTGTTACCTTTGTGGGTAGCGAGTGGTTGTTTTATATAATAATGTGATTTAACTATTATTCAGTGAAATGCAGATTATTCACAGTGATAGGATGCGTGAAAATTCTAGTTTGCGAGAGCTGACTTTCTAATGAAAGGACTTGATAAACATGACATCTTGGAAAAAAAACTTCTTACTCTTTGGACTTTCAGGTTTTTTGGTAGTAGGTTGTTCTATGGATTCTTCTAAGGAAATGAAAGAGGAAAATTCGGATGATAATGTAGTTTCGGCACAAGAGAATGAAAGTGGCAACTATCCACAGGCGGTTAATGATACAGGCTTAACCACCATTGGAGAAACTGCAAAAGATGAGAATGGAAAAATTATATTAAAAGCCGTTTCAGATAGCAAAGAAACACTAGATATCAATCCAATAGAGATTACATTTAAAAATATTAAAATTTTAAATTACTCACCCGAACTACATTTGATTGATTATTTTCATGGATACACAGAGCAAGAAAATCAATTTAATTATATTAAATTAAATATAACAGCAAAAAACACGTCTAAACAGCCTGTCTTTTTTAATCCAGTTGCAATGATTGAGTTAAATACTGGAGAAAAAATAAGTTGGGAAGAAGAGTTTTACCTGGAACATCTAAACGGAGAATATGGTCCCGGGGAAGAGAAGACAGGAACGATGGGGTTTATCATTGACGAAACGAATATTGAGGCTATCAAATCTTTTAAACTATCAACAAGCGAAATTCTTGATGCAAACGAAGATATTATAGAAAAACCAGAAACTGTACATTTTCAATTTTAAACAAGGGTATGAAAATCAGCTGGATTAGTGAGAAGGTTAGATGGATAGAGATTCGTATTATGTTTTTAGTGACTTTTGTCATGCTACTAATCTCGTGGTTTTCTTTGCAAAAAATTACTTTTGTATTCATTCGAAATTAATAATCTCTCTTTAAAATGATAGATGAAAGAAATATACACGATATGGGAGAGGATTATTAATGAGACGTATTTTTCCAATTATTTTAATGGGAGTTGTTTTTTTAAGCCTGTTTGAAACACCAGTATTTGCAATGAAGGAGAATTTTTCTAAGCAGCAAGGGGTTGCAAATATTGCACATCGTGGTGCATCTGCCCATGCACCTGAAAATACGATGGCTGCTTTTGAAAAGGCAGTTGATATGAAGGCAGATTACATCGAAATTGATGTACAAATGACAGAAGATGAAGAATTGATCGCCATCCATGATACAACACTAAACCGTACGACTGATGGCAGAGGATTTGTTGGTGATTTCACGTTAGAAGAAATTCGAGTACTGGATGCAGGAAGCTGGTTCGGGGAAGAATTTGCTGGAGAACAGATTCCTACATTTGAAGAAGTAATCGATGCATACCGTGGGAAAATCGGGATATTGATTGAACTGAAATCACCGGAGTTATATCCTGGAATTGAAGGAAAAGTCGCGGATGTTTTAATCGAACGTAATATGCAACATCCGCAAAACGAAAAAATTATTATCCAGTCATTCAATCACGAATCGATGCAAGTATCCAAGGAACTTTTGCCGAATGTTCCACATGGTGTACTAGCTGGAATGACTTGGGCTGGAGTTACTAATGGGCAGTTAGCCGAATTCGCAACGTATGCAGATTACTTTAATCCAAATATGAATATAGTTACAGATGAGCTTGTGGCGCGTGTGCATGCGACTGGCATGGATATTTATCCTTACACGGTAAGAGTGCAGGCAGAAGCTGATCGGTTATTCAATCTTGATGTCGACGGGATTATTACAGATTACCCGGAATATGTGTATAAACATCCGGCAAATAATTAAACTGTATTAGATATATAGAATATGCCGAGCCTATGAGGGTTCGGCATATTTGTGATGGTGTCCGAGGGATCTGAAGTAAGCTATTACTCTGTTCATACTTCTTTGTTTGGATTAGTATAAAAAGGGTATTATAAGGAAAATAGTTGAAAACCAACGTATGTCAATTAATATAGGTTGTAAACAGAAGAGGGGAGGAAATTTTGATTTGAAAAAATTGACCGTAGGAATAATCCCAGCCCCTGAATTACCAGAATCGATCGCTTATAAATTAGTGGACAAATTGCCAGATGCATTCTCCAGCAATATTGATAAAAACCTATTGTGGGAGGTTGAAATAATTCGTGATCCACTTACAGGAGCTGCAGAAAAAGTGGACGAGATAATTAATAGAGCAGCAGTTTTAAAACAGGAACATAATTGGAATTATGCTGTATGCCTAACAGATCTTCCTATCTTTTCGGGGAAAGATGTCGTATTGGGTGATGTTAATGATAAAGAAGGGGTAGCGCAAATTTCTATTCCAGCGTTTGGAATTTTGCCAGTGGGTAAGCGGGTAGAAAAAGCAATCATTCAAATGGTAAGTGAATTATATTATCGAGTAAACGGACATGGCAAGGCTTTAAACAAGGATTTAGATAGTGCTGCCATAAATAATTTGCGTTTATTAAGAAGTGATTCCGCTTTTTCTCCAATCCGTAAAATCAAGCCTCCTGACAGAATAGAAAAAGCCGATGTGCGTTTTATAGTTGTTCCGAGGTTTAATGGAAGACAGAGGCTACTCTTTGGAATGGCCCATGCAAACAGACCATGGTCAATTATTCCTGCATTTAAACGTGTAGTTGCTATCGCATTTGCAACCGGTGCTTACGGACTGGTATTCCCTTCCCTTTGGAAGCTTAGTGTCGCTTATGGGCCTACACGTTTTGTTGTGTTGATGCTAGCAGCCATGCTGGGTATGATCATTTGGATTATTTTTGCTCATAATTTGTGGGAGAAGCCAACAAGGAAAAGCCATCGGAAACTTAGATTGCTATATAATACAGCTACAGTAATAACCCTTGGTATTGCTGTACTGGTTTACTATACAATGCTCTATATACTGTTTCTGATTGCTGTTGCCTTTTTTGTCCCACCAGAAGTATTTACCGAAACAGTAGGACTTGAGGGAGAAGTCAGTTTCAAATACTATTTTCAATTGACGTGGCTTGTTACCTCAGTTGCTACTGTAGTAGGGGCGATCGGCTCAGGACTTGAAAGTGATAAAGTCGTAAGAAATATTATGTATGGCTATCGTCAGCAGCAACGGTATAAGGAAATGGAACATTATGATGATTTTTTAAAGGATGAAGAAGAATACGAGTGATGTGGAAGGCTGAATGCTGGGTGCAGCATTTTGCCTTTTGTATATTAAAAGGTAGGACGATGCAATACATAATTCGCTAGGTGGATTTAGTTCTGAAAAGATAGTAAGATATTATTTGTGTGATTTTCTAGCAGATAAGAAAGTATTAATCCTTTCTTACTGCATAAGTGCAACTAAGGCTTATCTATATTAAGGTTTGGCGATAAGCCAAGTTTCTAATAAAAGTAAAAAAAGAAATGAGAGTGCGAAATGCCAACATACAACAAGCTAATACGAGATAAAATACCGGGAATCATTGCAATGACGGGTAAGAAAGCAAATACTGCAACGCTATCTGATGAAGATTATATAAAAGAAATTAGAAAGAAGACCAAGGAAGAACTGCAGGAATATTTAGCTGCTAATAATGATCCAGATGCGTTAGATGAGCTAGCTGACTTGCTTGAATTAATGCATACACTGGCACATGTGCATAAAAGCTCTATGGAAGAGGTTGAGAAGATTCGCAAGAAAAAAGCGGAACAACGCGGTGGGTTTAATGATAGAGTCTTTTTAATCGATGTAGAGTAAAGGTATTAATCTAGGTGATAGAATAAAAGGGTGTGAACTTAAAGCACAATATAAGCGTAATTAGTATATATATATATGAATCCTTTCTGATTACAAGGAAGGGTTCATTTTTTTAGCAGATAAGAAAGTATAACTACTTTCTTACTGCATAAGTACAACTAAGGCAATTAGCCCAAAGGCTTGGCGAATGCCAAGTTTTCTAATTAATCAATGGCTGTCGCGAATAAATATTCATTAAATTGCTGTTTTAATCAATTTTGCATCTATATTATTTATATTTATAAAAAATAATGCATAAAAACAGTGTTATCAATTTTGTTCTGTGATATAATATGGCATAAATCTTTTGAAAATTTCTAAAAGAGTGGAGAATACAGGGGGTAAACAAATGACGAAAAAATGGCTAGCTTTTCTAATTATAGCTTTGTTTAGCTTACTATCATTGGTGGCTTGTGGGACCAGTGAAGATGCTGAAGGAGAGCAGACTTCGGGATCAGAATCAGGGGAAGAGACTGATCAAGAGGCTGATCAGGAAGATGAACAGTCTTATACAATAGGGGCAACTCAAATTGTTGAACATCCATCGCTGGATGCGGCATATGAAGGGTTTAAACAAGCGGTTGAAGAAGCGGGTTTGGATGTAAAGTTTGATCTTCAGAACGCACAGAATGATCAAAACAATGCGAGTCTTATAGCACAGAACTTTGTAGCAGATAATGTTGATTTAATCTTTGCAAATTCCACACCGAGTGCCCAGAGTGCATTGCAGGCGACACAGGACATTCCGATTATTTTTACATCTGTTACGGATGCAGTGGGAGCAGGTCTAGTAGATGGGATGGATCAACCGGGAGAAAATATTACGGGGGTACTTGACCTTCACCCGGATGCGATTAAGAATACGGTAAACTTTATCGATTCGTACTTTGAGGGTTCAACGGTTGGGCTTATTTACAACGCTGGTGAGCAGAATTCTGTATCTCAGATAGAAGCGGTGAAGGCAGAAATTGAAGGTTCAAGCTTGAGTGTAGCTGAGCGTACTGTTTCAACATCTGCTGAGGTACAACAAGCAGCGACAACACTTGTAGGTGAAGTCGATGTTATGTATATTATTACAGATAACACTGTTGTATCGGCATTAGATAGTGTCGTTGGGGTAGCAAATGATCAGGATATTCCATTGATTGTTGGCGAACCAAACTCACTCAAAAAAGGTGGTTTTGCCACATACGGAATCGATTATCATACAATTGGTACTCGTGCAGGTGAAATGGCTGTAGAAGTGTTAACAGGCGAAAAGACAACTGCGGATATTCCAGTAGAATACCCAGCAGAAATGCAATTGTTTATTAATAAAGGAGCAGCAGAGGAACAAGGCATTGAGTGGAACGAAGAATGGGATGAAAAAGCTCAGTTCGTTGAGCCTGAATAAGAGATAGGAATTTGGCCCCTTTCTTAGAGGGGCCAATTGTATCCTTTGCTGTAGAGAGGAGGACATCTTGTGTTTATATCAATGTTTGGAGCAGTTGAATCAGGAATTATATATGCGATAATGGCGCTTGGTGTGTACTTATCCTTTCGTATCTTAGATTTCCCCGATTTAACAGTGGATGGAAGTTTTGTAACAGGCGGTGCTGTCGCTGCCATTTCTATTATAAATGGAACAGATCCTGTAACAGCCACAATTTTGGGTACAATAGCCGGATTTGTAGCAGGCAGTATAACAGGTGTTCTTCATACAAAGGGAAAAATAAACCCATTATTATCAGGTATTATCATGATGATTGCACTTTATTCTATTAATCTACGGATAATGGGTCGGCCGAATTTATCCCTCCTTAATGAATCAACACTTTTTACGCAAGTGGAAGGATTTTGGAAAGGAACAGGTTTTGATCAAGTGCTCAATGGCATGTTGAAAACACTCGGCTCAGCTCAAGTACCCAGTACATGGGCTATTCTTATTTTTATGATATTTGTTAGCATTTTCATCAAGCTATTGACCGATTATTTTCTTAAAACTGAGGTAGGACTGGCGATCAGAGCTACTGGAGATAATCAAAAAATGATACGAAGTTTATCGGCTAACACGGATACATTAATTATTCTGGGTCTTGGTGTTTCTAACGCCTTTGTTGCCTTATCTGGAGCTTTAGTTGCCCAGTATGGCGGATTTGCTGATGTTGGGCTTGGAATAGGGATGATTATTACTGGTCTTGCTTCGGTGATTATTGGGGAAGCTCTGTTTGGAAAACGGACAATCGCCATTACGACGGTTGCCGTGATCGGTGGTGCGATTATTTATCGTATTGTGGTAACACTTGCTTTACGTGTCGAGTTTTTAGAAACGGGTGATATGAAACTAATTACCGCATTACTTGTAGTTGCTGCGTTAATTACGCCAAAAATAATGAAGGCACAAAAAGAAAAAATGCGGCGCCGGCAAAAACAAAAAGAACTAAACAGTTCCACTGCGGAGGGGGCTTAATATGTTAGATCTTCATGATATTTCCTTAACATTTAATGAAAATACACCTGATGAAAAAAAGGCATTACAGCAGGTGAATTTAACAATGGGAAAGGGTGAATTTGTTACTGTTATCGGCAGTAATGGTGCTGGGAAATCAACCCTGATGAATGTTATTTCCGGGACCCTTATTCCAGATGTAGGATTTGTTAATATCGGTAATAAAAAAGTGACAGGTTTACCAGAATATAAACGGTCAAAATTTATTGGAAGAGTCTTTCAGGATCCGATGGCAGGCACAGCCCCAACCATGACAATTGAAGAAAATTTGGCCATGGCCTATGCACGTGATAAAAAACGCACGCTTCGCATTGGGGTAACCAAAAAGCGAAAAGAATTGTTTCGTGACTACTTAAAAACATTGAATCTTGGCCTGGAAGATCGTCTAACAGCAAAGGTTGGCTTACTATCTGGTGGAGAACGACAAGCATTGTCACTGTTAATGGCTACGTTTACCGAACCAAATATTCTTATGTTAGATGAGCATACGGCTGCACTTGATCCATCTCGTGCAGAGTTAATTAAAAATCTAACCAAAGATGTAGTGGATAAATTCAATTTAACTACATTAATGGTCACTCATAACATGCAACAGGCGTTAGATTTAGGGAATCGTCTGATTATGATGGATAAGGGACAAATCATTTTAGATGTAAAAGGTGAAGAAAAACAGAAGCTGACAATCGAAAAGTTATTGCATGAATTCAAGCGAATTAGAGGAGAGCAATTTGAAAGTGATCGTGCAATCTTAGGATAAACAAAAAAGGTGGTTCACATTGCCGCGATAGATGCGGGTTGTGAACCATCTTTTTTATTTGGCTCAGTCATTAAGCTCCATTCGAATATATTTTCTTGTATTAGGTCCATAGATTCCGTCATTAGCGAGAGCTGCGTACATCGATTGGAATCTGCGGACAGCATCCTGCGTTTTTGGCCCATATATCCCATCGATCGCTCCGGGATCAAAGTTGATATCTTTTAAAGCACGTTGAACTTGTTTCGCAGCTTCCCCTTCATCTCCTAGCGACAATACTTTATCTGGTAATGGGAAATCTATAGCTGGTGAACTGGACCCAAGGACTTCTTTTAATTTAGCGAGTGTATTAGGCCCTACTAATCCATCAACGTGCAGTCCGTACGCGCTTTGGAACCGCATGACGGCACGTTGGGTTTCCTCTCCATAGATTCCATCTGCCCCGTATATTGGTAAAGGGAACCCAGTTCGAATTAAGTCTTGTTGAATTTCTTTCACAAATTGACCCTCATCACCAATATCTAGTGGTAATTCCACGGATACCCCTTTCACTTCAGGTTCTGCCGGTTCAGTTGCACCTCCATCTTCTGAAAACTCCGTTTGATAAACTTCTTTTACATCCTGGATAAATTCGTCCCATGAGATTCCATTCTGGTGCAAAGCATTTTGCGGATCTGTGCGACGCTGGGGATCGAGGGTGCTATGAGCAACGATATCTGTGTCAGGGTTAAGACCGTACTTATCTATTAGGTAGGCATGGTACCAAACATAGCGGTTATAGGCGTCCTGAAAATCAATGTTGCTTCCATAAGCTAACTCAACACCAATGGCAGCATCGTTAGCGTCTTCACCAAAAAGTGTGTTATCTTTTGCTGCATTATAACGAACATGCCATGCTTTTTCCGTTTGTGGGATAATTTCGAGAATATAGTTATCATCAATAAAGGTATGAGCGGAGGCTAAGGGCTGGATACGGTCAAAATAACTCCGATTGTTATAGGCTGTTGAACCAGGGTTTCCTGTATCATGACTTACGATATATTCCACATTTTGAAGTTCTTCACCTGATCTTGAGTCACCGTAGTCAATATAATCCTGAGTAATATTATATTTTGCCATTTAAATTTGTCACCTCGCATTTTTTGTTTTTCCATAATCAGTATATGAAGAAGAATGCTATGTAGAATGGGTTCAAAGCAAAATGGCTTGTATAATTCATCACCACTTTCTGGGCGGATGCATAGCATAGTGCATGAGAGGTGGTGAGGATATGGGGAACAGTCAATCTGCTGTTCAGCTAGAACGTGCTGAATGGCAAAAAAGACAACGTAATCAAAGGTTGAAGAGTTTGTTAACAATCTCATCTCCTATTTTCATTTTGGTTTTATGGGAAATCTTATCACGAACAAGTGTCATAGACCCGCGCTTTTTCCCTCCACCTTCAGTAATAATCAAGACGTTAATTACGATGGGAACAAGCGGCGAGTTATTTATCCACATTAAAATTAGTTTATATCGTATCTTTTCGGGTTTTGTACTTGGGGTAATTCCAGCGATAGCTCTTGGGCTATTAATGGGAATGTATTCACCGATACGGCATTTCTTCTCACCGTTAGTTATGGCGTTAATGCCAATTCCAACATTAGCGATGTTACCGATTATTCTCATTATATTTGGAATTGGTGAGTTTTCTAAGATGTTGATTATTGCAATCAGTGTTTTCTTTCCTGTTGTCATTAACACAGCTGCAGGGGTAACAAATATTGATAGGATTTATATCGATGTTGCTAGGAATTATGGGGCAAGTGCGAAGGATTTCTTCTTTAAAATTGCACTACCTGGCTCCTTGCCCGTTATGCTGGAAGGAATTCAAATGGGGCAGGCGATTGCCTTATTAACGATTGTGGCTGCTGAAATGGTTGCAGCAAACAGCGGGATCGGTTATCTAATTTGGGTAAATTATAAGGCCTTTTTATTAACCGAAATGTATGTAGGTCTTGTGCTCATTTCCTTCTTTGGCTACTTCTTCTCCTTACTTTTAAGAGGACTGCAAAGTAAATTGATTCCGTGGAGATAGCCAAATCAAATCATAAGGAGGGTCAATTTGACAATGGCACAGCCGAGTAAAATAACAATTAATCAGTTAACAAAAGTATTTTATAAACGAAATGAAAGTGTAACAGCGTTAAAGGATATATCACTTAATATTGAGGACGGTGAATTTGTTTGTTTGCTGGGACCAAGTGGGTGTGGAAAAACGACACTATTAAGAATGTTAGCTGGCTTAGAAAAACCTAGTACAGGAACATTTGAAATTCATCAGTCAGATAATGCTAAACCTCTGCAATCAATGGTATTTCAGGAACGTGGTGTAATTCCATGGCAGACAGTTGAAGAAAATGTTGCCTTTGGATTAAAGATGCGTCACCTTCCGAAGAAAATAGTGAAAGAGAAAACAGATTACTATTTAGATAAGGTTGGATTAAAGCAGTTTGCAAAGCTGTTTCCAAAAGAATTATCTGGAGGAATGAAGCAGCGGGTAAGCATTGCTCGAGCCTTTGCCAACGATCCGGAAATACTATTGATGGATGAACCGTTCGCGGCATTGGATGAACAAAATAAATTTATTCTTCAAGAAGAATTGCTCGCAATCTGGGCAGAAACAAAGAAAACTGTATTATTCATTACACATAGCATTGATGAGGCATTGTTGTTAGGTGACAAAGTATTATTAATGAGTGCGCAGCCAGGCCAAATCTTGAGCGAGAAGAAAATTGATTTACCACGTCCAAGGACGATTGAGGATGTCCGGTCAAACCCGGAAATGGCAGAGCAGTTCGTTGATATATGGAAGCATTTACAAAGAGAAGTACAAAATGATCGTAAAACCAAAGAACAGAAAGGTTGATTAATCATGAGGGGAAAATGGTTAAAGTTAATTGGTGTCTTTTTCTTAATTGTAACACTTGCTTTAGCAGGTTGTGCTGATTCAGAGACTAAACCAAAAGACGACACACAAGATGACCAAGAGTCAACGGACCAAGAAAAAGAGGAGGAGCAAGGTAGTACCAGTGAAGACACTAGTACGGAAGGGGCACTTGATCCACTTGCAGAACCTGTTACTGTAACAATTGCTGAGGATGGTTCCGCATCTGGAGCAGGATTTTATATTGCCAAGGAAAGAGGCTATTTTGAGGAATACAACATAAACGTTGAATTCGTTAAATTTGGTAATAGTGATGAAATGCTGCCAGCTTTAGCTGCTGGAAAAATTGATGTGGCAGGAGGTATATCTTCAGCATCATTTTTTAACTCCATTGCCCAAGGTATTGACGTTCGCATGATTGCTGATAAAGGTCATAACGTTATGGGTAATTCTTATTTTACCTTTGTTCTACGAAAAGATCTGCAGGATGAAATTAAAGATTATAAGGACTTGAAAGGAAAACGCATAGCAGTTTCCACAAAAAACGCAGTTGATGATTATATATTTGAGCGGATGTTAGAGCATGCTGGGTTAACGAGGGATGATGTGGAGTTTACCTTAATGTCCGACTTTGGAAATATGATGTCTGCGATTGGAAATAATCAAATCGCTGCCGCGCTGCAAATAGAGCCCTTGATAACACAAGGAATTGAACAGGACCTACACGTTAAGTTTGGGGATGTGACTGACTTTGCTCCAAAGGCTCAAATCGCAATGGTCTTAGGTTCACCAGAGTTTCTTAATGAACGTCGGGAAGTAGCTTTACGATTTATGGCAGGCTACTTAAAAGGTGTTCGTGATTATAACGATGTGTTTGTCAAAGATGAAGGTGAAAAGGAAGAGATTATTAACATTATGACGGAATACACAGCACTTAAGGATCCAGCGATATGGAATAAGGTTGCCGTTACAGGCTTGAATCCAGATGGTCGTATGTTCATTGAAGATATTAAGAAACAATACGATATGTATAAAGAAAATGGTGCAATTAAAGGGGAAGTAGACTTTGATAAGGCTGTAGACCCGTCATTAGTCGAGGATGTATTAGATATAGTTGGTGAGTATAAGTAGAAAGTTAAATTCACGTTTAAAATAATCCTTCTAAATGGAAGGGTTATTTTTTATGGAAGCAGATTGGTATCCATTGTGTTTCCAATACGAAAATGAAAAATTGTATTTTTCGTCATGAAGTAGAACGAAAGGGGTAACAATAAGGCATAGGATTATTCTTAACAGTTAAGTATACCTGCACAAGTGCAACTAAGGCTTTCGTCATTAAGGCTTGGCGATAAGCCAAGTTTTCTAAGCAAATGGGAGACGAATTAACGATGAAATTACAATTGGTTGAAATTTATGCGCCACCGGATTTTTTAGATATTGAAGATATAGAGAATAATTTCTCTGTTGTATCGTATTGGGTTTCTGAAAAATTCAAAGAACAGAAGCTGACTCGGATTCTTGTGGAAACAAATGATGTTGAACAAATTCTTAATTATTTGGAAAAGCTGCCCAGCGAAGATGATACTTACCAAGTTATGCTGTTGCCTGTTCAAACGTATCTTCCCAGGGAAAAAAAGGAACCTGAGGATGAGGAAAAAGATTTACAGCGAGCGAGTCGGCACGAATTATTCACGACAATTACCGAAGCAAGCCATATGAGTGTCAGCTATATGTGGTTTATTGTTTTTTCTGCATTTGTAGCGACTGTAGGTGTCATAAAGAGCAGCCCTGCTGTTGTGATCGGTGCTATGGTGATTGCCCCGATAATTGGTCCTGTTACCGCTGTTTCATTTGCATCTGTACTAGGTGATTTTAAGTTGATACGTCGGTCAATATTGACATCATTATTTGGAGTGGGAGTGCCTGTATTAGTTGCTAGTGTATTTAGTTTTCTTTTTAATGCACCTGTAAATAGTGATGAGTTTCTATCTAGAACAGCCATTCAGATCATCGATGTCATTGCTGCTCTAGCTTCTGGCGCTGCAGGAGCACTTTCTTTTATTAAAAGGAATGAGGGGGCTCTTGTGGGTGTTATGGTTTCAGTTGCTTTAGTGCCACCTGCTGTAGTGCTAGGTATGAACCTTGGTGCAGGTAGATGGGAGGAGGCTCTCGTTCCTTTTATTTTATTAATGGTCAATGTAAATTCCATAATGCTCTCAGCTGTTATTGTATTTTGGCTGAGTGGTATTAAACCCAACAACTGGCAGGATCTGCAGAAGGCAAATATTTCGCGCAAACTATCTCTCCTATTCGTTTCAATTATTGCTTTGGTGCTTATTACTGCAATTATCTTTATAAACTTTGTCTAGTTGTCGTTTAGGCTAGTTAATTATACTCGCTATACTTCGCTTTTGAATCTCGCGTGATTCCACTGCTGATGGGCAATTACTTATCCAACTTTTAGATTAGAATTTTACATAGACAGGCACTATGTTAACTCCCGGTTAATACTTATAAAAGTAGGTGTAAAACGGAGGTGGAAAAATGGCCGTTGTTAAGGCTACAAATTATCATGTCAATCTCTTGGCAAGACTTCTTCGAGCAGAAGCTGTAGGAGAAGGGAAGTTAGGTATGTTGCATGTTGGTGCTGTAACAGTAAACCGAGCCAGAGTAGATTGCTCCGATTTTGAAGGATTACGCACGTTGCCACAAGTAATTAACCAGCCAACTGCATATGAAGCACTTCAGCATGGTACTTTTTATAAAAGAGCACGAGAAAGTGAAAAACGGTTAGCACGCAGAGTAATTAACGGGGAAAGGCGCTGGCCAGCTAAATATAGTTTATGGTATTTCAGACCTCCAGCTGATTGCCCTGCTACATGGTATGATCAACCTTTAGTGGGACGATATAAGCTTCACTGTTTTTATGAGCCAACTGCAGATGAGTGCTCAGAAGTATATAGTACATGGTAGTTACACGAATCTGATAAAAAACGCTCCTTATTTTTTCAGCGTATCCTTATTGCATAAATGCATTCAACTAAGGTACTTGCCTTTAAGAATTGGTGAAGCCGAGCAATTCAAAGAATGAATGGCTGGGCAATTAGCCATAATAAGAATGAATAATGATAAGGAGTGATTGAAATGGGTGAATACAGTCATTTTCGTTTTGGGCAAAAAGCACCGAACAATGGTGTGTATAGAGAAATTGGGGAGACAGGCAACAATGTCAATGACCCGAAAAGAGTTGAGCTAAAGGCTGGAGAGAAATTTCCGCAAAACTCGAACTTTGATCGTGTTTGGACAAATGAGAAACATTAAGCTTGAAACGGGCTCATAATACTAAAAAACATATTAAAAAAACGCTCAGAAAAATTAAATCTGAGCGTTTTTAGCAGTTAAGAAAGTATAAATCCTTTCTTACTGCATAAGTGCAACTAAGGCTTATCTATAATAGGCTTGCACTCCAGAGTATAAGGGGTTCTAAGAAAGCAAAGTACGCTTTCATAAGAATCCCTTTAACGAATGCCAAGTTTTCTAAAGTTCCCTAATTATGCTTTTACACTTTCCGCTTTCCCATTTTGTATGTTATAAGGAGCTTTCGTGCACGTTCCCCTCATTTGCAGACCCTATTGAATCCTCATTCCGCTATTTCCCAAAAACCCCTCGTTTAGAGCATGTTTTAGGATCCTCGTTCCGTTATTTGTCTTTTTTAACCCCATATTCTATTGATTTAGTGCATTTAACGGAATGAGGATTCACTTCATCCCTGTTAGAGCAGTTTTTCGCCTTTTTAACGGAACGAGGATTCACATTATAGATTGTGGAAAATTATGACAGATACGCACTAACATATGATATAATAATGTTTCAAATATTTCGATAAAACAAAGCGTTGCAGAGGGTTTTTCATTAGTACGGGTTCTCCATCTCCAAGATGTTCCTAAAAGTCCGTATAGCTATTTACGTCTTGCAGCCAATTCCCCATAATACGTAATGTTTAAATAGAGGTGATATATTGAATCATTTGCACGCTCAACAGCGACAAAAGATTTTAGAAGAAGAGCTGAACAAGCTGGAAGAGAAACAATACATAGACAAGGATACATATTTGAATGTTCGGCATGCTCATAATCAGTATTATATTGATCAGGAAGACAATCAACAGACATCGGAACAGAATGTGGAAAAGGTTAAAAAGCAGTCAGAACCAAAAGCACCAAAGCCAAAAAAGGTCAAAAAAGTACTGTCTTCACAGGAAATCCGTGATCGGAATATTACATGGTCTCTAATCCTTGGGGTGGTTTTGCTGCTGATTGGAGGACTGGTTCTTGCTACAAGTACTTGGGATACGTTAACAGACTGGAAGAAATCAGGATTTATTGGTCTCGTTTCCTTACTGTTTTTTGGTCTGGCATATTTTACATCACGTATATTAAAAATCGAAAAGACTGCGTTTGCATTTCATGTGCTTGGTAGTCTGTTTCTGCCGATTGTCATATTGTCTCTAGGCTATTTTGAGTTATTTGGCTCTTATTTTTCATTTTCAGGTGAGGGACGTTATCTATACGGGGCAGTTGGGAGCCTGATGATTTTGCCTGTGTATTTACTCCTCTCCATAAAGTTAGCATCACGTTTATTTGTGTGGTTTTCTTTTGTAACGTTTACGGTGTTCGCAGGATTCCTTATAGCAACTTTAGAAATGCCTGTCGACGGTTTTTACTTGGGAATTATAGCATTTAACGCTTTACTCATCGCGGCGTATCATTATGCAGACAAGCAGGGACGTTTTCAGTTGTTTACACAAGAGTTTGTCCTGTATATTCAGGCAAATTTAATTTTGTCTACTTTACTTATGCTTGTATTTTATGAAAATGAACTGATTTATAGTTTCAACCTGATGCTTACAGCAGTGATATATTTTTCCATGATATTTGTTACAAATCAAAAGGAATATCATTTCGTGTTTAGTGCGTTGTTAGTATACGGTGCCTATCAATTGATTGAGTTCTCAACATTGAATGAGGTTGGGGCAATTGTGTATGCGCTGCTTGGGATTGTGTTTGTGGTACTGCCGAATTTTATAAAGGATAGCAGTTCACTGCAAAAAGCCTTCCAAATTACGAGTGCAATCGTTTCAGCAGGTGCATTTGTTTTTATAAGTTTTGAAGGAATACTTATGAATATGAATGAACCATCGTTTGTTTTACTAATTGCGTATTTAATCATAGCCTTTAATTTTACATATTTAGCAAACAAGGTGAAACGAACGCTGTTTTCCTATCTAAGTCCAGTATTTTTCATGGCTGCGTTGTATGAAGTGGTTTTACTTGGCCGTGATCTATTTGGTTATGAGAATTTAGGTTTACCAGTGTTTATAGCCGGCCTCTTCTTATACATTGTTTTTGGCTGCTTCATGAAGCTTGATTTCGTCCAGCCGATTAATCAGAGCTCACGTGATATTGGCGGAGCTGTGATGGCCCTTTCTATATTGCTCAATTTTGGATTTGTCAGCTGGTGGCAGGTAGGTACAATGTTTCTATTGTTAGCTATAGTTGCTCTTTTCATGGACCAATATGAACAACGAGTCTATTTTACAAATAATAGAGTAGCTTCCTGGGTTCATGCACTTTCTATAGGTCTCGCCGTCGTTTCGTTTTTTACAAAAGATCGATTTTCCGTTGCTGCATTTTCTGTAGATGCTGGGCATTTGGTATTAGCAGGTCTTATTGTTCTAATTGTAAGTATTCTATGGAAAAAGCTTAAACGAAAGACCTTTTATGATAATGCTTTTTATGTTGCTCAAGGATTTTACGCTATTGGAACGATGAGGACTTTCTTATATGACTTTGATGATAATTTTCGTACATTGATTGTCCTTGGTGGAGTTGGAATGGCCTATTTGCTGTACAGAAAGACAAAATGGATAGTCATGCCTTATCTGATTGGTGGCACTTCTTTATTATTTTATTTCACCGTGTTGTATGCAGTTCATACGCAATTTACTATCCAATCTGATTTGTATCATTCATTGCAATTTGTTGTTGGTTCACTACTGCTTTTGGGTACTGGAATATTCATCGGAGACGAGGACCGCAAACTTGTTAAAGCCTTTTGGTGGATTGGACACATTTACTTGCCGTTTTCATTACTTGTTACTTACATGTTTAATGGTGAGGAGGCAGTCTGGGCATTTCTTTTGGCTGCTGTGATTTATGGTGTAAGTGTTCTTAAAGTAAATGTTGGATGGAAGGTAAATACCTTTTTATACGCCGACTTCACGTCATTTTGGATAACTGTTAGTCTTGCTATGCTTTTGTTGGATTTGAATAACCATGTACATTATGCCTTCTTAATAACAAGTGGTGCACTTGCTGCCGGATGGTTTCTCAGTAATAGATCCTTGGGACGAAGAATTGCATTTTATATAGTTCCATTCTCTCTGATCGGAATCAGGGTTTTCACATCGGTAAATCCATTTGACTTGCTGCTATTCATTGTAACAATTCTGTATGGAATTGGTCTGTTATGGATTTTGCATAAAGAAAAATGGGATGTTCTTAATGCTGTCCCCCTTCTTCTTCTATATCAGGGGTTGCTGTTATATAGCTATGACCAACTGGAATGGAATTATTCAATGCAGGCTACAGTAACAGGATCTGCGCTGATTGCTTTGCTGGTTGGAAAGCAGTTTTATCAGTTGGTTTTTCGAGATACAAAGGAAAAAGAAGGAGAGCCGCTGCGTATTGATTGGTATACGTTTGTTGGCTTTATTGCTGCAGGCAGTTTATATCTGTGGACGACAGAAGACTTATGGACAAAACTGCTGCCGGGGCTATTGCTAGTTGGAAGTTTATTGCTGCAACACAATCGTATTCCCTTTGCAGCACCGAAATGGGTCATATTTGTTGCTTGTGCTTATTTATTGCAACCCTATTATACAATATTGGTTAATAGTGATTTACCTGAGCTGATGGAAAGGGAAATGTATGTCCTGCCATGGATCGTTCTTGTTATTTTACTTAAAAAGGCTGCGGATAATTCCTTGAAGACACTCATCAACAACGTACAGTGGGCAGTCCTGATTGTTGTTTCGCTTCTTTTGATTCAGGATGGGATGGCAAGTTCAACGATTTATGACGCGTTGATTGTCGGAACCCTCGCCCTTGTATCCATTATTGGTGGTATGGCATATCAAATGAAGTCCTTTTTCTTTGTTGGAACAGGAGTACTGCTATTAAATGTATTTCTGCAAACCAGACCATATTGGGGAAACCTGCCATGGTGGATGTACCTACTTATTACGGGTTCCATATTGATTGCAGTTGCAAGTTACAATGAATGGCATAAGCAAAAAACATCAGATGGAAAAGATACATTAATTACTGTCTTTAATAAAAAAATTATTCAAAAGATCAAAAACTGGGATTAAAATTTTAAGAGGGGTGTTTGTGATGAAATTAGTAAGCTATAAGTTAAAAGGAAAACCAGGTTCATTTCGGGTTGGGTTTATGCTTGGTGAGAAGGTAATTGACTTGCAGGAGGCCTATTGTCAATTGCTTCTTTCAAGGCAGGAAACAGATCTTAGTAATAGGATAGAAAATGTACTTCCCTCTGATCCAACGCACTTTTTTGCTGCTGGAAATCAAGTGATTGATAATGCTAAAGAAGCATATATTTACGCTAAAACAAATAGCACAGAAGGGTTTAGCCTAAATCAGGAAGAAATATTGCTATCCACACCTATTCCTGTGCCTGCGAAAATTATTTGTGTAGGGAAGAATTATGCCGAACATGCAGTTGAGATGCAAAGTGACGTTCCTGAGTTTCCTGTTCTGTTTGCAAAATTTTCAAATGCGCTTATTGGACCTGAAGATGTGATTGAGAAAAGGAATGTTACACAGAAACTCGATTATGAAGCTGAACTGACTGTCGTTATTGGAAAAGAAGCTTCACAAGTTAAAAAAGAGGATGCCCTGGATTACATTGCCGGTTACACGATAGGGAATGATATATCTGCACGTGATCTGCAAAAACGAACGCCTCAGTGGCTGCAGGGGAAAACCTTGGATAAAAGTACTCCGGTTGGTCCATGGATTGTTACTGCTGATGAAGTTGGGGATCCCGGTAATTTATCGATTCGTTCAACTGTGAATGGAGAGGAACGTCAATCTTCCAATACAAATAAGTTAATTTTTGATATTCCGTTTCTGATTGAGTTTATTTCCAATCTAATTACATTAAAGCCGGGAGATATTATCCTGACGGGAACTCCAAATGGTGTTGGAATGGCGATGGACCCACCACGATTTTTAAAGGACGGGGATGTCGTACAAATAGAAGTAGAGAAGATTGGAAAGCTGAAAAATAAAGTAATGGGAAGGTATTAATCTTCTGTTAATAGATGATTTATTAATAATGCGTCTTAAGCCACTTTCGATAAAGGGTTTCAGACGCTTTTTAACAGTTAAGAACTGCAAAAGAGCAACTAAGGCAATTAGCTTTAGGGCTTGGACTCCGGTGTGTATAAGGGGTTCTAAAAAGGAAAAATACACTTTCATAAGAATCCCTTTAATGAATAGCTTCCTAAATGTTACTATAATTAATTTCTAAAATTATTAGGTGAATTTCCGGGGGACATTTTAGAAAGCTTTTTACGATCAGCAGCCGTTGGAGGTTCCTCTAACCAGCCATTATTGATTGTAATATTAATACCTTCATTTGAGTATTTGGCAATACCTGTTGTAAGTGAAGCTAGTTTTGCATGGATGTCATGTCTCATAATTTTGGAAACAGCCAGTCCATAGTATTGTATTCCTATACCGTTAGACAATGTTGTATGATAAAGCATTAACTTATCCGAAAATGGTGGTGTGGTAGAATCTGTTACATGCGCGTCCATTAGCTTTGGAGAAGGCAAGTTATCTTCTATAAGGAAGGAACCTAGCTGTTTAATTTGTTTATCTGCTAATTGAGCACCTTGATAAAAATACTTTCTTAATTTATCAGAAGAAGCAACTTGGCTAAATCCAAGCATGAAGGATTTACCTAGTGTATTTGAGTTAATATTAACTTGCAAATGCTTAATTTCCTGTGCAGATAAGGGTCTATTCTTCACTAGCCTTGCAAATGTATCCACAGGTTAAATATTTCCTGTAACTGGTATCCATTTTCAATTGAATTTCCAAATAATTACTGGACGAAATAAA
>NZ_JAGGKK010000010.1 GCF_017873675.1 Virgibacillus litoralis | reverse complement strand
TACAATATTCAATTTGAACTCTTTGCTATATTTAGCCATATAAAAACACCCTAAAAGTTAGATTTTTAACTCTAACTTTTAGGGTGCAGTACCTTTAATGCTCGACTTATTGATTGCTTCTCCTAAACCGAACCACTTAATTTAAGGAAAACAAAGCCATTATTGTTCCGTTTTCTTTTTGTTTAGTAAACGGTGCTTCATTTCAAAACCATCCTCAATTTCATCTAAACGTGTTCGGTCTTCTAATATCTGCCTTCTATTTTCCTTTACCAGCTCATCAAAAGAGAGTCTTTTCTTCAGTGAAATAGTAATCCACTCCTTTTTATGAGTAGTATTACCATTTCTTAGTAAATATATAATTTATTTTAACTTATCTAACATTTTAGTCATATACTCATATGTCATCGGACCAGATTTATGGGGCTGTTGAATCTTGCCATCCGTTCCAATAAAATAGGTTGTTGGGATTATCGAAACATCATATTTTTCACGAGCATCCAAGTCCTTATCCAATGGGATTGTATAGGTATAGTTATGTTTGTTAATATAATCTCTCGCTGCCTTAACCCCAACTTCATTTCCAGTAAGGTTTACAGCTATAACTTCTACTTCATCTTTATGAGCCTCATAAAACTTTTGCATTACAGGCATTTCTTCCTTACAAGGATTACACCATGATGCCCAGAAATTTAATATAACTTTCTTTCCACGTAAATCAGATAGTTTGAACGTGTCACCTGAAAGTGTCTGCAGTTCAAAATCCGGAGCCATTTTTCCGGGTTTAATTCCTGTCTGTCCGGGAGCCACAATACCAGCCCCTTCAGCGTTGTTCTCAGTTGTACCTGACCCACTTGTTTTATTAGTATTATTATCAACTAAGCCAACTATAACAATGAAACTAAGTGTGACTAATACCACTATACCAAGTATTTTTTTTATCATTACGAATCCCCTACCTATATCATTCAATACTCATATCGTATTGCTATTTAATATATATGTAAAGCATATTGTAATATTGTTCATAAATAATTCATATTAGAAAAGTTGGTCTTATATGTAAGCTTTAACATAGATAAGCATTAGTTAATTTATTTTAACTACTACTAAAAAGCCAATACATCGGTAATACCGATGTATTGGCTTTTTTTAAAAAATTATTTAAGTTTATTACGTAAGACCATTTGAAGAATACCACCATGACGGTAATAATCAATTTCAACATCACTGTCAAAACGAGCAATTACATTAAATTCAGTAGTTTTGCCATCCTCAGCAACTGCTGTAACTTTAACAAGATCATGAGGTTTTACGTTCTCATCAATTTTCACATCAAATGTTTCTCTACCAGTTAAGCCTAGCTTATCAGCACTTTCACCTGCTTCAAACTGTAATGGCAGTACACCCATCATAACAAGGTTTGAACGATGAATTCGCTCGAAACTTTCAGCAATAACCGTTTTAATACCAAGTAAATCTGTACCTTTTGCTGCCCAGTCACGTGAAGATCCCATACCGTAATCTTTACCGCCCATTACCAGTAGATCAGTACCGTTTTCCTGATATTTCATTGCAGCATCGTAAATTGGCATAATTTCTTCAGTTGGCCAATAGGTTGTGTAACCACCTTCAGTTCCTTGTGCCAATAGGTTACGAATACGGATATTTGCAAACGTACCACGCATCATTACTTCGTGGTTACCACGGCGTGAACCATAGGAGTTAAAGTTTCTTGGTGATACATCTTTTTCTTGCAAATACTTTCCTGCTGGCATATCTTTCGCAATAGCACCAGCTGGTGAAATATGGTCAGTAGTAACAGAGTCGCCAAACTTTCCAATTGCTCGAAGTTTATTTAATGGCTCCACTGCCCCTTTTTCTTTAGTTAGACCTTCAAAGAATGGTGGATTCTGAATGTACGTTGAATCATTATCCCATTCGAATAAAGGTTCATCAGTTGTTTGAATTTGATTCCATTTTTCATTTGAATTAAATACATTTTCATATTCTTTACGGAAGATTTCAGGTTTTACAACACTTTCTACCGTGTCTTTGATTTCTTCCATTGATGGCCATATATCTGTTAAGTAAATTGGCTCACCGTCTGCATCTGTCCCAAGTGCCTCTTTTGTTAAATCAACATCAACAGTTCCTGCAAGTGCATAAGCAACAACTAACGGAGGAGATGCTAAATAGTTTGCTTTCACAAGTGGATGGATTCGTCCTTCAAAGTTACGGTTACCTGATAGTACCGAAGAAACAGTCAGATCACTTTTCGAGATAGCTTCCTCAATTTCAGGACGTAGTGGTCCAGAGTTACCAATACAAGTTGTGCAACCATAACCTACTAAGTTAAATCCTAAGTTATCAAGATATTCATTTAACCCTGAGTCCTCTAAGTAACGCGTAACAACTTTAGAGCCAGGCGCAAGTGATGTCTTCACATATTCAGGCACAGCTAAACCTTTTTCGACAGCCTTTTTCGCCAATAGTCCTGCACCTAACATTACATATGGATTAGACGTGTTTGTACACGATGTAATTGCAGCAATAGCAAGTGCACCTGTTTTCATAACAGGCTCTTTACCATTAGAGTGCTTAACTATTGCCTCTTTATCAAATTCAGATTTATCCATACCAAAACCTTGGTTGCCTTCTGGAGCTGTAATTGCTTTATTAAACTCTTTTTTCATATTAGACAAAGAAATTAAATCCTGAGGACGTTTTGGTCCGGAAAGATTTGGTTCCAGCTCAGACAAGTTAATTTCCACAAGTTCTGAATACTCTGGGTCCTCTTGATCTGGTGAATACCAAAGATTATTTTCTTTACTGTACTTTTCAACTAAGTCAATATGTTCTTCACTTCGTCCTGTTAGTCGCATATAGCTTAACGATTCTTCGTCTACTGGGAAGAAACCGCATGTTGCGCCATATTCAGGAGCCATGTTTGAAATTGTTGCACGATCAGCAAGCGGCATATCTTTTAGACCAGGTCCAAAGTATTCCACAAATTTCCCAACTACTTTCTTTTCACGCAGAACCTGTGTAACCTTTAACGCTAGGTCAGTAGCAGTTGTTCCTTGTGGAAAGCTTCCAGTAAATTTAACACCTATTACTTCTGGAGCTGGAAAATAAGATGGCTGGCCAAGCATACCTGCTTCTGCTTCAATACCACCTACACCCCAGCCAAGGACTCCTAAACCATTAATCATAGTTGTATGAGAGTCTGTACCAAACAATGTGTCAGGAAACGCTTCGTAAGATCCATCCTCATTTTCTAAGCCATGAACAACATTTGCAATATACTCAAGGTTTACTTGGTGTACAATACCTGTTGCTGGTGGAACAGCACGATAATTTTCAAATGCCTTTTGTGCCCAATGTAGAAATTCATAACGTTCACCGTTACGTTCAAATTCAAGATCCATATTTGCTTTAAGTGCACCCGGTGTACCATATTGGTCCACTTGTACTGAGTGATCAATAACTAAATCAACTGGTACCTCCGGATTGATTTTATTTGGCTCTCCACCCAAGTCCACCATTGCTTTACGTAGAGAAGCAAGGTCAACAACTGCTGGAACACCAGTAAAGTCCTGGAGGATTACACGTGATGGTTTGAAAGGAACATCTACACCTTCCCCATCCTTTGTTCCCCATTTTGATAGCCCTTCGATATGATCATCTTTGATAACATGACCATCTCTTTGGCGAATAAGTGATTCCAAAAGAACCCGTATCGAAAATGGCAGACGTGATACTTTTCCGAGGCCTGCATCTTCAAGCGCTTTTAATTGATAGTAATTATACGTTTTACCATTCAGATCAAACTGCTTTTTTGCATCAATTCCCATATAAGATATACCCCTTTCTGTCATCCTTAATTGTCGTATCCTTCAAGGGATTTTGACAAAAATATTATTCTACTAATATATCTTATATGAAATTATTATATAAAACAAATGTTTATTGCCTATTGCCATATATTAATAAATTATTAAAAGTGATAATAAATACTTATACAACAATAAATATAATTGGAATAATAGTTATAATTCAAATTATTTTTCTGCTTGTTTTGGTAAAATAATTCTAAAAGTACTCCCTTTATTCTCATTTTGCAGTATCTCCAGCTTGCCATCATGCCTTTCAAGAATTTGTGTAGTAATCATTAACCCGAGTCCTGTGCCGGATTGCTTCGTAGTAAAAAAAGGTTCTCTTAATTTATGTATTATTTCTTCAGGTATACCAGGCCCTCCGTCAATTACATCTAATAGAATATTATCTTCACTTGTTAATACATTTAATTGAATATTACCTGGTTCTTCCATTGCTTCTATAGCATTTTTAACGATATTTATGAGTACTTGTTTTATTTGCGAACGATCACAATAAACAGTCTGACTGCCCGTTTGTTCAAAGAGAATTTCGATATTCTTGAGTTTTGCCTGGGGTTGTAAAAGCGTAATAACATCTACAACCATTTCTTGTACTTTTTCAATTTGCTTGTTATCCGTTAGGGGCTTTGATATGAAAAGTAGTTCTGAGGTGATAGTTTCCATTTTCTCAATTTCATCAATCATGATCTTATAGTATTCTTCTTTTCTATTCACACCTGCTTGAAGAAGTTGCAGAAACCCTTTTAATGAAGTTAACGGATTTCGAACCTCATGGGCAATACCGGCAGCAAGTTGACCAGCCACTGACATTTTTTCCGAACGAATCATCATTTCTTCTGCCTCTTTTTTATCAGTAATATCCTTTACTGCAGCAGCATAATAAATGTTATCATTTGAATCTTTTATTTGAGAAACCAAATTCTCAGTCCATATATTCTTACCATAAATATTCTGGATCATAATATTAAAAAGTTGGGATGAGTCCTGATTTGTGTCAAAATGATTTTTTATGTATGTTACATCTTCATGAGATACCTTTTCATACCACTGTGTACCAAGCAAATCTGTTACCTTATAACCTAGCAATCGTTCAACTGATTTAGATATGTAGATAATTCTGCCGTTTTTATCCCATATAGCTATAAATCCATTTGTGTTTTTATCTATCCATTTAAGTATAGAAGGTGGTAACGCTGCAATATTATTAAAGAAACCTTGAGGATCAGGAGTAGTGGTGGAATTTTGTTTATTTTTGTTATTTTCTACCTGTTGGTTACTATCTTTATTTTCCAAGGCATTCACTCCTTATTCTGCAATTTTAACAAATTAATTCATTACACTAATAAATATGACAAATAAAACTAAATTATGATAGACATATGAATGATTTCATCCTTTTATAATTGTATAAGATTATAGTATAATTAACGTAGATTGTAAAAATTTCTTATAAAAGGAAACGTGATATACCTAATTATTGTCATGTTACTATAAATAACGATAAAAATAAATGTTTCCTATGGAATATCTTGTAAATAACGGAATTCTATTTCTTATCTAATGAAGAATCAGGTGATATTATGTCAGTAATTGTTGATTATTTAATTATATTGTGGGGCTTCTTACTAATAGGTTTAATGAGTATTGGCGGCTTTTTTATGTTTCGTAAATTTCTAAAGCGATTGCCTAAAGAAGACGGCAAGTCGAACATGGATTGGGAAGAATACTATATGGAAAAAACAAGTCATATGTGGGAAAATGAAGAGAAAAAATTGTTAGAAGACCTTGTATCCCCGGTTCCTGAATTATTCAGAGACATAGCACGACAAAAAATTGCCAGTAAAATTGGCGAAGTTGCATTACAGAAAAAAAGAAAGAAGATTAGCCAGGATGTACTTATAGAAGGTTATATTTTAGCCACACCAAAACGAGATCACAAGTTTTTAAGAAAAAAGATGCAACAAAAGGATATAGATATAACACCCTATGAGTATTTATTTGATTAGAACACTTGTCATTCGTTAACAACAAAGGCGCAATTGCCGTTCAGTGCCGTATGGACTTTCCCGCGCAAAGCAGAGGTCCTAGTCGATCTTCCTTTTCCCTAAGATTAAATGAACTTGACTTATCGCCATGATGGCAAAAGTTAAGAAGAATCTTATGCTTGGAAAGCGAAATGGATATCAGGACGTCGCTGATTCGTAAGGCCAGTTATCCACAGCACTTAAATTTTATAATTCCCTACACACTAAAAAAAACGCGTTTATACATAAATGTATGAACGCGTTTTTAGATTTTAAGTTCCTGAGTATACAATCTGTTTTTCCAGCTTTTTAAACTTATAAAGCATAGCAATTCTCCATGTCACAATCATACCAAATGCAAGTAAGAAAAACATACCGCTGGTTTCACCAAAGGATATTGTTGCACCTATTGCAAGTTTCATAATTATTCGGGCAAGTAATAGCCCAAACAAAATAAAAATAAATGATTTTGACGGTATTAAATAAATATCTTGATCCCTGATTTCAAATTTAGATGTTTTAATAAGAAAAATAGAAAAAATTACTCCAACAGAGAATGCTTCAATAACCTGCGCCCAATTAACTTGAAATTCAGGAAAAATAAACATCAATGCCCCAGTACTCATGAATAATGGTGGTAAGATAATCTTTTTCACAGAAGCTGGCTGTTTTGATGCTCTTAACCGTATGAATATCATTGTAACAGCCATAAAACATGCAACAACTGTACTTGCTATTAACCAAAACATGAAGAATCACTCTTTCTTATAAACTAGCTTATGTGTTCGAATTCATGAAGAACCCTGCTTATTGTTTCTAATACCCGATTTTCATCAAACGGCTTAACAATAAAATCTTTAGCACCAATTTCAATTGCTTCAACTACGACTTTTTGTTGTCCCATAGCCGAGCAAACGACGATTTTAGCTTCAGAATCGTATTCCATAATTTCTTTAATCGCATCTATACCATTCATGACCGGCATTGTAATATCCATTGTAACTAAATCTGGCTTCATTTCCTTGTACAGTTTTATAGCCTCTTCACCATTTTCTGCCCCGCCGATAACCTCATGTTTATCTTCTTTAACAATTGTTTCTAAAGTAACTCGCATAAAATTCGCATCATCAACTATAAGTATCCTTGCCATTAGATTATTACCCCCAATAATCGTTATCGATCACTCGCTACTGATAAAATGATCGTAATTGTTACTCCTAATACAGTTATATATACTCCGATGTCAAATAACATTGCAGTGGCAAGCTCTATTTTACCAAAAATAGGAAAGTGGAAGTAACCATATGTATGCGATAGAAAAGTTTCATTAAAAAAGAAAGATCCTATACCAGTTCCAACAGCAAGTAATAAACCGCTGGGTATCAAAATACGATAATTTACAGGCAGGATTTTCTCTAACGCCTCTGATCCATATGACATGTACATCAGTATTATTGCTGATGCAGTCATTAGTCCACCTACAAATCCACCACCAGGTGCATTATGACCAACTAAAAGTAAATACATGGAGAATCCCAATAGAATGAAAACTATTAATGATGTCGTCGTGCGCAAGATGAGATCATTTGGTCTATACATATATTTAAATACTCCTTTAACTTGAATATAAAGAATATTGGTGGATACTTTCTTTTATTACTTAACAGTTTACCTTATTAAAGTGTAATATAAAACTTTCAAAAAATCTACTTTCTTCACCTAAAAACCCTGAAACCCAAACCAACCAGCTAAAAATGCTGTCAATTTTGTCATCCAGTTAAAGAATAAGGCGATACCCATAAAAATCATAATGTAGCCCCCAACTTTAACGATTTTCACACTATAACGCTTAATCCATCCCAATTTGCCAATAAAAAATGAAAGAATTATAAATGGCAATGAAAAACCTAGTATATAACTTATCATCATAACCATACCTAGATCAGGCTGTGTGGCTGCAAGTGATATCACGATTGCTAAAATAGGGCCCATACATGGTGTCCACCCTAACGAAAAGGCCATTCCAATAATAAATGAACCAAAAAAACCAGCTGGGCGGTTCTTAAAAGTGATTTTCCTATCCTTCATAAGGAATTGAAAATTAAAGATACCTACAATAACAAGACCAAAAAAGATAATTAAGATAGCCCCGATTTGTCTTATAATAACTTTGTACGTTGTTAAAAATTCAGATACAAATGAGGTGGAAAAACCAAGTATTATGAAAATACCGGAGAAGCCAAGTAAAAAGAAGATCGTATGTAATAAACTTTTTCTATTAAGCATCTTGTTGTCTTCTTTAATCTCATTTACACTCATACCTGTTATGTAAGATAAAAAAGCTGGATATAAAGGTAATACGCAGGGAGAGATGAATGATAAGAACCCCGCTCCAAACGCTAGGAAAATATTTATTTCTGACATGGTAATCCTCCTAATTAGAATACTGCATACATTTTAACAGAACTTTCTCTAATCAAAAGCAATTGAATTTGACAATTATCCAACACTTTCCTTGAAGTAAAAAAACCCTGTTATCTTCTAGTAACAGGGATTTATACATTACCACTTAAATAATCAATAAGTGTTATTTATTGTTTTGATTATTCATTGAACGCATCATTTGATTAATTTTTTTCTGTGATGGTTTTTGGCCCATTTGCATCATTAACGTACGTAGCATTTGTTCATTAATTGGTGGATTCTTCTTTAAATAGTTCATCATATATTTTCTTGCAATAAAAAATCCAAGAGCAACACCTGCAATTAATGCTCCAACACCTATTAATATAACCCATATCATGTCCATTCTAAGCTTTCCTCCTTCGTGTTGTCTCTCATACAGTATAGTAAATCAAAGATAAGAATACAATACATGTTCTGTCTTGTCCTTCTTCCTTTGTATAACTGGAGAAATCCAACCATAATTGTTCAAATTATTCCCCACTATAAATAAGTACGGCTGGAATAACCGCAAAGCAGGAAATAATAATTCCTCGGCATCATGTATCATTTCACTTCGAAAGTTTATCTTTTTTTTCTGTATATGTAAAGAAATATATTGGATATCTTTATAAATTTTAAGTCGGTCGTCTTCAACTTTCATATTACTATTATTTGGGTGATTATTTGTAATATGAGAGATTAATGATAATTTTGGGAATTCCAACGTAATATACTCATATTGACGTTTAAGATCTTCTCTATTTTTGTTCATTTGGTATTCTTTTATAAACCGGTACAAAACTTCACTGTTATGAAAAAAATGATGCGCAAATTCTTCTTTTATCCAGTAAATAGAGTAATGATTCAACAAAATCCCTCCTCATTTACCTTCAATTATACGCATTTTAGTTTAAAAATTTGTCATACCGCGTTGCAAACAAGCACTAGTTTTGTCGATAAGGTTAGAAAACTTGTCATTCGCCAAACCTTTAGGCGAACTGCCTTAGTAGCACTTATGCAGTAAGAAAGTATTTATACCTTCTTAACGGTTAAACTAAGATGACCCTACCAGTAAGGGTCATCTTAAATATATCAAACCTTATTTTAATAGTGATTCAACATGGTCAACAACGTTTTCAACAGTAAAACCATATTCTTCAATAACTTTATCGCCTTTTGCAGATGCACCAAATCCTTCGATTCCTAAAACAGAACCTTGGTCACCAACATATCTCTCCCAGCCAAAAGGTGATGCCATTTCAATTGCTAACCGTTTTTTAACATTAGGCGGAAGCACATCATTCTTATAAGCTTCACTTTGTGCGTTAAAACGATCCCATGATGGCATACTTACTACATTGACATCAATTCCTTTTTCTTTAAGTGCATCTTTAGCTTTAATAGCCAGTTGTACTTCTGATCCTGTTGCTAATAATAAAGCATCAGGTGTTTGTTTTTCTGATTTGCTTATGACGTATGCACCTTTTTTCACACCTTCATAAGCATGTTCTTTTGTGCCTTCTAATGTAGGTAAACCTTGTCTTGTCAGCACAAGTGCAGTCGGTTTGTTTTGGGACTCCAGTGATAAGCGCCAAGCAGCTTGAACCTCGTTACCATCAGCGGGACGAATTAGTGATAGTCCTGGCATTGCTCTTAACGATGATAATTGTTCAATTGGTTCATGTGTTGGGCCATCTTCTCCTACCGCAATTGAATCATGTGTAAACACATATGTTACAGGTACATTCATTATTGATGAAAGACGAATTGCCGGACGCATGTAGTCACTAAATACAAAGAATGTACCGACATAAGCTTTCAGCCCTCCATGTAATGCCATACCATTTACTGCAGCTGCCATGGCAAATTCACGTACACCAAACCACACATTTTTTCCTGCATAGTTCTCACGGGAGAAATCATTTTCATTTTTAATTGTAGTCTTATTAGAACCTGCTAAATCAGCACTTCCACCAAAGAAATATGGAACTGAATCTGCAACTGCATTTAGTACTTCACCTGAAGAAGCACGAGTTGCACTTGAATCTTTCCCTGCCTCATAACTAGGAAGATGTTTATCCCAATCTTGAGGTAACTCACCATTCATAGCCAATTCTAATTCAGTTGCAAGCTCTGGATACTTTTCTTTATATGTGTCAAAAAGCGTATTCCATTTATCCTCTGCATCAGCACCATCTTTTCCAATCTTCTCTTTAAAGTCCGCATAGACTTCTTCAGGAACTTGAAAATCATCATGTGACCATTTGTAATACTCTTTTGTTAGTTTCACTTCATCTTCACCAAGTGGTGCCCCATGGGAAGCTGCAGAAGCTGATTTATTAGGTGAACCGTAACCTATAACAGTTTTTACCTCAATCAATGTTGGCTGTTCTGCATTCTGTTTTGCTTCATTTATTGCATTTCGAATAGCTGTTAGATCGTTACCATCCTCTACATGTATAACTTGCCAGCCATAAGCCTTGAAGCGTTCTTCCGTATTATCGGAAAATGCTCGGTCCAAATCACCATCTAATGAGATATCATTTGAATCATATAATGCAATCAACTTTCCAAGTCCTAAGTGACCAGCTAGGGAAGCTGCTTCGTGCGAAATGCCTTCCATTAAATCGCCATCACTTACAAGAGCATACGTATTATGATCAATTATTGATAACTCTTCCTGGTTATATTTTGCTGCAAGATGTGCTTCAGCAATTGCCATTCCAACTGACATTCCAAGACCTTGTCCTAGTGGACCTGTTGTTGCCTCTACTCCGTCTGTATGATGGACCTCTGGATGTCCTGGTGTTCTTGAATCCCATTGACGGAAAGATTTTAGATCATCAATTGTTACATCATATCCTGATAAATGCAGCAATCCATATAATAGCATGGAACCGTGCCCAGCAGACAACACAAAACGATCACGATTAAACCACTTTGAGTTATTTGGGTTTTGTTTCATAAAATCAGTCCATAAGGTATAAGCCATTGGAGCAGCCCCCATTGGCAGGCCAGGATGACCAGAGTTTGCATTTTCTATTGCATCAATTGCCAATGTTCGTATCGTATTTATAGATAATTGTTCGATATTCTGTGACAAAAAAATTCCCCTTTCCACTTAAAAGTTGTTAAGATCCCTTTTTATTCTATAATGAAACATTTCCTGTAACAAGTAATAAACTAAAATTGTTTTAGACTTAATGCTTTTTGTTCCTATCCTGCAAATCACGTACTTTATCAGGGGTAACGTCATTTCCTTCCTTATCCATTACAGTCATTGATTTAAACTGATTCTTAAATGATTTTCGCACATTTTTCAAATATTCCTGCCTAAGTTCTTTTTGCTCTACTTTTTCTTGTTCTGTTAACTCTTCTTCTTTTGATTTCTTTGCAAGTTCATTTATACGTTCTAATTTTTCTTTTGATATAATCTTTAAAACCTCCTAGAAAACACTTAAAAGACAAGAACAATTTTCAATGTCCTTGCCTTTTAATATTACTTTACATGGATATTAGATTCAAGTTTTTCGAAACTCCTTATACCTCCGGTGAACAGTTGCTTTGGAAACCGGATGACCTAATCCATTTAATGTAGTTGTAATTTCCTCAAATGTTAAGTTATTTTGCCTCATTCGCACAACTTCTTCTATTGGAAATACTTTTCGCTCTCTACCAGGTGCATGATGTCGATTTGATAAGTTTTCACTTGGATCGAAACCTTCATTTATTGCCTTTCTCATGCCACGTTTAATTTTTGTATTATGGATTTTACGTTGATATTCTTCTACAATACCAACTATTTGCAGAACCATTGAATCTGACTCAGACAACTCAATCTCTCCGCCTTGTATTCCAGTATATATGGAAATATCTAATTTTTGTAATTGGTGAAACAAGGCTATTTTGGTATTCCCTCGCCCTAACCTCGTTTCATCCTGTATTAACAAACATTCAGCCTTCTTTTCAGAAAAAAATTCAAGCATCCGAAAAATACCATCTCTATCTATCTCATATCCGCTCTCTTGTTCTTCAATACAATCTACGACAGTAAGCATATGTTTGTTCGCAAGAGCCATTAGCTCGTCTTTCTGCCTATGTAAAGATGTCTCTTGTACTTTTTTGTCGGTACTTACACGACAATAGATTATTGCATTCAATTTATACGCTCCTTACGCTATGCACTTGTTATCATGGAGAAATATAAGAAACCTAATGCCAAAGTAAAAGCAACTAAATAAAATACATCTGTCTTTGTTACTTTTTCAAACATATTAATCAGTCCTTCCTTTTTTAAAATCAAGAACCTTTGTTCGTATTACTCTCTAATTATCATTATATACGAACATATGATCTTGTCAATAGCTTTCTCGAACGAATGTTTGCTTTTCCCAAAAATAGGTGATAAACTATCATTAATAAATCCTATGCGCGAGGTGTTTGATAGATGAATAAACTTTCTAAAAGACAGGAAACAATACTTGAGTATATTAAAGAAGAGGTAGATGGCAAAGGTTACCCACCATCAGTTAGAGAGATTGCAGAAGCAGTCGGACTTGCTTCAAGTTCTACTGTGCATGGGCATTTGGCAAGGCTTGAAAGTAAGGGATTCATTAGAAGAGACCCTACTAAACCAAGAGCTATAGAGGTTTTAGACATATCTGAAGAAAGTCATATTCCTAGGGAAGAAGCAAGATATGCACCAGTAATTGGTAAAGTTACTGCTGGGATACCAATTACTGCAGTAGAAAACATCGAAGAATTCGTTCCATTACCTAGTTCCAGTGCTGGCCCCGATGATAACTTGTTCGTTCTCATCATTGATGGTGAAAGTATGATAGAAGCTGGTATTTTAGATGGGGATATGGTTATTGTAAAACAGCAAAATACTGCACAAAACGGAGAAATTGTTGTAGCAATGACTGATGAAGACGAGGCAACTGTAAAGCGATTCTTTAAAGAAAAAAACCAAATTCGCTTGCAGCCAGAAAATGCCACAATGGATCCTCTCATCTATCAAAATGTAACAATACTAGGTAAAGTCATCGGCTTATACCGTAATATTCAATAATAAAAAGGCTTCCGTCAATAAAATGACGGAAGCCTTTTTCTCTTTAGTATGTTGATAAATATTGTTCTCTTTCCCAAGGGTGGACAGTAGTTCTAAACATATCCCATTCAATTTCTTTCGCTTCTATAAAGTGTTCGTATAAGTGTTCGCCTAATGCATCCGTAACAACTTTATCTTTTTGCAGTTCTTCTAACGCATCCATAAGTGTTGCAGGTAAATCTTTTATACCGTTTTTCTCGCGTTCTTCTTTGTCCATCATATAAATATTACGGTCTACAGAAGTAGGTGGTGTTAATTTCTTGCTAATTCCTTCTAATCCAGACGCAAGTAATACGGCCATGGCCATATATGGATTAGCTGCAGGATCAACACTTCTAACTTCAATTCTTGTACTTAGCCCTCTTGAATATGGGATCCGAATAAGCGGGCTTCGGTTTGTCCCAGACCACGCAACGTAACAAGGAGCTTCATATCCCGGCACAAGTCTCTTAAATGAATTAACAGTTGGATTTGTAACTGCTGTAAAGTTTGTAGCATGTTTAATGACACCGGCAGTAAATTGATACGCGACATCACTAAGCTGCATATCTCCTTTTGTGTCGAAGAAGCTATTTTCGCCATCTTTAAATAATGACATATTAACATGCATACCAGAACCATTTACTCCAAACAATGGTTTAGGCATAAATGTTGCGTGCAGATTATGTTTCCTTGCGATTGTTTTAACTGCAAGCTTAAATGTTTGAATATCATCACAATGCTTAACTGCATCAGAATATTTAAAATCAATTTCATGTTGTCCAGGTGCAACTTCATGATGAGATGCCTCGATTTCAAATCCCATTTCTTCCAACTCAAGAACAATATCTCTGCGGCAATTCTCACCAAGATCGGTTGGTGCCAAATCGAAATAACCACCACGGTCATTCAATTCCATTGAAGGGTCGCCTTTTTCATCAAGCTTGAATAAAAAGAACTCTGGCTCTGTTCCAATATTAAAAGCATCAAAACCTAATTCTTCCATTTTTTTAAGGTTTCGTTTCAGGTTATACCTTGGGCAACCTTCAAAAGGTGTTCCATCTGGATTATAAATGTCGCAAATAAAACGAGCTACCTTCCCTTTATCAGAAGTCCACGGGAATACCACAAATGTATCTAAATCAGGGTACAAGTACATATCTGATTCTTCAATACGAACAAATCCTTCAATAGAAGAGCCATCAAACATCATCTTATTATCTAAAGCTTTATCCAACTGGCTAAGTGGAATCTCAACATTTTTGATTGTTCCAAGCATGTCTGTAAATTGCAAGCGGACAAACCGAACATTTTCCTCTTCTATCTTCTTCATAATTTGTTCCTTTGTAAAATCTGAGCTCATCTAACTGCCTCCTAGAATATTTTTATTTATTTAGTGAAAAAATCGAGAAAGCTCTCCTTGACGCATGCTCGATTTCCCCATTCTCCCTGCTTCCATTAACTCATTCTTCAGCATTGTACGTAATTGACGATCCGATATTTGAGGTTTTGCTTTTTCATTATCCCGTGTATTTTCCTCTGTGATAATGTGCTTAATACCAGCTAAATTAATTCCTCTGTCCATCAGATTTTTTATTTCTAGTAATTGGTCAACATCATTAAAAGAAAACAAACGTTGGTTACCTGTTGACCTTTCTGGATGAATCAAATTATGTTCTTCATAATATCGAATCTGTCTTGCAGTCAATTCAGTTAATTTTTTAACAATGCTTATTGAAAATAAAGGCATTGAACGTCTATCTTGATCGTCCATCATAATACCTCCTTTTAATCATCTAAAATAATAATAGCATATGTAATGTTTATTGTCAAATTAATGTTAACTTCCCTAACATGCAGGGTGTTATTTCTACATCTCCTGTTTACTAGGTACAATACCATCATCCAATAACTTTTCCACGGCGGATTCTAAAGCTATTTTCACATGTGAATAAGTTAATCCTCCCTGAACAAATGCTGTAAATGGGGATCTTAACGGTCCATCTGCTGTCAATTCCAGACTCGCTCCCTGCACAAATGTACCAGCTGCCATAATTACCTTGTCTTGATAACCTGGCATTTCGCTTGGATATGGTGTTACAAATGAATTGATAGGTGAACTGTGCTGAATTGCCTGGCAAAAGGCAATCATTCTTTCCTGATTACCGAATGTTACAGACTGTATTAAGTCTGTGCGCTCAGCTTGGTAATTAGGGCTTGTCTTAAATCCGACTAACTCTATAAATCTTGCAGTCAGAATTGCTCCTTTCAATGCTTCTCCAACAACGTGAGGTGCCATAAATAATCCTTGAAACATTTCCTGCAGCATATTAAGTGTTGCCCCAGTTTCCTTTCCAAGACCTGGGGCAGTTAAACGGTGAGCACACTGAAGTACGAGATCTTTCTTTCCCGCTATGTATCCTCCAGCTCGTACTATTCCACCTCCTGGGTTTTTAATTAGCGAACCAGCAATAATATCTGCACCTATATGTAATGGTTCTTTTTCTTCAACAAATTCCCCATAACAATTATCTACAAACACAATTAAGTCTTTATTTATATTCTTTATAAAAGTTACCATTTCTTCTATTTCATCAATTGTGAATGACGGTCTGTCATCATATCCTTTTGAACGTTGTATACCAATTACTTTTGTTTGCCGGGAAACCCTCTGTTTAATTCCACTATAATTAACCTTACCATTTTCCAATAAGTCTAATTCACTGTATGTGATGTTAAAATCGGCTAAAGATCCTGTATTAGATTCATGAACTCCGATTACGGATTCTAACGTGTCATATGGTCTTCCTGTTATATATAATAGTTCTTCACCAGGTCTTAATAAGCCAAATAATGTCGTGGATATGGCATGAGTACCCGAAACAATTTGCGGTCTGACAAGTGCATCTTCTCCACCAAACACATCCGCATACACAGCTTCTAAAGTTTCCCTCCCTAAATCATCATACCCGTATCCAGTAGTTGGGTTAAAATGACTATCACTAACACGGTTCTTTTGAAAAGAATCAAGTACCCGTTTTTGATTGGTCTCTACTATAGCTGCGACATTTCTATGTTGTGTAGTGCAATCTGCTTCTGCCTGTTTCATCAATTGTTTAGTCATTAGTACATTATTACTCCTTCAATAAACTTTTTAATGGGTGTTCTTGTCGCATGTATCCTTCTACTATATACTCATTCAGCTCTTCTTCATAGAAACGGTCACTAATTATTGTCTCATGTTCCAATCGATTCAGCATCTTCCCCTGGTCGGGTGTTAAATCAAGTTTATACCAATCCCACTCATCTTTAAGTATTTCTTCTATTTTTATTTGAAGCTTTTGAATATCTGCTTGATCAAACGCACTAACAAGGATGTTTGGGTGATTCATTGCAATAAAGTCATTATCAATTTTATCGTTTTTATTATAAACAGTCAGCATCGGTATAGTATGTGCATTCAAATCACGCAGTAAATTGCTTACTGTGAGCTGATGCTGTTCAAGGTCTGGATTTGCAGCATCTACTACATGTAGAATAAAATCTGCTTCTGTTACTTCTTCTAACGTTGATTTGAAAGAAGCTACCAATGATGTTGGTAGATCCTGAATAAAACCAACAGTATCTGTTACTAGCGTTTGAAACCCTGACGGCAGCTGAATTCTTCTTGTCAATGGGTCGAGTGTTGCAAATAACTGATTCTCTTCATGTGAGCTGCTTTTTGTTAAACGGTTAAATAGTGTCGATTTCCCTGCATTGGTATAACCAACTATGGCAATTTGAAATGCATCATTTGTTTTTCTGCGTTTGCGGTATTGTTCACGTTGTTGCACAACTAATTTTAACCGTCTTTTAATATCGAATATTCGTCGTCTAATATGGCGTTGATCTGTCTCCAATTTCGTTTCACCTGGCCCACGTGTTCCAATACCCGCACCCAAACGGGACATTGCTTCCCCTTGACCATGCAATCTTGGCAGCATATACTCCAGCTGTGCTAGTTCAACTTGTAACTTACCTTCCTTGGTATGGGCACGCTGGGCAAATATATCCAGTATTAGCTGACTGCGATCAATCACCCTTACACCAAATCGATCACTTAAGTTACGCAATTGCCCAGCAGATAACTCATCATTCGATACGACAAGATTAATTTCCAGTTCATCAACTGCTTCATTTATTTCTTCCTTTTTACCTTCACCAATGTAATATGCAGGGTGAATCTTTTGACGATTTTGCGTTACTACTCTTGCTACTTTACCACCAGCAGTTTTACATAACGAGCTTAGTTCTTCCAAGGAAGATTCAAAACGATCATCATTTTGATCCTGCATTTTTACAGCAATTATTAATATTTTTTCTAACATGATAAATACCTCTTCCTCTATCCGGACAGTTAATTTTTTAGCAGTCTCTTGTTTTTATCATAGCAAAGAACCTTTTACATCACAATTGGCATGTCATTCTTCATCGAGTGAAAGGTCGGTACCGGTTAACTGAATTAAATCATTAACGGTGAAATTTTCATTGTTTAATAAGCGAACAGCATGAAGCCTAATTGATTGTTCAATAACATTACGAACATATCTGGCATTAGAGAAATTACGATGGGTTTCTTGTTTTTTCTTATATAAATGGCTACGCAGTTTCCACTCTGCTTCATTCGTAAATTCATATTCACGATCATTAACCATTTGCTTTGCAATTTTTGTTAACTGATTTACCTCGTAATCCTGGAAATCCAATATAAATGGAAATCTTGACTTTAAACCAGGATTAAGTGTAAGGAAACGATCCATTTCATATGGGTATCCTGCTAAAATTAGCACAAAGTCATTATGATTATCCTCCATATGCTTCACCAATGTATCAATTGCTTCTTTTCCAAAGTCCTTTTCCCCGCCACGTGCCAATGAATAAGCCTCGTCAACGAACAAAATACCACCCATTGCCTTTTGGATAATTGCACGTGTTTTCTGAGCAGTTTGACCAATATATTCACCAACCAGGTCTGCCCGTTCAGCCTCTATAAAATGTCCCTTTGAAAGTAGGCCCATCTCAAAATACATCTTAGCAAGTTTTCTGGCTACTGTTGTTTTACCAGTTCCAGGATTACCTTTAAAAAGCATATGAAGTACCTGTTTGGAACAAGTGAGACCCATTTCTTTTCGTTTTTCATTTATTACAATCGTTGCATATATTTCTCTTATAGTCTTCTTTAATTTCTCCATTCCTATGAATGATGAAAATTCTGAATCAATATGTGAAAATGGACTTTTCCCTACATCTTGTAATCGGCTGCCTTTATCAAACGGTACATTATTTTTATCATGCAAAACAATATTAATCTGCCCATTTTTATTTCGAAGTTTTTGCGTTTCCACATTCTCACCCCTTAGTCACGTTAGTATACGCGGTATATAAAAAAGATGTGACAAACGCCTAGATACTAAAACGGACGCCCATTAAATAAGAGCGTCCGTTCATTTATTATTCTTTTTCAAGTTCTACATTTTTCACTGGAGCAAAAGTAGATATGGCATGTTTAAAAATTAATTGTTGTTTTCCGTCTGTTTCTAACAAGACCGTGAAATTATCAAAGGCTTTTAATATCCCTCTTAATTGAAATCCATTTGTCAAAAAAACAGTAGTTGAAATATGATCCTTTCGAAGCTGATTTAAGTATTGGTCCTGAATGTTTACTGATTGCGCCATCGCACATCCTCCTCTATTCTATATCTGTATATAATTACTTCTATATTCTTCTTAACATTCCTGCTAAATCATCTAAAATTTTTCTAAATGTTTCATCAATTGTTTCTGGAGTTATCGTGTACCATTGTACATCCAGCTTATTTTTAAACCACGTATATTGCCGTTTAGCAAACCTTCTGGAGTTTCGCTTCAATGTTTCCGTAGCTTGTATCAATGATTGTTCCCCTTTAAAGTAAGGAATAAACTCTTTGTAACCAATCCCCCTCATAGATTGACAATTTTCAAATCCTTGTTTATAAAGCATCTCAACCTCATCTAACAAGCCTTGTTCAAGCATATTATCAACTCGAGCATTTATTCGCTCATATAAAAGCTTACGGTCCATCTCCAAACCTATAAAAATGGGATTATATGGGGAAACCCTTTTTTGTTCCTTCTGATACTCTGACATAGTCATTCCGGTTGTTTGATAGATTTCCAACGCACGAATAACTCTTCGGTGATTGTTTGGGTGAATTTTGGCAGCTTGTTCAGGGTCTATTTTCTTTAGTCTATTATATAAAGTCAATACTCCTTGGTTGTCAAGCTCCTCTTCAAGTCGTCTAGTCACTTCGCTATCTCGTTTTTGATCTGAAAAGTTGTAATCATATAACGCTGCTTGAATATATAGTCCGCTCCCACCAGCTATTATCGGCAACTTTTGATGTGAACTAATTTCGTTTATATATTGTTGGACATGTGCCTGATAATCAGCAACAGAGAATGAATCGCTGGGGTATTTAGTATCAATCATATAATGAGGAATGCCATGTTTTTCTTCCTCGCTAATTTTTGCTGTTCCGATATCCAAGCCTCGGTATACTTGCATAGAATCGCCGCTAATAATCTCACCATTGAACGATTCTGCAACTTCTATACTAAGTCTGGTTTTTCCAACAGCAGTTGGTCCAACAATCGCAATTACTGGTTTTTTCATCATCATTCCCCTATATATCTTTATTCATACGCAAGGTATGCATGTAACATCCATATATGTTTTTCTAATTTTCCTTGTAATGTTACAAGCAAGTCAACTGTTGGCTCATCTTTTCGATCGGAAGCTTCAGGAATACCTTCATCCTTTATTTCTCTGATAATCTGTTTATAATCGGTTATTAACTGTCTTATAATCTCAACTTCTTTATCATCAGCAGTTGCTTCCTCAAGTGTTGATTCTTTTATGTACTTAACCATTGTTGCCAAAGGTTTGCCATCGATCATTAAAACTCTCTCGGCTATTTCATCTAAGTCACTTGCTGTAGTTTTATACATATCTTCAAAAACATCGTGCAACTGGTAGAAATGTTTTCCTTGAATGAACCAGTGATAACGGTGGAGTTTTACGTACATGACAAAGTAATTGGACAACAATTGATTTAAAAAGTTTATTAGCTTCTGATTTTCCATAGCGCACCTCGCTGTTTTACTTATAGTTTTCACGAGGTGTGCTTCTTTTATTCAATCCTTACATAACGCGTTTGAACATTTTCTCCAGTTCATAGGAAGAATAATGCACAATGATTGGTCGGCCATGCGGACATGTAAATGGATCAGTTGAATTACGTAAATCTTCCAATAATCGAAACATGTCTTCCTGATTTAAATAATGATTCGCTTTAATTGATCGTTTACAGGACATTAATATTGCTGCATCTTCTCTTATTTTTTCAACATTTACTCGTTCATCATCCATAACCTGATCAATCATTTCACGAATTATCTCTTCTTCAAATCCTTCTGGAAACCACGTTGGATATGACCGAATAATATAAGTTTGATTTCCAAATGACTCCAAAAACAGTCCTACTTTCTCAAGTTCTTCTTTATAATGATCAATGAAGATAGATTCTTGTTTAGAAAATTCAAATGTCAAAGGCATTAATAATTCTTGAGACTCGTTAATTGTTTTACCAAGCTTCTGTTTAAAAAACTCATACTTTATACGTTCTTGTGCAGCGTGCTGGTCGATCATATATAATCCATTTTCATTTTGCGCTAGAATATAAGTACCATGGAGTTGACCAATTGGATACATAGTGGGTACACGTTGTTGCTCTTCTTTGACCACTGCAGGTTTTACGTCAGCAGAAGGAATATCATTACTATGGTCGAACTCATGTTGAAAACCTATATTATTAGTTGAGTTTGATTGCTCTATAGTTGGTACTTGTTCATTTACTTGGGGTATTTGTTCCCGCTGCGCTTCCCTCTGTGGTTCATTAAATTGCAATGTGTTTTGAACTGATTTCTCTTGATTTTCTTGTTTCTGTTCCAGTTCAGGTATTAAGGATGCATGTCTGAATTTTGTTCTGATCGTCTCTTCAATGGCAGCAAACAATTCTTTATCTTTACTAAAACGAACCTCAAGTTTAGTTGGGTGTACATTCACATCAACCAATATGGGGTCCATTGTTATTGATAGAACAACTACTGGCAGACGACCAATTGGCAACAATGTATGATACCCTCTAATAATCGCTTGTGACAAAGGAATACTCTTTATATACCGTCCATTAATAATGGTGGAAATATAATTACGCGATGCTCTGGTGACTTCAGGTTTTGCAATAAATCCTTCAATTGAGAAATCAAGGGTTTCACGTTGAATTGGCAGCATTTTTTTAGCCACACTCATCCCATATACATTTCCAACTACCTGAAGCAGGTCTCCAGATCCAGTTGTCTTAAAGAGAGACTTCCCATTGTGGATAGCTTCAAAACGGATTCCCGGGTGAGACAATGCTAACCTGTTTAATAGGTCTGTAATGTGACCAAGCTCCGTATGAATGGTTTTCATGTATTTTAATCGAGCGGGAGTATTATAAAATAAATCTTCCACTACGATTTCTGAGCCTTTACGTGCATCACTTTTCTCCTTGTTTATTATGGAACCGCCTTCCATCGAAAGCACTGTTGCTGCATTATCTCCCTGTGATGTCTTTACCGTTAATCTGCTGACTGCTGCGATACTTGCTAATGCTTCTCCGCGAAATCCCAGCGTTTTGACATGAAATAAGTCTGTTTCACTTTTAATTTTACTTGTCGCATGACGCAAGAATGCTCTCTCGCAATCATCCTCAGACATACCATCACCATTATCGGTAATTTTAATTTTTTGTAATCCAGCTTCCTCTACTTCGACTTTTATTGAAGTGCTATTAGCATCAATACTATTTTCAACTAATTCTTTTACGACAGATGCAGGGCGTTCCACTACTTCTCCAGCAGCAATTTTATTTGCTAAAGCATCTGGCATTTGAATAATATTCATGAGAACAATCCCTTCTATCTTACTTTTTTACATGTTTTTGCAATCGGTATAGTTCGTTCATCGCTTCCATCGGTGTCATCTCAAATAAATTGAGATTATTTAAGTCATCAATTACTGATTTGTCTTCTTTACTGTGTTGCTTCTTTTCTTTAGGTATTTTTTCCTCAATAAAAAAGGACAGTTGATCATTATCAGCTAGGTTAGCTGCCTCATGCATTTCGTCGTTATTCTCCAATTGATTTAAAATAGAACCTGCCCGATCAATAAGTTGCTCAGGAAGGTTTGCTAGTTTCGCAACATGTATACCATAGCTTTGGTCGGCTGCTCCTTCTTTTATCTGGTGAAGGAAGACTACATTTCCTTCATATTCTTCTGCGCGAACATGAATGTTTTTCAATTTTTCTAAGGTGTTTTCAAGTGCTGTTAATTCATGATAATGCGTTGAGAATAATGTTTTGGCATGAATATTATTGTGGATATACTCAACAATCGATTGTGCCAATGCCATTCCATCATATGTGCTTGTCCCTCGGCCAATTTCATCAAGCAGAATCAAACTGTTTTCTGTTGCATTAGTAATGGCATGATTTGCTTCAAGCATTTCAACCATAAAAGTGCTCTGTCCTGCAACTAAATCATCTGCTGCACCAATTCGCGTAAAGATCTGATCGAATAGAATTAAATCTGCATCTTCACATGGAACAAAACAGCCAATTTGCCCCATAATAACTGTTAATGCCAGTTGACGCATATAGGTGCTCTTACCTGACATATTAGGGCCAGTTATTAGAAGGACGTCAGTGTTCTGATCCAGCAAAACATTATTTGGTACGAACGAATCATCCTTCATTACTTGTTCAATTACAGGATGACGTCCATTTTTAATAGATAACGTTTCATCAACAAATCGCGGGCGCTTATAATCATTCGCTTCACTAACCGTTGCAAACCCCTGAAGTACGTCAACTTTACTGACTATATCAGCTAAATACTGTATTTTAGGTATATGTTCTTTTATTTGTTCTCTAATTTCAAGGAATAAATTGTATTCTAAATCAACACTTTTCTCTTCAGCCTCTAAAATAAGTTCTTCTTTCTCCTTTAATTCTGGTGTAATGTAACGCTCAGCATTCGATAATGTCTGCTTGCGCTCATATTTTCCCTCAGGCAAGAGATGTAAATTGGCTTTGGTTACCTCAATATAATAACCAAACACGCGATTATAACCAATTTTAAGGGACTTAATATTTGTTTCTTTCTTTTCCTTCTGTTCCAGTTCAGCAATCCATTGTTTGCCATTACGTGAAGCTTCTCTATAAGTATCAAGCTTCTCATTATACCCATCTTTTATAATCGATCCTTCTTTGATCGATATTGGCGGATCTTCTATTAAACTGGTATCTAATATGGATAGTATCTCCTCTGGAAATACAAGTTTATTACTTAATTCCGTTATATTTTTTTGGTTAAATTGCTTTAGTATTGTACTAACTTCCGGTAACTTTTCTAATGATTGTTTTAATTGGATGAGATCACGTGCATTTATATTACCGAATGCAACTCGACCAGCAAGACGTTCAAGATCATAAACCGATTTTAATACATCACGTAGCGAATCGCGCTCCATAAATCCTTGATAAAAGCCATCAACAATATCATGACGTTTTTCAATTTCATGTTTATTTAATAACGGGCGTTCCAGCCACTTTTTAAGCATTCTGGACCCCATTGCTGTTACTGTTTTGTCAAGTACCCACAGCAGACTTCCATGCTTACTTTTTTTCATAATTGTCTCAGTTAATTCCAGGTTTCGTTTAGAGTACATATCCAATGCTAAATGATGGTTCAATTCAATAATCTTAGCAGGCTGTAAATGATCAAGTGAACGCTTTTGTGTGTATTGGATGTAATTAAGCAGACGACTGAATGCCTTAACAAGTCGCTCATCGTTTAGGTTATCACATAAACTGCGATATTCTGCATTAAAATTTATTTCATCCTGATAGGACAATGTTACGTTTAATTTTTTGCTTAACTGATCCTGAAATTCATCAGGCAGACTCGAAGGAATTACTATTTCTTTTATTGGCTGATTGAACAACTCATGAATAACTGCGTCCCATCCACTTGAAATAAGTGCAATGTTATTTTCACCAATTGACAAATCATTATAAACAATTACATAAGAACCATCAGAGAAATGAGAAAGACTGGCAATATAGTTGTTATCACGTTCATTAAGCATATTACTTTCCATAACGGTTCCAGGAGTAATAAGCTGAACCACTTCTCTTCTTACAACACCCTTAGCGACCTTTGGATCCTCAACTTGCTCACAAATAGCTACTTTATAACCCTTTTCAATTAAATTTTTTATGTAATTAGCAGCAGAATGATAGGGTACACCACACATCGGAATGGGATCATCTTGTCCTGCCCCCCGTTTGGTAAGGGTTATTTCCAATTCCCTAGCAGCATTTATTGCATCATCAAAGAACATTTCATAGAAATCACCTAATCGGAAAAATAAAAATGCATCTTTGTGTTCTGCTTTTATTTTTAAGTATTGTTCCATCATTGGTGTGCTTTTAGCCATAAGTTAATCCTCCAAAAATATACCGAATATAATGTACAATTATAGCATAATTTGTAGACATAAATCGACTTCCCCCTTTCATATATAAAAGCTGTTTCCTAAATGCTTGCTAAGTTTATATGAAACCGCAACTCACGATTGTTAGAAAACTTGACTTATCGCCAAGCCTTAGTTGCACTTACGCAGTAAGAAAGTATTTATACTTTCTTATTTGCGAACAAAGTAGGTCGACGTTGCCACAGGATGTGGTGGTTTTTTCGAACATCCTTTATTTCTTATCGTAGACACGAGGAGGTAAGTCCACTAGGTGCTAGGCGCTGGTCGGTGAGAACGCCACGTCCTGTGGCGTCACCGGCACTAGTACGTCCTGTACGTCGGAGCTGGACGTCGCTGATTCGGAAATTCAGTTCTCCACAGCAATTAAATTTTATAGTACGCTAAACAACAAAAAAACTTACGAGAGAATTAACCCTCGTAAGTTCCTTAGTCTTTCGCCTTATCGTTCACAAAATCTGGACTGACATCACTTAACTCGTCATCTGTTATGTCAAATCCCCAATCGTCATCATCAAAATTATCGTTGAAACCTTTAGGATTTACCCTTACTTTAACCTTTGTTTCGCCAATTATTTGAACAACAAATTCGCGCTCTATTTCTACAACTATTTTATGACCTTGGTTGGCAATCTGGCATTCCAAACAATTCGGCTGTTGAATAACTTTGGCAATGACATCATAATCGTCACTCAGACAATTCTCATCCTTAACAGATAGTGGAATATAATCACAATACGTTACACGTTCTGTTACCACCTCGGTTTTTGTATTGTCATTGTACGAATACCAAATATTAATATCGTAGCTACCATTTATCTCTACAGTTTCTTCTGATTTTTTCTTGGCATTATACAAATGATTAATCACCCAGCAGCCAAGGATGCTTGATGGTCTATGTGACGGCGAGATATTGTGAGTAGCCTGCGTGAACTTTCTACCCTTACCACAAACAGCTTTCGTAATGATTTCTCTAAATTCTTGATCAAGAAAAGTCATAATTTCGTTTACCTCCTCTTTTTTCATAGTCATTTTATGCAAGACAAATACCTATAGTGCATAGCTATTGTGTAAAAGGACGTAAAGATTAGTGATAACTTTTCTTAAAAACCATTCAAAGGCTATTGCCATAAGGAAAACCAGGCAAGAAAAATTTCCTGCCTGGCATCAAATTAATGGCTGCATGCTGAGCCGTTATTTGTCTTAGAACCTGTTTCACCTGATAAAAGGTCACCACCAGTAGATGAGATAACATCATTTGTTACTTCACGGGCAATTGTTCCAGAAACCAATTGTAAAATATCATTAACTACAATTTGCGTTTCTTTGAATTCCTGTACCACTGGAATATCATCAATTTCAGCTTGCAAACGGTCAATTTCAGCTTCTACCTTTTTCAATGCTTCTGTTTTTTCATAAGCCTGAAAATTAACTGCTTGCTTCTGCAGGGTTTTAATTTTAGTTATTAATTGTTGTACTTTTTTATTATTGTTTATTTTTGCCTCAACTTGTTTAAAACGATCAATCTCTTCTGTGCTAGCCAGCATCTGTGCCAAACCTTTTGCTTCGTCAAGCACTTGTTTGCGTGTATATTCAGCCATATCAATTCACCTCAACTGTATTTTCTACCATTATACCATTTAATGACCATGTTTTGGATTCGGTAATTTCGACTTCAACAATTTTACCAATTGCTGATTTAGGACCTTGAAAGTTTACCAGTTTATTTCTTTCTGTATAGCCTGCAAGAATATCTGGATTTTTCTTACTCTCACCATCGACAAGAACTTTAACAATCTTATTATCATAAGTTTTCATTGATTCTGCTGACTGTTTGTTAACAAGATCATTTAAACGATATAATCGCTGTTTTTTCACTTCTTCCGGTACGTCATCTGTCTTTCTGGCAGCTGGAGTACCGTCACGAGGTGAATAAATAAATGTATATGCTGCTTCAAATCCAACTTCTTCTACTAATGTCATTGTTTCCTCGAATTGTTCTTCAGTTTCGTTTGGAAAGCCAACAATAATATCGGTAGTGAGGGTTGCATTAGGCATAGCTTCACGTATTTTGCGAACAAGCTCTAAATATTCTTCACGTGTATATTTACGATTCATTTTCTTTAGAACCTCACTGCTGCCGGACTGGACAGGAAGATGGATATGATCAAGCAAATTCCCGCCCTGTGCTAATACCTCAATTAAGCGGTCATCAAAATCTCTTGGGTGTGATGTTGTAAAGCGCACACGGGGAATATCAATTTTGTGAATATCATTCATCAAATCTCCTAAACCATATGACAATTCTTCTAAATCTTTTCCGTATGCATTTACATTTTGGCCAAGCAAAGTGACTTCTTTATAGCCCTGCGCTGCTAGATGCCTTACTTCCTGGATAATATCCTCCGGTTTACGGCTACGCTCTTTCCCGCGCGTCATAGGTACTATACAATAGGTACAAAACTTATCACACCCGTACATAATATTTACCCATGCTTTTATATTTCCTTTTCGTGCTTTAGGGAGGTTTTCAATAATGTCGCCCTCTTTAGACCATACTTCTACGATCTTTTCTTTTCCAAACATAGCTTCTTTTACTAAATGTGGGATGCGGTGGATATTATGCGTCCCAAAAATCAAATCAATTTGCGGATGTTTTTTCAAAATCCGATTTACAACAGATTCTTCCTGTGACATACAACCACATACACCAAGAATTAGATCTGGATTCTCCAATTTAAGTGGTTTTAGGTGACCAATTTCACCAAACACTTTGTTTTCCGCATTTTCGCGAATTGCACAGGTATTTAATAAAATAATATCTGCTTCTTTGGTATCAGAAGTTGATTCATAACCCATCTCGGTCAGAATACCTGCCATGACCTCTGTATCATGCTCATTCATCTGACATCCATATGTACGAATCATGAATTTCTTTCCCTCTCCAATTTTATCCATACCCTCAGGGATTTCAAAGTCATAATGAACTTTCACATCATCACGTCCACGTTTACGTGCCTTATTTAAATTTGGTGGCTCATATGTCGTTTCAAAATACTTTGAAATAATGTCGTCGCTGGAAGTATTTTTTAACCGATTCATATTATCCGATCCGGATTTTATGTCCGTTGGATTTTCAGTTTGCTTTATTTGTGACTGGTCCTTCCGTTGCTGCTCATTCATTAACGAAACTCCTTTCTTATATATAAAACACTATTAATGACATAGATGTACATTATTAAATTATAAAGGCTATAGGCAAATTAAACAATACATGAGCAGTTCAGTGCAAAGAAAAACCACCTGAAAATAAAAAGTTTACTTAATTTGTCATAAAAATAGTGTTACGCAGCTTAGCGCAACACTTAATATTATATTTAGTAAGTTATCTAGGTTCTACAATTAGTTTAATCGCAGTACGTTCTTCCTCATCAATCATAATATCAGTAAAAGCCGGAATACAAATTAAATCAACTCCACTTGGCGCTACAAATCCTCTGGCAATCGCTACCGCTTTGACGGACTGGTTTAATGCACCCGCGCCAATCGCCTGCATTTCCGCTGTTCCACGTTCCCGTAAGACATTCGCAAGTGCACCTGCTACTGAATTTGGATTTGATTTTGCTGAAACTTTCAATACTTCCATTACTAGTACCTCCTTCAATTACTATTGTAGTTCTATTGCTACTATATTCTTGGAGATGATAGCTTATTACCTTATTATGCATCAATAATTCTAAACATTCAAATAATCAACCAAAGAATGGATGGTCATCGTTTATTAAAATACGCTCAACCTTAGATGCCTTTCCGGTTTTATCATTTATTGTAACTAAAAAACCATTTAACTGAGTTCTTCCCTTTGTGTCAATTTCAAAACGTACTGGTAAACTTGTGAGGAACTTTTTCAAAACTGCTTCCTTTTCCATACCTAATACGGAATCATAAGGTCCAGTCATCCCAACATCCGTAATATATGCTGTTCCTTGTGGCAAAATTCGGTCGTCAGCAGTCTGAGTATGTGTGTGTGTACCAACAACTGCACTGACTCGGCCATCCAGGTACCACCCCATTGCCTGTTTTTCACTTGTAGCTTCTGCATGAAAATCTACAAAAATAATACTTGTTCGTTTTTTGGCTTCTTCAATTAGTTCATCCATTTTACGAAACGGATCATCAAGTGCAGGTAAAAAGGTACGTCCCTGCATATTAATTACAGCAATTTCAGTTCCATTTAAGTTCACAAATTTAAGCCCTTTCCCGGGTGTACCCTCTGGGAAGTTTGCCGGCCGAATCATATTCTTGGCGTCATCTATAAATTCAAAAATTTCTTTTTTATCCCAAGTATGGTTCCCCATTGTAACAACCTGAGCACCCCACTCAAGAAATTGCTTATAAATTTTTTCAGTAATCCCTTTTCCGGATGCTGCGTTTTCCCCATTAACAATAGTTATATGTGGACGGTGTTTTTCTTTTAATTTTGGTAGATAATGCTGAACCATATCCCTTCCAGGAGATCCTGCTACATCACCGATAAATAATATTTTCATAATTTTTCTCATCCTAACGAGTAATAATATGTTTCACACTCAAATTATACTGTAAAGCAAAAATAAAAGCGACCAGCTGGCCGCTTTTATTAGTCTCGTATCTTATTGGTCACTATTTAGCATATTCAACTGCTCTTGTTTCTCTGATAACAGTTACTTTAATATGACCTGGGTAGTCCAATTCGCCTTCAATTCGCTTACGAATATCCCTTGCGATTTTGACTGAATCAATGTCGTCAATTTCATCGGGTTTAACCATAATTCTAATTTCTCTTCCCGCCTGAATAGCGAATGACTTTTCCACACCTGTAAACGACTCTGATATTTCTTCCAGTTTTTCAAGACGCTTGATGTAATTTTCCAATGTTTCACTTCTTGCTCCAGGGCGTGCAGCGGATAGTGCATCTGCTGCAGCAACTAAAACGGAAATAATGGAAGTAGCTTCTTCATCGCCATGGTGAGAAGCAATAGAATTAATGACAACTTCATGTTCCTTGTATTTAATTCCTAGTTCTTTCCCAATTTCAACATGACTTCCCTCTACTTCATGATCAATAGCTTTACCAATGTCATGAAGTAAGCCAGCTCTTCTTGCAAGTGTTTCATCTTCACCTAACTCAGCAGCAAGCAGTCCGGAGAGATACGCTACCTCTGTAGAATGCTTTAACACATTTTGACCATAGCTTGTACGATATTTTAGGCGACCAAGTATTTTAACTAAATCTGGATGTAATCCGTGTACTCCAACTTCAAACGTTGTTTCCTCTCCAATTTCCCGTATATATTCATCTACTTCACGTCTGGCTTTATCCACCATCTCTTCTATTCTTGCAGGGTGTATTCTACCGTCTTGTACGAGTTTCTCTAGAGCCATACGAGCTGTCTCTCGACGTATTGGATCAAAACCTGACAGAATTACTGCTTCCGGTGTATCATCAATAATTAAGTCAATGCCGGTAAGCGTTTCTAAAGTTCGAATATTACGACCTTCACGGCCGATAATTCGACCTTTCATTTCGTCATTAGGAAGATTTACAACAGATACAGTTGTTTCAGCTACATGGTCTGCCGCGCAACGCTGTAAGGCTAACGAAAGAATGCTTTTGGCTTTCTTATCTGCTTCCTCTTTCGCACGATTTTCAGCTTCTTTAATCATTAATGCTGATTCATGACTAACCTCTTGTTCAACTCGCTCTAAAATTATCTGTCTTGCCTGATCAGTTGTATACCCTGAAATGCGTTCAAGCTCCGTTTGCTGCTCTTGAATTACAGCTTCCACTTTGCTTTCCATTTCTTCAATTTGTTGTTGTTTTTCTGTTAGTGATTGTTCCTTCTTCTCTAACAAGAGCTCTCGCTTATCCAGCGTTTCACTTTTTCTGTCCAGATTTTCTTCTTTTTGCATCAGACGATTTTCTTGCTTTTGCACTTCTGTTCGACGTTCACGTAAGTCATCTTCTGTCTGCTGGCGAAGTTTATGATTTTCATCCTTCGCTTCAAGAAGTGCCTCTTTTTTAGAGGCATCTGCATTTCGGTGTGCTTCATCTACTATTTGTTTAGCTAAATTTTCCGCACTGGAAATCTTAGCTTCTGCAATAGATTTACGAATCAGATAACCAACAACAATACCGACGATTACGGCAAGCAAAATGGAGATGATTAAGGGACTGTCCATGGGGTTCACCTCCTATTGCTATAAGTTGTACAACAATTCATTATTGTCGGCATGTACAATGTTCAATAATAAATAAATAAAATTGTATAATAAAAAATATAAAATTATACAATTTAATTGTAATTGTCCGTATAGCCAATGTCAAGGAATCGTAACAATTAGCAATCGCTCTCAAAATAATAAATCCTTTGCCAGTAATTACCAGCAAAGGATTTAAGTAGTTAAATATTCTTATACATCTAAGCTTTCCTGTCCCTTTTCTTCTGTTTCTTCTGGCTGTTCATCTAAATTATAATGCTGACGAATCATTCCATGTAGTTCTGTCATGACATTTTCATTAGCCTTCAGATATTCTTTTGCATTTTCCCGGCCTTGTCCAAGCCTATCTCCATTATAGGAATACCATGCACCACTTTTTTGAACTATATCAAGGTCAGATCCAACATCTATTATTTCGCCCTCTTTGGAAATACCTTCCCCATACATAATGTCGACCTCCGCCTTCTTGAAAGGTGGCGCTACTTTATTCTTAACCACTTTTATTCGTGTTTTATTACCAACCATATCATTTCCCTGTTTCAATGTCTCCGCACGGCGAACTTCCAATCTAACAGATGCATAGAATTTCAGTGCGCGACCACCAGGAGTTGTTTCCGGATTACCAAACATAACCCCAACCTTTTCTCTGATCTGGTTAATGAATATAGCAGTTGTCTTTGATTTATTAATTGCACCTGATAGTTTTCTAAGCGCTTGTGACATAAGTCGTGCCTGCAAGCCCACATGCGCGTCACCCATTTCACCTTCAATTTCCGCTTTGGGAACTAGGGCAGCAACCGAGTCAACAACAACTATATCTACAGCGCCACTGCGCACAAGTGCCTCAGCAATTTCCAAAGCTTGCTCACCGGTATCTGGCTGAGATAATAGTAATTCATCTATATTCACCCCTAATGCTCGCGCATATGTAGGGTCAAGTGCATGCTCCGCATCTATAAATGCTGCATGTCCACCTTTTCGTTGGGCTTCAGCAATTGCGTGAAGAGCAACAGTTGTTTTACCAGAAGATTCTGGTCCATATATTTCTACTACTCGTCCTCTCGGATATCCACCAATACCTAAGGCTACGTCCAATGCAAGCGAACCACTTGGAATTGTTGCGATCTTTTGTTCAGCCTGTTCACCTAACTTCATAACAGAACCTTTACCGAATTGTTTTTCAATTTGTTTTAACGCCATATCTAAAGCTTGTTTTTTATCTCCCAACGAGCTTACCTCCTTTAATTAACTATCTACATCATACCTTGTTTTTCATGATTTGCCAAGAAAAGAACGAATAAATGTTCTCATTTTCCGAGGTTCATTAAACGGGAAAATTGGTTTTTACTAGATTATTAGACTCTGAAAATACAATTTCCCAGTAAATTCATGATTCAAAAATTCTATTTCAATAAATTATACAAAAGTTCAAACCCTTTTAAAGTGGCTTTTTTTCGTATAGCTTGCCGACTGCCCTGGAATGTATATTTTCTTACAATACTATCATTAGAACCGTCATAAATTGCGATGAAAACAGTTCCAGGAGGATGGCCTTCCACACTATCCGGTCCAGCTGCTCCCGTAAAGCTAATACCTATATCTGAATCTAAAAGGGTACAAATGTTTCTGGCCATTTCTGCAGCACATTCATCACTGACCGTTCCAAACTGTCTAATAGTTTCAGGCGAAATATGCAAAACATTTTCTTTAACGTTTGTATCATAACAGACTAGTCCGCCACGGCATACTTTAGAAGTACCCTCAACAGCTATAAGCTTTTCAGTAAACATACCTCCTGTTAAGCTTTCAGCAGCACCTATGTACTTATTTTGAGCTTTTAATAAGGCAAACACGTTCTCCTCTATTGTTTGCTCATCGGCTCCGTACATGTGGTCTCCTACTTTGGCTTGAATTTGCAGCCTTGTCTTGCTGATTAAATTGGAAGCCTCTTCTTGTGTGTTCGCCTTAGCAGTAAGCCTAATAGCTATACCTTCACTTTGTGCCAAAGGAGCAATCGTGGGATTACTTTGATTTTGAATAATATCACTAAGTTCATCCTCGAGCTGTGACTCACCAATGCCAATAAATCGTAGCATTGTGGATTTAATAACTGAGCTTTCCCCTGTTAGTTGCTGAAGATACGGCATTACCTTATCCGACATCATCTGTTTCATTTCTCTTGGTACACCAGGCAAAAAAATCCAAGTTGTATCGTTTTCAGATACAATCATTCCTGGTGCCATCCCCACGGTATTTTCAATTACGTCAGCACCAGTAAATACGCGCGCTTGTTTTCGGTTGTTCGGGGTCATTTTAGATTTTTGATTCCTATAAAACGCCTCTATTTTTTCCATTGATGGTCGGTGTACAATTATATCCCTTTTGGCGATTTTCTGAAAAGCTTCTCTTGTTAAGTCATCCTCAGTCGGACCTAATCCACCAGTAACAATTATAATATCTGCCCGGCTCTTTGAATGCTCAAACTGTTCCCTCACTCTTTGCAGGTTATCTCCCACTACTGAATGATGAAATACATTCATTCCTATCGTTGCCAGTTTTTCGGACATCCACTGAGCGTTTGTGTTAGCAATCTGTCCCAATAATAGCTCTGTACCCACTGCAATAATTTCTGTTCGAAACTGTTTCGTCATTTTGAATCCCTCATAACATGCCAATTTTTAACAAAGTAATCATAACCTGATAAAATGGTAAAGAACAAAGCTACATACAGCATTATAGTAGCAAAGGGTAATCCCATATATGAAAATGGAAAATTATGAAGCAGTAATGCCGCAATCGCAACCATTTGAGTTACTGTTTTTAACTTCCCCATGCTGCCAGCTGCTAAGACTACTCCCTCACCAGCAGCTACCAAACGCAGACCAGTAATTGCAAATTCTCTACTAATAATTATAATCGTAACCCATGCAGGTGCCAGTCCTAGTTCAACAAGTAAAATGAGTGCAGTAGCTACAAGCAGTTTATCTGCTAGTGGATCCAAGAATTTCCCTAAATTTGTGACTAAATTATACTTCCTGGCGTAATAGCCATCCACCCAGTCAGTTGTTGAAGCAACGATAAATAAAATTGCCGCAGCAAGATGTGATACAGGGAGAGATGACTCGCCAATGCTCCATACCCCCCAGTCGAATGGAACACTTAATAGAATAATGAAAATTGGGATTAAAAATATACGTGAGAGCGTGATTTTATTTGGTATATTCACAACTATTTCCTCCTACGGTATAAACCCCCTCCACTATAAGGAAGGGGGTATAATAGAATGGCTATTACTAATTTGATTGTGCACTTGCTTTGTTAATATTTATCCACAGCTTTTGAAGCACATATTCATTCTCATCAACCGGATATTTAACCTCTACACCATCAATCGTAATAGACAAATCAGGTGCAGACCCAACTCTAAACCAGACGCGTTCTGCTTCAGAAAGATCTAGTTCAAGCGGAGAGTCATCAGCAGTGAACATCCCTGAAAATAAAGATTCACCATCACTGTTCTCCACTTCAAGCCATGATTTGGCAGATGTCTCTAATGTCGCCGTTACATTATCACTTGCATTATCCAGAGCAAGTGTTGATTCAGGTCTGGATCCAGCGCCTTCTTCAACTACTGTTAATTTTGGCTGTGGTTGTTCTGGTTCTTCAGCTTGTGAGTCATTATTTTCCTCATCGGTTTCATCAGAACTTGCATCGGAATTATCATCTTCTGCTTGTTCTTCATCTTGGTTGTTTTCATCAGGGTTATAGGTTACCTCATTATCATTTTGTGGGTCTACAGGTTCTGAACTGTCATTAGACAATGTTTGCTGGTAGAAATACCATGCCGCAAAAACGATACCTATCACTAAAAGAACAACAATTATAGTTGGAATAAACGAGAAAATGGCTGTGTTTTTTGTTGGATTATTATCCTTGCGTGATCGATGAATTTGGGTATATTGGGTAGAACTCTCTGCTTCAGTCTGTGGTATCTCATCCTTATATTCTTCCAGTAGCTCGGTTGAATCCAAACCAACTGCATTTGCATACTCTTTAATAAATGCCCTGGCATAAAATTTTCCTGGCAATATATGGAAATTACCCTGTTCAATTGCTTCTAAATATCTTTTTTGAATTTTGGTTGTTTCCTGTAAACTTTCCAACGATATCTTATTTTCTTCTCTAGCTTCTTTTAGTCTTAATCCTATCTCCATAAATAACACCATCCATTTTTAGTTGCACTTATGCAGTAATAAAGCATTTATACTTTCTTAACTGCTAGAAATCAAACATCGAAAAGCCGTTATCCTGACTGAATTGATCCTTCTCAACTGTTTCGTATGTAATTGCTTCGTCTTCATTGCTGCGTAATTCAATAATATAATCAAAGTCATCTAATTTATATTCAGTAGTTTGTACAAACATATCAGGATGCTCCACAACTTTAATGGCGGGAAGCTGCATTATTTCACGAATTAGCTGCCAATGCTTTTCATTAGCACGCCTAGTCGAGACAATACCATCAATAATGTACAAATTATCACTATTATACTCATCTTGTATTAATTGACTTCGGATGGTTTGCTTTAATAAAGTACTTGATACAAATAACCAACGTTTATTTGCACAAACGCTTGCAGCTACAATTGATTCCGTTTTGCCTACACGTGGCATTCCACGAATTCCAATTAATTTATGACCTTCCTTTTTATATAACTCCGCCATAAAATCAACTAATACACCTAAATCAGCACGGACGAAGCGAAAAGTCTTTCGATCATCAGCATCGCTATGTATGTATCGCCCATGTCTTACAGCTAGTTTATCACGAAGTTTGGGTTTACGTAATTTTTTTACTTCTATCATATCCATCGTTTGTAAAATTGATTTCAATCGAGTGATTTGTTCGTCTTCTCTTGAAAGTAATAACATACCCCTTCTTGAATTCTCCACGCCATTTATAGATATAATATTAATAGAGAGCATTCCTAACAAGGAAGAAATATCACCCAGTAATCCAGGGCGATTATATTGAATCTCATATTCTAGATACCATTCTGTCTTTTCCATAATAAGCCCCTTTATATTCATGCTGTATTAATGGTAACGAAACAAACATATTATTGCAATCTATCTATATAACTATAATAAAGGATTTTAGGTCCCGTGAAAAGAAGATTATGCATATCTATATAAGAAAAAATAAAGAAGCTGCATTTATTCATTAACAGCTTCCCTATTTATATAGATAAATTTAATTTGTATTTCCTTGATTCTGTACGAGTTTAACCATTGTATTAGCTAACGCATGTCTTTCATCTGTATCTGCTGCGTTCCAAAGCTCTCTTAGCACAGCTTCTTCATTATTCTTGGCCTCTGTACCTTTAGCTAAGTAATCACCAACTTCGTATGCCATATTCGATACGGCCTGCTGACTCATACCCTGCGACTCTGCTTGCTCCAGTTTATTGGCTAAAAAACCTTTCCATGATTCAAAATTATCCAGAACGGACATACAAATCTGCCTCCTTCAATTTTTTACATGTTTAGTATTTGATTTTTTAGCAAGTTTATACATAACTATTTAGGATTACCAGCCGCCGGTTACATTAATAATTTCTCCTTGAATATAACTAGATTTATCGTTTATCAAAAAAAGGATTGCATTGGCAACATCATCTGCTGTCCCAGCTCGGTTAATTGGTATATCACTTGTTATTGTTTCTTTTTCAATCGGCAGCAAATGGTTATTCATTTTCGTATCAATAAATCCTGGGCTAACAGCATTCACAGAAATTCCTGAGGGTGCAACTTCTTTAGCCAGCGATTTCACAAAACTATTCTGCGCACCTTTTAGTGACGAATATATTACTTCATTACTTGCACCAATTTCACCCCAAATGGATGTAATAAAGATAATCTTTCCTTGCTTATTCTGGATCATCGCAGGGAGTAAATGCTTGGTAATCAACCAAGGTGTTTTCACGTGTAATGCAAGCATTTCGTCCATTATTTTCTCATCTGAATCCTGGAATAATCCATAGTGAGCCTTGCCGCTCGCAAAAATAATTGCATCAACTGGAAAAACAAGCCCTGATAATAATTGCTTAACTTCAGATTGCACGCTTAGATCTGCCTGAATTTCGGTTAATACCGATTCTTTATTAAGATTTAATCTGTATCTGTCAATTGCTTGCTTATTTTTATGGTAATGCAGTATAAGTTTATAGCCTTCGCTTGCAAGAGCTTTAGCAATAGCACTACCAATATCACCACTAGCTCCTATCAGTAATACATTTTTCCCCATATAATCCCCTATTCATTAACAATTTTACAAACAGCAATTCGATCATCCTGTATCCAATCCTGCACAAATGAATTGAATTGATCTACCGTCAATGATTGAATAGATGGTATCAATTTAAATAAATCTATCCCCATTGTATGATAATGGATATATTTGTTCGCAATAAATTCAAGTGAATTCATCGCACGTAATAGCTGTCCAATTTTTTTCTTCTTCATACGGTCAACTTCTTCTGTTGTAAATGTAGCATCGTATGTTGATTTTAATAGCTCTTGAACCCTGCCCGCAAATTGGTCAGGATTATCTGTATTACTACCGATAAAAGAATAGCCAAAGTTTTTTTCTAAATTTGTTTCAAATGAGAAACTGCTATCGATAAGCTTCTCTTCGTATAACTTTTTATAAAAGGGACCACTTTTTGAAAAGTAAAAGTCTATAATCATACTTTGGAGCAAATCTTTCTCCAAGAACTCCTGTTCACTTAGTTCTCCTGATGATTCTTTAATACCTACAGTACATTTTGCAATGGAGACAGGCATCACAATCTTATTTTCTTTCATTGCAACCCCTTTTGGTTCTTCGGGGAATTCCCGTTTAATGGCATCCAATTTCGCAAAGTCTTTGGAGTCCTGATTACTTTGAATTAAATTCATCATACTTTCTGCATCAAAGTTACCCGCAATAAACAGTGTCATGTTCTCAGGATGATAAAACGTATTATAACACGTATATAAATCATCCTTTGTAATTGAGTTAATGGAGTCCACTGTACCTGCGATATCAACCTTAACAGGATGATTATGGAACATACTCCTGAGTGTGCCGGTGAAAGACTGCCAATCAGGCTGGTCATTATACATTTCGATTTCCTGAGCGATGATTCCTTTTTCTTTTTCGACCGATTCTTCTGAAAAGTAAGGATCCTGAACAAAGTTGAGTAATGTTTCAACATTTTTTTCAATATAATTTGTAGCGGCAAACAAGTATGCCGTCTTTGTAAATGATGTATAAGCATTTGGTGATGCACCTTGTTTACTGAAATCTGCGAATACATCCCGATCTTCTTTTTCAAACATCTTATGTTCCAGAAAGTGGGCGACACCTTCGGGAACTGTAATTTCTTCACGACCATTAATCGGCACAAATGTTTGATCAATTGATCCATAGTTGGTGGAGAAGACACCATACGTTTTTGACATCTCGGGTTTTGGAAGTAAAAAGACAGTTAAGCCATTTTTCAATTGGTTTGTATATATTGTTTCATCAATATTTTCATATGCTAACTTATTCATCTGATTCGCCTCCTTTACCAGTCAATAAGTAAATCGTATCCAGTTCAATTTTATTCGCTACTTCAATTACATTTTCTGTTGTTACCTGTTTAATACCATCAATTAACGTTTGCGGTGGTCTTTCTGTCCCTGCAACAACCTGCTGGTACAATAACTCAATCATACCTTGTGTGTTGTCCATGGTTTCAAGCAGCTGATTAATAATTAGTTCCTTGGTATTATCCATCTCTTCTGCAGAAAAATCACCATTTTTCATTGCATCCATCTGCAGTTCAATAATTTCTCTAGCTTTTTCGTAATCATTGGGCGCTATACCGCTAAACACAAATAATAACCCTTTATGACTTTCGAATCTTGATGCTGCATAATAAGCAAGGCTGTTTTTTTCCCTGACATTGATAAATAATTTGGAACTGGGAAATCCACCAAAAAGACCATTAAATACTTGCAGTGCAAAATAATCGTCGTCCTGATAAGTACTGTGTGTTCGGTATCCAAAATGCAGCTTCGCTTGCTGGATATCCTGTTCTTCAATGACAACATTTGGCTGCTTCTTTAATTCTTTAATCGTTTCTTTCTTTTCATTAGGTGCAACTCGATTTTCATTGCGATGGAATGTTGAACGTATTTTTTCTTTTACTGTTGCAGAATCAAAATCACCTAATACATAAATGTCCAGCTGATCTTCCCGCAATACAGTTTGATAATATGCAAAAAGATTTTCAGGAGTAATTAAATCCAGGTCTTCTTTATACCCGTGAACATGCAGTTTATATAGTTCGTCATCACACATTTCATCAATTAGCTTCATGTTGGCATAACTCATTTTATCATCAATTATAGCACTCATTTTTTGTCTTAATGTATCTTTTTCCCTATCTATAATAGATTGTTTAAAAGCTCCATTCTCACTGTACGGATGAAAGATAACTTCATTTAATAATGCCATTGCCTCTTCTAGAATAGCGGATTCATTACTAATAAACTTTTGATTGGCCACCTCCATACGGATACTGAGGATATGATTATTCCCTTTCTTTCCTCCCCCCATTGAAAGAACTGCACCGTATAAGCTGTCAAGTTTTAATTGTATGTCACTCCTGCTTGGGAAAGATTTTGTCCCCTGCTGTAAAACATATGGAAGTAAAGCACGCTTTGTTATGGTATCTCTTGATAATGGAGCTTTTAGCTTTGCTGTAATCGTTACCGTTTTGAACTTTTTACTTGGGACAACATGAAGGTTTACCCCATTTTCATGCGTCACATCTTCAACCGTCGTATCCATTTATGACCCTCCCGGGCTATGTATTTTGTTTTAAACTCATTTATTTTTAGTGTGCTCTTATAATTGTTATTTTATAGCATAAAAACCTAGTTTGCTATTAATATAATAACAAACCAGGTTTTTTATAATTGTTTAGGAAACTGTAAAATTCAAGTCCTACTAGTCAATTTACTAAATCACCAGGCTCTTCGTGGGTCCTTTTCACTTTCCAAGCATCGATTCACTTCGACTTTTCGTCATAATCGAGAAAAGTCAAGCTCATCTAATTTCAGTAAAAAACTTGGCTTATCGCCAAACTTTAATATAGATAAGCCTTCATTGTACTTATGCAATAAGAAAGTATTTATACTTTCTTATCTGCTGAAAAATGAACATCGACTGCTCTTTCATAAGAATCCATTTAACGAATGCCAAGTTATCTAATCTTACCTGCCACCCTTAATATACGGGACACCGTTTGCTTTAGGTGCTTCAGCTCGACCAATAAATCCTGCTAAAGCCAAAATTGTTAATACATATGGTGCAATTAATAATAATACTTGTGGTACATCTTCTAAGAATGGAACTCCTGAACTTATAACACTTAAACTTTGTGCAAAACCAAAGAATAATGCAGCTCCCATCGCACCTAGTGGATGCCACTTTCCAAATATAACTGCTGCAAGAGACATAAACCCTTGGCCAACAATTGTTGCATGCGAGAAGTTTAATGCGATAGTTAAAGCGAACACAGAACCACCTAAACCACCAAATGCACCTGATAGAATAACAGCAATATAACGCATCTTATAAACGTTTATACCGTTTGTGTCTGCTGCCATTGGATGTTCACCCACAGCACGCAACTGTAATCCAAATGGTGTTTTATATAATACATACCAAGCGATGAATGCCAGGATAATAGCAACATATGATGTTACATATATGCCCTGGAAGAATATAGGGCCGATAAACGGAATATCACTTACCCCTAAAATGTTGGTTGTGTAGAAAGGTTCGCTAACCATATCAGTTTGACCTTTTCCGTACCACTGTTTCGTTAAAAAGACACCTAACCCTAATGCTAAAAAGTTAATGGCAACACCACTTACAACCTGATCAGCACGGAATGAAACAGATGCCACTGCATGAATCATCGCAAATATAGCCGAAACTACCATAGCAACCAGAATCGAAATCCATGGTGTCCATGCACCTAAAACATCAGCAAATGCTAAGTTGAAAACAATTCCAACAAATGCACCCATTATCATTAAACCTTCTAACCCTATATTAACAACACCTGAACGTTCACTGAATACTCCACCTAACGCCGTAAATATTAAGGGCGCTGAAAAGAAAAGTGCGGGCGGAATAATTGATTGTAATAGATCTACAAGCCCCATTTATTTCTCCTCCTTTTTGAAGCGAAGTATTGCCCATCTAATAATATAACTAGATGCTACAAAGAAGATGATTAATGCAATGATAATATCAACAAGTTCAGTAGGAACACCTGCAACAGTCGGCATATTAACTGCACCGACTTTTAATGTTCCAAATAAAATCGCCGCAAGTACAACTCCAATCGCAGTGTTCGCACCTAATAAGGCAACAGCAATCCCGTCGAAACCAAGATTGGTAAACCCTGACATAACAGAGATAGATCCATATGTACCTAATCCTTCCATTGCGCCTGCTAGCCCAGCGAAAGCCCCTGCAATTACCATCGATAAAACAATGTTCTTACTTACATTCATTCCAGCATATTTTGATGCATGCTCGTTATATCCAACAGATTTTAGTTCGTATCCTATTGAAGTCCTTTGTATAATAAACCACATAATAATAGCAGCTAATAATGCAATTAATATCCCGTAATGCATTCTTGAAAAGAAAGTAAGTCCTTGCAGCCATTCTGATGCCAATGATGCTGAAGCAGAAATAGATTCCGTTGTATCCAGATTATCTGTTAATACACTTCTAATTAATTCATTTGTTACGTATAAAGCAATATAGTTCATCATGATCGTTACAATAACTTCATGTACGCCTAGCTTTGCTTTCAAAATACCAGGAACAAATCCCCAAAGTGCCCCTGCTGCTGCTGCAGCTAATACTGCCAACGGTAAATGGACAATCATCGGTGCATCAAAAGCTAAACCTACCCAAACGGCGGCAAGCCACCCAACAATAACCTGACCTTCTGCACCAATATTAAACAAACCGGTGCGGAACGCAAATGCAACTGCAAGACCAGTTAGAATGTAAGGTGTGATTTGTCTGACTGTTTCACCCATAAAATACAAATCACCAAAAGCCCCTGACCATAAAGCCATATAGCCTTTTATCGGATTATATCCTGAAAACAACATAATAAATGCTCCAGCTATTAAACCGAGCAGAACAGAAATTATTGGAATTAAAATGTTAAATAAACGATTAGATGTCATTGGTTTCACCTGCCTCATCTTTGTTACTGCCAGCCATTAAGAGGCCAAGCTCATGCTCGTCTGTTTCGTCAGGTTTAACATTTGCTACAATCTGACCATCAAACATAACTGCAATTCGATCACTAACATCAAATATTTCATCCAATTCAAAAGAAATCAGCAAAACAGCTTTTCCTTTATCACGTTCCTCAATCAGTTTATTATGTATAAACTCAATTGCTCCTACATCAAGACCTCTTGTAGGTTGTGCTGCAATTAGTAAGTCTGGTGAGCGATCGACCTCTCGAGCAATAATCGCTTTTTGTTGATTTCCTCCAGATAGCGCACTTGCTTTGGTATATTCGCTTGGAGTTCTTACGTCATATTCTTCAATCAATTCATTAGCTTTTTTATAGATTTCTTTAAAGTTCAATATTTTATTTTTCGAGAAAGGCTTCTGATAATATGTTTGAAGCACCATGTTATCTCCAATAGGGAAGTCTAGTACTAATCCATATTTGTGCCGATCTTGCGGAATATGTCCGATACCACTTTCTGTAACCTTACGAGGTTTAAAGTTGGTAATATCCTTATTGTTAACTTTAATAGAACCGGATTGTGCCTTACGTAACCCAGTAATTGCCTCAACTAATTCAGTTTGTCCATTACCATCAATACCAGCTATTCCGACAATCTCTCCAGCTCGAACATCAAGGTTTAACCCTTTAACAATATTAACTCGTCTAATATCCTGCACATTAAGATTGGTGATATTTAAGACGTTTTCCTGAGGTATTGCTTCTTTTTTTTCTGTTTTGAAACTAATCTCTCTTCCCACCATCAATGATGCCAGTTCGTTTACATTTGTATCTTTCACATTAAGGGTGTCAATTCCTTTACCTTTGCGAATAACAGTGCAACGATCACATACTTGCATAATTTCTTTCAACTTATGAGTGATTAAAATAATCGATTTCCCTTCAGCAACTAATGAATTCATAATTTCAATAAGTTCCTTAATTTCCTGTGGTGTTAAGACAGCTGTCGGTTCATCTAAAATCAGCACGTTAGCCCCTCGATATAACGTTTTCAAAATTTCTACTCGTTGTTGCATTCCAACAGATATATCGCGGATTTTTGCAGATGGGTCAACATTTAGTCCATATCGATCAGATAATTCCTGTATCTCCTGCTCTGCATGCTTCAAATTTACTTTCCCAAATTTTGTTGGTTCACTGCCTAAAATAATATTTTGTGTAACGGTATATGTATCAACTAACATAAAATGCTGATGGACCATACCAATACCTAAATCATTGGCTATGTTTGGGTCGGTAATATTTGCTTTTTTACCTTCAACCCTAATTTCGCCTTTTTCAGGCTGATATAACCCAAAAAGAACATTCATTAATGTAGATTTTCCAGCGCCATTTTCCCCTAATAATGCATGTATTTCCTGCTTCTTAACTTGTATAGTTATATCATCGTTTGCAACAATTCCTGGAAATTCTTTACGTATATTTAGCATTTCAATTGCATAATCCAAATCACTTCACTCCTTTTTAAAGCTCTATCAATTTAATTTTTTAAAAAATCGCCAAATGAAAAGGGCTGGAAGAATGACTCTTCATTTGAGGATTTTCATTCTAAATTAAGCAGGGTGAAAAAAGGCTGGTAAACCAGCCTTATAACACCAATTAACAATTAAAGAGCTTCAACGAAAGCATCAGTTTCTTCACGAGTCTGAGGAACTTCCACATCGCCATTTATAATTTTTTCTTTCCAGTCTTCTATTGCAGTTACAATTTCATCTGTTAATGCTTCTTCATTCGTTTTTGCAGCACTTACACCGCCATCTTCAAGACCGTAAGCCAAAACTTCTCCGCCTGGAAAATCATCAGTCATAGCTCTGTTCGAAACGTCTTGTACTGCAATATCAACACGTTTGACCATAGATGTAAGTGTCACATTATGATCTCCAATTTGTCCTTCTTCATATTGGTCACGGTCTACACCGATAACCCAAATTTCACGTTCGGGATCATTTTGTTTAATATCTTTCGCTTGTGCAAATACCCCATTACCAGTTGCACCTGATGAGTGATAAATTACATCTACATCGTTACCATACATGTTTGAAGCGATCAATTTACCTTTGTCTGGTGCTGCGAAAGATTCTGCATATTGAACATCTACATCAATTTCAGGGTCTACTGATTTAACCCCTGCAATAAATCCTGATTCAAATTTGTTAATTAATGCTCCGTCTACTCCGCCAACAAAGCCAACCTTGTTCGTTTTAGTTTTCATAGCTGCTGCTACACCAACCAGGAATGAACCTTGTTGTTCTTTGAATGTTAGACTTGCAACATTTGACTCTTCAACAACATCATCTACGATAGCAAAATTTGTCTCAGGGTATTGCCCTGCAACTTTAGCAATTGCGTCATGTAATTTGTAGCCAATTCCAAATATCAAGTTATATTCCTGTTTCACAAGACGTGTTAGATTTGGTAGATAATCAGATTTATCATTTGATTGCGCATAGTCAAATCCTTCACCTTTTGAAAGACCATGTTCTTCTCCCCATGCATTTAGACCTTCCCATGCTGACTGGTTAAATGATTTATCATCAACTCCACCAACATCAGTTACCATTGCTGAGGAAAAGTCACTAGCTTCTTCGTTTGCTGAATTATCTTCACTGCCTGACCCACTATCGCCATCCGTGTTTTCTTCTTCAGATCCGCCACCACACGCAGCAAGAATCATACCAATCGTTAGCAACATTGCAGCCAATAAAAGAAATTTACGATTTTTCAAATTAAGAACCCCCTATTTTTGGTTAAATAATAAAAGTTAAGTAAAAAGATATAAAGTGGTTATCCTTCAATCACCTCCCTAACTAGAGTTATATTGAAACCCCTTACAATCGTTTTCTTAAAACGTGAAAACTAAATAAATCAGACCGAAAATAATTAACCGAATATAATACCGGTTCATCTTCATCGGTATAATGCATTTGTTTTAATAAAAGCAATGATTGTTCAGGGTCGCACTTTAAAATCTCGTAAATACGGTCATGATAGCTTACAGGTTCAATATATGTTACCGCATACGAAATTCTTTTGCCTGAAAAATCCTCCATAAGTTTAAACAATGAATCTTTTTTGTTAATTAAATCTATTGGCACTAGACCTTCTGGAACTTTATCAATACAAAATACGACAGGGTCGTTATCTGCTGTGCGAACACGCTCAATTTTCACGAGTGAACAGATTTCCTTTGGTGAAAACTTTAATCGCTCATCTTCAGTAGGTTCAAGGAGTTCTGTTGATAGAAAACGGGAACCAGGAGTCTTCCCAGATTGTTCAATCATATATGTAACACTATTTAGCTGCTCTATTCCTGAAGAAAAGATTGGTTTTGGATTTACAAATGTCCCTACACCATGTCGCCGCGTCACTATATTTTCCTCTTCCAACACACGTAATGCTTCCCTTAGAGTGGCACGCGAGACTCCTAATAATTTTGATAGCTGAAATTCTGATGGGAGTTTCTGCTTCGTTTTATATGTACCATTTTCGATGTCCCGCTTTATTTGGTCAATTACTCGTAAGTATAATTGACGTGAATCTATCTTAATCGACATGACACCCCTCCAATTTACCCTAATCAACAAAAAGAGATCTGACATCTGACGTATGACTCTTATATTCGACATAAATATAACACTTTTAGAGTAATAAATAAATAGATATAGGAAAATTTACATAAAAAAACTTATTTAAATATAGTTCGAAAGTCGAAGTTATAACTAGCAAGTTAAACGGACAGTTATTTCCTAAATTAATAGGAATAAACTGTCCGTCATAATTTTTTATGAAGACTTTTCCTCGCTTTGTGATACAAGCACAGTTCGTGGTTTACTACCTTCATACGGACCAACTATGCCCCGGTCTTCCATAGCATCGATTAAACGAGCTGCTCGTGTGTAGCCAATTCGGAATCTGCGTTGCAGCATTGATACACTGGCACTTTGCATTTCCGTTATAAGTCTAACAGCATCATCATATAAGTCGTCATCAACATCCGAAGTAACTTCATTAGTTTCCTCTGGTATCATCTCTTCCTGATATTTCGCTTTTTGCTGCTCAATACTATGATCAACGATCCGTTCAACCTCTTCATCAGATAAAAACGCACCTTGAACTCTTGTTGGTCTTGAGGATCCTACCGGCATGAACAGCATATCTCCACGGCCTAAAAGTTTCTCTGCACCACCTGAGTCCAGGATTGTACGTGAATCAGTTTGGGATGACACACTGAATGCAATTCTTGATGGAATATTTGCTTTAATTACACCGGTAATTACATCAACAGAGGGCCGTTGTGTAGCCAATATCAGGTGAATACCTGCTGCTCTTGCCATTTGTGCCAATCTAGTAATAGCATCTTCTACGTCGTTTGATGCGACCATCATTAGGTCTGCCAGCTCGTCCACTAACACTACAATATATGGTAGATTGGGTTGCTTTTCTTCTGATGTCTGATTGTATTTACGAATATATTCATTATAGCCTTCTATATTACGCGTCCCTGTGTCAGAGAATAGTTCGTACCTTCTCTCCATTTCTGCGACCACTTTTTTCAGTGCTCGTGAAGCCTTTTTCGGATCGGTAACAACAGGTGCTAGTAAATGTGGAATACCATTATAGACGTTAAGTTCTACTTTCTTTGGATCAATCATCATCATTTTTACTTCATGGGGTTTTGCACGCATTAATATTGTCGTGATAATTCCATTTACACAAACACTCTTCCCGCTTCCTGTTGCACCCGCGATAAGCAAGTGTGGCATTTTATTTAACTCAGCCACTACGGATTCACCGGATATATCTCTGCCTAGTGCAAATAATAGTTTTGATGCTTGCTTATTTAGTGTACTATCCAGCACTTCTCTTAATGAGACCATCGCTATTTCCTGGTTAGGAACTTCAATTCCAACAGCTGATTTTCCAGGTATTGGCGCCTCTATTCGTATGTCTTTTGCCGCTAACGCTAGAGCAAGATCATCATGTAAGTTAACAATCTTACTAACCTTCACTCCTGCATCAGGGTATACTTCATATTTGGTAACTGCAGGACCTACATGTACTTTAGTAACCCTAGCTTTCACACCAAAACTATTAAAAGTTCGTTCCAATTTTTTTACAGTAGCCTGAATATGTGACTTTTCATGCTGTTGTGAGCTTTGAGAAGGTTCGGCTAATAAACTAGGTGAAGGCAATATATATTCATAGTTTTCTGCTTCTGTCATCGGCAATGGATTTTCATTATCTGGCTCTTTATTTTCTTCGTTAGATTCTACCACTTCTTCAATAGCAGGTTTAGTCGATTCATTGGGATCAAACGAGTAAGCAATATCGGTGAAATCCTCAATTACTGGTTCCTCCTGATTAGTACCTGGTTCAGATTCCGAATTCATTTCATAGATTTCGTCGCCGTTATTGATTTGCTTATTTACACGTGATTCTTTCCATTTACCTTTAATAGACTTAATAGTTTTAGATATTCGTTTCGTCCATTTTGAAAAGAAGTCACCTAAGGAAAACTCTGTAATAAAAATAAAACCAACTATGATTGAGAAAATAGCAACAATCTTTGCACCAACAGATGAAAATAAGAAATAGCAAAACGCAAATAGAATTGCTCCAGTCATCCCCCCACCTGTTTGTGTAGAGGAGATACTGCCATCTATGTATGCGAAGAAATTGTTCCATGTTGTTTTAATAATTGATGTATCCTCTGACAACAATAGTAATCTTTCATATGTCTGAATATGTGTTATCAGTAATACACCAATAAAAATAATATAAAAACCGATCATCTTTTTATTAGTGAAATTTGGATAGCGTCTTTTAACCATTAGCATTATTCCCGTAATCAGTAAGAAGATAGAAGCAATAAAATACCAGATTCCTAAAAAGAATCGAAAAATATATTCAAGACCTCCTGGAATTGCTCCATCACTAATAGCACTAGCACCACTTCCAAAAATAGCTAGAAAAATAAATAGTAATCCTAATAACTCAAATTTCACTTGTTTCTTTAATTGACTTTTCTTTTTTCTCCTTTTTTTCTTTGCCAAAATTATCACCTCTATTACATCTGGGCAGTCAATAATAACAATTGAATAGCAAACCCCTGCCATTTTGATAGGCAAGGGTTGACTATACAATACAATTAATTACATTATAGCACAGATTTTTTCTGATGGCTTACTGATTACCGTAAAATAGTTCCAGGGTTGTAGTCACTATTCATAAAGTCCTGAGGGTCAGAGGACAATAATTGTAATAATTGGTAACTTCCATCTTCTGCCTGTTCTACATATAAATCTTTTCCTTGATAGGAAACACAGTGACGATTGGAGAAATCCTTTTCGGAATATGGAAAAATATCTGTTTCAGATAAAGGTGTATATAACATTACTGCATCACCTGATCTTCTGTTTGTTTATTACTCTTAATCATTTCATTTACTTTTTTCATCGCTTCGTTTACTCCTCCTACTGCATCTATCAGACCATATTCAACTGCATTATCCCCTACAACATTTGTTCCAATATCACGTGTAAGATTACCTTTAGCAAACATTAACTCTTTGAATTTTTCTTCTTTAATGTTGGAATGTTGTGTAACAAAGTTAATTACTCGATCCTGCATTTTATCCATATACTCAAATGTTTGTGGTACACCGATTACTAATCCTGTTAATCGAATTGGATGAATGGTCATTGTGGCTGTGGGTACAACAAATGAATAATCTGTAGCTACTGCAATTGGTACACCGATCGAATGGCCTCCACCTAGCACAATAGAAACAGTTGGCTTGGAAATAGATGCAATCATTTCGGATAGTGCAAGCCCTGCTTCGACATCGCCTCCGACTGTATTTAATAAAACAATTAACCCTTCGATTTTAGGATTCTGTTCAATTGCAATAAGTTGTGGCAGCAAATGTTCATATTTTGTTGTTTTGTTTTGAGGAGGTAATTGGACATGTCCTTCAACCTGGCCGATGATAGACAAAACATGGATATTGGAGTCTGGCGCTTGTGGGACATTCGATTGACCCAACTGTTGAATTTTTTGCACTAGTGAAGATGTATTTGATTGATCTCCCTGATTCTGATCATCCTTCTTTGATGGATTCTTATCCATTTATAGACACTCCCTTTTCTATGTTCAGTACGTATAACGTTAGTATGAACGAAGTGGAAGTTTACCATACAAGGAATAAAAAAATTATCGGCAGTGGATGCCGATAATTTTTTTATTGAATTAATTTTTCTAACGTACTTTCTTCTTGATCAGTAAGTGGCACCAATGGTAATCGAACACCACCAACATCCATACCTTTCATTTTCAATGCTGCCTTGACTGGTGTTGGTGATGGCGCAGCAAATAAACCATTCATAATCGGTAATAATTTACGATGTAATGATGCAGCATTTTTTACATCTCCTGATTGATATGCATTAACCATATTTTTCATTTCATTTCCGATGATATGAGAAGCAACTGATACAACGCCATCTGCTCCAATTGCAAGCATAGGTAATGTTATTGCATCTTCTCCACAATATACACTAAAATTGTCAGGTGTTCCTTCAATAACAGTTGATGTCAGATTAAGATCCCCGCTGGCTTCCTTTACTGAAACAATATTTTCAATTTCACTTAAGCGAATAATTGTATCAGCATTCATTTTGATTACAGATCTACCTGGTATATTATACATCATAACCGGTAAATTAGTTTCTTTTGCAATAGTAGCGAAATGCTCATAAAGCCCTTGCTGATTAGGTTTATTATAATACGGTGTAACAAGCATTATAGCATCTACCCCAACCGCTTCCGCTTCTTTTGTTAGCGCGACAGCTGAAGCAGTGTTATTACTGCCTGCACCCGCTATAACAGGAACTCGTTTATTTACTTTCTCTACTACGTGCTTAAATAGAGCAACCTTCTCTTCTACCGTTAATGTTGGCGACTCACCAGTGGTACCAGCAATAACTAATCCTTCACTGCCGTTTTCCAGTAAATATTCAATCAATTTGGTGGTCTGATTGAAATCAATATTTCCACTGTTATCAAGTGGTGTCACCATTGCTGTTAAAACTTTGCCAAACTTCATGTTAGTACACCTACCTCTTTCTATACCTTATACCGCATTATCACCGCTTAAATCAAAAACATCATGTAATGCATTAACAGCAGCATTTAAATCATTTTCATGAATGAGAACCCAAATAGTTGTGTGACTATCTGCTGATTGTAATATTTGTACACCGGCATTCGTCAGTGATTGCACTATTCTTGAAGCAACGCCTGGAACTCCTGTCATACCAGCACCAACAGCAGATACCTTCGCACAATTCTCAGTTATTTCTGGATAAAAACCCAGTGTCTCCAATATATGCACTGCTTTATCTGTATGTGCATTCGGAACTGTGTAAATTACTCCTGTCGGTGAAATATTAATAAAATCAACTGAAATCCCAGCCTCGGCCATTGCCTTAAATACTTCAGACTGTAACCGATGTGCCTCTTCTTTAGTTTGTACTTTAATTTGGCTTATAGACGAAATATGAGCAATTCCAGTTATTAACCGGTCTGGAATAACACTGTCTAATTCCTGCAATCTGGATGCAGTAACCAATGTTCCTTCTTCCTGTAGGTATGTTGACCTTACACGCATTGGGATTTTTGCCTGCATCGCAATCTCGACAGCACGCGGATGAATAACTTTTGCTCCCTGATATGCTAAATTGCATATTTCTGTGTACGTAACAATATCTAGCGGTCTAGCCTTAGAAACAACACGCGGATCTGCAGTCATAACTCCATTTACATCGGTAAAGATATCAATGCTGTCCGCTTCCAGTGCAGCACCTAGAGCAGCAGCTGTAGTATCACTGCCACCGCGGCCAATAGTTGTTATTTCACCTGTAGATGTTTGTCCTTGAAATCCAGCTACAACTACTACATCATGCTGTTCAAATTCTTTTAGGATACGCTCCGTTCTTACCTCTTTTATCTTAGCCTGGTTAAAATCATCGTTTGTAATAAATCCAGCCTGTGCCCCAGTTAGAGCTGAAGCACTTATATGACTTTTTTGAAGTTCATTTGACAAGACGACTGAAGCAATCGTCTCACCGCAGGACATTAACAAATCAAGCTCACGATTTGAATTATGATTCGAAGGAAACCCTATTAAATCCAGTAATGTATCTGTAGCGTACGGATCAGGTTTTCGCCCCAATGCAGATACAACAACAACTATTTTATAATTCTTAATTAGAGCATTTTTAATATGTTTAATGACATGATTTCTGTTTTCTTCGGTTTGTACCGAAGTACCACCAAATTTTTGTACTAATACCTGCATTATTTCACCTCTAAATTATAGCCAGTTATTTTTTATCAAACGATCGGCAATTTGAATCGTGTTCCACGCAGCACCTTTTACAAGATTATCTGATACAACCCATAAGTGAATTCCTTTATCATTATCCAAATCTTTTCGCACGCGCCCTACAAATACTTCTTCTTTATTTGAAGCGCTCAATGGCGTAGGATATGTTTGTGTACTTGGGTCATCTTCCAGAATTACTCCTTCTGCATCCCTTAACACGTTCCAAATATCTTCTACTGCTAATCCTTCTTTTTCAACATCAACATAAACACTTTCGGCGTGCGAAGTGAAAAGAGGTAGCCTAACGCATGTAGCTGCTACTGATAAATTTGGAGCATGCATTATTTTTTTAGTTTCATTTATCATTTTCATCTCTTCAAATGTATAGCCGTTTTCCTGAAATACATCTATTTGCGGGAGTGCATTAAATGCAATTGGATAATGCTTTTCATCCCCTTTTACAGGTAATAGCTCAGCTGTCATATCCTCATTATTTAAATATTGCTTTGTCTGGTTTTCCAATTCATTACATGCCTCGTTACCGGCTCCGGAAACTGCCTGATATGTTGAGACAATTACACGAGATATACCGAATGCTTCCTGAATTGGTTTTAAAGCAGCTACCATTTGAATAGTTGAACAATTTGGATTTGCAATAATTCCTTTATGTGATTTAATATCTTCTTCATTAACTTCTGGTACTACTAAAGGAACTTCATTGTCCATTCTATATGCACTTGTATTATCAACTACTACTGCTCCATGTTTTACTGCTTCTGGTGCTAACTGTTTAGAGACAGAACCCCCAGCTGAAAATAAAGCAATATCTACGCCAGCAAAACTATCTGGTGTAGCTTCTTCCACTGTTATTTCCTGATTTTTAAACAATAGCTTTGTGCCTGCTGATCGCTTCGATGATAAAAGCTTCAGCTCATTTATTGGAAAATTCTTTTGCTCAAGTATTTGAGTGATCTTTTGGCCTACTGCTCCAGTTGCACCTACTACTGCTATATTGTATGCTGTTTTCTTTGTCATTGTAATGACACCTCACTATAATAAGATTCTATTTATTTTACCATATTATCATACTCATGAGGTATAATTACAGGCTGAAGTTGTTTATGCTGAATCGCATGTTCAACTGTATCAAGCAAATAGTCCATGTCTGCGACTAACGAATTAGGCTTTTTTATAGGATCATCTTGACCGTAGGGAATAAAATAAATGAATTTACTTGCCATTAATCGCATTAAATTTACACCATTTAGTCCAAGTGCATCATTAGTGGCTATTCCAAGAACAACTGGATTCTGATTTCGCATTGTTGCCTTTGCTGCCATTAATACTGGCGAATCTGTTAACGCATTTGCCATTTTACTTAATGAGTTTCCAGTTAATGGAGCAATCACCATGCAATCTAAAGGCAATTTTGGTCCTAATGGTTCCGCTTCGGGCATTGTTGTGATAACACTTTTTCCTGTAATGGATTCTATTTTCGCAACATGATCTGCTGCTTTGCCAAACTTGGTATCTGTGGTTCTGACTGTATACGTAACGATAGGTATTACATCTGCTCCAGCCTCAACTAAACGTTCCAGTTGAGGAAATACTTTGTCATACGTACAATGTGATGCAGTAAATCCAAATCCGATTCTTTTTCCTTCTAATGACATTATATTCGTTCCTCCTCATTAGTTAAAAATTGCTTAATTACATCGGCCAATATTTTGCCTGCAGTCTTCGGCGCTACTATACCTGGTAGACTTCTTGCTAAAATTGCCTTAATACCTCGTTGGTCTGCATAAGCAAAATCCGTACCGCCAGGCTTTGAAGCTAGATCAATAATAAATGCGTGTGATGGAAGCTGTTGAATTGATTCTTTTTTAACAACTTGTGCTGGAACTGTATTAATTAGCAAGTCGCACTCATTTGTATGTTCATGTAATTTTTCAAATGGAATAGCTGTATGTCCCATTTCGGTTATTCTGGCTAAATCCATAATACTTCTTGCACAGACAGAAACTTCCGCCCCAAGGGCAGAGAATTTATTTGCTACTGTGTTGCCTACTCTGCCAAATCCAACCACAATAACTCGTGAAGAATGTATTGTATAGTCTGTATGCTCAATTGCCATCATTATTGTTCCTTCAGCAGTAGGAATTGAATTGTATATGGCTACATCATCCCGATTAAATAGCGGGATAAGCGAAACATGAAGTTCATCTGTAACAGAAGTTAAAAAGTCATTTGTTATGCCAGTAAATACGATTGATGATTTTTTTAACTGTGCAAACCACTGTTTTGTTAATTTAATTTCCTGATCGGAAAATACTGTCTCAACATATCCTGTACTATTTGTTCCAGTTATTGGCAGGATAACTGCATCTAGTTTTTCTTGCTCTAATTCGCTAAAATCAACTTGTTTTAATCCTGTGAATCCTTGTTCCAACTTATCAAATCCAACTAAAAAAATGGTTGTATCAGGCAGTGTTTGCAACTGTCGTATCAATTCCAGATAACGTGCATCTCCACCTATAACAGCGATTATTTGATTCATTGTCGAAAAACCCCTCCAGACATACTTTCACTAAATTCATTTCCTTATAGCTTATGTGCGTATCATGGGTTAGTGATTAGCAAAAACAAAAAAAAGGCTAGTATCATAAAAATGACACTAGCCCATAAACCGGATACTACTCTAATCGATATCAATCATAATCATATCTTCGCCGATTTTTTTAATTGAATTCCATCTGATTTTTGTTTCTTCGCCTTCTTTTTTTAAACCAAACCATTTGTAATTAGGAATGACAAACGATTCAATTTGACCTGTCTTTTCATTAATTTCAAGATCTGTCTGACCTAATATACCCAACCGTGATCCATGGTTGACATTAACAATTTCCTTACCGCTAATATCCTTATAGCGCATATGATCGCCCCCATGATTGTCTAGCTATTAGTATATATATGCCATTTAACCTAATCTATGATTAGGAAGGTGTTTTAGGTGCAATTAATGCACTTGATGGAGATTGTTTAAATATCGTCTTAATTACATTCTGTATTTTTTCATGATTGACTGCATCAATTTCCTGTATCATATCATCTAAAGATCGATGCCTGTTTAAGAGTAATTCGTTCCTTCCATTGCGACTCATACGACTGCTGGTACTCTCTAAGCTTAGCATGAGGTTACCTTTTAACTGTTCTTTACTATTCTTAAGTTCTTTGTCAGTTAAGCCATTACTTATGAGCTGCTCAACAGTTTGATTTATTGTGTCTTGCAGTTGCGGTAATTGATCATTGCCTGTTCCAGCATAAATTGTCAGCATTCCACTATCCTGAAATGATGCATGGTAGGAAAATACAGCATATGCTAATCCCTGTTTTTCTCTGACTTCCTGAAAAAGCCTTGAACTCATACTGCCACCTAGTACGTTATTCATGATGATTAAGCTGTACATATTCTCATCTCCGACAGCCAACCCGTTATATCCCAGACATAAATGAGCTTGTTCAGTATCTTTATTCCGTTCAATATTATTTGCTAAAAATGCAGGTTTCATTAATCTTGCTCGCTCCGAGCCTGATTCATAATTACCAAAATAACCATCTACTGTTTTAATAAATGATTCATCCACATTACCTGCAACAGAAACTACTACATTTTCTGGCGTATAGCTCTCTTTTATATAATCCCTTAATGAATCCGGTTTAAAAGATAGTAACTGTTCTTCTGAACCTAATATTGGATATCCTAATGGGTGATCTCCGTATGAAGCACGAGCCAGAATATCGTGAACGATGTCATCTGGTGTATCTTCATACATTTTAATTTCCTCCAAAACAACTTTTTTCTCACGTTCCATTTCTTCCTCATCAAAGGTAGAATTAAAGAACATATCAGCTAAAATTTCGAGAGCATATTCCTTATGTGTATCAATAACTTTAGCATAAAAACACGTGTATTCTTTTGATGTAAATGCATTAACTTGTCCACCTATTGCATCAAAAGCTTCTGCAATATCCTGTGGAGATCTTTTTTTGGTCCCCTTAAAAAACATATGTTCAAGAAAATGGGAAATTCCATTTGTTTGCTGTGATTCATTTCTTGATCCAGTTAATATCCAAATACCAATTGTAACAGAACGTACAGCAGGTATATTTTCTAACACAATTCGAAGTCCATTATTACTAGTATGTTTCTCTACCAATGTATTTCCTCCTAAAATCCATCCAAATACTATCTTTCCTCATTCAGTAATGAAGTAATCGCTCCTATTTTATAACCTTTTTCTTTTATATTTACAATTAACGAATCTAATCCTTGTGCTGTTGAGGATGTAGGGTGCATTAATACTGTAGCACCAGGATGAATGTTGTTGTTTACTCGGTTCATCATAACAGATACAGATGGATTCTTCCAATCAATCGTATCTATACTCCACAGGATCGTTTCCATGTTCATTTCATGTGCAATTTTAACTACTTGATCGTTGTAACTGCCGCTTGGCGGAGCTAACCATTTTGGTTTATTATCAGTAATTGCTTTAAGAATTTCATTTGTTCTATTGATTTGTTCAGTTATTTGCTGTTTAGACAAGCGAGACATATCCGGATGATTATATGCATGATTACCTATTACATGACCCTGTTCATCAATCATTTTGACGAAATCAGCATTTTCCTGAGCCCATTTCCCTTCAATAAAGAATGTTGCTTTGACGTTATGCTTTTTCAGAACGTTAAGTATCGAGGGAATATACTCATCTCCCCATGACACATTTATTAAGAACGCAATCATGTCTTTTTCTGGATGGCCTCTGTAAGTAGGAGCAGCTGGAAGTTCTTTATAAGTAATGTTCGGTGGAACCTGTTCATAAACCAGTAGTGTCTCGTCAAATACACCACCCTTTTTCATTTGTTCATATGATTTATTAACATCTACTCGGACACCATTTAATCCGGGTGTTTTCTTCCACACTTTATCAATTATTGCATTTTCAGGAGGTTTTCTATATTTAGTACTTTTTGTTCTGATTTTTTGAAACAGAGAATCCTCCGATTTAGATACAGTAAAAGAAAACGTTTCGGCATCATTTAAAATAAATGGATTATAGCTATTGTTAAATGCCAATGCTACAACAATAATAAATACGCAAAAATGAATAATAGCACGATAGCGATACATTCAAATCCCCCCTCATTCATTCATATGAATGAGAAGGACAGGATATGAAAGCATAAAAAAAGAAACTGGCTCTCCAGCTTCTTGATTTTAATACAGCTTACATACTCGATTTTTCACTTTTTTCTTTTTCTTCTTTTAATACAGCTTTTCTTGAAAGGTTTACCCGACCTTGATTATCAATTTCTTTAACTTTGACCATAATTTGATCACCGATTGATACAACATCTTCAACCTTATTCGTTCGTTCTTCTGCTAGCTCAGATATATGAACCAAGCCATCTTTTCCTTTGAATAACTCTACAAATGCTCCGAATTTCTCAATACGCTTAACTGTTCCCATATACATTTGTCCTGCTTCAACTTCCCGCACAAGATCTTCAATAATCTCTTTTGTTCTTTCGTTCATGGAAGCATCAGTTGATGAGATAAATACACTTCCATCCTGTTCGATATCAATTTTTGCACCAGTTTCTTCAATGATTTGATTAATCTGTTTACCGCTTGGTCCAATCACAGATCTGATTTTATCTGGGTTTATTTTCATCGTTAGGATCTTAGGTGCATATTGTGACAGCTCAGATTTTGGCTCTTTAATTGTCGCAAGCATGGATTCCAGAATATGCATACGGCCTTTTTTAGCCTGGGTTAATGCTTCCTTCAAAATTTCTTTTGAAAGTCCGTCAACTTTAATATCCATTTGAAGTGCTGTAACACCTTTTTCAGTTCCAGCTACTTTAAAGTCCATATCACCAAGTGCATCTTCCATACCTTGAATGTCTGACAAAATTGTATAGTCTTCACCAGATTTAACAAGCCCCATCGCGATACCTGCAACAGGTGTCTTAATCGGTACACCAGCATCCATCATAGCTAGTGTGCTTGCACAAATACTTGCTTGTGATGTAGAACCATTCGACTCTAAAACTTCTGATACTAAGCGAATCGTATATGGAAAGTCTTTTTCAGAAGGTATAACTTTCTCAAGCGCACGCTCTCCTAAAGCACCATGTCCGATCTCACGACGACCAGGTCCTCTAATTGGCCCTGTTTCGCCAACACTGTATTTCGGGAAATTATAATGATGCATGAAACGCTTGGACTCTTCCAAATCAAGACCGTCCAAAATTTGTACATCACCTAATGCCCCTAAAGTACACACACTCAAAGCCTGGGTTTGTCCACGTGTGAAAAGACCAGAACCATGTGTCCGTGGTAACACGTTAATTCTCGATGATAACGGACGTATTTCATCAACTTTACGGCCGTCTGGACGTATTTTCTCTTTGGTGATTAAACGACGTACTTCCTCTTTTACCATTTTATCAAGTGTCGCTTTTACATCACCAATAACTTCTTCATCGGCATCTTCGTATGAGGCTAATACTTCATTCTTTACATTACTGATTGCTTCTTCTCTAGCGTGTTTTTCTTCTACTTTAATTGCTTCCTGCAATTTACCTTTAGCTTCGGACTCCACTTTTGCAGCAATGTCTTCGTCTGTATCAAGTAATGGCATATCAGCTTTCTCAACACCAACAGCAGCAATTATTTTCTCTTGAAATTCAACAAGGCGAGTAATTTCCTTATGTCCAAACATAATGGCTTCAAGCATAACATCTTCTGGTACTTCCTGTGCTCCTGCTTCAACCATATTAATAGCATCTTTTGTACCAGCAACAGTTAATTCGATTTCACTATTTTTCTGTTGCTCAATGTCTGGATTAATAATGAACTCTCCATCTACAAGTCCAACATTTACTCCGGCTATTGGTTCTGAGAGTTGGATATCAGAAATTCCCAATGCGATAGAAGATCCTATCATTGCAGCCATTTCGGAAGAACAATCCTGATCAACACTCATAACCGTGCTGATAACTTGTACTTCATTTCTATAGCCATCTGGGAAAAGTGGTCGTATCGGTCTGTCAATCAGACGTGATGTCAGAGTGGCTTTATCGCTTGGACGACCCTCCCTCTTAATAAATCCTCCAGGTATTTTCCCAACAGCATATAAACGTTCCTCATAATTAACAGTTAAAGGGAAAAAGGGTAAGTCTTTTGGTTCTTTGGATGCTGTTGCTACTGATAATACAGAGGTATCACCGTAGCGAATCATACATGCCCCGTTCGCTTGTTTTGCGAATTCTCCCGTTTCAACGATAAATTTCTTACCGGCAATTTCTGTGGAGAATTCTTGATTTTCTTCTGCCATTTGTAATAGTACTCCTTTCAATGTAAAACATTCTACCATTCATTTTATAGTTAATAAGCCAAAATGTAAATTTTATGTATAGTTGCATTTATTCAGTAAGAAATTATTTATACTTTCTGAATTGATTAGAAAACTTGGCATTCGCCAAGCCTTATGGGCGAATTGCCTTAGTTGCACTTATGCAGTAAGAAAGTAGTTATACTTTCTTATCTGCTAAAAAAAGCAGGATTGCTCCTGCTTTTTAAAATACTTATCGGCGTAGGCCAAGTTTTTTAATTAATTGACGGTAGCGTGTAACATCGTTATTACGTAGGTAATTAAGCAAGTTACGACGTTTACCAACCATTTTCAAAAGACCACGGCGTGAATGATGATCCTTTTTATGAACACGTAAATGTTCATTCAGTGTTGTGATCTCTTCAGTAAGTACAGCAATTTGTACTTCTGGAGAACCAGTGTCATTATCGTGAACTTTGTGTTCACTAATAATTTCATTTTTACGTTCTTTTGTGATAGCCATCTGGCTCACCTCCATTAAATTATTAATATCCCCAGTCCCCTAGCAAACGTCGGAGTTACGATCTGCCAAGCGATGGTTTTACGTTTCTAAGCGTACATCTTTTTCGCTGAAAATGCAAGTGGTAAATCAAAGAAACGTTAACTGTAAAAGTAATTACGAATATATTTTTCATCATTATCTATATAGTCGACTAATTCTTCAACACTATTAAATTTTTCCTCTTCTCGAATGAATTTATGCCATTCTACATACAGTTCTTCACCATATAAATCATTATTATAATCAAAAATATTAACCTCTACAGATGGTTCAACCCTGTCATCTGTAAATGTTGGATTATACCCGAGATTCGCCATTCCTTCATAGACTTCATTTTTATAAAGTACTTTTACTGCATATACACCGACTTTAGGCAATAGTGTATCTGAGGTAACGCTTAAGTTTGCGGTTGGGTATCCAATTGTTCTTCCGCGCTGATCACCTTCAACAACAATCCCTTGAATAGTAAGCGGCCGTCCTAGCAAATAGTTGGCTTTTTCAAGTTCACCATTTTGGAGAAGCTCTCTTATTCTAGAAGAACTCACCTTTTCATCATCCAGTTCGACTTTGCCGATTGTTGTATAATCAAATAAACCTTTTGTTTGGTTTTTAATCCGTTCCATATTACCTTGACCTTTATGTCCATACGAAAAATCGAATCCTGCCACTAAATGTTTAATTTTTAATCCAATAATAAAATGATCAATAAATTGCTGTGGTTCAAGTGATGCTAATTCTTTATTAAAGGTAATAACATAAAGACGATTTACATCCAATTGCTGTAGAATCTCTTGCTTCTCCCTTAAAGGAGTAATATATCTTACATGTGGTGCATCTTTTTTTAATACAACAGATGGATGAGGATGAAAGGTAATAACCGCACTTTCCATTTTACGTTCCTTCGCCTTAGATACAGCTGTTTGTATAACTTTTTGATGACCTTTATGGATACCATCAAAAAAACCTATAGCAGCGACTGTTTCCGGTAGCTCTTCTAATATCAACGTGTGAGGATATGTTAATTCAATCGTTCGCAACGCTCTTCACCTACTCTTTTTCACTCTTTAAAAACTCTAATTGGTTTAATTAGATCCGTTTTTTCAGGATGTATTTGATAAATTGCCAACACTTGTTTATCAAACATCATTACAAATGGATCTGACTTTGAAACATTATCAGGCTTTGGCAGCTTTTGGCCATACAGCACTCGCTTTTTAGTGTTTTCATCAACGTTAATATGTTCCAGATGATTTAAACCTTTTGAAATTGGTATCAATAACTTTTCTTCGTTGTGCAACTCTATCGCTTCATCAATAGCCTTAAATGTAACAGTGTCTTCCTTTTTAATAATTCCTGTTTCTGTTCTAACCAAATGTGACATATGTGCTGGGTAACCTAACTTCTTACCGATATCTACACATAATGTTCGTATATATGTACCTTTTGAACAGGTTACCTTTATCGTAAACCTATCGTGATCTTCTGTATCTCCCACTTGGTTAAGCTGGTAAATTACTACTTTCCGCTGTAGCCGTTCTACTTGTTCATTTGCCCTTGCATATTCATATAACTTTTTACCATTTACTTTAACAGCTGAATACATTGGAGGAATTTGTGTGATCTCTCCCCTAAACAATTGTAACACGTTTTCAATCGACTGTTTAGATGGAGGATTTACCACTTTATATTTCTCGATAATTGCACCGTGACTATCTTCAGTTTCAGTAGCAACTCCTAACATCACTTGTGCTATGTATGTCTTCTTGGTATCTGTCAAATAGGGAACAATTTTAGTTGCCTGTCCAATACAAATAGGCAAAACACCTTCAACCTCCGGGTCAAGGGTTCCTGTATGTCCTACTTTCTTTAAATGGAATTTTTTCCTAATTGCTATTACACAATCATGGGAGGTCATTCCTTTTGGTTTCCATAAAGGCAATATACCATTCATTTAACCAGCTCCTGAGACTTATGTATCGTGCATGGAAAAATCTGACCCACTCATTTAGTTTGTGGGTCAGATTAAATTTCACTATATATTACTTGTCTTTGTTTAAATCACGTAAAATTGTTTCGATGCGATTTCCATATTCGAAAGCTTCATCAAATTCAAATGTTATCTCTGGTGTTTTCCGTAAACGGATGCGATTCCCGATTTCAGAACGGATAAACCCTTTAGCTTTAGCTAAGCCGACAAGTGTATCATGTTTTTTTTGTTCATCGCCTAGAACAGATATAAAAATTTTCGCCTGTTGTAAGTCACCAGTTACGTCAACATCTGTTACGGTAACAAATCCAACCCGTGGATCTTTGATTTTTTTGCTTAAAAGCTCACCTAACTCTTTTTTCATTTGCTCTGCGACACGATTTGAACGAATGTCACTCATTTTGATCACCTCTGTAAATTGACAACCTGATAATTTGATTATACATGCTCAACATCTGTTAATGTCCGTTCCAGTTCATTAAATGTGTCAATAATACGCAAACCTTCCTGGATAACCTGTTCAGCATGTTTTTTTTCATTGGAAACTGTCACAATTCCAAATTTAGTACGTTGCCATAAATCATGATAATCTAACTCTGTTACTGCTACATTTAATTCATTACGTAATTTAGCCATTAAACTTTTGATAACAGAACGTTTTTGCTTAAGTGAATGACCTTCATAGAGAATGCATTCTACTTCAGCATAAATTATCATTTGCGTTCAATCTCCTCCATGACAAATGCTTCAATTACGTCGCCTTCTTTAATATCATTAAACTTTTTAATTGTGATACCACATTCATAGTTTTTTGCAACTTCTTTGACATCATCTTTAAAACGTTTTAATGCGTCTATTTCCCCTTCAAACTGCACCACACTGTCACGAATAATACGTACTCCAGAGTCACGTGTAATCTTACCTTCTGTTACATAACTACCAGCGATAGTTCCAATTTTGGAAACCTTGAATATTTCACGAACTTCTGCTTGACCTATTACCTTTTCTTCGTATATAGGATCCAGCATACCTTTCATAGCTAATTCTATCTCTTCGATAACCTTATAAATAACGCGATGTAAACGCACATCTACTTTTTCTGATTCTGCAGCCTTCTTCGCGTTAGCATCTGGTCGTACATTGAATCCAATTACAATTGCATTTGAAGCGGATGCCAAAATAATGTCAGATTCAGTAATAGCACCTACACCTGTGTGAATAATTTTTATTTTAACACCTTCAACTTCAATCTTCCTCAATGAAGCAGCCATAGCTTCTGCAGATCCTTGAACATCTGCCTTAACTATAAGGTTTATATCCTTCATTTCGCCTTCTTTAATCTGATCGAATAAATCATCGATACTTACTTTAGTTTGTTCTGTACGATTTTCCTGAATATGCTTTTGCTGACGTGCTTCACCAATTTGACGTGATTTCTTCTCATCGTTAAATACTAGGAATTGATCGCCGGCTTGTGGAACATCGCTTAATCCAGTGATTTCAACTGGTGTTGATGGACCAGCTTCATTTATCCGTTGACCCAGATCACTAACCATCGCACGAACGCGTCCAAAAGTGTTTCCGACAACTACAGAATCACCTACATGTAATGTCCCGTTTTGTACTAGTAATGTAGCAACAGACCCTCTTCCTTTGTCAAGCCGAGCATCAATTACTGTACCAAAGGCATTGTTATTTGGATCAGCTTTCAATTCCTCTACTTCTGAAACAAGCTGAATCATTTCAAGTAAATCATCGATTCCTTCATGTTTGACAGCAGACAAATTAACAAATATTGTACTGCCCCCCCAGTCTTCAGGTACAAGTTCATACTCTGTTAACTCCTGCATAACACGATCTGGGTTAGCGCCTTCTTTGTCCATTTTGTTAACTGCTACAATAATTGGAACTTCCGCAGCTTTGGCATGATTAATCGCTTCAATCGTTTGTGGCATTACACCATCATCCGCCGCAACAACTAATATAGCGATATCGGTTACTTGTGCACCGCGAGAACGCATGCTAGTAAAAGCAGCATGTCCTGGTGTATCAAGGAATGTTACTTTCTTACCTTCACTTCGTACTTGATACGCCCCAATATGCTGGGTAATACCACCAGCTTCACCTTCAGTTACTTTTGTGTGGCGAATTGCATCCAATAATGTTGTTTTACCATGGTCAACGTGTCCCATAATGGTTACAACTGCAGGTCTCTCAATTAAGTCAGCTTCATTATTTTCTTCCCGGTACTTATCAAAATCAGTATCTTCCAGGATTATTTCCTTCTCTACTTCCACATCATACTCTGCACAAATTAGCTCGACTGCATCATCATCAAGATCCTGGTTTTTCGTCGCCATTACACCAAGGAACATTAACTTCTTAATAATTTCCGATGCATCTTTATTTAGTTTAGCTGCCAAATCACTTACCGTTAGTGTTTCGCTGTAAGTAATATGTTTCGGCGTTTCCTTAACAACAGGTTTTTGTTGCTGCTGAGGCGCTTGATTGTTCCTTTTGGCATTTTTACCCTGCTGATGCTTTTTGTTATTGTTCTTCTGACCCTTTTTTTGCTGAGCCTGCTGTGATTTTGGATTGTTATTAGACTTCCCATTATTAGTTGGTTTATTTTCTTTTTTTGCTTGATTTGCAACGTTGTTGTTATTTGCTGGTTTTTTCGGTGTTTCCTTTTGCTTCGGTTTTTCCGTTTCTTTTGTTCCAAACTTTTCATCCAACTTTAATATCGTTTCAATTGAAATTGTCGACATGTGGTTGGAAACCTCAACATTTAACTCTTTTAAATAGTTAATCACATCTTTACTTGTCGTTTTATTTTGTTTTGCATATTCATATACACGCATCTTACTCATACGTCCACCCCCGAATTTAATTACCCGAGTAACGATTTAATTTTAGTGGCAAATCCTGCATCTAAAACAGCTACAGCTACTCTTTGTGATTTTCCAATAGCATTTGATAATGTTTCTCTATCATCTACTATTAAAAATGGTACTTCATATGTTTTGCATTTGTCCGTTATTTTTTTTCGTGTTTGGGGACCGATGTCACTTGCCAAAAGAACAAGTTTTGCTCTGTTTTGCTTAATGTCTTTCACAATCGTTTCTTCCCCTAAAGAACACTTTCTAGCCCGATAAGCTAAGCCAATTAAATTTAAGTAATTATTTTTCATTATATTTTCCTTCAACTATTAGTTTAAGGTCTTCATAAATTGATGGTTCAATTTTTGTATTTAACTGACGGCTTAAAATCCCAGCCTGTTCAGCCTTTTCTATAACAGCTATATCATTCGACACATATGCTCCACGGCCGTTTTTTTTGCCAGTTGGATCAACAAAGACTTCTCCTTCTTTGTTACGGACAACACGAATGAGATCTTTCTTTGGTTTCATTTCATTTGTAACTATACATTTTCGTTCTGGTACTTTTCGTTTTTTCGCCATTACAGAACCTCCCTTATTCGAACAAACTATCTTCATCATTGTCAGAATAAGCATCTGCATCTTCGTCGTCTGTTAAAAGCCCTTCTTCCCGAGCTTCTGATTCACTTTTAATATCAATTTTCCAGCCGGTTAATTTTGCTGCTAATCGAGCATTTTGGCCACGTTTACCAATTGCTAGCGATAGTTGATAGTCAGGTACAATCACTGTTGTTGCCTTATCTTCTTCATTTACTAATACTTCTACTACCTTTGAAGGACTCAAAGCATTTGAAACATAGACAATAGGATCTTCAGACCATTCAACGACATCAATCTTTTCACCTTTAAGTTCATTGACAATCACTTGTACACGTTGTCCTTTTTGACCAACACATGAACCGACAGCATCGATTTCAGGATCATCTGCATGAACCGAAATTTTAGAACGATCCCCTGCTTCTCTTGCCACTGATTTAATATCAACAATACCATCATAAATTTCTGGAACTTCCATTTCAAATAGACGCTTTAATAGTCCTGGATGAGACCTTGAAATATAAATTTGTGGACCTTTACTCGTATTCTCAACTTTAGTAACAAATACTTTTAAACGGTCATGGACATAGTATTCTTCAGTAGGCATTTGTTCCGCCTCAGCAAGTTTAGCCTCTATTTTACCAAGGTTTACATAGACAAACCGTGGATCTTTACGCTGAATAATCCCTGTCATGACATCTTCTTCACGATCGGCGTACTCGCTAAATATCACACCGCGTTCAGCTTCCCTTACGCGTTGAGTAACAACTTGTTTTGCAGCTTGGGCTGCGATTCGTCCGAAGTCTTTTGGAGTTACCTCAACCTCAATAACATCCTCTAGTTCATAATTGGGATCAATTTCTTTTGCTTGATCCAATGAAATTTCCTCTTGCGCATCCTCAATTTCTTCTACTACGGTTTTACGTGAAAACACGCGCATGGTGCCAGATTGTTCATCAATATCTACTCGCACATTTGTAGCAGATTTAAAGTTTTTCTTGTAGGCTGATATTAGCGCGGCTTCCAATGCCTCCATTAGAATATCCTTATCAATACCTTTTTCTTTTTCTAGAAAATCAATCGCTTCAAACAACTGACTGCTCACTTTTATTTTCCCCCTTATAGCGTAACGGCTAACCTTGCTTTTGCTATTTTATTAAATGGAATTTCAACTAACTTTTTTCGGGTTTTTACTTTATATTCAATCGTCACCATATTATCTGTAAATTCCTTTAAAATACCTTCGTATTCTTTTTGACCGTCAATTGGTTCATATAGTTTCACAAAGACATTTTTATTTACATTTTTTTCAAAGTCATCTTTAGACTTCAGTGGACGCTCGACACCTGGTGAGGAAACTTCCAGAAAATATGCCTCTTCTACCGGGTCAGCTTCGTCCAGCTTTTCACTTAATTGTTCAGAAACGGTTCCACAGTCTGCTATGTCAACCCCATCTTCACTATCAATATAGACGCGAAGAAACCAATTCTGCCCTTCTTTTACATATTCAACATCAACTAATTCCAATTCTTTCTCCTGTAATATGGGCTGCATCAATTCTTCAGTTGTTTTAATTACATTGGAACTCAAAATTTATCCTCCTTTATTCAGTTGTGTATATTCCTTATTATGAACCATCATACGTCATTTCATTTGCTCAATATCCATAATAATACAAAACCCCTGCCGGAAGATGTGGCAAGGGATGTAGTCAAAGTGCAAATTGCAAAAGATAGTAGTATGAAGAAAGAGTGGGGTTCGCCCACTCTTTTTACCGTTCGTATCATTTCTTACCACTATAAACTATATCATACTAGGACTGATGTTGCAAGAATAGTAAATAATTGTTTATACCATTGCTTTGTTATATACCGAATTCTTACTAATTTTATATTAATTGATTAGTGTCTGCCGTGTTAGGTGTTAATTATAATTTAAATCTCTCTTCGTAAGTTTTGTTGCTTTTTAATCTTCACAGTTTATATAAACTGTGAAGTACTTTATAAAAATTTTAAGTACTTTGACACCGCTTCGGAAATACATTCCGCGCACCTTAGGGCAACGCTTCAGCTTCCTCGGAAGCAAAAATCGCTTCCTGCGGGATCTTCATCTGTTGCTTTTCCCGCAGGAGTCTCCATGTATTTCCTACGCTAGGTGTTGCTCTCTCTCTATCCTGTACATTAATCAATGCTTATCGTGACATTACCTCTTAGCCATAGGTAACACTTCACTCTATTCAAGAAACCTCTACCAGTGGAGGCAGAATACTTAGACTCCTATGGGAACACAGTACGTGCCTAAAGACCCCGGAAGAAGCGCACTTAATGTCACGTGACTAAGAAGAAACTGTAAAAACGTCAGCTTGAGCAGATGCCGCCTTGGTATCCGGGTCGGTGAAAGTGAGTATTTCCCTGCAGTTGGATTTATAAAGAACTGCGCGTTTCTTGGAGTTGCTAATTTAAATGATTTAGAGTCTTTTTTATCCATCACAATTATATTTGTTTATTTTAGGATTGTAATACACAATCCAGCGGAGGAAATACACGTAGACTCCTGTGGGAGCAGAGGCCTAGATAAGACTACGCAGCGACGTAGGAGCAAGGAGGCTCATAAGCCGCCCTAGGTGCGCGAAGTGTATTTCCGGAGCGGTATAATAGCACTCAAACTTTTTAAACGTAGTTCACAGTTTATATCAACTGTGTTATGAATTGATCACATTCATAACACAACAATCTTTTAGAAACAGCTAATTTAAAATGGTATCGTCCGAATGCAGATAACCATCCAGCGCTTGCTGCAACGAGCCTTTTGTTTCAAACTTTTGACCAAATTCTACTTCGAGGTCAACCATATTTCTGACTATATCAGGACGTAAGCCGGTAATCACTGCTTCACATCCCATCATGGAAATACCATCTAATAATTTAAGAAATAATTGCATAACTTCCGTTTCCATCTCAGCTATTCCAGAAAGGTCCATAATTAATTTTTGTATATGCCTCTGCCCGATTTCAAGCAATACTTTTTCTTCAATAATAGTTACGCGATATCTATCCATTGTTCCTATTATTGGCAAGATGCTAATCTTTGAAGTTATCGGAATAATTGGAGCAGATAAGTTCTCTACTAATTTACGCTGATCCTCAATTAGCTTGTCCTTAAACGAGGAATAGTTAATAAAGAATCCGTTGAGAAACTTATCAATTAAATCATTTATCTTACTCTCCATATTATAAAATTGTTCGCGGCTACTGACTTTTTCGTTCAGCTTATCATATTCATAAAGAAAATCCCATAATGTTCTACGGATTGCTTGAATCCATTCAATTTTTAGAGCTAGTGTCAAAGAATGCTTTGCCCATACTATACCTTCTTGCCGTGCAAAGTTCACTACTTCATCTTTTTTCTCATCAACTACGAATAAAACTAACTTATGGGCATTTTCTAATAGATTAATATTTCCAATCATTTGAATTTCTTCAATCTTATCCCGAACAGTATTTGCCTCTGCCAGAAGTTGATCTTCAAAAGTTTGACTGTTGTCAATTAAAAATTGTCGAATTGGTTGTCCTTCTTCATATGTTAACTCCATATGTAATCACTCTCCTTTTAAGATTTTTGGGTTTACACCCTACTGTTGAGATTATATATTTTGATTTAAACCGTTATAACCTGACTTCACTTCACTATTATATAGTGCCGACAACTAAAATTAGGATTAGTATTAAAACAGTGACAGCTGGTTCTTTTCAGCCATGCCTTCTAAACAACCATGATTATCAAGATATTCCAAAACTGTTTTAGAAATTTTACTGCGTTGTCGAAGATCTTCTTTAGAAAGAAATTCCCCATCTTCTCGTACTTTAACAATGTTAATAGCTGCGTTAGTACCCAGTCCATCAACAGCATTAAATGGTGGAACCAAGGTGTTACCATCCACTATAAATTCAGAAGCAGTAGACTTATATAAATCAACTTTTTGGAAGGAAAAACCTCGCTCAATCATTTCAAGTACTACTTCTAAAACAGTCGATAAGTTCTTTTCTTTTGGTGTTGCGTCATTACCCTTGGCCATTATACCTTCAATACGCTGTCTTACCGCGTCACGCCCTTTAACCATTGTATCTAATTCAAAATCACCTGCCCTGACAGAGAAATAAGCAGCATAAAAGTATATTGGATAATGTACCTTAAAATAAGCAATTCGAACTGCCATTAGAACATATGCCGCAGCGTGTGCTTTTGGAAACATATATTTAATCTTTTTACATGATTCAATATACCAATCGGGAACCCCGTTCTTTTTCATTTCTTGAATCCAATCATCTTGTAATCCTTTACCTTTTCGAACAAACTCCATAATTTTAAAGGCTAGTGAAGCTTCTAGACCCTTGTGCATTAGATATACCATAATGTCGTCACGACACCCTATCACATCAGCCAATTCACAAATACCATCGTTAATTAACTCTTGAGCATTGCCTAGCCACACATCTGTACCGTGTGATAGACCAGATATCATTACTAGTTCAGCAAATGTACTTGGTTTAGTATCCTCCAACATTTGACGAACAAATTTTGTACCAAACTCAGGTACGCCCAATGTACCCGTTTTACAATTAATTTGCTCCGGTGTTACTCCAAGTGATTCTGGTCCGGAAAATATTTTCATCACTTCAGAATCATCGGTTGGGATTGTTTTTGGATCAATTCCGCTTAAATCTTGCAGCATCCGAATTACTGTAGGATCATCGTGCCCTAGTATATCAAGTTTTAGCAAGTTGTCATGAATGGAATGAAAGTCAAAGTGTGTTGTTTTCCATTCGCTTTTTCGATCATCAGCCGGAAATTGAATCGGTGTAAAATCATATATTTCTTTATCATCAGGTACCACTATAATTCCACCTGGATGCTGACCAGTTGTTCGTTTGACCCCGGTACAGCCTTGTACAAGGCGATCAACCTCAGCATTCTTATAAACTAGCTGTTTATCTGAAGCATAGCCTTTCACATAGCCATATGCTGTTTTATCAGCAATTGTTCCAATTGTTCCAGCACGATAGACATTATCTTCTCCAAATAATTCTTTGGTGTAATTGTGTGCTCTCGGCTGGTACGTGCCTGAGAAGTTAAGATCAATATCGGGAACTTTATCACCTTTAAACCCAAGAAATGTTTCAAATGGAATGTCTTGTCCATCTTTTGTAAGAGGGCTGCTGCAATTTGGACAGTTTTTATCAGCTAAATCAAACCCGCTTCCTACAGATCCGTCCGTTATGAATTCATGATGATGACATTCCATACAGACATAATGAGGTGGTAAAGGATTTACTTCGGTTATTTCTGTCATAGTTGCTACTAAAGAAGAACCAACTGAACCTCGAGAACCTACCAAATATCCGTCATCCAATGATTTCTTAACTAGCTTGTGGGATATTAAATAAATTACTGCAAATCCATGTCCTATAATACTTGATAATTCTTTTTCAAGTCGGTCGACAACAATTTGCGGTACCGGATCGCCATAAATATGTTTTGCACGATTATAGCAAAGGTCACGCATCTCTTGGTCTGCACCTTCAATTGTGGGTGTATAAAGTCCATCCTTAACAGGAGAAAGTTCTTCTATTTGGTCTGCCAAATTATTGGTATTTGTTACAACAATTTCGTGCGCCTTTTCTTCTCCTAAAAAGTTAAAACTATCAATCATCTCATTTGTTGTACGAAAAGGTGTATCTGGTAACGTTTGTCTGTTCAACGGATTACCTGCTTGAGAAGCAATTAATATTTGACGGTAAAGTTTATCGTGTTCATCTATATAATGCGTATTTCCTGTTGCTACTACATTTTTATTCACACGATTACCTAAATCTACTAATTTACTAATGATATCCAAGATCTGAGCCTCATTCTGAACAAGATCCTTTTCAATCAAATGTGCATAGTTGGCTGGCGGTTGTACCTCGATATAATCATAGAATTCTGCTGCTTTTTCAGCTTCATCTGCTGATTTTTGCATCATCGTTTCAAACACTTCACCTTTATCACATGCAGACCCAACTAAAATTCCGTTTCGTAGCTTTTGCAATAATGATCTGGGTATTCGTGGAACACGGTAGAAATAATCAATATGTGCATATGAAACTAGCTTGTATAGATTCTTCAACCCTTCTTGTGTTTTAGCAATCAGTGTACAATGAAATGGTCGAGACCGCTGATATGCATTACCTTCTCCCATGTGATCATTTAACTTATTGTGATTTGTAATACCTTTATTCAAAAGCCCTTGAACTAATTTCCATAGTAAATAGCCAGTTGCCTCTGCATCATAGATAGCGCGGTGATGCTGCGTTAATTCAATATCCAAATGTTTACACATAGTATTGAGCCGATGATTTTTTAATTCTGGAAATAAAAATCGAGCAAGCTCAAGCGTATCAATAACCGGATTTTCAACTTTTTTATATTCAATCTTTTTAAATCCCTGATTTAAAAAACCAATGTCGAAACTGGCATTATGTGCAACAAGAATGCCATCTTCCATCCATTCATAAAAATCCTTTAGGACGTCATTAATCTCAGGTGCGTTATTCACCATATCATCTGTAATTCCGGTTAAATCTGTTGTAGTTTGTGACAATGGGTGATGAGGATTAGCAAATGATTCAAATCGATCAATAATCTCTCCCTGATAAATCTTAACACCAGCAAGCTCAATGATTGTGTCATATACCGCTGAAAGACCTGTCGTTTCTACGTCAAAGACAATATAGGTACCATTTTCTAAATCAACATCATGTTCGTTATAAGCAATTGGTACACCATCATCAACAACATTCGCCTCCACACCATAGAGAATTTTTATTCCATGTTTTTGGCCAGCGGCGTGGGCTTCTGGGTACCCTTGTACACCTGCATGATCAGTAATGGCGATTGCTTTATGCCCCCATGCTGCAGCTTGATGTATTAGTGCTGAAGGTGATACCACCGCATCCATTTGGCTCATTGTCGTATGTGCGTGTAACTCAACTCGCTTCTCGTCTTCAGGAGCTGTATCTTTCCGAGTTTCTACTTTCACTTCATGAATATCAGTAGCCATCATTGCCAACTCATTTGTGAACATATCAGTTTGAATACTGCCTCTAGCTTTAATCCAAATACCCGATTTTACATGTTCAAATTTCTCGGCATCCTCATCACCTTTTGAAAACATTTTTATTTGTAATGAGTCCGTATAATCTGTTGCTTTAATAATTAATAAACTTCTTCCGGAACGTAACTGACGAATGTCTGTAGCGAAAACATAACCTTGTACAGTGACACGACGTTCCTCGTCTTGGATTTCTTCCATTTGCAATGGCTCATCCTGAATTTTATAACCGAGCATGAGCGGTTTATTTCGCTCATTTTTCTGCCTGTCCTGATCACGTTTTTCTTTTTCCTGAACAGTCTTTAAAACCATTTTCTGGTCCTCCAAGGCTGTTTTTTCTCTGAACTTTTTCAATTCAGCCATTTCAGTTTTAACATCAATCACAAGAGAGTAAGGGTTTGTCCCAATTTTTTTACAAAAGTCCCGAAATGGATCTTCCAAACGTTTTTTCAGTGCATTACCTTCTGCTTCGTTTCTTGCAGTTAACATAATTTTATTATTCTCAACCCGAGGCACCTGGCTATGTACTAAATCTTTATAAGCAGGTGATAAATTGGAAATAGATTGAAGAAAAGTCTGCCAATAATCACAGATCGTCTGGTCATCACAATCCTTATCCTCTGCATACATTGTCAGGTCAATTTGAGCAAATTGCTGAAACGTTTCATGTAATTTTGTAAGAAGTAATGTATATATATCCTTTGGCAATAACCGCTTGACACTAATATGAAAATGCCAGCTTTTTATCTGTTTGTGTACTTCAAGTTTAATCAACTGACTTTCCCCGAAATAAGTTTCTAGATAATCATCAGGTATTTCCAACTGTTTTAATAATAGAACCATTTTCTCTCTTTTTGAAATATCCATCATGTTTTCCTCCTGATTATAGTTATGGAACTATAATGATGGAAAACCCTTGCCATTTGGACAAGGGTTTTCAACTGTTCTTAAGCATAAATCAAACTTTATAAAAATAACCGCTGGATATCATTCCATGTCACAACAATCATTAAGAGCATTAATAATGCAAATCCAATAAAATGAACAATACCTTCTTTTTGCGGATCTATTGGCTTGCCTCTAACCGCTTCAAGTGCAACAAATAGTAGCCTGCCACCATCGAGTGCCGGCAAGGGAACTAGGTTCACAATCCCTAAGTTTATACTTAAAATAGCAGTCCACATTAGGAAAGTCATAATTCCTGCCTTAACAAACTGATCTGTTGCATCATATATCCCTACAGGTCCGGATAATGTTTCAATCGGTAACTGACCGGTGACCAGCATCCCAAGGTTAGTTAAAATCAATTTAGTTGTATCATATGTCCGGGTAAATCCATATTTAACTGTTCCAGTAAGTGATTTTTCAAAAGCCCGCTGAACTCCTACTTGTCCAATTGTCATACCTTGAGTCTCAAGCTTTTTAGGTGTAACTGAGATTGGTTCAGTTTCACCATTACGCTGCACAGTCATACTGAGTTCATTTTCAGGATTGTTCTGAACGATTTCCGTAAATTCATCCCAAGTTGAGACTGAATTACCTTCAATCTGAACAATTTCGTCTCCTTCTTGAAGACCAGCTTCTTCTGCTGGGCTGTCCGGTTGTATCCCAGAAACTAATGCTCTATCGACAGGGACACCCTGAATTAGTCCAACAATAAAGAAAATGACTATAGCCAACATAAAATTCATCATTGGACCGGCAAATAATTGCATGGCCCGCTTACCTACACTCTTGGAAGCAAATTGTCGGTCATATGGAGCAATTTGCGTTTCCTTTTCATCCATAACATAAAATGCTTTACGATCTACTTCAAAGCTTAACTTTTGATCTTCTTCATCAATCTCATAGCCTTCAATAAGCAATTTATGATCTAAATCAGCATGTTCCACCTCAATAACACGTGCATGAGGATGCTTCGATTTGTTATTAACGATAATCTTGCTGACTTTTCCACTTTCATTAAATTCTAACCCTATATGCTGGCCAGGCTTAAGCTCAACAATCTCTGGATCTTCGCCAGCCACTCGAACATATCCACCAATAGGTAATAAGCGAATTGTATAAACTGTTTCATTCTTTGTAAACGCAAAAACCTTTGGACCAAAGCCAATGGCAAATTCTCGAGCAAGCATTCCGGCTCTTTTTGCAAATATTAAATGGCCAAACTCATGAATAAACACGAGCAGACCGAACATAAAAATAAACGCGATTACTGTGTTCAAAAGAAGCACCTTCCTTTATCTGATTAGGAATAACTTTGACTTCTTGTTATTTAAAAATTTCACTCTCAACTTGACGTTTTGTTAAGTTATTCATTTTTATATAAAATGAATAAAGTGTAGTATTGGTAAAACAAACAATAAACTATCTAGCCTATCCAATATCCCTCCGTGTCCTGGGAGTAAGTTACCAGAATCCTTCACATCATAATGACGCTTAAACGCAGATTCAACCAAATCTCCAATTTGTCCAAAAATGGATACTATAATTGTTACACCGATAACCAGAAGCAATGAGTCAGAAAATGGTTCAATAAGGTAGAAAATTATTGCTACAACAATGGCAAGAGCAATGCCACCTACAGCTCCTTCAATCGTTTTGTTAGGGCTTATTTTGGGCCAAAGCTTTCTCTTGCCAATAGCTTTGCCTGTAAAATATGCTCCAGTATCTGTCGACCAAATAACAAGTAACACATAAAATAAGTAAATTAATCCATCTTGCCGCGTTTCAATCAGGTAAAAGAATCCCATCCCAATATAAATAGTTGATAAAAGAATAAAACCAGCCTCGTCAAAGGTAAATTTATTCTTAACTAGTACAGTATATGACAGAAGTAATAAAACAAACAACATAATTACTTCAGACTTTGTAACCCATAAAATAGGAATAGAACCTAAGACAAGCCACAATAAAGCAATTGCTAAAATCGCTGGTAAAGAGTATTTACCAATTTCACGCATACGCATTAACTCTACTAATCCAATTGTCGCAAGTATATAGACAAATATTTCAAAGGGTATTCCTCCGATTAGAACAAATGGCAAAAATACTATAATTGCTAAGATGGCTGTTTGAATTCGTTGTTTCATATTTGTTTCAACACCTTAAATACCTCCATATCTTCTTTTTCGCTGTTGATAATCATGGAGGGCATTTTTAAATATTTCTTCCGAAAAATCTGGCCATAAAACGTCTGTAAACCAAAATTCTGAATAAGCTACCTGCCACAATAGAAAATTACTTAATCGTTGTTCACCACTTGTTCTAATTAATAAATCAGGGTCTGTCAAATCTTTCGTATATAGATACTCTGAGAAAGTGTTTTCGTCTAAATTGTCAATCGATAATTTTGAGCCATCGATATCTGTCATAACTTGTTTGATAGCACGCATGATTTCAAGTCTACTACCATAGTTTAAAGCAAAATTTAATAATAAGCCATCATTATTTTTTGTCTTTTCTTTCGCATATTGTATAGCTTCTTTCGTATGATCAGGAAGTGCTTCAAAATTACCAATTGTATTAATTCTCACTTTGTTTTCCATAAGCTCCGGTAAATATATATGTAAAAACTCTTTAGGTAATTTCATAAGAAAGTCAACTTCTGATTTGGGTCGTTTCCAGTTTTCAGTGGAGAAAGCATATAATGTTAGGATCTGTACATTTGAATTTCTTGCTGCTTTGACGATTTCTTTTACAACATTCATTCCTTCTTTATGTCCAGCTATCCGGGGTAATCCTCTTTTTTTGGCCCATCGTCCGTTTCCGTCCATTATGATAGCAACATGATTCGGTATATTATCAAGATCGTGCTCTTCACTTAAATCTTTTTGTTGTTTATTTTTAAAAAAAGGAAGCTTCATTGACATAATTTGTCCTCCGATATGGTTGATTATCCTTATACAACCCTCTTAAATATAATCAATATGAAGGATTAGAAAACTCATCCTGTCGATTCTAACGATATTAGCTGTATTAAATCATTTCATACTATTAGGATGAATTACCATTATAGCATTATAATGATTAAATTTTCATAAGAATTTTATTAAAATATAAGAAAAACCTGCCTTATACCTATGTTTAGAAAGGATAGTTTTTCTTATATTTTAAGAAAAAACCATTTATAACATTTATATAATCAATAATTTAGCTTTACTATTTTAATACGCTTGAACTGGAAATAAAAGCCCTCTTAAACAAGAGGGCTAAAGCTTCTTATTTGACTCACCATATATTTAAACCTCAAGAATTTCCTTTTCCTTGCCTTTTGCTAGCTGGTCAATCTTATCAATATGATTATTAGTTTCTTTTTGCACATCATCTTGCGCACTTTTAAGCTCATCTTCAGTTAAATCATTATTCTTCTCAGCTTTTTTTAGTTGATCATTCGATTCACGACGAATATTCCTTACCTGTACACGTCCCTCTTCGGCATATTTTCCTACGACTTTAACTAAATCCTTACGACGTTCTTCTGTTAGAGATGGTATGTTAATACGGATAACATTCCCATCATTTGAAGGTGACAACCCTAGATCAGATTTTTGTATGGCCTTCTCCACATCACCAATCGATGACTTATCAAATGGTGTGATGACCAGTAACCTAGCTTCTGGTGCAGATATAGTTGCTAATTGATTAAGTGGTGTTGTTGCACCATAATAATTAACATATACGCTGTCCAAAAGCGATGGGTTGGCACGACCAGCACGTACTGTTGCCAGGCTTTTTGAGAATGCCTGAACTGCTTGCTCCATTTTACTGCGAGTCTCCTTCAATATAGCATCTGACATCTTTATTTCCCCCTTATTGTTGTTCCAATTGGTTCACCTTGTACCACTCGTTTAATATTACCTTCTTCGGTAATAGAGAATACAATTAGTGGAATATCATTATCCATACATAATGATGATGCAGTTGAGTCCATTACACCGAGACCTTCATTTAGCATTTCCAAATATGATATCTCCGTATACTTTTCAGCTTTTTTATTAACTTTTGGATCGTCAGAATATACCCCATCAACATTATTTTTTGCCATTAAAATAACTTCTGCTTCGATTTCTGCAGCCCGTAACGCTGCTGTAGTGTCAGTGGAGAAGAATGGGTTTCCAGTACCTGCTGCAAAAATGACAACACGTTTCTTTTCGAGATGGCGAATTGCTTTTCTTCTTATATACGGTTCAGCTACTTGTCGCATTTCAATAGATGTTTGGACGCGAGTCTGAATCCCATTATTTTCTAGGCTATCCTGAAGTGCTAGCGAATTCATAATTGTTGCCAACATCCCCATATAATCAGCTGTCGCACGATCCATTCCCATCTCACTGCCAACTTTACCACGCCATATATTTCCTCCACCAACTACAATTGCTACCTCTACACCTAATTCTGCTACTTCTTTCACTTGTGCGGCAACAGATTGAATTACCTGTGGTTCTATTCCATAGCCTTCTTTTCCGCTTAAAGCCTCTCCACTTAATTTTAACACAATTCTACGGTACCGAGCTGTTGTCATAATTACCTCCATAGAAATATTATATTGTTTATATTAATGTTTGTTAAGTACTGGTCAAGTATTGTACTTATTAGTACTAGTTAGAAAACTGGGCTTATCGCCAGAAGTCGAACATCATTTATTCCTTATCATAAGGACGTACAGGTAATCCACTAGTCACTGGACTGGAGCTAGATGTTGCTTATGCAGCAACTAAAGTACAAAACACAAAAGATTTATACTTTCTTTACTCCAGAAATAGGGAACAACAGTTACGTGTTCCCCATTTTTAGAATTTATTATTTTTTCATTTGGCTCTTTACTTCTTCAGCGAAGTTTTCTTCACGTTTTTCCATACCTTCGCCTACTTCATAGCGAACAAACGTTTTTACCTCAGCACCTTTATCAGCTACATAATTCTTTACTTTTTGGTCTGGATCTTTGACGAAGTTTTGTTCCAAAAGACAAATTTCTTCAAAGAATTTACCAAGACGACCCTCAACCATTTTTTCAACGATCTTTTCTGGCTTGCCTTCATTTAAAGCCTGTGTTTTTAGTACCTCGCGCTCACGGCTCACTTCATCTTCAGACACTGCATCGCGTGATACATAACGCGGGCTAACAGCTGCTGCATGCATTGCTATATCTTTCGCAACTTCATCATCAGTTGTTCCTTCAAGTAAAGAAAGTACACCAATACTGCCTCCCATATGAAGATAAGCACCAAACGCGTCATTATCAGTTTTGTTCAAAAGTGTAAAGCGACGAAGTGAAATCTTTTCTCCAATTTTAGCAATAATAGAGTTGATGTATGATTCAACTTTGTCACCTTCACCATGAAGATTTTGCTGTAAAGCTTCTTCAACTGTTTCGGGATTTTGCTTCACAATATGTTTTCCTAGTTCAGATAGCAATTGTTTAAATTGATCGTTTTTAGTTACAAAGTCTGTTTCACAGTTAACTTCTAAAAGTACAGCAGAGTTATTGTCAATCTCAATATGTGTTAATCCTTCCGCAGCAACGCGATCTGCCTTTTTCGCTGCTTTTGCAACACCTTTTTCACGTAAGAAGTCTATTGCTTTATCGATATCTCCATCTGTTTCCTGAAGTGCTTTCTTACAGTCCATCATTCCAGCACCAGTTCTTTCCCGAAGTTCTTTAACCATTTTAGCGGTAATGTCCATTGTAAATCCTCCTTGTAATGTGAAACTATATTTTATTGTAAAACCTATGTGTCAAATTTATCAGAAGTCCAAGCATTATTTGCACCTATGCAGCAGAAAAGTAGTTATCCTTTCATAGCTGTTAGAAAACTTGGCTTATCGCCAAGCCTTAATATAGATAAGCCTTAGTTGCACTTATGCAGTAAGAAAGTATTTATACTTTCTTATCTGCCAAAAAAGGGTGATAAAAGGCTTATCCCCTTATCACCCGACCTTTTACAAAACTACTCTTTATCAGTTTCAGCGTTGTCTACAGCTACAGCTTCTTCAGCTTGTGCTTTTGCTTGCGCTTCTACTTCTTCAGTTTCTTCGCCTTGCTTCACTTCTAGAATAGCGTCTGCTATTTTAGATGTTAACAGCTTGACTGCACGAATTGCATCATCGTTTGCTGGGATAACATAGTCAATTTCATCTGGGTCACAATTTGTGTCAACCATTCCGATAATCGGAATATTCAATTTATGTGCTTCAGCAATCGCAATGCGTTCTTTACGCGGATCGATTACAAACATAGCGTCTGGAAGTTTTTTCATTTCTTTAATTCCACCGAGAAATTTAACTAAGCGATCTTTTTCTTTCAATAAGTCTACTACTTCTTTTTTCGGAAGTACTTCAAAGGTACCGTCCTCTTCCATACGCTCAATGTCTTTAAGACGGTTGATACGTTTACGGATTGTTTGGAAATTAGTTAATGTTCCACCTAACCAGCGTTGGTTAATATAGAACATGCCAGAACGAGTTGCTTCATCACGAACTGAATCCTGTGCTTGTTTTTTTGTACCTACGAAAAGAACTGTACCGCCATTTGATGCGATTTCTTTAACATATTTGTACGCTTCATCTACCTTCTTAACTGTTTTTTGAAGGTCAATGATATAAATACCGTTACGTTCTGTGAAGATATATTTCTTCATCTTTGGATTCCAACGGCGTGTCTGGTGACCGAAATGTACACCAGCCTCCAACAATTGTTTCATCGAAATTACTGACATAAAAAATTCCTCCTATTGGTTTTATTCCTCCGCTTAGGTCATTTTTGCATAAAGACCATTAGATGGCACCATTTACCCAAATCACTAAACGTGTGTTGTTTAACTTGCTCACTTTCGATCGGTGAACATAGTATTTACACCAAAAATAAATATACCATATCAGATACTCGCAATCAAGTTTTATTAGTAGTTTTCTCATAATCAATAATGATTTTTGGCTCTGTGTAAATTCTGTTGTCTTTTCTGGTAGTTGATGTAATATGCGAAGTAACATGGAATAATAGCTGAGTGCTACGCCATCGCTTTGGAAATACACTTCACGCACCTCAGGGCAACGCTTCAGCTGCCTCGGAAGCCAAAACCGCTTCTTGCGGGATTTTCAGCAGTTGTTATGAAAGCGAAGTATTCTGCCGGAACAAATCTAAGCACTCCACCATTTTTATAAATAAAGTGAAGGTTAAAAAATTATTTCACTATGTAGCAGCTTACAGATTTTATGCCACAACGAAGTTTTAGAATGGAGATATTCTACCTGTCCATAAGTCAGATAGCCAGGGCCAGGGTAATTCTTTTGCTTTTGGTTTACTTACCATGCAATTTTATTATTAGCTCTGCTTCAGTTTTTCCACAGTTCAAACGTCGCGCGATATTTTCTGCTTTTAATCCCTGGTCATGAAGCTGCAGTATTTTAGCCTGCAAAGAAGTTTCGGAATCATCAACCACTTTAGCAGATTCAGGAATATATTCAGATACTATTTCTTTTTTCTGTTCTACTTCAAATCCTTCCGTCGATGAAGCAGGGGGCTCATAATTAGGCTTCCCAATTTCTTCCTCTAAAAAACGGTTTTCTTCTTTTATTTCCTCTAAATATGTTTCCAATAGTTCCATTATATCTTGTGAGCTATCCTTTTTTAATAGCTGAAGCTGCTTGAACAGTTGGAAAATTGCTACTAAAGCAACCAAGTGTAACAAAAAACTTATTATAAGTAACATTGATGTCATCGTATCCCTCTATCCACTAAAATCAATTTTTTTACCCAAGTAAGGATGTTCTGCAAATTCATCATTTGGATCATACTCAGATCCAGTTTTTTGTTCTTCTGAATTAAAAGCACCGTGCTCCTCTTCGTCCTTGATTTTAACGTCATTAATGCTTTCAAATTCTTGTACCCGCTTACGTTTCTGTTCAATTTCTTTTAATTGACTTTGCGCAAGCGACTCTTGAAAATGCTGGTTTTGTTTCAGCATTTGCTCTTGAAGTTTTCCTGCATCTTGTGTCCTTGGAAGCGCCACCTGCATTTCTATTGATTTCCAGCTCAACAGAATCACTTCCCTTAATTTTCTACTTTATATTGTGCATAACAATTTCATTATTGTCTAACTTCATTTTTATATATTGATGATTTCTATCAATTTTACATTTATATCTCCCAAAAGTAATAATTACATTTGGATTAACTTGACCTCTTATAATCAAGAGGGATTCATGTTCACTGCCTATCTCTGCGGTCAATTGTTCTAATGTCACTTCTGTTTTCTGAAGCTGGTCAGCAGCTTTTTGGTAAGAGTTTTTAATACGCAGCAATGTTAATTTCGATTTGGCAGTATCCGTTTCTTCCTGCTGATCAAATAATTTCTTCTCAATTGTATTTAATTTCGATAGTGTTGCCTGTAACTCCTTTTTTTGGGCCAATAATTTTTTCTCACGATCAGCTACCGCTTTATTAACTCCAAATATAATCTCTGTTTTGGTACCCAATCGATTCCCGATATCTTTTGCTTCTACTAACTTTCCAGCAGAGATAGAACCACCAATAATATTGCCTCTTTGACAAAAGACCTGTTGTTTTGCAGTAATGTTGCTATGTAAAATTGAATTTTCTGCATAAATGTTCTTTCCAACATACACTGTTCCTTGATTAATGTAACCAATTGTTAAATTTTCTCCTGCGTTAATAAATCCTTTATTTAATCCTGAAAGTCCTTCTGATATATATACAGAACCTTCTGCGATGATTGAAGCAGCCTCTACCATACCAAAAATTCTAATATCACCTTTTGCTTTTACTGTATACCCTGAGGGTACATTCCCTTTAATTACAATTGAACCAACAAAATCCAGATTTCCTTGTTTCATGGATAAGTCTTCGCTAACTTCAAACACGTTATATACTTGTAAAAATCGTTCTGTTACATGAACTTGTCCTTCTGTTGTTGCGTAAAATGAAAGATCTTCTTCGTGGAATATAACATTTTTACCTGGCTTTATTCGAGATGGCTTGCCAGGGTGAGCTTGTATCAACTTCCCGTATACATCATAGCCATTTACTCCTGCAGTGGGCAAAGTTAAAGTAGCAAGCCGCTCTCCTTCCTTAACAGATGGAATACGCATTACATCACGAAAGTTCAAGCTTGAGGTTACGCTGGTGTTATTGTCATCAAAATCAAATTCACAATGAATTTCTCCATCCAAACCATCTTCAGGAAAGATGCCTGTCGCTATCGTTAAAGGGAAAATAGCTGAATTATTTTCTGACAGTAAAGTATCAAGTGCATGTTCATCGATACCATATGTTATTTTATTATCTTGTAAAAACTGTATAACAGCTTTTTTATCCAATTCTAATGCGCTTTCATCATTACCCCCTGTGTAATCGATATAAGCGTTCATGCGATCATTAGATGTGGTTACAGTAAAGAAATCTTGTATTTGATCCATGGTGATTCCCCTCTTTATTTTCTCTCTTAAGTCAACTGCATAATGATAATTCAGTAAAAATGCTCCACCCGTGTTGGATCGTACGATATACTTGTTTTCCGTGAATGTCCCGTTTATTCCCACTGCTGGAGAGAGAGGGGGGGCAGTTCTAAACTTCTTGAGCGTTTCCTAATACAACCACAAACATTTTTCACATTTTTAAACACTGGACCTACAAGGTTTGATAATTCTGAGACACTCTCTTATTTAATGGTTAGATTGCATTTTATTAATTGTATTTTTTAGCTTGAAAATTGCTTTTCTGTGAATTTGCGATATACGTGAAGTCGTTAATTCCAGAACTTGCCCTATCTCTGTCAAAGTGAGCTCCTGATGATAAAATAAACTAACAACCATCTGTTCGTTTTCATTTAACAGTTTAATACTTTCTATTAGTTCCTGCTTTATTTCCGTTTGAAGCATATGATCATCTGGTGAAATGGAAGATTCATCGGGGATGGTATAACCAATACCCTCTTTATGTTCTACTGAATTATCTTTAGGTTTTTCTTCAATTGACAATATGTTTGCAAAAAGGGAGTCTCGTACCAGTTCTTCCACTTCGTGTACAGGTATTTCTAGCTTAGCAGCAATCTCATCAGCAGTTGGAGTACGGTGATAACTTTGCTCCAACTCTTGGGACACTTTTTCTATTTTTTTAGTCTTTTCCCTAATGGACCTTGGCAGCCAATCTTCCTTTCTAAGCCCATCTATAATAGCACCACGTATACGAAATGATGCGTATGTATCAAACTTAAGGTTACGATTGTGTTCGAATTTATTCAACGCATCAAATAAGCCCATCAATCCAAAACTTTTCAAGTCCTCTTTGTTAACATTACTTGGCAGGTGACTCGAAACTCTTTCGACATGAAAGGTTACTAGATACATATAATTTTCAATTAGTTCGTTTGCGGCTTCATTATCCTTGTTTTCTAGCCAGTTTTTCCAAAGTCTTTGCTCTAGAGGAGATTTATTAGTTGTCATTTGATTGCTCCTCCCTTTTATTTATAGTAAATGAGGACTTCTATTTTTACTCTATATGACCAATTCAACCTTATTAACTGTACGTATTTTCAAGTTGCCTGTGGCAGGGTCAAAATCGATTGTTCTGCCACTGTTACCACCAACATCCATAGCTGCCACTGGTATTTCGTATTGTCTTAGCTTCTCTTGGATAGCCTGTACATTTCTTGGACCAATCCGCATTAAATCATTAGGTGATTCAAAGTGAAACATTTGTGCACCACCGGCTAACTTAGCTTGTAAGGCATATTTTCTTGCGCCATTTGTGCATAATTCTTTAATTAAATAGTCTATTGCAGTATTTGCATATTTAAATTCATTCATATTTGACTGTTTGGCAAGGTTAGAGTCTGGCAGCATTACGTGTGCTAATCCTGCAATTTTACGGGACAAGTCATATAAAACTACACCTACACATGACCCAAGGCCTGATGTGCGTATTAGATGTGGTGCTTTTACAATGTTCAAATCAGCAATTCTAACCTTTACCACTGTTTGTGTATCATCCATTATTTTCAATTCCCAATACATTAAATATTTTTGGAAACGCTTCTGGATCTGGCAGAAAAAAGAAATTACCATGTATTCCATCAGCAGATTCACTATCATTGATTTTGGTATCAATAATTATGGCATAATCAGTAACTTGTGATACTTCAATTAAGCCAACTGTCAATACAGCTCCAGCCATATCAATACTTAAATATGGAACGGATGGTTGCATCTGAAGGCTTGTAAAATCAGATAGGGCAGTTATGTAGGAGCCAGTTAGTATATTGCCTGTTTCTTTTAATGCAGAAAGTACCAATTCATTTGGTTCTTCATCACTTAATAATTTAAAGTCATCTTCCTTGGTAATACTTCTTACCAAGGATTCAGCTTCTTCAATACTTAGAATAAAGTAGACTTTTCCTGAAGCCTCACCCGAAATGTGTATCATAATTCCAACGATGGGCGTTTCTGGACCGCCTATCATCTCCATCACTTCGTCAAATGCCACTACATTCACAGAAGGAACCTGCATATCAATTTTTTTATTAATCAATTTGGACATTGATGTCGCTGCATTTCCAGCACCAATATTTCCTATTTCCCGCAGCACATCCATTTGTACTGTTGAAAGACGACTTATATCTTCCATTCGGTTAACCTTCCACTGATTTTAACTCGTTTATTTCTTCTTTGGTTAAAACCTTTTGTAAATTGAGTAGTATTAGTAAACGATTATCAAGTTTTGCAACACCGTCAATATAATCAACATCTACTGACCCTATTACTTCTGGCGCTGGTTCAATCGTATCTTCTGGAATATCAATTACATCGTTCGCAGCATCAACAATCAGACCTACCTCCATTTCATCAAGGTAAACAATAATAATCCGACTGGATTCTGTGAACTCAGTTTCCTTTAACCCAAAGCGTACTCTAAGATCGATTATCGGTGTAACGACCCCACGTAAATTAATAACTCCTTTAACGAAGTCAGCTGTTTGTGGTACTCTAGTTATCGGTTGAATTCTCTCAATTGAACCCACTTGCTGTACTGATACTGCATATTCTTCATCATTTAATTGAAATATAATTACCTTACGATCAACAATTGTCTCATTGTTCATTTTAATTCCTCCAATTTCAGTTTTTATTTAATTAGAGCATTACTGTCAATGATTAAGGCGACTTCTCCGTCTCCCAGAATAGTTGCTCCAGATATAGCAAAAGTGTTGGATAAATAATCTCCCAATGATTTTAATACGACTTCCTGCTGACCAATCAGCGAGTCGACAACAAGTCCAGCCATTTTATCCCCTTTACGAACAATGACAACCGATAAATATTCTTGATCTTCTCTATTTGTTTGTGGAACAGTAAAAATCTTGTTCAAATAAGCTAGCGGAACGACTTTGCCTCGAAAATCTATTACGCTTTTATTATGAGCATTCATAATCCGGTCTTTATGAATGATGGAAGTCTCAATTATCGATGATAATGGAACTGCATACTTTTCATTTTGTAACTCTACTAATAACACAGACATTATTGATAAAGTTAACGGTAATTGAATCGAGAATTTTGAGCCTTCATCGATTGTTGCGTCTATTGTTATACTTCCGCCTAATGACTCTATTGTATTCTTTACAACATCCAACCCTACCCCACGTCCTGATAAATCGGAAATAGTGTCTGCGGTTGAGAATCCACTTTCCATAATTAGTTCATAAATTTGTTGATCTGATAGTGTTTCAGCATAAGCACTGCTTATTACTTCGTTAGTAATCGCCTTTTCAAGTACTTTTCGTTTATTTATCCCGCCACCATCATCTGATATTTCTATGAAAACATGATTTCCGCTATGGTATGCCTCTAAGGTAATTGTCCCTTTCTCGGGCTTTCCTTTTGCTTTTCGTTCCTGAGGTAATTCAATCCCGTGATCCATTGCATTTCTTATCAGATGGACTAATGGGTCACCAATCTCATCAATAACTGTTCGGTCTAATTCTGTTTCAGCACCAATGATGTCAATTTCCACAATTTTATTTAAATCACGTGCAATCTGCCTTATCATACGCGGAAATCGATTAAATACCTGATCAATTGGTACCATTCGCATTGTTAGAATGATATTTTGCAGGTCTCCGGACACTCGTGTCATACGCTCGACAGTTTCCTGCAAATCGTCGTTATCAAGCTCCATTGAAATTTGTTCTAAACGTCCGCGGTCAATAACCAATTCCTCAAATAAGTTCATTAAAACATCCAGGCGATCAATATTTACTCGAATTGTTTTACTGAGAGTGCTCTTACCAGTACTTTTATCTTCAGTTTTATTTTTTTCTGGTATCTCCGTTTCCTCTTGGACTTCCATCGCAGACTCTTTATCCTTCTGCTCCTGTGTATATGTATCTACTGAAAAATAATTTATGATTACCTTATCTACTTCTGACACTTTCATAATTTTCGATTTTATTTCTTCTTCTTTTAATTGAGATACTAGAAGCACTGTAAAAGTGTTTTCAAAGTTCTCTTCTTCCAGCTCATTAACAGATGGTTCGGATTTAATAACCTCTCCAAGCTTTTCAAATACCTCGAATACCATAAAAACACGAGCGCCTTTTAGTAAACAATCTTCGCTTAAGTGCACTGATATTTCATAATTGGAAAACCCACGTTCTGACGATTCTTTTAAAATAGAAATCTCAAACTGGTCTAATGATTTAACAGTTTCCAGTGTATTAAAGGCTTGACCTGATTCGTTCTTTTTGCTTTCTTTTACATTAACTTTTTCCTTTTCACCTTTTTCAATTTTATCCAGATATGTAACAATATGGCTTACATCTCGTTTTCCGTCTCCACCGTTTCCGATATCTTCAACGATAGCGTTTAACTGATCTACGGCGTCAAAGAGAATATCAATCATGTCAGATTGGACAGCTATTTTATCGTATCTGATACCATCAAAAATGTTTTCCAACTTATGTGTTAAGTTAGCTACATTAGTATAACCCATTGTTGCAGACATACCTTTCAATGTATGCGCAGCCCGAAATATTTCGTCTATGATTGTTTTGTCTTCCGGATTTTTCTCCAATTCAAGTAACTGTTTATATAACTCTTCCAAGTGTTCCGTGCTTTCATCAATAAACACATCTAAATATTGTGTTGTATCCATTTTACGTCCCCCTTGATCTATTTACTAACTTCGTAATGGTATCCCCCACTTGATGTAAATGAACAATATGATTGACGTGGTTTGTTCTCACAGCTGCTTTAGGCATTCCATATACAACAGATGATTCTTCCGCTTCGGCAATAATAATTGATTCCGGATCAGATTCTTTCAAATCATTTATTCCGTGTGATCCATCATTGCCCATTCCAGTTAATACAGCAGAAATTTTGTTGACCTTTTCAACTTTTGCCAATGATTCAAAAAGAACATCAACTGCAGGTCTATGTCCATTTCTGGGATTTTCCTGAGTCAACTCAACAGCATGCGCAGTTCCAACAGTTTTCAATTTCATATGATAATTTCCTGGTGCAATGTATGCTGTGCCTTCATTTATAAATTCTCCATGGGATGCTTCTTTAATATGAATATCAGCTATTTTATCTAATCGCTCAGCAAGTGACTTGGTAAACCCTGGAGGCATATGCTGTACAATCAAAAGGGATGCCGGAATGTTACTTGGCAAATCGGTTAAAACCCGTTGCAATGCTTTCGGTCCACCTGTAGATGCTCCTATAGTCACAATTGATTTGGAGTATCTTCGTAGAACGGCAGTATCTGTTACACTGCCATTTTCCTTTAAGGGGCTTTTTTTAACTAATTTCGCTTGTGAAGCAACAATAACCTTTGTTATTATCATTTCCTTGATTTGAGCTATGTCTATAGAATTTACTCCTGTAGGCTTTGTTATAAATTCTACTGCCCCTTCAGATATTGCTTGGACTGTCTTGGATGTACCTTCTTTTGTCGCACTTGATAGCATAATTACTGGAGTAGGTATCAGTTTCATAATATGTTGTAATGCTGTAATTCCATCCATTACCGGCATTTCAACATCGAGCGTAACAACATCTGGCTTATGTTCCTGAATTTTTTGAAGTCCATCCCTGCCATTTCTTGCCGCAGCTACTACCTCGATTCGATAATCGCTGGATAGCATATCTGTGATTATTTTACGCATAAATGCTGAATCATCAATCACTACAATGCGTATAGGCGTCATGTGAATTACCTCTCCATCATAAACTGCTTAAGTCTTTTTACAAAGGAAGTAGATTTTTGTTGCTGATATTCAGTTCCATATGTTGTATAGTTGCTAGCAATTTCTCTAATAGCCTTTGACACAGCAGCCTTTTCATTTAATAAAACGTATGGTATTTGGCGGATTACTGCAGTGGATACGATTTTATCATCAGGGAGTATGCCAAGCTTATGAATTTCTACATCTAAAAATTGAGTGACAACTCGTTGAAATCTATCTAATGCCTGGTACCCACTTTTCAGAGATGCTGAGCGATTCATTATAACGGATATCGGCATATTCCTCTGCTTATTTAAAATGTGCTTTATCATGCCATACGCATCAGTAATGGATGTCGGTTCGGGCGTGGTGACGACAATACATTCATCAGATGCAATAATTAATGATAAACTATCATTTGTTGCTCCTGCCCCCATATCAAATATGATATAATCATACATTTTAACTAATTCATCGTATTGCTGGTAAAAGTAATCTCTTTTCTCCTGATCCATCATAAAAAGATCTGTTAGCCCCGACCCTGCTGCAACATATGCCAAATCACGTGGTCCTGTTTTTATAATATCATGAACGGATAAATGATCAGTAAACATATCAACGATTGTTTTCTCCGAATGTAAACCTAGTAATATATCAATATTACCCATTCCAACATCCAAATCTAGAAGAAGAACTTTCTTATCCTGATTCAGTAGCTCTAATGAAAAGTTTAACGCGACATTTGATTTTCCCACGCCACCCTTTCCGCTTACTACTGCTATAGTTCTTGCCTGTCTTGGGTTTTTGGAAATTTCCAGTTGACGTCTAAGGCTTGCAGCTTGATCATGCATCACTATATTCACCCACTATATAACTACTAATAAGACTCGGGGATGGTTCAATAATATCGTCCGGTACATCCTGCCCATTTGTCATAAATACCACCCCTACGTTTTTCTTTAACGCAATGTTCAACATGCTGCCATATTGTCTTGTCTCATCAACCTTAGTAAAAATAACTTCACTTATCGATAAATGGCTGAATTGATCGTGTATTTCTGTTATATCCTTTGGCTTTGCTGTCATGGATAATACTAAATACGTTTCAATAGAAGCATTAAATTGAATACTATTCTGCAGTTCTTTTACGTACTTTTCATCCCGAAAATTTCGTCCAGCAGTATCAACAAGAATTAAATCATAGGATTTAAATTTTTCAACAGCATCCTTGTAATCTTTAATATTATAAGCGACTTCAATTGGTATATCTAGTATTTTTGAATATGTTTTTAATTGCTCTATAGCTGCAATTCGATATGTATCAGCAGTAATTAGTGCAACTTTTTTGTTATCATTTAGCATACTAGCCGCTGCTACTTTTGCAATTGTGGTTGTTTTTCCAACCCCTGTTGGACCAACAAATTGAATAATCTTCTTTTGATATGTCAGTCCATTAAATGGTAATTCACTTAACCTGTTTTCTATCTCTGCCTTTGTATCATCCAAAATACTATCTTGTGTTGGAGTATATTCCGGTATATTGTCATGTCTGTTAAGAATGGTATCTATTATGCTTTCTGCCAAATCCTTATCAATTTCTTGATTTATCAAATGGTAAAAGATAATTTGATACTCATCCGGATAATCGTTATTTTTATTTGATGACTGCACTTCAATAATTTTCTTTAAGTGTCGTATTTCATTTAAAATAGTACCATCTTCAACATTCGCTGGTTTATTGACACTGCTCGTATCCTTTATCATTTCCTGCTTTTTTGGTGGTTGAGGCTGTGGATCAAGTGCCGCAATTACTTCAATATTTCTCTTCTTAAAAAACCCTAAAAAGCCACCGTGAAAAATCTCCTTTGAATTTAAAATGACAGCTTCAGGTCCAAGTTCTTTGCGTATTCGATTCATGGCCTCTGGCATTGTTGATGCTACATACTTTTTCACCTTCATGCTACATTCACCACTCCAACACTTTGTATTTGAACACTTGGTTCTAATTCGTTATACGATAGCACAACCACTTGTGGAAGGAATCGATCTAATAACTGTTTTAGATACATCCTGATTGCAGGAGAGCATAGGACAACAGCAGTTTCTTCTTGCAATGTCAGCTTTTCTACTTCATCATGAAGTGTTTTCACAATGATTTGCTGTGACTCGGGGTCTAACGTTATATAATTACCGTGCTCAGTCTGCTGAATACTTTCTGCAATCATTTTCTCTACTTTCCCTGAAACAGTAATCACTTTTAACGACATATCATCAGTTACATATTGTTTGGTTATCTGTGATGATAATGCTTGCCGTACATATTCGGTTAAAAGTTCTGTGTCATTTGTCATCTTGGCAAAATCAGCCAACGTTTCGAAAATAATCGGTAGGTTCCGAACCGAAATATTTTCCTTGAGCAGCTTGGCTAGAACTTTTTGAACATCGCCAACTGCTAATGGCTCTGGAGTAACCTCCTCTACCAGGATTGGATAGTTTTCTTTCAGGTGATCGATTAACTGCTTTGTTTCCTGACGTCCCAATAACGCATGTGCATTTTGTTTAATAATTTCCGTGATATGAGTCGAAACAACTGATGGAGGATCAACCACCGTGTATCCGGATAACTCTGCATCATCCTTATTCTCTTCACTTATCCACTTTGCCGGTAAACCAAATGCCGGCTCTTTTGTCTCGATACCATCTATCTCCTCATCATCTATGTCTGGAGTCATTGCTAGATAATGATCAAGCAATAACTCTCCGAATGCTACTTCATTTCCCTTTATTTTCAACCGATACTCATTCGGATTTAACTGAATATTATCCCGAATTCGCACTACGGGAACTACAATACCTAATTCAATCGCAAGCTGTCTTCGGATCATTACTACCCTATCAAGCAAATCTCCGCCTTGGCTTGCATCGACCAATGGAATAAGTGCATAGCCAAATTCAAATTCAATCGGGTCCATGTTTAATAAGTTCACGACACTTTCAGGTGATTTCATTGATGAAGATTCTGTCTGCTCTTCCTCTTCGATATCAGGCTCTTCTTGTTCATCAGACTGCTTCAGAAGTACATATCCTCCCAAAGCTAATAATCCGGCCAACGTTGTAGTTAGAAAGAAATTAATCGGTGTAAATCCAAGCAGGAATAAAGTTCCTGCTGCGATAAACAACAGTTTCGGGTATTGCAGAAGCTGTTCGGTCACATCGCTTCCCAAATTTCCGGTTGATGTTGTTCTAGTAACTACAATCCCAGTAGCAGTTGCGATCAATAATGCAGGTATCTGACTTACTAATCCATCGCCAACAGTAAGGCGCATATATGTATTCATTGCTTCTGTAAAGGTGAAGTCCATTTGAACCATACCAATAACAAGTCCAAAGATAATATTAATTAACACAATAATAATCCCTGCTATGGCATCACCTTTCACGAATTTACTTGCACCATCCATAGCACCATGGAAATCAGCTTCACTTTCTACTTTCTCACGTCGTTCTTTAGCTTGTTGCTCTGAAATCAATCCAGCATTCAAATCAGCATCAATACTCATCTGCTTACCAGGCATAGCATCTAATGTGAATCTTGCAGCAACTTCAGATACTCGCTCTGCACCTTTTGTAATAACTAAAAATTGAATAATAACTAGAATAACAAATACAACAAAGCCTACAAGCGGGTTATCGCCAATTACAAAAGATCCGAATGTAGCAATGACACCACCAGCTTCTGCCTCAGATAGTATTGATCTTGTGGTAGAAACATTCAATGCAAGTCGAAACAATGTCAATAACAATAAGAGAGAAGGAAATATTGAAAACTGCAGTGCTTCACGTGTATTCATCGAAACTAAAATAACGACAAGTGCTAAAGATATATTACATAAAATAAGTATACTTAATAGCCATCCCGGTAAAGGGACGACAAGCATAACTATTATTAAAATTACTCCTAAAAGTACGGATAAATCACGTGCTTTCATAGATGTCTCTCCTTATTGCCCAACTTTTTTCTCTAACCTGTAAACGTAAGCAAGCATTTCAGCTACAGCCTGATAAAATTCTTCTGGTATAATATCACCAATTTCAATCACATCATATAAAGTTCTTGCCAATGGCTTATTTTCAACTGTAACCACATTGTTTGCTTTGGCAATTTCCCTAATTTTGAACGCTATCTGATCGACCCCTTTTGCAACAACATATGGAGCAGAAGCTTTATCTTCATCATACTTAATCGCAATAGCAAAATGTGTAGGGTTCGTAATTACCACATCTGCTGAAGGAACCTCGCTCATCATCCGCCTCGTCGCCATTTGACGCTGTTTCTCTTTGATTTTTGCTTTGATTTGAGGGTCACCTTCAATATTCTTATGCTCATCTTTAACATCTTTTTTTGACATTTTTAAACTTTTTTCGAAGTCATATTTTTGATAGGTGTAATCTAAAACGGATAGGAATAGTAATGCGAACGCTGCTGAAACACCCATGATAATTGTAATTCTTCCAAAAAAACCAATAGCATTCTCAGCAGTTTTGAACGCAAGCATCATCATCTCATCTTTATACATCCAAATAATTAAAAACGTAATTATTCCAATGAAGGTGATTTTTAATAACGACTTTAGCAATTCAACTAAAGCTCTAGCCGAAAAAATCTTTTTTGCCCCTTGAATTGGATCAAGTTTCTTCAAATCAAGCTTTAAAGGTTCTGTCGTAAACAAAAATCCGATTTGTGTAAAGTTAGAAGCCAAACCTGCAAGAATTGCAACGACCATTATTGGGGCAAGCATTTTCCCAAGCTCTAATGAAGTTTCTGTTAATACCAAGCCAACTGAGGCTATCGTTACGTCCCAGTTCATATACTCTGTAAAGGTGTGTTGAAACATTGTTGTCATAATGTCTTTCATGAATCCGCCAAACACTACTAATATCACGAAACAAAAAAACAATAAAAATGCTGTGTTTATGTCCTGACTTTTGGCTACTTTCCCTTTTTTCCTTTCGTCCTGACGTTTCTTGGGTGTAGCTTTTTCTGTTTTTTCATCGGCGCCCGCAAAATATTGCAAGTCCAGTTTCAAGTGCACATTAAGCACCTCCGAATAATTGCATTAAACCTCGCATTGCATCAAACATCGTTTCAAAAAGGCTTTTCGCCAAAACAATGTAAAGACTAAGGAAAAATAAAATAACAACAAAACTCACGAAAATTTTTATTGGCAATCCAACTACAAACACATTTAATTGTGGTACTGCTCTAGCAATAATCCCCAGTGCAACATCCACTAAAAATAAACAGCCAACAATTGGAATTGCCATCTGGAATGCAATGACAAACATTTTATTAAAAGTAGTTATCACAAAATCAGCTATTGTACCATCCTCAAACGGAATAAAAGATTCGATAGGGATTAAATTATAGCTATAAAAGATTCCATCTATTAACAAATGATGACCATTTACCGATAATAAGAATAATAATGCAATGATATAAAGGTATTGACCTGTTAAGGGACTTTGAGCACCTGTTTGCGGATCAATTACGTTAGCTATTGCAAACCCCATTTGGAAATCTATGAAACCGCCAGCAATTTGGATTGCTGAAAGTATTATATAGGCTAGTAACCCTATTAAAAGACCAACAATTGCTTCCTTTACTAATAAAAACAAAAACATATCATCAATTGACACATTCGATGTATCAACGGTATAAAACATTACTAATGCCAGAAAAAACGAAAAACCAATCTTAAATGGCGTGGGTATAGTTCGATATGAAAACAACGGAACTGTCGAGAAAAACGCTAGTACTCTTACAAAAACTAGTAAAAAAACAGGAATACTAGAAAGATTAATAATATCTAACATACTTTACCCTACAAACTGATTGAGATTTTGATATAAATTTACTGTGAATTCGACCATCTTCGTAAGCATCCATGGTCCAAAAAATACAAGTCCTACTAATACAGCAACTATTTTTGGAATAAAGGCCAGTGTTTGTTCCTGTATTTGAGTTGTGGCCTGAAAAATACTGACAAGAAGTCCCACAGATAGTGCCAAGATAAGCAATGGACCGGATATAAGTAAAATAACATAGACACCTTTTTCAGCTAAGGTTAATACAAACTCACTCGTCAAATATAAACACCTGCCTTAAAAACCTTGTAATAATGACTGTGTAATCAAGTACCAGCCGTCTACTAATACAAATAACAGTATTTTAAATGGTAATGAGATCATTACTGGTGGTAACATCATCATCCCCATTGACATAAGAACACTTGCAACAGCCATATCAATTATTAAAAATGGAACAAAAATCATAAATCCCATCTGAAAGGCAGTTTTTAATTCACTTATCGCAAAAGCCGGTACCAACGTAGTTAATGGAATATCCTCTATATTATCGGGCCTATCAATTTCCGCATAATTCATAAATAATGCCAGGTCTTTTTGCCGTGTATGTTTCGACATAAATTCTTTCATTGGCATACTTGCCCGATCATATGCTTCATCCAATGTTATTTCTTCTTCAAATAGCGGCTGTAATGCCTCATCATAAACCTCATTAAAAGTTGGTGCCATTACGAAAAAGGTAAGAAACAACGCCAGCCCGATTAATACTTGGTTTGGTGGCATTTGTTGTGTAGCGAGTGATGTTCTAACAAATGACAGTACAATTATTATCCTTGTAAAACTTGTCATTAGAATTAATATACTTGGTGCTAATGATAAAACAGTTAGTAATAATAATAGTTTTACTGATGTTGATATAGATGAAGGATCGGATCCAGAAAACATTTCGACAAATTCATTCATGTTTATCTTCCTTCTGTTTCCGTTGATTGATTAATTTTGTTCTGCTTTGTTTTAATTTATTTAATTCACTCGAAAACATATTTTTAAAATCTTTCTTAGATTGATTTGCTTCGTCAGAACCTGATTTTTGTTGAAAAATAGACGTCAATATTGACTTTGTTTCAACTTCATTGGATGCATTATTATGTAATATTTCTTTCTTTGCTTCTTCTTCAGTAATTTCTTGTAGCATTTCCACATTTTCACCGACACCTATAACAAAGATTCTGGAACCAATTCGAACCAGCTGAATTGATTTATTAGGTCCAACTGAAATACCACCTAAATTCTCCAACGCTTTTACTTGTTGAAACAGTTTATTACGCTTGCTTAAAAACTTAAGTAATAAGTATATAAGTCCAAGTACCAACAGTAAGGCAAAAAACATCTTGACCAAGTTAAATAGTAATGACCCATTACTCATTTCACCAGACTCTTCATCACTATCGGTTTCAATAGGAGTTGTTTCAGCCTGTGTACAATCTGTATCTTCATCGAGGCAATTTTCTACACTGGGTTCCGCCTCGGTAATCACAGGATACGAAGCTGTGAAAATGAAAGCTATGATACAAATAAATAATCCTAATCTTTTTATCACTATACTCACTCGTTTCTTAATCTAGCGCCTTCTGGATTGCTTCCACAACTCGTTCTGCCTGGAACGGTTTAACGATGAAATCTTTAGCGCCAGCCTGAATAGCATCTATAACCATAGCCTGTTGTCCCATAGCTGAGCACATGATTATATTTGCATCACCATCTAGTTGTTTTAGTTCTTTTAAAGCAGCTAACCCGTCCATCTCTGGCATCGTAATATCGAGTGTAACGAGATCAGGTTTCAACTCCTTATATTTCTCAATTGCCTCTACGCCATCCTGTGCTTCGCCAACTACTTCAAATCCGTTTTTACTTAAGATATCTTTTATCATCATGCGCATGAAAGCTGCGTCATCTACTATTAAAATTTGTTTTGCCATTGTAGTAATCCCCCTTTTAGATATATTATTATTTTAGTTTCATCAAACGGTCTGTTCTGCTGCTAATATCCGTTACACGAACACCAAAGTTCTCATCAATAACTACTACTTCACCCTTAGCAATTAACTTTTCGTTCACTAAGATATCCACTGGTTCACCTGCAAGTTTGTCTAATTCAATTATAGATCCAGCTGATAGTTCCAAAATATCCTTAATGGTCCTTTTTGTACGACCAAGTTCTACCGTTACTTTCAATGGTATATCTAAAAGCATGTCCAGGTTACGCTGCTCACTTTTGTTCAACTCAACTTGTTCAAAGTTCGAGAATGTTGCTTGTTGAATAGAAGAATTATCTTGGTCAATTGAATCTCCCAAATATTGTGCACTCTCAGGCATTTCCTGATCTGAATTAGCCTTTTGTTCAGTTTTCACTTTTGGCTTTTCTGTCTCTGCTGTTACTGCTGCTTCTTCTTTCGCATCAGAAGAAGAGGCATTCAACAACTGATCAACCAATTGCTTGGCAAATTGAACAGGTATCAACTGCATTATATTAGAGTCTATCAGGTTACCAACTTGCAGCTGAAACGAAACTTTCACAAAATGTTCTTCGTCAGGGAAAGATTCTGCGCTTTCATCGCCTTTAGATTTTTCAAGATTAATAGTTGGCGGTGAAATATCAACACGTTTCCCAAATACCGTTGACATACTTGTTGCAGCAGTTCCCATCATTTGATTCATTGCTTCCTGAACAGCACTTAAATGTATTTCATTTAATTCATTATCTGGAGATGTTCCCTCACCACCTAGCATAATGTCTGAGATTACAGCAGCATCTTCTGACTTCATAACTAGTACATTTTGTCCATTGAATCCCTCTATATAATTCACCTGAATATTTACATGATCATAATCAAAGACGTTATTCAATTCAGTATTTTTAATAACAGTAACTTTTGGAGTCGTAATATCTACTTTTTGATTTAGTAAAGTAGATAATGTTGTTGCCGAGCTTCCAAAAGAGATATTACCTATTTCCCCTAGGGTATCTATTTCAATTGTTGATAATGAATTTAAAGTATCGCTTGAATTTTTATCCATCTCGTCTTCTTCTTCACCTACTTTTAGAAGTGCGTCTATTTCGTCTTGGGAAAGCATACCATCATTCATTATTGTTCCCCCCCTTAATTTCTCCGAGTACTTGGACTGACATCTTATTTTTAAATTTGCCAGGCTGTACATAGAACTTAGCTTCATCATTTACTGCTAATGTTAATGGATGATCTATTGGTTGATTTAGCCCTATTATGTCATCTGTATTTAAATTAAGTAGCTGCTGAATGCTAATATTGGCGTTACCCAATATTGTCTTTGCTTCAACATTAGCAAGTTGAATATTGTTAGATAATTTTTCATATGCTTCTGGGTCCCGCTTCTTAGTAGCTGTTTGCATCCAATAATGTACTGATAACTTTGGAATAATAGGTTCCAAAACTATATGTGGAATACAAATGTTAATCATGCCACTTGTTTCGCCTATTGTTGTATTTAATGAAACTACAACAACTGTTTCATTTGGTGATACCATTTGAAGGAATTGCGGATTCACTTCAAAATCCTCTAATACTGGATCAATTTCTATTAAGGATGACCAAGCCTCTTGTAAGTTTACCGTCGCTTTTTCAAAAAGCTGAGACATTAGCATCGTTTCAATTTCAGTTAGATTTTCTACTTTGTTAACACTATACCCTTTTCCTCCAAGGACCCTGTCAAGCATCCCATATGCTATATTCGGATTAACTTCCATTAAAATTCTGCCTTCAAGTGGTTCTAGACTATACATGTTTAATACGGTCATTTTCGGAACAGATCGAATAAATTCTTCATAAGGTATTTGGTCAACAGACGCAACAGAGATATTTACATATGTTCTTAATTGCGCAGAGAAGTAAGTCGTTAATAAACGGGCATAATTCTCATGAATCCTGGACAAACTGCGAATTTGATCTTTAGAAAACCGAAGCGCACGCTTAAAATCATAAACTCGAACCTTTTGCTCTTTTTCTTCTTTTTTTAATTCATCTGCATTCATTTCGCCCGACGATATTGCTGATAATAATGCATCAATCTCATTTTGCGAAAGTACTTCTTCCACTTGAAACCTCACCTCCAAACAGGAGAATTTACCTTACTACTGTAATATTTTATTTATTGTATAAACATCTGTAATACTGCCTTCTGTCATTACCTTATTTAATTCTAACTGAACAACATCTTCTAAATTTGATAATCCTGATTTAAAATCTTCTTCATTCATTTTAGCAAGTTCTTTTATTAAGATGTTTTTAAGCTGAAATTCCCTTTTTATAACTTCTTCCTTAGCGTCCTTACTATCCGTTATAATTTGAAACTGAATTCGTACAAAACTGCCATCTTGTAAATCGGTAGTGATCTCAGAGGTTTGATACGAATTTTCTACGATTTCATCAATTGATTGTGCATTGCCATTATTTTTATCACCGGTAAAATTTAAAACTACTATAAGTGCAACTACACCAGCCAACAATAAAATGCTTATAGATGTAACCATCGTTTTCCCTAACCTACCGCTCATTAACATCACCCACTTCTTTAAACCATCCATTTATACCGATTTTTCGATAATAATCTGTTACTAATTGTTGAACCTCAGATTCAGAGTCCTTGACAACTATTTTCTTACCATTCATCAATGTAATCGTCGTATCTGGATGTGATTGAATCTGTTCAATCATAATTGCGTTTAATAGAAAAAGTTCTCCATTCAGTCTAGTAAGCTGAACCATATTTATGGCGGGAGTGCCACCTCATTGATGGACACTCCCTACCTCCCTACATTAACGTTTTAAATTCACCAGTTCTTGAAGAATCTCATCTGATGTTGTAATGATTCTAGTATTAGCCTGGAATCCACGCTGTGCTGTAATCATCTCCGTAAATTCTGAGGCAAGGTCCACATTTGACATTTCAAGTGAACCACTGACTATAGATGCAACTCCATCAGTTTCAGGTTCAGATAATCCGGTATAACCCGCATTCTCCGTATTTAAATACAAGTTACTACCTGCTTTTTGAAGACCGGCTGGATTTGAGAAATTTGCAAGGGCAACTTGCCCGGCAACTTGAGTATTACCATCTGCATCAATATAATTTACAGTACCATTTGTTTGGACACTGAAACTTTGTGCTGTTTCAGGTATTTTTAATACAGAGTTATTGTTTGTATTTATACCGCCATCACCATCTTCTGCATATCCCATTAAGTACAACCCATCTGAATTAACAATGTTACCATTTGTATCTAAATAGAAGTTACCTGCTCGTGTATAAGAAACATTTGATTCGTCCAAATCTATATTACTAATAATGTTTTCCGGATCAAAATCGGTTGCACCAGTTCTTTCCAGGTCACTTGCAACAACAAACATCCCATCACCTTCCAGTGAAAAATCTAGCGGATTATTCGTTGTTTGACGGAAACCTTGTGTATGAATGTTATCAATTGAACCCATTTGTGAACCTAATCCAATCTGTGCCGGGTTAACACCACCACGAGTATCTGTTGCACCTTGTGCACCTGATGACATTTGACTCATCATATCCTGAAACGTTACACGCCCTTTTTTAAATCCTGCAGTATTGACGTTGGCAATATTATTACCAATAACATCCAATTTCGTTTGAAAACCTTTCATTCCAGAAATACCTGCATACATTGAACGTAACATAATTATTTATCCCCTTTATTGGTTTTTATCAAATCCGGATACAGCGACTAATAGAAGTGCATCCGCTATTCGTTTTAGCTGCATCACTCATTCAACAGCTTAATGGCCTCCCAATCGGGTCCAGCCTATTCGTTTATTAGTATTGTGCCATTAATATTGGTGAAAATTTTACTTGTTGCTTCTGCCTTGTTCATTGCTGTTACGACTGTATTGTTCTTAGTACTTACAAGCAATGCGGCGTTATCGGTAACTACTAATGAATCCGTTACACCTTTTTGTTTAGCTTCAGTCATTTTTTCTGAAATGGCTTGCCATTGTGTATCACTTATTGTTATATTTCGTTCACTTAAGCGTTCTTTGGCATGCTTACTGACTTTAGGATGTTGTATTCCTGCTAAAATGTCCTTAAAGCTAGTTGATTCATTCTTTGTATCTGCTTTCTTTACTGGTGGCAATGGCATTGCATGCTGTAATTGATTAATGCGTTCCATATTACTCACTTCCTTCAGGGGCAGGTCCTGTTATATCTTCTCCATCAGTACCACTACCTGAACTGGCATCCGGATCGCTCACCTGTGTAATCGAATCTGCATAAATCTTCTCACCATTCTCAAGCTCCAGCACAGCCCATCCCTCATGCTGACTTACAGCAGTAACATTACTTGTTTCAATATCGAGCTTCTCTCCAGTCTCTTCATCGTAAGCCTGATAAGAAACTTCTTTGCCAATCATGTGACTATTTTTTAATATTGGAGAAACCGTTTGATTTTGTACAAGATTATCAATGGAGTTTGTCATATTCATCATTTGTTCCAGGGATGAAAATGATGCCATTTGAGAAACAAATTCTTGATCCTTCATTGGATTTGTAGGATCCTGATTTTGCAGCTGAGTCATTAAAATTTTCAAAAATTCATCCTTACCTAGATCAGGACTTGGAACCCGCTTTGTTGATTGATTATTTAAATAAAGTGATGGATCTATCGTTGTCATGTTTTTCACCTACACTTTCTCATTCATTAGGATATTTTGAAATTGCGTCTCAAAATCACCTTCACCCTCTTGATCGTCCTGTTCAGAGTGATTGGACTGATCTTGTTCCTGTCCACTATTGTTTTGATCATCTTGTTCACTTTGGTTCGTCTGTGCTTGTTGAGATGATACTTCCTGCTTTTCAACCACTACCTGTTGTGGTGAAAACATGTTTCTCAGTTGATGCATATTCGACTCAAGCATTTCTTTAGCTGCATGAGAAGTAACCATTATTTTAACAGTCATTTCTCCATTTATTTGTGTCAACTTGACCATCATGTCACCAAGGTTCTCCGGCCGTAATGTGATATTTAACTGTGATGTCCCATTTTGCATTGTTAAGAATTTGCTTGATTTCATAACTTTTTGGAACTGTTCTATTAGTTGTTTGTCTACTGGTCTGTTACTTTGATTCTGATTCATATGAATAACGTATTGTTCAACCTTTGATAATGGAATCGATGATGTCATTGACATGGATTGCTGTCCGGATATTTTATCACTATTTGCTTGACTTCTTATTGCATGCTGCAACCATTTTGCCACATCATTACTAGTTACTTTCGCATCAGAATTATACTGTTGTTTGGAAACAAGCTGATTTCTCTTTTGAAAAGATTGTAAGAGTTCTTTCCAAATTCCCTGTTCTTTACTTTCGCTCTTAAATGATTCTTGTGATATTACTGTTTGTTTCATATTTTGGTTTTTCTCTAGTGCTGCCCATTGTTCCAGCAACTTTAGTAAAGCCGGAGCTGCTTTAGAAGCACTTTTCTGATCTGTTACCTGTGAAAGTAACTTCTCAGCTTTCGCGAACAATGCTTCAAATTGCTTTTGAAGATTTTTATCGCTTATGATTGGTGACTGTTCTATAAATGCGAGTAATGACGCTGCTTTTACTTCTGCTTTACTATCCTGATCTGATGTAAGTTTTTTCACTGCACCTTCCAGCATTTGCATTACTTGTGCTTTTAATGTTCCACCTTCATCACCCATTTCAATACTGTTAATTGTATCTTCCAGTATTTGCATTGCTTGCTCTTTGGATAATGGACCATTTTTACTAGAACTAATGCTATTAAAAGCTTGTTCTAACATTAGTGTTGCTTCTTCTTTTGATGCAGCATTGTTTAACAGCTTTTGAACATCACTTGTATTCATCAGCATATTAACGATAGACATTTCATCCTGTGAGTTATCCTCGCCGGTTGTTCCCGTTCTTGATCCTGACAATAGATTTTGAAATACAGATTGTTTGTCTGGTGTACCCTTGCTGGAATTTCGCTCCAATGCTCCCCGTGTTTGCATTACCTGTTGAAAAATTGTTCCGATCGCATTCACTTTCTCACCCCCTTTCAAATTAAGTCGCTTAAGAATTAATTCGTTACAAATAATTGAGTCAACTCTGCAGCCAAATCAGGTTCCATTTCTTCAAAGATTCGCCCACGTACATCATTAGGTAATTTCTTCAGTATTCCTACTGCTAAATCTTGCTCCATACTTTCAATAATTAATGCTGCCTGTTCACTATCCATTTCTTTAAAAGATGACGAAATCGCCTTAATGGAATCCTTCCCTGATTCAGCCTCATCATCAGAAGTTTCTGATTGACTCTTATTCTCATTGGAATTACTGTTCTCAAGTTTGATAATCTCCTGCTCCAATTGTCCGACGGTAGACTCGAGATTGGATACTTTCTGATTCAGTTGTGATATTTTCTCATCTTTAGTTGCAATAATATTCTTCGTCTTCTGTTCTTCTCGCTGTTCATTCTTCTCTTTATCCGTCGTAATCATAGAAGATACTACTGGAATACTATTTCCAGTACTTTTCGCCCAACCAATAACATCAACACCAGCAACTGTAAATATAATTATTGTTAAAGTTACCGCAACAATAAATGGAATTATAATGGCAAAAAAGAACCATAGAATTGGATTCGTTTTATTTTGTTGTTTTTTATTATCCTTCACCATTCTTCTCACCTAATTTTCCGGCTAAAATACTGCTGCATAGAAATTTCATCCATTTGAGCATTTTCATTCTTCTTCGTAAGCTCTTCATCTGCCTTATGCCTGTGTTCAATTATTTTTTCGAATTTCTTCACTTCTACGAACGCATTGGTTAGTTTTTCATGGTTATTGTCCATTTCATTTCTTGCTTTTTGTACATCATGCTGAAGTTTGACAATTTGGTTATTCAATATTTCTATATACCCTACTTGCTCTTTAATTTTATCTATTGGTGTGGTCTGATTCAGATAGCCTTCATATGATTCCTCAGCTACTTCTTTTTTTCTTAGCAGATTGTACAACTGTGTAGCTATTTCCTCAAAGAAATCAATGGATTGCTGATATGCTTTTTGTGCATCCCTCTTTTCACTTTCACGTACATTTAATATTTTGGATAATGCAACTGTTTCTGCCATCAAATCCCTCCATTAAGCAACTTTTGCAGCTGGTTAATTGATTCTTCAAGCGTATGATATTCAAAAACTTCTTGCTTTAAAAATTCCTGTATCTTTGGGTGGTATGATATTGCCTTATCGATTTCCTGATTTGTTCCCCGCTTATAAGCACCAATTTGAATCAATTCGTTATTCTCTTCATAAGTAGCCATTAATGTCCTTATTTTTTGAGCAGCATCTAAATGTTGTTTACTAGAAACCTGGTTCATTACTCTACTAATCGATTTTAATATATTAATAGCAGGAAAGTGACCTTGTTCAGCTAAGTTTCTATCTAATACGAAATGGCCATCCAGTATACCCCTAACCGTGTCAGCAATTGGTTCATTCATATCATCACCATCTACCAGAACAGTATAGAATGCCGTTATCGTTCCATTTTTACTTGTGCCTGTTCGTTCCAATAGTTTAGGCAATGCAGCAAATACAGACGGGGTATACCCTTTTGTTGTAGGCGGCTCTCCAGTTGCTAAACCAACTTCTCTTTGTGCCATTGCAACCCTTGTTACGGAATCCATCATCAGATTAACTTGAAATCCCAAATCTCGGAAATACTCACTAATTGCTGTTGCAGTATATGCACCTTTTATTCGCATTAAGGCTGGCTGATCAGATGTTGCTACCACTACAATAGACTTTTTTAACCCTTCATCTCCAAGATCGTTCTCAATAAACTCTCGAACTTCCCTGCCTCGCTCACCAATTAAACCAATCACATTTATATCTGCGCTGCTATTACGAGCTATCATGCCAAGTAAAGTACTTTTACCAACTCCACTACCTGCAAATATCCCTATTCTCTGTCCTTTACCTACCGTTAATAATGAATCTATTGACTTAACCCCTACTTGAATTGGCTCAGATATGGGTGCACGTGATAGTGGGTTTGGTGGTGATTGTTCCGTTAAATAACTTGATAATCCTTTTGGTAGTTTAGAATCATCCAAACACCTGCCAAGCGAATCAACTACTTTACCGATTAAACCGCGACCAATTTTCACTGACAATGCTTCACCTGTTGACTCTACTAAACATCCTGGGCCTATTTCCGTTACCTGTGCATATGGCATAAGAATAATTTTTTCATTGTTAAAACCAACTACTTCAGACATAACTGGTTTTTTATTAGACGAGCTATGAATCAGACAAACTTCACCGATATTTGCGTCAGGACCTTGTGATTCAATCATGAGCCCCACAACCCGCAATACTTTCCCATATCGTTTTAATGTGTCTGCCTGATCTATTGCTTCGAAAAATTTTGTTGTTATCATTCGTCACTCTCCATATTGACCTCATATAATACTTCACGCAGTTCCTGGAGCTGTACATCTATACTGGCGTCAATTCGTCCAAAGGGATGTTCAATCAAACAACTATCTTCTTTTAATTGGTCATTAATATAGAAAGATACATTTAAATCCTTATCAACAAGTTGGACAATTTCATCTTTTTGCTTCATCACCAGCTCATAATTATTTGGGTGTAAATATATTGAAAGCTCAGACTGGTCTTTTATCTCTTTAATAGCTGTATTAACAATCTGGATGAACGATTCAGGATTCTCATTTAATTCTTTTTTGATAATCTTTTCTGCAACATGGATGGCTAACTCTAATATTGTTTCATCGCTTTGATCAATTGTAGAATGATAATCTTTTGTTGCTGATTCAACAATCTTATTAGCATTTGTCAGTAATTCCTTATATTGGTCCTGTCCCTCTTGTTTACCAAGTTCAAAGCCTTTTTTATATCCTTCATCCTGAGCCTGTTTAATGTACTTTTCTCTTTCGATTTCCCAATTTTCTTTAGCTTTCTCAATTTCAGCATTAGTTTGTTGCACCAAGATCGCTTGTTGTTCTTGTATTTGCTTGAGGCTATCGTGTGCCAAATCAATTTCCGATTGTATACTTTTCCGGTCATCTTCTAAACTAGCAGAAGCGTGAACGCTGTCTTGATTATTTAACTCAATCGGCTTCACTTTTATAAGTTTCTCTTTCATTATGCGTGATTGGTTTGAAAAAATATTAGACAATGATATCGTCACCTCCACCACGGGCTATGACAATTTCGCCAATTTCCTCCAAGCGACGTATGGCGCCGACAATTCTGGTTTGTGCTTCTTCCACATCTCGTAATCTGACTGGCCCCATATACTCCATTTCCTCTTTAAATGTCTCTGCCATCCTTTGAGACATATTGTTAAAGACTATATCCTTTACTTCATCACTAGCAACCTTAAGTGAAAGACGCAAATCTTCATTTTCAACTTCCCGAATAACACGTTGAATTGCACGATTATCCAGTACAACAATATCCTCAAATACAAACATGCGTTTTTTAATCTCTTCAGCCAACTCAGGGTCCTGGATTTCAAGTGCATCCAAAATTGTTCTTTCGGTACTCCTATCAACACCGTTTAATACTTCAACAACGGCTGCAATACCACCAGTTTGCGTATAGTCCTCAGTTAATGAGGAAGATATTTTCCGTTCTAATACCTGCTCTACCTGACTTATAATCTCAGGTGAAGTTGAATCCATTGTTGCAATACGCTTAGCAATTTCTGCCTGCATTTCCTGTGGTAACTCAGATAATATTTGTCCTGATTGCTCCGGATCTAAGTAGGATAATACAAGTGCGATAGTTTGCGGGTGTTCATGTTGAATAAAATTTAATACTTGCTGCGGATCTGCTTTACGGGCAAAATCAAATGGCCTGACTTGTAATGATGATGTAAGGCGTTCAATGATGTTAGTTGCCTCACTCTGCCCAAAGGCTTTTTCCAGCACAGATTTTGCATACCCAATTCCGCCTTGCGTAATATAATCCTGTGCCAAAGCAATTTGGTGAAATTGATCAAGAACATCTTCTTTCGTATTCGATTCCACTTTTTTAACCGAAGAAATTTCCAAACTCAATTTTTCTATTTCTTCTTCTGATAAATGCTTGTAAACTTGTGCAGATACGTCTGGACCCAAGGAGATTAAGAGAATAGCCGCTTTTTGTTTACCTGTGAGAGTAGATTGTTTTGCCATTTTAAAGTACCTCCTTAATCATCCGAAATCCAGCTTCGTAAAAGTTTAGCAAATTCTTCTGGTTTATCTTTAGCCATTTTCTCTAATTGTTTTTTACGTACTACCGATTCTGAGTCCTGTTCATTACCTATTTCTGGTAACTCTTCACTCGTTTGAGTTCCTACTGTCTCTTCTACTATTTCCTCTTCCTCCGTATTACGGTTCCGAACTAACAAGAAGATTAATAAAATTATAATAGCTAATAATATCCCGCCTGCTATATACATCCATAATGGAATAACTGGGGTAGTTGGTTGTGCTGTATCAGCACTTTCACTGAATTCCTGGAACACGATGGATGTTTTTTCTTCGGGCTGAATCTCCCCATATTCTCCATCTATCGATGTACTGATGATAGAATTTAAAATTGATGCCATTCCAGCAGAAACTGTTTCTTGTTCCTGGTTCGATAAATATTGAATTTCATCACCATTTTTGCTTTTCACTTCATCAACCGCTACTTGAATACCTAAATCACGAATTTTATAGGGACTTTCAACAATCTCTTTACGAATACGGTTATATTCATTATTTACCGTCTCTTTAGAAAGTTCATAGTCACCATCTTCCCCTTCTTCAGTTGCCTCATAGTTAGGTATGTCTTCTTCACCAGTTCCACCAGTTCCACCGACCGGGGGATTACCTGTATAGGTTTCCTGAATACTTTCAATACTTATCGGTACACCTTCCATATTTTCTACATCTACTGGCTCAATTAGTTCTTCAACCCGGTTTTCCTGTCTGAAGTCAACATCAGCTGTTACAGAAACAATAACATTCTCCATACCAACCATCGCTCCAAGCATCTGCTGAAGTCTTCGTCTTATATCACGTTCTATATCTTGCTTAACATCCTGCTGATATGTATATGTATCCTTATTAGCAACACCATTTTGTGTATTCCTGTCGAAGTATTCGAAATACTGATTCATAATAACGATATCTTCAGAAGGCAGATTAGGAACAGCTTTTGCTACTAAGTGATATAATGATTCAATTTGGTTACCTTTAAATTGATAGCCAGGTTGTGTATTTATCACTATAGAAGCACTTGCATCCTGTGCAGATTCGCTAACAAAAACAGGCTCTTCAGGCATATTGATCATGACTTTTGCATCTTCAATACCTTCTACACCTTTTATTAAATTAGCTAATTCCGTTTGCATAGCATCCAGTTTTATCATGCTGAATTCGTTATCTGTAATACCCCAGGAAGCATTTTCACTGAAAAAAGAGTAATCAATATTACCACTATTGGGAATTCCTTGACCAGCAAGATCAACAAGCAGTGAATTCACACTACTTTCAGGTACTGTAATGGTTGTGCCTCCACTTTCCAGTTCATAAGGAACGCCTCTTGCATCTAATTCAGTTTTTATTTGTCCGACTTCTTGTAAAGATAGGTTATTATATAAAGGAACTAGCTTAGAATCAGATGTAAACAGTATTATTGCTAGAATCAAAGCAACAACTATTGCAGCAGAACCTATAAATATTCCCTTTTGACCTTTAGTACGTCTGGTCCAAAAAGATTTAGCTGTATCTTTGAATTTCAATAATTTTTCCTTCATATATTCCCCCGCCAAATTCCAGTTTCTATTTAATAGCTATCTCTGAATTCTATAGCAACTATTAGGACCTCATAAAAATCGTTTGAATATTTCTATAGTATAATGAGCGAAAAAATATTAGAAAACTTCGCTTAACGCTAAGAAGTTTCTCAGAAAGCGTTTTTGTTTTCTTAGAGTCCTTATACTTTGTGGTTTCTTAAATGCTCAGCAAAATCAGTTGCTCTTATAACAGTTGCTATTAGATATTTTCTTTATATCTGCATGCGCATAATTTCTTTATAAGCATCAATTACTTTACGTTGTACTTGTACAGAGGTCTCCAACGTAATGCTTGCTTTTTGTGCTGTGATCATAACATTATGTAAATCATCTATTTCTCCATTTGCCATTGCCTCAGTTTTCGAATTCGAAGCAACTTGTGTATCGTTTACTTGTTCAATTGCTGCTTTTAACGAATTTGCGAAATTACTCTGTGCCTCACCTGGTGAAATTGACGGCTTACCTGCTCCTGAATTGGTAATTGCAGGCTGAGTTACTCCATTTACTAAAGGGTTCATATAATAGCTCCTTAGTTTTTATTTTCCGATTTCCAGTGCTTTTAACAACATGTTTTTACTTGCATTCATTGATGTGATATTCGCTTCATACGATCTGGTTGTACTCATTAAATCTACCATTTCTTTTAATGGGTCCACATTCGGCATTTCTACATAACCAGCTTCATCAGCATCAGGATGATTGGGATTATAAACAACCTTAAATGGCTCATCATCTTCTGTAATTTCTGATACTTTCACTCCAGAACCCTGGTCTGATGAATTAGTTGCCTTATGTAAGAAAGATTTGAAATTTTGTCCGTTAGGTTCCATAACAACCATTTTTCTTCGATAAGGTTCATATTCACCATTTTCATTCATTGTGGCCCTGGTTGTTTGAGCATTAGCAATATTCGAAGAAACAACATCCATCCGAAGTCTTTGCGCTGTTAGTGCACTTGCACTTGTGTTAATTGCATTAAATATTGACATAATTATCTCCCTCCTCTAATTACCGTTTGAAGACTGCTGAATTTACCATTCATTCGGTCAACCAAACTTCGATAATAGATTTGATTTTTAGCTAAGTCGGACATTTCTTTGTCTATGTCAACGTTATTCCCATTGTGGTTATACATGGAATTCTTGTCCGTAAATGTTTGAAAAGATTGGTTAGAATTCACATTGTTAAATGGTATATGTTTTGGATGTGTTCGCTTTGTTTCAAATGATGTATTTAATTCTTCATTTAACACATTTTTAAATGCAACGTCTTTTGACTTATAATTAGGTGTGTCGACATTTGCAATATTGTTTGAAATAGTTCGGTTTTTAGCCGATGCATAATTTAGGGAGTTTTCAAGTTTTTGGAATGTACCACCAAATAATTCCATTGCCATTCCTCCTAATTTTTTATAAAAAGACGGACATAAACTATTTTATGTATACGAACATTGTAATTTATATCAGATTTAAAGTCTATCACATTTCGACAATTTTCTCTTTGGGAAAAATAAATAGTTAAATTTATCTAGGACTATTCGCATGTAAAATATACTTTTTCTTACAAAAATTGATATGAAATGTTAATTTTTATGAAATAATTACCTCTAAAAAATTTTTTCAGAGTTAAAAGCGCAAGCGCCTAATCAGTGCAGTATGGACTATGCTCAGCACTGCGGGTGGGTCGACGTTGCCGCGCAAAGCGGCGGTCTTAGTCGATCTTCCTCTTCCCTGATAAAGGATACACGAAGAGCATAAGCTGCCCCACAGGACGTGGGGTAGTTCGACGTTGCCACAGGATATGGTGGTTTTAGTCGAACATCCTTTATTTCTTATCGTAGACACGGGGAGGGAAGTCTACTAGGTGCTGTGCGCTGGCCTGTGAGAACGCCACGCCCTGTGGCGTCACCGGCACTAGTACATCCGAGCTGGACATGGCTGATTCTTGAGTCCAGTTATACACAGCACTTAAAATTTATAGTTTCCTACACAATAAAAAAACGGTTATCCCAAGGATAACCGTTTTTTTTATGAATATTTTATCTTGAACGTAATTTTTCCAATTCTACGAGGAATTTGCTGTTTAATACTTTAATGTAAGTACCCTTCATTCCAAGTGAGCGTGACTCAATTACACCAGCACTCTCGAGCTTTCTTAAAGCATTAACAATGACTGATCTGGTAATTCCAACTCTGTCTGCAATTTTACTTGCAACCAGCAGTCCTTCGTTACCATTTAATTCTTCAAAAATATGATCTATCGCTTCTAATTCACTATAGGATAGAGAACTAATTGCCATTTGAACTACTGCTTTACTTCTAGCTTCAACTTCAATTTCTTCTGTTTTTTCATGCAAAATTTCCATACCTACTACAGTTGACCCATATTCAGCAAGAAGTAAATCATCATCACTGAAACTATCATTTAATCTGCTTAATATAAGCGTACCCAGACGCTCTCCTCCACCGATTATCGGAACAATTGTAGTTAAGCCACTACCGAACAATTCACGATTTTCTACCGGGAATGCAGTATAAGGGCTATCAATATCAAGGTTTGCAGTAGTTTCATGAATATTGAATAATCCATCTGTATATTCCTCAGGAAATTGCCTTTCTTCCAGCATAGATTTCATACGTTCATTCTCGATTTCCTGGTTAATTGCAAACCCTAACAACTTTCCTCGTCTGCTCAAGATAAAAATATTACCTTTGATTACATCTCTTAAGGATGCAGACATCTCATTAAAGTTCACCGATTTCCCTGTTGCTTTTTGTAGCATAGCGTTAATTTTTCTTGCGCGATCTAAAAGTTCCATAATGATCCTCCATTTCGTTAATTCGATTTATAGAATAAATTGACTTAAATCTTTGTTTTTAACAATATTGCTTAACTTTTTATCGACATATTCTTTCGTAATATCAATAGTTTCCATATTAATATCCGGAGCTTCAAACGATAAATCTTCTAAAAGCTTTTCCAAGATGGTGTGGAGTCTTCTTGCACCAATATTATCTGTATCCTGATTAACTTGATAGGCAATTTCTGCCAGTCTATTTATAGCTTCGTCCGTAAAAACAACATTTATACCTTCAGTTTTAATCAATGCAGTATATTGTTTTAACAAAGCATTTGAGGGTTCTTTCAAAATTCGCTTAAAATCTTCAACAGTTAGCTTTTCAAGTTCTACTCTGATTGGAAATCTTCCTTGCAATTCAGGTATTAAATCAGAAGGTTTTGCCATGTGAAATGCACCTGCAGCAATAAAAAGCATGTGATCCGTCTTCACAGGACCATGTTTTGTTACTACAGTAGATCCTTCAACAATAGGTAAAATATCGCGCTGTACCCCTTCTCTTGAAACATTTGCAGAATTATCTTGTTTCGCTGCAACCTTATCAATTTCATCGATAAATATTATGCCTGATTGCTCGGCACGATGAACAGCCTCTTGCCCAGCCTCTTCCATGTCAACCAGCTTATGTGCTTCTTGCTGTGTTAAAATTTTTCTTGCTTCAGAAACGGGAAGTTTACGTTTTTTCTTTTTCTTAGGCATAAATTGACCTAAAGCATCTTGCATATTTGTACCCATTTGCTCCATTCCTGAACCCTGAAGCATATCAAACATTGATGGTGGTACTTCTTCAATTTCAATTGTTACTAGATTATCCTCTAACTCCCCAAGAGATAACTGATTTTCTACCCGCTTACGTTTATTCTTAATTTCTTCATCTTTTGGTGCATTTTCACCTTCATCATTCTCTTCCTCAGCCGAGAATAACATTTCAAACGGATTTTTCATACTATTTTGCTTTTTTGCTTGTGGTACCAGTAATTGAACAAGCTTTTTATTAGCTTCATTCTCTGCTTTGTCCATTACCTCACTCATCTTTTCTTCCTTAACCATCCGCATAGACATTTCAACCAGGTCACGAATCATCGATTCAACATCACGACCAACGTAACCAACTTCAGTAAACTTCGTTGCCTCTACTTTTACAAAAGGTGCACTAACTAATTTAGCCAGTCTTCGAGCAATTTCAGTTTTTCCTATTCCAGTTGGTCCAATCATTAAGATATTTTTCGGCACTATTTCCTCTTTAATATCCTCATCAAGCTTCATTCTGCGGTATCGGTTCCTTAATGCCACAGCAACCGACTTTTTTGCATTATCCTGACCAATTATATACTTATCTAACTGACCCACAATTTGTTTTGGCGTAAAATCAATACTCATTATTCACGAAGGCCTCCTCATTAATCAAGTACCTCTAATGTAATATGGTCATTTGTATAGACACATATTTCACCCGCTACTTCCAACGCTGCTTTAGCAATCTCTTTTGCTGTTAAACTTCCTGAATATCTCACTAAAGCTCTCCCAGCACTTAATGCATAGTTTCCACCAGAACCTATTGCAAGTATACCATCGTCAGGTTCAATGACTTCTCCAGTGCCAGACACAAGAAACATGTTCTCTTTATTCATAACAATTAGCATAGCCTCTAATTTACGAAGAACTTTGTCACTACGCCATTCTTTTGCTAATTCTACAGAAGCTCTGGCAAGATTACCATCATATGCTTCAAGCTTTCCCTCAAATTTCTCAAATAAAGTGAAAGCATCCGCAACAGACCCTGCAAACCCGGCTAACACCTGGCCATTAAATAATGTACGAACTTTTTTTGCTTTATGTTTCATGACAACAGCATTTCCCAATGTAACCTGCCCATCGCCACTCATTGCACATTGGTCACCATGCTTAATAGCAAAAATCGTTGTAGCATGCATTTCAGCTGCCACTATCATCACCTCTTTGATCTGAATATTTATCATTTGCTCTTGGATGACTATTCATATATACATTACGCAAACGATCCTTTGTTACATGTGTATATATTTGAGTAGCTGATAAATTTTCGTGCCCTAATAATTCCTGAACTGTACGAAGATCAGCACCCTCATTCAACATATGTGTTGCAAATGTATGACGCAGCTTATGTGGGTTAACATGTACCGTTAATGCTGCTTTTTCAACTATTTTATTGAGAATTAGTCGCATTCCTCTTGAAGTCAGCGGAGCACCTCTAGCATTGAGAAAAACTGAGTTTGTAGAACTATTAGCTTTATCTAAAAGTTTATTCCTTCCATCATTTATGTAAGTATCCAATGCAACTTCTGCAAATCGCCCAAACGGTATATATCGTTCTTTTCTACCTTTCCCCTTTATAAACATTGTACCAATAGTGAAATCAATATCTTCCAATAACATCCCTTGACACTCACTTACTCGTATACCCGTTGCATAAAGTGTCTCAATTATTGCTTGATTTCGCTGTCCAATAGGATCGGACAAATCATTCACTTCGAATAACTTTTCCAATTCCTCCATATAAAGAAAACTGGGTATTGGTTTAGAAGCCTTGGGAAGAGTCACATTAACGAATGGATTACCAGTCACTTGATTTTCACGTTCCAAAAATTTATAAAAACTTCTTATGCTGGAAATTTTCCTTGATACAGATCTCCTGCTCAACTTTCGGTCGTATAAAATTGTTAGAAACAAGCGAATCTCCTGATAATTAACTTCTTGAAGATTTTCAATTCCCTCCTGGTATAAAAAAGCGAAAAAAGTTTCCAAATCATTTAGATAGTATTTGACAGTGTATTGCGAAGCGTTCTTCTCTATCTGTAAATACTCAATAAAGGCCTCACTGAATTTTTTAAATTGAGTCAATTTTTCACCTCTGTTCAAACAGCGAATAAATCATATCACAGAATAATAGGGAAAGCAATAAACTTAACTAAATTGTAACAAAATTCTGAATTGAACTCAATGCCGTTCATTGTAATAAGATAAGGTTACCCAATTTAACGAACCTTAAGGGGTAACCTACGTCTGTCAAGTAAATAATCTTACCAATGCGTAATTATATCTTTTTCATATTCAATAGTCAACAATCAAGAATTGAATTATTTAAAAAACTTGGCATATTGTAAAAGGAGTTTTCTATGAAAGGTGTTTTACTGACTTAGAACTATGGCGTGCGAGACTTAATGACAAATTTATTAACTTTTACACTCAAAATAATCCTAACTGATTTATTTTATTTTTCGTATCATTTGTACCTAATTCATATAAACGACGGTAAATTTTAATCAGATGATCATCATAATTCCTTCGTTCATCATCAGCTCCCCACTCATCAAATGGTTTTCCTAAATATTCCGTTGCTTTTCGACCATCCTTACTTTTTTTAATAAATAATTGTTGTATTTCTTTAACTTCATCAGGGCTGGCCATAATTTCATATTCAATGCTGCTATCAGGAACTGACACTTCGCGTATTTCTTCTGTATCCACAGCCACAAAGTAAGTTTTTTGTTCCTTCATGTTAATAACCTCCCTGTTTATTCATCTTTCCCCTATTCATTAAATTAAAAACCTGCATTTTATACAGTAAGAAAGTACTACTTAAATGAAACAAAAGCGCAACCGCAATTCAGCGCCGTATGGACTGTGCTCAGCGCTGCGGGTAGATCGACTTTGCCACAGGATGTGGTGGTTTTAGTTGAACATCCTTTATTTCTTTTCGTAGACACGGGAAGGGAAATCCACTAAGAGCTAGGCACTTGCTAGTGAGAACGCCACGTCCTGTGGCGTCACCAGCACTAGCGTCCAGTACGTCGGAGCTGGACGTGGCTGATTCGAGAGTCTAGTTATCCACTGCACTTAAGTTTTCTAAATAACAAAAAAACTACTCGTGAGAACGAGTAGTTAATTTTGTATACTTTCTTTATAATCACAATTTACACATTGTATTCGAGTTTCTTTTTTACTTTTCTTTTCAACAAGCAATGATTCGCATTTTGGGCATGGTCTTGAAATTGGTTTATCCCATGAGACAAAGTCACAATCAGGAAAACGATCACACCCGTAAAATGTTCTCTTTTTCTTTGACTTACGTTCAACCACATTTCCTTCTTCACACTTAGGACATTTAACACCAATTTCTTTTAATATCGGTTTTGTGTTCCGGCACTCTGGGAAATTTGAACAGGCTAGAAACTTGCCATATCTCCCCATCTTGTAAACCATTTCATGCCCGCAATTTTCGCAGTCTATACCTGCTGGTTCATCTCTTATTTCTATTTTTTCCATTTCTTGTTCTGCTTTTTCCAGGCGTTTGTGGAAATCCGAGTAAAATGTATCGAGTATTTGAACCCATTCTGTTTTTCCTTCTTCAATGGAATCAAGATCATCTTCCATCTTAACAGTAAAATCAATATCGATAATTTCCGGGAAAAATTCTTCTAAGATATCTGTTACAATACCACCTAATTCTGTTGGAATAAAACGTTTATTATCAATACTTACATACCCGCGACGCTGAATTGTATCCAATGTAGGCGCAAATGTCGATGGTCGTCCAATGCCTTGCTCTTCCATTGTTCTAACAAGTCGTGCTTCCGTATATCTTGGTGGTGGCTGTGTAAAATGCTGGTTTGGTGTAATTTCTGTTGCATCAACAACCATACCTTCCTTAAGATCAGGCAAGAACTTGTTTTCATCCTTCTTCTTATCGTCTGTACCTTCCACATAGACCTTCATAAAACCTTTAAATTTAACTTTGGATCCAGTTGCCCGAAACTCGACTCCATTATTTAGCATATGAACAGTCATGGTATCCATAATAGCCGGAGCCATTTGACTTGCTAGAAAGCGTTCCCAGATCAGTTTGTACAGACGGTACTGGTCTCTTGACAAAACGGGCTTCATTGTTTTTGGATCACGTAAAGCTGATGTAGGTCTGACGGCCTCGTGAGCATCCTGGGCCCCCTCTTGTTTCTTAGCCTTACTTTGGTTACCCAAATACTCTTTACCGTATTGTTCTTCTATATATCCTTTAGCCTCTTGTTTGGCAGTCTCAGAAATTCGGGTTGAGTCTGTACGCATATATGTGATTAAACCGGTTATTCCCCCAGATTTTTTTCCTAGATCAATACCTTCATATAATTGCTGTGCAACCATCATTGTCTTCTTTGCACGAAAGTTAAGCTTACGTGCAGCTTCCTGTTGTAACGAAGATGTTGTAAAGGGATTAGCTGGGTTTCGCTTGCGTTCACGTTTATTTACTTTATCAACCGAGAACTTTTTATCATCCATTTTTTCGATAATGGATTTAACATCCTGTTCTGTTTTCAATTCCTTCTTCTTGTTGTCAACTCCATAAAATGATCCTTCGAAAACTTCTTTATCTTTGAGGAAATTAGCCTCGATAGACCAGTACTCCTCAGGTTTAAAGTTCTCAATTTCCCTTTCTCGATCAATAATCATTTTAACTGCTACCGATTGTACTCGACCGGCGCTCAAACCTTTTTTAACCTTCTTCCATAACAAAGGACTTATGTTATAGCCAACAAGACGGTCAAGAATTCGCCTTGCTTGTTGGGCATCAACCAAATCATTATTGATTGTTCGTGGGTTTTTAAATGATTCCTTAATTGCATCTTTTGTAATTTCATTAAAAACAACACGGCACTGTGAGTTCTCATCAACATTTAAACTGTGCGCTAAATGCCAGGCAATTGCTTCTCCCTCTCTGTCGGGGTCAGCTGCTAGATAGACTTTTTTTGCTTTTTTTGCGGCAGATTTTAATTCTTTTAGCACATCGCCTTTACCGCGAATAGTAATATACTTTGGTTTAAACTTATCGTCTACATCCACAGCCATTTGACTTTTTGGTAAATCTCTAACATGTCCCATGGATGCTTTTACTTTATATTTCTTTCCTAAATAACGTTCGATCGTTTTCGCTTTTGCAGGCGATTCCACGATCACGAGGTAATCTGACATTTATTTTCCTCCCAAAATGAGGTTATTATTAAATAAATTGGAAATCTTCACTAATATTAAATAGTTACCATACATTTGTCAAACATGTACAGGTAACCATAAGCTTGAACTACGACTCAAATAACCCAATTTGGCATTATTCTATCCCAATCTTCTAGGATATCATCAGCTTCCTGTACTAATTTTGCACCATCCTGAATCATTTTATGGCACCCTTCAGTCTGTTTCAATAATGGAGACCCAGGAACCGCATAAACCTCTCTTCCTTGGTCTAAAGCCTGGTCAACTGTAATCAGGGTACCGCTCTTTTTAGTAGCCTCAATCACTAGTGTACCGAAACTTAAACCGCTTATAATTCTATTTCTCTCCGGAAAGTAAAACCGTTCTGGCGGTGAATCAGGAGTGTACTCAGAAAGTAGCAAGCCATTTTTAGCAATTTGATTAAAAAGAACTGTATTCTGTTTAGGATATATATGCTTAAATCCACTACCCAGGACTGCAATTGTCTTTCCATTATTTTGCAATGCCAGCTGATGTGCAAAACTATCGATCCCTGTAGCCATACCACTAACAATTACCCAGTTTCTCTGAATTAACGGCAGAACATATTTCTCCATTTTTAATTTGGCTTCTCTGGATGGTTTTCGTGTCCCAATTACACTCAGAATTGGATTTTTGTGCAATAAATCTGTATCACCAATGGCATATAGTACCAGTGGCGCGTCTTTAATAGTTTTTAACACAAAAGGATAGTTTTCGTCAACTACTGTTATCACTTTATATGAATTTAAGTCACTTATAAGCTGGGTCTTTAATTCGTGGTTACGAAGGTCTGAATGAAATAAAACAGCATTTTTATGGGGTAATGAAAAAAATTGGCTGACTTGCGTTGAATTAAGTGAGTAGATGCTTTTTAATGTAGGATCATAGCGGATAAATTTTCGAATGGTTTTTCGTGTAACACCCCGACATCGGTGCAAATGAATTAATCGCTTACGAACTAATTCCAATAGATCACTTCCTTACTTATATAGGAGGAACCCAGAAGCAATATCACCTCAGGGTTCCATACATTTTAATTAATGTGTTTTACATTTGTCTTGAAGATTTTTTTCTTTTAATACGCTAATCATGGTTTCACCCATTACTGCTGGTGTCTCAGCAACTTTAATACCACAATCGTTCATGACACGTATCTTCTCATCTGCTGTACCTTTACCACCAGAGATAATCGCACCAGCGTGACCCATACGCTTTCCTGGAGGTGCGGTAGCGCCACCGATAAAACCTACTACTGGCTTGGTCATGTTTGCTTTAACCCACTCAGCAGCTTCTTCTTCAGCAGTTCCGCCGATTTCACCAATCATAACTACTGCTTCTGTATCAGGATCATCATTAAATGCTTTTAATACATCAATGAAATCTGTACCATTCACTGGATCTCCACCAATACCAACAGCAGAAGATTGTCCATATCCGTTTTCCGATAATTGATGCACTGCTTCATATGTTAATGTTCCAGAACGTGAAACAACTCCGATATGTCCTTTCTTATGAATATAACCTGGCATAATACCAATTTTACATTCTTCCGGTGTAATGACACCTGGGCAGTTAGGACCTACAAGGCGTGTCTTTTTACCTTCCATGTACCGTTTCACTTTGACCATATCCATAACAGGAATATGCTCCGTAATACAGATAGCAAGGTCTAATTCCGCATCTACCGCTTCCAGAATTGCATCTGCAGCAAATGGGGCTGGCACATAAATGACAGAAGCAGTAGCTCCTGTTTTTTCAACCGCATCCTGTACTGTATTAAATACAGGAACCCCTTCTACTTCTGTACCGCCTTTTTTCGGTGTCACACCGCCAACGATTTTTGTACCATATTCAAGCATTTGTTTTGTATGAAATTTTGCTGTACCACCAGTAATACCTTGGACAATTACTTTAGTATCTTTATTTACATATACACTCATTTTCGTCCGTCCTTTCTGCACAAAATACAATCATTTTTTCTATAACAGTTGCCTCCGCTTTGAACCTACTTTACCATGGAGACGATTTTTTCAGCGCCATCAGCCATTGACCCCGCTGATGTAATGTTTAAGCCAGATTCATCGAGGATCTGCTTGCCTAACTTAACGTTTGTTCCTTCCAAACGTACTACAAGCGGAATTTCCAATCCTACTTGTTTAGTCGCTTCTACAACACCTTCAGCAATAACATCACACTTCATAATACCGCCAAAGATGTTAACAAAAATACCTTTTACATTGGAATCGGACAAAATGATTTTAAATGCTTCTGTAACCTTTTCAGCTGTTGCACCGCCCCCAACGTCAAGGAAGTTAGCGGGGTCGCCGCCGTAATGTTTGATGATGTCCATAGTAGACATAGCAAGCCCTGCACCATTAACCATACAACCAATGTTACCATCTAATGATACATAACTTAGGTCATATTTGGATGCATCAATTTCCTTCTCATCTTCTTCATCCAAATCACGTAACTCAAGGATGTCTTTTTGACGAAACATTGCATTATCATCAAAGTTTAATTTGGAATCTAATGCAAGAACCTGTCCATCACCAGTAGTAACAAGCGGGTTAATTTCAGCGATAGAGCAATCTTTGTCTACAAATGCAGTATAAAGACTCATCATAAACTTCGCTGCCTTACCAATTAATTCATCTGGAATATTTATATTAAATGCTAGTCTCCGAGCTTGGTAACCTGAAAGTCCCACTACTGGATCAATAATTTCCTTGAAAATTTTCTCCGGTGTTTCTGCAGCAACTTCCTCAATTTCTGTACCGCCTTCTTCTGATGCCATCATAACAACACGAGAAGTAGCACGATCCATTACTAGTCCAACATAATATTCTTTTTGAATATCACAGCCTTCCTCGATAAGAAGACGCTTGACTTCTTTACCTTCTGGACCAGTTTGGTGCGTAACTAATGTTTTGCCTAAAATTTCATTTGCGTATGTACGCACTTCATCCAAGTTTTTCGCAATTTTCACACCGCCGGCTTTACCCCGACCACCTGCGTGGATTTGTGCTTTAACTACTTTTACGGAACTATCGAGTTTTTCCGCAGCTTCAACTGCTTCGTCTACCGTATATGCAACATGTCCATTTGGAACATTTACACCATAGCTTCGCAAAATATCTTTGCCTTGATACTCATGAATGTTCATCTTTCATCCTCCCATCAAAATTCACTGCATTCCTATTGTATAAAAAAACAACAAATTTCACAACAATAAGTGATTATTAGACAAAATTGACAGAAACTGACCTGAGATGTACCGAGAGTGCTCAGCATTGTAGGTAGTCTGAGTGATAAAGGAAATCGACTTTTTTCACGAACACAAACTACCTTTCATTATTATAATCGAATATCAATCGAAAAAAGTGTCATAATATTTTATTAAAATATATGACACTTTTTATGGTCGGCAAACGATTGTATTTATAAGATAAGTATTTAACTAATTTTTGTTAGAATTTGCTGCATTTTGGTCTGTTTTGTAGACAAATGCGAACACTTCAGCAACTGCTTGATACAATTCTTCAGGAATAGTTTCATTTATGTTAAGTTCTGCCAAAAGCTCAACTAATGAGGAATCTTCTTGAACAGGAACATTATTTTCCTTGGCTTTTTCTATAATACTTTCTGCTATGAGTCCTTTTCCAGTTGCAATTACTTTTGGTGCATGCTCATGATCCTGGTCATACCTTAATGCTGCGGCTTTATTTCTTTTTTCAGTCATACCCAATAATCCACTCCTTGATAGGAATTCTGATACGCTGTTTTGAGCTTATCATTATCTGTGTGGTTGTTTTCATGAATTGGCTTAATAGTAATAGTTGAAAGCTTATAGTTTAATGACTCCAGTCCTTCTTTCAGTATCGGTTTAAGGGCAGTTGAATAATCAGCGATTTCACCTTGATCATTATATATGGTTATAGCTACAGCACGTTTTTGAATATTCATGTCAATAATGGTTTCTTTTAAATGCGCTAGTTCCAAATAAAATATTATTCGACAAAAATCAGGGTTTATTTTCCCGTTCTCAGACTTTTTACCCTCGAAATCTAGTTGCATATCATTAGGTAAATCTAATTTTTCAGCCGGAATTTGTAAGCTTGCTTGAAGAAAATTGGTTGTGTCATTTACTGACTGTATTTGCATTCCATTTATAAAATTCAACAATTGCTGTGAGCGATCATGAACCGTTCCATCAGATTGCTGCAGGATTTGCATAAGCATCGATTTAATTGTAGCTGTTTGCTGTTGTCCCATATTATTGGCAAGCTGATTCTCATAGTTCAGTCCAGTAAATCGTAAAACTTGTTGTAATTGACCTAAAAATTGTTCTTTTGGAGAAGAATTAAGAAATGATTCACCTAGTTTCATCGTTGTTAATACACTATCAATGTCTGCGTAAGTATCATTACTTGCCATAGTTCGTAGTACATTAAGGAGTTGACGCAATTGGGCTGGACTATTCTCTAAAAACTTAGTTAGCTGCTGCTGTTGTGTATCTGAGAGAAGAGGCATTACCGTCTTGGTCAGCTGCTGTTTTAGTAGGGAAAATTCCTGCCAAGGCAATTTAGTATTGTTTGTAGCTGCAGTTTCAACAGAATGTCCAAAGCTTTGAATAATTGCCCTTGAAGCAGCCCTAATACTAGTACTATTACTACTCATTTGCTCCAATACCCGAGTTATTTCCATATTGTTTAGTTTAAAGGGGAGCTTCGTATTGTTCCCTGAAGCAAGATTATCCTGCTTAACAAAAGCGGCCCATTCAGACTTCCAAGTGGGAAAATCTACACTTGCTATAACAGCCCCAGAACTCTTTAACACATTAAAAAGTTGTTGATTATTATTACTAGCTTGACTGATAATTTGCTTAACAATTTGATTAGATGGCCTCTCCGTCATTTGGCTTAATCGATTTATCAAATGCTGATGGAGTTTAGTTTGGTTGGGATCTTGTCTTAACTGCTGCAATAATGACTTCATTTGTTCTGTCATTCCGCTCGTGTTTTTTGCAGCAGCTAATGCCCGATAAACCGAATCTGTTATCGGTAATCTTGTAGCGATCATTTCCTTCGCTATTTGGTGAGCCTGAGATTTGTTTCTGGCACCATCCAATAGCTGGAATGCCTTTTGAAATTGTTCTTTTGAAAATGGTATCTTTTCACTAATTAAAGACTGTATGAGTGCAATGTTTGACTTAGTCGCATTCAATCCTAGCTGTCGCATCAAACTCATCATATTTACATTAGCCTGATTCTTTAATTGTTCTCCAATCACTTTTAAATGAATAACATTATCTGATGCTTGCACCTGAAAATGGTATTTTCCACCAACTGACAAGGAAGCTTCTAATTGAGCAATCATTTTTTGTGTTCCAAGCTGAATTTGTGCTTTATTGTTCGGGAATAATTTAACAATTTTTCCTTGAACAATTTGCCCTGGTCTTAAGGATTGCGTAGAATTAGAAACCTGAGATGAAGTTATTCGCTGTCCTGCTAAATTTTGAATACTCATAGAAAGCTCCCCTCTATCAATCAATTAAGCTCATTTCGTAAAACATACAGCTATTTAAACCGTCGCAGTTGATATAAACTGTGACGTACTTTATAAAAATTTTGAGTGCTATGATGGTGCTCCGGAAATACACTTCGCTAGGCTTTACTCACTGATTCAAAAAAATAAATGCATGTTGTGATGATTTAAACAAGATTTTAGACCATCTAAACCAGCAGATGGAATATGCGAGATTCCTGTGGGACAGCGAACCAAAGAGACCCCATAGGGAGCGATACTCGCGATCGAGGCAGACTAAGTACGCCACGTCCTGTGGCGACGTCTGCACTAGCACGTCCTATGCGTCGAAGGCTCGTGGTGAGCCCACGGCTAGCGAAGACACTGTGAAAGCGATAGCCTTGAACAGATGTCGCCTTTGTACCCGGAGTTGTGAAAGCTAGTATATTCCAACTGGTGGTTAGAGAACCACACTTACATTCAGTCTACTTAGCAATTTATATCAACTACGCTTTGATTTCGTTATTTTGGTAATGCAACAATCTCTTAGATAACGGTTATTAGTTAATAGCATTTCTAACAGGTGCATACGACTTTCGATGATAGGGAGATATGCCGTGTTCTGTTAACATCTCCATATGATGCTTGGTGCCGTACCCCATATTAGATTTAAATTCATAGACAGGATATTTCTTATGTAATTCCTTCATTAAATTATCACGGGTGACCTTTGCCAAAATACTTGCAGCAGCAATAGTTATGCTCTCTTGATCTCCCTTTATAATGGATTCGGAGCTACATGGTAAATTATCTAGTGATACGGCATCAAGTAATACATGATCTGGTTTTGGATTCAATTGGTTTATAGCATCATGCATTGCAAGCTTTGTAGCTTCGTAGATATTGACTTGATCGATTTTTTGGCTGGTTATAATGGATATTCCATAACTAACCGCCTGTTCCTTTACAATACTAAAAAACTTGTTTCTTGTGGACTCATTCAACTGTTTGGAATCGTTTAATCCAAGCAATTTAAATTCCCTTGGTAAAATAACGGAAGCGGCTACAACAGGACCCGCCAGCGGCCCACGACCAGCTTCATCAACGCCAGCTATATACTGGCAGCCATTTGCATAGCAGTTTTTCTCATACCGGGACATTTGCACAAAGTTCTGTTTTATTTTCTGTTCTCTTAGCTTTTGGCGTTCATACTGTTTAATAAGTTTCTGAACACCTTTTCGCTCATCCCTTTTCAAGTCATTTAGAAAGTATTCATCAATCTTTTCAGTTTCAAATAGCTCTTTTATCATAGCAATCGATTTTTGTTCCATTTAATCACCTTTTTCTATTTCTTTATATCGGCTGTTTTCTGAAAAAGTGAAAAGTGACATCATCCAAAGATGTATGCCACTTAACTTTCAGGTGTTTCAAGTGTGATGTTGCCAAGTTTACCGGTCCTTAGATCACGTATTACCAAATCTGACACTTTTTCAAAATTTACGTTTCCGCCACTTTCCAACGCACCACGCTGTTTTCCAATTGATACAAAAATCTCCCACATATCTTCAGTATCAGATTCAACTGCATAACGCTCTTCAAGCTGTACAGGGTAATGCTCTTGCATATATTTAATAACGAACGCTACGATATCCTGTAATGATAGCAATTGATCCTTAATGGTACCAATAGCTGCTAACCGATAGCCAACCATTTCATCTTCAAATTTAGGCCACAAAATTCCCGGTGTATCAAGCAACTCAAAGTCTTTTTTAACTTTAATCCATAGCTGGTGCTTGGTTACACCTGGTTTGTCGCCAGTTTTGGCAATCTTTTTATTTGCGAGACGATTAATTAAAGTAGACTTACCAACATTTGGAATACCAATTATCATTGCCCGGGCCGGACGTGGCTGAATACCTTTTTTCCTTAGCTTATCCATTTTTTCTTGACCTAGCTCTTTACCTAGTTGAATTACTCGTTTCAAGTCAGCCTTATCATTCACATTAATTGCTACTGCATGTACATTTTGTTCTTTAAAATAAGAAATCCATCTATCCGTTTCACGATTATCTGCTAAATCCCTTTTCATCAGAACAATCATTTTGGGCTTGTTTTGTAAGACCTGCTGCAGCATTGGGTTTTGTGAAGATAGTGGGGCTCTGGCATCAACTAGCTCCATTACAAAATCAACTAACTTTAATTTCTCTTCGACCTCACGTCTTGCTTTTGCCATATGACCTGGAAACCATTGTATAGTCATTGTTTTATCACCTTATTCACTTATAGTCTGCATTCTGTCAAATGGCCAGTATATTAAACTTGTTTTTCCAACAATTTGATCCATGGATACTAGACCTAACATACGGCTATCTGTTGAATTGTTACGATTATCCCCTAACACAAGCACATGATCTTCAGGAATCTGTTTATATTTACCAGGAAGCTCTTCAAGCTTAAAGTCACTTGTTAAAGAATTAGTAGACATTCTGTTTTGTTTTTGTGCTGTCAGAAATGGTTCCTTGACCTCTTCACCATTGATATACAATACATCATCGTCGACAGCAACGTGTTCACCAGGCAACCCGATAATCCGTTTTATAAAATCCTTTTGGTCTGAAGCATGGAAAACGACTATATCAAACCGCTTTGGCTCATCTATATCATATAAAAATTTATTAACAATCATTTGGTCCCGATCATGCAATGTGGGCATCATGGATGGACCATCTACAACAATTGGGGCAAAAAAGAACGTTCGGACAATAAAGGCTAATGCAAAAGCAATTAATAAAGCCTTTATCCAGTCAAACCATTCACTTTTCTGTTTAGCCATATATTCCCCTCCGACAACAGCTATATGTATTATAGTATTATATATTACCTTTATTATATCATTTAACATTAAAATATGTACTTGTTGTATTTAAAGTAAAAAGGAGCTTGCACACATGGGCCAAGCTCCTTTCCAATAATGTTGACTATTATCTGCGTTCTTTAATACGTGCTGCTTTACCACGTAAATTACGTAGATAGTATAGTTTTGCACGTCGAACAATACCACGACGAGAAACTTCAATTTTCGCAACGCGAGGTGAATGTACTGGGAATGTACGTTCAACACCAACACCGTAAGAAATCTTTCTTACTGTAAATGTTTCACTGATTCCACCGTTTTGGCGTTTAATTACAACACCTTCGAAAACCTGAATACGTTCACGTGTTCCTTCGACAACTTTTACGTGTACTTTAACAGTGTCTCCTGGGCGAAACTCAGGACGATCAGTGCGAAGTTGCTCTTTTGTAATGTCTGCAATTAATTGTTGCATCCTACTTCACTCCTTCCAAACCAATGCTCATATCTCGCTAAGGGACAGCGGAACACCGTTTATACGACTTAAGTATCCTACTTAAGCACAACAGTAAATATACCATAATGATATAATGAGTTCAACTATATTTATCTAATTATTATTAAATTCATTCCATATTTTTGCGTCTTCTTCGGATAAAGAGTGTTTATCAATTAATTCACGTCGTCTTTCATAGGTCCGTTTCAATGATTCTTTCCTGCGCCATGCTTCTATTTTAGCATGGTCACCAGACAACAGAATATCCGGAACCTTCATACCTCGAAAGTTAGCTGGACGTGTATAGTGTGGATGTTCCAATAATCCAGTTGAAAAAGAATCCTCAGGTGCGGATTCTTTGTTACCCAGCACATCTGGTAATAAGCGAACAACACTGTCGATAACAACCATAGCACCGAGTTCTCCACCGGTAAGCACATAATCACCTATAGAAATTTCATCGGTGACAAGCTGTTCTCTGATCCGTTCATCGTATCCCTCATAATGACCACAAATAAATACGAGATGATCTTCTTTTGCTAGCTCCTCGGCTTTTTTCTGATTATAAGGTTCACCCTGTGGACACAAAAGTACAATTCGCGGCTTAGTTGTTGGCCTTTCCTTAACAACTGCATCGACAGCATCAAATAAAGGTTGTGGAGTTAACACCATACCTGCTCCTCCACCATATGGGTAGTCATCAACTTTATAATGTTTGTCTTTGGTATAATCACGAAAGTTTATTAGGTTATAGCTAAATTTATCTTTTTCATATGCTTTTTTAAGAATCGAAGAATTAAAAACCCCGGACAACATTTCAGGAAATAAGGTCAATACATCAATATGCATTAGTCCAGCAGTCCTTCCATAGGATCGATAATCACTTTATTAGCCGCCACATCCACCTGCTTGACAACTTCCTCAATATAGGGAATGAGGACGTCTTTACCCTTTTCCTGTTTCATGACCCATACATCATTTGCTCCTGGTGACAATATTTCTTTAATTACTCCGATCTTTTCACCACTATGCATATAAACATCACAGCCAATAATTTCGTGGTAATAGTATTCATCTTCTTCCAGGTCGGTTAATTGACCTTCCGTTATTTTAAGAAATGCACCTTTATAATGCTCAACATCGCCAATGTTGTCGATTCCTTTAAATTGAAGAAGATCAAACCCCTTATGTATACGATGTGAAGTTATTTCCAATTCAATAGGAGCTTCGTTTTCTTTCACCAAAAACAATGTCCCTCCAACTTCAAACCGATCATCAAAATCACTGATACGCAGCACTTTTACTTCGCCTCTTATACCATGTGTGTTTATAATTTTACCTACATTTAACATCTTTTCAGTCATAAATTTCACCTGCTACTCATCAATTCTTATAACGATGTCATCTTCAATAACGATCGCTGTTTCTTCCATAATCTCATTCCAATGCGATCCAATTTTCACTTCAACAAGAGATTCAACTTCTTTTTCCGTAATTTCACTGCCTATTTCCAGCATATCCAACTGTTCAATTTTAAAGTCAAGCAGTTTAATCTTTTCCTTGCGATTCTTAACTTCCTGCTGAAATCGCTGAGAAAGTTCTTGTTTTGATACACCTGTTTTATTTTGTAATTTACGTTGTTCAAACAGGAGCTGTTGACACTCTTGTTCAAGTCGCATTTTATGATTATAAAAATTTTTGTGTAATTTTGCTTTGCTTTTGTCAGTAATAACTTGCTTTATGAGAACCTTCTTTATTATTTGCACTACTGTTCCTCGCTCTCCTAAACAGTGTTGGTACAGAAAATAATGAATTAGATGTGGAAAAAGGGAAAGGTATCCCCCTTTCCCTTTACATAATATCCAAATAAATACGTTTATTTGCATCCGATTTCGCTGCATAAACAACGGTTCGAATTGCCTTTGCGATACGTCCATTTTTACCAATAACCTTACCAACATCGTTTTGATTTACAGAAAGATGGTAAACAATCTTTGCATCCTCTTCTGTTTCTGTTACAACAATGTCCTCTGGTTGATCAACTAATGGTGTAACGATTGATTCGATTAGGGCTTTCATGATATCACACTACTTTACTTTTGATTTTTCTGGTCGTGGAATTTTTTCATGATGCCTTCTTTTGAGAAAAGGTTACGAACTGTATCACTTGGTTTTGCGCCTTTAGTCATCCAATCCAATGCTTTTTCTTCATCTATTTTAACTTCAACTGGATTAACCACAGGATTGTATGTTCCAATTTGCTCGATTAAGCGACCATCACGTGGAGAACGTGAATCTGCTACAACTAAACGATAAAATGGATTTCTTTTAGATCCCATACGTTTTAAACGAATTTTAACTGCCATGTTATTGCACCTCCAATAAATATGTTTTACACAATTTTAGATTCTAACAGAAAGTTCAAAGTCTGTAAAGTGTTTTTCCATTACATGATAAAAAGTTATTGAATATTTTAAAGTAAAACCGCCACTTTGCATGGCAACGTCGACCCGCCCGCAAGGAAGATCGACTAAGACCGCCGCTTTGCGCGGCAACGTCGACCCACCCGCGATACGCGGGCGCAGTCCATACGTCGCTGAACAGGCGCTTGCGCTTTTGTTCTTACATAAACGGAAATTTCATTCCTTTGCCTTTTTTACCCTTTTGGGCACCTGTCATTTGCTTCATCATTTTTTTCATTTCTTCAAATTGCTTCAACAAACGGTTCACTTGCGAAACTGAAGTTCCAGAACCTTTTGCAATTCGTTTTTTCCGGCTAGCGTTCATAATGCTTGGCTCTTGTCGTTCTTTCTTTGTCATCGATTGGATAATTGCTTCCACATAAACAAGCTGTTTCTCATCAATTTGTGCGTTTTTCAGACCCTTCATTTTATTAGCACCTGGAATCATACCCATCAGATCTTCTAATGGTCCCATATCCTTCACTTGACCCATCTGTTCCAAAAAGTCATCAAAGGTAAAGGATGCCGTACGCATTTTTTGTTCAAGTTCTTTTGCTTGTTTCTCATCAACGTTTGTCTGTGCTTTTTCAATAAGTGATAACACATCACCCATACCGAGAATTCGAGATGCCATCCGCTCGGGGTGAAATGCCTCAAAGCCATCTAGTTTTTCACCCGTACCTGCAAATTTTATCGGTTTATCAGTAACAGCTTTGATAGATAGTGCTGCACCACCACGTGTATCACCATCAAGTTTCGTTAATACCACACCAGATAAGTCTAGCTGCTCATTGAAGCTTTCGGCAACATTTACTGCGTCCTGACCTGTCATTGCATCGACGACTAAGAATATTTCATCCGGTTTTACGGATGACTTAATCTGTTGTAGTTCTTCCATCAAATCAGTATCAACATGTAAACGGCCTGCTGTATCAATAATGACATAATCATTATGTTCTGCTTTAGCCTGTTGCACGGCTTCAGATGCGATATCAACAGGATTAGCCTCTGTACCTTTTGAAAAAACAGGCATATCCAATTGCTGGCCAAGTGTTTTAAGCTGGTCTATCGCTGCTGGACGATAAACGTCGCATGCTGCTAATAATGGCGAGCGATTATGCTGTTTTCGTAAATGGTTTGCTAGCTTACCAGTTGTCGTTGTCTTTCCGGCACCTTGCAGACCAACCATCATGATTACAGTTGGTGAACGATCGGCAACAGCAATTTTACTTTGCTCACCACCCATTAATTCTGTTAATTCTTCTTTCACAACTTTGATTACCTGTTGTCCAGGTGTTAAGCTCTCCATCACTTCCTGACCAACAGCACGTTCTTTTATCCGTTTAATTAAGTCTTTTACAACCTTAAAGTTTACATCGGCTTCAAGTAAAGCGAGTCTGACTTCACGCGTCATTTCTTTAACGTCTTGTTCTGAGACCTTACCCTTACCTTTTATTTTTTTCATCGTGCTTTGTAAACGGTCGGCCAATCCTTCAAATGCCATAGAAGGTGTCCCCCTAGTCTAATTCTTTTAATTGATTAATAAACATTTGCATCTTACTATCATTAGCAGTCACTTCATCCAGCTGAGCTAAAATGGTGACACGCTGCTGAAATTTATTATATAGTTTCAACTTTTGTTCATAAGACTCAAGCATTTTTTCTGTACGTCTAATATTATCATAAACAGCTTGCCTGGAAACCTCAAATAGCTCGGAAATTTCACCCAGTGAATAGTCCTCCAAATAATACATTTCCATATAATTACGCTGTTTAGGGGTTAGCAGCTCTTGATAAAAGTCGAATAAATAATTAACTCGCGTTGTCTTTTCCAGCAATCAAAACACCCCTTGTTAAGTGAAATCCCTTTACAATAAATATACTAACATTATTCTGGACTATCTTCAAGGAGATCAGCGAATAAACCATAGACAAAAGCATGTGCGTTAAACTCTTGAAGATCATCTATTTTTTCACCAAGCCCCACGTATTTAACAGGTATGTTTAATTCGTTTCGGATTGCTAAAACAATTCCACCTTTTGCAGTTCCATCAAGCTTCGTTAGTACAATACCGGATACATCGGTTGCGTCGGAAAATGTTTTTGCCTGGCTCATTGCATTTTGTCCAGTCGTTCCATCTAATACTAACAGCACTTCATGTGGTGCCCCAGGAACTTCCCGCTCAATAACTCGCTTAACTTTGGAAAGCTCATTCATTAAGTTCACCTTATTTTGTAACCTTCCAGCTGTATCACAGATTAATACATCAGCATTACGAGATTTCGCAGCCTTAATCCCGTCAAATATAACCGCAGCAGGGTCACTTCCGGCACTTTGCTTAATTACATCTACATCGGCACGATCCCCCCACACATCCAATTGTTCGATAGCCCCAGCACGAAAAGTATCGCCGGCAGCTAATACAACATTTTTACCATCTTGCTTTAATTTGTGTGCAAGTTTACCAATAGAGGTAGTTTTACCGACTCCATTCACACCTACTACAAGGATTACAGAAAGTTGATCTTTCTCAATATGCAACTCTTCAATTTGTTCATCATCATCTCCATAGTAAATTTCTACAAGCTTTTCAGAAATAACATTCTTTACTTCTTTCGTATCTTTTATATTTTGACGTTTTACTTCCATCTTTAATTCTTCAACAAGATCCATTACCGTCATAACACCGACATCTGCCGAAATAAGTACTTCTTCCAGTTCTTCAAAAAAATCCTCATCGACTTTACGATAGCGGGCAATTAGATCATTAATTTTTCCTGAAAAGGAATTTCGCGTCTTTTCCATACCTTCCTTATATTTTGCTGAAACTTCTTCTGTTTCCTCATTTTGCTTAAATTTATTTTTTAATTTTTCCATGAAACTCATCTATGTGACATCCTCCCTACGAGTTAACTAATTCTTTAGTGTCCTCTAACCGAACAGATACTAAACGTGATACTCCAGACTCTTGCATTGTGACACCATATAACACATTTGCCTCTTCCATTGTACCTTTTCGGTGTGTGATCACAATAAATTGCGTATCTTTACTATATGCATTGACATATTTTGCAAACCTTGTAACATTCGCTTCATCAAGTGCCGCTTCTACTTCATCTAATACACAGAACGGTACAGGGCGAACACGCAAGATCGCAAATAATAACGCTATTGCTGTTAGTGCGCGTTCACCACCGGAAAGTAAACCAAGATGTTGAAGCCTCTTACCTGGTGGCTGAGCAATAATTTCCACACCCGTATCCAGAAGATTACTTGGATCGGTTAGTTTTAATTCAGCATGACCGCCTCCAAACAATTGCTCAAAAACTACAGCGAACTCGTCCTTTATCTGGCTGAACGTTTCACCGAATCGTTTTTGCATCTCCTCATCCATTTCTGAAATAACGGTATATAACGTTTGTTTCGCTTCCACCAAATCATTCTTTTGCTCAGATAAAAAGTCATAGCGCTCTGATATACGTTCAAATTCATCGATTGCGCCCAGGTTAACTGTTCCAAGCTGATCAATCGCTTGTTTAATTTGATTCACCATTGATTTAGTCTCTTCAATATCGTCTGTCTTATCGTAGGTTTGTTTAGCTTTTTCAAAGGTAATCGTATAATCTGATTGCAATTGCGACAGCCTGTTTTCCAGCTCTACATCTAAGCGATTCGCCTTAACTTCTTTTTGCTGAATCTCTTGCATAAATGATTGATGCTTTGTGTTCTCTTCTTTTAACTCTCTCTCTTGATCCTGCATAAGCTGTGTTCTTTCTGATCTATTGGAACGCATATGCTGAATTTTACTCGTTAGAGCTTCCTTATCATCCTTAGCCGACTGAATGTTCTGATCAATATCAGCTTCGGTTTCTGTGGAATTTTGCATTTCAAGTAAGTCATCTAAATCGCTTGTGTATTTCTCATATTGCGCTTGGTATTCTGTTAATTGATCATTTACCGTATTCGTTTTTTCACGTTGGCTCCTCAAACGTTCTTCCTGTTCAGCCAAAGTTACCTGCGCTTTTTGAAAGTCCTGTTGCAATTGCTCCTGATTTTCTTTAAAATCCGCTTCTTGTTCAGTAAGTTCATTAATCTGATTCTGTATCTTTACAAGCTGATTTGAAATATCACCTAGTTCACTTGAGAGTTGCTTATCACGAGATTCTAATTCCTCGTTATCCTGATCAAATTGCTGTTTATCTTGATCATATAATGTAAGACTATCATTAAGTGACACCAGTTTCATTTCCACCTCTTTGTACGAAGATCGAATATCCTGGAGTATCTGATGCTCATTCGTAACAGCGTGTTCTTCGTCTGTTAATTGCTGTTCTGTCGCCTCAATCTGCTGTTTTTGTTTGTCGACTTTCTGTTCAAATGCAGCAGCTTTCTTCTGAAATTCACTTAATTTATCTGTTACTTCCTGTAAATCCTTTTCTCTTGTGAATAAGGACTGATTTGATTTCTTCTGTGCTCCACCAGACATTGAGCCCCCTGGATTAACAACGTCACCCTCAAGTGTAACAATACGGTATTTACGCATAACAATTTTTGCTATTTCGTTAGCATCTCGTAATGTTTTGGCAATTATAACATGCCCCATTAGGTGGTTGACTGCTTTTTGAAGGTCACTTTGTGCAGATACTAAATCCGCAGCGACACCAATAAAACCAGCATGATTCTCAACTTTTGACAGTACCTCTTTCGGCACAAAGCGAGCTTTAATTGAGGATAATGGTAAAAACGTTGCTCGTCCACTGTTAGTTCTTTTAAGCCAGCTAATTGCATCACGAGCTGCCGTATCATCACTCACAACGACATGCTGCGCCTGAGCACCGAGTACTGTTTCAATTGCTGTTATATACGTTTTAGGTACATCAACAAGTTCAATCACAGCACCAGAAATACCATCAAGTTTCCTTTCCTCACGGGCTTTCAGAACGGCCTTAACACCATAGAAGAAACCTTGAAAATCTTCTTTCATATCTTCAAGCATTTCCTGTTTGGATTTTAGCTTTTCAATATATTGATAGCCTTGATATAGTTTCGTCTGTGCTTCTTGAAATTCTTGTCGGTCAGTACTCAGCTTTTCCTTCAATTGCTGTATAGCTGATGCCATAGCGTTATACTTTTTTTCTTGAGCTGAATAGTCGGACTGGAGTTTATCTTTTTGATTCGTAAGCTCGGTTCGTTGTATGAGCAAATCCTCAAATTTCTCTGCCTGTTTATCTTTTTTACCTGAAATCTGCTGTTGCTGCTGTTCAATCGATTGCTTTTCATTTCGCTTTGCAGCTTGCTTATTTAGAAACTCAATATATTCTGATTTCAGTTCTTCGATTTGCTCAGCAATGTTTTCTCTATCGGTTGTCAGCTTTTCTTCTAACTGTTCAACCTGTTGTTTTGTATAATTTCGTTTTGCTTGTAATGATGAAAGTTGCTCATTTTCTTCGTTTAGTTCATCTTTTAGCTTTTCGATACGATTAGCTGTTTCACTTTTCTGCAACTCAAGCTTTTCTTTGTTTTCTGCAAAATGTTTTGTGCGTTCATTATGTACCTGTTTTTTACCTTCAAGTTGTTCAAGTTGTTGTGTTGTTGTTAAAAGGTTTGCCTGCAGTTTCTCAACTTCTTCATCAAGTTCTTGGATTTCCTGACGCTCTTTTTCCAGCTTTGCTTCTTTTTGCTGGATTGACGTTTTTAAATTAATTTCATTCATTTTTTCTTCATCTAATTCATCGAGTAATGCTTGCCACTGTTCATGAAGTTGTTCAATTTCCGTAACAAGAAGCGAGATTTCTTGTTGTTTCAGCTGTTCTTTCTTATCCAAATATTTCTTAGCTGTTTCAGCTTGTTCTTCTAATGGATCTATTTGCTGCTCTATTTCATGTATAATATCTTCTACACGATTTAAATTCTCTTGTGTTTCAGCTAATTTATATTCAGCCTTTTTCTTGCGCTGTTTATACTTAAGTACGCCCGCTGCTTCTTCAAAAATAGTTCGTCGCTCTTCTGCTTTGGAACTTAAAATTTCTTCTACTTTCCCCTGACTTATAATCGAGAATGCTTCACGACCAAGACCTGAATCCATAAATAATTCCACAATATCTTTCAATCGACAGGCTTGTTTATTAATATAAAATTCACTTTCTCCTGAACGGTATACACGGCGTGTAACACTTACTTCTTCGTAGTCAAGTGGAAGCGCCTGATCACTATTATCTAGTACTAGAGTAACCTCGGCAACGTTCAAGGGTTTTCTGGAGTCACTTCCCTGAAAAATAATATCTTCCATTTTGGAACCACGCAAGGATCTTGCTGATTGCTCCCCAAGTACCCATCTGATTGCGTCCGTAATATTACTTTTTCCACTTCCATTTGGACCAACTACTGCTGTAACACCGGGAACAAAATCAACATTGATCCGTTCAGCAAATGATTTGAATCCTACACTTTCCAATCGTTTTAAATACATTATACATTCTCCTATTTCTTGCCGAGATAAAGTAAAATTTTATGTACCATATAAAATTTGGCTTTTTACCGCATTTATTTTATCATAAACATAGGCACAAAAGAAGGCATAGCCAAGTACATACATGAATAATTGCTTTGTTATTGTCAAACTAATTAGATGAGGTGTTTACATGAATTTGGAGAATCCATCACAAGAAAACTTAAAGTTTATCCTCGATGAACTTGCAGAGATGTTGAATGTCGTTAACCGTACTATTATGGACCCGGAAGATTATGATTTGGAAAAATACGAGGACATTAAATTTATGTATGAGATGATTAAGCAGAAGGGGCAGTTAAGTGCTTCAGAAACACAAGCATTTATTGATGAATTACGGTCTGTAAGAAAATCATAACATAAATCCATCAAATTAAAAGCACAATCGCCAGTTCTGGGCCGTATGCAATGCGCTCATCGTTGCGGATGGGTAATGTCGCCATATAAAGCTGAGGCCATAGTCGCCTTTATTTCTTATCGTAGATACGGGGAGAAAAGTCACTAGGCGCTGTCCGTTGAAAACACAACTTCCTGCAACGTCATCGGTGTTAGTATGCCCTGTAGTCAAGGCTGGGCATGGCTGATTCGTTGGTCAGTTATTCAGCAATTAAATCTTATAGTTTCCTACACTAGATAAAAGGCCAGAGAATCAAATGATTCTCTGGTTTATTCCTTAATACTTCTTAATCGTTATAGCTGTCCAATCCGTTCTTTGCTGCACGTTGCTCGGCTTCTTTTTTTGTACGACCAACACCAACTCCTACAACATCCCCTTTTATTATTACCTGCGTAACAAATTCTTTGTCATGAGAAGGGCCCTTTTCCTCCACAATACTGTATTCTATATTGTGAATTTTATGTTGTTGCACAAGCTCTTGCAGTTGGCTCTTATAATCCATCGCATGCGAAAAAGCACCAGTTTTAATTTTCGGAAATACATATCTCTCAAGAAATTGAATAGCAATATCATATCCCTTATCCAGATACAGTGCTCCAAGAAATGCTTCAAAAACATCCGCTAATAAAGCCGGGCGGTCTCTTCCACCTGTTTGTTCCTCACCTTTTCCTAAACGGATATAATCACCAAAATTCAATTCGCGGGCAAAATTCACTAGAGACGGTTCACAAACAATCGACGCGCGTAGTTTAGTTAGATCCCCTTCTGCCATACTATCCTTATTTCGATACAGATATTGAGAAACACCTAGTTCCAGAACGGCATCTCCTAAAAACTCCAAACGTTCATTATCCGAAAATGATTCTTCACGATGCTCATTCACATAAGATGAATGTGTAAAAGCCTGTCTGATTAAGTCATGGTCATTAAATGTAATATCAAGTTGTTCTTGCAACGATGAAATATTCATATCATTATCACCACTTTGTACTGTTTATTTTGCTTAACAAAAATTACTCTGAAATATTAAATATACGGAAAGTCCCGCATTTGCGAGACTTTCGACTATATTTATGATTGAATACTGTTTATGTAGTTAACAGCATCACCCACAGTATTAATTTTCTCTGCTTCTTCATCTGCTATTTCCATATCAAATTCATCTTCAAGCTCCATTACAAGCTCAACAACGTCTAATGAGTCTGCTTCTAAGTCATCTTTAAAAGAGGCTTCCATTTTCACTTTAGATTCTTCCACATCAAGACGATCAACGATGATATTTTTTACACGATCAAATACGTCTGCCATAATACTTCACCCCCCTTCGAGGATTTAATCTTTCGTGCTCAGTGATCCTGATTTACTCTTCCTGTTTCAGTTCATCAAGCTAGCGACTCGTGACGTAAGCAATTGTCACACGAGTACAAAACCCGTGCTCTACGGACTCTTGTTCACGCATGTCATCGCTCAGCAATCCCCATTCGCTATTATTGATCCAGTTCCTGCTCCTAGCGACTAGTAGACTTCCTTCTCCTCCTTACGATAAGTCAACGTCGAATCGCATACGCTCTTCGCGTTTCCTTCACCTCAGGGAAAAGGAAGATCGACTAAGCCCGCCGCTTTGCGCGGCAACGTCGACCCACCCGCAGCACTGAGCGCAGTCCATACGTCGCTGAACAGTCGCCTGCACTTTTCTTCCTATCCAGCTCATTGGGCTAGCGACTCGTGACGTAAGTAATTGTCACTTGAGCACAAAACCCGTGCTCTACGGACTCTTACTTACGCATGTCGTCGCTAAGCAAGCCCCATTCGCTTTTATACCTACATTACCATTCCACCATCTATGTGAATTGTTTGTCCAGTAATATAATTAGCGTCATCTGAAGCAAGAAAACGGACAACTTTTGCCACATCTTCCGGTTCACCAAGTTTTGCTAATGGAACCATCGCAAGCATGCCTTCTTTTTGCTCTTCAGTGAGTTCATCCGTCATATCTGTTGAAATAAAACCAGGCGCGACTGCGTTAACCAGGATATTGCGTGATGCAAATTCTTTTGCGGTGGACTTAGTCAAACCGATAACACCGGCTTTAGCAGCAACATAATTTGCCTGCCCTGGGTTTCCACTCACACCTACGATTGAAGCAACATTAACAATTCTGCCGCTTTTTTGTTTCATCATCTGTCTTGAAACAGCTTTTGTACATTGGAAAACGCCTTTGAGATTTGTATTAATAACTTGATCGAATTCATCTTCCTTCATTCGCATTATCAAATTATCTCGTGTAATTCCAGCATTATTTACCAGGATATCCAAACTTCCAAATTGGTTTACAACTTCTTTAACCATTGCTTTAGCATTCTCTTGGTTCGCAACATCAGCCTGTACCTTAAATGATTTTACACCCAATTGCTCGATTTCTTCAACAACAGATTGTGCTTTTTCTTCACTGCCAGCATAATTTACTACTACATTTGCACCTTGTTTTGCCAATTCCAGGGCAATGGAGCGCCCAATACCTCGCGAAGCGCCAGTTACGAGTGCGCTTTTTCCTTGTAACATTACAAGTCCTCCTTATACCACGAAATAAAATCGTTTAACGATGCCGGATCCTGTACTGCAAATGTTTTAACATTGCGGTTAATTTTCTTCACTAAACCACTTAACACTTTACCATTCCCAACCTCAACAAAAGCATCTACACCAGCATCAATCATATTACGGATGGATTCCTCAAATCTAACAGGTGAATAAAGCTGCCTGATGAGTAAATCTTTTATTTCTTCCTTTTCGGTTACAGGTTGAGCAGAAACATTCGCATAAACCGGAATGCGTGCTTCATTAAATTCTATATCATTTAATTTTTTGGAAAACTGCTCATTAGCTGCCTGCATAAGTCTGGAATGAAATGGACCACTAACATTCAATGGTAAAACACGTTTAGCACCATTTTCTTTTAAAAGCTTGCTTGCTGTCTCTATTCCTTCTTTAGAGCCGGAAATAACAATCTGACCAGGGCAATTCAGGTTAGCAATATCAACAACTTCATCTTCATTCAGATGTTGAAGAGATTGTTTTATATCCTCCTCAGACATACCCAGAACCGCTGCCATTGCTCCCTTTCCCTTTGGAAATGCTTCTTCCATCAATTTGCCACGCGAAGCAACAAGTGGCAGTGCTTCCTGGAAAGAGATTGCTTCGGCTGCGACCAGTGAACTATATTCTCCAAGACTATGTCCAACAGCCATATCAGGCTTTATTCCTTCTTTTACAAGCAATGTATGAACAGCAATACTAGAAAGTAATAATGCGGGCTGAGCGTTTTCTGTTTCTGTTAATTTTTCCTTAGAACCTTCAAACATAATAGTTGATATATCCACGTCTAGAAGCTGATCCGCTTCACGAAATAATTCCTGTACCTCGGGATATTCTTCATAAAATGACTTTCCCATACCCACTGTCTGTGATCCTTGCCCAGGGAACATAAAGGCTATTCGTCTCATTCGTTCTCCCCCCATTCAATTGTTTCCATTGTAGTTTTCATTGTATTTGTAACGTCAAATTCCACCATATGCGCCGCCTGTTTAATTGCATTATATATAGCACGGCGATTCGACGACCCATGTGCTTTTATTACAGGTGCAGAAAGACCAAATAACCCTGCCCCGCCATACTCTGAATAATCCAGCTTACCTTGCAGCCCTTTTAAGTCGCTTTTTACCATTCCAGCAGCAATTTTTGTTTTAATAGATGACATAAACGTTTCTTTAAGCATCGAAAACATTGTCATAGCGGTACCTTCAATAGTCTTTAGTGCAATATTTCCGCTAAATCCATCTGTTACAACGACATCAGCAGCTCCGGATAATATATCTCGTGCTTCAACATTCCCAATGAAATTAACTGGGGCTTTCTTTAATTGAGTAAATGCTTTTTTAGTTAGCTCATTTCCTTTTCCATCTTCAGTTCCAACATTTAATAATCCTACTGTTGGGCTCGTAATCGCGCGTACTTTTTCTGTATATATGGAACCCATAATTGCATATTGGACAAGATGATGCGCCTTTGCATCGACATTGGCTCCTACATCGAGAAGTAAAAAGCCTTTTCCATCTATTGTTGGCAATGTCGGACTTAGTGCAGGACGGTCAACACCTGAAATTCTTCCAACTACAAATAACCCAGCGCTCATAAGGGCACCAGTATTCCCAGCAGATATGCACGCATCAGCACGATTCTCTTTCACTTCTTTTCCCATTAATACAAGCGAGGAATTCTTTTTACGACGTACCGCGCGAACAGGTTCATCGGCAGCAGTAATTACTTCATCCGTATGTATAATATCAATATTTTTTGAATTTGATAAATGTGAACTTATTTTTTTTTCATCGCCAATTAAAGTTATCGTTAAATTTTCAATCTGAGAAACGGCATCCATAGCTCCCAAAACAATCTCTCTAGGTGCATGGTCGCCTCCCATGGCATCAATTGCTATTTTCATTTTGGATTGTCCCCTTTTTGATCATTTGAGCGATACATATGAAATAACCCGGTAAACACTTTTTCATTTTCAACGAAGCTGTTTACCCTGACAATCGTTAAACCTTTATCGCTCACATCTTCTACAAAGGCCTTTGCAACCACACGTTCTCCCTCTTTAACCTGACGCGTAAACTTAAGTTCAGATTTTACGGTTAATGCGAGTTCATCATTAATAACGGCAACAGCAAGTGAGTTTGCTTGAGCAAACAAGTGATGTCCCCTTGCTATCTTGTTTCTTGAAAAAACATGTTCTTTATTTATTACTAAAATTGAAATGGCCCTGTTATCCAATTCCAAATCAATAATTTCCCCAATTACTTCATCGAGGGTAAGTGCTTTCACCGTTTCGTTCCATTGGTATGTGGCAACCGACTTAATTCGCTCGCGAAGCTCCGGAATCGATAGTTCCATTCGGTCTAAACGAATTGTCTGGATACTAACGTTAAATTTTTTTGATAAATCATCATCAGTTATAAACGGAGTATTTTCAATCGTTTCTTTTAATAATCGCTGCCGTTCCACTTTACGTATCTTCATTTACTGGCACCATCCAAATAACAAAAGCGTAAGTGACTGTTTAGTGACGTATGGACTGCGCCCGCGTATCGCGGTGATTTTAGTCGATCTTCCTTTGCCTGAGATAAAGGCAAAACGCCCCTTCATTGGGGTGTGTCGACGTTGGGCGCAAAACCCTTTTTTAGTCGGCCTTCCTTCGTCATTCGATTCGATGTTAACTTATCGTTAGGAGGAGTAGGAAGTCCACTAGTCAATAGTCACCGAAACTGAACGTGGCTTATTTTTTTAATTCAGCTGTACACAACGCTTCTATTTTATAATTTCCTTATAAAAATGTGGTATTACTGCTAATACTATGACTTGGTACTAATAGTAATATATAATACCAAGCCTAAATATGCAAGTTAACAATTAATCGAGTTTATCCTGAAGAAATGTATCGTTTTCTAAGTTTACTCTTAGTTGATAAAATTCGCTATTTTCCTCCAGTAAATTCTTCTCAATTATTTCCTGCGCGTCCTGCCTGGCAGTTTCCAATGCGCGATAATCATGAATCATATCTGCTACCTTGAAGTCAGGCAAACCACTTTGTTTTTTGCCAAAGAAATCACCCGGACCACGTAGCTTTAAATCCTGCTCGGATAACTCAAAGCCGTTATTGGTTTCAGTCATAATACGCATCCGTTCTTTTCCGACTTCCCCTTTTGGATCGGCAATTAAAATACAATAACTTTGCTTATCTCCACGACCTACGCGCCCTCTAAGCTGGTGTAACTGGGATAAACCAAAGCGCTCTGCATCATAGATAACCATAATTGTTGCATTTTGGACATTCACTCCCACTTCAACAACAGTAGTCGAGACCAATACTTGAATTTCATTTGCTGCATATTGTTTCATGACCTCATCTTTTTCATCGGCTGTAAGTCGCCCATGCATAAGTCCAACTTTTAAAGAATTTGAATAAAATTCCTGTAATTGATGAAAAAGGTCAACAGCATTTTGAATATCCATCTTGTCCGACTCTTCGATTAATGGACAAATAACATAGGCCTGTTCACCTTGATTAACACGTTTTTCAATAAATCCGAGTACCCGGTCAAGCGTATTTTCTTTTGTCCAGTATGTTTCAATTTCTTTTCTGCCTGATGGCATTTCATCAATTACAGAAACATCCATATCACCAAAAGCAGTAATTGCTAATGTACGCGGGATTGGGGTAGCTGTCATAAATAAAACATCAGGGTTTAATCCCTTATCTCGCAAGGTACGACGTTGTTTAACCCCAAACCGATGCTGCTCATCAACAATGGCAAAGCCAAGATCATCAAAGAAAACATCGTCCTGAATTAATGCATGAGTTCCGATAACAATATTTACCTCATGTCTTTCAATAGCAGCGGTCATCTCTTTTCTTTTTTTACCCTTCACAGAACCGGTCAGTAAAACAATAGTGGCTTTATCTCCAAATAATTCTGTAAGTGATTGATAATGCTGCTCAGCCAATATTTCTGTTGGTACCATTAATGCCCCCTGTTTGCCAGCAGTTATAGCAGCATATAGGCAAATTGCTGCTACAGCTGTTTTGCCGGAACCAACATCACCTTGTAAAAGACGATTCATTCGGTAGGGTGATTTCATATCTGCTAGTATTTGATTCAATGATTTTTGCTGCGCATTGGTTAGTGAGAATGGAAAGCAACCGATAAATTCATTAAGCTGCATCGCATCATAGTGTTGCGCATTGCCTTTTGTTGCCTCACGTTTAACTTTTCTTAATAACTGCATTCTTAACTGAAATAATAGAAACTCTTCATATGTAAATCTTCGTCGTGCATGTTTTAAATCAATTCTATTTTTCGGAAAATGCATGGTCTTGACCGCGCTTTGTCGATCTGGAAGTTTATAAGTTTCTAAATAGTAAGCTGGTAAAATTTCAGTAATTTCCGCTCCATAGTCGCTTATAGCAGTTTGTATCGTTTTTTTTATCTTATAATTAGTTACGTCACCTTTAAGCGAGTACATGGGCTGAATCGCTGTCTGCTCAGATGCGGGACCTTTTTTATAATTACTGACAGTGATTTGCAATCGATGTGCATCCCACTTACCAGTTAATGTGATTGTGTCGCCTGCATTAATTTGTTTTTTGGCAAATGCACGGTTAAACATAACAGCCTTAATCGCTACATTCTCTACTTCAACATTAAAAGTTAACCTGGACTTTTTCTTTCCATAAAAAGTAAGGGAAGGCTCATTTACTACTCTTCCCTCAATTGTAACTTTATCGTCATGAATTAATTCGCTAAGAGGTTTAATTTCAAATACATCGTAGCGGTTGGGGAAATAGTACAGCAAATCTTCCACAGTATGCAGATTCATCTCTGCCAGACTTCCTGCGAACTTATCACCTACCCCTTTTAATTGCATTACTGGATCACTTAGCACGTTAATCACTCTTTCTAAACGGACATACCGAATATTTTCTCTTTTAATAGACGTCCTGTCGGTGTGTCTGCTAGTCCGCCTTCACCTGTCTCACGCAAACTTGATGGCATTTGCTTACCAATACGGTACATGGCACCAATTACTTCATCACACGGGATTCTGCTTGTTACACCAGCTAAAGCCATATCTGCTGATACGATAGCAAGTGAAGATCCCCCAGCATTACGTTTTACACATGGGACTTCAACAAGACCCGCAACTGGGTCACAAACAAGACCAAGCATATTCTTCAATGTCATAGCAAATGCCTCAGCTGATTGCTGCGGCGTTCCACCGGCCATTTCAACTATTGCAGCAGATGCCATTGCACCTGCTGAACCTACCTCTGCCTGACATCCGCCAGCAGCTCCAGAAATAAATGAATTGTTTGCAACAACAAATCCAAATGCACCAGAAGTAAAAAGATAACGGATCATTTGTTCGCGCGTCGGATTCAATTGGTTCTTAACAGCAAATAATGTCCCTGGTACACAGCCTGCACTCCCCGCGGTTGGTGTTGCACAAATTGTACCCATTGCTGCATTCACTTCATTAGTACCCATTGCCTTACTAACAGCATCCATTAATAGATTACCTGATAGTGGTGTCTTTTCCTTCATATAATTTTGAATTAAAACTGCATCTCCGCCAGTCAGTCCAGTAACAGATTCTACACCTTTCAGGCTATCTTCTACTGCTTTTTCCATTACTTCAAGATTCTTCTCCATTTCAGAATAAACTTCTTCACGTGATTTATCTTTAACTTCCATCTCTTGACGGATCATTATTTCTGAAATTAACGTATCTTCCTTTTCTGCCATTTCTACTAATTCTGCAGCATTACGAAACATATGATGAAAACTCCTCTCTATTGACGATTAGCTGACTATTTTTGAGATCTGGATAATATGATCAGCACTCTCTAACTCTTTTAAAATAGTATCTTCCACATTTTGGTCGACCTCAATAACCATTAATGCTTCTTTTCCAACATCTTTACGATTCACTTCCATATGTCCAATGTTAATCTCATTTTTAGCCAAAATTTTAGTTACAGAAGCAATAGCTCCATAGCGATCATTATGCATGATTAGAATTGCTGGATGATTGCCTGATAAACGTAATTCAAAGCCATTTAATTCAGTGATTTCTACTTTTCCACCACCAATAGATATACCTACGAGCTCAATCTGATCTGTATCATTTCCAATAATGAGCCGTGCAGTATTCGGATGATCAACACCAGCACTATCCTCAATAAATTGAACATCGATATTTTTCTCTTTTGCAGTGTCCAATGCTTGATTCATTCGCGTATCATCTGTTTCATATCCTAACAAACCGCCAACTAAAGCAAAGTCTGTTCCGTGTCCTTTATATGTTTTAGCAAATGATTCATATAAATGAATTCTTGCCCATTTTGGCTCTTCACCAAATAAATTACGTGCAGCTTTACCGATCCTTGCTGCACCTGCTGTATGTGAACTGGAAGGACCAATCATAACTGGTCCAATAATATCAAAGACTGAATTATACTTCACGAATCAACACCGTCCCCCAAATAAATTTCTCTCCATTATTAATTATAACAAAAACCCATCTAATAATCACCCGAGGGTTGAATTGAGCTTTATTTTTCTCTAGTCTAACTTACCGCTTGACTTCATTGACTTTTTTTGGAGGGGAACATATAATAATTATTTGTGGATTATACATTTAAGAGTGTATTCATTTAACTATTGAACACACTATATATAGTCGGGTGGGAGAGGGACAGTTAGAAATTTGAGGAGATTAGATGCCTTATAATAACAACACTGAGTTAGAAGCTACTAAAGGTAAATGGCGAACAGAAATTGTTGCCGGTTTGGTTGGCTACCTTACTACAGTCTATATTGTTGCTGTAAATGGTTCTATCCTTAGTGAAGCAGGAATTTCACTTGAAGCTGGAATGCTTGCAACGATAATGGCAAGTTTTGTCGGAACAATTTTGATGGGATTATTTGCAAAGCTCCCTTTGATTCTGATTCCTGGGATGGGGATTAATGCATTATTTGCCTATTCCATTGTCGAAGGTGCAGGATTAACATTTCAAGAAGGCTTAGCAGTTGTAATGATTGCTTCTATATTATTTTTAATTACTGCGTTTAGTCGCTTGGGTGTCCTACTAAAAGAAGCAATACCTGAATCATTAAAACATGCAATTACAGTAGGGCTCGGATTTTTCCTAATCTTAATAGGCTTAGAGAAAAGTGAACTTGTTGTCAGTGGTGCAAACACCATTGTTGCTATTGGTGACTTCACTTCACCTACTGTCATCGTAAGTTTACTAACATTATTCATTGCGATATTCTTATTTATTAAGAATATCCCAGCAAACTTTCTAATTACGATGATAAGCGGGACTATATTTGCACATTTCTTTGGTATTCTGGACACTGGAAAAAGCGCTGTGAGTATTAATATGGATGAAATGTTATTCATGCCATCATTTACAGCAGTTGATGAGCTTGGATTCTGGCTGGCAATCTTTCCATTAGCGATGATTCTTATCTTCGAAAACATGGGATTATTGCATGGACAGCTTCACATGTTGGAACGTAACAACAGCTATAAGAAAGCATATCAAGTAACTGCATTCTCATCGCTTACTTGCGCATTTTTTGGTACTTCTCCAACTGTATCGGCAGCAGAGAATGCGGCTGTAATAGCATCAAATGGCAGGTCGAGAAAAGCTTCTGTAACAGCTGGGTTACTTTTCTTAGCAACGATATTTATTATTCCATGGATATCCATGATACCAAATGCCGCTATTAGCCCAATATTAATCATTGTCGGAGTTCTAATGGCACAGAATATCAGACACGTTCCATTGGATGATTTATCAGAAGCGTTGCCAGCATTCTTAATCGTCGCTTTAATACCGTTCACTTACAGTATAGCGGATGGGATGGCATTTGGTTTTATTGCATACCCAATTGTTAAGCTAGCTTTAGGTAAGCAGAAGGAATTATCTATTACATTAATTATTATCTCCGCATTGTTCCTGTTTGACTTCATCATAAAAATAACAGGAATCTAAAAATAAGCAGTTCAATTTCGCAGTACAAACCGCACCTTGTACCCTTAATTGAACTGCTATTTTTATTCGGCCTTTTGGAAAACAGCCGTATATTTTAGTAACAGTAATTAAGGAATTGACTCAAGTAATAGAAAAGAGCATCAAAGGTAGTGACCCCCAAAAGTTAGAGTTTTGATTATGCAACTGTTTGGCTGGTTTGAGTTCGGTATTCCACTGGACTTAAACCAGCCAATTTTTCT
>NZ_JAGGKK010000009.1 GCF_017873675.1 Virgibacillus litoralis | reverse complement strand
AGTGACGTAAGTTATATCAGAATATTCAATTAGTAATGATAGATACAAAATTCAAATGTTTGACTTAGCTATTACCTGTTTATGCAACGCCAGTGAGGAAATTATAAAATTTAAGTGCTGTGGATAACTGAACTCCCGAATCAGCCACGTCCAGCTCCAGCGCATAGCGCCTAGTGGACTTCCCTCCCCGTGTCTACGATAAGTCAACAGCGAATCGCTTACGCTCTTCGTGTATCCTTTATCTCAGGGGAAAAGGAAGATCGACTAAGACCGCCGCTTTGCGCGGCAACGTCGACCCACCCGCGATGCGCGGGCGCAGTCCATACGGCGCTGAACAGGCGCTTGCGCTTTTGTTCTCGGGAAGGCCCTACAAGTCTATTTTAAAGCCGAATTCTGGGTGTTTATATATTTGTTTAAAGCGGCTGTCATTTTGAAGGGTTGTAGCAAGGTCCTCTGGTGCGAAAAGGAAGAAGTCATTATTAAATGCTATATTAGCTCCTTGATAATAGCTATGCCAGACAAGCTTTGAACAGTAGAGACCTGTCTCCAGATCTTCTAATGGGATTTGGTTGCTGAATGTGAAGGGTGGAACAGCTAATCCATTATCCAATTTATCATTGTAGCTCTGCAGGAATTCTTCAGCAAAATTAGCTGCTTTATTTCCTGAATCTGATTCTTTACTTCGATAATGAACATGGATTGGATGGATAGTTAGGAACTCATCGATTGGACTTTTTTTAACCTGAGGATGGGAGGTTACAGCTTCAATAATAGAGTCTTGATCAACTACTATAGCGGAGTGTCCCATATATCCTGGCGGCAGGAAATCTCCATAATTATCACTGGCACATAAGATGTCGCCAGGTTTGAATACCCTGCCAACTGTATCGTCTTCAGGCTGTCTGAAATTAGGGGCAATGACTGTAGAATGTTTGTAGCCACTAGAAAATATACAAACAATTGTTAGTAGCTGTACATTCCTGTTTTGCAATCGAATCACAGGTGTGGGTGAATATGTTCCAACTAATTGGTTGCCACGATACACTTGAATACATTCAATTGGATAATTTAAATCTATATAAATGTTGATCTTATTACCATCAGTGAATCCTGATATAACAGAATTTTTCATAGAAAACACCTCTATATGCTTTTAATACAACATATAGGTGTTTGACTGTATTTGTGCTAAAATTATTGAATTTTTTAATTAGTTAAGGAAGCATAAATACTTTCTTATTGCTTAGTGCAACTATGAATTCACCAAAATAGCTTAACGAATAGCAAGTTTGCTTATTTGGATGTTTAGACTTTTCTTCTAAAGGAAAATAGTAGCACTGAAAACATATTTAGAAAGGGGTCGTTTTCCATGTTGCTTAAGAATAAAGTTGCTCTTATCACTGGTGCAGGTTCTGGAATGGGAAAAGCTCAGGCGGTTGAATATTCCAATGAAGGAGCAAAAGTAATTCTTGCAGATATAAATTTAGAGGGAGCTGAAAAAACTGCACAACAATTAAGAGATAATGGCGGAGAAGCAGTTGCAGTAAAAGGTAATGTTGCAAAAAAAGCAGAGGCTGAAGACATGGTAAATAAAGGCCTGGAACACTTTGGGCATATTGATATCTTATCAAATACTGCTGGTATATTGGATAACTATAAGCCTTCTTTAGAAATAGAAGAGGATGAATGGGATCAAATAATGGGTGTTAATCTAAAAGGCGCTTACCTGATGACAAATGCGGTACTACCTCAAATGATTGAGAAAGGGAAAGGTACGGTTATTAACTTTGCATCAATAGCAGGGTTTGTAGCAGGAGGAGGCGGTGCAGTTTATACACCTACAAAACATGGTATAATAGGCTATACAAAGCAACTGTCATTTGATTATGGCAAAAAGGGAATTAAAGCGAATGCGATTTGTCCTGGTGCTGTAGAAACGGCGATGACAAAAGAAATATTTGAAGAAAATGAAGCTATTCAGGATTTGCTGAGTGATACTCCAGCAGGCCGCGCAGCAAAACCGGAGGAAATTGCATATTTATCTGTATTTCTAGCAAGTGATAAATCAGATTTCATCCACGGAGCACCAATCAAAATTGATGGTGGCTGGACAGTTAAATGATATATTAAAATGCCCCTCATGTAATAGTTGTGAGGGGCATTTTATCGTTCTAGTCCATCAGTTCTCCGACGATTTCATAAGAACGTTTCCGGGCTTCCTGGTCAAAAATTTGTGAGTTGATAATCATTTCATCAGCTTGGGTTTCTTCCAGGAACTTTTCTAGTCCTTGTTTTACAGTTTCCTTGCTTCCTACAATTGTTGAGCGGGAATTGATTGATTGTTCGACTGCAGCTTTTTCCATTTCGGTCCAAACGCTGTCAATATCATCAATTGGACGTTGCAATTTTGTAGGTTTTCCTTGTCTTATACTTAGGAATTGTTGTTGCTGTGATGTTGCTAAGTACTCTGCTTGTTCGTCTGTGTCGGCGGCTATTACATTTACTCCAACCATTGCATAAGGCTTTGCTAATGTATCAGATGGTTTGAAATTGTCACGATAAAGATTCAAAGCCGGAATCGTGTAATCTGGTGCGAAGTGACTTGCAAATGAAAAGGACAAGCCTTTTTTTGCAGCCAGTTGTGCACTGAATCCACTTGAGCCTAATAGCCAAATTGGAATATTTAATCCTTCACCTGGAACAGATCTGACTCTGGCAGTTCCCTCGAAATATGCTTCAAGCTCATCAACCTGCAACGGAAAATCCTCTACACGTTGATTTAATGTACGACGCAAGGCATATGCTGTAGCTTGATCACTTCCGGGTGCACGCCCTAAGCCGAGGTCAATTCGCCCCGGATACATGGATTCAAGTGTGCCAAATTGTTCTGCGATAACTAATGATGCGTGGTTTGGTAGCATAACACCACCAGCGCCGACACGCATGTGATTGGTTGCGCCAGCGATGTGTCCGATTATTACTGAAGTTGCTGAACTCGCAATCCCAGGCATGTTGTGATGTTCTGCAAGCCAGAAACGGTTAAAACCATATTTTTCAACACTTTGAGCAAGGTCGACACTATTTTTAAAAGATTCCGATGGATTGCTGCCTTCCAATACAGGGGCAAGGTCCAATACGGATAGCGGTATATTGTTAAAAGTTTTTTTAGTCATGTTATTCACTCCTTATTGAGAAATGATACGACGATATGAAAAGAACGTCCAATTATTAGCTTGAACAAGCTTCTCTTTTTCTATTAGAAAACTTGGCTTTTCGCCAAGCCTTAGTTGCACTTAAACATCATTTCCCTAATAGGGTGGCTGCGCATTTGGAAACCATGTTGACTTCTTATCTGCTAAAAAAGCCATCAAAAGTTCTAAACTTTTGATGGCAACTATTTAATGTTTTAAGGTTTCCTTTATCTCCTTATACTCCTCTATACTAACCTCGCCTTTAGCGAGTCGATTGTCCAAGGTTGCCATTGCGTTGGGGCTGCTACTATTATAATAGCACCTATCACTGTTTCTGCGCTTCCAGATAATAATATTTGCAATGAAAAATGTGATTAGTAATATAAAGAGAAAAAAACCGATTGGATGAAAATATTCTCCATACATAATGATCAACTCCTATAGTTCCTTATTTTTTTGTATCATTTCCATAGTTGCTTTTACAGTAACAAGTGAACTCCAGAATAATACCATTGCTATGACTGGATGGATTGCGGCTACAAAGGGTGCGCTTGCAGTTAACTGTGTTGTCACATATTGCATAATGATTAAGAGGTAAAGACCGGCATAATTCCACCGTATTTTTTTAGGGACACTTACAAAGAATGAAAGAATCAGCATGATAATTGGAGTAAATTCAAAGTAATGAATGAAAGTTGTATGCAGCTCCCAATTACCATAATTAACAAAGGTTGCAATGCCAGCAAGAAATACCTGAATAACTACACAAATGAAAAATAAAAGTGAAAGTACTACTAAGATTCCTCGAACTAAACGATTGGTACTCGAAAGTGTTTCAGTTTTCATGAATTCCCTCCTTTTTCATTTAGAAACTGTAGTACGCCTTCCCCATGGCTTAAATACAGATAGTCCAAACATGAGAAGTAGTGAAATGAGTTGGATGATTATCCCTATCCAAAGCTCTGCCTGTACGATAAAAACATCTGTGCGTGCGCCTGAAGATTCAATCAGCTTAAATGCTTGTAATGTCCAGTAGTACATTCCCCACAAATTTAACGCGAATACTGGAATTGTTAATAACTCTTTTGCGATGATCCAATAAAATTTAAATAGCCCCCATTTTGTCCAGATAGAAAGAAGGATGCCGGTGATAATCGTTCCGAAAGTCGATGCTTTAACGGATGTTTTGGATAATAAATGCATGACTTGGTAACTGCTTTCGATAAGCTGTCCATTCTCGGAAATGGCTATGGTTATACTCAATAGCAAGAAGGTTACCATATTACCTAGCATGATTGCCGCAAACAGGATGTGGCAAGTTTTTAACCACCTTTTAGGCGTAATTGAGAGTTTCATTTTTTCACCACCTGTTAAGGAAATGTTCTACTATTCTAATGTAACAAGCAGATATAAACCCCAACTAAAGCATTTATAAATTTTTTATAACCACCTGATGAAAAAACGAGAAACAAAAAAACCACCCCGTTATGGATAACGGGTTCCGTTTCCTATTACAAAACTCAGAATTACACTTCGTAGTTGTGTAATACTTGTTATTAAAATAAAAAAATATCAGTTCAGCAAACTGATATTTTTCTTCTATTTAATTTCAATTCCTGAATAAGAAATTAATATCTAATTAGACTATTTTTTTATGTTTTCTTGCAAAATTTTTATTTGTTGTTGCATCTGTTCTATTTGTTGTTGCATTTGTTGTTGTTGAAATTCCTGCTGTTGTTTGTCTTGCTCCTCTTGGATTTTATCTTGCCTATCTTGTTCGAGTGCAATAGCTTGCCCTGCAAAAGTAATTATATCTCCAGTAGACACAAACCACTGTCCAATGAATTGTAGAATATCAGCAAAGTTGTTACCATTGCCGTTATTATTTTCGTTATTATCAGTAAGTGGACACATAATATCCCCTTCTTTTCTTTTTAGAACTACTTTATGTTATGTTATCAAGCTTTGGTTGGCAACAAAAAATACTCTCTAATTCAATTTTTTATCTTCTTGTTCAACTAAACTGCGTCGTTCTAATGAGCATTAAATTAGTTTGCAAATTGATGCGCATTTCACATTATATTTTTAATGTTGCGATAGGTAAAAGAACCGTTTAAGCAATGGAATGGTTAGCCTTAAAACGATATCCGGATCCCCACACTGTTTGAATAAATTGTGGATTAGCTGTATCCTTTTCAATTTTCTTGCGTATTTTTTTCACGTGAACGGTTACGGTAGCTGTGTCACCCATTGATTCGATACCCCATATTTTTTCAAATAAGTGCTCTTTACTAAAAACCTGGTTCGGGTGCTTGGCCAGGAATGTTAATAAGTCGAATTCACGAGTGGTAAATGGAACTTCCTTTTCGTGGATAAAGACTTGTCGGGATGCTATATTTATTCGAAGCTCGCCTTTATGAATATCCTCGGTAGTGTCGTTTGTCTTAATCAAGCGTTCATATCTGGCTAGATGCGCTTTTACTCGTGCCACCAATTCGCTGGGACTAAACGGTTTTACAATATAATCATCAGCACCAAGTCCAAGACCGCGTACCTTGTCAATATCTTCATCCTTAGCTGTAACCATGAGTATAGGAATATCGGAATTTTTTCGTATTTTCTTACATAATTCAAAACCACTTATATTAGGAAGCATTAGATCTAGCAAAATAAGATTGAAGTTTTGTCGCGATATAGCTTCTAAACCGGTTTCTCCATCTGAAGCAATTACGACTTCAAAACCTTCTATTTCAAGGTAATCCTGTTCCAATGCTGCAATGCTGTTGTCATCTTCAATGATTAATATCCTATGCATGTTTATCACCTTCAGTTTCATTAAGGGTGAAGCAAATAGTTAATCCACCGTTTTGAGGGCTTGTAGCACTGATTGAACCACCATGAGCTTTAATAATTTGTGAAGCTATCGCAAGACCAAGTCCACTTCCTCCTTTATTTCGTGATGGATCTGTTTGGTAAAATCGATTAAAAATGTTGGCAAGGTCGCCTTCCGAAACTCCTGGACCGTTATCATTAATACATACTTCCACCATATTACCAAGATCCTTAAGTGAAATTTGTATGATACATTCGCTTTTGTCGATATATTTTATACTGTTGTAAATAATATTGTTCATTACACGAATGAGCTTGTCTCTATCCAATGAAACAGTTGTTTGCGAAGTTGCATTCTCGTTAAATGTTAAATGAACATTGTTGTCCAAAAGTTCTGGCTTCATTTCTTCCAGATAATCCTTTATAAATGCTTTAATATTTACTTCCTCAAAATGAAACGGCAGGCTTTTTACATCCAGTTTGGAATATAGGGATAGTTCTTTAATCAACATATCCATATATTCAGCTTTTGCATGTATGGTTTCCAAATACCTTCCTCGTTTTTCTGTTGTATTGGCAACACCATCTTGTATGCCCTCCACGTAGCCCATTATTGAAGTGATAGGGGTTTTCAAATCATGTGAAATATTAGCAATCAATTCTTTTCGGTTATTTTCATATTTATCACGTAGCTCCATTGATTCCTTCAATTGTAACCGCATGTCATCAAAAGATTTCACTAATTCACCTAACTCATCCTTGCTTAATGGTTTGACAGAAAAATCCAGATTTCCATTGCGGATATTTGCCGCAGCATTTGATAGTTGACGGACCGGATTTAGAATGCTTTTAGACATAAAATAAGATAACAGCACATTAGTAAGGATAAGCAGTAGTATTAAGCTAATAAATAATAGCGGAAAAAATGTTTTGGCGAATTGTGCGAATGATGAAGATTCACTTAATAGAAATATAGAACCTTCTGTGCCATTGTCAAAATAAAAATCATACTGCTTAACGGTATATTTATCATGCCCAAATGGAGGTCTGGTGTTGAACTCATTTTCACCAAATAGCGGCAAATCATGATATGAGATATCTCCTATACGATTCGACGTGTAAGAAAGCTCTGAACCCTTTCGAATAATTATTCCGCTATCACCGCCTTCTAGCTGGTTTGTTAGTGATTGGAGATATTCAGGGTCATCTAATTTTCCCTGTTCTAATGATGCCGTTTTTTTTAAACTATTAAATATTTCTATATCATTTCCCTCGGTCGAATTCCATCCTCCTTGCTGAGATTGATTAAAACCGCCGCTAGTGACGAGGTTTAATAAAATAACGATAACTATAATAAAAATGATTGGCATAACAATCATTGCTGCATTTGACAGAAATAGCCGTTTACGTATTGACATAATATCCACCTTCAGTTGTTATATTCCTTAGCATAACGCAAAAATCTAAACAAGTTCTAAAAAAATCTAAAATTTTTATAAAAAAATCTAAAATTTAGTTACGTTCACTCTTAATCCCTTGTCAGTAATGCATTAAAGATGTATAAAAATTTTTGTAAATACTTTAATGACAGCGTTTACAAAAACCTATTTTGTATACTTATGTATGTAAATAACTTATCTGAATTTTGAGTTAAAATTGAATTTATGATATACTAAAGGACACCGTTTTAAAAGAAACACGAATCCGGCTCGGTAAAAATCGAAAAAACCGGGGGATAAAGGCACCACAAAAGAGAGGAGTTGTTGTGATGACAAGAACTAAAAATGGATTTCCTGAAGCGCAGGGACTGTATCATCCTGATATGGAACACGAAGCATGCGGTATTGGGATGATTGCAAATATAAATGGCGAAAAGACACATAACATCGTACAAAATGCGATAAACATTCTGTGTAATTTAGAGCACCGTGGTGGTCAGTCAGCTGACACAAGTACAGGTGATGGTGCAGGTATACTTACACAGATTCCTCATCGATTTTTCCAAAAGCAATGTGAAAAAGAAAATATCGCTTTACCTCAAGCTGGTGAATATGGCATTGGGATGACTTTTCTCCCTCAGGACCGTGAGACCAGACTAAAGAGTAAGGAGATATTTGAAAATATTATTCGCGAAGAGGGCCAAACCTTCCTAGGCTGGAGGCCTGTACCAATAAACGAATCCTTCATTGGAAAAGTTGCGGCAAAGCGGAAGCCGTTTATCCGTCAGGTGTTTATTCAGAAGTCGGATGACCTGGCCGATCAAATGGCATTTGAACGTAAACTATATGTAATTCGTAAACGGGTGGAAAAGGAACTTGCCAGTCTATCAGGATTTGAGGACGTTTACGTTAGCAGCTTATCAACCCGCACAATTGTGTATAAGGGTATGCTTATTCCTGAACAGCTGGATTCCTTCTATATTGATCTAAACCATCCGAATTTTAAGTCCGCGTTAGCATTAGTACACTCTCGCTTTAGTACGAACACCTTCCCAAGCTGGAAACGGTCACATCCAAACCGATATACGATTCATAATGGTGAGTTTAATACCTTGCGAGGTAACGTAAATTGGATGCATGCACGTGAACAGCTTTGTTCGTCAGCGTATTTTAGTGATGAGGATATAGAAAAAATACTGCCTGTTATTGATGATGATGGAAGTGACTCATCAATATTCGATAATACATTTGAATACTTACATTTATCAGGTCGTTCGCTTGCCCATACTGCAATGATGATGGTGCCTGAGCCATGGGCAAATGATGATGCAATGAATCAGGAGAAACGTGATTTTTATGAATTTCATAGTACCTTAATGGAACCGTGGGATGGACCTGCAGCACTCGTATATACTGACGGCAATCAAATTGGTGCATGTTTGGACAGAAACGGGCTAAGGCCTGCACGTTATTATGTTACAAAAGGTGGCATGATTGTGCTTGGGTCAGAAGTAGGTGCTCTGGACATTTTTGCTGATGAAGTCCTTTACAAAGAACGACTGCATCCAGGGAAAATGCTGCTTGTAGACTTGGAAAAAGGAACCATTGTACCAGATGAACAAATTAAAATGGAAATTGCTGCTGAGGAGCCATATAAAGATTGGCTTACGAACATGAAAAACCTCGAGGATATTCCTGAAACCACAGTGCAGCAGCCGTCGTATCGTGATGATACATTATTAGAGCAACAGCTAGCGTTTGGCTATACACGTGAAGAATTAAATAAAATTATCAAGCCACTTGTCAGTGATGGAAAAGATCCGATTGGTTCAATGGGGTATGATTCACCACTTGCAGTTCTTTCAAAAAAACCACAGCTATTATATAACTATTTTAAGCAGCTTTTTGCCCAAGTAACGAACCCGCCAATCGATGCAATCCGTGAAAAGATTGTAACGATGGCGCAAACAACGATTGGTGCTGAAGGAGACCTTGTTAATCCGGGTCCAGATAGCTGTAAGCATATAAGGTTAAAAACACCTATTGTAACAAAGGGTCAATTGGAAAAACTCCGTGCAGAGCATTTGCCTGGATTCAAAGCAGCAACGTTATCCACCCTTTTCGATGCAAAAGAAGGAAGTCTAGAGGGATCGTTAGATGTTCTGTTTGAAAAAGCAGATGAAGCAATAGCTGACGGTTCGACACTGCTTATATTATCCGACCGTGGTGTTAAAGAGGAAAAAGTTGCGATACCAGCGTTATTAGCCGTTTCAGGACTGCATCACTACCTGATTCGAAAAGGTATTAGAACCAAAGTTAGTCTTTTAGTTGAATCAGGCGAACCGAGAGAGGTACATCACTTTGCAACGCTTATAGGGTATGGAGCAGAAGTGATAAATCCTTATTTGGCGTTTGATACAATCGGTGATCTCGTTGAAAATAACGACATCGAAGCTGTTTCTTCTAAGCATCAGGCAATTGACCAATATATTACTTCTGTTACAGATGGCATTATTAAAATCTTGTCCAAGATGGGAATCTCAACGATTCAAAGTTATCGTGGCGCGCAGATTTTTGAAGCTGTCGGTATTAGGAGCGATGTGATAGATAAATATTTCACTCGAACAGCGTCAAGACTTAGCGGTATCGGCTTAAAGACAATTGAACAAGAAGTACTCTTGCGCCATCAAGCAGCGTTTACTGAGAACCGTGGGGGTAACAAAGCTTTAACTGCGGGAGACGAGTTTCAGTTTCGAGGAGACGGCGAAGACCATCAATATAATCCGAGTACAATCCATATGCTGCAGCATGCATGTCGGACGAACAGCTATGATATTTTCAAGAAATATTCTAAGCTGCTGACTGATGAACGAAACAATCTGCAATCACTCCGTGGATTAATGCGTTATAAAAAGCAAGCATCGATCCCGATTGATGAAGTTGAATCGGTTGAAGCTATTTGTGCCAGATTTAAAACTGGTGCAATGTCATACGGAGCAATAAGTCAGGAAGCCCATGAAGCATTGGCAGTTGCTATGAACCGTATTGGCGGTAAAAGCAATTCTGGTGAAGGCGGTGAAGATCCAAATCGATTTACGCCTGATGCTAATGGTGATACCAGAAGAAGTGCTATTAAACAGGTTGCATCTGGTAGATTTGGTGTGAATAGTCATTACCTTGTGAATGCAGATGAAATTCAAATCAAGGTCGCTCAAGGTGCAAAGCCTGGTGAAGGTGGACATCTTCCAGGCAAGAAGGTATATCCTTGGATTGCCGAAGTTCGTGGATCAACGCCTGGTGTTGAGTTAATCTCACCGCCACCGCATCATGATATTTACTCGATTGAGGATTTAGCCGAGTTAATCCATAATTTGAAAAACACAAATCCAGATGCTCGGATTAGCGTTAAGCTTGTATCTGCTGTTGGTGTTGGTACGATTGCCGCTGGTGTAGCAAAAGGTCGTGCCGATCATGTGTTAATTAGTGGTTATGACGGTGGAACCGGTGCAGCTCCAAGAACCAGCCTTAAGCATACTGGACTGCCATGGGAAATCGGACTTGCTGAAACCCATCAAACTCTTTTATTGAACGGTTTACGAGACCGTATTGCAGTAGAAGCTGATGGAAAGATGATGACAGGTCATGATGTTGTCTATGCGACATTGCTTGGGGCAGAAGAGTATGGGTTTTCAACAGCCCCACTTGTTGTACTAGGCTGTGTAATGATGCGAGTTTGTCATTTGGATACGTGTCCGGTTGGTGTGGCAACACAAAATCCGGAATTACGTAAAAAATTCACAGGCGAAGCAGAGCATGTTGCGAATTTTATGCGATTTATTGCACAGGAAACACGCGAAATCATGGCAGAATTAGGCTTTAGAACAATAAATGAAATGGTCGGTAATACCGATTCGCTCGAGAGAAATGAAAACATTGATCACTGGAAAGCAAAAGATGTTGACTTATCTGCGCTTCTTTACCAGCCAGATCTGCCAGCAAAGGTTGGTCGATATAACAAGATAAAGCAAGATCACGGAATCGAGAAAACCCTTGATTACCAAGAACTCATTCCAAGCTGTCAGCGGGCAATAGAAAATAAAGAGCCAGTTCAATTCACAACAGCGATTCGTAATATTAACCGGGTTACCGGTACGCTGCTTGGAAGTGAAATAACTCGTCGCTACGGTGAGGAAGGACTGCCAGAAGACACTATTGACTTAACACTCAAAGGTTCGGCTGGTCAAAGCTTTGGAGGGTTTATTCCGCGGGGCATGACTTTACGCCTTGTAGGAGATGCCAACGACTTTGTTGGAAAAGGATTATCAGGTGGAAAAATAATTGTGCACCCTGATACAGTTGCAACCTTCCAGCCAAAAGATAATATTATTGTTGGAAATGTTGCTTTTTATGGGGCATCAGCAGGTGAAGCGTATATTGAAGGAATTGCTGGCGAACGTTTTTGTGTCAGAAATAGTGGTGCAAACGTCGTTGTAGAGGGAGTTGGCGGCCATGGATGCGAGTACATGACTGGTGGGAAAGTAGTCGTATTAGGCCAAACTGGTCGTAACTTTGCAGCAGGCATGTCAGGTGGCGTTGCATATATATTCGATGAGGAAGGCACTTTCAATGAGAATGTAAATCCTGAGCTAGTAAGTGTGGACCCACTGACTAATCAGTCAGAAATAAATGATATTAGAGAAATGATCGAACGGCATATCCTTTATACTGGGAGTAAACATGCTAAACGAATTCTTGCTTATTGGGAGATATATGCAGGTCGTTTTGTTCGAGTTATCCCTAAATCGTACATTAAAATTCAAAATCGAATTCAAGAACTCAAAAATAGTGGTTTAACGAAATTTGATGCAGAAATGAAAGCATTTGAAGAAAGTAAAAATGGAGTCAGTAATATAAAAACAGAAATCGAAAAATTAGAACCCGTTATGAAGTGATATCGTCGGAGGCTCGTGGTGAGCCCTCGGCTAAGGAAGACACTGTGAAAGCGAGTATATTCCAGCTGCGTGATCAGGGGGCAACACTATATGTAACTATATGGACTGCAAAGTTGTGTCTTAGTTTATATCACTGCGAGGTTTAAATAACAAAAAAATAAAAGAATCTTCACAAAAGAAGGAGGAGTCTAATGGGGAAACAAACGGGATTTATGGAATATAGCCGTCAAGCACAAAAAGAACGTGACCCAGCCGAACGCACGAAAGACTGGGTCGACTATACAGAACCATTGTCAGAGAAAGAAGTCCAGGAGCAAGGGGCACGCTGTATGGATTGTGGCGTTCCAACATGCCATACCGGGATGGAAATCAATGGCGTAACAACCGGTTGCCCCGTTTACCACCTTATTCCTGAATGGAATCATCTTGTTTATGAGGGTAAATGGAAAGAAGCATTGGAACGTGAACATGAAATGAATAACTTCCCTGAATTCACAGGAATCGCATGTCCTGCTCCATGTGAAGGAGCATGTGTGTTAAGTATAAATGAACCACCTGTGGCAATTAAAACGATTGAACGCTCGATTATCGAAAAAGGTTTCGACGAAGGATGGGTGGTACCAAATCCTCCCGAGAAACGAACAGGGAAGAAAGTAGCAGTCGTTGGGTCTGGACCAGCTGGACTTGCCGCGGCTGCACAGTTGAATAAAGCAGGACACACCGTTACGGTATTTGAACGTAGTGACCGAGTAGGCGGATTACTGACATACGGAATTCCTGAGATGAAACTATCTTACGAGATTGTAAAACGCCGTGTGGATATTTTGGAACAGGAAGGTATAACATTTATTACAAATACCGAAGTTGGTAAGGATATAACAGTTCCTGAACTCGAATCAGATTACGATTCTACTATTCTATGCGGTGGCGCTGCTGTTCACCGTGATATCGAGGTCGAGGGCAGTAAACTGAAAGGTGTTCATCATGCGATGGATTTTCTGCACGCAAACACAAAAAGCCTGCTTGACTCCAATTTAACGGATGGCAATTATATTTCAGCAACTGATAAAGATGTTATTGTTATCGGTGGCGGTGATACTGGAACTGACTGCCTTGCAACATCAGTTCGTCACAACTGTAAGAGTCTTACTCAGTTTGACATTTACGATAAAAAAGGATCAACACGTGATGAGGAAACTAACCCGTGGCCACAATACCCAGTGATTCACCGAGTAGAGTACGGGCATAAGGAAGCGGCAAGCACGCTTGGGGAGGACCCTCGTGCATATGCAGTTATGACCAAGAAATTTGTTGGCGATGATAATGGACATATTAAAGAAGTTCATACGGTCAACGTAAAACTTCGCTATGAAGGCGGGAAAAAGATTCGTGACGAAATACCAGGTACCGAAAAAGTATGGCCAGCCGATCTTGTTTTGATTGCAATTGGTTTTACCGGACCAGAACAGGACCTGTTGAATCAGCTTGATGTTGAGCGAAGCCCAAATTCCACCATCGAAGCTGCGTATGGTGAATATACAACAAACGTCGATGGCGTGTTCGCTGCTGGTGACATGCGACGTGGCCAAAGCCTGATTGTATGGGCTATTAATGAGGGCCGTGAAGCTGCACGTGAATGTGATCGGTATTTGATGGGTGAAACCGTATTGCCATAAAAGTAAAGCACTCCCAATTGTGGGGGTGCTTTTTAATTGGTTAAAATAATTAAGTTAATAAATAGGGTGATTACAAGCATATGTTCTTTATTAAGTATTAATTAGTAAAAATTTTAAAATAAATTCCAAATAACTGTTGACTTGTTCATTATAAAGAACTAAAATAGGTGTTAATCATATAAATTATATTCTCACGAGTACGAGAAATTTTTTTGGAATAAATGTTCGTTATAAAGAATATAAATGTGCTTTATGCATATATATTTAATTCTATAAGATAGGGTGGCTGGTGCTATTGAGCAGATTAAAACAAAATCGATACATAGATCGAAGAACGGCTAAAGAAGTAAATTTAAAAGATTTTTTTATTCTGATCAAAAAGAAGTTTTGGATTATTGCTTTGATTACTGTTATCACTACTTTAGCTGGGCATTTCTATATAACTACAAATAGCACTCCAATTTATAATACATCAACGGATGTCATTATTGGTCCAGAAGCCGAGTCTATGAGTACGATTATGGTCATGGTTACAGATTCAATCGTTATGAATATGGTTAAGGAAGACTTAGGGTTATCACAGTCATCAGGAAGTATTAAAAGTCAGATAGAAGTACAGAGAGTGGAAGGTTCTCAGATTATTAATATATCTGTCACGAATACTGATCCGCAATTGGCTGCTGCTATTGCAGATTCAACTGCAGTGGCATTTAAAAGCAGAGTAGCTAATATACTTAATTTTAATGACGTACAGATTTTAAATGAAGCGATGGTGAATGCTACTCCTATAAATGGGGGGCAAAATAAAACCGTCATCATTGCATTTGTATTTGGAATTATTGCTGGAACGGGATTGGTGTTTTTACTGGATTCAATGGACGACACAATCAATAAAGAACTTGAAATTGAGGAGGTTCTAGGGGTGCATGTACTTGGCACTGTTTCCAATATGAACAAGAAGAAATTAACGGCCCAGCAAACAAAACATAAGCAACTTGAAATTAGAGGTGAAACAGTTGATGTTAAATAAAAGGACACAAACTGCCAACTTAAAAAAACAAAATCTTATCACATACACAAGTTCAAACTCGATAATTTCTGACCAATTTAGAACCATCCGAACTAATATTAAATTTTTAACGGAAGAGAAAGAAAATAGGACTTTTCTTATGACATCTCCAGGTTCAGGTGAAGGCAAAACAACGTTAATAGCAAATCTTGCAGTTTCCATGGCCCAGCAAAAGGAGAAAGTATTATTAATCGATGCCAACTTGAGAAATCCGAATATCCATAATGTATTTAAAACATCGAATGACATTGGGTTAACGGATGTACTTAGTGGCAAAATATCGTTTGAAGAGGCAACGTACATTCCGGGAATTGGAAAACTAAAAGTACTTACAAGTGGTTCCACACTTGTTAATCCTGCAGAGTTACTTGGAAATGAGTTAATGATAGACCTCTTAAATAAAGAAACAAATGCTTATGATATGGTGTTGATCGACTCTCCGACTGTTTTAGACTTTACAGAAACCAGAATACTGGCAAATATGTGTGATGGCGTCGTTTTAATTTTGCAACGTGGTAAGACGGGAATGGAGAAAGCCATTGAGGCACAAAGGGTTTTGGACCTTGCCCACGCAGAAATAGTAGGTGTGATTGTAAATAAGTAGTAAGACAGATTTTTTTTAAACAAATCGTTCTTTATTAAGAAAATAATCGTTATTATCATCTTTTATTAAGAATTATTGGTGATGTCTACTTACCATTATCCATGTAGGCACTCGATCATGCTGTGGGTTTATCCAATATAAACCTTAGACGCCAGTCGTCGATAGTGTGGTGTGAGGGCGGGTTAAATGCCCATACATACATAAATTAATTTTATGACCTTTAAAAGGAAGGAGGATATGTATGACATACCGTCAACGCTTATCTTTATTCATCATTATTGACTCGTGTATCTTATTATCTGCAATTTTTATTAGCAGCTTTCTTGTTAACGCAAGTATCTATGTTATAACTTTACCGTTAACTGTAATTTCAATAGCAATATTGCTGTGTCATTACTTTTTCTCGATAAAATACAAACTCTACAAAAAAGTCTGGGAATATGCCAGTACCAAAGAATTATTAATAATCTTTAAAATAGTATCCTACTCCATTCTATCCGCGGCTGTTATCCAATTTATTTTTCTGAACGATATTTCATTTAGACTTCTTGCCGTTACATGGCTGCTGGATATGTTTCTAATTGGCGGTTCAAGGTTCGTATGGAGATTATACCGTGACTCAATTATGAATAAGCAGGATAATAAAATCAGAACATTAATTATTGGCGCAGGTTCAGCAGGGACAATGGTTGCAAGACAGCTATTAAAACATAATGAGGGGAATCTATTACCAGTTGCATTTATCGATGATGATCTGAAGAAACATCAGCTTGATATCCTAGGTCTTCCCGTGGTAGGCGGGGTTAAACAAATAGCAGGATGTGTAGAAGAATTCGAGATTGATAATATTATCATTTCGATTCCCTCCCTTAGTAAGAAAGATTTAAATATCATTTTTCAGGAATGTGCCAAAACAAAAGCCCAGACGAAAATCCTTCCATTATTGGAGGATTTGATAACAGGAAAAGTTTCCGTTAATCAATTTCGTGATGTCCAAGTAGAAGATCTTCTAGGGCGTGATCCTGTGGAAATGGATATCGAAAGCATCTCAGACAACATTAGAGATAAAGTTGTCTTAGTTACAGGTGCTGGTGGTTCGATAGGATCCGAAATATCAAGACAAATTTCAGAATTCAGTCCAAAGCAGCTTGTTTTACTTGGCCATGGTGAGAACAGTATCTATACGATTGAAATGGAGCTAAAAGAAAACTTTAAAACGGATGAAATTGATTTTGTAACAGAAATAGCTGATATACAGGATGCCAGGAAGATGTTGTCGGTAGTCAGCACATATAAACCTGACGTTATCTATCATGCTGCAGCACATAAACATGTTCCGTTAATGGAGCGCAACCCCGAAGAAGCAGTTAAGAATAATATTATTGGAACAACAAATATTGCTCATGCTGCACATTTAAATAAGGTTGACACATTCGTAATGGTATCAACAGATAAAGCAGTAAATCCTACAAGTGTTATGGGTGCATCAAAAAGACTTGCTGAAATGGTCATTCAAGACATGGATCAAAATAGCGGTACAAAATTTGTTGCAGTCAGATTTGGCAATGTATTGGGAAGCCGCGGAAGTGTTATTCCACTATTTAAAAAACAAATTGAAAAAGGTGGTCCGGTAACAGTTACCCACCCTGATATGGTTCGCTATTTCATGACTATCCCAGAATCGTCAAGATTGGTTATTCAGGCTGGTGCATTGGCAAGAGGTGGAGAAATCTTTGTTCTGGATATGGGAGATCCAGTAAAGATAGTCGAGCTTGCCAAGAATCTTATCAAACTATCCGGTAATTCAATTGATGAAATTGGATTAGAGTTTACTGGGATAAGACCAGGTGAAAAGCTTTTTGAAGAGTTACTAAAAGCAGATGAAGTAAACGAAAAGCAAGTGTACTCCAAGATTTATATCGGAAAAACCACGAGTATTTATGTGGAAGATATTGAAGAAATTGTTTCAAGTTATACCAAATTTGAAAGAGATATTCTCAGGAAAAAATTAATAAATCTCGCAAATAATGATGTGGTTCAGCAACAACGAAAAGCTATTTCATTATAAAGGGGGCAATCAAAATGAAAGTAAAAAAAGCGATTATACCAGCAGCGGGGTTAGGAACAAGATTTCTTCCAGCAACAAAGGCAATGCCAAAAGAGATGCTGCCTATTGTTGATAAGCCAACGATCCAATACATTGTTGAAGAAGCAATTGAATCAGGGATTGAAGACATTATTATCGTAACCGGAAAAGGCAAAAGAGCTATCGAGGATCACTTTGATAACTCGTTTGAACTGGAGCAGAATTTATTCGATAAAGGTAAGTTTGACTTATTAAGTGAAGTACAAAAATCCTCAAAGATGGTGGATATCCATTATATTCGCCAGAAAGAACCTAAAGGCCTTGGCCATGCAATTTGGTGTGCACGTAAATTCATCGGAAATGAACCTTTTGCAGTGCTGCTTGGAGATGACATTGTCAAAGCTGAAACCCCATGCCTTAAGCAGCTGATAGACCAGCATAATCGATATAACGCCTCAATATTAGGTGTGCAAACAGTAAGGGATGCCGATGTTTCGAGGTACGGAATAGTTGGTGGCAGTACAATAGAAAATCATCTTTATAATGTTCATAATCTGGTGGAAAAACCAAAACAGGAAGACGCGCCATCCAATCTGGCCATCCTAGGAAGATACATACTAAGCCCGCAAATATTCGAAATTCTGGGTAACCAAAAGCCAGGCACCGGAGATGAAATACAGCTAACAGATGCCATTGCAGAACTTAATAAGCACGAAGCGGTGTATGCATATGATTTTGAAGGAAAGCGCTATGATGTTGGAGAAAAGATGGGATTTATCCAGACAACTATAGAATTAGCCTTGGAGCGGGAAGATTTGCGTAAAGACTTATTGGATTATCTTTCAACAGTTGTCGAAACAGAATTAACAAAATAGAGCTATAGCTAAAGGGGGGATGTTCATGACGAAAAAAATACTGTACTGTGCGACAGTTGATTATCATTTTAAAGCTTTTCATTTACCTTATATGAAGTGGTTTAAGGAACAAGGGTGGGATGTTGATGTTGCTGCAGCGGGAAACATAAATCTACCGTACACGGATAATCAATATAATATTCCAATTGAACGATCCCCTTTCAGCAAATCTAACATCGAGGCCTATAACCAGTTAAAGAAGGTTATAAGTCAGAATAATTATTCCATTATTCATTGCCACACTCCCTTAGGAGGAGTACTGGCCCGACTCGCTGCCAAGCAGACAAGAAAACAAGGGACAAAAGTAATCTATACAGCACATGGATTTCATTTCTGTAAAGGTGCACCACTTATTAACTGGCTAATCTATTATCCGATTGAAAAGTTTTTATCACGATATACGGACAGTTTAATAACAATTAATCGGGAAGATTATAATATTGCAATTAGACATCGATTTAAAGCAGAACGAACGGAACAAATTAATGGTGTAGGAGTAGATACAGTACGTTTTAAACCTATCGATGAAAATAAAAGAGCAGAATTAAAGAAGTCATTTGGCTATAATGCCGATGACTTTTTATTGTTTAATGCAGCTGAATTTAATAAAAATAAAAACCAGCAATTTCTCCTTCGCTCGTTAGCATTACTAAAAGAAGAAGTTCCAAATGCAAAGCTGCTTCTTGCTGGAGAAGGAGCATTATTTGAGAGCTGCCAGGAGTTAGCAAATAGTCTTGGGATAAGCCATATGGTTGATTTTCTTGGTTTCAGAAAGGACATTGACCAGCTTCTTCCGATGTGTGACATAGCCGTCTCCTCAAGTTTTAGAGAAGGGTTACCTGTTAATATCATGGAGGCGATGGCATGTGGGCTCCCTGTAGTAGCGGTTGATAATAGAGGGCATAGAGAACTTGTTCAAAATAACAAAACAGGCTGGCTGTTAACTGAGTTTGAGCCAAAATTGTTTGCTAATAAAATCTTAGCTCTTTCGAATGCGGTCGATATGAAGCATCAGCTCGGGCAAAATGGAAGGAATGCAATTATCGCAAAGTATTCTACAAATAAGGTATTGGCTGAGAAGGAAATAATTTATAGGTCTTATATGGAGGAAGAGGGGGAACCGGTATGGGCAGCCCATTAAGGGTATTACATGTTGTCGTTAATATGAACAGAGGTGGTGCTGAAACCCTAATCATGAATCTCTACCGAAACATAGATCGTTCAAAGGTACAATTTGATTTTTTAACATGCAAAGAGGGAGTCTTTGACTCAGAAATAATTAGAATGGGTGGAAAGATTCATCGTATCCCATATGTTACGGAGGCCGGTCACAAGGGTTTTAACCGTGCACTGAATCAATTCCTGAAAACACATTATGAGTATAAAATCGTCCACTCCCACATGGATAAAATGAGTGGATTTGTGTTAAAAGCAGCTAAAAAAGCGAATATACCGGTAAGAATTGCTCATAGTCATAATACGGAAAGTGAAGGTGGAATTACATCAAGAACCTATAAATGGTACGCAGGCAGTAAAATTAATGCACACGCAACGCATTATTATGCCTGTTCGCATGCAGCAGCTAGATGGTTATTTAAAAATAAATCCGAAGAAGCTTTTATCCTTAAAAACGGGATTGAAACGGAAAAATTTAAATTTTCACAACAGAACCGTAATGCTATCAGAAGAGAACTGAACTTGGATAAAGGTACACTGGTCATCGGTAATGTTGGAAGAATGGCACCTCAAAAAAATCAATTACAGTTATTGGATATCTTCGCTGGTCTGAATAAGCAGATAGTAAATTCTGTTTTGTTAATAGCTGGTGAGGGGCCATTAAAGAAAGAAATTGAAGCGAAGATAGAAGCGCTAAATTTAAGCGGTAAGGTGAAGTTACTAGGGGTGCGGGATGACATTGAATCAATACTTCAGGCTATTGATATTTTCGTTTTCCCGTCGATGCATGAAGGATTGCCAGTAACCTTAGTAGAGGCTCAAGGTGCAGGTCTGCCATGTTTAATCGCTGACACGATTACTAGAGAAGTTGATATGGGGTCAGGCCTTGTCGAACATCTGCCATTAAGAGATACAGATAGTTGGATTAAACGAATTATAAGTTTGGAAAAACAAATCAGACCAAGAATAATCGACTATCATTCTTTATCTAAAAACGGTTATGACATAAAGGAGACAGCTGAGCAGACTCAAGCATCTTATCTAGTATTAGGAGAAGCGGCAATATGAAGCAGCTAACGGTATTCACACCTGCCTATAACCGAGCATATTGTCTTCATGTCTGTTATGAGAGTTTGAAACGTCAATCATGTAAAGACTTTATATGGTTAATTATTGATGACGGGTCAACCGACGATACAAAAGAAATGGTAAAGAAATGGATCATGGAAGATATTCTTGAGATAAGCTATTATCGCCAAGAAAATCAAGGAATGCATGGTGCACATAACACCGCATACGAACGGATCAATACGGAATTAAATGTTTGTATTGATTCAGATGATTACATGCCAGATGATGCGATAGAAAAGATTTTATCATTCTGGAAAAAGTATGGAAGTAATAATGTTAGTGGCATTATTGGTCTTGATGCAGACAGCGAAAATAAAATAATTGGAACTGTTTTACCTGATCATATAAAGTGCTCCACACTGTTTGATCTGCATTACAAGCATGGAGTAACAGGTGATAAGAAGCTTGTTTACCGTACAGAATTAACCAAAAAATATCCATATCCTATCTTTCAGAATGAAAAATATGTTGGTCTCGCATACAAGTATTACATGCTTGATCAGCACTATGAAATGTTATTGATGAATGAAGTACTATGCTGTGTCGAATATCTTCCAGATGGTTCTTCGCGAAACATGCTTCATCAATATCGCAGAAATCCAAATGGCTTTTCTTTTTATCGTAAAGAATTAATGAAGATACCATTTGCGGGTTTCGTATTTAAATTTAAGCAAGCAATTCACTATGTATCTAGCAGTTTATTAGGCCGCAATTGGTCATTTTTAAAAGAAACACCTAGTAAAATACTGACTATTCCAGCACTGCCTATAGGAATTCTATTATATCTATATATAAAAACCAAAACGAGGACAGTTTAATGTTTTAGATTGAAAGGAAACTTCAGATGACAATATTATGGATAAACCTTGCCATCGTTTTCAGTTTTTCTCTCTTTGCACGACGCTTTGCATCCCCTGCTCGAGAAATTGAATCACCTGTTCCAATTAAGCCGAATAAAGTGTTGATTTTTGGTGCATTAGCATCATTAGTAGTTGTTTCAGGGCTTCGTACAAATATTGGAGATACTTATGTTTATAGAAGAATATATGAACAAAATGACTTTTCTTGGGAGTACATCCTGTCTCAAAAAGATATAGGATTTGGCGTTCTACAGAGAGTTTTGAAAAGCTATATATCAGAAGATCCGCAAATTATGATTTTTACCGCAGCATTAATAACAAACGTGCTTATTGTAATAGTTTTATATAATTATTCCAGGATGATTGAGATTAGCCTATACGTTTATATAACGGGTGGGTTATTTTTAGTATCGATGAATGGGATAAGACAGGTACTTGCGGCAGCAATAGCCTTTACAGCTACAAAATATTTAATTGAAGGAAGTTTTGTGAAGTATGCTTTTATAATTGTTTTGGCTTCTTTATTTCATCAAAGTGCACTTATCTTATTGCCAATTTATTTTTTAGTAAGGTTCAAGGCATGGTCTAAGGCTACCGTAGCACTGCTGTTAATTTCTGTGTTTATTGTCATTGGATTTGAATACTTTTCATCATTACTGTTTTCAGCACTGGAGGATACGCAGTATGGACATTACCAAAGTTTCTCTGAAGGTGGTGCTAATTTTCTGAGGGTTGCGGTAGCAGCAGCTCCCATAGGTATTGCCTATTTAGGCAGAGATAAACTGAGGCGCATATTTCCTGAAAGTGATTATATCGTAAATATGGCAATACTTGGATTGGTATTTATGATTATATCAACACAAAATTGGATTTTTGCCAGGGTTTCAATTTACTTTGATCTTTACAATATAATTCTTATTTCATGGGTTGTAAAAGTGTTTACTAAAAAGGATCAAAAATTTATCTACTTTGGAATTATAGCTTGTTACCTTGCTTATTATTTCTTTGAAAATGTTATTAATCTCAATATTTTTTATAAAAGTGACTATTTAATTTGGTAGCTGAAAGGAGGAGAGTTGAATGGCCATTCTTGTAACAGGTGGAGCCGGATATATCGGGAGTCATACATGTGTGGAGCTTCTTAATGAGGGTTACGAAATTATCGTCCTTGATAATTTATCAAATAGTAATGATGAAGCATTAAGGCGGGTAAAAGAAATCACTGGAAAACAGTTTAAAGCATACACTGCTGATTTACTGGATAAAAAACACGTTTCTGATGTATTTAGCGAAAATAAAATTGATTCAGTCATTCACTTTGCTGGTTTAAAAGCAGTTGGCGAGTCAGTTAGTGATCCACTTCGCTATTTTAAAAACAATATCACAGGAACTATTATACTGTGTGAAGTGATGCAACAATATGGGGTTAAAAAACTTGTATTCAGTTCATCAGCGACAGTATATGGTGCTTCAGGTAACGTACCTATAACAGAAGAAACCCATCTTGGAGCGACTAACCCATACGGTCGTACAAAGCAAATGATTGAGGAAATTTTGCAGGATGTATATCGCTCAGACCAGGAATGGAGTATTGCCTTACTAAGATACTTTAATCCAATCGGAGCGCATAAAACTGGTCGTATTGGAGAAGATCCGAATGGCATCCCAAACAATTTGCTGCCATATATTTCACAAGTTGCGGTTGGAAAAAGACAGCAACTACAGGTGTTTGGGAATGATTATCCAACAAGAGACGGAACAGGTGTCAGAGATTATATCCATGTAGTTGATTTAGCAACCGGTCACATAAAAGCCTTAAAAAAGATTCAGTCTGCCAATGGTGTTGATGCATACAATCTTGGGACCGGTAAAGGTTATAGCGTACTGGAAATGATCAATGCATTTGAAAAGGCTACTAATCAGAAAATCCCATATCGTATGGAAGAAAGGCGCCCAGGCGATGCTGCAATATGTTATGCAAACCCGTTAAAGGCAAAAAAACAACTCGGCTGGCAGCCAATCCGAGACATAGATGCCATGTGTGAAGATACATGGCGATGGCAATATAATAATCCGAATGGTTACGAAAAAGTTTCCGAATTAAATAAAGATAGCAATTATCCGGTGCAGCAACATGCAGCGGATTTTTTAAGCAGTTAAGTTCCTACTGCATAAGTGCAACTAAGGCTTATCTATATCAAGCCTTGGCGATTAGCCAAGTTTTCTAATACCTAAATAATCTCCTGGGAGTGAGAGGTGAATGAAACGTCTGTTAGATAGTGTCATGTCGATAATGATTGTTACATTGTTTTCTCCATTAATTATTGTATTGGCGGTAGTTATTCGGATTCGAATGGGAAAACCGATATTGTTTAAACAAAAGCGTCCCGGATTAAACGGCAAACCCTTTTATCTATATAAATTCAGGACAATGACGAACGTATTTTATCATAATAGTAAGCAATTATCCGATGATGTTAGGCTAACACCATTAGGGAAATTTCTTAGAAAGTATAGCCTGGATGAATTCCCGCAGTTGTTCAATGTTCTAAAGGGAGATATGAGCTTAGTTGGACCCAGGCCATTATTGATGGAGTACTTACCACTTTACACAAAGGAGCAGTCATTGCGTCATACCGTGAAACCAGGTATTACTGGCTGGGCGCAAATAAATGGCAGAAATGCAATTACCTGGGAAGAAAAGTTCAGACTTGATGCGTGGTATGTCGAAAACCGATCACTATTTCTTGATTGCAGGATTCTGCTAAAAACTTTTCTAAAAGTATTGAAACACGAAGGAATCAGCGGCCAAGATACTGTCACAATGGAAAAATTTAATGGCACGAAAGAAGTGCTGTAGAGTGAATGTAATTATTTTAGGTGATGGTGGACATAGCAGAGTCATACAAGAAATGTTATTCACCAATGTGAATTATCAAGTAACTGCTATCTTGGATGATAAGCATGAATATGGGTTTAAACAAAATGGAATTATTCATGCACCTATAGATTACTTAACGCAATTACTTAAGCATGATACACGAGTCGTAGTTGCCATTGGAGAAAATAAAATCAGGAAGAAAATAGTTGACAAAGTAAATTTACTTCCCCAGCAATTTTTATCCGTTATTCATTCAACAGCAGTTGTCAGCAAGTCTGCTGCAATTGGGTATGGAACTGTCATTATGCCAAATGCTGTTATAAATGCAAATGCCGAAATAGGGATGCACTGTATTATCAACACAGGAGCAGTGATCGAACATGACAACAATATCGGTGACTACACACATATTTCACCAAACGCAACGTTAACTGGAGGTGTTACTTCTGGCGAAGGGGTACATGTTGGATCAACGGCTACAATAATACCTGGAAAGCATCTTGGCAGCTGGTCCGTAATAGGCGCTGGGTCTACAGTAATAGAACATATTCCTGCATTCAGCAAAGCCGTTGGAAGTCCTACGAGAATAATTGAACGACTAATGATTTAGAAAAGGTGGTGGTTTTTTGACAAAGCCGAGAATTAATTTATCACTCCCGCATATGAGTGGAAGGGAGCAACAGTATATAAATGAAGCATTTGAAACAAATTGGATAGCGCCTCTAGGTCCAAATGTAGATGCGTTTGAAAAGGAAATAACAGAAAAAGTTGGAGTCAAAGATGCTGCAGCCGTAAGTTCGGGTACTGCTGCTATTCATTTGGCTCTTTCTTTATTAAATGTAACAAAGGATGATTATGTTTTTTGTTCAACTTTTACATTTGTAGCAAGTGCAAACCCGATTTTATATCAAGGAGCTAATCCAGTTTTTATTGATTCAGAACCTGAGTCATGGAACATGTCACCACAAGCACTTGAAAGGGCGATGCAAGAAGCATCACTTGCTGGGAGGCTGCCAAAGGCCGTGATTGTTGTTAACTTGTACGGTCAAAGTTCTAAGATGGATGAACTTCTGGAGATTTGTGACGCATATGATGTGCCTATTATTGAGGATGCAGCGGAATCACTTGGAACGACTTATAAAGGAAAAGCCAGTGGTACATTTGGCAAGTTCGGTGTTTACTCCTTTAATGGAAATAAAATAATTACTACTTCAGGTGGAGGCATGCTCATATCTAATGATACGGAGGCTATAAAACGAGCCAGATTCCTGGCAAGTCAAGCACGTGACCAGGCACCACACTATCAGCATAGCATGGTCGGGTTTAATTACCGGATGAGTAACATATTAGCTGGGGTCGGCAGGACGCAATTACAAGTACTCGATGATCGTGTTTCAGCGAGAAGAAGCATTTATGAAATATACTATCAAGGTTTAGCTAACCTACCAGGAATAACTTTTATGCCAGAACTGGAAGAAACCAGGATGAATCGCTGGCTTACTACGTTAACTCTTAATGAAGAAGAATCAGGGGTAACAGTGAAACAATTATTAACAGCACTTAACAATGAAAATATTGAGGCTCGTCCCGTATGGAAGCCACTTCATATGCAGCCACTCTTCAAAGAATCAAGTTATTATCCTCACCAGGGGAACGAGCATGTTGCTGAACGATTATTTACTACAGGAATATGTCTTCCATCTGGGTCAAACTTAACAGTTGACGATCAACAGAGGGTTATCAGATGTATTCGAGATTTGTTTAGTAAAATCGGTGAAAATACAAGTTATTTTATCCTAGGAAAACATGAGGTATAGACTATGATAGGTGAAAAAATACAAATTATCCGTAAACAGAAAGGACTCAGTTTATCTGAGTGTGCCCAGCGAGCAAATATATCTAAGTCGTATTTGAGTAATATCGAACGCAATTTAAACCAAAATCCATCTATTCAAATTATTGAACGAATTGCAGCGGTATTAAATGCGGACCTACGAATATTACTAGGCACAAAACCGATTGATGAACTATTACCAGAAAATGAATGGCTGGATTTTGTTGAGGAACTGAAGGAGTCAGGAGTTGATAAAGGTGAGCTCCAAAAATATAAGACAGTTATTGAATTTGCCAAATGGCAGAATGACAAATTTGGGAAAAAGACGTGAAAAGAGGATAACAAAATGAGGATTCTTCACGTTGTTGGGGCAATGAACAGAGCTGGAACAGAAACGATGTTAATGAATATTTACAGAAACATTGATCGTAAGAAGGTACAGTTTGATTTTATTTCATATAGCGATCAAGATGCTCATTACGATGACGAAATTAAAGACCGCGGTGGCAGAGTTATCAAGTTATCGAAGACTAATTCAATTAAAGAAATATACCGGGCCATCAAAAAATATGGACCATATGACGCTGTACACGCACACACATTGTTTCATTGTGGTATTGCAGTAATTGCGGCGTACTTAGCTGGTGTTGAAATTAGAATTTCACACGCACATACAACGATGGACAGTAGCAGCAGATTTACGCGAAAAGCCTACATTAAGTTGACGCGGTTTATCATCAACCATTTATCTACAAACTTACTAGCGTGCAGCAGGGGGGCAGGAAAGTATTTATTTGGGGATAAAGGGTTAGCAAAACCAAAGTATTCATACTTTCCAAATGCGATCGAGTATTTAACATTTTTGATAAATCCGCAAAAGAAGGTCACGGAACTTAAGGTAAAGGAAGGTTTAGGTAAGAGCATCGTTATTGGTCATATTGGCAGATTTATAGAAGCAAAGAATCACACGTTTATATTGGAAATAATGAAACATCTCATCAACAGAGACCCGGCTATTAAACTGTTACTAGTAGGAGATGGAGATTTAAAGCAACAAATAGAAGGAAAGGCTAAACAGGAAGGAATTCTTGAAAACATACGATTTACGGGGATAAGACATGACATATCCACCATGTTGCATAGCATGGATGTATTTATTTTTCCATCCCATTATGAAGGACTTGGCCTGGTATTGCTTGAAGCTCAAGCGTGTGGGTTGCCTGCTGTGGTATCAGAAGCTATCCAGCCAGAAGCAGATTTAGGAATAGGTTTACTATCAAAGCTTTCATTAGCTGACGGACCTGATATCTGGGCAGACAGAATAGTTGAATTGGCAGGTCAGAAAGAAAAAAACACCTATACTATTATAAATGGATTTGAAAAAAGCGGGTATTCCCTAAAGCGTGCAATATCCACTTTGATGACGATATATCAATCCAGTTCAGGAGGGCAATATGAAAGAGATATTAATCGCCAGTTTTGATATGGAGGTTGGAGGCGTTGAAAGAAGTCTGATTAGTATGTTGGATAATTTCGATTACAGCAGAAGCCATATTGATCTTATGCTATACAGCCATACAGGCGATTTAATTGATTTGCTACCTGATAAAGCAAATTTACTGGAAGAGTCAAACGCCTATAATACCTTTCGAAAGCCAATCGGGCAAATCCTAAAATCAGGCAGAGTAACACTAGGTCTGACAAGGTTAATGGCAAAGTATAAAGCGAATAAAAGCAACGTGTCAGAACCAGGGTACAGGCAAATGCAATTTATGTGGAAATACGCATTGCCATTTCTGCCAAGATTGGAAAAGAAATACGATACTGCAATTAGCTATTTATGGCCGCATTACGTTGTAGCCGAGAAGGTAGAAGCCAAGACAAAGATAGCCTGGATACATACTGATTTTTCAACAGTAGAAACGGATATAAACATGGATTTAAACATGTGGCGCAACTTTAACTATATTGTAGCTGTATCCGTAGCGTGTAAAACCGCATTTATTAAAAAATACCCTAGCTTAAAAGAGAGGGTTATTGTTATCGAAAACATCACATCACCAGACATTGTGAAAGCATTATCGAATGAAAAAGCTGAAAATCCGATGACTGCAGATCCACGATTTAAAGTAATAACTGTAGCAAGACTGTCACATGCAAAGGGAATTGATAATGCAGTGCGTGCTTTAAAGCTGCTAAAGGACAGAGGTTATGATGATATCGTCTGGTATGTGGTTGGTTATGGTGGCGATCAGGAAATGCTGGAGAAGTTAATTGCTGAAAATGATTTACAAGACAGCTTCATTTTATTAGGGAAACAAACCAATCCATATACTTATTTAAAGGAAGCAGATCTTTATGTTCAGCCATCCCGATATGAAGGAAAGGCCGTAACGGTAGGGGAAGCGCAAATACTTGGTAAGCCAGTGCTGATAACAAATTATCCAACAGCAAATAGCCAGGTTAATGATGGGATTGATGGAATGATTTGCGACTTATCAGCTGAAGGTATAGCAGATGGAATAGAAACGTTATATAGCGATAAGGCATTGCGAGATAGACTCGCAGCGAACTGCAGCAACATAAATTTTCATAATAGCAAAGAATTGGAAAAACTATATGAACTGATATAGAGGGGGGCAATTCAGGGTGCAAAAAGGAAGAGTAAGTGTCGTTGTCCCAATCTATAAGGTGGAAAAATATATCCATCGCTGCATCGAAAGTATTCTCAATCAAACATACTTTAACTTAGAAATCATTCTTGTAGATGATGGTTCTCCAGATAATTGTGGAGCAATTGCAGAAAGTTATAAAAAAACAGATCCCCGGATAAAGGTGATCCATAAGGAAAACGGGGGGTTATCGGACGCACGAAATCATGGAATGAAACGTGCAACAGGAGAATTCACCATGTTTGTCGATAGTGATGATTGGCTGGAAAATAACATGATTGAAAGACTGGTTAAATGCAGCCTGGCATATCAAGCTGATGTTGTTCAATCAGCTTTTTATTATGCCCATGACGATAAATTGCTTTTGGATAACAGGTATCATAACAAAAATGATACCCCAACAAAACTGGATAATAGAAAGCTAATGTATGAGTTAGTTATTAACGAACGGGTGAAGAATTTTGCCTGGGGTAAGCTTTATAAAACAAAGCTGATCAACGATATTCCATTTCAAAAAGGGGTATTATTTGAAGATGTGTTTTGGGCACATCAGGTGATGCATCGGGTTGAAAACTTTGTGCTTTTACATAAGCCATTATATTACTACTATCAACGGGATGATAGCATCGTCGCAGCCTATACCCCAAGAAACCTCGATATTATTAAAGGGTTAAAGGAAAGGCACCGGTTTATCGAGGAATTCCATCAGGGGCTAACTGATGAGTCCTATAAGGCCATATTGAAAATGAGCTTTATTCATTATAATCTGTTGCTGTTTAACAGGAAGAAGGATAAAAACGGGCTGCATAAAAAAGAAATACAATCCTACATAACTGAAAACTACTACAAGTTAAGAAGAGCAGTAATGGACGACAAAACGTTAAGAAAACAATTATATATATTTTCCCTCCATCCTTATTTAAATGTTCTATTTCCTGGAGTAAGGAAAGTAATGAGGATGGCGAGAATATTGCCTAAACCAGTTGGACTAAAGCAGGAGGTGTCATCTGAATGAAGAATTGGATCGCATTAATCATTATTTATCTATGTAACTGTCTTCCGATTAAACAGAACAAGGTATTCTTATTTAGTTATTATGGAAGTCAGTATGGATGCAGCCCAAAGTATATTACGGATTACATTAAGAAGTATTACCCCGGAGACCGATTTGATGTTGTCTGGGCCTTTAATGACCCGGATTCCAAGAAACACCTGTCCCATGTTAAAAAAGTAAAGATCATGTCATTACGATACTTTTATGAATTGTGTACGTCGAAAGTGGTCATTACAAATTATCGAACCACTGGATTATTTGTTAAACGAAAGAAGCAGTATTACATTCAAACTTGGCACAGTTCACTACGGTTAAAACATATTGAAAAGGATGCTGAAGCTGTGCTCCCGCCAAGCTACGTAAAAATGGCGAAGAAAGACTCAGCAAAATGTGATTTATTATTATCCGGATGTAAGTACAGTACCGCTATATTCAAACGATCCTTCTGGTATGGTGGAGAAATTTTTGAGCATGGAACACCAAGGAATGACTTGTTGTTTAAACGTAATCCAGACAAGAGAGCGGATGTATTAGAGAAGTTAAATCTAGTTTCTGGTTCTAAAGTTTTGTTATATGCACCAACATTTAGAAAAAATAATAACCTTGAAGTTTATAATATTGACTGGTCTCTTTTAGTACGCCAGTTGGAAAGCAGATTTGGCAATGAGTGGACAATATTGGTTAAGCTTCATCCACACTTAACCGCAGAATCAGGCAAACTTACTTATGGTGATCATGTGAAGGATGTTACTTCATACGACGATATACAGGAATTGCTGCTAGCGGCAGATGTATTAATTTCCGACTATTCATCACTAATATTTGATTATTCGATAACCAAACGGCCATGTTTTCTCTATGTACCGGATTTAGAGGAGTATACAAGACAAGACAGAAAGCTGTATTTTGATATAACAGACCTTCCATTTATTAGTGCAACAAGCAACAATGACCTTTTAGAAAAAGTTGCAACATTTGATTACGTACCATATCGAAAAGAAATAGAAAAGTTCCTATATAAGATTGGCACTTTCGAGGACGGAAATGCAAGCAAACAATTGGTAAAGCGGATCGATTGTATTTGCCATGGCCAAAAAGGGAAAAGGAGTGAAGAAATATATGAAGCAGTATAAAGTCGGCTATACAACAGGGGTGTTTGATTTATTTCATGTTGGCCACCTGAACATTTTAAAGAAGGCAAAAGAAAAATGCGAGTTTCTCATTGTAGGCGTAAGTACAGATGAGTTAGTAATGGACTACAAAAATAAGCAACCCGTCATCCCTTATGAGGAAAGAATAGAAATTGTAGAAGGGATTAAATATGTCGATGAAGCAATACCACAGAAAGACAGAGATAAATATCAAGCTTGGGAGCATTTACTTTTTGACGTCATGTTTGTTGGTGACGACTGGAAAGGAAATGCTCTTTTTAATGAACTGGAAAAGAAGTTTAATAAAAAAGGGGTAGACATTGTTTATTTTCCATATACAAAGGGTGTCTCGTCGACGATTGTGAAGCAGAAGGTTGAGTTGTAGGAAATAGTAAAAAGATGAAAAATTAATAAATATAATGGAAGTGACGGATTAAATGAAAAAAAACCTTTTATTCGTAATTGACTCGTTGAAAACTGCAGGTGCCGAAAAGAGTTTAGTTACGCTATTATCAATGCTGGATTATTCAGTATACTCAGTTGATTTATTGCTGTTTGCTCATGGTGGAGAACTTGAAGAACTGGTCCCAGAAGAAGTTAATATTCTTAAACCATTGAAGTATACAAATTTTAGTGAGTTAGATTTAATAGATTCACTTAAATATTCTGTAGTTAACCGTGAGTATAAGATGCTTTCAGCAAGGTTTAAATACTCAACCAGATTACGCAAGAGAGAATATAGTAACCCACAAAAGGCAATGCTCTTTTGGCAAAGTGTCTCCAGTGTAATTGCCGAAAATCCGAAAGAATATGATGTTGCTGTAAGTTATGCTCAGGGAATTCCAACTTATTACGTAGCTGAAAAGGTAAAAGCAAAGAGTAAATTTGCATGGGTAAATGTAAGTTATCAATTAAACGAAAAGGAAAAGAATTTTCAAAGGATATTTTATGATCAGTACAATAAAATAGTGGCTGTGTCTGATTCAACAAAGGAAGTAATACTAGAAGCTTTTCCAGATTATAAGGATAAAATTCATGTTATTTATGACATCAATAATCCCAACTTCATTTCAAACATGGCTGAATTAGAAAATAGTTATGAGGACTCTTTTGATGGGTTAAGGATTTTAACAATAGGGAGATTAGCAAATCAAAAAGGTTATGATATTGCACTTGAGACATGTAGAAAACTGAAGGAGCAAGGCATACATTTTAGATGGTATGTACTCGGAAAGGGGCCCTTGAAGAAAGAGATAGAGGATTATATCGAAAGGCATAATCTAAATGGACACTTTATTTTGTTAGGTGTGAAAGCGAACCCTTATCCATTTATTAAAAATGCTGATATGTATGTACAAACATCTAAATTTGAAGGATTCGGTATTGCCATTGCAGAAGCGCGAATGCTTAACGTGCCAGTCGTAACTACCAGGTTTGACGCAGTATATAGTCAAATGATTGATGGTAAGAATGGCCTTGTTGTTGATATGAATTCCACTGCCGTATGTGATGGGATTCTGAAGTTAATTGGTAGCAAAGAACTAAGAGAAAATATCGCAAACTACCTGGAGGCGGAGAAGAAAGGGAATGTTGAGGAAATAGAGAAATTCTATCAATTAATAGGATAGTATTATAGAGTGGGAGGAGAAATATGAGGCAACCAGATATAAGTATTATCGTTCCTGTCTATAACTCAAGCCCTTACATCAAAAAGTGCCTGGATAGCATTCTGGCCCAAACATTTAAAAACTTCGAACTTATTGTCGTAAATGACGGATCAACTGATCATAGCGGCGATATTTGTGATCAATATGCACAAGAAGATAATAGAGTAAGGGTAATTCATAAGAAAAATGGAGGAGTAGCTTCTGCAAGGAACACAGGACTGGAGAACGTGAGAAGTGAGTTTGTCAGTTTTGTGGATGGGGATGACTGGATATATGAAGATATGTATCTGACATTATATGAGCTTTGTAAAGAAACGAAAAGTGATATAACTATCTGTAGTAATGACAGGGAAGTAAATGGTGAGGTTATTCATGTTGAAAGAGAAAAATTTATTAAAGAAATGGATAATGTTGAAACAATGAGGCAATTATTTACCGCTGAATATTTTAGATTCGCAGTGTGGGGGAAGTTGTATAGGAAAACCTGCTTTAATAATATCAGGTATCCCGAAGATAGAAGGCTCGATGACTTACCGACCACATACAGGGTTTTTGCTAAGGCAAAAAAAGTAGTCTACACAAATTATTCCGGGTACATTTATTTACTAAGGGAAAACAGTATAATAACGTCTTCTTATAATGAAAAAAAACTGGATGTATTTTGGGGATGGGATGAAATCATTAGCTTTATGAGTAAGAATTACCCACAGCTTTCAGAAGAATACATTTCATGCTTTGTGTATTATAGCATGGATCATGTTTATGCTATTTTGAATCAGGTAAGTGACCCTGCCAAGAGGAAAAAGTATTTGCTGTTTATACAGAAATACATCCGAAAGTATTATAAGGAAATATCTAAAAACACCCGGTTATCAATAAAGTACAAATACTTAACCACAATAATAAAATACGATGTTCATCTTATTTATTTAAATAATAAGTTTAAAAGAAAAGTAGCTGCTCTTATATAGAAATTAATAATGAAAGTGAGTATTCAAATGAAGAAAAGAATTGTATTTATGGTTATTAATATGAATATTGGCGGAACGGAAAAAGCATTGCTTAACATGATATCTGAAATGCCTAAAGAGATGTATGATATAACCATCTTAATGTTGGAGAAGTATGGTGGTTTTTTGGGTTCCATACCGGATAATGTTCATGTTGAATACATTAGTGAGTATCCCAAAATAAAAGACGCTGTTAACAAACCACCAAAGCAAGTTGCATTAACCCAATTTAAACAAGGAAAGTTAATAAAAGGAATCGCCTTTTCATTGATTACCATACTGTCAAAGGTTACAAAAAGGAAAAGTATTTTCTTTAAATATCTGCTTAGAAATGTTTCAGGTTTAAAAAATGAATATGATGTTGCTGTAGCTTATGCTGGTCCAATGGATCTCATAAGCTATTTTGTTGCCGAGAAAATTAAAGCAGAAAAGAAGGTTCAATGGATTCATTTTGATATTACGAAAATAGGGTTTGATAAAAAGTTTATGGATAAGATTTATCAGCAGTTTGATAAGATATTTGTTGTTTCTAATGAAGGAGAGCACAAGTTTAGTACCCTTTTTCCCCAATATAATTATAAAACGTCAACATTCAATAACGTCTTAGCTACTGCTAATGTTCTTAAACTGGCAGATGAAGGGCGAGGGTTTGAAGATGATTTTACAGGTGTCAGAATTTTAACGGTCGGGCGACTAAGTAAGGAAAAAGGTCAAGATTTAATTATACCGGTTTTGGCAGATCTTAAAAAAAGCGGATTCAATGTTAAATGGTATTGCATTGGAGAAGGGAAAACACGGCTAGAATACGAGCAATTAATTAAAGCCTATGGGTTAGAGAATGATTTTATACTCATGGGATCAAAGGTTAACCCGTATCCTTACATGAAGCAATGCGATGTATATGTGCAGCCTTCGAGGTATGAGGGGTTATGTATTACTGTTATGGAAGCCAAGTGCCTAAAGAAACCGATTGTAACTACAAATTTTAATGGGGTGAAAGAACAGCTAGTGCATAATAAAACCGGCTTAATTTTGGAGTTTAATCGAAATCTGATGGTACATACATTAGAACAAATAATAATCAATGAGAAATTGAGGAATTCATTTAGCGAAAAATTACAACAAGAAGAAGCAAGCTCAGATAAAGCATTAGCACAATTTCATGAAGTTACACAAATTCCTGATGTTATGTCACGGGGGTGAGACTAATTAAAAAAAGTATTTTATTTATGCTTAGCAGTATGAATGTTGGTGGTGTGGAAAAGTCCTTTTTATCTTTACTTTCATCGATACCGAAAGATAAATATACGGTTACGTTGCTACTCCTGGAAAAAAAGGGTGGTTTCCTTAACCTAGTTCCCGATTGGGTAAAGGTTGAAGAAGTCACCTGGTATCAAGAGTTAAAGCCAGTCATCATGCAGCCGCCACAAAAAACGGTTATTGATTTTCTTAAATCCGGACGATTCATTAAGGCACTATTATTTGTCTGTACTTACTTTATATCCAAAAAGCTAAATGATCGGTATATATACTATAGACCATTATTTAAGGAAATTCCTGAGTATCCAAGGTCATTCGATATTGCTATTGCATACCAAGGACCGACAGAAGTTATAGATTATTATGTTGCTAATAAAGTAAAGGCGTATAATAAATCAACTTGGATACATTTCGATGTTGAAAAACATGTGATTAATAAAAAGTTGTATACGAAATTACATCAACAATTTGATAGTGTGCATGCTGTTTCCGAGGAAGCAAAGCAGCGATTGTTGAAGGTTCTCCCATATTATAAAGATAAGCCTAAAGTTTTTCCGAACATTATTCAAAATAAAGTGATTCATGAAATGTCAATGGAGCATGTGAATTTTGACAAGAACTATAAAGGAATAAAAATTGTTACGGTAGGCAGATTGTCAAAGGAAAAAGGTCAGGATATGGCAATTCAAGTATTATCAAAGCTAAAGCAAGATGGATATAAAGTCAGATGGTATTGTATTGGGGAAGGTAGGGCGAGAAGTGATTATGAGAAGCTGATAAACGAATATCAATTAGAAGAAAGTTTTATGTTGTTAGGCAGTAAAATGAATCCTTATCCATATGTAAAAAATGCAGATATATATGTTCAGCCATCCAGACATGAAGGATTTTGTCTCACATTGGCAGAAGCAAAGTGTTTATATAAGCCAATTGTTACTACTGATTTTACCGGTGCAAAAGAACAAATTACAGATGGGTTTAATGGATTGATTGTTAAGGGGAACTTCAATGAGCTTTATGAAAGTATTAAATACTTAATAGATACCCCTGAAGTGCGAGAGAAACTGTCAAATAATTTAATTGACAACATGATGGATACAACACAACAAGCAGCAGATTATTTTAATAACCTAAGTGAGGTTAAATAAATGAACCCTAAAATTAGTATTATTGTGCCTATTTATAATGTTGATCAATATATTCGACAATGTATCAACTCTATTCTTACCCAAACTTTTAAAGACTTTGAATTAATTCTTGTCAATGATGGATCGACAGATATGAGTGGTGATATCTGTGACGAATATGCAGCTAAAGATGACAGAATACATGTGGTACACAAACAAAACGGGGGTGTTTCTTCAGCAAGAAATAGAGGGATTGATATTGCAAAAGGAGATTACATAGGTTTTGTTGATCCCGACGATACTATCGAGTCAACCATGTATAGTGAGCTGTTTAGAGCAATTAAACATTCTAAGGCAGATATAGTTATATGCCCAATTAGAATAATAAACCTAAGAAATGAAACTACAACAATTACTCCAATATGGAATAATCAGACCGGAGTTATAGATGAAAATACAATTAGAGAAGATATAATACCTTCAATTATTGATAATAATAATTACAGTATAGCCTCTAGTGTTAACAAACTATATAAGAAATCTTTATTTAACACGGATGAATTAATCAGGTTTGATGAGGATAAAGACCATAGCGAAGATGCGAGATTAAATTTTCGATTAATCACAATCGTAAATAGTTTAGTATACATTAATAGTCCTTTATATAACTATTATATCCGTAACAGGGACTCACTTACTAATATCTTTATGCCCAATTTTCATGAGAATATATTAGACAATAAAAACTTTTTAATTAAACTATGTAAGGAATATAACAAAGAAGATAAGATCGCTAATGTAAGAGATTACTTTACTGGTGTTACCTTGAATTACATGCATAAAGTAATAATGAATAATGATTTAACTAAACATGACAAGTATAAAGTTCTGAAATCAATAATGGAAAATGATGAGTTTGTATCGGATATATCTGTTTACAATTGTCCATCTCACTTCTATAAGATATTAAAAATCTTATGTATAAAAAGGAGAACAAAAGCATTTATGAAATTAATAAGATTGAAGATGACAATTAAACTGATTTATTAGAATTTATAAAGGGGATATTTTAATGCCAAAAGTTAGTTTTATAGTAGCGGCATATAATATAGAAAATTATATTAAAAAATGTATAGATTCTCTCATGAATCAAACATTACAAGATATTGAAATAATTGTAGTAAACGACGGTTCCACAGACGACACGTTACTGGAAATAAAGGAAACCTGTAAGAAGGATGATAGAATTAGTATAATTGATCAAAAAAATGCAGGAGTAATGCGGGCAAGAGAGGAGGGGTTTAAAGCTTCTAGTGGTGAGTATGTTTTGTTTGTAGATGGTGATGATTGGTTGACTGAAGACGCGGCTGAAGTACTATATAATAAGGCTGAACAGAGTGATTATGATATAGTATGTTACAACTTTATCTATACAGATGGAGAGAAAAATAAAAAAAACTATACAAAACAAGAGTATGAAAAGATAACTGGTGAAAAATTTCTAAATATGGTAATGACAAATAAAATAATGCCATCATTATGGAGTAAGTTAATAAAAAGGAAGTTCATTATAGAAAAAGACGTTACCTTTCCAAATGGTATTGCTAAGGCGCAGGATTTAGCATTCTCATGCTCCCTGGGTATTCATTTACCCAATGCCTGTGTTGTAGATGAGTATTTATATTTTTATTTCAACTCTAGAATTAACTCGGTTTCAAATACAATCTCGCCATTATTATTAGAGGTTGAGAAAGCAACAAGTTTCGTTCGTAAACAGTTAAAAGAACATAATATGTTAGAAACCCATAAGGAAGAGTTTGAATATCTGGCATTCACTCATAACTTTAATAAAGACATGATATACATAAACAAGAATAAATTTAGTAAAGTATTGTACAAAAAGTGGAGATCTATGCGGATAGATATAAACAAGAATAAATACTTTAAGGAATTAATAAAGGGAGAACCTTTTAAAGCAAAAGTAATTTTAAAAATAGTTGTCCGAAATTATTTTTTGGGAAGCATATTTTACAATATGTACAGTTTATACACTTTTATTATTAAAAGGCCAAACACTGTTTGAATAGATAAATAAGGAAGAGAAAAATTTATTAGGGGGGAGTTATAATGGCAGGTAAATTCAAGAATTTATTAATTAAGATCATAAATATTTCAATAAACCTAAAAAACCAATCTAGGTTTCTATTCCCTTTTACGCATAAAAGATTTATTAAAAAAAGATTTTTGAAGCATCATGGATATAATGTTAGCTTCGACAACCCCACTACTCTTTCGGAAAAGATTCAATGGATAAAGTTATACGGGTCTTTAGAAAAACATACGAAATACGCTGATAAGTATGAAGTAAGGAATTATGTAAAAAAGAAAATAGGAAAGGACTATTTGATTCCATTAATTGGGGTTTATAAGAGCGCTTATGAAATAAATGTAGATTCACTTCCCGAGAAGTTTGTTATTAAGGCCACACATGGTTCTGGCTGGAATATGATTGTTAAAGATAAATCGAATGTAGATTGGTTTTTAGCTAAAAAAGGAATTGAAAAGTGGATAAATACGAATTACTATTATATCTCAGGAGAAAAGAATTATAAGAATATAGAAGGCAGAGTAGTAATTGAACAATTATTAGAAGATCCTGCTCAGGATATGAAGGAATATAAGTTTTATTGTTATCATGGTCAACCTCAATTTATAATGGTTGTTTCTGATCCTGAGTTGAGGCACCTTGAATTTTATGATCTAAATTGGAATGGGTTAAATATGAATATAAATGATCAACCCATTACGATGAATAGTGTGAAGAAACCGTATCATTATAATGAAATGTTAGGTATATGCTGTAAGTTGTCTAATGAATTTGCTTTTGTACGTGTTGACTTATATTATAATCAAGGAAAAATATATGTTGGTGAGTTAACATTTACTTCATGTAATGGTTTTGCGAAATTTAGTGATATTGAATTTGATAGACTATTTGGCAAACATTTAATTCTTTTGTAAATGGAAAGTTTTAAAAACCATTAACAAGAATAGGAAGAACTGATTACTTTTTATTAGATATAATTCAATTAACAATTTACACTTCTATCTTACCAGGTAGAAGTATTTTATTTTTTGTGGCTCCATCCAAAATACTTAAAGTAGATTGTCTGGAAAAATTATTTAAGTCCAATATTTAAAGAGTATCCAGGTATATAAGAATTTATTGTTCTAGGTAGGGGGCTATATTTTATGGTAAGGGATACCGTACTTTATATGATAAGTCATTTAAAAAAAATGGTAACTAAAAGTTTGAATAACATAGAAAGGTTAAAAGAAAAATCAAGATTTCTAATACCATATACACACAAAAAATTTATCAAAAAAAATTTTCTAAAACAACATGGCTATAACATTAATTTTAAAGAACCAATTACACTTACAGAAAAAATTCAATGGCTAAAACTGTATGGTTCTTTAGAGAATTATTCTAAATATGTTGATAAAAATGAAGTGAGAAGTTATGTACATGAGACGGTAGGTAAGGACTATTTAATTCCGAAGATAGGAGTTTATAAGAGTGCTAGTGATATTGATTTAGATTCACTTCCTGAGAAATTTGTGATAAAAGCAACACATGGGTCTGGTTGGAACATGATTGTTAAAGATAAATCAAAACTGGATTGGAATTTTGCAAAAAAGAAGATTACGAAATGGATAAATACAAATTATTTTTATATCTCAGGAGAAAAGAATTACAAAAATATAAGGGGAAAAGTAATAATTGAACAACTAATAGGCGACCCTAATGGAGCTATGAAAGAATATAAATTTTACTGTTACCGTGGTGAGCCAAAGTATGCAGTGGCAGTTACAGTTACGGAAAAATGTGAGAGAAAAAGGGTACTATGATGTAAATTGGAATTGGTTAAATATGAACATTAATGGAATACCAGATACAAATAATAGTGTAGAGAAACCGTATCATTATAATGAAATGTTAGAGATATCTCGTAAACTTTCTGATGGATTTCCATTTGTTCGTGTGGACTTATATTATAGCCAAGGAAAAATATATGTTGGTGAATTAACATTTACACCCAATAACGGATTTGGAAAGTTTAGTGATGTTAAATTTGATGAATTATTTGGGAAGCATCTAACTCTTTCGAAAGCTGAATAAGAGAATGATTTTTAATGTATTGGTTTATAGTGTCAAAAAAGGGGAGGAAAAAATTGAAAGTATCCTTAGTTAAATTGTTAAATCTTTTTAACAAAAGAGAAAAGAAGAAATTAATCATTTTATTTTTTATGATGATAGCAGCAGCGTTATTTGAAACTATTGGTATCGGATTAATTGTTCCATTTGTTGGTATAGTAACAGACCCATCAATTATTCAGGAGCAAGCTATATTATCATATATTTATGATTTGTTCCAATTTGAATCAACGACAACTTTTATAATATTTTCTGTTGTAACTTTACTAGCAGTATTTATTTTAAAAAACTTGTATTTACTCCTCTTTAATTATACTCAATTTAGAGTGATCTTAAATCAACAGGTTAAATTATCCCGAGAATTATTTAAGGAGTATTTAAAAAAGCCGTATACCTTCCATTTACAGCGAAATACAGCACAGTTACTGCGTAATGTAAACGGTGAGGTATCAAAGGTTTTTAAGGGAATCGTTATGGCAGGCTTTCAACTAATCACAGAGTTTCTGGTTATTACATGTATTTTAGTTTTATTATTGGTAACGGCTCCAGTTGCAACTTTAGTAGCTTCTATCTTGTTAGGTGGAAGTGTTTTTTTATTTTTTGCCATCCTCCGCAAAAAAATAAGTCTTCTTGGTAAGGAACAGCAAAAAGTAAGTGGAATGATGATAAAGTGGGTGAACCAAGGTTTGGGAGCAAGTAAAGAGGTTAAAGTCTCAGGTAAAGAAAGTTTTTTTATCAATTCCTATACTTCACAAAGCCAGATAAAGGCTAATAATAGCAGATACATGAAGATGTTGGAACTGGCACCTAGGTTATTTATCGAAACACTGCTGGTATCTATTGTTCTTATTACGATGTTAATTATTGTTTTTCAAGGCACAGGTATGACTCAGCTTATTTCTACAATGGCGCTATTCGCTATGGCAGCTTTTAGATTAATGCCATCCATTACTAGAGTTGTATCACTGATTACAAGTATTAGATACAATCAACCTGCTCTTTCAGTTGTTTACGATGATTTATTTTTAAACAAAGATGAATACGGAAAAATAAAAAGCAGCAAAGAATCAGTGGTAATTAATCGAGGTGAAAGAACGTTTAAGGATTCAATAAGAGTAAAAGATGTTTCCTTTAGATATCCAAATCAAGATACCTATTCAATAAAGGATGTATCACTTACGGTGCCTATAGGTAGTTCTGTGGCATTTGTCGGAGAATCGGGAGCAGGAAAAACAACACTAGTTGATATAATTCTCGGACTGTTTCGTCCGGAAAAGGGATCAGTTTTGATAGACGAAAAAAGTTTGCAGGATCAGAAGTTGTTGTGGCAACAAAAAATAGGCTATATTCCACAAGCTATATTTTTGTCAGATGATACGATACGTGGCAATGTTGCTTTTGGAATAAATAAAGAACAAATAGATGATAAGGAGGTATGGCGGGCACTAGATCAAGCGCAATTAAAGGAGTTTGTTGAGGAACTTCCAGACAAATTGGATACAGAAGTTGGAGAACGAGGTGTAAGACTCTCTGGTGGTCAACGACAACGTATAGGGATAGCACGAGCCTTATATCACAACCCGGAGATATTATTCATGGATGAAGCAACATCAGCATTGGATAATGAAACAGAAAAAGAAATCATGAAGGCTATTGATGGATTAAAAGGTGAAAAGACATTGATTATTATTGCGCATAGGCTAAGCACAATAGAAAATTGTGATATTGTCTTCAAAATTAGCAAAGCAGAACTGGTAGCAGTGGAGAATAAATTGGAAAAATCAATTATCTGAAATAATATTGCGATGCCTATGTAAGGAAATCGGTTATCGTAGATGACTAAAACATGATTTTCTGAATTGTAATTGAAATGAGAAATACTTATAAATAATAGTTAAAAACTTATAAAATTATTAACTGGCATAAGAGAAACTAAAGGGGGGCTCAAATGAAAAGTCAAAGTTTAATTAATGAAGTATTTTGGCTCAGATGTATAGCTTGTCTGGCTGTTACATTAGGTCATGCTATTGGTAGCGGAAATAAATATTTAACGGGATCTTCCATAGATTATCTTGGGTCATATGTGTTACATATGGCCGTTCTTTTTGGGGTTCCGGTATTCATATTCATCTCAGAGCTTCTCTTGGCAAATAAGTATACCGAGAAGGTACCTGATACATTTATGAGGAAAAGAGTTCAATTTCTGCTACTTCCATATTTGTTTATGAGTATTGTGTATGCATTAATTTCAATTGAGAAATGGACGTTTCAAGAAGTCATGACTAGAATAGCAATGAGTGTTTTTCTTGGAGACTCAGCGGTCTATTTTATTTTAATTATATTTCAATTTTATTTCTTACATCTATTTTTGAGGAGATATTTAGATCGATTATCTGCAAAGCACACTATTCCAATTGCATTATTAATTAATTTCCTTTATTTGGCTTTTTTTAATTTTACGGAGGTGCCAGATAATGCAGTTGGACATTTTATATGGACAAAAGGCTATTGGATGCCATTTACCGGATGGCTCTTTTATTTCGTATTAGGGTTTTACTGCGGAAGGAATTTTCAGGCCGTACTAAACTTCTTTAGAAAAAAATGGCTGCTGGTAACGCCGTTTTTAGCATTGGTATTAATGTTGCTGATGAACAGAATATTTCATTTGGATTATGATTCAAAAAGGGTAGATATGCTGTTGTATGCCAGTTCAGTGATATTTTTAATTGTGTATGTGTCTTCAAGTATCGGAAAGGTACCCAAATTAGTGATGTTTATCAGTAATTATTCATTTAGTATATTTTTGTTAAACCTTTTTTACTTTCGATTATTAAGTAGCATAGAACCACCTGAATTTATAAACTTACCATCTTATACATTTTTGATGTTTTTATCCACTTTGCTCTTATGTATCGGCACAGCTTATTTATTTAATCAATTCCGCTTTGGTAAGTATATGGTCGGACGTATTATGACATATAAAGCTCATAGTAAATATAACAACGTACCTATCCTCTAATTGTTTTATATGGAGAGTAAGTAGTTATATCAGTTTTGTAAAAAAATCAGAATAACTAAGTAGGAGATAGATATGGAAAAGTGTAACTATTATAAGTTTCTTCTTGTTGGAAACAAAATTTATATTAATCAGGATCAAAATCTTATAAAACTTTTTCTAGTATTATACTGGAAAATGAGGCCACTTTCATTTCTGGGAAAAACAGCAGGGTGGCCACTTTTAAATCGTTTTCCGGGGTTTATAACCAGAGCTGTGCGTGTTGTTCAATTCGTTTATGATTTCTATCGTGTGAAAGTAAGATATCAAACAGGAGGATCGCTTTCTATTGTTCAAACAAAGTGTTTCGGTCATTGTTTATTGAAACTGCGACAAGGCGAAATAAAAGTTTTTGATTTAAAACAAGACGTTGTGACAACTGTTTTTGTAAACGGTTTGACCGAGAAGGAAGTAAGAGCTCAAATAAATACGGCCCAAAAGGCAGCAAACTGCAAATTGGCTCCAGAATTAATTCAATGGAATGAAAAAGATCGGTATATGACAGAAAAGTATATAAATCTTAGTAGTCCATCCTATGATTTTAATAATCTAGCTACATTTTACTCAGAAGTCTTTCCTATACTTATAGATATTTTGTCAACAACTAAACCAAAGAAAGTTGACTTTGTAAAAATAAGTGCAGATAACTTATTTGCAGCGGAATCAATATTACATCAATTCGAGTCCAAGTATAACTGCATTAAGGAAACGCAGATAATTAGGCATTTTATAAACGAGGTTAATCAAGATTTAAATCGGGTTCTATATCGCGGAAATATAGATTTAGTCCTTTCACATGGAGACTTTTGGGAGGGAAATATCCTAGCGAAAAGAGGCCGATACCATGTCATCGATTGGATGACAATTGGTTTTCGAACCCTTTATTTTGATTTTTACTATGTCATGTTTATGCAGGCATCGAAAAAAGCCCATTTAAATACCGCTGATGAGGGATCTATTAATGACTTGCATCGTGAACTAGACATGAGCTGTCAGTTGTTTCTTGAAAAATTGAAGCGAAGTAAAAGAATTGATGCTGAACAAATGAAAATCCCGGAACAATTTACAATATACCGATATTTGTTTTATTTGGAACTGATAATACTTAAATTAAACATGGGACAACCGAAGAAAAAAGGACAACTTTTTGAAGTCATAACGTGGATAAAACGATTTAAATTATTGGAAGAAAAAAGAAAACAGGATTATCAATATAGGCTTACAAAATAAGTTTGGGGAGGTTTTGTTTTAACCTGGAGATAAAACTTATTGAAGAAGTGATGTTTTTATTGAGATTCCTTTGTTATTGAAATAATCAAGGATATTAAACAGTAATCTAGCACCATGGTGTGTTTATAAATCAATTATAAAAAGGAGGTTCTATTATGAAAGGAATCATTCTAGCAGGCGGAAGCGGAACACGACTATATCCATTAACAAAATCAATATCCAAACAACTATTACCAGTGTATGACAAACCAATGATCTATTATCCGCTTTCCGTTCTGATGCTGGCAGGAATAAAGGAGATTCTAATAATCTCCACTCCAAAAGATGCTCCTAGGTTTGAGCAGTTGTTGGGGAAGGGTGAGGAGCTGGGTATAAATTTATCGTATGCCATTCAGGAAAAACCAAATGGGTTGGCGGAAGCGTTTATTGTTGGAGAGGACTTTATTGGAAATGATGATGTCTCCCTTATTTTGGGGGACAACATTTTTTACGGTCATGAGTTCATTTCTCAGCTAGAAAGGGTTAGAAAACAGCTAAATGGTGCGACGATTTTTGGATATAACGTTAATGATCCGGAAAGATTTGGGGTTGTTGAGTTTGATGCGAATCGAAAAGTACTGTCCATAGAAGAAAAGCCAAAACACCCTAAATCGAATTTCGCTATTACAGGGTTATATTTCTTTGATAAGCAGGTAGTTGATATTGCCAAGGCTGTAGAACCGTCTTTCAGAGGGGAATTAGAAATAACCGATATCCTTAATGCTTATGTCAAAAGAGATCAGTTACAGGTGGAGTTAATTGGACGCGGCTTTGGCTGGCTGGATACAGGAACACATGAGTCATTGCTGGAAGCGTCGCAGTTTATAGAGATTATTGAAAAACGAACTCGACTGAAAGTGGCTTGTTTAGAGGAAATTGCATTTAATAAAGGGTATATTTCTGAGGCTGAATTAATGCAACTGGCGGAGCCTTTAAAGAAAAGTGATTATGGCAAATATTTAATTCGGCTAGCTGAGTTGAACGGGAATAAAGAGGGTGAAGGATTACATTTTGTTAAATAAATTCCAATGGAGTGGTAAGTAGTTTAAAAATTGTTAATCTCGTTGATTATATTCAGAATTACCATTTACTCTCAGCCGATTAGGAGGTCATTCAAGGCATAAAATATTCTGTAAACCAGAAACACAGAACAACTTGTTGGGTTATTACCTAAGCAATATGCGACATCGCAGAAGCATAGTACACCTGGCCATCTCAAGGATTTAACCAATAGTTTTTGGATGATCTGCTAATGCAAATAATTTAGCCAAACTTCTAGAAGTAGTGGAACAACTAAATAGGTAAGATGACAGTCATTATTATTCATCGCTTATCTATTAGTAATGCTGATTAGTAGTGGTACTAAGAGAAGGAAAGTGGTTCAAAAAGGTGGCAATTCACAGTTGGCTAATGAAGTATTTTCAGAGATTTATTACAAAATCAATTAAAAGTAGTAATTCAGTAATTTTAATTAAACTGATTCTTTAACTCTAAGAGTAAAAGTGGGGGAATTTATGTTAAGTAAAAATGAATCTAAGCGCGTTGGAAAGTATAAAATAAAAAGCTTATACCATAGAGTTAAGCTTTTTTATTATAGAAAGCAAGCAGCTAAATATAAAGACTCGCCCAAAATTGAAAATATAACAGCTAAACTGCAAAAAACTGTTGAAGAAGAATTTGAAGATATTAATCAATTGAAAAAAGAGATAGGGACGGGAATTGCGCTAAATGGTAATAGTAAAATTACGTCTGATTATAAATATTTGGGTGGTGGGTCTAACCTTGGCTTGATGGATCATACTGAAATCAATGGAGAAAGAGAATTTAAATATTTAACAAAAATTTTAACAAGGACAATAGGGGAAAATGAATTGTTTTTTTATACTAAAGTGTATCGGAATTATAAGCCAATTAGAGAGATAACTCCTAAACTTGTTAATCTACTAGAATATAAAGAATCTAACTTATGCCTAATTACTATGGAGAAAATCATAGGTGACGAACCTAGTTTCGATGTAGATGAAGTCCAAAAAGTAATAAAAGCAAGTGAAGTGATTTCATCTATTAAATTGGAGCAATTGATTAAAGATGGATTAATGCAAAAGAGCGTCAACGCTAATCCTAAGATTAACATTAACTGGAGGCATAAGTACAAATTTATGGGAAATGCTTTCAGTTTACTGTCACTAAGTCATCAAGAGGAAGTACATAAAAAAATTTTTATTGCAATATTTAAAAGGATGCAAATGGAAAATTATTCTAAGACATGTATTAATTTAATGAAAAGAGTAGAAAAATGCATTGTTGATAATCAAATGTCCAAAACAATAAAACCTAATAATCATTATTCTCTAAGGCATAGTGATCTTAATAAAGAAAACATGCTGATAGAAAAGAAAAGTGGTTCACTATACCTTATTGATTGGGGACAATTGAGTGTGGGTCCAAGTTGGTTAGATATTGCATGGTTTCTAGGTAAGTTAAGAAAACCTTTTGATGTGGTCGATGATTTATATTTAGCCAATAGTCCCCATCTTGATGACATAGGAAGAGTATTCTTCCTTTACTCTTTAATAATAATCTGGTTCCTCGAATTAAGTAAAGAAGAGTTTAACGACAACTATACGAGCTATTTATTACCGGCTGTTGAAAATATAGAACAATTACAAATAAACATGAAAAGGTCATCTATAATTTCTGTATAATTCATTATTTTTGTCTTTCTTCTGTAAATATAAATAAAAAATGGGGTTAATCATATGATACTTAATAAAATTTTAAATCCATTCTTAAAGAAATATAAAAACAGAAAGTTCTATAAAATGTTCCGAGAGAAAAACCGTCATAATTTAATGTATCCTGTTGGAACCTTTTCACTTCATGGAATAGATATAGGCAAAATGACATACGGTCCATTGAAAGTTGAGAGATGGAATGTAGAAGGCGAGGCCTTATCCATAGGGAACTACGTATCTATTGCTCGTAATGTTACGTTTGTCCTTGGAGGAAACCATTACTTTAATCATTTTTCAACATATCCATTTAAAAATAGAGTGTTAAATGATTGGAGTGTTACAGAAAGTTATTCCAAAGGAAAAATAACTGTTGGAGATGATGTTTGGATTGGGCTTAATGCTGTGATTCTGTCTGGGGTGGAAATAGGTCAGGGAGCTATCGTAGGGGCTCATGCAGTTGTAGCTAAAAATGTTCCCCCATATGCAATTATTGCAGGTAATCCAGCCAAAATTATCGGGTATAGATTTGATGAAGAGACTATAAACAAATTATTAGAATTTGATTTTAGTAAATTGGATAAAGAAGATATAAAAAATAATATTGACTATTTTTATAAAAGAGTGGATGAGTCTGTTCTTCAGCGATTAGTTTATTTTCAATCTAAAACAACAACAATTGAAGGTTAATAAGTTGATTTAATATTGTTGATCTTATATGCTATCTCCCCTGATAACTAATAGAAAGGATGAGGGATTAATGAATGTAATTGATACAAAACTTCATGGTGTGAAAATTATTGAGCCCGTTGTTTTTCAGGACAATCGGGGTTTTTTTATGGAAAGTTATAATCTTGACAGGTTTAAGGAGCATGGTTTGAATTTTGATTTTATTCAGGATAATCACTCGCTTTCAATAGAAAAGGATGTTATTCGAGGGCTTCATTATCAGTTAAATCCAATGGCTCAGACAAAACTAGTCAGGGTGATTACTGGAGCAATTTATGATGTAGCAGTAGATATTCGTCAAGGTTCCCCAACATTTGGTCAGTGGGTCGGGATTATGTTGAGTGAGGAAAACCATCGGATGCTTGTCGTTCCAAAAGGATTTGCTCATGGATTTTGTACATTGAAGGAAAACACACATGTTCAGTATAAGGTAGATGACTATTACTCGGCAGAGAATGATAAGGGCATACTTTGGAATGACCCTGCACTTGGAATTGACTGGCCTGCTTCTAACCCAATATTATCCGAAAAAGATGCTAAGCAGCCGTTGTTAAAGGATGCGGAGATTAACTCCCAATATCAGGCTAAAGAGAGTGCTGATCATGGAGTCTTATGATTACCTGATTGTTGGGGGCGGCATCATAGGATTGTCCATTGCAAGGGAATTAAAGAATAGATTTCCGGATGAGTCTGTTTGTATCTTAGAGAAGGAGTCCGATGTAGCTCATCATTCCAGCGGCAGGAATAGTGGTGTGTTACATGCTGGATTCTATTATACTGCTAATAGCTTGAAAGCAAAGTTTACGAGAGAAGGCAACCAGGAATTGACGGCGTATTGTGATGAACATGGTCTGAAGATAAATAAGTGTGGAAAGCTTGTGGTAGCCACAAATGAGGAAGAGTTACAGGGATTAAAAGAATTAAAAAAGCGAGCAGAGAAAAACGGCGTTAAACTTCAGTGGCTCAAAGAACAGGAAGCACATTTGATTGATCCTAATGTAAAGACCTGTAAGTTGGCTCTTTATTCTCCAACAACCTCTTCTGTAGATCCAGTTGAGGTATGTCAGACAGTTAAAGCTGAAGTCATAAAAAAGGGCGTGGAAATCAGGTGCAATACCCAATATAAGGGGAAATTAAATAAAGAAATTCGAACAAATAATGGAACCTTCACGTGTGATTATTTTATAAATGCAGCTGGGTTATATGCAGATAAAATTGCTAAGGATTATCAGTTTGGTGAGAAGTATACAATTATTCCGTTTAAAGGAATCTATCTTACGTATGCCAAGAATAAATCGGATGTGAAGACAAATGTATATCCGGTTCCGAACTTAGCTAATCCTTTTTTAGGTGTACATTATACGAAGACAGTTAATGACTCAATAAAAATCGGGCCAACAGCTATCCCTGCTTTATGGCGGGAGAACTACAGTGGACTTCAGAATTTCAAGTTTAACGAGTTTTTCAGCATATTATTTTATGAAGCAAAGTTGTTTTTAACCAATTCGTTTAACTTCCGATCACTGGCATTTGAAGAAATGAAAAAGTATAAGAAAGCTTATTTTGTAAATTTATCCTTAAAGATGGTTAAGGATTTAAATCCTAAAAACTTTGGCGAATTCATAAGACCCGGAATTCGTGCTCAACTATTGAACAAGGAGACATTAGAGCTCGTACAGGATTTTGTTGTTGAAGGTGATAAGCATTCCTTCCATATACTAAATGCAGTGTCACCAGGTTTTACCTGTGCATTCCCATTTTCACGATATGTGGTAGATGGAATAGTTAAAAAACAGGGGAAAAAATTAGAGAAGGATAAAATCTCGTAAGGAGGAAGAAAAATTGAAAAATGTGCTCGTAACAGGTGCAGGTGGATATATTGGAAGTATTTTAGTACCGAAGTTATTAGAAAATAATTACACAGTTACGGTAATTGACCGATTCTTTTTTGGAGTCGACAAACTGCAACCTCATTCCAACTTAACGATTATTCATGAGGATTGCCGGCGGTTAAAAGAAGAGCATTTCTTAGATATTGATGCAGTTATTGATTTAGTAGCTATTTCAAATGATCCAAGTGGGGAGTTATTTAAAGAAGTTACGTATGATGTGAATTATGCAGCAAGAGTGAACACAGCTATGCTTGCAAAAAAGATGGGCGTAGAACGATACATATTGCCTTCTTCCTGCAGCATTTATGGGTTCCAGGATAAGGATACAATTGTCGATGAGTATGCTGAAACAAATCCATTAACAGTCTATGCAAAAGCAAATGAAAAGGCTGAGAATGGGGTCCTTCCATTAGCTGATGATAATTTTACAGTGGCTGTGATGCGGCAAGCAACTGTATATGGTTACTCACCAAGAATGAGGTTCGATCTAGCAGTAAATGGGATGACTTATGGTGCATGGGAAAATGGGATTATTCCTTTAATGCGGGATGGGTCACAATGGAGACCAATGGTACATGTGGAAGATACGACAGATGTAATGTGCCTGTTGTTAGAAGCAGATGCTCATATCGTTAATGGTGAGATTTTTAATATAGGATCTAAGCGAAATAATTACCAATTAGGGCCGCTAGCGGAGGAAATTGCCGCTTCATTGCCAATTGACGTGAAGATTGAGTGGTATGGCGAACCAGACCAGCGCTCTTATCGCGTTAATTTTGAGAAGATCGAGAACGCTTTGAATTGGGAGGCTAATCATACAGCGGCAGATGGGGCACTTCAAATTTATCAGAAGTTGGAAGCTGGAACACTTGAAAAGACGGAGCAGACGATAACGCTAGATTGGTATAAGGAACTAATTAAATGGCAGGAGATAATGAAGCAAGTTGGTATGTATGGAGGCATTTTAGAAATACCAAAAAATGAAGAACTTAGTTTAGCTCACCGAAGCAAGGGAGTATTTTTTTAATCCTGTTTGTTCTTTATTGAGAAAGGCACTTTTATTAGGAGGCTAATTAATGGATAAAATAACGCGAGTTGGTATTGCTGGAACAGGGTTGATTGGTAAAGGAATAGCGTTGGAGGTTGAAAAACAGTCTGAATTAAGCTTAGCAAAAGTTCTCACTCGTCGTGAAATTACTACTATGAATGCTTATCCCTTTCAAGAAACTCTTACAAATTCCGTAGAAGAATTCATTGGAAATTGTGACGTAGTAGTCGAATGCAGTGGTGATGTTATTTATGGAACTGAAGTTATTGATCAGGCAATTAAAGCTTCCTTACCTGTTATAACAATGAATGCTGAACTTCAAGTGACAACTGGTTCATATTTTGCAAAGAGAGGATTCATTACTGAAGCAGAGGGAGATCAACCAGGATGCCTGGCATCATTACATGAGAATGTAGTAGGAATGGGATTCAAACCATTAGTATATGGAAATATTAAAGGGTTTCTAAAACTAGATCCAATACTTGAGGATATGGAGTATTTCTCGAAAAAGAATGGTGTTCGTCTTGACATGACCATATCGTTTACGGATGGCACAAAGGTTCAAGTTGAACAGGCATTAGTTGCTAACGGACTTGGCGCTGGCATTGCTGTTGATGGTCTTTTGGCACCCAGTTCAAATGACTTAAACGAAATAGGTGCCGAATTAGCTGAAGAGGCTAAACAGTTAGGGTATCCTATCTCTGAATTTGTGTTAGCACCTAAAGCTCCTCCGGGTGTATTTATCACAGCAGAACACGACAGCCGTCAAAAAGATGCACTTCGTTATTTTAAGATGGGAGAAGGACCATATTATACAATTCTGCAAAACTTTCATCTTTGCCACCTGGAAGTTGTGAAAACAATCAAAAGGGTTATTAATGGGGGTGGTGTTCTCTTGAACAATGGAGAAAATCCTTCTATTGGAGTCGCAGCTATTGCAAAGAGAACACTTGAACCTGGGGAGGAAATCGAAAAGGGAATCGGCAGTTTTCAGGTAAGAGGGGAAGCCGTTAAAATGATTTCGAATCCAAATCACGTTCCTATTGGTTTGCTGGTGAATGCAGTCATGAAACGAACAGTTGAAGAAGGACAGATTATTACGTTCGATGATGTTGAGTTGCCGGAGAGTTTAGCTTTAACAGCATGGCTTGAGACGATTGAAAAGTTGCCAATTAATAGTTGAAAACTGGAATGAATTTAGGGGGGGAGAATAGTTGAATATAACAGTAGTTGGAGCGGGATATGTAGGTTTAGTTACTGGCGTTTCTCTAGCAGATATTGGTCATTGTGTCACATGTGTTGATGTTAATAAGGATAAAATTGCTAAATTGAAGGTGGGTCTTTCTCCTATTCATGAACCTGGCCTGGAATCACTTATGCAAAAGAATATAGATGAAAATAGGCTTAGTTTCACAAGTAGTTTGAAAGAGTGTCTTAAAGATACAGATATTGTATATATTGCAGTTGGGACCCCACAAAATAAAGATGGTACAGCTAATTTAAGTTTCATTGAAATAGTAGCTGAAGATATCGCATTGAATATCTCAAAAGATATAGTTATAGTCACTAAAAGTACTGTACCAGTGGGAACAAATGAATATATTGGGGGGTTAATTAAAGCCAAAACCCCCAAAGATATATCCTTTGACATCGTATCAAATCCGGAATTCCTGCGAGAGGGTTCAGCAATCAGTGACACATTTAATGGCGATCGTATTGTAATTGGTGCAGAAAATGATAAAGCAGCATCAATAATCGAACAGGTTAACAAACCATTTGGTGTCCCGATTTTTAAAACCGATATTCGGAGTGCGGAAATGATTAAATACGCATCTAATGCATTTCTGGCAACAAAAATTAGTTTTATAAATGAAATTTCTACTATTTGTGAAAAACTTGGGGCAAACGTTGATGATGTTGCTAAAGGAATGGGGAAAGATAAAAGAGTAGGAAATCAATTTTTGAATGCAGGAATAGGCTATGGAGGATCTTGTTTTCCAAAAGATACAAATGCGTTGGTTCAAATCGCTGGTGGAGTAGAGCATGATTTTAACCTGTTGAAAGCTGTAATTAACGTGAACAATAATCAACAAGCTCTGTTAGTAGATAAGGCACGACAACGCTTAGGTAGTTTGGAAGGTAAGCGCATTGCTTTACTGGGATTGGCATTCAAGCCTAATACAGACGATATGCGTGAAGCTGCATCTATTGTTATTTCAACTGGACTTCTTCAGGAAGGTTCTGAGGTTATTGCTTATGACCCAATTGCCAATGAAAATGCAAAACATGTACTTTCTAATGAGGTTCAATTTGCCAATTCGATAAGTGAGGCATTAACCGAAGTTAATCTAGCTCTTATCATAACAGAGTGGAGAGAAATAATAGAAATGGACTTTAACAATGTTAGGAGATTAATGATTGAACCTATTATTATTGACGGAAGAAATTGTTTTTCACTAGATATGGTTAAAGATAAAGGGATAGAATACCATTCGGTTGGAAGACCGGCAGTAATAGGTGAGACAGTATTAATATAGCGTTTTGAAACGGTGAAGGGAGGAACTATACTTGGAAAGAAACACTACAATAGATGTTGTAAAATGTTTTGCGGTATTTTTAGTTGTTTGTTTACATACCGTAACTTATGGCTACGATTGGCAGAGCAGTGAACATATAACCTTTATAATAGGTGTTTTTCCAAGATGGGTGATACCCTTCTTTTTTATTGTTTCAGGATACTTCTTTGGCCAAAAAGTGATGAATAACCTAACCTCAAAAGCCTATTTTGGTCGCTATATGTTCAAGCTGATTGGATTGTTTTTTACTTGGTACTTATTTTATCTAATTTATGATCTTATCTTACGAGCTGTACTAGCTATTTATATGGGATCAAACGTCAGCTCTGAATTGAATCAATACATAAAAGCATTCGTAAATATAGATGCCCTTTATTATGGAGAAGGGATGACGTCGTATCATTTATGGTACTTGACGGCGTTAATTTGGTCGATTGTTATCTTATATGTATTTATCAGAATTCGAAAGCTAGGTCTACTGCTGATTTTGGGCGGTATCTTAAATGTAATTGGCCTCTTTGGGCAAACATATTCCAGTATATTTCACTTACCGATACAAACGAAAGACGCCTTGTGTTTTGGGGTATTTTATACAACACTTGGCTGCTACATTGCCTTTCATTATAAATGGATTATGCAGAAACTCAGTGGAGTTAAATCAAGATACTTCATTTACTTAATCCTGTTTTTTTCATTAATTCAGGTTGTGGAGAGATTAATTACTGTATTTGTGCTAGACGGTGAACGGACCTTTGGGGATTATTACTTATCAACTGCCCCCTTAACATTATGTCTTTTATTTATAGCATTGAAAAATACATCGATAGGGCGATATACATTGATAGCAAAAGTGGGGAAAAATGCAGTTGGAATTTACGTTGCTCATTTGTTTGTAATAAGTGTATTGGTTTTATCTATTAATTTTGTCGGACTGGATTACTTGAGAAGTAATATTTTATTTAATCTTTTATTTGCACTTGTGGTGTTATTTACCTCTTATCATTTCTTTATACTATTTAATAAATTTATTCTTGGAATAAGGTTATTATTTTCAAGGGTCAAGTATAGCAATTATTTTAGAGCGAAGAAACAAGTGGATCAAGGTAAAAAAACTGCTATTTAATAAGAATAGGTTGTTATTAGAGGAGAGATGCAATGAAGAAGAGGTTAACTCAAATTGATATGGTCAGAGGAATATCAATTATAGTAGTTGTAGCCGCTCATACTGACATGCCTTCAACTTTAGGAAAGGTTTTAAGTTTATTCTGTATACCACTTTTTTTCATGGTTAATGGTTACTTGTTTAGCCCCTCTAGATATTTATATAATTTTTCCGGCCTGGTTAAAAGGCGTCTGGTAAATTTAATAGTTCCGTATTTTTCTGCCTGCCTGCTTTCTTATATTTATTGGGTTACTGCTAGCCAAATTGGTTTTAAAGAAAAGATTATTTGGTATGAACCTCTGTTAGGCTCGCTAAATGGTAATGTAGGTCAACTTATTAATTTCCCGCTTTGGTATTTGACCTGTTTATTTTCCGCCCAATTATTATTTTGTTTAACACAAAGAGTATTAACGAGGTATAAGTGCAGTTTAAGTGCGCAAGTGGGCGTTTATTTTATATTAGGTTTAATTGGTTATTTAATAAGTAAACTTGTGTTTTTACCGTGGGGATTAGATATAGCATTTACTGTACAATTGTTTCTATTTATAGGTTTAAAGTTTAAAGAGCATAAGGTATTGGAAAATATGAAACCTATAAGTATATATACAATAGGAATTGCACTCATATTCATTTTCACTTTAGTTATTGACTATAACCAGATAGTAAGCGTAGCTACAAGGGATTATAATAATCTTCTAATGTTCTATGTTGGAGGGATAACTGGTAGTATTCTAATATTAAATCTAGTAAGAATGGTATCTAAATACCGGCTTATTGTGAATACACTTACTTTTATTGGCAGTAGATCATTGTCAATATTGATATTCCATGTCGGTGTTTCGTTTATTTTCTTAAGTTACGTAAATCGTTTTCTGTTTGGAGGAATTGAATTTAATTGGATTATTAATACGATTGGTGGTGTCTTGATTTCAATTATTCTAGGGGAATTGCTACGGAAACACCCTGTATCAAACCTGTTATTTAATGGAAGAAAAGAAAGCTATAAAAAAATTGAGAATAAATCGGTTGAATTAAAAAGTTATACTGTGTAATGAAAATATAGAAGAGGTGATAACAGTGAGACTAGCTTTCATTTCAGATATCCATGGCAATGCGATTGCTTTGGATGCCGTTCTAAATGACATACAGGGAAAGAATATTGATAAGATTTATGTCCTTGGCGATCTATGCTATAGAGGTCCAGAGCCAAAGCGCTCACTGGAGTTAGTAAGATCATTGAATACGGAAGTCATCAAAGGAAATGCCGATGAATGGGTAGTTCGTGGTGTTCAAAACGGCGAGGTACCTGAACAAGCTTTCGAAATAATGAATAAGGAAAGAGACTGGACTTATTCGAAACTCAATTCGGATAGCATCGATTACCTTAGTCAGCTTCCAACAGAGTTAAATCTAGAATATAATAACTTAAAAATTCATGCATTTCATGCGACGCCGTTAAGTTTGTTTGATGTTGTTCAACCACATGACCAAGATAAAGCTGTAGAGGAAAAATTAATGCAACGAGTTGCTAATCTTTATATATACGGTCATATCCATAAAGCCTATATAAGGTATATAAACGGGAAATGTATTGTGAATACTGGGAGTGTTGGCTTGCCGTTTGACGGACTAAACATGGCTTCATATGTTGTAGTGAATGTTGAAGAAGATAGCTATCAAGTGTCTATTGTTAGAGTTAAGTATAACGAACATGATGTAATTGGCCAGTTTAGAGAATCAGATTACCCGAATAAAAATCTGATGGAGAATATTTTAGCAAAAGCTAGAATTTAAGGTATATATAATTAAATTATGCAGAAGGATTGAATGCCGTGGAATTTTCAAAAAGAGATATGAAGATGCTTCAAGGGGTAGCTATTTTGTTTATGCTATCCCTTCATTTATTTGCAAGAAAAGATATTAATGGACTATACGAAACTTACCCAATGATAAACGATATACCGCTTATTTATTATATTGGTCTATTTGGAGATGCTTGTGTCCCAATTTACTTATTTGTCAGTGGGTATGGCCTTTCTATTAGCCTGGCGAAAGGGAATGTTTTGAACAAAAACATAAAGCGGATATTGAAATTATTAATCAATTTCTGGATTATACTATTTTTGTTTATGGGTATTGGATTTCTTATTGGCAAAATGGAAGCATTTCCTGGAGGGATTAGCCAATTTTTGCTTAACTTTTCTTTGCTGTCTAATTCATATAATGGGGCATGGTGGTACTTACAGACGTATGTCTTATTAGTAATAATGGCAGCGCCATTAATTAAATTGGTAAAGCGAAATAACACTATTATAGTTCTTATGGTTTCAGGATTTATCTACTTAATCACTTATATACAAAGAATAAAGTTTGTAATCGAATTTGATAGCACGATATTGACCATGCTTAATAACGCTACCGTTTTACTGGGTACATCACAACTCGCCTTCATAATAGGTATTATTTTTGCTAAGGAACAAATTTATTCTAAGCTCAACAACACCTTTAATGATATTAAATTTAAAAATACGTTGTGTGTTTTGGGTGTAATCATTCTGGTTATTTTTCATGGAATTTTTGAGACGATGTTTGTTGCTCCATTTACGGCTATTTTGTTTATTTGTATTTTTTGCCTAATGGATAAGAAAGAATCTGTACAAAAAGGATTTGCCTTCTTTGGACGTCATTCATTAAATATTTGGTTAACACACATGTTCTTTTATATATCATTTTTTAAAGTGGCGATTTTTGCACCCTACTATCCTATTTTGATATTTAGTTGGCTTGTGCTCCTTTGTCTTGTTACCTCATTTGTAATCAATAGCATTAATAATCCGCTTGCTAGGGTTATTGATAAGCAATTTATGAAGCTCCCTCTTAATCACAACTATAGAAGGCGTAAAGTTTCTTAAAAAAAGCCAATTTTCGCTGTTGCATTTAATAAATAGTTATAGTAATGTTCTTTATAAGGAACAATACTATAACTATTTTGGACATTTGAGGATTAAAAATGACTTGTATGTACTCGATTAAGAACAAATGTGCTGGAGGACGTTATGAGTGCAATCGCTGGAATCTATAATATAAACGAAGAACCTGTGTCACGAGAGCATAGTCTTAGCATGATGAAGTCATTGCAAAAATTTCCTGCGAATGATGTTCAAATATGGCAAAAAGAGAATATCTTTTTAGGCTGTCACGCCCAGTGGATAACACCTGAATCAGTTGGGGAGCAGCTACCTTACTATGACTATGAGCGGCAATTATCAATAACAGCAGATGCTATTATTGACAATCGACAAGAATTGTTTCAGAAATTGCAAATCGATAAAGAAGAAGGAAAAATCATGCCAGATAGCAAGTTAATTTTACTTGCCTACTATAAATGGGGAGAGGATACTCCTAAGCATTTAATTGGTGATTTTGCTTTTATGATTTGGGATGAGAAAGAGCAAAAACTATTTGGCGCTAGAGACTTTTCAGGAACGAGAACGCTTTACTATAGCATTTCTCAGCAGCGATTTGTTTTTTGTACAACAATAGATTCCATATTATCTTTACCATACATAGAAAAGAAATTGAATGAACAATGGCTTGCTGAATATTTAGCTATATCTGGAATGTTTGATACTGCAGATGCCTCGATAACTCCTTATAAGAGTATTATGCAGATACCGCCATCTCATACAATTTCTGTTTATAAGGATAAAGTTAAGCTTAGAAGATATTGTAAGTTGTTTCCTAATAAGCAATTAAAATTGAGTTCAACTGAAGAATATGTTGAGGCTTTTCAAGAAATATTTCAAGAAGCAGTTACTTCTCGTTTACGTACAAATCGAAAAGTGGGTGTACAGCTGAGCGGTGGTTTAGATTCGGGGGCAGTTGCTGGCTTTGCTTCAAAAACATTGCAAGAGCGAGGTCAAAGTCTAAACAGTTTTAGTTATTTCCCTCCAGATGATTTTATGGATTTTACTCCTAAACAATTACTGCCTGATGAGAGACCGTTTATTCGTTCAACGGTTGAACATGTAGGTGGAATAAAAGACCACTACATAAATTTACCCGGTAGAGATTCGTATTCAGAGATTGACAGCTTTTTAAATATGATGGAAATGCCATATAAGTTTTTTGAAAACTCTTTTTGGTTAAAGGGGATGGCGGAAAAAGCTCATGAAGAGGGAATAGGTGTATTACTTAATGGTGATAGAGGGAATTTTTCTGTTTCATGGGGATCCCCATTAGATTATTACGCTTTGCTATTAAAAAAAGTAAAGTGGGTTACCCTGTTTCAGGAACTAAACCACTATAGTGATAATGTTGGTGGTGCGAGGCTTAGAAGATTACCACGAATCGCAAAAATCGGATTTCCATTTATCAATCAATTTTTTTCAAAAACTTCTTATAAACTTCCTCTATTAATCAGTCCGGAATTTGCAGAGGAAACAGATGTTTTTAGAGGCCTTGAAGAGAAAGGTATAGGTAGAGGCAGCGCATCAAATATATACGTTCAACGAAAAAGACATTTTGAAAATGAATTCTATTGGAACGCAACGAATACATTGTCCACCAAACTGTCGCTACGTTATTCGCTGTGGAAACGTGACCCGACTAATGATATACGTGTTATCAGGTTTTGTTTATCCCTTCCTGAGAGTCAATATGTTCAGAATGGGCTTGATCGCGCTCTTATACGAAATTCTACAAAGAATCTAATCCCTGATAAAGTGAGACTAAACCAGCGGTATCGTGGTATTCAAGGAGCAGATTGGGTTCATAGAATGGTTCCAAATTCAAGCGTCGCTATTGAAGAGATAAAACAGATTAGCAGTGATGGTAGAATTTTAAAATATATTGACGGGAGCGTCATTAAGAGTGCACTTTCAAGTATTGAAGGTGAAATGAAAACCGAAAATGCGACTGATCCAAGTTATAAAACTCTAATGAGATGTTTAATTGTATCTAGGTTTATAAATAAATTCACCTGAAAGGGGGTGGTGATTTGAAAAAGGATTGGCAAAGACCTGTACTCGAGGTATTGGATGTGAATCAGACTATGCTTGGGGTAGATGGGGAATATACTGATGCTGCTTTTGACGCGGGTACTCCATTTGAAGACATAACTCTTAGTTAGCAAAGATTGAATGTTGATAAGCACTTATATTGTTAAAAAGGTTATAAGTGCTTACAACTTTTTTTACCATTGACATGAGGTGAAAAAGGTGGTATAAATTAATTAATGTTCTTAATAAAGAATACATAAAGAGAGTCATTTCTAAGTCCTGAGGAATTTTTTTGACTCATTCGTTCTATTTAAAGAACAAAGGAGGACCAAATGAGTGCAATAACCGGAATTTTCCATGCTAATAGAGATCCTATACCATTTGACCATACGAATAACTTAATGAAATCCTTCTTACAATACCCCTCCGACGATATTAATACATGGAAAAACGATAATATTTTCCTAGGGTGCCATGCCCAGTGGATAACACCAGAGTCAATAGGTGAGCTCCTGCCATATTACGATTATGAAAGACAGCTAGCAATTACAGCTGATCCGATTATCGATAATCGGGATGAATTGTTTAATATGCTACAGGTTGATCAAGAACAAAGAAAGTTAATGCCTGATAGCCAATTAATTCTATTGGCGTATTACAAATGGGGAGAAGAAATGCCGAAGAAGTTGCTCGGTGATTTTGCATTCATGATATGGGATGAAAAAGAGAATAAGTTATTTGGGGCCAGAGATTTTTCAGGTGCAAGGACCCTTTACTTCTACCGTAACGAAAACAAGTTTGCGTTTTCTACGACGATGGAGCCATTATTTACTTTACCGTATGTTGACAAAGAACTGAATGAAGAGTGGCTTGCTGAATTTATAGCAATCCCAACGATGGTTGAAGCGGTTGATATGTTTTCGACAGTTTATAAATCTATCCAACAAATTCCACCTTCACATAGCATAACGGTTAAGAATGGTAAGGTTTCATTTTCAAGATATTTCACGATTGAAGTGAATGAAACACTTAAGCTTACGTCCAACGAAGAATATGAGGAAGCATTTCGGGATGTTTTTCAAAAGGCTGTAAAGGCAAGGGTTCGTACACATGGAGAGGTTGGTTCACATTTAAGTGGCGGATTAGATTCTGGCTCAGTGGTCAGTTTTGCAGCACCGGAGCTTAAAAAAGAAAACAAGCGATTACATACTTTTAGTTATATTCCCGAAGATTCTTTTGAAGATTGGACTCCCAATTACTATGTAGCTAATGAAAGTCCTTATATAAAGGAAACTGTAAATCATATAGGTAATATATCGGATAACTATTTAAGTTTCGATGGTATAAGCCCATTATCAGAAGTCGATAATTTTCTCGAAATTATGGAAATGCCTTATAAGTTTTTTGAAAATGCTTTTTGGTTAAAAGGAATAAATGAACATGCCCAGAAAGATGGGATAAAAGTGATGCTAAACGGGGCAAGAGGTAATCACTCAATTTCATGGGGGTCCATGAAATTAACGTACGATTTTTATACAGATATGTTTAAGAAGTTAAGGTGGGTCAGCCTTTATAACGAATTAGATGCATACTGTACTAATTATAATACTGGAAAGTCAGTTGTAATTCCATTTGTAGCTAAAAGAGCAATGCGGTCATTAGTGACAAAGAAGAAACAACATAATGATAATTTCCCTGTATTTATAAATCCATCATTCGCAGAAAAGACGAATGTTTTTGAAAAGCTTGAAGCTAATGGATTCAGTTTGAACAGCAACCCTACTAATCTAACGAAATACAGAAATAAGTATTATAAGCAGCTATTTACTTGGAATAAAAGTGGGGTGGCTGAAACAAAGTTGTCTTTACGATATGGAATATGGAATCGTGACCCAACCAATGATCTAAACGTCATTCGGTTTTGCTTGGCGCTACCAAATGAGCAGTATGTAACAGGTGGTATGGACAGATCGATCATTCGGAGGTCTATGAAGGATTTCCTGCCAGATGAGGTAAGGCTGAATCAGAGAAAACGTGGCATACAAGGAGCAGATATCGTACACCGAATGAAATCCGATTGGAATAGTTTAATTAATGAATTACATGCGCTTTCTAAAGACAGTGAAGTTAACGAGTTTATTAACGGGAAGATGATTAAGGAAGCATTATCAAAAATAGGTAATGAGCCAAAACACGAATTATTGTTTGGTGCAGATTTCAAATTGTTGACACGGAGTTTGATCTTTTCCCGCTTTATTAAACGTTTTGGTAAGAAGGAGGTGATGACGTGAAGAAAGTATGGAAACAACCAGTGCTTGAAGTGCTCGACGTTAGCATGACCCTGAATGGACCAGGAAACGAAAATGCCGATTGTTTTGATGTGGGAGAGCATCCAAGAGGCGAAACGCACGAAGGCATGTCCAACTCAAGTTGCTTGGGTAGCTAACCGCACTACTTAAGAAAGTCGGCCCTTATACTTTAATAAGTATAAGGGCCACCATAAAAATGGGGGAACTCACATGATGATTAACACGTTAAAAAAATTCACATACAAAGCTTTTGGTCTAAGCATTTTCAGTGAATTTTTTTTACCGGAATTGCCGCAAATAGACATGGAAGAACATTTAGCTAGTGTGAAGGTTCATAAAGCTGATTTAGCAGGGTTGTGGTCTGAACTTTCCGAGGCTGGTAGATATTTTGTGGTGGAGAAAGACTTCACTATGTTTCATGTGCCGGATACCGCTGTTTATTTAGTTAAAAATGGACGGGAGATTTTCGTTTCCCCCATCGAGGGTTCAGAGGAAGATCAAGTACGTCTTTATATTCTCGGCACCTGTATGGGGGCATTACTCATGCAAAGAATGGTTCTCCCATTACACGGCAGCGCACTAGTGATTGATGGAAAGGCATATGCAATTGTTGGTGATTCTGGTGCTGGAAAATCAACACTTGCTTCAGCATTATTAAAGCGGGGTTATCAGCTTTTAAGTGATGACGTAATTCCAGTGACTTTTTCTGAAAAGAATGTCCCGATTGTTACCCCGGCATATCCGCAGCAGAAATTGTGGCAGGAGAGTCTGGATCAGTTTGGGATTGATTCAGAACATCTTCGGCCAATAATAGATAGAGAGACTAAATTCGCAGTTCCAGTTCTTGAACAATTTGCTGACAAACCAGTTCCTTTAGTCGGTATTTTTGAACTAATCAGATCAAATGTTAATGAGATTGAAGTTAATCCAATTCAGAAACTGGAACGGTTCCATACATTATTCCACCATACATATCGAAACTTTATTATTTCACGTTCAGGGATAATGGATTGGCACTTTAGTGCTTCTGCAAACATGGTCAATAAAATAGATTTTCATCGGTTAATTAGGCCAATAAATCAGTTTACAGCCGATAAACTAGCTGATTTCATTTTAACTAGAGTTAACAGGAAGGAGGAAATTGTATGATTAAAAACCAAAGTCTTTCTGTCCAACATCTGGTTAGCCAAAAAGAAGGGAACATTGTCAGCGATATGGATGGGGAAAAAGTGATGCTGAGCATTCATAATGGCAAGTATTATAATTTGGGCGAAATGGGCGGCGAGATATGGGAGCTACTAAAGGAGCCAATCACCGTCCAGAATCTGATTGCTTCTTTAACCGAGCAGTATGATGTCGAACATAGTGAATGTGAAGAGCAGGTCCTATCCTTTTTAACCCTTTTATTAGAGGAAGGCATAGTGAATGCAGGCTAATTAAGAAAGGAACGACCCTTATGAAAAAGTTAATTGTTTTTATCAAATTAAATAGACAGTCGAAGCTGCTCTTATTTGAATCGTATTTTTATTTAGGATGGGCCCGTATTCTCAAAGCTCTTCCATTTCCAAAAGTTGCACCTTCACTGGGAGATATTATGGTGGAGACACCGTTTACGCTACAGACAGAAAATAAAGCACTTCTGGCACATATATCCCAAACTATTCAGATCACTAGCCGTTACACGTTATGGGAAAGTCAATGTCTTGTCAAAGCCATTGCTGCAATGAAAATGCTGGAAAGAAGGAAAATTGAAAGCACGCTTTATCTGGGGACTGCTAAGGATAATACTGGACAATTAATCGCACATGCTTGGCTGCGAAGTGGCCCTTTTTATATTACGGGCTCGGAAGGAATGGAACGCTTTACTGTAATCAGTAAGTTTGCCAAAAGTGTTTGAGCAGGGAGGATAATTACCAATGGTTGATAAGTTCAAGCTTGACCTAACAGATATACCTAAAGAATTAAAGCTTATTTTTAAATTGCTAAAGAGTGACTCACCTGCTCAGCTTGTAATACAAAATCCTGAATTGATAACAAATATCGATTGGGAACAGTTCGTTGATTTAACGATGCACCACCGTGTCTATCCAGTGTTAAGTCCCAAATTAAAACTGATGGATGACGATATAATTCCTCAATATGTGAAAGAATTCCTCTATAAGCAATATCAACGAAACACGTTTCAGATGCTTTATTTAAGCGGGGAAATGGAGCGGGTAGGGAGGACATTTGCTCACGATGAAATTCCGTTGATTTTCTTAAAAGGACCTGTTCTTGCATATGAGCTATACGGAGACATTTCGCTTCGTACTTCAAGTGACTTGGATATGCTAATTCCGATCAATCAACTTGAAAAGGCAGACACACTTCTAGCAGAACAAGGGTATCAAAAGGATAACTATATTAAAACGGTGCTGAATGACTGGAAGTGGCGGCATCATCATGTTACCTATTTTCACCCGCAAAAGAAGATTAAACTTGAAGTGCATTGGAGGCTGAATCCCGGACCCGGAAAGGAACCGAGTTTTAAAGAAATGTGGCAGCGAAAGTGCATTAGTAAACTTACAAGCTTCCCAGTAAATGTTCTTGGCAAAGAAGACATGTTTTTATTCCTTGTGTCTCATGGGGCACGCCATGGCTGGTCCCGTATGCGGTGGCTAGTTGATATTCGTGAATTACTTCATCAGCACATGGATTGGCAGCTAACCAAACGTTTATTAAAAAAATACCAACTATATCAAACTGGGGGGCAAGCGTTAATTCTAGTGGAACAGCTGCTAGATACAAAGCTTACTAGAGGGATGAAAGCATTAACCAACCATACCTGCCCAAAGGAACTAGCGCAAAAGGCACTATTTTATTATAAACAACAGGTTAACTTACATACGGAGCCTGTTCCTGAAGCCGTTGCTAACTATCATAAACATTATCTGTTTTCGTTAATGAGCACACAGCAAAGATTAATTTTTATAATGAGCTTTCTTTATCCATATCCAGAAGATCAGAGCACTTTACCATTACCAAAGGCAGTCCATTTTCTCTATTTTCCATTGCGGCCATTTTTATGGGCTTGGAGAAAAACAAGAAAGCATGCTTTACCCTAGGGGGACTTTCAATTGAAACATGTAGTTTACTTTTTAAAACAAATTCATGCGTATTCAGGTAAAATCCTGTATATTAATCTCTTTGCAATGATAGGTATCGGGTTGCTTGAAGGGATTGGAATAATTTTATTGATTCCCTTAATTAGTATGAGTGGGATAGTCGATATGGATGCTGGGGGATCGCCACTGTTAAGTATGTTTAGTTTTCTGCAGGATATTCCAAGTTCATTTGGTTTGCCGTTAATTTTAGCGATATTTGTGCTTGTTGTTGTTGGGCAAAATGTTATGAACAGACAGTTAACTGTAAAAAATACAGTTATACAGCAAGGGTTTTTAAGACATATGCGGATGGAGACTTATCGGTCGTTACTTCATGCGAACTGGGATTTTTTCATTAAACAACGAAAATCAGATCTAATTAATATATTAACAGCCGAAATAGCCCGTGCCAGTGCGGGTACATACTCATTTTTACAATTTGCTGCGTCACTTGTTTTCACGTTAATCCAGATTGGGCTTGCATTCTGGCTATCACCGAATATTACGGTATTTGTTTTACTTTGTGGATTAGTACTTATCTTTTTTAACCGGAAGTTTCTTAAACGATCGCTTGCTTTAGGGAAAATGAACTTTGAACTGGGCAGAAGTTATCTTTCAGGTATCACTGATCAAGTTAATGGCATCAAAGATATCAAAAGTAATACATTGGAGGATTCCAGGTTAGACTGGTTTGGTTCGGTCACGGAAAAGATGCAAAACCAGCAAGTAGATTATACGAGACTGAAATCAACCTCGCAATTATATTATAAGATTGCATCTGCTGTTCTAATTGCTGCATTTATTTATATTGCGGTAACCATGTTTAGCGCACAGGCAGCGCAACTAATGTTAGTTATCGTCATCTTTTCAAGGCTTTGGCCCAGAGTTGCAGGGATCCAGTCTTCTATGGAACAAATTGCAACAACGATCCCATCCTTTAAAGCTGTTAATGCACTCCAGAAAGAATGTGAGACAGCTAGAGAATTTGCGATGAGTGGGAATCAGGATGTACGGCCACTTGCTATTAGAGAAGGCTTGCAATGTGATGGTGTTTATTTCCGATATAACCAAAATGAACCCCACTATGCGTTGCAGAATATCAGCTTAAGCATCCCTTCCAATCAGATGACCGCGTTTGTCGGACGTTCTGGTGCAGGGAAAAGCACATTAATCGATATACTGATGGGACTTAACCAGGCCGAAAAAGGGCAGGTATTAATTGATGGAACCCCCTTAACGAGTGAAAATCTTCTATCATTAAGGCGGTCGATCAGTTATGTGCCACAGGATCCATTTCTTTTTAATACGAGTATAAGGGAAAATTTGTTGTTAGTAGAACCAGACGCGAACGAACAGCAAATGTGGGAAGCATTGGAATTCTCCTCAGCTGCTGAATTCGTCAACGGACTTCCGGACGGTATCGATACACTGATTGGAGATCGGGGGATAAAACTATCAGGCGGTGAACGGCAACGTCTTGTATTAGCGCGTGCAATTCTGCGTAATCCGTCCATTCTTGTGCTGGACGAGGCGACAAGTGCACTTGATACAGAAAATGAAGCGAAAATCCAGGAAGCGCTGGATAGGCTTAAAGGTAAGATGACGATTATCGTTATCGCGCATCGTTTGTCGACCATTCGGAATGCAGATCAGGTTGTTGTACTGAACGAGGGAGAAGTTATTCAAAAGGGTGGATTTACGGAACTAGCTAAAGAAAAAAGAAGCACATTCAGCTATTTATTGCGAAATCAGACAGAAGTAACACAATAATGAGCATTGGGGCGGGTTATCATTGAAGAAGATTGGAGGAAGAATCTTACTAGGAGCTTTACTAGGTATTTTCATTTTAATTGGTTATATAGTTTGGGATAACAATCGAATTACCGTTACAGAGGAGGATATCGCAATTGATGATATGCCGGAAGAGCTTGAAGGCTTCCGGATTCTTCAGATTTCTGACCTGCAGGAAAAAGAATTCGGTAACAATCAGAAGCGCTTGATCGGTGCCATTAATGATATTGACTATGATGCGATTGTTTTTACAGGAGACATTCTCGACAATACAAAAAGCACGGATTTCAAGTCCTTTTATTCGATACTTGATGGGATAACAGATAAAGAAAATGCCTGGTACGTGCCAGGGAACGATGACCCCTATAGTTATCAATTTACCCCGGGTATTGAAAAAAGTGAGTTCGTTAAAGGTACAGAACAAAGAGGCGTTGAATTATTAGAGTCTGTTGAAACGGTTAAACTGGAAGGGGCTAATATTCATTTTGTTAACTTCGAGTTGTCGATAATAAGCAGTCCTGAATATGTGGGAACAAGTGAGGGAATCGTCACACCACCATATAATTCAAATGAGAACTATATTACATATCAAAAACAGCTATGGCAGGACATGGAAATCCTTGATGATGTAAACGAAGCGGATGTGGTAATCGCACTAAACCACTATCCAGTGGCAGACAAGCGAATTGATTTTATCCAAAATAGCAATAAAACAATTTGGAGGGACTATGATCTGATAATGGCAGGTCATTATCACGGCGGACAAATTCGACTTCCATTTGTTGGAGCATTTTTCGTCCCGGAGCCATGGAGTAAAAGCAGCTTTTTTCCGTCAAATGATCGTGTGAAGGGACTGTGGGAGTATAAACAAACGAAACAATATGTTAGCGCAGGCTTAGGAAGCAGTGATGCATTATCTTTTTTAAAGTTTCGATTGTTTAACCCACCGGAAATCAATCTTTTAACGCTGAAGCGGTGATTATAAGGTTTGTGTTGCGACGTTGCGATTGATGTAGTAATATAGTACAATATAAGAATTGCAATGTTTGAAATGAGGGTACAAAATGAGTAAAACATCCATTTATGGACTAACATATGAACAATTAACAGACTGGTTAATGGATAATGGTCAACTGCGATTCCGTGCCGACCAGGTGTGGAACTGGCTTTATAAAAAACGCGTCACAGCGTTCTCTGAGATGAAAAATGTGAACAAGGATACGATTGCACTTCTGGAAGAGAATTTCGTTCTTCACACGTTGTCAGAGGAAATCAAGCAAGAATCAGCTGATGGTACGATTAAATATTTATTCAAGCTGTCAGATGGTAATATTATTGAAACGGTGTTAATGCGTTTCAATTATGGTTTATCTGTTTGTGTAACGACACAGGTAGGCTGTAACATTGGCTGTACATTTTGTGCGAGTGGTCTATTGAAGAAGAGTCGCGATCTCTCCAGCGGCGAAATTGTTGAACAAATCATGAATGTACAAAAGCATCTTGATGAAAAAGATGAAGGTGAGCGCGTTAGTCATATCGTTGTTATGGGGATTGGAGAGCCATTTGATAACTTTACAAATCTTATGGATTTCATTAATGTCGTGAACAATGATAAAGGTCTATGCATTGGCGCAAGACATATCACCGTATCAACAAGTGGTATTGCAAACAAAATATATGAGTGGGCTGATGCTGGCACACAGGTTAACCTTGCCATCTCATTACATGCACCAAATAATGAACTCAGAACACGAATTATGAAAATAAACAAGGCATTTCCGATTGAGAAGCTCATGGACTCTGTTGATTATTACTTGGAAAAAGTAAATCGCCGCATAACGTATGAGTATATCATGCTGAAGGATGTAAATGACCATAAGACAGAAGCAAGACAGCTTGCTAAACTGCTTGGGGATAAGAAGCATCTGACATATGTGAATTTAATTCCATACAATTCAGTTGATGATAATCAATATCAGCGAAGTGATTCAGAAACAATTCAGGCGTTTTATGAAACATTAAAACAAAATGGCATTAATTGTGGTGTTCGCTGGGAAAACGGAGCAGACATTGATGCAGCCTGCGGACAGCTCCGAAGCAAACAAATCAAGAAAAACAAAGAGAAAAAAACGGTATAGTGGTGCCTGTCACTCCCCGGTTTTTGTCAAATCACGTCGAATAGATTATCAGTATAAGCATAAAAAACCAATCGTCATTATCCGACGATTGGTTTTTCACTTTAATAAAGATTTATTTCCTAGTCACTTGTTGAGTGTTTTTTAATATTAAACCGCATACTCCCTAATTCATTCAATATAATTGCGCCTATAATCAAAGACGTTCCTAGCCATTGTACAAGTGTGATGGATTCGGAGAGGATTATACTTGCCGATATAATAGCCACTGGTAATTCAAATGAACTCAGAATATTAACGAGGCCACCTGAGATTAAATGCGCTCCAAGCGCGAAAAATAATGGAGGCATAACGGATCCGAATAAGGCAACCCCTGCAGTTACAATCCATAAAGAACCATCAGTCACAGGTATATACGGTATATCCTTTATGAAAATCAGTATTACCAACACAGTCGATCCTGTAACCATCAACGAACTACGAACCCATGGATCAACCTCTGTCGCCACTTTACCACTAAAATTTATAAATCCTGCATATGTAAATGCCGCAAGAATCCCAAATACAAATCCCATCGCAGGCAATTTTTCCAGACTGCAATTAAAATATTTGAGGCAAAAAACACTCCTATTAATATCAGTGCCATTGCCAATAAGGTTATTAGGCTTGGTCTAACTTTACTAAGAATCCATTCAAATAGGATGCCAATCCAAACGAATTGAAATAATAATATTATTGCTAATGAAGCAGGAAGGTATATCATCGAACCGTAATAAAATATGCTCGTTAGTCCGACGAATGAACCTGTTATCATAATCTGTTTTATGTTCTTCTTGTTTAATCCCCTGAATGATGACCGCTTAATTATGACGATGCTCCATAGTAAAACAAGGGATATAAGCATTTGAATGATATTAATTTGTCCGAGTGTATAGCCGTTGCTGAATCCTAATTTGGCAAATATTGGTGTGAATCCAAAACTGCCTGCACCTATTAATACAAATAAAATCCCCTTCTTATCGCCCATCAATTTCCGCCTCCTATATTAAGCATAACAAGGATAACATAGATGGTTGATTCTTGGCTGATGGAAGCCTTTATGAATAATAAGCCCATCTTTCATGAAATCTATTAATGTATGAAAAGGGCCATTACAGGAAAGGATGCTAGTATTATAGTTCATATTTATCTATACAATATCTATTAGAGTAGAGGTTATGAGAAGGGGTATTAACATGCTGGAAACATTAAAAGAATTGCTTATCATTCTTGGCAGGATTGTTACTATTTTACCATTATTACTCTTTGTAACAATTTTTATGGGTAAACGTGCGATAGGGGAGTTACCAATATTTGATTTTCTGATTATCGTAACCTTGGGTGCGGTGGTAGGTGCTGACATAGCAGATCCAAATATACACCATCTTCCGACTGCATTTGCGATTATTGCTATTGCTATACTTCAAAGAATCGTAGCTAAGTGGAAAATATCCAATCGAAAAATCGGAAAACTACTGACATTTGAACCAACCATCGTTGTCCAAAATGGTAAACTGTTACATAAAAACATGAAACAGATGCGTTACTCCATTGACAACATCCTGCAGATGCTCCGCGAGAAGAATGTATTTGATTTGAATGAAGTTGAGACGGCTATCATTGAAGCCAATGGATCACTAAGTGTTTTGAAAAAAACATCCAATAAATCAGTTACTTTACAAGATTTGGACATCGTCACAACAACCTCATCAATAACGTTTTCTGTTATCGTAGAGGGAAATATATATTCGAATGTGCTACACAATCTAAATCTGGATAAAAGCTGGTTGATGGAGCAATTAGCCAGTAGGAATATTGACAACTTAGACGACGTTTTTTATGCCTCCATTAATTACGAGCACGAGCTTCAAATTTCATTAATGGATGACCAGGATGTAGAAGCTCCACCTATACGACATTAGGCTTTTCACTCCGAATATCTCACAGACAATGGAAGATCATTCATTCCATTCTTCACTGACACAAGGTTTTTACCGAGTTCCTTTGATCGAAGTAATAGGTGGTCGGCATATATATAACCCTTTTCAATAGATAGATACTTGCTAGTTTTATAGAAATATAATCCAAATGAGGCTGTGTATGAAATGGATACGTTTTTCGAATGAAATTCCGCATGTACCGGGCTATTCACTACACCATCTCGCATCTGCTCAACGAGTATCGAGCATTCTTCAAATGTTCTATGTCTTAGGAATATCGTAAATTCTTCACCACCTGTTCTGAACAGGAAGTCTTCATCGTTTAGGTACCTGTGCAAAGTGGTAGCGAAACTTTGAATAACCTTATCCCCAACAGCGTGATTATAATTATCATTATATTGTTTGAATTTATCAATATCCGCTACAATTATCCCCAGATATTCACCTGATAAATTAAATTCCTTCATTTTTTTATCCATAAAAGCACGGTTGTACACTTCTGTCATAAAGTCGGTATATGCCATTTGTTCAAATTTATCACGCTCTACTTTATTTTGAATGCTTAATGATTTATCAACGAAAGAACGACTGACGAGATAGTTTAAGATAAATAGGGCTATAACCATCTGCCAGCTTTCCGCTTGTAGAAATACAAGCAAGAATCCGTTTGAGAATGCTATTTTACCTAGATCTGTTATACTGCGGCTTTTTATGAAGTCGATTGCATCTCCTGGAGTGCTAATATCACCAAAAAAGTAGGATATTGTAATAAGGTATATATCTGATAATAGGGCAACAATCAGGGCTAACAGGATAATTAGCAGCCAAAAGCCAAAAGGGATGTTTTGAAAACTGGGATAAAAATAGAAAAATAAATAGAAGACAATTGTGTTATTAAGTGCGAATGAACCAATATTATAAAATGTATGTAACAATTCATCCGGGTCACCAGTTTTTGTAACTCTTCTAATGATATATACAGTAAAGCCATAAAGTGCTTCATAGATAAATAGCCCAAGTGGTCCAGCGAACAGAGCAATTGACATACTATAGGAGACACCGTAATCCATATTTAACTTTCCGTTTTTTGAATGCACTCTAAGATGTGTGTAAAGAGTTGAGAACAGCCAATACAGTAGAAGGGCTTTCATATATGTTGAGGTTTCGATTAAGATTGGTCCAGAAATAATTGCTACAACGAAGGCAGTTAAGAATAGGATTATGATGAAGATTTTAACTCGCAACATAGATTGTCCCCCCCTTTAATATATAGGCCTTACAACCTATATAATAATCTTAATCATACCATAACTGGATATATTGTGTGTTCATTTATTTGTAAACATTATTGTAAACATGAATGCAAAATGTTTACAACATGTGTGCAAATCTGTTTTCTTGTACACAAAATCGAATACATTCCGGTATAATAATGTTTGCGATATTGAAAACATGTGTACATAAAAGAATACGATAAAAGTCCGATTGCGTAATTCTAGTAAATCTATTAACGTTATACTTGCAAGTTCATTTTCACGAGAGGAGAAATACAAACATGACAAAATCTAGAATTGCAGCAGTCGATGTAGGAAATGATGCATTAAAAGCAAACTTTGGAAAAATGGAAAGTAATTGCTACATACCAAATGTAATTGCGAGGGATATGGAGGACCGTCCGGTTATTGGAATTGAAGACCTCGATAAAAAGGATCCAATAGATAACCTGCACATTCGCGTCCACTCCCCTGCCCTGGAAGAAAACAATGCGGTATATCGGGTAGGTAATTTGGCAACGAAAACGAATAATTCAACAGAACTGGATCCGGGAAGCAGTAAGTCTGAGGAAGACCAGACATTGATTATGCTATTTGCTTCTATTGCATTTGATGCAGTGAGCAGTGATGCATTCAAAGCAACGAAAAAAGATGTGATTGATGCCAACTATACATTGGGAACAGGTCTTCCATTACGTGAAGTGAAGGAAGGAAAAGATGTAGGGTACCGCTCTCAATTGCTTGGTTCCGTCCATCAGATTGAGTTTTTAGTAACACCACAATATCAAGGGAAAAAAGTAAACATTAAATTTGATGAAGTAAAGGTTTATCCAGAGGGCTTTGCAGCATATGTAAACCTTATTATGGATAATGATCTTAACGTTATTAATAAGGAATTAATTGATAAGCAAATACTGATTCAAGATATTGGCGGACTTTCAACGGATATCGCTGTTATTCGCAACCGGAATGTTGACGATGATAAAGCACAAGGATTCCATCTTGGTGTTGCAGAATCCCTTGAGGAGATCCGCGAAGAAATTCGTACCAGACATGGTGTAGAGCTCGACAGCCGTCGTGATGTGGTTGATATAATCACGCGTAAAAATGATCGTCATCACATTATGGTAAAAGGAAGTCGGACAAACGTTCATGACATTACTGATCGAATTTTATTGGAGCTTGCTAAGAAAGAATATCGTTATCTACGTAATGTATGGCAAAAGAATTCCCAGTCGGAAATCTGTTATTTTGTTGGTGGCGGATCAGCGGTGCTGAAGGATTATCTGAAGGCACTTAATAATAAGCTTGATGGCTACAACCTGGATTTCTTTGAAGATGAAAATGAGAGCATCTGGATGATGGCCAATGCATATTACAAATTAATCACTGATTTTATGAACAAGAATGCTCCAAAAGAGGCAAAGGAACAAGAGACAACGAAAGAAAAGTAGGGTGATAGTATGCGAGATTCCAAAAAAAGCATCGAACGGGGACAATCGATCACGTTTCGTGTCCCGTCAGATACACCTGATTACTTATTAAAGCAACTGCAACGACTCAAGGAAACGGAACGGCGAAATTTTTCAAGCGAAATCGCACAATATGTATTAAGAGGCGTTAATGAGACCTTTGCAAGAGAACGGGAAACATTAACAGTACCACTCCCGAAACAATTAACCAAAGAGCAGAAAAGCTGGTTGAAGCATGAGCATTCTGAAGCATTAATTGGCAGTATATTATATCAGCTGCTTCAGGATCCCATGCGGGCAACAACTTTGTTAGCGTCCTTAAACAGTAATTCTCGTGATGTGGAAGAGGCACTCTATTTACAGGAAGAAGATTCTACCGCCTCAAATGACGAACCGGAAATAAACTTAGACGCAATGGATTTGGATAAATTGGATGAACTTCATCAGGAAGAAGAAGAGCCTGACGAAGATGAGGAAGATCCCCTAGGTGACTTTTTCTCGAAAATGAATAAATAACGGCTGGATCTAATACGTAGTTGATATATGGTGCGACACAATATGAAAAATAATTTATGTGCGATGACATCGCTCCGGAAATACACTACGCTTTCCGTGGGCGGCTGATGAGCCTCCTTGCTCCTACGTCGCTGCGTAGTCTCATCTAGGCCTCAGCTCCCACAGGAGTCTACGTGTATTTCCTCCGCTGGGATTGTTTTTACTTAATCTTCTTAGCCATAGCCATAGGGAACACTTCAAGCTCTAATCAAGAAGCCTCTTCCAGTGGAGGCAGAATGCGCAGACTCCTATGGGAACAGCACGTTCCGAAGACCCCGGAAGAAGCGTTCTGTGCTTCTGAGGAGGCTGAGGTCGTGCCCATGGAAAGCGAAGTATTCTGCCGGAACGAATCGAAGCACTCAACCTTCATTCTTTAAGAGAAGGGAAAGAAGCTTAAATAAAAGTTTTTCACTACGTCGCATTTTATATCTTATCAGCAACAAATAAATCCGAACTAATTCGAATTCTATCTCAGGAAATTTGAATCATAGTTCGGATTTTATTTTGACTAAAACAATTTTGTCCATGTCCCCCTTTCGTATAATAATCACCAATCAAGTCAAACTAATCATAACAATCGTAAGGGAGTTTGATATGATGGAGCTTGATTGGATATGGAAGGCAGTACTTATCGTATTGGGTGGTACATTCTTATTGCGGTTTGCAGGCAGAAAGTCTATTTCACAAATGACTCTCCCGCAAACGGTAATCATGATTGGTATCGGCTCACTACTTATACAGCCGGTCTCTGGCAATAACATATGGCAGACTTTAGCTGTAGGGGCAGTACTGGTTTTCACATTATTCTTAATGGAATATGCACAAGTTAAGGGAAATATATTTGAAAAAATTATTACTGGAAAATCCAAAGTGTTAATTAAAAACGGTCAATTACAGGAACAAAACCTAAAGAAATTAAGATTAACTGTAGACCAGCTTGAGATGAACCTGCGCCTTAAAAATGTATTAAATCTAAGTGATATAGAGTGGGCAACACTGGAACCGAATGGTCAAGTAGGATTTATATTGAAAAAAGAAGCACAGCCAGTTACGAAGAAAGAATTTCAGCAGATGGCAACTGATATAAAAGGAACACTGAATCAGTTAGCACCAAGTAAAGAACTTCAGCAGCTTAATCAGCAATTAACACAACTGAATACTCAACTGACACAAGTAACCAACCAGAAAGATATTTTTAACGAATTGGACGAAGATAATCCGAAAACACCCTCGCCAAAACATTTACAATAAGGTGGGGGTGTTTTACTGTCTATACAAATAACCCAACGGCAAGATATATCCCAACAGCAATCCCTACACCTATTGAGCAGATTTTTAATTTATAGCGCGCATAATCGACCAAAGGCATCTCCAGGATGGATGCAGTTGTTATGGTTGTGTCGCCAAGTGGAGATGTCATCGCGCCAAATGAACCACTTGCAAATACAGCCCCTACCGTCAAAGGAATCGACGCACCTGTCGATACAGCCAGTGCTATTCCAAGTGGCATGAATAAGCCCCATGTTCCCCAGGATGATCCAATGAAGTAGGCAACAACCGAACCGAGGAGAAATATGATAGCAGGAATAGTAAAGCTTGGTAAAAAAGAACCTAGCGTTGAGCTGATGAACTGGGAAAACCCGAGATCTTCTGCAACGAGCGACAATGCCCAAACAAGTACAAGCAGAATAATAGCTTGCATCAATTGGTTTCCTCCATCAAAGAAGTGGAAGATTGTTTCCCCTAATTCCTGTTTACGTATCATGTAAAAAACAAAGGTGATTATTAGTGTTATAAATACCGCCAGCAGCATAACAAACGTTGCATCGGCCTCCGAGAACGCTTGGAAAATAGTGTCCGCTCCCTTAGCGACTCCATCTTGCCACAAAAGGAATAGCGACAACCCCAGTAATAAAAATAAAGGCACAATCAGGTTCCAAGGCTGTGCTTTAACCATCGATAACTCCTTTTTAATTCCTTTACGGTGATAGCTCTCTTCCTCATTTGATTTCTTTTTTTCCACTTCTTTCTCAGAAGACGACCAGAATGTTCGAATCAGCCCTATGATCAGCATAACGATGGCAAAAAAGTTAAACGGAATACTGAGCAGGAAAATTTGATATGGATCCATATCCAGATTATGTTTCTGAATGCCACCCTCAACAAGTGAGACCATAAAACCGACAAATGCAGTCGCAACAGGTAACAGGACAATTACCGAACTAGTCGATACATCCATCGTGAAACCGACTTTCCGTTTGGATATTTTCATTTCACTCATCAGCGATTTAACCACTGGACCGATCATCATAATCCGGAACATCGGCATCATAAATGTAAATGGCAGTGTGAGCCAAATCAGGCTTAACAATCCACGTTGTGAATCTATCTTTCCACCAATCCACTCAGAAAAACCCTTAATACCACCTGAGATTCTCATCATGCCTATAAGGCCGCCAAATAAATAAAGAAAGGCAATAATCTTAATGTTATTTTCGTCTGATAAAGTCGTTACGATATAATTGACAGTTTCCTGGGACCCGCCTAACACACTAAATTCAACAAGCAACGCTCCAACAAGGAGGCCAAGCACAAGTCCCGGCAGGATTTTTTTAAGCCAAATGGACAATCCGATAACGATTATAAATGGGATTAAGGATAGCCAAGCATGTTCCATTGTAACTGCCACCTTCCATAGTTACGTTTTACTTGATTTCATTCTGTGTTAATTAAAGTATTAATTGTACTTAGGTTTTCAAACAACCAATCCGTTTTGTCTCACATAAACTAGATATAATTCCAGTAAGTTAGGAGGCAAAGTTATGGAAAAAAAGAATGGGAATTTACGTCCGCGGATTTGCCTATTTCCAGGATACAGATGGTGCGGGCCGGCCTGCAGTGGACCAGGTTCTCCAGTTAACAAGATTGATGCTGCCTGTAAAGAACATGATATGTGCTATAGACGGTATGGTCCCTCATGTAAATGTGATCAAGAATTTCTTTACCGTCTTCGCCCTCTAATCAACCCTTATACACAACAAGGAAGACATGCCAGAACACTTTATTACGTCATGAAAATACAAACACTATTTTGCTAATTTAAAAACACTTACTCTAATGAAAGGGTGGTAGCTGCAAATCATGCTGAGAAATCATCCGTCTGCATGCCAACGGTCTATTTATCACGATTATTATCTTTATTTATATCCTTACCTTCCAGGGCTTCCAGCGCGGACCGCCGTTCTTTTCTTTTCCTTCGGCGAAGCTCTTTTGTTTCACGATGATCAATGTAAATTGTTGGTGGCTCATAATCCTTGGATGCCCTTATGTCTTCATTGGAGGCTTTCATAAATGACCATGCCATCAACGCCATGATGAAAATGACTGGAAAACCGGCTACAATACTGGCTGTTTGAAGCGTCTGGAGGTCCCCGACAATCATCAGAACAAGTGGCATCAGACAAAGTGTGAATGCCCAGAACAGGCGATTCCAGCGGAGTGGTTCTCCCTTTACTTCCTTTTGGACAACGGCAGACAGTATATAGGATGATGAATCGAAGGTCGTTGCCAGGAAAATAATTGCAAGTATGGTGAAAAGGGTAACCATTATGCCGGACATTGGAAGCTGGTTCATAATGGCGATAATAGCTGCAGGTGCACCATTTTCATTCATGAAACTAATAACATCAAAACTTCCGGTCAGCTGTAAATGCAGACCATAGTTCCCCATAATTCCAAAAAACAGGATACAGCCTATTGTTCCATACATCATTGTGCCGAAAATCATTTCTTGTATCGTTCTCCCGCGGGAAATACGAGCAACAAACAAACCAACAAATGGTGCATAAACTACCCACCAAGCCCAGTAAAATACTGTCCAAGCTTCAGGGAATTCGGTTTCGGTGAATCCGTTTATATTTCCAAATGGTTCCAGCCATGTCGCCATTTTAAAGAAATTATCGAATATAAGACCGATGCTGGTCAATGTCGTTTCACTAATAAACAAGGTTGGACCAAAGATAAAGATAAATAATAAAATGAAGATGGCAAGCCATAAGTTAATATCACTTAATACTTTTATTCCGCGACGCAAGCCGGAATAGGCGCTTATAGCAAAAATAGCAGTACAAATCAGCATAATCACAGCTTTTAAGGTTAGGTTCACGGGTAAGCCGGTAATCGAGTTAACACCTTCAGCAATCATAGGGGTACCTAGTGCTAGTGTTGTTCCTGCGCCACCCATAAGTCCGAACATGAAAAGGACATCAATAACTATTCCTAGTGGTGTATCTACCAATCGTCCGAGGACGGGTCTTACTGCTTCACTTATTTTCAATACAGGTTTTTTTCTTACATAATAAAAGTATGCAATTGGCAGCGCTGGCAGTGTATAAATCGCCCAAGCTATCGGTCCCCAGTGGAAGATACCATATGCAGGTGCCCAGTTAATCGCTTCACGAGAGTTCCCCTCTATGCCAAATGGCGGACCTTGATAATAGTAAGCCCATTCGATCATTCCCCAGTAGAGAATACTCGAACCGATCCCCGCAGCAAAAAGCATGGCTGCCCATGAAATAGTTCCAAATTCCCTTTCATCATCTTCATCCCCAAGCTTTATACGACCGTTTTTGCTGAACGCAACAAAGATCAGAAATGCGAAAGCTGCGAGTCCACCTAATAAATAGAGCACACCAAAATTCCCTGTCATGAATTCATTTGCAGCACTGACAATCTCTTTTCCCGCTTCAGGGAAAACAGCAAGTGGAATGGAAACAGCGAGGAGTAATATTAGAGCACCTATAAATGTTGGCCAGTCAATCAAATTTTTGTTCATTTCGATATCACCCTTTCTAAAGATAGCTTTTCTATAACGGAGCAGGATATACACAATCATTAATCTTTCTTAGCAGTTTGCAGAAGACATACAGTACTGTGTAAGGGGATGTGGAATTAATAAAAAAGTGTTTTTAGTAAACAGTATAAGCAGGAGAGAAAACTTATTATAATGGACACTGTTAGGAGGAATTACATGAATAAAAACGTTATCTTATCATGTGCGGTGACAGGTGCTGGAGATACTACATCAAAAAATCCTAATGTACCTGTAACACCAAAAGAAATTGCAGATTCATCCATTAAAGCGGCAAAAGCAGGTGCAACAATTGCTCATGTTCATGTACGCGATCCTAAGACAGGAAAGCTAAGTCATGATGTGGAACTTTTTAAAGAAGTGGTGGAACGAATACGTGAAGCAGATACAGATGTGATTATTAATATTACTGCCGGTGGTGGTGGCGACTGGGTTCCAAGTGATGCTGATCCTGCTAAGGGCGGTGAGGGTACCGATATGCAAACCCCTGAACAGCGCCATGAGCCAGTAGGTATGCTGTTACCTGAAATTTGTACGCTTGATTGCGGAAGTGTCAATTTTGGGAATCAGGTTTATGTCAGCCCCACAGACTGGCTGCGAAAACAAGCAAGGCTAATTCAGGAAAGCGGTGTTAAACCAGAACTTGAGTGTTTTGATACAGGGCATGTACGTTTTGCAAATCAACTGGTTGAAGAGGGGTTGATTGATGGTGATCCAATGTTCCAATTTTGCCTTGGAATTCCGTGGGGAGCAGATGCTGATGCAGAGACACTGGCATATATGAAAAGCCGTGTCGCGGATAATGCTAGCTGGGCTGCGTTTGGTATCGGACGGATGCAAATGCCAATGGTAGCCGAATCAGTCCTTCAGGGCGGAAACATTCGTGTTGGCTTGGAAGACAATATGTATTTAAAAAAGGGAACATTGGCGACAAATGAGCAGCTGGTTGATAAAGCAATTGGAATTGTCCATAGTTTAGGATCAGAAATTATGACTCCGCATGATGCACGTGAATTATTAAAAATTCGTAAACAAGATGGGAAGGCGGATCAACATGGATGGACATGATATTTCTCAGATAAAAAACATCACTGTCGTAGGGACTGGTGTAATCGGTAATGGCTGGATTACTCGATTTTTAGCGAACGGTTATCATGTCACGGCAACTGACCCGGATCCGACGGCAGAAGTACGAATGCGTGATGCAGTAGAACAAGCCTGGCCAGCAATGGAGAAGATGGGATTATCAGATGAGGCATCTATGCATGATTTGTCTTTTGAAACAGACCTTGAAACTGCCCTGGCTCATGCTGATTTTGTTCAGGAAAACGTACCGGAGCGTGAACAGCTTAAACGAAAAGTTATCGCTGAAATAGACCAATTCGCTCCTAAAGAAACGGTGATTGCGTCGAGTACATCCGGCATATTGCCAAGCACACTTCAGGCTGATTGCGCTCACCATCCAGAGCGCGTTATTGTTGCCCACCCATTTAATCCAGTTTACTTAATACCATTAGTAGAACTGGTTGGCGGCAGTAAAACCGAGTTGTTTTTTATCGAAAAAGCAAAGGATTTTTATGATAAGATAAATATGAAACCACTTGTTATCCAAAAAGAAATCGAAGGGCATGTCGCTGATCGATTAATGGAAGCTATTTGGCGCGAATCACTTCATATAGTTAACGATGGTATTGCAACAACAGAAGAGGTCGATGCCTCTATCATCTACGGGCCAGGGTTACGCTGGGCATTGATGGGACCGTTTTTAACATTACATATGGGAGGCGGCAAGCAAGGTATGCGTCATTTGCTTGATCAATTTAGTCCAGCATTGAAGCTGCCATGGACAAAACTTGTGGCTCCTGAATTAACCGACGAATTGGCTCAAAAGGTCATTACCGGCTGCGAAAAGCAGACTGATGGAGTTGAGATGAACAGTCTAGAAGTACGCAGGGATCAATTTTTGATTGAACTGCAGCAGTTATTAGAAAAATACTGGCCTGGCGCAAATCTTACCGGTAAACTTTGATAGAAAGAGGGAGTTTTATATGGGAGAAGCAAAAGTAATTATTACTGATCAAGTTCCGGAGGATTGGATTGACTATAATGGGCATATGAATGATGCTGAATATGTCCGTGCATTCAGCTGGGGCGTCGATCGATTTATGAAGCTGGTTGGAATTACAGATGACTTTCGCGAAAATAATCACTATACGGTTTTTACAATGGAAAATCATGTTTGTTATTTAGCTGAAATGAAGCTTGGTGAACCGTTTGAAGTGCATCTGCAAATGCTTGATTATGACGAAAAACGCGCACATGTTTTTTACGAATTATATGGTGAAAATGGAAAACGTGCTGCAACAAGCGAGCAAATGCTGATGGGAATTGACCAAACATCAGGCAGACCTGCACCTTTTCCAGATGAAATTTTTGCAATGGTTAAAGATTTAGCAGCTTATCATACTCCAGACAAGAAGCCCAAAGAAGCTGGTCGAGTAATAGGAATACGAAGCAAGAAGAAGTAATGTAAAGGCGTTGCTCATCGAGTGACGTCTTTTTAAGCAGTTAAGAAATTATAAATACCTTCTTACTGCATAAGTGCAACTAAGGCTTATCTATATAAAGGCTTGGCGATAAGCCAAGTTTTAAAAATAATGGAGCGTTGGAAAGTTTGAAAGTAACCTTTATACTTAGCAATACAATTAATTTCTAGGGGAGAATGTGAAAATGATTGAGTTAAAGCAATTCGAAAGTACGGATTTCCAACAGCTGATCAATTGGATTAACACAGAAGAATTTTTATACCAATGGGGTGGTGCTAATCAATTTGAGTACCCTTTAAGTGAAAGCCAATTATCAAACTATATTCAGAATGCGAATAGCGAAGATTCCGATACATTTGCATATAAAGTTGTGTATAAAGAATCAGGAAACACAATTGGTCATATTTCGTTAGGAAGGATTGATAAAGCCAACAATAAGGGGCGAATCGGCAGAGTATTAATTGGTGATAAAAGCGTGAGAGGACAAGGGATAGGTCAGCAAATGATTAGAGAAGTCTTAAGAATTGCTTTTGAAAAACATAATTTGCACAGAGTGAGTCTTGGTGTATATGATTTTAATGCGTCAGCAATTGCTTGCTATGAGAAGTCAGGATTTACAAAAGAAGGGTTACATAGAGAAGCAGCAAAAGTTGGAGATGAGTACTGGAACGTATGGGAAATGAGTATATTGGAAAATGAATGGTTCAAGGAATAGAAAGGTTGGGTGTCGTGCAAAATATGGGACCTGAAGGAACTATTGGCAAATTAGAAATTTATGCAAAAGTTAAAATTTTGAAAGGTGAAAACTTTGTAACGATTGAAGAGACAAAGGCATTAAGTGCTGAGGAAATGATTGCTTTTATAACTAATTTTATTGATGACCTTGAACTCGGGGAAATCCCCAATGTGAACATTATGGTAAACAGTAAATTCACTGAAGAGATCTATGAATTGCTTCAGGACAATAATTTTCAGTTTCATGATGAAATGGTCACTGTTTATAAGGAACTTAATGAGGTAGTTGAACTGGAATCTAATTTTACATTTAAGTCATTACATAGTATTTCGCAACATGAGTTTAAAGAAATTTGGGCAGAATCAATGACTGATTCACTCAATGCCCCATCTTCATTAACGCTTGATGAACAAATGAAAAGCTTGGAAATAGAATTAGGTCCTGACTATAAAGATTCCTGTTTAGTTGCTTATGAGGAAGAGCGGCCAGTTGGAGTTGCTATTCCACATATTGAACCAGGTACCCTAGACGAAGGAAGGCTTTTTTATTTTGGCTTGATTCCAAGCGAACGTGGCAAAGGAAAAAGCATGCCCCTTCATAAACTCGCACTGCAGCTGTTAAAGGATGAATTTAATGCTACCTGTTATATTGGCGGTACGAGTGAAAGTAACCAGCCGATGTTAAAAACTTTTATGGCCAATGGGTGTCATGTGATTGAGCGGAATAAGGTTTATAAGATGATCAGTTAAATCCCCAAAATACTGAAGTTCACAATGGAAGCGCTGAAGTTCACACTGATTTCGCCGAAGTTCACAATAGGGTTGCTTGAAGTTCACAACAAGTTCGCCGAAGTTCACAAAAATCATTGCAATTATATTAAAACTTAAATCCTCCATTAAGACTATTTTTTTATATCAGTATTGCAAGAAGTAATATTCTATGATAGTCTTTCAATACAATATATTGGTATATAAATAGAAATAACAACTATATATAGTGTTACAAGTTAAGGTGACATCCATTGTCATAATAGGGAATCCAGTGAAAAACTGGAGCTGTCCCCGCAACTGTAAGTGTGGACGAACGAGTAACCCACTGTACCGAAAGCTTCATGGCTACGGTATGGGAAGGACTCTAGTAGACAGAAGCACGAGCCAGGAGACCTGCCATAGCTTGTAGTTTCAATTCCTCGGGGTAAGAGAAGGTGAAACGATAGAGAGAGCTAGATACATATCTTCTGTCGTTCTAACCGTTCATCCCCTGGGTGGACGTTTTTTGTTTTATAGGAAATTATAAAATTTAAGTGCTGTGGATAACTGGACTTCTGAATCAGCAACGTCCAGCTCCGACGTACAGGACGTACTAGTGCCGGTGACGCCACAGGACGTGGCGTTCTCACCGGCCAGCGCCTAGCGCCTAGTAGACTTCCCTCTCCGTGTCTACGATAAGTGAACATCGAATCGCTTACGCTCTTCGTGTATCCTTTATCTCACACGGGTCAGTCCAGTCCATACGGCGCTGAACAGGCGCTTGCGCTTTTGTTCTTTTAGAAAAAAGGAGGAAAAAACATGGTAATGACAGCAAATGGGCAAATCTCGCAATTGATTGACTATGCAACAAAAGGATTGAATATAAACAAAGAAATTTTGTTGGAAAAAGCCAATCAAACCGGCACCACGGAAAACCTAATAAAAATAGCGCTTGAAAATATCGATGAGGCCAACCCTGATTGGACCTTTGCAGCTAGCCGTATTTATTTAAAAGAATTATACAAAACTGCGGCAGAAAACAGGGGATATGATGCGGATTTACAGTACGGAAACTTCTATGAACTTATCACAACACTTACGGAAAAGGGTATCTATTCAGAGCATTTGTTAAAAACGTATAAGAAAGAAGAAATAGATTACTTTGCCGAAGTGATTCAGCCAGAGAGGGACTTATTATTTAACTACTTGGGACTGTACACGCTGGCAACTCGCTACCTTGCAACAGACCATAACAAGAATACATATGAGCTACCACAGGAAAGATGGATGATCATTGCGATGTACTTAATGCAGGATGAGGCGAAAGTAAATCGCAGTCATTATGTGACAGAAGCATACTGGGCGTTGAGTAATTTATATATGACCGTTGCCACACCAACCTTAACAAATGCAGGTAAATCCCACGGTCAGCTGTCCAGCTGTTTTATCGACACAGTAGATGATAGTTTGCAGTCTATCTATGACAGTAATACTGATATTGCTAAGCTTTCCAAAAATGGTGGTGGAATTGGTGTTTATATGGGGAAAATCCGCAGCCGAGGCAGTTCAATCAAGGGATACAAGAATATGTCCAGCGGTGTCGTTCCATGGATTAAGCAACTCAACAATACCGCTGTTAACGTAGACCAGCTGGGGACACGAAAAGGTGCGATCGCTATCTATCTGGATGTATGGCATAAAGATATTGAGCCATTTCTCGATCTTAAATTAAATAATGGTGATGATCGTATGCGCGCCCATGATATTTTCACGGGTGTCAGCTTACCGGATTATTTTATGGAACAGGTAGAAAACCGCGGTGATTGGCATTTATTTGATCCGCATGAAGTTCGTCAGGTTATGGGTTATTCCCTGGAAGATTTTTATGATGAGGAAAAAGGCGATGGTACGTGGCGTCAGAAGTACCTGGAATGTGTACAATCGACGGAGCTATCGAGTAAAGTCGTGCCGGCAATAGATATTATCAAACGAATTATGAAATCACAGCTTGAGTCGGGAACACCATTCATGTTCTACCGTGATGAAGTGAACCGGAAAAATAATAATCCACATAACGGGATGATTTATTGCTCAAATTTATGCACTGAGATTACTCAGAATCAATCACCAACTGAATTTCTGGAGGAGTATGTGGAAGCTGAGAATACGATTGTAAAAAAATATAAAGCAGGCGATTATGTAGTTTGCAATTTAAGCTCGATTAACCTGGGACAAGCAGTTCCTGATGGTGTGCTTGAGCGGCTTATTACTATTCAGGTTCGTATGCTGGATAACGTGATTGACATCAACACATTACCAATTAAACAAACACAAATGACGAATCAAAAATACCGTGCTATTGGTCTTGGGACATTCGGCTGGCACCATCTGCTGGCAAAAGAACATATCCATTGGGAATCAGATGAGGCAGTATCCTATGCCGACAACTTATATGAAAAAATTGCCTACCTGACGATAAAGAACAGCATGGAACTTAGTAAAGAAAAAGGGAACTATTCAGCGTTTGGTGGCAGTAAATGGCAAAATGGGAGCTATTTTACCGAAAAGGGCTATACCGATGAAAAGTGGCTAAACCTGAAGCATGACGTAGCAGAAAATGGCATTCGAAATGGCTATCTCATGGCGGTTGCACCAAATTCATCTACATCCATGATTGCTGGCTCCACTGCGAGTATCGATCCAATTTTCAAACCGTTTTACTATGAGGAAAAAAAGGATTTCAAGATTGCAGTCACTGCACCAGAACTAGATTCCCAGTCATATGATGTTTACCGAAGATCAGCATATATTCTTGATCAGCGCTGGTCGATTAGACAGAATGCTGCAAGACAAAAACATATTGATCAAAGTATATCGTTCAACTTTTATGTCCCGCACACTATTAAAGCGTCAGTGATGCTTGATTTACATCTCCAGGCATGGAAGGAAGGTCTAAAGACGACCTATTATGTACGTTCAACAGCCAATGATGTCGAAGAATGTGTGTGGTGTGAGAGTTGAGAAGTTTAATAGCTTATCTATCATACAGTGGGAACACAAAGGAAGTAGCGGAAATTATTGCTGAGCAAGCAAGATCAGACGGTATGACAGCAGAGATGCATCGGATTGGAATTGATCCTCCAATTGATGCATCTGAATACGATTATATTTTTCTCGGAACGTTCACGTGGGATATGGGTCGTACGCCAGATGAAGTGAAAGATTTTGTGCTGGAGGTTGGCTATAAACCTGAGCATGTCGCTGTGTTTGGTACTGGTGATACGCAATTCGGCGGGGATAAGCTCTTTTGTAGAGCAGTCGATAAATTAACAACTTTTTATCATAGCCAGTGGCCGGGATTAAAAATTGAACAGTCACCACGAGGTTCACAGGAGCAAGTAGTAGAAAAATGGGTAGAAGGAGTGTTGCACGATGTCAAAATCCTTGCTTAAAAAAGCGAAAACATTAGAGCCATTGCACCCTAACAAATCAACGGCACTATTCGGAGGGGAAGCAAGCGGAATTTTGAACTGGAACGATATCGCATATCCGCATTGGTATAAAATGTACAAGCGGCTCATCGGAAATTACTGGCAGGCTGATGAAGTAAATATGTCCGGCGACGTACGCCAGTTTTCGTTGCTTGCGAAAACGGATCAGGACGCTTATTTAAAAATTATTGGACTATTATCAACCCTGGATGCACCTCAGACAAGAACGGCACTGCTCTTCTCCTTGTATGCCAGTGATCCGTCTGTCCAGTCGATCATGGCAGTGATTGCCCAGCAGGAAGCCGTCCATAATGAGAGTTATTCCTATGTGCTGTCGTCTGTCGTATCACTCGATGAACAAAATGAGGCATTCCAGCTCGGGCGCAATGATCCGATATTGCTAAAAAGAAATGATAAGCTCATGCAGCAATACAATGCATTTGTGGACGAGCCAACGATGGAAAACATTCTAAAAACAATGGTGTATACTGGGTTGCTTGAAGGCATGTTTTTCTACTCAGGATTCGCATTCTTTTATAATCTGGCCAGACAAAATAAAATGGTCGGTACATCAACAATGATAAGCTATATCAATAGGGATGAACTTGAGCATGGCCGGTTTATTGCTGAGTTATTCCGAGCAACCCTGGATGAGAATCCGGAGTTAAATACGGCTGAATTTACTGAATGGATTTACCGGCAGTTTAGCGAGTCAGTCGAGCTTGAAACAGAGTGGTCCCGTTATGTTTTGGAAAATGTTGAAGGTATCGATTTGGATGAAATGTCAGGCTACGTTAAATACCGTGCGAACAAAATGCTGCGTATGATGGGACTCAGCGAAATCTATCCTGATCATACAGATAATCCAATGAAATGGATCCGTGCTTATGTTGATAACTTCGATGGAACGAAAACAGACTTTTTTGAGCAAAAGTCACGACAATATACGAAGACGAGCGATTTGAATGGATTTGATGACCTTTAGTTTAGCGTGATAAGGATGATTGGCTCAAATTGTCACAGTATCGGCTGATGCAGACACAAGTTCGGCCCAAGTTGTCACAAAATCGGCTCAAGTTCACAAATATCCGGCTCAAATATTCACAATTGAGTTCAATAAATACAAGAAACGGTGTGCCCACTCTAGAGCACACCGTTCCATCTTATAATCCAGCCAACAGAACTATATCACCAGTTATTGCGTTCACACCATATGGACAGTCCATTTTCCCACACATGATGTAACTATTTTTCTCATTGTTATAAACATAAACAGGTTCTACTTCTACATAATCGCGAATCTTTTCGAATGCTTCCTCCTGTGAAACAGATGGATCATCCGCATCTTTAAAATGCTTAAACATATCAAGCAGCATATCATTATCGATATAATTAACAGCGTTATAATTTTCACGATCAATCATTAGTTTAATTTTTCGATCAAAAGCACGGTTCGTAAACTTCGTTGGTTTTAGTTCCGCGAAAATATATCCATTCTCAAGATATAATCCAGTTAACTTCCATTCACCGCTTTCATTCGGGAATTCCAATTGCAGAAAACGCAATACCTCTTGTTCACAAGTCTCCACTTCCGTATTGGTTATTGGTATTGTGTCTGGATGCGGTTCATTTGCCAGTAACTGATCAAGCGTCACCTCAATCGACAAGTCTGTATCTTGCTTTATAAATTCTCCTTCACTTGGCTTGTCCCATTTCATTACACTATTTTTCTTTACAAATGAGTTTAGGTCCTTATCAAATGGGATTGTTCTTTCCCCATCATTTACTAAATAAATCTCCTCTATTCCATAGATTGGCAGCCATTTCTCCTGATCCTTGTCAGGGACTTCTATTAACTTACATTGCCTGCTTGCTAGGGGTTCATACTTATCGGGTGTTAAACTAAATGGTTCCCACTGTATTTGGTCCTCATTCGGGAAATCCCCATCAATCGAAAATATAGTTAGTTTTCCTTCATTGTTAAACTCTAGTTCAATTGTTCCAGTTGGTGCCACAGGGATATTGTCAACAGCTGCTCCAAAGCTTAAAACATTGTCATCCTCGCTAACGAGCAGGAATTGTCTGCCAAAAGTTAAACCAGTCAATTCTTCAATCCATTCAATCGCATTTTCTTTTTCGGAAGATGGATACAAGCTGCTTTCGGCATATGATACATCCTCCACAAAAATAATGCGCTTAACAGCCTTGGTGTGGAAATTAATATCAATTACAGCTGTTCCAGGCGGGTTATAATCCTCATCAGATTGGGTCAGCTCTTTCGGAAACCATTCCATATTCAAAATATATGCTGTTTCATTTAAGTTATTTATCTCGCGAAAAAAATGATGTCTTTTCAGATAGTAATCATTTAGTCCAAGTTTTTCATGGGTATAGTCAATTAGGTTCTGAAGCTGTTCATTCATTGGAAAAACCTCTCTTTTTACAAATTATGTCCATTATAACATTTCAATTAGTTCTTTCTATCCATATTAATTTCAACTGTATATGTTAGCCTAAATAACAGCATTATAAGTAAAAACAACATAGAAAAAAAGGAGTGTAACATATGGGTATTGAACATAATCCTACTTTGCTTTGGTTTGTGGGAGCCTATGGACTTATCATGATTATAATGGGTATTTACTATTCACGAAAAATATCCAATAGTGAGGACTTCATTTTAGCAGGAAAAGGGTTAGGAACGATAGTCTTAACAGGTACATTGCTTGCTACGTGGACAGGCAGTGGAAGTATTTCTGGTGGAGAGACATCAATGGCATTCACCTATGGAATTATCCCTGCACTAATGATGATGATCCCCACCCTTGTGGGTATTGGTATACTTTATTTAATTGCACCAAAAATTCGTGAATTCGGTAAGTATACCGTATCGGGGATTTTGGAAGAGAAATACGGTTCAACTGCAAGAATGATTGCAAGTATCATTATTATTCTTGCCTTCGTTGGAATCGTTTCGTACCAAATGACAGGTCTTGGATTTATTTTAAACTTAACAACTGGAATGTCAGTAGAAGTGGGTACCATTATTGGAGCAGTTCTCATCGTGTTTCTGGCATCAATCGGTGGCCTCCGTTCAGTCGCACCAACCGATGCATTAAGTGCATTTTTGGCAATCGCAGCATTGTTTATTACATTGCCAACGATTTATGTGATAGCAGGTGGCTGGGAAGGCGTAACGAATAATGTTCCGGCTGAACACTTAACTGCAACAGGTGAATTAAACAACATCCAATTACTCGGGTTCTTGTTACCATCCTTATTTCTGCTGTTAGGTGACCAGAACATGTACCAGCGTCTGGCATCATCGACAGGAGGTAAATCAGCAAAAAGAGCCCAAATTGGCTGGCTAATTGGAATGCTGCTTATTTCTCCAGCGATTTCATTTATTGCGTTTGCATCTAGTTCTATGTTCCCAAATATCGATCCTGGAATGGCATTAATGGCTACAACCACTGTGATGCCAACAGTGATTGGCGGAATACTGCTGGCTGCTGCAACAGCGTTTATTGTAACTACAGGTAATTCTTATCTTTTATCAGCAGCTACCAACGTGACATATGATATCGTCGGAAAATATATGAAAAAAGAAGCTTCGGACAAGCAGTTATTAGGAATGACAAAATTTTTCATTATTCTGTTGGGTGTGGTATCGTATATTTTAATCCGATTCTTCCCAACAGTCCTTGAAGTACAAATGTACGCATATACAGTTTATGGAGCAGGTCTTACCCCAGCATTACTCGCCGTTTTCTTCTGGAAGCGTGTAAACATGGCTGGTGGTGTATCCTCAATGGTTGCTGGTGTCGTAACGACGTTAACCTGGGAAATTCTGCTTGGAAAGCCGTTTGAATTGAACAGTGTTATCGTAGCACTTCCGGTAGCTGTAATCGTACTGATTGTCGTCACACTAATGACTTCAGATGACCGAAATAAATAAAGTTCTATTCACCCTATAATCGAATCTCAATCCATTTAGGTGTCATAAATTTAAAAATAATTTATGACACTTTTTTGTCCCTTTACATTAACGTAACGTCAACGTTTATAGTGGTAATAGAAAGGGGTTAAAATATGCAAATTAAAGAAGTCGCAAAACAGTTAAATACAACACCAAGAGCAATACGATTTTATGAAGAAAAGGGACTGATTACGCCAAAGAAAGACACAGAAAATCACTACAGAATCTATTCTGAAAAAGACCTTCTGCATCTAAGTACAATTCTTGCATTACGGGAAATCGGCATGCGTATTGAAAATATAAAGGGAATTCTGGATAATCCTAATATGAGTATGAGAGATTATTTGAACGTTCAGCGATCAGCTCTCTTTGAAAAATGGATTGAGATGAAGGATATGATCAACACGATTGATAAAATGGTAGAACAGACAGCAGATGATAACTATCAGGCACAAGATATCTTCATACTTTCCCAGCACTTAAAAAACATGAAAAATTTGCGGAAAAACTGGGAGGACAAATGGAATTTTGATAAGCAGGCTGCAGGATATGATCAGAATATCAAAATGGCCGGCTATCGATTTAATGTTCATCAGGATTATGATAAAGCATTATCCAGAATTACAGATACGATCAAGCTACTGCCAGATGATGTATGTGTGGATATTGGAGTCGGCACTGGTAACTTAGGATCGAGATTTCTCGAAAAGCAAGTGAATGTAATCGGCGTTGATCAATCCGAAGAAATGCTTAAAGTTTGCAGCAAAAAACATCCGACAATTGAAACACGAAAAGGACACTTTCTGGCGCTCCCGTTGTTGGATGGCCATGCTGACGGAATCGTATCAAGCTATGCATTGCATCATATCCCAGATAATGAAAAGCTGCTTGCATTAGAAGAAATGACGCGTGTCCTGAAAGATGATGGGCAGATTTGTATTGTAGATTTGATGTTTCAAAATGAACAGCATCGAAAAGAAGTGATTGAACGATTCCGTACACAAGGAAATACTGAAGCAATCGAGGCTATTGAGGATGAATTTTATGCCGACCAATCAAGGTTAGAGGAATGGTTGATTGCTAACAATTACCACGTGGAGACATATCATTTTAACGATATATTAAGTATGGTTTATGCGAAGAAAAGGTAGTGAAACCAAGCGTACAGACTTTAGTTACACTTAAGCTGTCCATTAGCCATAATAGCTAATGGACAGCCCTTCATATTACTCATTAAAATAATTCTTTAAACCTTCAACAACTCCTTCTGCTACATTATTATGATATTCCGCTGTTCGAACCGTATCTAAATCATACGGATTGGTGATGAACCCCAGTTCAATTAACACAGACAAATCATTATTCTCACGCAGCACATGATATCCTTTTTGCATAACACCTCGATCTTTTAATGGAACTTTTTGTGCAATGGCAGATTGAATTTCACTTGCCAGAACACGATCATCCCCACCGGAATGGAAATAAGTACTTACACCATTTATCGCAAGTGATGGATATGCATTATAGTGAAGACTGATAAAAGCATGTGTATTATAAGCATTACTTATCCTCACGCGTTCTTCCAGAGGGATGAAATAATCGTCTTTACGGGTCAGGATAACGGTCGCTCCAGCATCACGTAACTGTTTAGCAACGTTATCAGCAGTATCCATGATGATTCCTTTTTCAAACGTACCACCAATCCCAATAGCACCAGGGTCTTTGCCGCCATGACCAGGATCAAGGACGATGTTGTATCCTGCTAAAGAGCCGCCGGATTGCTTTGTTGCATGATTGTTATTTTCGCTGGATTCTGCTGGATGATTGCTCCCGCTGGTATCTGTAAGCCAAGAAGCAATCCATGCAACAGAGCCATCGTTGAGTATAATTTTATTCCACTTATTTGATGTTTTAACCATGGTGTATGTATCTCCAGAGGAAGCATAACCGAGTATATTATGTTGTGTGCCTGGACCAGTTCTGAGTCTTACCTCATCAGCTGTAACTGTAATCTCCTTTTGGTTAACAGAAGTAACCCCATTAACGGCAAACAAATAATCCGATGCCACCCATGCTACTTGTCCGTAGTAATATGTTTGCACCCAACCAAAAGCTTTGTCGAAAACAACTAATCGGTCACCATCATTAAGCTGACCTATTACTTCAGCACTGTGGGCCGGGGCAGACCTGACATTCAGTGAATCAGTTCCAACCTCATATGTTTGGCCACTATCGGCATGAACGGAGGGGATAAATACTAAAAATAATAGCAAAAAACCACCAGCAATAATCAGAAATCGCTTTTGTTTCATGAAATCCTCCTTAAACTTAGTGCTCAATTTATTTCCTTTATAAAAAAATAATAAACCTTTTTTCTGCAAAATCAATCAAAAGAACTAGCAAAAAATGGAGGATTTATTTGGGGAATATAGAATTAATTAATAGAGTAGAAAGGAGAATTAAGATGAACAGAATCAATCTATTAACACTTGGTGTAGCAAATATAAGTGAATCGCTAAAGTTCTACCGTGATGGCTTAGACTTTCAAACTTCTGTATCAGATGATAATCCGGGTATTGTTTTCTTCCAAAACAATGGGACAAAGCTGGCATTGTACCCACTGGAAGAATTAGCAATGGATATAAATGATGAACACCCGCCAACAAAACATGGGTTCTCTGGAATTACACTTGCTTATAACGCAAAATCGCTTGAGGAAGTTGATGAAGTAATAAAAAAAGCTGAACAAGCTGGAGGTACTATAGTTAAATATCCTGTGCGTGTTTTTTGGGGTGGATATAGTGGTTATTTCTCAGACCCAGATGGCTATATGTGGGAAGTTGCCTATGGTGAAAACTGGGAATTCGATGAGAATGACATGTTAATTATTGATTAGGATAATGGAATGGTGGAGGCATTATGAATACAAATATATATTTAGTTCGTCACGCCCACTCGACTTATACACCTGATGAGCGAAAACGACCTTTATCTCAAAAAGGATTTATCACCGCTGGAAGGGTTACAGAATTGCTCCAAGATGAAAACATTAATGTGGTGGTATCTAGCCCTTATCTGCGTGCCATTCAGACAGTTGAAGGAACAGCAGAATACATAGAACAAGAAGTTATTTTAGAGGAGGGATTCAAAGAGCGCAAGTTAGCTGGAAAGCCAGTTGATGATTTTGATGATGCCATAATGAAAGTCTGGCAGGATTATAATTTTGCGTGGCCCGGTGGAGAGTCAAATTATCATGCTCAACAAAGAGGCGTAGTGGCTATTAAGCATGTGTTAGAACAGTATAAAGGGAGAAATATTGCGGTTGGAACACATGGTAATATTATGGCGATAATCATGAATTATTTTGATAAGCAATATGATTTTCATTTCTGGAAAGCGTTAAGTATGCCGGATATCTACAAATTAACGTTCAATGAAAAAGCTTTAGTGAAAGTGAAAAGAGTATGGAGGGATTGAGGTAGATTAAAAATCGTAACATTAGGCAGGAGATTAATAGGAGAAAGTTATATGCAGCAATTACCATCATCTTAATCGTTATATTAAGTATTGTTTCACTTAATCAATACGAAACTAATAAAGATATGGAGGGTGAGCTGTATCGAAAGGAATTATTAATTTTTCAAAGTCATATAACAGGGACTGTAAGAGCAATAGAAAAGAGAAATCCTGCTCTCATGGAAAATGTCTTGTTGCAGATATCTACCTTTGAAACGTTTCACTCTTTATCTTCTGATTCACACGCTAACAGGCTACTTTCGAATTATGAACAGGGTGTTCGTAATTTACTAAATAGTGATATCGAGTCATATGATAAAGTTAAAGGTACTCTAAATGAGATTTTCAAATCCTTAATTATCTACAGTGATAAGGAACTGAACCAGGAATTATTCGACCGTATGACTAATGAACTGATGCCATTGGTGGAACAATTCCGGGATGAAACTGAAAAAGGTCTAAAACAGGTTAGCGATTTGCAAAAAAAGAATGGAAAAGTAGCCATTGAGAAATAAAATTAATTTAATAATTAATCAATCAGACACAGATGCGCGTTTGGTTTAACAGTACCTGGGGGAGCATAAATAAGGAGGATTTCTATGGACTTTATTATTAAAGCTTTGCTAGGTATTGGTCTTATATATTTTGTTATATTATCTTTTTATCTGTTCGTGATTTTTCGCAATAAGCAGAAATAGCTCATAGAGAAGGAGTCAATCATTATGAATCTATTAAAAAGCCAATATGATTTAATTAAATATACCAGAGAGCAGCTTTTTAGCTTTTGTGAACAGTTGAATCATGATGATTATGTAAAAGAAATTGAAGGATTTGGCTGGGGATCTATACGAAATCTCCATGCGCATGTTGCTGAATGCTACCAATCCTGGCTAGGTGAATTTGGACTTAAAAAGAATATAACACCTGTTAATCCTATGTCAGTAAGTGACGTCAATGGAATGAGGAAGGTATTTAAGGAAATTGACAATCTTGTCTACAATTTTATAGATGAATTCGAAGGTGAGTATGAATATAAACTGACAGGACAAGTTCCCTGGCAGGAAGATAATGAAGACCTCTCTGTAATATGGCTCTTCACACACACAACCACCCACGAGTTTCATCATAAAGGACAAATTGTATCAATGGCCAGGCAATTAGGATATATTCCATCTGATACGGATCTGTTAACACCAACAGATATGAAAAATCTTAGCTAATTTTATTAAATAGGAGTGAAGCAAATGTATGAGCTTAAAACGAAGGAAAATGACAATAGTGTGATAGAGTTCATCGAAAATGTTGATAGCATTAAAAAGCGTGAGGATGCTTACAAATTATTGGATATATTTACGGAAACAACAGGTTATTCAGCAAAGATGTGGGGGCCAAGCATCATTGGCTTTGGTTCCTATCATTATAAATATGCAACAGGCCACGAAGGCGATGCACCGCTTGTTGGTTTCTCACCACGTAAGGCGAAAATCAGTTTGTATTTTGCAACAGGTGATACAGAACGAGAGGAACTCCTTAAAGATTTTGGAAAGCATACAACAGGAAAAGCGTGTGTGTATATCAATAAATTAGCTGATATTGATGTTGATGTATTAAAAGCACTAATCAACCGTTCAATAGCTTTTTTAAGAGAAACGTATCCGAATGAGAAGGGTGACTAACTTGCAATGCCGATTTGTCAAAACTGCGAGAACGAATGGACGTGGATTCAATCAATTGCAGCTTTTAAGATGAAATGTCCACATTGTGGTGAAAAACAATATGAGACAACTAAGTCAAAAAAAAGAAGGTCATGGTTAGACTTCTTACCGTTAGCTGTATTCCCGATCACTGTATTGCTTGATTTAAATTTGTGGGCGGCATTGGTGACTATAACAGCGGTTATCATTGCTTCGTTCATCTTTCACCCATTTATATTAAAGTTATCCAATGAACAGGAACCATTTTGGTGAAATAGAGGAGCATTAATATACGAGTAAATGTAGGCGCATTTCTTGTATAAAGAATGCGTTTTTTAGAAGGTATTTTATGGAATAAGTAGAAATTGTCAATAAGACTTTTTCATAAAGGACAGACCAATATTAATAATTATAAGCATAAGATGATTAGGATATCTATCAAGTAAACTGTCTTGGTAAAGTGTGATTGCAGCAGGAGTAGAAGAGTCGGTGAAGCTAATTAAGAAGAGGGGGAATGTGGAGGGGCGCGATATAATAATTAATGATTACACCGGTTTCTTTTATTGCCAAGGATATTGATGTGGAAAAAAATTCACTCATGATAAGTGACTGGAGGTATTTAAAATGCTGCGGCGCATCGTTTATTTTTTTCGGGAAAATAGCTGGGAAACTGTTTGCTTCACTCAGGATCTGGAAGAATACGGGAGAGTTAAAGGTAATCTTAATGATGCAGGAATAATTGCGAAAACAAAATCAGCCACACCAATGAATGGAAATTTAGGAAGTGTAAACTTTTCATCAACCTATGATATTAAGGTTAAACAGAAATATCTGCATAAGGCACAAGAGGCTATCCATAAGAGCCGATATTAGAATTAACAGATCAAGTAGAATTTAAATAATCAACAAAAAGGCGCATATCTTCTCATAAAGGATGCGTCTTTTTTGGCAGATAAGAAAGTATAAATCCTTTCTTACTGCATAAGTGCAACTAAGGCAATTCGCCCAAAGGCTTGGCGAATGCCAAGTTTTCTAACAGGAAATTTGATGGCTATAATAGAAGTTATCAAAAGGGGGAGGGTTCTTAATTGAACCGTAATAAGCTAATCATTGGCATTGTCGGACTTGTGATTTTACTAATTGCTACAACCTCTGTAATGAAATCTCTAAACAAAGAAGTCATTGAACATAACTACACTTTTGTGGGCGAAAGTGAAAATTGGAAAGCAGAATATAGAGTAAAAGGTCAGGAAGTGTTCTATGAAGAGAATGACACCTTTGAATATGACAGCGAAAGCAAATCACAATTAAAACTTACGTATAAAGGTGATCTCAATGAATTATCATTGGTGAGAAGCCTGGAATTTAATTATGAAGCCCCATTAAACGGAGGGGGGAAAGGACTTGAATTTGACAAGCCACCTGAACAGAAAGTCTTTACGCATAGCAGCAATGATTTAGTATCAGAGGATGCAGTAATTGATGTCAATGTTCAATGGGATGAAAATAAAGAAGAATTCACGTTAAAAAGCAAAGAACAACCTTAGCTTGATGACTCCCGGAACGTAATATCGATAACTTTTTCTGTTTCAGTGTTAAATTCTATGTTTATAAACACACCGAATTCTCTATTGTTTTCTTTTAGCCAGAGTTTGAACTTTTCAACTGTTGAACCATCTTTCGTTTCACTTCCTCTGTGAAGGTAATCGATGATATCAGCATTAGGGTACTTTGCTTTCGTCTCCTTCATAGCCATTCTTCCCCATTTAGCATAAGAAGGGATATCTATTTTTGCAACTGCAATTTGTTGAACTGGAAACGCTCCTAGGTTAGTTGGGAAAAGTAATAGAATTACACTGAATGAAATGAGTATTAGTCGCATGTACATGCCTCCAATCTAATGTTTATTGTGTCATTACGACTGATTTTTATACGAAGCGAGAAGAGGGGATAGATAAAATATGATGAAAAGAATAGATTTTGGGGTAAAACTGTTAATGACTAGCGCAATCATATATGGCTCAGCCCTGATTGCATCTGCAATTTATGCTGCCGAGTTTCGTAATTTTAGCATGGCATTAAAAGAAATTGGCACAATTCCACTTACAATAGCTAGTATTACGGCACTGGCAGGTATTTATGTTATTATTTACGCAATAAAAAAATCATAAGATAAAGTATCAGAGAAGGAGAGTCATGCATGAACAAGACGCTCACAGTCTTTCTTTTAAGCGCAATTGTTACAGTTGTGTTTTTTATAAGTATTGAATTTATGAATAATCAGGATGAGACTATAGAGGTTGACCCATCTTTTCAATCTGATGGAAAAATAGAACAGCTGTCATCAAAAGACAAAACCCGTATAAATGAACAGAAGGAAATGGAACAAAAACTTCAGAATGAGTATGTGGCGGGAACCTATTCCCTAAATGATCCTTTTATCACGGTTGATCCTTATGGGGTAACCCCATTAACAGCGTTGGCTATGTTTAAAACGGACGAGCCTGTACAGATTACTGTAACGGTTGAGGGGAAAGATGAAAACGGGGATGTTCAGCATACATATGATCAGTTTAAAAAAGAACATTCCGTACCTGTTCTTGGCTTATATCCGGATTATGAAAATACGGTGACTATCGAAGCAACTACTGAATCTGGCGAAACGATAAGCAGTACCGTGACAATCCAAACAGAGCCATTACCAGATGATTTCTTAACAACCAATGTTGTTGAGTCCAATCCAGAAAAAATGGAAAATGGAATGACATTTATTGTTCCAAGTTCACGGTATGTATATGCAGTCGATCACAATGCAGAGGTCAGATGGTATTCAACCTTATGGAATTCGCATGTTTTTGAGCGACTCGAGAACGGAAATCTGTTGTACATTACCAAAGAAGAAGGGCAGGAAAAATACAACGAAATGCTTGAAATGGACATGCTTGGGAAAGTTAATAACTCCTATATAATCCAGCTTGGCAATTATGAAGATACAAACTTGGTCCATCATGGTGCAATAGAGTTACCTAATGGAAATCTTCTGGCGACGGTTCATGACACGGAATCAGACTATATTGAAGATGAAATGATTGAGATTGACCGAGATACAGGGGAGACCGTACGTGAGTTTAGTTATCGGGATGTATTTCCGGAATCCTTGTATCAGAACTACGACGGACCCAGCTCTGACGAAGGGGATTGGTTTCACCAAAATGCTGTCTGGTATGACAAAAATGATGATGCTATTTTAGTATCCAGCCGACACCAGGATCTTATTATGAAACAATCGTATCCAGAAGGTGAAATACAATGGATTCTTGCCGCTGATGAAGAATGGCCTGACTCGTATGAGAAATATTTATTGACTCCAAAGGGAGACGACTTCAAGTTTCCAGGTGGACCACATGCGATGATGACAATGCCTGATCAGGATAATAACAAACAGACAGAGGACATTCTCTTGTTTGACAACAATATTGTGATCACAAGAGGTGACGATCCACTTAGTGAAGATTTCAGCCGCATGGTACAGTATCGTGTCAATCCAGAAAAAATGACGGTTGAAGAGGTTTGGGCATTTGGTGAAGAACGTGATGAAGCATTATATTCACGCATTGTAGGGGATGCAAACTATCACTATGATACAGGGAATCGAATGCTGACATCAGGCTATATTGAGGTAGAGGATGGCATGAATAGCAGGGTAATCGAAGTAAACAATGAGCAGCCTGCAGATGTGATCTATGAAATTGTTATATCGGATTTCGAAGAGGAAAGCCACCGCCAAGCCTATCGGGCCTTTCGATTACCATTATATTCAGAGGAAAAAATGGAATATTGATTTAGGAGAATGAGGAGGAGCGCCATACAAGGGGACCCTTCCTACGTGGCGCAGATTCATTTCCAGACTCCAGTATTGACTGGTCTAACTACAACAATGTAGCAAGTTCACATCTTCGTCACAACTTTTCATCTAAATTGTGAAATACTGAACAATATAAACAAAATTAAGTGATTCCATGTTACTATATAAGTGTAGTAAAGAGATTCATCCAATTTAAATTGTGAAATACTGAACAAACAAAATATAAAAACTTTAAGGAGATGGATATCATGTTTGTAAATTTTATTCGCAATAATAAAGTAGTTGCTGGCATATTGGCGTTTCTTAGAATATACATTGGGTACCAATGGCTGACTGGAGGATATGGAAAGATAACGGGAGGCAGTTTTGAGGCAAGTGGTTTTATGCAAGGAGCAATAGCTAGTGCAAGCGGGGAACATCCAGCTGTTCAAGGCTGGTGGGCAACCTTCCTTGAAACATTCGCAATGCCGAACGCTGAGTTATTTAGCTTTATGGTTATGTGGGGCGAGTTGTTAGTTGGGTTAGCGCTAATTTTAGGTATTTTTACAAACTTTGCAGCACTGATGGGTATCACAATGAACTTTGCATTCTTATTCAGTGGTACAGTCAGCACAAATGCTCAAATGGTATTGATTACAGTCTTCATCCTGGTAGCTGGGTATAATGCAGGTCGATTTGGATTAGACCGCTGGGTTGTTCCATTCCTGAAAGCACATAATCCTAAACAAAAACATAAAAATGAGGCAGTAACTGTCTAACTTTTAAAAAATAGGTGCATATGTAAAAAAATTAATACACACGTTAAACTAGCGTGTGTATTTTTAATCCGATATACAGATCGGCAGTGAATCCTCGTTCCGCTTAATGAACAATAACAGTGAAATAATGCGGCTTAACAAGCGAAATGACGGAACGAGGATCCATCATGGTTAACAATGCGGATCCTGGCTTGTATTTTACTCCCACTCGATGAAACCTCGCAAATGAAGTTCATCCAGTTACGTATTCTGCTAAGACACTTTGTACTTTATAAATATTTAGTTGTTTGTTGAATGTTTTTTGAACAGGTGCTGATGCGCCAGAAATCCAGATCTTCAACTCAGCCTCCAAATCAAATGTTCCAGCTGTTTCGATTGAAAAGTGTGTAATATTTTTGTATGGAATTGAATGATATTCTGTCTTTTTCCCGGTTACGCCTTGCTTGTCCACTAAAACAAGTCGCTTGTTGGTGAAGACCATTAAGTCGCGAATTAGTTTATATGCATGTTCTACTCTTTCGGTCGAGCTTAATAATTCTGTAAGTTCTTTTTCTACATCTTTAGCATCCACTTCAGATGCGTTCCCCATCATACCATCAAAAATTCCCATAAGAAATTCCTCCTAAATTATATTTCCTTTATTATAACAAACTTCAAATTATAATTATTAAATGTTTAAGTTTTCCAGTTATGTACAGAATAAGGTTTGAAAGAATTTCACCAAATAGAAAGGAGCTTACTAAACATGAAGAGGTGGATCGTTTTAATTGCTACAATGGTATTTTTCTTTGTATTAATTGGATGCGCAGATACAGATGAGATGGAAAATACTCATCAAGAAGGTAACGAGCCGAGTATAGAAACGTTTGGAAGTCTAAGCGAAGAAACAACAGAAGTTAATGTAACAATGTATAATAGGGATATGGAAAAAGTCGGAACAGCAACAATTAGACAAGTACATGATGGAATTAATATTACGCTTGATGCGTCGAACTTGCCACCAGGTACCCACGGGTTTCACATTCATGAAAAAGGATTATGCGAAGCGCCCGATTTTGAGTCGGCCGGTGGTCACTTCAATCCGACCAACGCGAAACATGGATTTGAACATCCAGAGGGACCACATGCTGGGGACTTGCCAAATATAGTAGTAAAAGAGGATGGAACAGTACGAACAGAAGGCATAGCTGATATGGTGACACTAATAAAAGGTAAAAAGAATTCCTTACTTAAAAATGATGGTACGGCGCTTATAATTCATGCTGAAGCAGACGATTATAGGTCACAGCCATCTGGTAATGCAGGTGATAGGATAGCGTGCGGTGTAATAGGCGAATAGATGTATTGCCCAGGTTTTTCTATGGCTAAGAATTTCTTCATTAAGACTTGCACTCCAAGGTATACAAACTTTTGTATACCTTTTATATTATATGAAAAACATCTAAATGCTTTCATCTGTTAAACTAGATGCTAGTAAATGAGTATAGAGGGTGTTTTTTTGGATACAATTGTTTTATTCTCGATAATTATCCTGGTCGCGTCAATTTTACAAACAAGCACAGGTTTTGGCTTTTCAATAATGGCAACACCATTTTTATTGCTGTTATTTGAGCCACGTGATGCAATCCAGATTAATCTGGTTTTGTCGCTGGTGATTTCAATTGCGCTCATTATGAAAATAAAGAAAGATATCGATATGGAAATTTTAAAACGATTTATAGTGGGAAGTCTATTTGGCTTGCCTATAGGTATTTCAATATTTTTAATGATGGACATGACAGTACTAAAGCTTGCAGTTAGTGTACTTATACTCGTATTGACGTTGCTGTTAGTTCTGAAATTTCGTATACGTCAGACAAGCAAGCGTGATTTACTGGTAGGCGGGTTTTCAGGTGTATTTACAACTAGTATCGGTATGCCAGGTCCACCAATACTTTTATATTTTTCTGGAACTGACACGACAAAGGAAAAACTGCGTGGTACAACATTAGCATTCTACTTATGGATTTATTTGGCGAGTTTGCTTGTTCAAGTGTTTTTTGCAGGCACATCGAAAGAAATTTGGGTATCGAGTGCAATGGCATTGCCAATTGTTGTAATTGGATTGTTTATAGGGCAAGTTTTATTCAGGTGGATTAGTCAAGACCTGTTTCGCAAACTTACATATGTATTGCTATTATTTACGGGTATTTATTTGTTTGTACAGCAGGTGCAATAGCCCGTTAATTTAAAAAATCGTAAAAACTGGTACGAATGTACGTTTCTTATTGTATAAGTTCATATTATAATAGGACAAGGATAATGTTCTTTTAGGGAGGTCGGCTAACCCTTTTGTGAAAAGGGGGTGATGCCTCTGAGCGTGTATGAAGTGATGATGGTGCTGGGAAGTTTTGGTACCATGTTAATTGCATTGCTCGCCTTGATCATTTCGACGATCAATAAAAAATAGACCCTCCCTATTTTCCCTGAAATGATATTAGGGTGAGGTCTATTCGCAAAGAAATGGCTGATCCCTTAGGGGAACCACTTATCCAGAGACCACAGTTCACGCTGTGGTCTTTTTAGGTCTTACTGCATAAGTGCACCTGAGGCTTATCTATATTGGGGATTGACGATAAGCCAAGTTTTCTAAGCAGGTGAAAAAGTTTTTATACTCTCTTACAATATGTGCAACTTAGGCTAATTTATGCAATCCACAGTATAAAAGGGCTTTAAGAAAGCATCAAGACTCCCTTTAATAAGCCAAGTTCTAATATATTTATTATCTGATTAAAGTATACCATATTCTGCTGCTAGTGTGAATAAACTCAAAAACTAAAAGTATTAACACTGCGAAACGGAAAATGACAGGCGTGAATGAGCCATGTATAATGTGTTTTTGAGTATCAAAGGGAGGGACGGAAATTAATGACTACAAATTCGCAGGTAAAGACTTCAACTATCCCGGATAAAATTTGGTCAAAGGATTTCGTGCTTATTTGTTTGGCTAACTTCTTCATTTTCCTAGGATTTCAAATGACGCTTCCAACCTTACCGCTTTTCGTCAAAGAATTAGGAGGCAGTGATCAATTAATAGGTGTTATTGTTGGTGTTTTTACATTCTCAGCCCTCCTTCTCCGTCCATATGCTGGGCATGCATTGGAATCGAAGGGCAGAGGTTTTGTTTATATGACAGGCCTTGCTATTTTTGTATTATCTGTTGGATCTTATGCATTTGCCGCAAGTATTGTGTTTTTATTTATTATGCGAATTATGCAAGGTGTCGGCTGGGGTTTGTCTACCACCGCAACTGGAACGATTGCAACAGACCTGATTCCTCCAAAGCGACGTGGTGAAGGAATGGGGTACTTTGGTTTATCTAGTAATCTGGCACTCGCATTTGGTCCAACGTTAGGGCTCACATTGGTTGGGCACATTTCTTTTACGCAACTATTTCTGATTTGTGCTTTGTTAGGATTTGTGGCATTTTTGTTATCATCAAGAATTCGTTATAAAAAGGTTGATCAATTAGCAGCAAAAACAACCACTGTCAAATTTGATATTTTTGAAAAAACTGCAATACAACCAGCAGTGCTATTGTTTTTTATAACTGTTACATTTGGAGGTATCACATCCTTCCTGCCGTTATATGCTGAGGAAAAACATATACTTGGAATTGAATCATACTTCCTTGTATTTGCTCTTTTCCTAATGGTTTCCAGGACTTTTGCGGGGAAAATTTATGATAAAAAGGGACATGTATATGTATTTTTGCCAGGGACAATTCTTATCTTTTGTGCAATGCTTTTATTATCATGGCTGCCAAGTACATTTATTATGCTAATTGCAGCTGGAATGTATGGGCTTGGATTTGGTTCAGTGCAGCCAGCATTACAGGCTTGGTCCGTAGATAAAGCTCCTGATAATCGAAAGGGAATGGCAAACGCTACATTCTTTTCGTTTTTCGATTTAGGTGTTGGAATAGGTGCAATCACATTTGGCCAGCTTGCCTATATGTTTGATTATAGTGTAATTTATGTAACCTCCGCCGGCTCCGTATTATTTTCAATTATTCTTTACCTATATTTATTTATAAGAACAAAGCGTAAAAACCAAGCAGCTGCATAATTGCTGCTTGGTTTTATTATGCATAAATACTATCGCCGCCCAACCCGAAAAGGTGGCATAAAAAATAAATTTTTAGTTGATGCCACTTTTTACTGCTGAGAAACGATAGTAGTAGTGAAAGGAGGTGATTGACATGGCTGTATCACAAATAGTTAAAACACAATTAACGTTAACACTGGATGACGGCAACGATATTCTAACAGGTGATATCATCTACAAAACCAAAAGTTTTAATAACGTTAAACCTGCTGCAACTGCTGATCAGTTGTACGCAATCGCAACAGCTTTTGCAGGACTTCAGGAACGTCCGCTTTACAATATTGAACGTAAAGACAGCTCAGAAGTTAGTCAGGCATAATTCATAAAAAAATAAAAGGGAGGAGGAAATATAATGAAGAAGCTTGAACTTAAATTTTTAAATAACGAAGGTAAAACTGTAACATATTCAATGGAAAACCCGGTTGAACCAGTTGATCCAGCTGCTGTCACCAGCGCAATGGACGAAATCATCACACAAGACGCATTCACATCATCAGGCGGCAGTCTAGTTTCAAAAAAGAGCGCACGTATCGTAGAACGTAACGTAGCTGAAATTGAACTAGCTTAATAAGGTAGCGATAATCGTTATTATCTGTTCTAAAGACCAGTGGCACTCGAGCCCTTGGTCTTTTTTTAGCAGATGAGAAAGTATAAATCCTTTCTTACTGCATAAGTGCAACTAAGGCTTGGTGATAAGCCAAGTTTTCTAAACAGCTATGAAAGCATAAATATGTAAAAATTCAAATCAGACAGGAGTGATTTCATTGGAAACATGGGTATCCTTTGTGACAGAAGTAGGCTTTCCGATTGTGGTAACATTCTATTTGTTACACCGCATCGAAGGTAAACTTAACGATCTAATCGTATCCATCCAGGCACTGCCAAGTAAGTTGAAGTAGGACTCTCACATGAGAGCTCTTACTTCATAAGTGCAACTAAGGCTGTATCTATCAGGCATACGCTCCAAAGTATAAGTGTTCTAGAATACAATCACGCTCTCGTAAGAATCCAATTAACGAATGCCTAAATTTCTGAGCCTTCCTTTAAACTTGTCCTTTAAAGTATAATTTCCTCCAGAATATCCCATCCTTGTAAAAGTATTTAGTTTAAAAAACAGAACTTGTCATATACAATAATAGATAAAGAGATGGTAGAAGGTAGGGTACTTGTGTTTTGAAAAGTTTTCGTGATATCAATATACAAAAAATGTTTCCATCCGTTGTCTACAGACGCGGTTTGGAGTATTACAATAAAAACCTAGTTAGTGAATTACTGTATGACATAAATTATCAAGTCTGGACTGCAACTGTACACGGGACTGAGGATTATTTTGTTGAAATTAATACGTCCGATTTTGCGAAGGGGTCTGTTGACGCGTATTGTGATTGCCCGGCATTTGACACATATGGATCGTGTAAGCATATTGTTGCCACTCTAATTTCAATTTCTGTTAGAGAAACAAATAATCCTCCTCGGAAAATAGGTGATAACTATCAAACTACTAATTGGCTGATCGATTCCATATCATCATTAACTAATTTTCAGCCAACATCTGAAGTGTTATCCCAAAAAGTACCCCTGCATGTAGAGTATTACTGCAAGTGGTCGTTTGAACGTAATCTGTTATTGGAATTAAAAGTCGGTGAGAAAAGATGCCTTGTTGTTAAAAATGCACATGATTTTCTAAACGATGTTATGGAAGGAAACGAGCATTACTTTACAAAGACTTTCACATATAATCCGGAAACACATTATTTCCTGCAGCAGGATATGGAGATCTTTGAATTGTTGTATTCCGTATTACGCAATGAAAAGATATATCTTGATCGCGGCATCTATCATTACCAGGACTCACCAGAACGGTCAGTTGTTATCCCGCCATTACTTGTAAAACAGTTATTGCACATGCTCATTAAACGAGACTTCACTGTTGAGACAAGGGATCAGAGCTTTCAGCATATCGATGTTGTAGAGGATGAACTGCCATTCCATTTTGACCTTGCGAAAAATGAACAGGGAGAACTGATTTTGTCCATGGACGATATGGCTTCCATGACTTATTTCAAGCTATATCAAATGCTGTTTTCACATGGTGCATTTTATTTTCCTCTGAAGGAACAGATTCCGATTATCGAACAAATCACCCAGGTGGGAAGAGAAAACGAACACCTTCCTATTCCTAAAAAGCAGGCTGATGCTTTTATTTCCGAAGTCCTTCCATCACTTAAGAAGGTCGGGGATGTGCAAATAGATGAAAATGTCGCAGCAGAAATAATTCAAGTGCCTTTACGTGCAAAGTTATACCTGGAAGTTCAGGCAGATTGGATTGTCGGCAAACTTGAATATCATTATGGTGACTACCAGATTGATCCGTTTAGCGGTCGTGAACAGGATGATGTCATCATTATTCGTGATGTTGAAAAAGAACAGCAGATAATGCATCTTATTGAGCATGCGAACTTTCATTACAATGGTAAAGAATTATATATCGAAGCAGATGAAGAAAGTCTATATGAATTTCTATATGATGTACTGCCATTGCTTGATAAATATGTCGAGCTATTCCTTACTTCAGAGATACGTAACTTTATTGTAGAAAATGAGCCATCGCCTAGTACGAGTGTACGACATGAATCATCTTCAAACCTGCTTGAAATTGGCTTTGATATTGATGGTGTGGATGATTCAGAAATCAGTCAGATTCTCAATGCTGTAATGGAAAAGAAACGCTACTACAGAATGCAAAGCGGTGCATTACTTTCTCTCGAGGGAGACGAATTTTCTTCCATGAAGCAACTTTTTGATGATTTGGTTATTCATAAAGACGACTTACACGATGGGAATGTTCAAATGCCTGTCTACCGTGGTGCACAGGTTGATGAGTTAATTGACACAAAAAAGAATTACGACCCGTCTTTTCGTAAACTTTTGCATCAGCTGAAATCCCCGGAGGAACAGGTTTATCCATTGCCGGAGAATCTTAATGCAACATTACGAGATTACCAAATGACCGGGTATCAATGGTTTAAGTCATTAAGTGCATATTATCTTGGGGGTATACTGGCTGATGATATGGGGCTTGGAAAAACATTACAGAGTATTGCTTATATCCTGTCAGAGCCCAGTGATAAACCACATTTGATTGTTGCACCATCATCAGTTGTATACAACTGGAAAAATGAATGTGATAAATTTGCACCCGATTTGAATGTGGCAATTCTAACTGGAGCCCCATTAGAACGCGTGAAGAAGATTGAGGAACTTACTGATATGGATGTATGGATTACATCCTATGCAACACTGCGGCAGGATATAGAGCTTTATCGCGAGCAATCATTCCAAACATTAATTTTAGATGAGTCACAGTATATTAAAAACTATGCAACAAAGACATCGAAAGCAATTCGTGAAATTAAAGCGAGTAGAAGATTTGCTTTAAGTGGAACACCAATCGAAAATTCAATCGACGAGCTGTGGGCAATTTTTCAGGTTATATTACCCGGACTAATGCCAAATCAACGTAGCTTTAAACAGTTATCACATGAAAAAATTGCCAAACTGACAAAGCCATTTATTTTGCGACGGCTGAAAAAAGATGTATTAAAAGAGCTGCCAGATAAAATCGAAACAGTTCATGTATCTGAATTAACAAAGGACCAAAAGGATCTGTATGTTGGTTATTGGCGCGATCTGCAGCAAGAAGCAGCGCAGTCCATGAAGGAAAGTGGCTTTAACCAAAATAGGATGAAAATTCTGGCTGGGTTAACCAGGTTGCGTCAGATATGCTGCCATCCATCAGTTTTTGTGGAAAATTACCAGGGAGAATCAGGAAAGCTCAACCAGTTAATGGATACCGTTCGAAATGCAATTGCAAATGGAAAGCGGATGCTGATATTCTCACAATTCACAAGCATGCACGAGATAATTATTGAGAAACTGAAACAAGAGGAGATTGATTACTTTTATTTACATGGGCAAACAGCTTCAGAGGACCGCGTAAAAATGAGTGAGCGTTTTAATAATGGCGAAAATAATGTATTTCTCATTTCGCTTAAAGCGGGTGGGACAGGGTTGAACTTAACTGGTGCAGACACCGTTATCCTGTATGATTTATGGTGGAATCCGGCAGTTGAGGATCAGGCTACAGGTCGTGCACACCGTTTTGGTCAGAAAAATGTTGTCCAAGTAATCCGCCTCATAACAGAGGGGACAATCGAAGAAAAAATATATGACCTCCAGCAGAAAAAACGTGAGCTGATTGATCAGGTAATCCAGCCGGGTGAAACAATGCTGTCTAGCCTAAGTGAAGATGATGTCCGGGAACTTCTTAATATATAAGTATCCGAGTCCATATGATGTGTGCACGTTTGATCAGATTATAAATAGGTTATTATTATTATTGCAGATTCATAATATCTATAAAGGAGATGGTGAGATTGGTTGGTGTGCTTAAAGGATTTGTGAAATTTTTTGTTTCCAACCTAGCAGTTGTACTAGCCATAATGCTCCTACCTATATTTCTAATAACCGATTCAGTAACATTCTTCGATGATATAATGAATTATTTATTTAACAACAAAAAATCTTAAGCAAAACCCAGTGGAGGCTCATCAGCCGACCTAAGGTGCGCGAACTAGACATTCACCAAGCCCTTTGGTGGATGCCATAGTTGCACTTATGCAGTAAGAAAGTTGTTATAGTTTCTTAACTGCAAAATAAATCCGAACTAATTCGAATTCTATTTCAAGAATTTCGAATCGTAGTTCGGATTTTATTTTGTTCCGGTATTTTTTTGTTACTGATTAAACCTAGGAGAGTAACGGACCCACACCCCGAAAACATAGAAGTGGTCAGAGCAACTATTCACTTTCCACAGTCGATTACTGATTCAATTGAAATAATTTCCGTGGTCGTCCCTTCATATAAGGTTTTTCCTCGCCAACTATTTTAATAACTTCACCAGACAATAGTTTTTTAACAGTACGCTCTGCACTTCGCTTCGTGACCCGATAGTAACTGGCGATATCATTTGATGAAAAGGGTTCATTGTTTCTGACTTCGATAAAGTCTATAAAGTTATAGGATAACTCATTGTTAAGCTTAGCTTGATGGATTAAGGAACGGTACAATTCCGATGTATTAAATTCCTTTTCAACTCCAAGCGGACCAATGGTATCTTGACGTTCATTGACAATATAACATGTACCATCGTTTGACTGGGTACAAGCTTCCAATGCTAACTTTGCGTTGTCCTCGGCTTGTTTAGCAGTTAGACCAAGACCGAACCCTATATCTACCGAGGTGTTTAAGGCACGCTCCATTTCCTTGAGTAATGGAAAGTCACGGTAATGATTGGTGATGTGATCCAAGATCCCTCTTGTTCCAAATATTACAAACTTATCATTGCCATTTGATAGAACAGAAGCATATGTTTTTTGGGAGTAATTTAATAGAATTTGGTGTAGCTTTAGCTGTAATTGCTGTGCTTGAAAATCGCCTTTTACTGACTTAATCAAATCGAATTCTTTGATCTGAACGTAGCCAGCAACGATTTGAGCGCTTTTAGATTGATTTAGAGTTGTAATAGATTTGGCTTGTTCAACTGCGCGTTCAATGTTAAGTAAGGGAATTTCCATACAGCTAGTTGGAATACCCTTGTCCTTCAAAATTGACTCAACCTCTTCGATCGAAGTAAGGGCGTAATCAATTTTACCCTCATTCCATAGATTTTCATGATATCCGGCAATCCGGTTAATATCTACTGGTTCATCATTTCCATAACTGTAAGTATATATTTCCTCATTGGTTAACTCCATTTCATTCAAAACCTTATCAACATGCCTTCGACTCATCACATCAATTGAAAGTCGATTCAGTTCCTGTTTGTGATGATTTCTGACTCGGTAAAAAGAAGTTAAGATCATGTATTCATCAAAATCAACCTGTACTGCCGGGAGTCTCTTCTTCTCTACCTTATCTTTTGCATATAAGTACGGTAATGATCCCGCAAATAAATAAATATCACACATAAACGCCTTTTCGACCAATTCAGTGGTCTCTTTTGCTTCAGTATAAACAAACGGGAAAATTTCAATGTCCTCTTGGTCTTCAACATATTTAGTAAGGCGATCAATTAACTTCTCGCGCCCAAAAACAGCAATTTTTACTTTCACTATTATTCCTCCTCATAACTAGTTTGATTTTATGTAATCAATTAATAGGTTTCCTATGTCTGCAATATGTCTTTTTCCTATTCCGTTATTCTTCCAGCCCTCACTCATAACAACTGCTTCAATGCGCTTGTTCTGGTATTCCAGAATAGCAGCATCATGTTCCACGCCATCTAACTCGCCTGATTTATGATATAGGTGTACATCTGAGTTAAAGGGTAAATAGCTGGCAAGTTTGTCCCTAAATTGCTGATTCGATAATATTTTTACAATTTGTGATCTGCTATTGTCATTTATCGTTTTGCAGTGATCAGCAATAGTAGATAAGAATTGATACATATCGTATGCGCTCGTATAATTTTCAAGCCCGGCGCTTTGTGATGCTATATCCATAAACTTGCGTTGCATTTCGGTATGCTCACATTTCAAATCTCTCGCTAGTGCATTAACCTGATACATTTCTACCTTATCAAGAACAATGTTTGCAGCAGTGTTATCGGAAATGATAATCATTAATTCCATCAAATTTTTATAACTATATACATTCGAGCTAGTAAGATAATTTATAACGCCTGCCCCGCCAACCTTCATATCTTGCTCAATATATACTAGTGAGTCAGCCCGGAACAGATCAGATTCAAGCTGGCGGAAGGCCTCAATTAGGATAGGTATTTTAATTAAGCTAGCTGCCTTTCTGGGTTCATATGCATTAATAGCGATATCTCCGTCATTGGTATGTATAAAGATAGAGAAATTGTCTATCGTTTCGTTGATAATAGTACGAATACCAGTTTCAAGTTGCAGTTGGTTCACCTTTATTTCCACATCCTTATACTCAAATTAACATTTAACGACACCATTCGTTAATAATAACATATTACGAAATTTTCACAATATTGTCAAGAAGGAAAGTTAGGAAAGTTTTAGGAAGATTTTAGGAGATGTTAGATAGTATGGTATTCTAGTATTGGGAATGAAAAGAGGAGGAGGGTGTTGGTGTGAATGAATTATTTGAAAAGCTGCATATGGAAGTACCTATAATTCAAGCAGGAATGGCTGGTGGGATAACAACTCCAGAAATGGTAGCAGCTGTCACTCAGAATGGAGCACTTGGCACGATTGGAGCTGGGTATATGAGTGCGGCAGTATTAAAGGAAAAAATTCAAAAAGTGAAAAGTCTAACCAATAATCCATTCGCGGTTAATATATTTGCCACCAACTTGGAGACATTCTCCACTGATATTCAGAGAATGCAACATATATTAAACAACTATAGAAAAGAATTGGACATTGACCCAGGAGAAGATTCAGTTAAAGTTAAAGACAATCTAGAAGAGAAGATTTATGTCATCCTGGAGGAAAATATTCCTATAGTAAGCACAGCATTTGGTGTTTTGTCTTCTGTTTTGATTAGACGCTTAAAGGAAAATAACGTCACCCTAATTGGGATGGCTACAAATCTTGATGAGGCTAAACAATTAGAGGATGCAGGATACGACGCAATTGTCGCCCAGGGGAGTGAAGCGGGTGGACACCGTGGCACATTTGATGTAATAAAACACCCAAATGGAAGCAATATTGGTTTGCATGTGCTGCTGCAGGAAATGTTGGACACTGTCTCATTGCCGGTTATAGCAGCGGGTGGAATCCATAAAAAGAAACAAGTTAAAGCATTATTAGCAATGGGAGCAGAAGGAGTTCAGCTCGGCACGCGGTTTCTGTTAGCAAAAGAAGCTGGAACAAATGAAACATATCGAAGAGCACTCATTAAGGCACAAACAAATGATACCAAAATTACCAACGTCTTCTCTGGCAGACCCGCACGCGCTATTAATAATAGATTCATAGCAGAAGTAGAGGCGAGTGGTATCCCGCCACTGCCTTTTCCAATACAAAATCAGCTTACAAAAGATATTAGGAATGCCGGTAAAGATTTCGCTGTTGCTGATGTGCAATCGCTTTGGGCGGGTCAAGGTGTTGGGAACATTGAAAAAGAAGAAACAGTTACCGAAATTATACAGTCGTTAGTATAACCTCCTTAGTATGAGTTGATAAATTCCTGATCAGGTTGATAACCTGCAATTTAAGTTGATAAGTCACGATACAGGTTGATAATCAGAAATTCAAGTTGATAAGTCCGGATCCAGGTTGATATCCTGCAATTTAAGTTGATAAGTCACGATACAGGTTGATAATCAGAAATTCAAGTTGATAAGTCCGGATCCAGGTTGATAATCTACAATTCAAGTTGATAAGTCCTTGATCAGGTTGATAACCAGCAATTCAAGTTGATAAGTCCGGATCCAGGTTGATAACCAGAAATTCAAGTTGATAAGTCCGGATCCAGGTTGATAACCAGCAATTCAAGTTGATAAGTCACGATACAGGTTGATAATCTTCAATTCAAGTCGATAACCTCTGATAAGAAGAACATTTTTCTACAATAAAAAAGAAATCGGCGTAATAGCCGATTTCCTCATTACCTTATCACTCTTGCATATTATAATGTTCTTTAACTTGCTCACGTAGCTGTCGCTTCAGAAATTTACCCACTGATGTTTTAGGGATTTCATCGAAGAACAGAACATCATCTGGCAGCCACCATTTAGCGAATTGTGGCCGGATGAATTCAAGCATATCTTCTTTACCGACTTTGTCAGCGAATCCTTCATGTAAAACAACACATGCAACTGGTCGCTCTTGCCATTCAGCGTCTGGAATTGCGATAACACTTGCCTCGAAAACTGCATCGTGTGCCATCAGGGCGTTCTCCAAATCTACGGAAGAAATCCATTCTCCGCCACTCTTAATCAGGTCCTTCGTGCGGTCAACAATTTTAAGTGTACCTTCTTCGTCTACGGTTACAACATCACCAGTATGGAACCAGCCATCAACGAACGCATTCTCGCTTCGTTCATCCTTATAGTATTCGTCGGCGATCCATGGCCCGCGAAGTAGTAACTCACCCATTTGTTCACCATCCCAGGCAACTTCGCCATCATTACCCATGATTTTCATGTCGAGGCCAGGTATCAGTGCGCCCTGTTTGGCGCGTTGATCCAATTTATCCTCTTCACTTAACTCTTCCTCCTGGTAGCTCTTCAGTCTGGAAAGTGTCACGAGTGGTGTTGTCTCAGTTGCACCATAGGCATGAATAAATGGTATTTTATACTTTTGCTCGAAGGCTTGGATAAGTCCCTTTGGTGCAGCGGATCCACCGCAAAGTACTGCACGCAAGCTTGACGTGTCATAATCCCCTTGTTCCAGTTCCCGCAGTAATCCTAACCATATAGTTGGAACTCCTGCAGTAATAGTGACGTTGAATTTTTCTATGAATTCGGCGAGTCGTTTTGGCGTGAACCGTGGTCCAGGCATGACTTGTGTAGATCCAAACCAGGTACATGCAAATGGTGTACCCCAGGCATTAACGTGAAACTGTGGTACGACAGCCATTGATACATCAGATTCTGATACCGCGGCTGAATCAGCTAATCCTAGAGCATAACTGTGCAGGACTATCCCGCGGTGCGAGTAGACAACACCTTTAGGTTTACCTGTTGTAGCGGATGTATAGCACATTCCGGCTGGGTCATTTTCATCGATTGCTTTTGAAAATTCATGTGTGGGATCTCCTGTATGCAGTAATTCTTCATATGAATAAAGTGGTTTTAAAGTAGATTCTGGAAGTTCGGATTTGTCAGTCATAATGACAAATGCTTCAACCGTTTGAAGCTTATCCTGTACGGCTTCGATGAGGGGTAAAACGTCTTCGTCAATAAATAAAATCTTATCTTCTGCATGATTTATAATGTAAATAATGTGCTCAGGGGATAATCGGATATTAATGGTGTGCAACACTGCCCCCATACCTGGTGCGGCAAAATAAATCTCCAGGTGCCGGTGATGATTCCAGGCTAATGTGCCGACCCGATCACCTTTTTGTATTCCCAAACTATCGAGAACACTCATTAAGCGCCTTGTTCTTTCTCCGATATCGGCATATGTAAGCCGGTGAAGCTTATCGTGCGTTTGCGAGATGACTTGTTTTTTTGAGAAAAACTTTTCTGCATGTTCAAGCATGGGTCCTACTGTTAACGGGACTTGCATCATATGAAACATCTCCTTTTTATATATTATACAAGCACACTTTAATAATATCACATTATTTCAATTATTATAAAAACTTTATAAATAAGTTTTGCAAAAGGAGGAGTTTATTGATCCGTGGTAAAATGGGGATAGAAATATGAGAAGATCTTGGTATTAAGTTGAAAATGCCGGAATTAGGCTGAAGTTCTCGATACTATGAAGATACTAATATTAAATAGAAGATCTCAATATTAGGTGGGAGTCAGAAAGGCTGACGATGATGAAGAAACAGCATGATTTCACACAAGGGAATATTCTGAAGCAGTTGATTATATTTTCAGGGCCGATTATGCTGACAAATTTGCTGCAAACATCCTACCAGTTTGCCGACAGTTTATGGGTAGGTAATTTGCTTGGAGCAAATGCACTCGGTTCTGTAGCTGTTTCGAGTACAATTATTTTTACGGTATTATCATTTGTAATCGGGTTAAATAATGCTGCATTGACAATTCTGTCACAGCAAAAAGGTAAAAAAGATGATACGGGGTTAAAACGCTATCTCAATGCATTTGTCGTAATTTTGGTGTTGCTTTCAATTTTATTAGGAACTGTTGGTTATCTTATGGCTGAGCAGCTTCTGCAATTATTGGGCACTCCGGAAGGCATGATGACTGAGGCGAAGACATATCTTCAGGTAAACTTCCTAGGAATATTGTTCTTGTTTGGATATAACTTTATAAGCACTGTTCTTCGTGCACTCGGTGATAGTAAAACACCACTTCGGTTTGTAATGCTGGCGGTAGCATTAAATATTGTGCTTGATCCATTGTTCATAGCCGGCTTCAATTTGGGTATTGATGGAGCGGCATATGCCACAATAGTGGCACAGGGAAGTGCATTTCTCTATGGAATTATCCATGTTTTGTACCGTAAATTAGCCCCATTCACCATGCCGTCACTTCCATCAAAAAAGGAAGTCGGCCTAATTTTAAATCTTGGCATTCCATCAGGGTTGCAAATGGCTGTTATTTCTGCAGGAGTAGCGGCAATAATGAGTGTTGTAACGATATACGGGGAAGGTGTAGTCGCTGGCTTTGGTGCTGCACAACGTTTGGATAGTATTTTGATGCTGCCGGCACACGCGCTTGGAACAGCAGTTAGCAGTATGGCTGGTCAAAATATTGGGGTTCGGAATTGGTCACGTGTAAAAAGCATTGCAAGGTTTGGTGTTCTCTACAATTTTTCTGTTATGCTTATCGTAGGAATTCTAGTTGTATTTTTTGCGGAATACGGTATACGGCTATTTATTCAGGATGAAGCAGCGATAGTATTCGGAACAAGATATCTGCAGATTATCGCACTATGTTATCCATTCCTCGGGATTAATTTTATATTAAATGGAATTGTTAGGGCGTCCGGAGCAATGTACCAGGTACTCGCACTAAACGTCATTTCATTGTGGGTGCTTCGCTATCCATTAACCGCTCTTTTTTCCAACTGGCTTGGTGAAACTGGCATAGCAATTGGGATGGGGTCAAGCTTTTTGGTAAGCAGTTTATTTGCGTATATGTACTACCGATTCGGAAAATGGCGAGAGAAAGAGTTATTCGCAAAAAACCAATAGAAGCTTATTCTATGAAACTAGCAAAAGAATGACAGAGGGATTTTATGAAAACTAAAACAAAAAAAGCAATTAAACAAACGTTCGTGATAGCAGCTGTCTTGGTTAGTGTATTTATCATAGTGTCCTTTCTGGCGCTTGAGCGGCCAGACAGTCATCAGTTTGAAGTTTCGCGCACGTTGATAAGTGAGCAGGTATGGGAATATAAGCCGACTGTTGAAAAGTATGCAAAACAGTACGGTGTAACAAAATATGTGGATGTGATGCTTGCAATGATGATGCAGGAATCTGGTGGTCGGGGGAATGACCCAATGCAGTCATCTGAAAGCTATTGCGGAGAAAGAGGATGCATAGATGAACCAGAACTTTCCATTAAACAAGGAGTCTATTATTTTTCCCAGACAATTAAACAAGCAAATGGAGATTTGAAAGTGGCTATTCAGTCATACAATTTTGGAAAAGGTTTTATTGATTACATTAACGATAATTCGGGAACGTATACCCAGGAAGCAGCTATTAATTTTTCTCAAAAAATGTATAATACTTCATCAAATAAATCGATATATACATGTTTACGAGAAGAAGCAAAGCAGTATAATGCCTGCTATGGTGATATATATTATGTTCGTGATGTAATGGAATATAGGGACGAACTTGCAAAAGAGTAGTAATACTGAATATGGAAATGATAAAATTAAATTATAAGGAGGAATTAACATGGTAAAAGCAATACATACTGCATATGCACCGGCTGCAATTGGACCATATTCACAGGCAATTCAGGCTGGGGATTTTATTTATGTTTCAGGACAGATCGGAATCGACCCTAGCAATAGTGAGGTAGTTGATGGTATAGAAAACCAAACAGAACAAGTGCTGGCAAATCTGCAGGCGATACTGACTGAAGCTGGAGTTAATTTTTCCCAGGTGGTTAAATTTACTATCTATCTTAATTCAATGGATGATTTTGCAACTGTAAATGAAATATATGGTGGTTTTTTAACTGAACCATATCCGGCACGAGCGACAGTTGAAGTCAGCCGATTACCGAAGGACGTTCTGGTAGAAATGGACGTAATCGTATATACAAAATAGCATCAGGAGGAATAATAATTGGATAATTTTACATTCTATAACCCGGTTAAATTAATTTTTGGAAAAGGTCAACTGGAAGCATTACCTAATGAAGTTGCTGCTTACGGTAAAAAAGTGCTGCTTGTATATGGTGGTGGAAGTATCAAGAGAAATGGCGTATATGATGAAGTCATGAATCAATTAAGTAAAATAAATGCCGAGGTAGTTGAACTTGCAGGGGTAGAACCTAATCCACGCGTTTCAACAGTTCGAAAAGGCATTGAAATTTGCAAAAATGAAGATGTTGAATTTGTGCTTGCTGTTGGTGGAGGAAGCACAATTGATGCGACAAAAGCAATCGTAACAGGCGCTAAAACGGATATTGACATATGGGATATTGTCACGAAAAAAGAAAAGGTAAACGATGCGCTTCCATTCGGAACAGTCCTGACTATTGCGGCAACAGGATCTGAAATGAATGCAGGATCGGTTATTACCAATTGGGAAACACATGAAAAACATGGCTGGGGAACACCATCAACCTTTCCTAAATTTTCCATTCTTGATCCAACAAATACATTTCCGTTCCACGCGACCAGACAGTATATGGCAGCGTTGATATAATGTCGCATGTGTTGGAACATTATTTTCACCAAACAGGAAATACGCCTGTACAGGATCAATTTTGTGAATCGATACTGCGTACGGTTATTGAAACAGCTCCAAAATTATTGGATGATCTGGAAGACTATGAGTACCGTGAAACAATGATGTTAAGTGGAACCTTAGCATTAAATGGAATGTTGAATATGGGCTATCGTGGTGACTGGGCAACACATAACCTTGAGCATGCTGTATCAGCGGTGCATGACATTCCTCATGGTGGTGGACTTTCGATTATTTTTCCAAACTGGATGAAGCATGTATTGGATGATACGAACACAAATCGCTTTAAACAACTTGCAGTTCGTGTGTTTAATGTTGAAGCAGAAGGAAAAAGTGATCGTGATGTTGCGCTTGAGGGAATAAATAAACTACGCGAATTCTGGAATGATATTGGGGCTCCAGCTACATTAGCGGAATACGACATCGATGAAAACACCGTTGAAGAGATGGCCGATAAAACCGTTATTGCACGTCCTGAGTATGGTAACTTTAAAAAATTATCTCGCCAGGATTCAGTAGAAATTTTCAAGGCTAGCCTATAAACGGCAGTTTCCGACAAAAAATTTCCCGGGAAATAACAAAAATTATTCGCCTCTACAGGACGTTTCGACACTGTAGTCATACTTAGTCAAACGTGTTTAAGGTTCACAGCCTATTATTTTCTATAACAAAAAGAACTAGCTGTTATTGATAAACAGCTAGTTCTTCTTTTATGGCTGATCTTATTTTATCTAAACATTCTTCAGGAGTGTTACCGAAAACGCGTTTATTGTTTACTAGTGCATATGGCTTAACCCGACATAGCCCGCAAAATGACAAACATTCATTCATAAGCACGGCTACCTCAGGAAATTCCTTTTCGATGATGCCTTCTATATCTAAAGTAGTGATCGCATTTCCGTCACAAACCTCAACAACGACAATTCCCATTGCTATCACTTTCTTTCTAATGTCTGAATAATTTATTGACTCTACTAGTTGTAGCATATCCAGTATAACAAATCAATATATTATTGTGGGGAATTTTGTTTGTTGAATTCAACATTTATTACTTAGCATGCTCCGCTGAAATCTGCTAGGAAGAGGAGAGTGAGTGCGATCGCTTTCCCTCGTATTCGTGCTTATACCATGCCACAAGCATTATAAACCCGCCTATTAATAGCAATCCACTAGTTACGAAAAACACTGCGGAGAAGCCGAAGAACCCTGCCAGCATACCTCCTAGTGCAGGTCCAATGATATTCCCTAAAAACCGTAAACTGGTATTATAACCGAGCACTTCCCCTTGCATTGATAATGGTGCTTCCTGGCGTATATAAGCTACTCGAACCGGAACCAACCCACCGATAGAAATACCTAATAAAAATCTTAGTACAACTAATTGCCAAATATTGGTAACGAATGCGCCGGGCAGATAAACAATACCAGCCATAAATAATAAGAAAATCATTATTTTGGTATAACCAATACGATCCCCTAATTTACCCCAGCGCTTAGCCATTAACAAATTCCCAAGTCCAGCTGCTGAGAACGCCATTCCGGAATAGAATGCAATGCTGACCGGTCCGTGTATCTCAGCTACATATAAGGACAAAATTGGCTGGATACTAAAATGTGCAATTTGTACCAAAGTGGAAATGAGCATGACGACGAGTAAAACCGGATTTTGTATGATATGCAAGAGGACCTCTTTAGTAGAATAAGAAACTTGATCCTGATTATCATCAGAAAAATTTATAAGAATTTCTCTTACGCCAAACAACACAATGATACCGGATAAAAATATTGTGATGGAAATCCACTTGAATGTGGAGGCATATCCGAAAGCATCAGCGAGCACGCCACCAAGTAATGGTCCCATCAATGCTCCTGTTATACTTCCAGTTTGCAAAGTCCCTAGCACCTGACCAGCGATTCTCTTCGGTGTTTGCGTTGAAATCATGGCCTGGGACATTGGAATAAATCCAGTAAATACCCCCATAAATAAGCGCAATAAAAAAAGCTCCCATACTGAGGAGGTAAACCCCATTAGGAGTACTGATAAACCAAGACCTGCAGCAGAAATTATAAGAATCTTTTTCCTGCCGTACTTATCACCGATACGGCCCCAGATTGGTGAGAAAATAAAGGCAGTGACAAAGGTGATTCCGAATATCCATCCTGACCATGTTTGTACATAAGAATCAGTGAAATTACCGAATTCTTCTATATATAAAGAAATAAATGGAAGTACCATAGTAATACTTCCGGCAATGAAAAAGTTGGCGAACCACATAATAATTAAATTTCGTTTTACATTAGGATTTTGCTCTGAAATAACAAATCCCTTCTTTCAAATTTATTTCGGTACTCTAAATATAAATATATAGTAACATGAATTAATTTGAAAATTAAATGCTCATTTTTAACTAACAAAAATGTTAGATTATATAACAAATAGGGAAAAATGTATTCACGGTCATCATAAAACGTTATAATGTATCGTAATTACTAATAGTATTTAGACAAGCATAGGATAAAAAAACTGACTAATAAAGGAGTAACTATAATGATGAAAAGTTATTTGAAGTTGGCTGCTGTTTTTGTGTTAATAGTTGGATTGATTACTAGTCTTGCGGCTCCGGTTCAGGCTGCTAATAATGGCGGTATAAATGAAAAGCTAGGTGTTCCAATAGTTGTATACGGGGATACCTTGTCAGATGAGCAAAAAAACAAAGTAAGTGACCTACTGGATGTTAACGATCCTGAAGCGGTGAAAGAGTATACAGTAACAGGTAAAGATATCGCCAAGTATATTGATGGGGATCCAAATTCAAGAATGTTTTCATCAGCGAAAATCACCCGGCAAGAAAAAGGTGAGGGTCTATCAATAAATATTGTAACACCAGAAAATATTACACAAGTAACAAATGAAATGTATGCAAATGCACTCTTGACGGCAGGAGTAGAGGATGCAACAGTTGATGTGGCTTCACCTGTAAAAGTCAGCGGACACTCTGCGTTAACAGGGATTTATAAGGCCTATGATGCTGAAGGACAACCACTTGATAAGGAAAGAATGCAATTAGCTGATGAAGAACTTGGTGTTGCAACAGATCTTACCAAGGATGGGTTAAGTCAGGAAAAGGTAAGTGAATTGCTTACGGAAATTAAAAAAGCAATAGCTGACCAGAACCCAGCTACAAAGGAAGATGTTGAGAAAATCGTTCAGGAGCAGCTTGACAAATTGGGGATTTCATTAAGTGAAGAAGACCGTCAAATGCTAATCGACTTATTTAATAAAATGAAGGATTTAAATATTAACTTTGATGAAGTGAAGAATCAGCTTGATAATATTGCTTCTAAAGTTCAAGATCTTGTAAATGATGAAGGATTTTGGAATAAAGTAGAGAATTTTTTTAAAAAGTTCACAAACTTAATTGGAAACTTTTTTGAAGGCTTGTTTAACTAAGTACTAGGATAATAAAAGGTAATTTTAGGGAAATTAAGATAATGACTGTCCATAATATGGCAGTCATTATTATCTTTTTAGATTGTAATTAGCTATCCATTAGAATAGTGGTTTAGAATTATCAATTATTGATAGCTATAATATATGAGCACTAAGACTATCAGTAGGATAAATAATGCGATGCTTTGAAAACGTGCAATTTTATAGATACGCTGGCTAACTTTTGATGAAGGTAGTGGCTTTTCTTTCCATTCATCAAGATAATCCTGTTGTTTTGACATTACACTCCTGAATCTTCTGAAACCGAATGTAACCCCGTCGTAAAAGCCACCTTTCATTGTATACATTAATAAAAATATGACACTATAAATTAATAAGAAATAGAATGTCATATTTAAGATTTGAACCAATGAAAAGATAGACGCTCGGAAATATACCATAATAAAGATGATACTTATATTGAGAATCAGAATAAACCAATTTTTCTTATCCATTTCTTCTATTCCACCTTCAAAAATTATATAATATTGAGTATATCATAATTCAAAAAAGTTGAATTGAAATATAAATGTAAAATATTAATTACTTGCAAAGTACCGATGGGCAACCGATACAGAGCATTCTGATTTAATTTTCTTAAAAAAGTCTTTACAAACTTGTAAGAAAAATTGTATAATTCTATTTAGTAGATAGAATCTGCTAAAAAGTCAGAAAAATTAATATTATCAAGGGGGTAATTTTCAACATGAAGTTGAAGAAGGTATGGTTTTTAGCACTAGCTTTAATGCTAGGTCTCTTCCTCGCAGCTTGTTCCGGTGGAGATGACGGAGGCGATACGTCGTCAGAAGGTGGAGAAGACACTAACACTGAGGCAGACAGCGGAGAAGAAGATACAGGAGAAGAAGAAGCTTCAGAGCCTGAACAGGTAATGAACTTCATTAATGGTGATACTATTCCATCAATGGATGCTTCTATGGTTACTGATGAGTATGGTATTCAGTTCCTTGGTGCAACAATGGATGGGCTTTATCGCTTGAAAGATGGAGAAGTTGTACCTGGTATTGCCACAGATCACGAGATTAGTGAAGATGGTACTACTTGGACATTTACGCTTCGCGAAGACGCTAAATGGTCAAATGGTGACCCTGTAACAGCACATGATTTCGTTTATTCATGGCAGCGTGCAGTAAATCCTGATACTGGATCAGAGTATGGTCCATACATGATGGGTGGCGTTATTAAAAACGCAACAGCTGTTAACTCAGGTGATGTACCTGTTGAAGAATTAGGTGTAAAAGCAGTTGATGATTACACATTTGAAGTTACACTGGAAAACCCAGTACCTTACTTTGAGTCATTAACTACATTTGCAACATATTATCCGCTAAATCAGAAATTTGTTGAAGAGCAAGGTGACAAGTATGCTACAAGCACAGACACACTTGTTTTCAACGGACCATATACATTGGATAACTGGGAAAGCACAAGCAGTTCTTGGGAACTTAACAAGAATGCAGACTACTGGGATGCTGAAACAGTAAAACTTGAAAAAATGACTTATGAAGTTGTAAAAGATCCACAAACAGCAGTAGACCTTTATGAATCCGGTGAAATTGACCGTGCTGGTTTATCTTCTGACCTTGTAGATCAATATTCTACACATGACGATTATCGTGTAGTACCTGAAACATCATTATTCTATCTAAAACTTAACCAAACTGGAAGCGATGCGCTTGCAAATGTTAATATCCGTAAAGCAATTAGTAAAGCATTTGACAAGGAAGCATTAGTTAACGAAATTCTTAACAATGGTTCACTTGTATCAACAGGATTTGTTCCTAAAGACTTCGTACAGACTCCAAGCGGCGAAGACTTCCGTGAGGCAAATGGCGATCTTGTAACACATGATGTCGAGGAAGCAAAGGCACTTTGGGAAAAAGGTCTTGAAGAAATTGGTCAAGATTCTGTAACATTAGAATTCTTAGCAGGCGATAGTGAAACTGCTAAAACAATGAACGAATATCTTGCTAATCAGCTTCAAACAAATCTTCCAGGATTAACTGTAGAATTGAAGCAAGTTCCATTTGAACAGCGCCTTGATTTGGATACAAACATGGATTACCAAATTCAGTTCGCTGGTTGGGGACCAGACTATCTTGATCCATATACTTTCTTAAACTTATGGCTTACTGATGGCGGAAACAACAAAATGGGATTCTCAAACGAAAAATATGATTCATTGCTAGAAGAAACTGCGACAACGCTAGCACAAGATCCTGAAGCTCGTTACGCAAACTTCCTTGAAGCAGAAAAAATTCTAGCTGAAGAAGCAGCTGTAGCACCTATTTATCAAAGTGCATCTGCTCAGCTAGTACGTCCAAGTGTTCAAGATGTTTACGTTAATGCGTTCGGCCCTACTTACGAATACAAATGGGCAAGCGTAGGAGCAGAAGAATAAAAATTATTTTAATAAAATATGCTATAATTTGAAAGGGAAGAGAGTATATGACCTTATGGCATATGCTCTCTTTTGCCCTTTTTACTAAAAAGTCATATAATATTGAATATTTTAATATCAGCACGATTAAACAGAAATTCAGGAGGTGCAGAAATGCTTCGTTATATATTAAAGCGTGTTTTTTATATGGCAATTACATTGTTCATTATTGCCACCGTCTCGTTTTTTCTTATGAAAATGCTTCCAGGAAGTCCACTATCAGTTGAAAACAAACTAAGTGAAGCACAACAGACAATTGTATTAGAAAAATACGGATTGAACGATCCCATTCCTGTTCAATACGTGAAATACATAGCTGGTCTTGTACAAGGTGACTTAGGTATTTCCTTCCAGTTTGACAATACCCCGGTAACGGATATCATTATGGCTCGTATCGGTCCCTCCATGGTACTCGGTGCACAAGCCCTCGTATTTGGGACAGTCCTAGGTATATTATTCGGGCTGGTGGCAGCCATTTCACATAATGGTGTACTTGATTATACCTCAACCATTATTGCTGTATTGGGTACTTCTATTCCTTCCTTTATATTTGCAGGGTTACTACAATGGTATCTCGCCGTGAAGTTTGAGATGTTCCCTGTTGCATTATGGGGGACATATGAACATACCATATTGCCTACAATTGCATTATTAATCTTTCCGATGGCAATATCAGCTCGTTTTACAAGGACAGAAATGCTTGAAGTACTTGGCTCTGATTTTATTACTACAGCAAGAGCTAAAGGTGTAACTGAGTTTGGAATTATTTTTAAGCATGGTTTAAGAAATGCTCTAATTCCACTGGTAACAGTAGTAGGTCCTATGGCCGTTGGCTTAATGACAGGAACACTGGTTATTGAACAGATTTTTGCCGTACCGGGAATTGGTGAACAATTCGTTACATCTGTCATGGTTGTGGACTACCCTACCATCATGGGTCTGACGCTATTCTTTGCCTTCTTATTTGTGGCAATTATTCTAGTTATCGACCTTCTATATGTATTAATCGATCCAAGAATTCGACTGACGGGAGGGGAAAGTTAAATGACACAAGAAAACGAGCATAAAGATGTACCTAAAGAACTTTTAGTTCCCCTCGAACGGAAAGAAGATACAAGTGAAAAGATTTCTGGTCCCCCGAGATCATTTATGCAGGATGCAAGAAGAACCTTTTTCAAAAATAAATTTGCTGTTATTAGTATGATTCTGCTGGTTATTGTCGTTCTCTTGAGTATTATAGGACCATATTTCAACGAGCATACGATGGATGGTCAGGATCTTTCAAGGGCAAAAATGCCACCACGTGTACCGGTTCTAGAAAACATATCCTGGCTAGGTTTAAATGGTACTTTAACAAGTGAATTCGATGGCGATACGGTTGAAGACGCAACTAAAAACGCGGTTATGCGTTATGATAACAAAGAAGATTTTATTGATATAAGAGTACTGGCTGAAGGAGATGGCTCAAAGGACTCAGCCGAAGTAGAGGCTACTTATCATATTTATGAAGCGCAGGAAATGATGGATCAATACTATTGGTTAGGAACCGATACACTCGGACGTGACCAATGGACAAGAATGTGGCTGGGGACAAGAGTTTCTCTTATTATTGCTTCAGTTGCTGCATTGATTGATCTGGTGATAGGTGTAGCCTATGGCGGTATCTCCGGATACTATGGCGGAAGAATTGATAGTTTCATGCAACGAATAATTGAAATTCTCGTCGGTATTCCTAACCTTGTTGTTATCCTGCTGATGATCATTGTACTGCAGCCAGGCATAGTTTCTATTATCATAGCCCTTACGATAACCGGATGGATAGGTATGGCACGTATTGTAAGGGGTGAAATTCTGAAGTTGAAAAACGAGGAATTTGTGCTTGCCGCAAGGACACTAGGCCAATCAGGCGGAAAAACAATTACGAAACATTTGTTACCAAATGTTGCAGGGATAATTATTATTAATACAATGTTCACCATCCCGAATGCGATATTCTTCGAAGCATTTTTAAGCTTCATTGGGCTTGGTATTGTACCACCTGAAGCATCGCTTGGTGCATTAATTAATTCAGGCTTCGATGTCTTTAGACTTTATCCTTACATGGTATTTTATCCCGCAGTCTTGATTTCAGTAATCATGATTGCCTTCAACTTGATTGGTGACGGACTTCGCGATGCGTTTGATCCGAAAATGCATAAATAAAAAGGTAGGTGTCTTTGAATGAGTAAATTATTGGAAGTGAAAGATCTGAGCGTATCATTTAACACCTACAGCGGTGAAGTTCAAGCTGTTCGAGGTGTGAGCTTTGATGTAGAAAAAGGTGAAACCCTGGCTATTGTTGGTGAATCTGGTTCTGGGAAATCCGTAACAACAAAAGCTCTTATGCAACTACTTCCAAAGCCACAAGGGCAAATAAAATCAGGAGAGATTTTATTTGAAGGAAATGATATTGCTAACTATTCAAATAAGCAAATGCAAAAAATTCGCGGAAAAGATATGTCCATGGTATTCCAGGACCCTATGACCTCCCTGAACCCAACAATGAAAGTGGGGAACCAAATTATGGAGGGTCTGATCAAACACAGGAATATGGGACGTGGAGAAGCAAAACAAAAAGCGATTGATCTATTGGAGCAAGTTGGAATTCCACACCCTATGCTAAGATTAAATCAGTATCCGCACCAATTTTCCGGTGGAATGCGTCAGCGTGCAGTAGTAGCAATAGCGCTTGCCTGTAATCCGAAAGTACTTATTGCTGATGAACCAACTACAGCACTTGATGTTACTATTCAGGCACAAATTCTCGATCTCATGAAGGACATTCAACGTGAAACAGACAGTGCGATTGTATTTATCACGCATGATCTGGGTGTTGTGGCAAATGTTGCGGATCGGGTTGCGGTTATGTATGCTGGCAAAATTGTTGAAATTGGGAAAGTGGATGAGATATTCTATAATCCAAAACATCCGTATACTTGGGGACTTCTGGGCTCAATGCCAACACTTGATAGTGAAGAGGAAGAATTATTTACTATTCCAGGAAGCCCTCCAGATATGTTGAATCCACCTAAAGGGGATGCATTTGCCCCAAGAAATGAATTCGCATTGGAGATAGATACGAAGATGGAACCGCCTATGTTTAAGGTATCTGATACACATTATGCTGCGTCCTGGCTATTGCATAAGGATGCACCAAAAATGGAACCACCTGCTTCCGTCAAACGTAGAATGCAAGGATTTGCTTCGACAGACGATAAGGATGGTGAAGAGTAATGGAAAACGAAAAACTCCTTGAAGTAAAAAATTTACAGAAATTCTTTAAAGCAGGGCGTAAGAACACCATCAAAGCGGTGAACGGGATATCATTTGATATTTATAAAGGGGAAACATTCGGTCTTGTTGGTGAATCCGGTTGTGGTAAATCAACAACTGGCCGGACAATCATCCGTTTATATGAGGCAACTGGTGGTGAAGTTAAATATAAAAATGAAAGTGTTCACGGCAAAAAATCCAAAGAGGATATGCTAAAATTTAACCGGAAAATGCAGATGATTTTCCAGGATCCATCATCTTCATTAAACCCGAGAATGACTGTTATGGATATCATTGCAGAAGGCATTGATATTCATAATTTGGCAAAAAATGAAACAGAGCGTAAAAACCGTGTCGAATCATTGCTGGAAACAGTCGGACTGAATAAAGAGCATGCAACTCGCTTTCCACATGAATTCAGTGGCGGTCAAAGGCAGCGTATTGGTATTGCACGAGCCTTAGCGGTTGAGCCAGAATTCATTATAGCTGATGAACCTATTTCAGCACTTGACGTGTCTATTCAAGCACAGGTTGTGAATCTGCTTAAAAAATTACAGCGTGAACATAACCTTACATTCCTATTTATAGCTCACGACCTTTCAATGGTTAAATATATCAGTGATCGTACAGGTGTTATGTATTATGGTAATATGGTGGAACTGGCTGACAGTGATGAGTTGTACAGGAATCCACTTCATCCATATACAAGATCACTTTTATCAGCAATTCCATTACCAGACCCAGAATATGAACGAAGTCGGAAAAGGTTCGCATACGATCCTGCTGATTATGATACTGATGAAGAACCAGAATTTCGTGAAGTTAAACCGGATCACTGGGTTCGCTGTACTGAGAAAGAGTTTCAGCAGTATCAAGAGCAATTAAATAATAAATAAGTAAGTAAAACCCCTGCTGAATTAACAGCAGGGGTTTAGTTTTGGGAAAAAAATGCTGTTTTTAATAAAAATAAGTTTAGTTGGGGTTCAACAGAATTTCATATAAACGCTCGGTGAATTTAGATTCAAGCTACTTTATCACTATCAGCGATACATATAAACGGACCACTGCTTAAAACAGCAGGAGTTTTATTAAGATCTGACTACAATAAAGTCTATCATACTATCTAAACCAGTTATTCTTATATAAATATGTAACAAAAATAGTACTTTGAAATAAATCTATTATAATTGTAATAAATCTTCGCTAGTTTGGTAATCCTTGTAATAGACTCTTAAAAGTCTTGTAACTGCATTGCCTATTAACCTGTGATACTATGGGCAATGTCAGAAATTAAAGGAGGGACTACCTATGAAGAAATTAGTAGCATCAATAGCTACAGGTGTCATCATTGCTGGCGCAACATTAACCACTGCATCTGCAGCGGAATACAAGGTTGAAAAAGGAGATAACCTTTGGGATATCGCAGAGGAATATAATACTACTGTAGATGAATTGGTTGAAACTAACGAGTTAAAAACAACAGTTATACAGCCAAAGCAGAAACTATTTATAAATGAGACATATATGGTAGAGCAAGGTGATACATTAATTGGAATTGGAAAAGAGTATGATGTATCTGTGGAAGATCTGAAAAAATGGAATAAACTCGAATCAGATCTAATTGTAATTGGACAAGAACTTGAAATTAAAGGTGTTAATGTAGCGAAGGAAGATTCTGCTCCAGCAACAGCTTCAACAGAAAGTTCATCAAATGAATCTTCTAATAACGATGGTTCATCAAATGAAACTGCAGAATCTAGTAAACAAGAAAAGTCATCACAAGATAAGCCAGAAGGTAAAACAATTTCAGTCAGTGCGACTGCATACACTGCAAATTGCGATGGATGTTCTGGGGTTACTTCTACTGGAGTTGACTTAAATGCAAACCCAAATGCTAAAGTAATTGCAGTCGATCCTAATGTAATTCCACTTGGATCTGAGGTGTATGTAGAAGGTTACGGCTATGCAACTGCTGCAGATATCGGTGGTGCAATTAAAGGTAATAAAATTGACGTTTATGTAAAAACAAAAGACAAAGCATATGACTGGGGCGTTCGCACAGTTGATGTAACAATAGTTGAATAGCTAACTAGCATATAAAGGAAAGCATCTTTTAGTAGATGTTTTCCTTTTTTATTTTGCAATTAAACATTAATTAACAATAATCTCTTTTTTATTCTTTTCGTCCACGACGTTGTTTGTATCATCAGTAGATTGGGTATAGCCAATAATACCGAAACTTAATATTAAAACCATAAATAGTACAATTAATAGTTTTTTCATATTTCATACCTCACTTTGTTAATCTATTTAATATTATAGTAAAATAATGATATACATACCATAGAAATATGTAATAAAAAATAGGTAAATGTTACAAGCTTGTAATATAATAAGAAAGTAGGGAGTCATATGTTAAAGAAAAGAAGCATCGGTGAAGTTTTAATTATAAATTCCACGATACTATATATAATTTCCTTGTTTTTACCGTGGGTTAATCTTGCATTTACTGATAGCGCAAGTGGATTCGCCCATCGCGGCTATATTGTTCTTGTTTTGTTCATTTATCCAATTTTTACTGTTTATACTAAGAAGTCACCAGGTTTATTAGGAATTGCAGGATCAATAGCTGCAGCAGTATTCCTGCTTTATTACATCATACAAGTATCACAGCATTATATGGGGGAATCGGTCAGTGAAGCTGGATCAGGTCTATATCTTGCATTGTTATCATCGTTGATTTTAGTCACTGGTGTTATTCTGAAATTAAAAGATGAAAAGCAGAAATCGTATGAATCAAACGGAATTGTTAAATAATACGTACGATGTGTTAAAATATATTTAGTGATAAAGAGTTATTATCGTTTACATACTTTAAGGAGGAAGTAACGAATGACAAGTAAAGTATTACATTCATTCTTGGAAGAAAATATAATGGACTTAAAAGAGCGAGGTCTTTATAACGAAATTGATCCTGTACAAGGGGCGAATGGACCAACAATTAACATTAATGGAAAAGAGCTTATAAATCTTTCATCAAATAATTACCTCGGTCTGGCAACTGATGAACGTCTAAAGGAAGTTGCAAAAAATGCAGTTGACTCACATGGTGTCGGTGCAGGTGCTGTTCGTACAATCAATGGCACATTGGATCTGCACATAAAACTTGAGGAGAAGCTTGCAGAATTTAAAGGGACAGAAGCTGTTATTTCTTATCAATCAGGTTTTAACTGTAACATGGCTGCTATTTCAGCAGTAATGGATAAGAATGATGCAATCCTCTCAGATGAATTAAATCACGCATCAATTATCGACGGATGTCGTTTATCTAAGGCAAAAATAATTCGTGTGAATCACTCCGATATGGTGGACTTAAGAAAAAAGGCAAAAGAAGCAGTTGAGTCCGGTCAATATAACAAAGTAATGGTTATAACAGATGGTGTATTCTCAATGGATGGAGATATTGCCAAACTGCCAGAAATTGTTGATATAGCTGAAGAGTTTGATTTAATTACATATGTTGACGATGCACATGGATCAGGTGTTTTAGGTAAAGGTGCTGGAACAGTTAAGCATTTTGGCTTACAGGACAAAGTTGATTTTCAGATGGGAACGTTATCTAAAGCCATTGGTGTAATTGGCGGATATGTAGCCGGAAAAGCTGAATTAATCGACTGGTTAAAAGTACGCTCACGCCCGTTTTTATTTTCGACAGCCGTTTCACCAGCTGATGCGGCAGCAAGCACAAAGGCGGTTGACCTGCTGATTGAATCCACGGAACTAAATGAGAAGCTGTGGAAGAATAGTGATTACCTAAAAGAAGGCTTGAAGAATTTAGGATTTGATATTGGTAATAGTGAAACACCAATTACGCCTTGTGTCATCGGTGACGAGAATGATACCCAGAAATTCAGTAAGCGATTGAATGAAGAGGGTGTTTATGCTAAATCGATTGTTTTCCCTACAGTTCCAAGAGGAGCGGGGCGAGTCCGTAACATGCCAACTGCAGCACATACTGAGGAAATGCTAGATAAAGCAATAGAAATTTATAAAAAGGTAGGTAAAGAAATGGGTCTCATCTAATTAAGGATGAGATCTTTATCTGAAGGAATTGTTGGGGGTAATTAATATGAAAAAGATACTAGTTACAGGCGCATCTGGTCAAATTGGTTCAGAGCTTGTAACAACATTACGAAAACACTATGGTGCATCAAATGTAATTGGATCCGATATTCGAAAGAGAGAAGATGAAGAGGGTCCATTTGAAACAATAGATGTTACCAACGCAGAAAGTTTATTTGAAACAGCAAAGAAGCATAATGTAGACACAATTATGCATCTGGCAGCCTTACTGTCAGCAAAAGCGGAGTCAATCCCGCAAACAGCTTGGAATCTTAATATGGGTGGCCTGATGAACGCACTGGAAGTAGCTCGAGAACTTAATCTGCAATTCTTTACGCCAAGCTCAATTGGTGCATTTGGTCCACTTACCCCAAAATTGAGGACGCCACAGGATACTATAATGCGGCCAACGACAATGTATGGGGTCAATAAAGTTGCCGGAGAACTGCTTTGCGACTATTATTTTCACCGATTCGGCGTAGATACTCGTGGAGTCCGTTATCCAGGCTTGATTTCCTATGAGACACCTCCCGGCGGTGGAACAACTGATTACGCAGTAGAAATATACTATGAAGCAATCAAGAATAAGAAGTACACATCATACATAGCTGAAAATACATATATGGACATGATGTACATGCCAGACGCGTTAAATGCAATTATCCAGTTAATGGAGGCAGACTCTGACAAACTTGTACATAGAAACGCATTCAACATTTCCTCGATATCCGCAGCGCCAGAGGACTTTGCAAAAGAAATTCAAAAACATATCCCTGAATTTGAATTGACTTATGATGTTGATCCTGTTCGTCAGAACATCGCTGAGAGCTGGCCCGACAGTATTGATTCCTCAAACGCAGCTGAAGAGTGGGGATTTAAGGCAGAATATGATATTGCTAGGATGACTAAAGACATGATTGATAAGATAAGTTTGAAAACGAACTAATTAGTGAAACTCGAGCGACAAGCAGCGCAACTCGAGCGACAAGCGGCGAAACTCGAGCGACAAGCAGCGAAACTCGAGCGACAAGCAGTGAAACTCGAGCGACAAGCAGCGAAACTCGAGCGGCAAGCAGCGAAACTCGAGCGACAAGCAGTGAAACTCGAGCGACAAGCAGCGGAACTCGAGTGACAAGCAGCGGAACTCGAGCGGCAAGCAGCGAAACTCGAGCGACAAGCAGCCCAACTCGAGCGACAAGCAGCCCAACTCGAGCGACAAGCAGCGAAACTCGAGCGACAAGCAGCGAAACTCGAGCGACAAGCGGTGAAACTCGAGCGACAGCTGCGCAACTCGAGCGACAAGCCAATCCAAAACGAGCAAAAAAAGAGACTTGATTTGAATAAAAACTCAAATCAAGTCTCTTCTTTTATTAAGCATACATTTCAGCAATTTTTTGCTGCAGCTTTTGATCAGAAATGTACTCATCATAGCTCATTTCTTTATCGATAACCCCATTAGGTGTAATTTCAATCAAACGGTTTGCAATACTTTCGATAAATTGATGGTCATGTGACGTGAACAAAATAGACCCCTTAAATCTAACCAAGCCATTATTCAATGCAGTTATGGATTCCAAATCCAAGTGGTTCGTTGGCTCGTCTAATATCAATACGTTCGCACTGCTTAACATCATTTTGCTAAGCATACAACGAACTTTCTCACCACCTGATAAGACGCTTGCTTTTTTCAATGCTTCTTCACCAGAGAATAACATACGACCTAGGAATCCACGCAAGAATGTTTCCGTCTCATCTTCTGGTGAATATTGACGCAACCAGTCAACCAGTGGCAAGTCATTGTTTTCAAAATAGGCGCTATTATCTTTAGGGAAGTAGGATTGTGATGTCGTTACACCCCACTTAAATGTTCCAGCATCTGGTTCCATTTCACCCATAAGAATCTTGAAAAGTGTTGTCTTAGCGATGTCATTTTTACCGACGAGGGCAATTTTGTCATCTTTATTCATCGTAAAGCTAAGGTTGTCCAATACTTTTGTATCACCGATTGTTTTTGTTAATCCTTCTACACGTAATAAGTCATTACCAATTTCACGTCCAGGTGTGAACGAAATATAAGGATATTTACGTGAAGATGGTTTGATATCATCCAAAGTAATGCTATCCAAAAGTTTCTTTCGTGATGTTGCCTGTTTTGATTTCGATGCATTTGCACTAAATCTGGCAACAAACGCCTGTAATTCCTTAATTTTTTCTTCTTTTTTCTTATTTGACTCTTGTGCCATTTTTGTCGCTAGCTGACTGGATTCGTACCAGAAATCATAGTTGCCGATATAAATTTCTATTTTTCCATAGTCAACATCAGCAATGTGTGTGCATACTTTATTTAAAAAGTGACGGTCATGAGACACTACAATAACTGTGTTTTCAAAGTTAATCAGAAATTCTTCCAGCCATTGTATTGCTTGTATATCCAGGCCGTTTGTAGGCTCATCCAATAATAAAATATCAGGATTGCCAAAAAGAGCTTGAGCAAGCAGCACTTTAATCTTCTGGTCTGCAGCTAAATCACCCATCTTCATTGAGTGTAACGACTCATGAAGGCCAAGTCCCTTTAATAAAACTGCGGCATCCGATTCTGCTTCCCAGCCGTTCATTTCAGCAAATTCGCCTTCTAGCTCAGCTGCGCGCATACCATCTTCTTCGGAAAAGTCTGCTTTCATATAAATAGCATCTTTTTCCTGTTTTACGCTGTATAATTGTTCATGTCCCATTAGGACTGTATCGAGCACTTCGTATTCTTCATAAGCGAAATGATCCTGTTTTAAGACAGTCATTCGTTCACCGGGGGATAAAGATACATTACCTGACTGGGGCTCAACTTCACCTGATAATACTTTTAGGAAAGTTGACTTTCCTGCACCATTAGCTCCAATCAAGCCATAGCAGTTCCCGGGAGTGAATTTTAAATCTACATCTTCGAATAATTTTTTATCGCCATATTGTAAACTTACATTTGTAACATTAATCATGCTTGTAGCTTCCTCCATTAAATAGTAATCAAGGTAAGCTTACGGGATTTGAGCCATTTCGTCAACGTAAACGTTTAAAAAACTTCTAAGGGAATAAGAAATCACTAAAAATTTTGAGATATTTTGGATTAATTTAAAATTATTTACTTTTATACTATCTGTAACTTAAAAAAGACTATATTTTTTACTGAATGTATGTAACAATAAATTAACGATATATAAAACGTTAACAAGTTGCCATCATATATTGGTGACTTAACGGAGGGGAATTTAAATGGGGGAAAACAGAATTTATTTTCTCTTTACAGACACTGGGACATACTTATCCCGGCTAATTAACTATTGCACAAAGCAGCCTTTAAATCATGTCTCTCTTGCATTTGAGCCAGACTTACAGGAAGTTTACAGTTTTGGTCGAAAAAAACCGCGAAATCCTTTTATCGGAGGATTTGTGAAGGAAGATATTCGCAGTGATTTTTTAAAAAATTCGGCATGTGCTGTGTATTCATATGCGCTATCTGAAACCGATACGAATAAAATTAAAGAGAAAATTGAAGAAATCGAACTGCGTAAAAGTAACTACAAATACAATTTTCTAGGCTTGATTGGGGTATTGCTGCAGGTTGAGATAAATAGGGAAGACGCATTATTTTGTTCTCAATTTGTTGCTACGGTTCTTCAGGATGTTGAATCACTGGAATTTAGAAAGCCAACCTGTTTTACAACCCCAGCAGATATTCGCAATCATGAGGGGCTGGAATTAGTTTATCAAGGAACACTAGGTAACTATCAAGAAAGCCAAAGGGACTTGATAACACAACGAAGGCTGGTAAAAGGTGACACACAATTAACAAAGCAATCATTTATTTTCTTACTATCTAAAAAAGTAAAACGATTAGTCATCAAATGAGAAGAACCTTACATTATATGTATAGGTTCTTTTTATGGAAGGAGATGTATTTAATTGGAAAGAAGTAGCAATTATCGATTATTAAAAATCAGAGAGATTTTATTTAATGAAACGGATGAATATCATGAAATGGGTATAGGAGAACTAAGCGAAAAGATTCGAGTAATTGCTGGTGATGTGACTTTTGATAACCGGACGATAAAGCGTGATCTTGAAGCTTTGGATGATATGGACTTTGAAATTGTCCAAAATAAAGGGAAATTCGGTAAAATATTGTTTAGCCATCAAGCGAGATTATTTGAAACGTATCAGCTGCGCCTGATTATTGATGCTATTTTATCGGCACGCTTCATTACAACAAATGAGAAAGAGAAATTGATTCAGAAAGTAAAGGAACTGACGAGTAAACATATTGCAAAAACGTTGCCAGAGCCAATTTTGTTTGATCAGTCAGCCAATATTGACTATGAACTGGTCAAGATTAATATAGACTGTGTCCATCGAGCAATTTCAGAGGGAAAGGTACTTACATATCAATATGGGAAATTTAATGTAAAGAAGGAATTCGAGTATCATCGTAATGGGGATTTCTACCATGTAGAGCCATATGCTTTAATTTGGCAAAATGACTATTATTACTTAATTGGGCGATTTCAGGATACAAATGAATTAAGGCATTATCGATTGGACCGAATCCGCCATATCGAGGTAAGTGAAAAGCACTTTACAAAATGTGAATTCAATCTTCAGGAGTACGTTAATCAAAGCTTTCATATGTTTGCCGGAGAAGAAATGTGGATGAAAATAAGATTCCATAACAGCATGGTTAATGTAGTTTTGGATCGTTTTGGACAAGAGGCGGATATTAAAGAAATGGATGAAGACCACTTTATGCTGACAACCAAGGTTAAGCTGTCGGATGGGTTAATAAATTGGATTCTCACATGGGGAAACAAGGCAAAAGTTCTATCTCCAGACCACCTTGTAGAGAAAATGAAAGACAAAATTAATCAAATGAGTGAGGTTTATAAAGATTAAAAATCGGGATTAGTTTCCCGATTTTTCTCTTATTCTTCTATTTCGATTCCTAGTGTTTTGTAAGGAACTTTAATTTTAAATGCTAGATTGTTTGCTTCTAAGTCAATATGCTCTACACTAACTTGGAAATTACTTCTGATTTCCATATCTGTTACTGCGAGATAAATCTCCTCCTCTTTTGGATCAACAGCAACCCACTTTGGCATTGGCAAGTACTTTTTCATGTATTCCATTATTTTCTGATTAGGCAATTCCAGTAAACCAATAGAGATAGACTTCTGTTTTAAAATCACGTCACCATTTTCCTGTACAAAGGGTTCAAAATGAACAGAGAGTGGGACTGTAGATGAGAATACGGGAAGTTCCCCGATCAAGTGAACATCCTCATCCAATGTCACTTCATAATGGTGGTTAGTACCTTTTAAAAGTTTATCGGTATATGCATTTACTAACTCATTTAAGTTCTTTTTGGTCGTACGAACGACGAATTCTGAACTTTGCTGCGTTTCATACTCCTCATCAGAAGGTGTTTTTGTGTCGGAAACTGGCCAAAAAATAAGAGCAGCAATACATATTAAGATGACAAAGTTCAAACCTAGTAAAATCAAAAAAAATCGTTTCCATCTATTTTTTGACTTTTTATGTTCCGCCATTCCACTCACCTCCTAGTCTGTTATATGCTCTAACACTCGTTTGGCAATCCGTTGATATCCCTGGTGGTTAGGATGAAAATTATCATCTGCGATCATATCTTTATCTGTATCTTCAAATAGATCAACTGTTGGTATAAATGTCGCATTCTCATATTGTTCTGTAACATTCTTACCTGTGTTATTCCAATTTTCAACAATCATACCAAGTTCTTCAAGATCCTTAAAATATTTTTCAAAGGGATTATAGAAACCTAATAGATATATATCAGCGTCCGAGTTTAACTCTTTGATTCTTTCAAAAATATTTTTTAACCGTTCTTTGTATGCAATCCGTTCTTGAGAGAAATCCTTTATCGTCAAGTCGGAAAAGTTTTCTTTGACGACCTGCATAATATCATTTGCGCCTATTGTAATCAATACGATATCCGCTTCCTCGACTGATTGTGCTATTTTTGGCTCTTCAAGCCGTTTTAATAGCTGGCTTGAGCGGTTCCCGCGTTTCCCATAATTTTCAAATGTCACCAATTGATTATCTTTGTTAATGGTATTATCCAAAATACCAATATAACCACCATCAACTACGTCATCACCGACACCTTGTGTTAATGAGTCTCCTATGGCTGTAACATGCGCTTCTTTATTTGTGAAAAAATCAATAGTACCTTGAAGTGCATCACTTATTATTTCTCTGAATTTAGTGATTGGTTCTTTTGTTTCTTCTTCTGGCTGGTCATCTTCCGTTTCTTTTTCTTTGTCTGGTTCGGTTTCCTGCTGTGTCTCTTCCTGTGAATCATTATCTGTTAATTTATTTATATTTGGTTCAGGTTGATTTATAAATATAATAATAGCTAAACCTATAAGCAGTATACCCAAAATAATAAAAATGTATCTTCTTTTCATGAATCTCACACCTATACTGAAATATTCTACCTATATATATTGAAATGATAATTTGTCTTAGTACATATCACGTTTCATTACTATATATGTACCCTTTATATTTGGCAAGTATCAATATTTTATATTTCGATTGTATTACATTTTGGTCTAATAAAAGATGATTCCCTTTCCCTTCTATGCTTAAACTAAAAAAATTCGCCTTCTGGAGAAGACGAATTTTTTGCAGTTAAGTGGTGAAAATCCTATCGAACTGCATAGGTTCAACCAAGACTTTTACCATTAAGACTTGGTGAAAAGACAATTTCTAAGCTTACATTAAGCTTCAGCGTCGATCCACCCGCAGCGCTGAGAGCGCATTCCATTTATCGCTAAACGGTCGCGTGCGCTTTTGAGCTAGCTATTGCAGTTTGTTCTTTTTTAAATAAAATACAGAAATCCTCAATCATTGCACTTGCAGTAGGGAATGATCCTGCACCTGGTCCTGTGAACGTTAAGTCACCAACTATATCGCCTTTAATATGAATAGCATTGTTTACGCCTTCAACAGCATATAATGGATGCTCTTTTGAAACAGCTTCTGGTTCAACGCTCGCAGTGAGCTTTCCTGTAGCATCATAGCCTATTTTTGCAATATGCTTTAATCGTTTCCCTTCCGTTTGTAGCCCTTGAATGGATTCTTCGGTAATATCACGTATTCCTTTTCTTTTAACATTTTTTAAATCAGGTTGTTTTTCAAAGATAAGTTCGCTAAGAATCATTAGCTTATAATATGCATCAAAGCCTTCAATATCCTTTTCTGGATCTGGTTCTGCGTAACCCCATTTTTGTGCCTCATCCAATGCAGTGGAGAATGTTATATTCTTTTCCCGCATAGCTGACAGGATATAGTTTGTAGTACCATTTAAAATTGCCTGGACATATTGGATCTGATTTGCTTTTAACAGTTGCTGGATAATCTGAATAATCGGTATACCACCAGCTGTTGTAGCATCATATCCAATTTGAACATTATACTTGGAGGCAAGTCTTTTCAACTCTTCACCATGGGTTGCGAACATTTCCTTATTAGAAGTGATGACATGTTTTTTTGCTTGGATACATTCTTTTAGTATTGAAAATGCTGGTTCTTTCCCAACAATTGCTTCAAAGACAACATCGATTTCAGGATTGTTTAAAACAGCATTAACATCTGTTGTAACGTTAGTCTTGGCTGAAATTTTTTGATGTTTGTCAGGATTCTCAATAATAATTGTTAAAATGTTGATGGGGGCTCCGACTAGCTTTTCGAGCCGCTGCCTTTGAATGTGCAGTGTTTGGTAGACTCCACAGCCAACTGTTCCAAGACCGATCAATGCAACATTTATCGGTTTCATCTGTTACCCTCCCTCATTTTTAAAACATGAACCGCAGATCCCCCGATTTCTACACTTAAGCTTCTACTAGCACACTTCTAGAGCCATTTGCTCGAATACGAACCGCTTCCTGATAAATGTTTTTATCTGTAATAACAGAAATCCCAGCAGCTTTTGCATGTTTCACTGTTTCATCTGTATTTTTTGGATTTTCAACCCAAAGAATTTTACCGTCCTTATTAATAAATTGCTCAATAGTTTCTGGTGGTAGAATTTTGTCATAGGACAGAACGGCATCGATTTCAAGTGGCACATCATCTAACTGTTTATATGTTTGCTCATTTAATATTTCTTTTGAAGAAGAACTTATCGGCACAATTTGAAATCCTAACTGCTGTAATTGCTTCGTGCTTTTATAAAAGGAACTAGTTTGATCATCCAGTCCGCTAACCGCAACTACCTTTTGGCGAATACCACCGTCTTTACGGTCAAACGGTGAAGATAAAAGCCATTTGACTGCATCTTCCTCTGTTGCCTGGAATGTTTTTGCTTCACCGGTAGCATTAGCAATAGCCTGGTCTAAATCCACTAATATATCATTGGTTGATTCAAGTCCAATAGAAAGTCTGACTAACTCTTTTGTAACACCACTTTTAACCAGGTCTTCTTCTCCTAATTGCTGGTGTGTAGTTGACGCTGGGTGGATGATTAACGACTTCGCATCACCGACATTGGCAACATGTGACCAGAGTGTAACACCGTCAATCAATTTCCTGCCCGCATCACGGCCTCCCTTTATTCCAAACGTTATAATGGAGCCATAGCCATTCTGTAAATATTTATTAGCTAGTTCGTGTGATGGGTGATCCTGTAATCCAGGAAAATTAACCCATTCGACTGCAGGATGTTTTTGTAAATATGCTGCAACTTCTTCGGCGTTTTTGTTATGGCGTTCAATCCGTAAGTGCAATGTCTCCAGTCCTTGTAAAAGCAGGAATGCATTCTGTGGACTTAGGCAGGCACCTATATCGCGTAGCAGCTGTACGCGCAGTTTGGTGGCGAATGCTGCTGGCCCAATATCGACATAGCGAAGGCCGTTGTAACTCTCGTCAGGTTCAGTGAAGACTGGGAATTTACCGTTTCCCCAATTGAACCTGCCGCCATCAACGACAACGCCGCCGATAGTTGTACCATGACCGCCGATCCACTTAGTAGCTGAATGTACAACTATATCTGCTCCCCATGTCAGTGGCTTCGTATTGTAAGGAGTCGCAAATGTATTGTCAATGATTAATGGAACCCCGTTGTCATGAGCAATCCCTGCAATTTTTTCAAGGTCCAGCACATTTAGACTTGGGTTTGTAATAATCTCTCCGAAAATAGCTTTCGTTTTATCGGTAAATGCAGCACGAATACTCTCTGGGTCTGTTCCATCAACAAATTTAACGTCGATTCCGTAACGAGGGAGCGTATTAGCGAACAGATTATACGTTCCACCGTATAGATTGCTGTCAGCAATGATCTCATCACCACTGCTTGCAAGATTTAAGATGGCCAATGTAATGGCTGACATCCCAGAAGAAGTTGCAACAGCGGCTACGCCATCCTCCAGTAAAGCGATTCGCTGTTCGAATGCATCAACTGTCGGATTCATGATTCGTGTATAAATATTACCTGGTTCTTGCAATCCGAAAAGATTTTGTGCATGTTCGGTGTCCCGAAAAACGTAAGAAGTAGTTTGATAGATAGGTACCGCACGTGATCCGGTTGTTGGATCTGGTTCCTGACCTCCGTGAAGTAACTGTGTTTCCTGATTGTGAAGATGAAAATTTGACATGATAAATTCCTCCTTTAGATTTTACTGTTTTCTGGAGGGAGAGGAGATAATAAAAAGCCCTCTTCCTAAGAAGAGGGCGTAATATGTAACGATCCTCCCCTTATCTTCCAGATCATACTTGACCTGTAGGATTTAGCACCTTACTAAGCATTTACAAAGCTTTTAAGGTTGCCGGGTTTCACAGGGCCTATTCCCTCCACCACTCTCGATAAGAGATGTAACTTTATTGGCAGTTAAGAAAGTATAAATCCTTTCTTACTGCATAAGTGCAACTAAGGCTTGGCGATAAGCCAAGTTTTCTAAAGTTATTGAACATTATATACGTATGAATGATTGTACGTCAAGTGAATTCTGAAAATTGATTTAAATTTTGGCTGCTTTTTAAAGTTTGTTGTTGAATAAAAATAGTAAAAGCTTATCAGCAGTGGAAATATGCAAGGCTTCAAGGAAAATAGAAAGCTGCGCAAGACCCAAGAAGCGGGGGACGAGCTGCTTGCCTGCGAAAGGCAAGTATATTTCCACTTTATCACTAAGAGCCTAATTTTTCACCTTAAGCCGAACTGAACTGCGATGTGCAGAAGACATGTAGATAATTAGTGCTGTCCAGATTAGTGCAAACGATATAAAATGCGCCAGTGAAAAAGTCTCCTGATAAACAAACACACCTAGAACTAGCATGATAGTTGGTGCGATATATTGTAGAAATCCTACCATTGATAATGGGATTCGTTTCGCACCACTTGCAAACAATAATAGTGGAATCGCTGTGACGACACCAGCACCAAACAGTAATAACCCAAAGCTTGAGAACATTGGATCAGCTGCCAATGAACTGCCAGAGATAGATAGTAAATAAATAAGAGCAATAGGGGTTACAATCATTGTCTCGATAGTTAGACCGAACATTGCACTAACATCTACAGTTTTTTTCAGTAACCCATAAATCGCAAAACTGAATGCGAGCAATAGTGATACCCAAGGAAAAACACCATAACTGATTGTAAGATTAATCACACCAATTGCAGCTAGTAGAAATGATAGCATCTGGCCCCGTGTTAATGTTTCTTTTAACACAATCATTCCTAATAAAATACTTACAAGCGGGTTTATGTAATAACCGAGGCTTGCCTGAATTACATGTTCATTGTTAACCGCCCATATGAAGGTAAGCCAATTGATACTAATGGCGATTGATGCGAATGTAATTCCGGTCAGTTTTTTTCTATCGTTTAAAATAATTCTGCATTCCTTTAGGAAGAGCTTCCATTTTTGCACAACTATAACTACAATAATCATGAAAATAAATGACCACAATATACGATGTGCTAATATTTCATCAGGTGGAACCTGGTCTATAAGCTTCCAATAAGCAGGCAGGAACCCCCATAATAAATAGGCACCTGCTGCATATAAAATCCCGATTTTATTGTCCTGATTCATTTTGAAAACCTCATTTCTGCGATGTGTCCAGATTCAAGTAACACTTCCGACATGCATACTACTAAACTAAATAATTCAATCTTCACAGCGTAAAATGAACGCATAAACCTTGAAGGAATAGAAAGGTTGAAGATACACTGCTTGAGTTGACTTTAGATCAACGGTGCGTAGTTAATATATAATGCGAAGTACTTTGTAAAAAGTTGGAGTGCAATGATGCCGCTCCGGAAATACACTTCGCGCACCTAGGGCGGCTGATGAGCCTCAGCTCCCACAGGAGTCTACGTGTATTTCCTACGCTGTTGACTGGAGTAGAAATCCCTATAGAAGAAATGTGTGACAGCATTACACTAGTCCGGGTGAGCGGAGGGCGGTGACTCCAGCGGGAACAGCAACAGCTGAAGATCCCGTAGGAAGCGGTTTTTGCTTCCGAGGAAGCTGAAGCGTTGCCCTAAGGTGCGCATCCGCCCGTAGCGATCCCGGACGGAGTGACGAGAGTTTATAGATTTTATTCCTGCAGTTACTTCGCAGTTTATATCTTATGTGTACAAAAAAACTTTTATCAAGGCAACAATTAAAAACGTTTCGAGATTATCAAGATAGCTGTTTGGGCTTATTCTTTAGATACGAAAGTTGAGTAAGTAAACCAATTCTAGATTTTCTTTCTGAAAAAAGCAATAACTCTGCTCTTAACATTTCATCGGAAAACGCTTTCAAAAAGTTGGTAAATACAATATGATAGTAGTATATGAGATTACTATATTGTTTATCTAGGGGGATTTACTAATGGTAAAAAAACATAAACACTTTGAAACATCGGTTATTCATGAAGGGTACGATTCCAAAGACATGCTTGGTAGTCTTGCAACACCTTTGTTTCAGACTTCAACGTATACATTTGAAACAGCAGAGCAAGGAGAACGACGGTTTGCGGGTGAGGAAGATGGCTATATTTATTCCAGGTTGGGAAATCCGACAGTAAGCGTTTTAGAAGAACGGATTGCAGCTTTGGAAAACGGAGAACGCGGGCTTGCTTTTGGATCAGGAATGGCAGCTGTATCTGCTATTTTGATTGCACTGACAAAGGCGAATGACCATGTATTGTGTTCATCAGGATTGTATGGCTGTACTTTCGGTTTACTAGCAATGATGGAAGAAAAATTTAATATTTCACATGACTTTTCAGCAATGGAAACAAAAGATGAAATTCGTTCATTAATTAAGCCTGAAACGACATGTATTTATGTCGAAACACCAATTAATCCGACAATGAAGCTAATTGACCTTAAAATGGTTGCTGAAGTGGCACATGAAAAGGGAATTCCAGTGGTTGTCGATAATACATTTTCATCACCCTATTTACAGCGACCACTTGAATTAGGCTGTGATGTTGTACTCCATAGTGCAACAAAATATATAGGCGGTCATGGAGATGTAGTGGCAGGGCTTGCTGTTGGAAAAAAAGACTTTTTGGATAAAGTTGCGATGACAACCTTAAAGGATATCGGCGGCATTATGTCACCACTGGATGCGTGGTTATTACTAAGAGGGCTTAAAACACTCCCGATTCGGATTGACCGCCACTGTGATAATGCCGAAAAAATATTTGAGAAATTACGTAATCATCCTAAGGTTGCACGTGTCTTTTATCCGAATGATGAAAGTCATCCGGATTTTCCGATTCGTCAAAAACAGATGAAACGGGGCGGTGGTTTAATTTCATTCGAAATAAAGGGGGCGAAACAGGATGCACAACGAATGCTGAACAACCTGAATTTCCTAAAGATTGCTGTAAGTCTTGGTGATGCGGAGACATTAATTCAGCATCCTTCAACTATGACACATGCCGTTGTACCAGAGGAATCCCGTCTTGATATGGGAATAACAGATCAGCTTATCCGGTTATCTGCAGGTCTTGAAGCCTGGGAAGATATATGGGAGGATCTGGAACAATCTTTGAACAACCTTTAATTATTGTGGTCGTAAATTCCAGGGCTCAAGTGTACCAATTATGGTTTCATTATTATCACTAGTAATAGCATGAATGACACCGCTTGAAATTTCATTATGCGTAAGCCAGCGAGAATGGTTATTTTCTAAAATAAATCCTAAATAGACACGTTTGTACAAACAGTTTTCTGGTACAGGCGTGTTTTCTTTTCCAAAAAAACGGGCACTACCCTGTATATGAATTAATTGCCAATTAGTACTTAAATCTTGTTTGCTTATCATATCCTTAATTAAAGGAAGGGCTTTTGGAGCTGTCGAATGAATCCAGCTGACCACAATGTTAGGTATGCCATTTTTTTTAAACAAGTTTGATAATTCGTTTGATAAACAAGCACTGTTCTGATAATCAACAGAAATCCCATGAAGGCTTTCTGGCTGTCTAGTATCTTGTTTAAGCTTTTTAAGTTTCGTTTTGTTCCGTCCAATAACATATACATGATATTCTTGTTGAATCAGCCAATGACATACATCTTTCAGCATGCCAGTACCTCCAACAACTAATGCGTATTGATTTTTCATTTTTCCACACCCTTTATATATAATACTAGGCTAACGTATTAACCAAAATTATGCTATATTAAAGGATAATGTAACTGCTTGGTAAGGAGAGATATACACGTGAGTTTTTTGTCTGTTTTTTTTGGTTTTATACTATTCTTTAATATTGCACTGGCATTAGCGATTATCTTTCTGGAAAGAAAAGATCCAAGCTCAACATGGGCATGGTTAATGGTATTGCTTTTCATCCCAATTGCCGGGTTTATTTTGTATTTAATTTTTGGTAAGAGACTAAGCTCCCAGAGGATATTCACATGGGATACAAAGAGTAAGCTTGGTGTGAAAAGGGCTGTACAGAAGCAGTTGCGGGCAATAGAAGAAAATAGTTTTAACTTTAAACATAAAGAGTTAATTGAATATAAGGATTTATATTATTTACATCTACGTAATAACGATGCCCTTTTCACACAAGATAATAGTGTGGAAATATATACGGATGGTGAAAAGAAATTTGCTGCATTGCTTGAGGACCTGGAGAAGGCAGAGGATCATATACATTTGCTTTACTATATTATTCGTCATGATAAATTAGGAATGAAAATTTCCGATGTCCTGATTAGAAAGGCGAGTGAAGGTGTTGAAGTACGTGCATTGTATGATGATATGGGTTCAAGAGGAATCAGTAAAAAGTTTCTCAATCGTATGCGTAAAGCAGGGGTTCAGGTTGAATCATTCTTTCCGCCAAAGATACCCAAAGTTAATTTGAAAATCAATTTTCGGAATCATCGTAAACTAGCCATTATTGATGGTACAGTTGGCTATATTGGCGGGTTTAACATTGGTGATGAATATCTTGGCCATAACAAAAAGTTTGGTTACTGGCGTGATACACATTTACGTATTAGCGGTGATGCTGTGCCCAACATGCAGACACGCTTTATTTTGGATTGGAATCAGGCGTCACGTAACGATATTATGTATGAAGACCGTTACTTTGAAGCAGAAAGTGACGGGGATGTCGGGGTGCAAATCGTCTCAAGTGGACCGGATTCTGATTGGGAACAAATTAAAAACGGTTATATCAAAATGATTATGACAGCAAAAGAATATGTTTACATACAAACGCCATATTTCATTCCGGATGAGAGCCTTCGGGATGCATTACGAATTGCCGTATTATCAGGTGTTGATGTAAAGATAATGATCCCGAATAAACCGGACCATCCATTTGTCTACTGGGCAACTCTCTCTTACATTGGTGATTTACTTAATGCTGGTGCAGATGTTTATATTTATCAGCATGGATTTCTTCATGCAAAAACGATCGTTGTTGATGGAAAGATAGCCTCTGTCGGGACCGCAAATATTGATGTGAGAAGTTTTCGATTAAATTTTGAAGTCAATGCATTTTTATATGATAAAGGCTTAGCGGAAAGGTTAGTAGAAGCATTTCACGATGACGTTGCACACTCAACGATAATGACGAGGAAACTATACGCCAAACGCTCATTAGGAGTCCGGTTTAAAGAATCGGTATCCAGATTACTTTCACCCATACTGTAAGGAGTAGATGGGGGTTATATCGGGTAAGATATATTAAGATAATATTATTTAGGAGAGATTTAAATGGAAAGTAAAGCATGCTCATATTCATTAGCAGTAAAAACATCACACGTTTTGCCGCCAGATACGAATTCACATGGTACATTATTTGGCGGGAAATTAATGGCCCATATAGATGATGTGGGTGCGATTGCTGCAGGGCGGCATGCCAGAAAACCGGTTGTTACTGCATCAACTGATTCAGTAGACTTTTTGGCTCCAGTAAAAGAAGGTGATACCATCTGTGTTGAAGCGTTTGTAACATGGACTCACAATACATCAATGGAGGTGTTTGTGAAGGCTGTTACAGAAGATTTGCTGACAGGTGATAGAAAAGTTTGCACAACAGCTTTTATGACGTTTGTAGCAGTTGATGAAGATGGACACCCAACACCAATACCATCTGTTTATCCTGTAACTAGTCAGCAAAAGAATTTACACGAATCTGCACCTGTTCGTGCTGAGAGACGGAAAGAACGAAGAAAGCATTCGAAAGAGGTAGCCTCTACATTTGGTACAGATTTTCCTTGGAACCAAGGGCTTTAGGGTTTTATTTCCATTTTGATAAAATATAAATTTAAGATATAATTGCTTTAAAGCAGGAGCCATATTTTACTGGCTTCTATTATTTTTTTCGAGAAAGATTACAGACCAAGAAATTGGGGAATAAATCTTTAAATATGGTTTGAAAGGGGAACACTCATTATGGAACTCTTTGAGAAACTACTAGGAATAGCAAACGAAGTGATGTGGACATATATTTTAATAGCAGCCTTGATCGGGGTTGGACTTTGGTTCACTATTAAAACGAAATTTGTTCAATTTCGTTATCTGCCAGAAATGTTCCGCGTATTATTTGATAAACGAACAATTTTTGCTTCAGGAAAAAAAGGTACATCATCATTTCAGGCATTTGCAATAAGCGCTGCATCACGCGTTGGCACCGGGAATCTTGCCGGGGTTGCGTCGGCGGTTGCAGTTGGAGGCCCTGGTGCTATATTCTGGATGTGGCTGATTGCGTTACTAGGTTCAGCTACAGCATTTGTAGAAAGTACACTTGCACAAGTTTATAAAGTTCCAGAAGCTGATCAATATCGAGGCGGGCCTGCATATTATATGGAAAAAGGGCTTAATAAGCGCTGGCTTGGGATAGTTTTTGCAATCACCATTACATTTACATATGGGCTTGTATTTAACTCTGTTCAATCCAACACAATAAGTCTTGCCTTCAATGGTGAATTTGATATAAGTAAAAATGTAATGGCTATAATTCTGGTTCTTTTGACGGCAATCGTTATATTTGGCGGGCTAAAAACCATCGCAAATGTAACGCAAATCATCGTTCCGGTGATGGCAATTCTGTATATTATCATAGCTATTTATATTCTTGTTATTAATATAACTGCTGTTCCTGACATGATTTCATTAATTTTTGCCAATGCATTTGGTATTCGTGAAATTGCTGGCGGTGGATTTGGTGCTGCCATTCTAATGGGAATTAAGCGTGGCTTATTTTCCAATGAAGCTGGTATGGGTAGTGCGCCAAACGCTGCTGCCACTGCTGAGGTTTCCCATCCGGCCAAACAAGGGCTGATTCAAGCATTAGGTGTATTTTTCGATACGATCCTTATTTGCAGTGCGACAGGTTTTATTCTGATTTCTGCAGGTGGGATTTACGGAAGTGAAGCGGACGGAATTCAATTGACACAAAGTGCATTCGAATTCCATATTGGTGACTGGGCTGCGGTCTTTATAGCAATCGCAATTTTCTTTTTCGCCTATAGTTCTATTCTTGGAAACTATTACTATGGGGAAAATAATATTGGTTTTATTAAAGAAAGCAAGACAGCACTATTTATCTATCGTATCGCTGTATTGGCAATGGTAGTATTTGGTGCAATCGCTACATTCGATCTAGTGTGGGCGATGGCCGACCTGACAATGGGAATTATGGCGCTGATTAACCTCTATGCCATTTCCAAGCTGTTTAAAATTGCGAATCGCGTTTTGCAGGATTACCGCGAACAGCGGAAGGCGGGTAAAGATCCCGTGTTTTATCGTGATACACTGGATGACCAGACAGGTATTGAATTCTGGGGCCGTGAGCAAACATCGGAAAAAGAAGAATAATTATGATGGTGCTGTCTGCTCTCAGTTGAGGGAGCAGGCAGTTTTTAATGTTTGACAGCTGAATTAGGTGAATTCGCTGAAGTTGTCACAGTATCCGCTGAAGTTCACAATGATTCCGCTCAAGTTGTCACAAAATCCGCTGAAGCCCACAATTAAATCGCTGAAGTTCACAATTGCAACTCCAGCAAAATTAAATTTGCATCCTCAATGGAAAACGCTTACAATATAAAGTAAGAAAATTTCAACATTGAGGTGCGATTATGTTTTCACATCGAAAACTGCAACATTCACTCACTAACAATAACGGATATCCAGGAGGCATGGTTTAACGACCATAGCCTCCTTTTACTTTGCGCGCTTTATTATAGTAAAGCGATGATACGGAGGTGCAGTATGATTATTTTAACAGAGGGAACGTTGTCACTGGATGAGGTGAAACGAGTTGTTTATGACAATGAGCAGGTAGCTTTATCACAAGATACCAAGATAAACTTAACATCGAGCCGAAATACCGTCGAGAATATGCTTAACAAAAAAAAGACCATGTATGGCATTAATACTGGTTTTGGGAAGTTCAGTGATGTCTTAATTGCTGAGGAGGACTTGGATGAACTGCAGTTAAATCTGATACATTCGCATGCATGTGGTGTCGGTGATCCATTCCCAGAAACAATTAGCCGGACGATGCTGCTGTTAAGAGCCAATGCACTTGTAAAAGGATACTCGGGAGTGCGGCCGCAGCTTATAAATCAATTTATCGCGCTGATTAATGCTGGGATTCATCCGGTTATTCCCCAACAGGGTTCACTTGGAGCTAGCGGTGATCTGGCACCACTGTCACACCTTGCATTGGCTTTACTTGGTGAGGGGGAAGTTTTCTATAATGGAAAACGGATGAACACGATGAATGCGTTAAGAGATGCAGACATCCCATCGATAACTCTTAAAGCAAAAGAAGGGCTTGCGCTTATTAATGGGACACAGGCAATGACCTCTGTTGGTGTGGTTGCCTTTTTGGAAATGGATAAGCTGCTCCATCAAAGTGAACTGATTGCAGCTATGACAATGGAAGGATTAAACGGAATAATGGATGCATTTGACCATGACTTGCATCAGGTACGTGGCCATCAGGAACAAATTGATGTAGCAGCACGAATCAGCGAAATTCTCTACGACAGCAATCTTACAACAAGGCAAGGTGAAATCAGGGTGCAGGACGCATATTCATTAAGGTGCATTCCACAAGTTCTTGGAGCATCATGGCAAACAGTCAACTATGTAAAAGAAAAGCTGGAAATTGAAGTAAATGCCGTAACCGATAAGGTACTGCACCCTAAAAGTTAGAGTTAAAAATCTAACTTTTAGGGTGTTTTTATATGGCTAAATATAGCAAAGAGTTCAAATTGAATATTGTAAA
>NZ_JAGGKK010000008.1 GCF_017873675.1 Virgibacillus litoralis | reverse complement strand
CCCTTGGTTTCTTATACTGAATTAAAGAAGGAAATCGAGAGGTACATCGATTATTACAATCACGAACGCATAAAAGAAAAATTGGCTGGTTTAAGTCCAGTGGAATACCGAACTCAAACCAGCCAAACAGTTGCATAATCAAAACTCTAACTTTTGGGGGTCACTACCTAATCCGCTCATTTTTTCAGATGAAAATAAAGTGATTTCTGGCGGGAATTTTCACGGACAGCCGATTGCTTTTGCGATGGACTTTCTAAAACTTGGAATTGCTGAGACTGCTAATATCGCAGAGCGCCGCATTGAAAGACTGGTGAATCCACAGTTAAATGATCTGCCACCTTTTCTAAGCCCAAATCCAGGTTTGGAATCAGGAGCGATGATTTTGCAATATAGTGCTGCGTCGCTCGTTTCGGAAAATAAAACGCTCGCACATCCGGCAAGTGTTGATTCAATTCCGTCTTCAGCTAACCAGGAGGACCATGTGAGTATGGGGACGATTGCTGCACGGCACGCACTTCAGATGCTGCAAAACACCCGTCATGTTATTGCGATTGAACTTATTTGTGCCATGCAGGCAGTTGAGTTTCGAGGTATAGATAGTATGGCATCGCAAACGCGTGAATTTTATAAAAAAGCACGTAATCTAGTTCCTAGTATTACGAAGGACAGAGTATTCGCAACGGACATTGAAAGACTAGCAAACTGGCTGAAAAATGATGAGGAAAGTGAAGTAAAACATAAAGGAGGGGTTTTACATGAGTAAAGTGACGGCGAAAAAAGGTTTAGAACTGGAATGTAAAGGCTGGGAGCAGGAGGCTGCATTACGGATGCTGTACAACAATCTTGATCCGGAGGTGGCGGAAAACCCGGATGAGCTTGTAGTCTATGGCGGTATTGGTAAGGCTGCACGAAATTGGGAAGCGTTTGATGCCATAGTTAACACACTTCGCAATTTGGAAAATGATGAAACAATGCTGGTTCAGTCCGGTAAGCCTGTTGGCGTTTTTAAAACACATAAACATGCACCACGTGTGCTTCTTTCCAATTCAGTATTAGTTCCAAAGTGGGCAACATGGGATCATTTTCATGAGCTTGATAAACAAGGGTTAATGATGTACGGGCAAATGACAGCAGGTAGCTGGATCTATATTGGTACACAAGGGATTTTGCAAGGAACCTATGAAACATTTGCGGCACTCGCTAAAAAACATTTCGATGGTTCATTGAAACATACGATCACATTAACGGCAGGACTTGGCGGAATGGGGGGTGCACAGCCTCTTGCTGTCACGATGAATGAAGGGGTTGTTATCGCTGTCGAAGTAGATAAGAGCCATATCGAAAAACGGATTAAGACAAAATATTGTGATGTAATGACCGATAATCTTGAAGAAGCAATTAAACTGGCAAAAGACGCTAAACAGAAAGGAAAGCCCTTATCAATCGGACTATTGGGAAATGCTGCAGAAGTTCACCATGAGCTTTTGACAAAGGATATTCAAATCGATGTCGTGACAGACCAAACTTCAGCACATGATCCGTTAAATGGCTATATTCCAACTGGTTATAATGTCGAGGAAGCGGCTGTGCTACGCAAAAATGACCCTGCCAACTATATCAAACTAGCAAAACAAAATATGGCTAAACACGTGGAAGCAATGCTTGACTATCAGCAAAATGGATCAATTGTGTTTGATTACGGAAATAACATTCGCCAGGTTGCTAAAGATGAGGGGATTGCAGAGGCCTTTAATTTTCCAGGCTTCGTACCCGCATATATCCGGCCACTCTTTAGTGAAGGTAAGGGACCCTTCAGATGGGCAGCATTATCAGGCGATCCGGAAGATATTTACCGTACCGATCAATTGATCAAAGAACTGTTCCCAGAAAACGAGGGGCTTATTCGCTGGATAGATATGGCACAGGAGCAAGTTGCCTTTCAGGGATTGCCTTCACGTATTTGCTGGTTAGGTTATGGAGAACGGGCAAAAATGGGACTCGCAATTAATGAATTGGTCCGAAATGGTGAATTGAAAGCACCAGTCGTTATCGGCCGTGATCATTTGGACTGTGGATCTGTTGCATCACCAAACCGCGAAACAGAAGGTATGAAGGATGGCAGTGACGCTGTTGCTGATTGGGCTGTTTTGAACGCCTTAATTAACACAGCTGCCGGTGGTTCATGGATATCATTTCATCATGGCGGTGGTGTAGGTATGGGTTACTCGCTGCACGCAGGCATGGTCGCTGTAGCAGACGGGACTGACTTGGCCAAAGAACGGTTGGAACGGGTATTAACAACTGATCCAGGAATGGGCATTATCCGCCATGCTGATGCAGGCTATGAAAAAGCGCAGCGATTTGCAGAAGATCATGACATTACAATTCCGATTAAAAAGTAGGGGGCGCTATTTATTATGAAAGTAGATACACTTATTACAAACATTGGTCAGCTATTAACGATGGATAAAAAAGGACCTGTCAAAGGTAGCGACATGAATGACTTAACGGTAATGGAAGGGGCTGCCGTTGCGACTGAAAACGGTAAAATTGTCTGGATTGGTTCAGCAGAAAAGGCGGTTAACATTCATGCTGATAAAACAATCGATGCAGACGGAAAACTTGTTACACCAGGACTTGTCGAGCCTCACACTCATCTGGTTTTCGGCGGGTCCCGTGAAGAAGAAATGGCATTAAAGCAGCAAGGTGTTCCTTACTTAGAGATTTTAAAGCAGGGCGGAGGTATCTTATCAACAGTAAATGCAACGCGGGAAGCCTCATATGATGACCTGCTTAAAAAGGCGCTATTTCATTTGGATCGAATGGCTATGCATGGAATAACTACGGTTGAGGCGAAAAGCGGCTATGGACTTGATAAACAAACAGAACTTAAACAATTGCACGTAACTAAGGAAGCCAACGTAAAGCATCCGCTCGATATTGTTTCGACATTCCTAGGTGCTCATGCCATTCCACCAGAATATAAAGAAGACCCTGAAGCATTTTTAGGTCTAATGAGTGAACTTTTTGATGAAATAAAAGAAAAGAATCTGGCCGAATTTGTAGATATTTTTACCGAAACAGGTGTCTTTTCTGTTGAACAGTCGCGCCGCTATTTGAAAAAGGCGAAAGAAAAGGGTTTTGGCTTAAAAATACATGCCGATGAAATTGATCAATTAGGTGGAACCGAACTTGCTGTCGAGGTTGGAGCAATTAGCGGAGAACATTTGGCTGTTGCGTCTGACAATGGGATAAAACAGTTAGCTTCATCGAATACAATTGGTGTAATCCTTCCTGGAACTGTTTTTTATTTAGGAAAAGATACGTACCCTCGTGCCCGGGAAATGATTGATGAGGGAGCGGCTATAGCTGTTTCTACAGACTTTAACCCAGGAAGCTCGGTAACAGAGAATCTGCAGTTAATAATGTCTATTGCAGCGTTAAAATTAAAGCTAACACCAACTGAAATATGGCATGCAGTGACAGTTAATGCAGCACATGCGATTGGCCGGGGTCATGAAGCTGGAACGATTGCTACCGGTCGCATGGGTGATCTGGTTATCTGGGATGCCCCTAATTATATGTACATTCCGTATCACTATGGGGTTAACCATGCAAATACAGTAATTAAAAACGGTGAGGTTTTATATAAAAGAGGGGAGATACGATGAGTTTACGTCATGTGAAACCTGCTGGTGAAGCTATTTTTAAGGATCGACATACAACAAAAGCTAAAGAATTATTAACGCCATGGCGAAAAGGGATGAATCATGATTTTTCGATTGTAGGTGTCCCATTATCCAAACCATCGATAAGTCATTCAGGAGCATCGCAGGCACCAGGCGCAATTCGGTCAGCATTGCAAAGCTACACAACCTATTCTGCTGAGGCTGAAATTGAATTAACTGATCCGATAATTGATTTTGGTGATATTTATATGGACCCGACGGATATCAAGGGCAACCAGCACCGAATATATGAGGGATTGTCAGATGTCTATTCAACAAGTGCAGCAAATTATTGGATGATACTTGGTGGGGACCACTCCATCAGTTATTCATCAATCAAGGCATATGCCGAAAACAGGACAGTCGGCGTTATCCAGTTTGATGCACACCATGACTTGCGCAATACAGAAGATGGTGGTCCAACAAACGGAACACCATTTCGCCGCTTGCTTGATGATAGGATAATTGAGGGTGAAAGTCTTGTACAAATTGGTATTCGTGATTTCACCAATGCCAAAGCATATCAAGATTATGCTGATGCGAACGGGGTAACAGTTTATACAATGAACGATGTGCACCAATATGGAATAAAAGCTATTTTAGAAAAAGAAATAGAAAGGCTTGCCGGAAAAGTGGATGAAATATATATGTCGGTTGATATGGATGTTTTGGATCAGGCATTTGCACCAGGTTGCCCAGCAATTGGCCCTGGTGGCATGGACAGTAAAACACTTCTGGAGGGGGTGTTATTTGCATCTGAAAACAAAAAAGTTAACACAATGGATATCGTTGAAATTGACCCAACCATTGACTTTCGTAATATGACAAGCCGGGTTGCAGCATATGTTATGTTGAGTTTTATGAAAGGGAAACGGAAGAAATTTTAGAAAGAACAAAAGCGCTGGAGCTGGACGTGGCTGATTCGGGAGTTCAGATATCCACAGCACTTAAATTTTATAGTACGCTGGACAGTTAAAAAGGAGCCCTAATCATCAGGCTCCTCAATTATATTATACTTTGCTTTCATCGATATCTTCCATAGATACCCAGTCATCAGCCCAATGCTGAATTTCCTGAATAACCGGTTCTAAGGCTTTCCCTTTTTCGGATAATGAATATTCAATTCGGACTGGAAATTCCGAGTATATATTACGTTCAATAATTTCTTTTTGTTCTAGCAATTTCAGTCGATCAGAGAGCAACCTCCCACTAATTGGCAAATCCGCTTCCATTTCGGAAAAACGCTTTGTGCCTTCTAGCAGCTCAAATAATATTAGGCCAACCCAGCGTTTACTGATAATTTCCATTGCATTTTCAAAACGCGGACATAAATCACTCATGCAGATCACCTCTCTGACGAAATAATTTGATTACAAATAGTAACCTATTTATATAATAACATATAACAGGGGTTGCGTAAATTGAACATGATTCGAAATACCTGTCTGTATCATTTGGTAATTATTTAGATTTGTGAAATAATAACGGTACACGAAATATTATTATTTTGGAGGTAAAAGTATGGTAGATCAACAAACAAAGGAAAAGTATGCTGAATTAGCTTTACGTACAGGGGTTAATTTGCAGGAAAATCAAGCGTTGATGATAAATGCGCCTATTGAAGGAGCTGATTTCACAAAAATTGTTGCTCGTAAAGCGTATGAAATGGGCGCAAAGAATGTACATATTAATTGGGTAGATGATGAATTAACCTTGTTAAAATACGAAAATGCACCAGAAGAAGTGATTGCCGATTTCCCTGAGTGGCGTGTAAAATTACATGATACGTTTGCTGAGGATGGTGCGGCGGTATTGTCAATTCGTTCAACAAACCCTGACTTACTGAAGGATATTGACTCATCACGTGTAGCTAAGGCAAACAAAGCAGCAGCACAGGCGATGAAGAATTTCCGCCAATATACGATGAATGACCGAATCACTTGGTCAATAATATCGATACCAACAGGCGACTGGGCTCAAAAGATCTTCCCTGATAAATCACAGGATAAGGCAATTGAAAGTCTTTGGGATGCGATTGTTAAAATCGTTCGCGTTGATCAGGATGACCCAGTTGCTGCATGGGAAGCACATAATGAAACACTAAAAACAGCACGTGAAATATTAAATAAGAAAACATATAAAAAGCTTATCTATAAAGCACCGGGGACTGATTTGGAACTGGAACTACCAGATGGCCATATCTGGAAAGGCGGATCTGCAGTATCTGAACAGGGCACTACTTTCAACCCTAACATGCCAACGGAAGAAGTATTTTCCATGCCACATAAATATGGCGTTAATGGAACAGTTTCAAGTACAAAGCCATTGAATCATGGTGGAAGCCTGATTGATAATTTCAGTCTGACGTTTAAAGACGGAAAAGTTGTTGATTACAAGGCAGAACAAGGTGAAGACACACTCAAACATTTGTTGGATACAGATGAGGGTGCGCGCAGATTGGGCGAGGTGGCACTTGTACCACATGAGTCACCAGTATCACAATCAGGCCTAATCTTCTATAACACGTTATTTGATGAAAATGCATCTTGTCACATCGCTCTAGGAAAAGCATATCCTACAAATCTTAAGGGTGGGGCTGACATGAACGACGAACAGCTTGATAAACATGGTGTAAATGATAGTTTAACGCACGTTGATTTCATGATTGGTTCAGAAGAACTTGATATTGATGGCGTGCTGGAAGATGGCACAACAGAACCTGTATTCCGTAATGGAACATGGGCATTGAATATCAAGGGTGACTAAGTAATTCAGGAGGAGTTGGCTATTGTGCCAATTTCTCCTGTTTTTATATAACATTAGTTAATATTTAGGAATAAGTGAGCATAATCCAGCGAAGGAAATATACGAAGACTCCAGCTTGTCACCGGCTATAACCGGTCACGTCCTGTGACCAACGCCGGTACTAGAACTTCTATTAAAATAATCGTTTCTCAATCACAAAAAGTGGCATGTAAAAATTAAAAATTACATGCCACTTTTTATACTTTTGGTTCGATTGTATTAGTGAAGTAGAGTCGCAACCATTTCGAGAGAAGCTCGGTATTAATCGGGAGAAACCCCCACTCATGCAAGATTGTTTTTTACAAGTACTGCTTTAATTTTCGTATAATCATATCCTTCTGGTAATGATTCTTTTAAAGCCTTTAGTTTGGGGTCATCTAATTCATTACGGGCTTGCATGACTGTTTCTTCTTCATCACTGTTAAAAAATATTTCCCATGCGATGGGATATCCATCTTTAAATGCCTTGAAAATATGACCTTCAATCGTTTGCTTGGATAATTCCCGGATAACAGCGATGTCCTTTATCTGCTTACCAGCCTGAAACATCGTGTAACTAATAATGTGACTTGGGCGGTCATCAGCCTGCTTAGCCTTTTTGGGAGCAGTAGATCCGCCCCCGGATATAGGCACAGCTTTTGTCACGTTTGGATTGTCACGGCGCCATGCCTTAACAACAGCAAGAAAGTCAGCACCAAATTGGTCATATTTTTTTTCACCGACACCTTTAATGGAAAGCATATCTTCCTTTGTTTCCGGAAAATAACGGCTTAGTTCCTTTAATGTTGCATCTGAAAACAAGACGTATGGTGGGACGCCTTTCTCGTCAGCCATTTTCTTGCGCAATTCTCGCAGCAAGGTAAACAATTCTTCCTGATAATCTGCTTCCTCACCAGCAGGAATCGGTGCAGTGTACATCCACACTGTTTGACTCCCTTTTAAGACCTCAACCGAATTCTGATTTAATTTTATTGTTGGGAATTTGCCTTCTTCTGTTGCGAGTATTTGTTCAGCAATTAAAAAATGGATCCATTCAGTTAATTCTTTTTCTGTGTAGGCAGATAATATTCCATAAGTGGAAATCTTATTTAATCGAAAGTCATTTATTTTTTTATCCTTCGATCCTTTTAGAACTTTGGCAGTCATTCCGACACCAAAACGTTCACCCATTCGCTTTACACAAGACAGAATCATTTGAGCTTCTTCTGTTATATCAGTCCGTTCCTGTCGGTGAAGACAATTACTGCAGCGGCCACATGTTTGATTCGAGGGATTATCATTGAAATAATCAAGAATAAAAGATGTTAAACAGCTATGTGTATGGCAATAGTTGATCATCGCCTGCAGCTTGCGGTATTCACTCTGCTTTGCCTCATCATCCATCAGCGATTGTTCAATCAGGAATTTCTGCAGCTGGATATCTTGCGGAGAGAATAGCAGAATACAATCACTATGCTCGCCATCACGACCAGCTCTTCCTGCTTCCTGGTAATACGATTCAATTGTCATCGGCATCGCGTAATGGATAACAAAGCGCACATTGGATTTGTCGATACCCATCCCAAACGCATTTGTTGCGATCATGATTGTTTTTTCATCATGGATAAAGGCTGCTTGTGCCTCTTTGCGCTCGACTTCAGATAATCCAGCGTGGTATTTAGCCACGGAAATACCTCTTTTGGTTAATTGGTCATATAATGCATCTGTCTGTTTTCGTGTAGCTGCATAAATGATCCCAGATTCATCTTGATGTTCGTCCAAGAAAGATCGAATATAAGTCGGTTTATCCTTGCCTTTAACGATATGGAACGCTAGGTTTTCCCGTTCAAAACCAGTGTTAACAACATGTTCATTTTCTATATTTAATAACGACTGAATATCTGAAATAACTTCTTCGGTCGCTGTTGCGGTTAAACCAACCATTACCGGGATATTAGATAATCGTTTTAAGTTGGGGACGATTGAGCGGTAACTAGGTCTGAAGTCATGTCCCCATTGCGAAATACAATGTGCCTCATCAAAAGCAATTAACGCTAGCTTAATTCGTTTTATAACAGATACGAAAAAAGAAGATTCGAAGCGCTCCGGTGCAACATATACGAATTTATATCGACCTGCTTCGGTATCTTTCAGTCGAGTCTGTTGTTCACTTGCAGAAAGTGAACTATTTATGTACGTTGCAGCAATTCCCAGAGATTGAAGTGCATCCACCTGATCCTTCATGAGTGAAATAAGTGGTGAAATAATAATAGCTGTTCCATCCAGTGTTAGACCAGGAATCTGATAGCATAACGACTTACCACCACCAGTTGGCATAACAGCTAATGTATTTTGTTTTGAAGTAATCTTATCAATTGTTTGTTTTTGTCCCGGCCGGAATGTTTCATAGCCAAAATATGTTTGCAGGACTTTTTCTTCTTGTTCAATCATCATGTTTATTCCCCTTTGCTTAATTTATATTAACATATTTTTGGTGTAAAAAAGAGCTAACATTTGTTAGCTCTTAGCTTGAGTAGGAGGGTTCCAGGTTGCCTTTGAATAGGTATCCGATTATCCCGCCGATTATTGCTGGGATGAGCCATCCTAGTCCAAGTTCGAAAAATGGCAGAATTTCCATAGCAGATGTAACAGCTGGCATTTGTATTCCAAACGCAGCCAAGCCATCATACAATGAGACAATCCCCGTAAAAAGAATCGCTCCGCGGTATACCGATTCAGCGCCATTAAATAATTTTTGCATAAAAGTTAATAAAATAAGCACTATAGCAATTGGATAAATAAACACAAGTACTGGAACAGAGACACTAATAATAGTATTTAAACCCTGATTTGCAGCCAGGTAACTTGCAACCGTTACAAGTAAAATAATCCAATTGTAAGAAAAACGGGTTACTTTTGTGAAAAATTGCCCACAAGCGACAACAAGACCGACTGAAGTTGTGAAGCATGCTAAGGCAACGATAATTCCAAGCAGTAAAGCACCGAAACTGCCAAACATAACATTCGCAGCACTTGATAAAATGTCACCACCGTTGGTATAGTTTCCATTAGTTGCCATCTTGGTACCGATCCAGCCAATCGAACCATAAACTGTTACAAGTCCAATTCCAGTGACGATTCCTGCTTTTAACGTAGATTTCACAAGTTCTTTTTGCGACGAAATGCCACGTTCCTTAAAGGCATTAACAACGATAATACCAAATGCCAAGGCAGCGATTGCATCCATCGTCAGATAACCTTCGACAAAGCCGGTAAAGAAGGGTGATACTGCATACTTTTCAGTAGGTCCTGTCGTTGAGCTGTCTAATAATAAGAACCCGCCGACACATAAAGCAATAATAGCAATCAATAAAATAGGTGTTAAATATTGTCCAATTCGGTCAACCATTTTGGATGGATTTCGGCTAACAATATATACTAATAAAAAGAAAATAGTAGTAAATAGGAATAAAGAAAGCGTTGAAGCGTTAGTGAAGGGCTCTACACTCATTTCATATGCTACGGTTGAAGCACGTGGTATTCCAAAGAATGGTCCAATTGCTAAATAAACAACAGACGTGAAAATAATCCCAAAAAGAGGATGGACACGATCAGCAAGTTCTCTAGCATCGTTTTTTACGAACGAAATAGCGGTTACGGCAAGTATCGGTAAGCCTACCCCGGTTATTACAAACCCGGCAATGGCTGCCCAATAAGATGTGCCAGAGTCAATTCCCAATGTTGGTGGGTATATTAGATTTCCCGCTCCAAAAAATAACGCAAATAACATAAATCCTATGATAAAAGTATCTTTATTCATATTTTTCGTTCCCTTCTGCTGCGATGTTGTTAGTTATGCCTGACAAAAAGTTTACTTAAATTATGTAATTATCAAAAAACTGAGGAGAAAAAAATTCAAAAAAATCGTTTAAAGCAAAATAAATTTTAACAAGGTAAGTAACCGCTGTCAATGTATTAAAGAAGAGAGTTCTTACATTTCTGTGAAGCCTGATTTGTATTAGCTGATAACTGTAATATCGCAAGCTGTCGAATTAAAATTGTTTACATTCAATCGTTACCCATTTAGAATAACTTATTATTGACTTTGTTAGCAGAAGAAATGCATAAGTGCAACTAAGGCTTATCTATATTAAGGTTTGCACTCAAATGTATAAAGGATTTTAAGAAAGCACAGTACGCTTTCAAAAGAATCCCTTTAACGAATGCTAAGTATTCTAATCGAAAATTTAAGTTAGGGGGTCTGATATGGTTGCATCTATACTTTCTGAAATTATGCTCATAGGTCTTTTAGGGATTGGGTCTCAATGGGTTGCATGGCGCTATCGAATGCCAGCAATTGTAGTAATGTCCATTACTGGCTTACTGGTAGGTCCGGTATTTGGATTTATGAACCCTGAACAAGACTTTGGAGATTTATATAAACCAATTATTTCTGTAGCTGTAGCAATTATCCTTTTCGAGGGAAGTTTGAACTTGAGTTTCAAGGAAATTCGCGGCCTGGGACGACCGGTATTTCGCATTTCAACTGCGGGAGCATTTATTGCTTGGATTCTTGGATCGTTGACTGCTCATTATATTGCCGGCTTATCGTGGGCTGTCGCATTTGTTATTGGCGGTTTGTTCATTGTGACAGGTCCGACTGTTATTATGCCACTATTGCGCCAGTCAAAACTGAAACCAAGGCCAGCAAAAATTCTTAAATGGGAAGGCATTATTGTTGATCCAATTGGTGCACTGCTCGCAGTGTTTGCCTTTGAGATTATTGCTTTTCTGACTTCAACTAATCCTGATGGTTCAGCACTGCTGTTATTCTTTGCAGCATCTGTATTTGCTGCAATATTAGGTTGGGCATGTGGCCGTGGAATGGGTTGGATGTTCGAAACGGGAAATATTCCGGAGTTTTTAAAATCACCGGCTGTGTTTATCGTCGTTATATTTTGTTTTACATTAGCTGATGAGGTTATGCATGAAACAGGATTACTCGCTGTCACAGCTATGGGTATGACCCTGGCAAATATCGGAATAAGTTCAGTCGCAGACATGCGTCACTTTAAGGAAAACATATCGATATTATTAATTTCAGCAATTTTTATTATGCTTACCGCTTCATTGCAAGTAGAAACGTTACTTAAAGTGTTCGACCCACACATTATTGGATACGTGATATTAATGATGTTCGTGGTTCGTCCAATTTCAATTTTCCTATCAACAATTGGCACAGATTTGTCATTAAATGAAAAATTACTGCTGGGCTGGATTGCTCCAAGGGGAATTGTTGCACTGACAGTTTCTAGTTATTTTGCTTCTATTTTGGGTGAAGCAGGATATGAGGATGCGTCCATTATTACGACTCTCACATTTGCATTAGTATTTTTCACCGTTGTAGCACATGGATTTACAATACGTTGGACGGCCAGAAAGCTCCATCTTTCAATGGAGGGAAGGCCTGGTACGTTAATTGTGGGCAGTAATAAGTTTACGATAAATTTAGCTAAATCACTTAAGGAACAGAAAGCGCCAGTCCTTATTGTGGATTCATCATGGGAACGGTTAAAATTAGCCCGTGAAGCAGGAATTGCCTTTTATCATGGAGAAATGCTGTCAGAGCAAACGGAATATCATTTAGATACAATTCCTTATGATTACTTGATTGCAGCGACTGACTTCCATTCGTATAATGCACTTGTATGTACAACGTTTATACCAGAATATGGTCGTACGAATGTATTTAAAATCAGTCCTTATAATCTGGTTGATAGCGATGTGAACAGCACTGTTGATAAGGTTGGTGGAAGAATACTGTTTAAAGAGGATGTATCAAAAGAGGAACTAACTAACAAAATCTCAAGCCATTATAAATTTCGGCAGACTGCAATTACCGATCAATATAAATATAAACAGTATTTAGAAGAAAAAGAGGATGAGACAATTCTCTTGTATATCATTAAGCCATCTGGTCAAATTAAGTTTTACTCAGAAGAAATGAGAGTGACACCAGAAAACGGAGATATCGTAGTCAGTCTGACCCCACCAGTAAAAGAAATCAAAAAAATACGCGAACGACTCGAAAACCAACGCAACGGAAACGGAAAGTAGTAGTAGTGGTGCCTGTCACTTCCCGTTTTATGTCGAATAATAGTAAACTAAAAAACAGGGCTGTCAATAACCATGCTGACAGCCCTGTTTATTTATTCCGCTTCTTCCAACTTACGATTAAACGCAGCTAATTGTTTCTCTATTTGAATCAGTTGCTTTTCACCCTTCGAAGTATTTACGCCAAAAGATGTTGCTTTTTCAAGATCCCCTTGAATACGGATATAGTCAGACTTCAATTCTGCGATTTCCGCTTCTATTTCTTTTTTAATCATAAATATCACTCCCCATTATCAGTCTAGCTGAAATGGTGTTTACAAAACAAGAAATTAATTTAATATTGTCTATATAAAGGAGGCTCTCAATTTGGATGTTAAGTTTGAATTATCTCTTGAAAATTATAATAATAATGTTGAGTCGTTTCTGTTGGAAAGAGAAGCTTCAAATAACTTAATGCTCGGGATTCTCGACCGGCTTACCAATGATAGCGATTCCTATAAAAAAGGATTCCATTTAGGTTTAGTCGAAGAGGATGGTGAACTGATATATGCATTTATGCAGACTTCAACGAATAACTGGATACTTGCTGACATCGACTATGTACATAATAATGTTATTCGTAAGGTCGCAGCATTTCTTTGGGAGAGTAGAGTAAGTGTTCCAGGAGTATTGGGTCCGACTGAGGAAACAGAAATTTTTAGGAATGAATGGGAAAGGCTGACGCATACACATGCTACTATCAATATGAGGCAATTAATATATCAGATTGATCAAGTGAATATAATTCCAGAGACAAAAGGGCAGCTGCATCAAGCTAAACCCCAAGATCGTCCTCTCGTGAAAAATTGGCTAATCCAATTTGGTGTAGCAGCAAGTGAAAATATCTCTGAGGAAGATGCTGACCAGATGGCTCAATCGTTTATTTGTAATAGGACGCTCTATTTCTGGATGGTAGACGGCAAACCTGTTTCCATGGTTAATCGGTCAAGGAAAACGAAGAACGGTGCAACACTTAATGCTGTGTTTACTCCAGATGAATGGAAAAGAAATGGATATGCAACTGCTGCTGTAGCGAAATTAACAGAAAAACTGCTGGAAGATGGCTTTCAGTTTTGCAGTTTATACACGGATCTAGCCAATTCAACTTCTAACAATATTTATAAAAAGATTGGTTATTATGAAGTAGGCTCCTCAGTTGTGTATACATTTAACAATAGGCACCATTCGTAAATTTTTGTAACTAACTTATAGGTTTTGTGTCTTAAACAACAATAAATTACTAGAAGAGCCTAAAAAAAGTAGCATGAAGTATTCATGCTACTTTTTAATATATAAATAAACCTAATTAAATTAATGCGTCATCCTGATTAACTTTGGATTCCTGATATGTTTTATAAAAGTGAACAATGATGGTCTTTACAACTGCGTAAAACGGTACTGCAAAAAGAATTCCCAGAAAACCTGCAATGCTTCCAGCAGCTAGGATTAAGGTAATAACCGTTAATGGATGCAGCTTTAATGCACGTCCCATTACATTCGGCGACACAAAGTTACCTTCGATTTGCTGTGCAATAATCATTACAACTGTTACCCATACTGCCATCATTGGGTCCTGAAAAAAGCCAACGATGATAGCCGGAATAACAGCAAGAAATGGCCCGAGAAACGGGATAACACACATGATCATACCAAATAGTGCTAGTGTTAACGCATATTCCAGGTGAATTATTAAATACCCTATGAATAATAAGACACCAATACAAAAGCTGACAATCAATTGACCTTGGATATATGAAGTCAAAGCATCATCGATTTTGTGCATTAATGCACGAATGTTTTCAGCCTTTTTCTTTTCAAAGATTTGCGTCATAAATGGTGCGAACCTTTCGCCATCCTTTAACATGAAAAACAAGAAGAACGGTACAAGCACTAATGCAAAAACAAATCCAATTAGCTGACCGACAAAACCAAAAATAAATGACATGGCAGATTCTATGTGTGATTGTATGTTTGACATAAAATTATCGATGGTATTATTTACTTCTGGAGGTATCAGATTTTGGTTTGCTTGCCAGTATGTTATGATATCCTCGGCACCAGAAACCATTTTAGGTATATTATCAATCAGATTTGAGAATTGTTTTTGTGCAATTGGTACAATATAAGTAGAAATTAAAAACCCAAGTATAATTAAGAGCAGAAATACAATAATTATCGAAAACACACGATTAATTTTATATTTCTCTAAAAAATGCATCACAGGTTTTGTTAAATAAAATAGGATACCAGCGCCTACAATAGGTACAGCAACAGCACCCATATATTTAAAGATAGGATCGAAAATAAAATCGGTAACAGAAATAAGTAAGATTAATAGAAAAATAAGTATAAACATAGTTAATAGTTGAAACCAGCGTTTGTCGAGCACCATTATCACAACTTTCTTTTTAAAATTCATTATTCTCTATTCTAACTGTTTATGGCAATAATAGGAAGCTTACTTCATTATTTTCACCTGAAGCAGTTTCGAATAAACGTAATTTTTCATAGAGAAATAGAATATGGGCACAAAGTATGCTAGAATTTGAGCAAATGTATTCGTTTAGAAGAGGGGGATTACACCTTATGGATAATTGGAAAACAGCATATGAAAAATGGAGAACGTTTCAGCATCTTGAACCGTCATTAAAAAAAGAGCTGGAAAACATTAAGGATAACAAATCGTTAGAAGATGCGTTTTATAAAGAATTAGCTTTCGGTACTGGTGGTATGCGCGGGGTACTGGGACCTGGTATAAACCGTATGAATATCTATACAGTTCGAAAAGCCGTGTATGGCCTTGTTAATTACTTAAAAGTAAATTGTGTGAATGTTAGAGACCGAGGGGTAGTTGTCTCCTATGACTCCAGGTATATGTCTGAAGAATTTGCACTCGAAACAGCAAAGGTACTTGGTGAATTCGGCATAAAGGCGCACGTATTTAGCACATTGCACCCGACACCAGTGCTGTCATTTGCTGTGCGATACCTTGGAGCAGTCGCTGGAGTGATGATCACCGCTAGTCATAACCCGCCTGAATATAATGGGTTTAAAGTATACAATGAGGACGGGGGACAGATTACTCCAGATGAAGCAAGCGACATCACTGCTGCGATTCAAAAAGCCGATGATGAGTTGTCTATTCCGTACATGGAAGAGAGCGAGCTGAAAGAAAGAGAGTTACTTTCATGGATTGGCAGTGAAATTGATAATGCTTATTTGGAATGCTTGGAGCAAATTTCCAATTTAAATGAGGATGAGCGAGAGCAGGATAAAGACCTGCAAATTGTATTCACTCCCTTACATGGAACAGCTTATGATTTAGTGATGAAAGGTCTACAGCAATTAAACTTTAATCAGGTGGAGGTTGTGAAAGAACAAGCTGAACCAGATCCGGAATTTTCAACCGTTGATTCACCAAACCCAGAAGAACATCAGGCATTTAGTATGGCAATTGAACTAGGGAAACAGTCAAATGCGGATATTTTAATTGGTACAGATCCTGATGCAGATAGACTAGGTGTCGCTGTCAAAAATGATTACGGGGAGTATAATGTTCTAACCGGAAACCAACTGGGTTCATTATTATTGGACTATATCCTTTCACATAGTGAACAGGCATTACTTGCGAATGGACGTATGTTAAAAACAATTGTTACTTCAGAACTAGGTCGGGAAATTGCCGATTATTATGGTGTGAAGACAATTGATACATTAACAGGGTTTAAATTTATTGGTGAAAAAATTCGCCAATTTGATGCAACAGGTGAAACATTTGTGTTCGGTTATGAAGAAAGTTATGGCTATTTGATAAGTAGTTTTGCACGCGATAAAGACGCTGTCCAGGCAGCTGTACTCGCAAGTGAAATGGCTTATTTTTGGAAAAAACAAGGGAAAACGCTGCATGATGCGTTAGATGAACTCTATGAAAGACACGGGTATTACTTGGAAGGGATGTCTTCTTTAACGTTAAAAGGTAAAGAAGGTTCCGAAAAAATCGCTGCTATTATGAAAACTGTTCGAAAAGAGCCGCTTACTGAAATAGCAGGTTTACAGGTTCAGCAGGTTGAGGACTATGATTCTGGCGAGCGGACAATATTAGGAAGTGAACAATCGACTGAACAAATTGATCTGCCACAAGAAAACGTAGTGAAGTTCAAGCTTGAAAAAGATAGCTGGGTCTGCTTGCGACCATCTGGAACTGAACCCAAGATTAAATGTTACTTTGGTGTTTGCGGGTCGAGTAAACAGGAAAGCGGCGATCGCCTGGCTGCATTGAAGTCACATATGAATGAAGTAATAGATAAAATTTAAGAATACTTTTTGCCAATACGGGTATTGTATAAGAAACAATATATGTAATGGTAAAGTAGTGAACTGACCTAATAGTTGACATTTAACGGATAAAAAGGTTTAATTTAAGTAATATAATATTCCTAAAGGGGAGTAGCTGGACAATTATAGCCGTCATTTCGAGATAGTATCTCCGGCTTAATTGGCAACGTGCGTTGTTAGCGAGACCTTTACCATTAACAGGTAAGGGTCTTTTGTAATTGGTTCTTACCTGTTGGTGAGGACCATTTTTTTGAGGAGAGATTTAATTGGATATTCAGTTATTAGTTGAGTATTTATGGGTATTAGTCATATTAATCGGTCTTGAAGGTCTCTTGGCTGCGGATAATGCATTAGTATTAGCAATAATGGTGAAACATTTACCGCCAAAAAAACGTAAAAAAGCATTATTTTATGGACTTGCAGGGGCATTTGTCTTACGATTTGGTTCATTATTTATTATTTCGTTTCTAGTTGATGTATGGCAAGTACAAGCATTAGGCGCAGCATACCTGCTATTCATTTCCATCAAGCATTTATATGACAAGCTCTGGTCTAATAAGGAAGAAAAGAAGCCAAAAGAAGAAGGCAGTGGCTTCTGGATGACTGTGGTAAAGGTTGAATTTGCCGATCTTGCATTTGCGGTAGATTCTATTCTGGCAGCGGTAGCGCTTGCGGTTGCTCTACCACCAACAGGCTGGCCCAACGTTGGCAGCCTTGACGGCGGGCAGTTTGCTGTAGTGCTTGCCGGTGGTATGATTGGTCTGATCATTATGCGATTCGCTGCAAATGTATTTGTTGAATTACTGAATAAACGGCCTGGCCTTGAAATAGCAGCATTTGTTATTGTCGGTTGGGTAGGTGTGAAACTAGCATTAATTGTACTTGCCCATCCTGACATTGCTTGGATTCCACACGACTTCCCGCATTCTACAATCTGGAAACTGATTTTCTATGCAGTGTTAGTTGCTATTGCAGCTGCTGGGTGGTTTATGTCAGGTAAGAAAGAGGTAGAGGAAAAGGATTAAATTCATAAAGGAGTATTTCAATGCCTGTACAAATAAAGCGAATTTATGAAAAAGTTGAAACAAATGATGGTGTACGTGTCTTGGTAGATCGAGTCTGGCCACGAGGAATGTCAAAAGAAGATGCACATCTTAATCACTGGATGAAGGAAGTTGGACCGTCGAATGAATTGCGTAAATGGTTTGGGCATGACCCTGATAAATATGAAGCATTCAAAAAGAAATATAAAGAAGAACTTGAGAACGGTGATCAGCAGGAGGAACTCCAAAGACTAAAAGACTTAACAAAACAGCATAACAAAAATCTGACATTATTGTTTGCAGCAAAAAATGAACAATACAATCAGGCACGCGTTTTAAAAGAAATATTGGACCGGCAATAAGCGAAATCCCCACTATTAATTTAGTGGGGATTTTTTCGGCAGTTAAGAAAGTATAAATCCTTTCTTACTGCATAAGTGCAACTAAGGCTTATCTATATTAAGGCTTGCACTCCAAAGTATAAGGGATTCTAAGAAAGCAAAATACGCTTTTGTAACAATCCCTTTAACGAATGCCAAGTTTTCTAATAAAGTTTTTGTAAATTTAACTGCCTTCATGTGGTAAATATGTTATTTTAGTAGGAAGTAATTTGTAGGAGGAAAGGTTAATATGAAAAAGCAACGTTCACTGATTGAAATCTTAGGTGCATCGCTTAAGCTTGGACTTACTTCGTTCGGTGGCCCGGTCGCACATCTAGGTTATTTTAAAGAAGCGCACTTCCCTTTTTAAGTGAATTACGTAAACGTTCAAGTTTTCAAGGGATTCTAACTGGTGTCAATGCAAGTGTGGTTGGAATTTTACTTGCAGCACTCTATGCCCCTCTTTTTACGAGCTCGATTAATAACGGAGCTGACTTTGGACTTGCTGCAATCCTATTTGGACTGCTCCATTTCTGGGAAACACCTGCGTGGCTAATCATAATTATTGGTGTTATAGTTGGAACTGGAATAAGTTATATTTTTTAAACTTGAGGTGATTCGATGGCTGAGCATCATTTTCAATTAAAAGCAGATTGGCCTGGTGGACGAAATAGTACAGGTTCAATTGAAGCAGGGAATTTACAAACGAAAGTATCTATACCACCTGAAATGGATGGTCCTGGAGTAGGGACAAACCCTGACGAGATGCTATTAGGTGCAGCTGCAACGTGCTATCTGATTACATTAGCGGCTATGATTGAGCGAACAAAACTTCCATTAAAGGAAATGGGATTAGAATCAGAGGGCATTGTTGACGTAACAAAAGGTGTTATTACGTATAAAAAAATTATTCATAAGCCAACAGTTGCGTTACAGGAAAATGCGAGCCAGGATGAATATAATAAACTGGAAAAATTAGTTGAAAAAGCAGAAGCAAGCTGCATGATTTCACGTGCATTAAAAGGTAATGTTGAAATAGAATTACAAGCAGATATAACGTAGCAAGGTCGCATTTTGTGGCCTTGTTATTTTTTTGTCGATACCACTAGTAATTCATCTCTTGACAATTTATTCCGTCCAATTGTATAGTATTAAAACATACTATTTTGATAGGAATAATATATATTAGTGTGTATCGTTTTTATGTGCGGCATCATATAATGATGCTACAAGCATAAAGAACAATAAAAACAAAAAGGATAAAGGAGGAATTATCGTGGACTTAGCATATATTTTAGTGAACATCGCGGCATTAGCAGCAATCATTGGACTTCTTATTTACATGCAAAAGAAACATTTTTCATTTAGTAAACGTGTGTTCACAGGTTTGGGACTTGGTATCGTATTAGGTGCCATTTTACAGGCTGTATACGGTGCAGGGTCGGAAGTGTTATCACAGACAACCGAGTGGTATAATATTGTAGGCAGGGGATATATTAGCTTACTAATGATGATTGTCGTGCCTCTGGTTATGGTCTCAATTATTCAATCGATTATTAATTTGGAAAAAGGTTCAGAACTTGGGAAAATGGCAGGTTGGATTATTGGTATCTTAGTGGGAACCGCAATGATAGCAGCACTTGTAGGGATAGGAAGTGCCGCAATATTTGACTTGAATGCTAGTGAAATTGAGGCAGGTCAAGCAGAAAACGATCGAGGAACAATGCTGGAATCAAGATTAGGTGATATAGAGGATCTGTCTACACCTGAAAAAATTCTAAGCTTTATCCCGTCAAATATATTCCTGGATATGACGCAGCAACGATCTACATCTGTAATTGCAGTTGTAATATTCTCGATAATAATCGGTATCGCCGTTCTCGGTTTACGAAGAAAAAATCCGGAACAAGCAGAAATGTTTACGAATATAATGAACTCGATATATGCAGTGGTTATGCGAATTGTAACACTGGTTTTACGCTTAACACCATTTGGTATACTCGCATTAATGGCAAATACAGTAGCCAACACAGATGTTGCTGGGATTATGGAACTAGGTAAGTTTGTTATTGCTTCATATGTGGCATTAGCCGTCATGTTTATCATCCATCTTGTTATGGTAGGCGTATTCGGATTGAATCCAATGACTTACTTGAGAAAAGTGTTGCCAGTACTTGGTTTTGCATTTACTTCACGCTCAAGTGCAGGGACAATTCCGCTGAACATTCAAGCGCAACGAAACTCACTTGGTGTTGATTCCGGAATTGCCAATATGTCTGCATCCTTTGGTGCTACGATTGGGCAAAATGGTTGTGCAGGAATCTACCCAGCCATGTTAGCTGTTATGATTGCACCATCAGTTGGAATCGATCCGTTTACACCAGGATTTATCACGCAATTAGTGTTAATCATAGGTATAAGTTCATTTGGGGTAGCAGGTGTAGGTGGTGGCGCAACATTCGCCGCATTAATAGTGCTTTCATCAATGGGTCTTCCTGTTGCATTAGCCGGACTATTAATATCAATTGAAGCACTAATCGACATGGGTCGTACCGCATTAAATGTAAATGATTCGATGCTTTCAGGTACCTTAACATCACGTATAATGAAAAAATTAAACCTGAAAACCTTTAACGATAAAACAGCAATCGAACAAGAAACATCACTATAATTTTAAAAAGAGTCGCTCCAGATTGGGGCGACTATTTTTATTGCTTTAAAAGTAGATCAACTCGCGCGATTTGGCATGCAATTCGAGCGACAGCACCTCAAACTCGAGCGAGCAGCCCCAAACTCGAGCGAGCAGCGCCCAAACTCGAGCGACAGCACCTCAAACTCGAGCGAGCAGCGCTCAAACTCGAGCGACAACACCTCAAACTCGAGCGACAGCGCCCCAAACTCGAGCGACAGCACCTCAAACTCGAGCGACAGTACCTCAAACTCGAGCGACAGCACCCCAAACTCGAGCGAGCCAACACTCCAACCAGGATTACCTCTCCACAAGCCCCAAGATTTTATCCATTACTTGGGTTTTACCCACGTCAAAATAACCATCGAACGGGCATCCGTCCCTTTTCACACGTTCAACAACATTAGCAATTGTAAACGAATCAGGCGTGAGTCCTTCCTTAACTTCTTCCCAAAATAATGGTGCTGAAACTGTTGCATCATCTCTTTTTCGTGGTGAATAGGGGGCAATTAATGTTTTGTCTTTGCCATGCTGTAAATAATCAATATACAGGCGGTCTCCTCTGTTTTTCTTGAGTCGTTCAGTAGTAAATAATTCAGGGTGTTCCTTTTCAATTGTCCAGGCGATTGCTTGGGTGAAAACCCCTGTCTGATCATACGTCATGCTTTCGATAGGGATAGGAATGTGTATTTGCAGCCCTTTTCCGCCAGATGTTTTAACAAATGAAACTAATTCAAGGTTATCAAGCAATTGTTTCAGTATATTGGCAGCCTTAATAGCTAGTGGGAATGCCTCTCTGTCAGGTGGATCCAAGTCGAAAGCTATTTCCGTTGGGGTGTCATTGTCAGCCGATTGAAATGGAATATGAAATTCGACAGCTCCATGATTAGCAAACCACAGCAATGAACTCAATGAGTCGCAAATAAAGAACTCCTCATCCTCTACATAGACACTTGTTATGAAGGATGGCGCGTAATCAGGTAGATGTTTTTGAAAAAAAGATTCCTTATGTACCCCATCAGGACAGCGGATAACAGTTAAACGACGATCTTTAAGAAAGGGCAGCATGTAAGGAGAAACTTCCCTTATGTATATAAGTAAATCTCCCTTTGTCATACTAGTCTGTGGCCAGAAAATTTTATCTGTATTTGTAAGTTCAACTGTATTTGGAGGTAAGGTGATATCGAGCTTTAACTTATCCAATGTGCAATCGGAGGCATCCATATTTGGCAATATTTGATTAAACTCAGGCTCCCGTAACTCACTTTTAAATAAGTCTAACGTATTAATCTCAGCACATATTGCAGGAGGCAGTCTAAAACCGTCGCCTTCTTTTGCCCCATTTGAACGAAATAGTTTCTTCAAAGTATTAGATTCCTCATCATCCAGTCCGTGCTTACATTTGCCGATAGTAAGCACTTCATCATGATCAAAAACGCAAACAGTAAAATAGTCATTTTCAGTATTATAAAAAGTTAAAAACCCATTAATTTTACGCCAGTTTTTGATTTTAAACCAATCACTATGCTTCTTTTTATCTCCGTAGACGCTATTCAAACGTTTAGCGACTATGCCTTCACTTTTATAGTCAAATACCCTCGCCCACAATTCATCTGCATCATTTGTAAAAGGTACATAACGTAACAGGCTCTCAAACTGTCCCTTGTCAAAAATGACAGCAAGTTTTTTTTTGCGTTCAGCAAACTTTTCGTTGACTAGTGATTTACCCTCATTTTCCAGTAAATCAAACGCCATAAAGCTTGCTGGACGAGTTGCAGCAGCATTTTGAATTGGCTCTTTCTTTTTAAGACGTCCACGCTTTTGAATCCAGGAAAAATTGGCCTGGTACTCATTATTCAAAACAACCAATTCACCATCAACTCGGAGTGGAAGGTAATCCTCAATTGACGATTGCTTGGCCTGACAAGCCTGAATGATTTCTGGGAAATTTACAGTAAGATCTGTATCGTTTCTGCTTATTAAACGGATAGTCTCTTTCTCCCAATGCAGAACACAACGAAATCCATCATACTTTACTTCATAAACCCATTCAGCCCCGGTTGGAATTTGCTCACTGGCAATTGGCTTCATTATATTCACGGCTAACACACTCCTTTATATTAATGTTGCTCATACAATAGAAAAATATCAAAAGGATAAAAAAAATCTATGGCGGTACACTATGGTAAAAAGGGAGGTTATGCTAATGCACACGATGTGGAAGGGAACCATCAGCTTCGGACTTGTAAACATCCCTGTAAAGATGCATGCGGCGACTGAAAATAAAGACGTGAAATTACGACAGCTTCATAAAGAATGTCAATCTCCGATAAAGTATGAACGTACGTGTCCAGTATGTGATAGGGAGATTGAAAATGATGAAATTGTAAAGGCATATGAATATGCCAAAAATAAATTTGTTGTTCTGGATGATGAAGAGCTGGAAAACTTAAAGAAGGAACAGGCTGATAAGGCCGTAGAAATTGTTGACTTTGTAAAATTAGAAGAAATAGACCCAATCTATTTTGAAAAAAGTTATTTCCTATCACCGAGTGAAGGTGGAGGCAAGGCGTACAGTCTGCTGCGTTCTGCACTTGAGGACACAGGGAAAATCGGTATTGCAAAAATGATTATACGCTCAAAAGAACAGCTGGCGGTTATCCGTATTTATCAAAACACACTTGTAGTGGAAACAATTCATTTTCCAGATGAAGTTCGTAATGTCCAGGACGTGCCAAATGTTCCAGAAGAAGCCGATACACCAAAGAAAGAGCTGGATACGGCCAAAATGCTAATTGATCAATTAACGACAACCTTTGATCCAGAAAAATATAAAGATGAATACCGTTCCGCTTTATTAGATTTAATCGAGGAAAAGAAAAATCAGGAAGAAGTTACAACTGCAAAAGACAAGCCGAAGCCTGAGAAAGCAACTAATTTAATGGACGCACTGCAGGCTTCACTCGATCGTACTCAGGAAAGTGAGCAAAAAAAGACAAAAGAAAAGACGAAAAAGAAACCAGAACAGAAGACTAAATCGTCAACACAAAAGAAAAAGGCGGCTAAATAATTCGAGCATGTCACCTATCCTATAAGGAAGGGGCATGTTTCTTTTTAGCAGTCTTTTGTTGCAATCCCTTTACCAAGTTCCTAACATTCATATTTCATTTTTTCATTCCGTTTACAATTCAATAACAACCTCAATAAATTACTGGTTTACTAACGTATTACTGTTTTGAAACGGGTATAAAGATTATAGGGTTGGATGATTATGAACGTAAAAGGGATGAGAAGCATGGAACGAAATGCATTTTTTGATAACGCGAAAGTATTCTTAATTTTCCTCGTCGTATTTGGCCATATGATACAGCCATTTACGGATGATTCACGGGGAATGAGTTCATTTTATTTATGGATTTACACATTTCATATGCCAGCATTTATTTTCCTGGCAGGTTTTTTCGCAAAAGGATCAGGGAACAAGAAATATATATTGAATTTAGCTAAAAAGTTATTAGTACCATATATTATTTTTCAGGTACTATATACAGTTTATTACTTTTTCATTGGCAAAGAAGGCTGGCAGACGGGTATGTTCTATCCGCACTGGTCATTATGGTTTCTGTTTAGTTTATTCAGCTGGCATATATTGCTGTATTGGTTCAAAAAGATTCCAGCAGTTCTAAGCGTAATCACTGCTATAAGTATTGGCTTGGCAGTTGGCTATTTTGGAGAAATTGGACACACATTTAGTTTATCTCGCACATTCGTATTTTTCCCATTTTTCTTGATAGGTTACTGGCTAACACAGAATCATGTAATGTGGATAAAGCATAAGAGTGCAAAGATAGCATCTGTTGCAATTATAGCAACAGTAGCAGTAGCTATATATATTGCGCCTGATTTTAATTCAGGGTGGCTGCTTGCTTCTAAATCGTATAGTGATTTAGGTCAGCCAGAGTTTGGCTTGTTTGCACGATTACTCGTATATCTTACGTCAGCTATTATGGCAATCAGCGTATTAGCATGGATTCCTAAAGCTCATAATAAGTTCACAAAGTTGGGCACAAGAACATTATATGTCTATCTGTTGCATGGGTTTTTTATTCAATTTTTCAGGCAAGCAGGATTATTTGAGATAAATAACGTACTGGATCTAGTAGGTTTGGCTGCTATTTCGGCGGCAATTGTTCTTGTTTTATCTAGCAAACCAATCCAAGTAGTAAGTCAACCAATTATTGAAGGAAACATTTCAAAATTGAAAAGGCTGTTTAGTCGACCGGAAAATAAAGATCACCAACATCATGCTTAAGACAAAGTATATGGGAAAAGGAAGGTGAAGAGTGATGAAAGTATGTGTATTTGGAGCAAGTGGCTACACAGGCGCTTCGATATATCAGTTGCTAAAAGATAAACATGATATCGAAGTGGTAGGAACATTCTTAAGAGAACCGACTATGTTTGATGATTTATATAAACTAGATATTAATCAGCCAGAGTCATTTTCTGATTTCTTTAAAAAAGCTCAACCCGATGTGGTAGTATGGTCAGTGATGAGTGGGCCAAATGAGCATGAACTAGTAGATCAAGGGCTTATGCACTTAATAACGCATCTCACACCACAAACAAAACTAGTTTACATTTCATCGGATTTTGTATTTGCAGAAGGTAAAGGGCCATATAATGAGGATCATCCAATGTCAAAATTGCCTGATGACCATTTGCTGGCTAACTATGCGAATGCAAAAGTAAAGGCAGAACGTTTTATAACGAAAGAACTGACCAATTATGCTATATTGCGCGCTGGGCCGATTTATGGTGAGAATAAAATAGGTAAACTTGACGAACGAACTGATAAATTAGCTTATCATCTTCGGTCAGATAAACGAATTGCTTTTCGGGATGATTTAATCCGTACGTTTGTTTATGTTGATGACCTGGCGAATGTAGTTGTTGAATTGGTTCAAAATGATGTTACAGGTGTATATCATGTTGGGCCGAACAAGAGTCAAAGCTTCTATGAATTCATGCGGCAAAAGGCAGAGGAATTTGGCTACGATATGAATCTTGTCGAAAAGGAATCAGAGGAAGAGGTAGTGAATCAGGAAGTACCGAAAAATACTTCACTCGATACCAAAAAAATTACGGAAATAACGAAACAAAAATTTAGTTAAAACGTATACTATAATACCCCCTTTTATTAATTTATAAATTAAAGCAACCCACCATTATGAAATGGTGGGTTGTTTACTTGGCAGTTAAGAAAGTATAACTACTTTCTTACTGCATAAGTGCAACTAAGGCAATTCGCCCAAAGGCTTGCACCCCAGAGTATAAGGGGTTCTAAGAAAGCAAAGTACGCTTTCATAAGAATCCCTTTAACGAATGCCAAGTTTTCTAATGTCTTTTCTGTCAAAAACAACGAACTTTTAGAATTCAGCCTTTCTTTAAAATAACATATGCGCTATTAAGGTGATGATCGGCAATGTTATCAGTGTTCTTAAAAGGAAGATGATAAATAAATCTTTAAATGAGACAGGCACTTTGGAGCCAAGTAAAAGCCCACCAACCTCTGACATGTAAATTAGCTGTGTTACCGATAAGGCCGCAATAATAAATCTGGTTATTTCCGCTTCAATGGAAGATCCAATAATGGCAGGAAGAAACATATCGGCAAAGCCAATTAGAATAGTTTCAGACGCTGCTTGAGCATATGGGACTTGCATCAATTCCAATAATGGAATGAACGGAAGCCCAAGCCAGGTAAATACTGGAGTATATTCCGCGATAATTAAGGCAATTAAACCGAATGCCATTACGATAGGTGCAACTCCCATCCACATATCGAGGATGTTCTGTCCGCCTTCTTTAAAGAATTTAGTAATACTTGTTTCTTTTTTACTGCGATCCAATGCTTTTTTATAGCCGAATGTCAGTGTATTATAACCCTCGGGTATATCTTCTTCAATACCGCCCTGAGCTTCTGTAATATACGTATTTGCCTTTGTGGAAAGTGGCGGAATTCGTGGCATGATTAGTGCTGCAACAAACCCTGCTGCAATTACTGTTAAATAAAACGGAATAAACATATGCATTAGGTCCACTTCACTAATAACTACCAAGGTAAATGTAATTGAAACAACCGAGAACGTGGTACCAATAACGGCAGCTTCACGCTTCGTATAATATCCTTCCTCATACTGTTTACTCGTCAGAAGTACACCAATTGTGCCGTCACCGATCCATGATGCAAGGGAGTCAATTGACCCGCGTCCTGGCAGTTTAAACAATGGACGCATTATTTTAGTCATCAATGTACCGAATAAGTCTAACAAACCGTAATTCATTAATAATGGCAGAAATAGGCCAGCAAATAAAAATACAGCGAAAAGTACATGCAGTAAGTCACCTAATAATAGTTGTCCCGTAGCTGGTCCATGTATTGCTTCAGGACCTATTCGGAAATAAACCATGATTGCAAAAATGGCTGCAAGGACACGAGTTATTACCCAAAATGTACTTACATGAAATAACTGTTGAAAAAATGGTGTCTTGCTAAAAGCTTCTTTACCAAGCAACCTGGCGACAATGGTCATGATTGCAGTTAACGTAATAATTATCATCATGATCGCTGATAACTGATTACCAAGTAATTCCTGTATCCAATCAGCTAAAACAGCAATCGGAATTGTCATGCCACCATCAGTACCAACAGGAGTCATAAACAGGAATATTCCAAGAAGCGATGGGATAATAAATTTTAAATGGTTGCTAATTTCATACGAGTTATTTTTCATGATATCCCCCTAAGTGAAAATCTTATATTTCTATTATAAAGTATTCGAAAAGATATGACTAGGAAGGACAAAAGGCTGATCATCCAGATGGATGATCAGCCTTTCGTATGAGTTATTTTTTCCCGTTATTTGATTTTAACTTAATCTCATATTCAAATGGAACTGGGTCTGTTTGATCGGAAGGTGCTGAATACCAGGTTGTCATGTAGTTGGTTCCCTTTTTGAATAATTGTCTTAATTGTAATGCATCTTCTTCCATAACATTAAATGGATCTACATGTTTTACTTTGTATTTTCCATGCTTGTCTTTATTGACAAATGTAACGGAGTAGTTAACGTAGTCTTCTGCTAGCTCTGCTTTCGACAGGAAATCATCCGTATTAGAGCCATCAAAACTTAAACCGATTTCCGGGATTGCGATATTGTCAACAAACCATCCGGTGTCATTGTATCCCCAATCTGTTAAATAGCGGAAGGAGATGTGAACCTGCTGACCAGCATATTCGGAAAGGTCAAAGCTTTCTTGCTCCCAGTCTTCAGAATGTCCAGTAAATCCAGGCAGGTTTTCCTTAATTTTTGGATAGCCCTCAGCAACTATGTCGGAACGGGTGTTTTCATTAGCAAGACTAGTCCATGTCTGGCCATTGTCAGTGGAGACCTGGACAGCACCGAAATCCCACTGTTCTTCAATGTCCATAAAGTGATCAAAATTAAGTGTTGCCTCAGATACATTGGACAAATCAGCCTCAAAAATTAAATTATGATCAGCTTCATGTCCTTCATTACCCCAGAACACATCGTTCTCTGAACCAAGAGGATCTGCAACAGTCTCCCACTTCATTGGTAAGAAGTCAATGCCATTAAAAGTGATATCCTTAATTTTACTGTCAAAATCTAATACCTTATAGTCAGCGCCCCATGCTGGTACACCATCTTTCTCATATTGTTTTGCTTTTTCAAAATTGACCGTTGTGCCACGTTCAGTTCCTTCGTCATCAACAGGAAGCTCACGTAAGTCAATTAGGTCGAAGCCATAAATACCTTTTTTACCTTTCACATTATCAGGTTCGTCCATCAAAACAGCTGTCACGAATTTCTCGTAAACACTCTGGAATGTTTCGTCTATTCCGTTGTCCTGATACGCCTGGTTGTAGCTTTCAATTGAAGTCAATGGACTTTTGGCAACATCTAAAATGAAGTCCTGTCCAAATTGTTCATAGTTGTAAAGGGTAAATAAGTAAACTAATCCATAGTCGGCAATTGTTTCCGGACCTGTTTCAGCATTTACATGGTCATCCCAACTTGTTAATGAATTCTCTGGGTGGTCTAGCAGGAAATTGATTGATCCAGCATCATGGCCATAACCGCCTAGGTATTCGGAAAATGTTGAGAATCCTTCGTTCAGCCATGATGTTTCAGTAGGGTCATTGTCAGCATGGATCAAGTGTTGCATTTCATGAATGGTGGTGGAGAAGAATGTACCTTCTAATCGTTCTTCCCAATTATTCGCATCGATTGTAATTATGTTACGATCCATATACATCTCTAATGTTTGCCAGAAGAATCCTGCAACAAAGAATGGATAGGTAGGATCCGTGTAGTTGTCATCTTTAATATTATCCACCAGCATGATTACTTTATCGGTGCCATCCTCTGATTGATAATAGCCCTCTGGCAGACCAACCATCCCAGGTAATGGTGAATTACTTCCATCTAGCGAATCTGGTGTTCCAAAGAAACCTGTTACGGTCGAATATATATTCGAATCAAATTCGTCACGTAACTTGTCTACTTGTTCTTGTGTGACAACTTGTGGATCTCGAGGGTCACCTTCAGGAAAACTAAGGTCATTAGCAACCCAAATCTCTACATTATTACCAACACTGCGTAAAGTAAAATTCTTAAACGCAAGATCACGATCTAAGAATAGTTTGGTTCCACCATCATAGGTGAAATTTCCATCAGTATTTTGAGCTGAGCCGTCATCTTCTTCACCATCATTTAATTCTTTAGCAGATTCCCTGATGATCTGTGCCGATTCTTTTTGGAAATCCTCATCCTCAGACAACTTGTTCAGGTGAGACGTAATATCTACTGTATCACCATAACGTTCTTTGTCCCAATTGGTTACTTCATCTGCCTGACCTGATGCATCGTTAGCTGCTGCTGGAGCTGCCAACGATAAAATCAATGCGCTTGCTGAAATAAATGCTACTAACTTCTTCATAAAAAACCTCCCTGGATTCATAGTATTATATAGTAGAAATTCACTACATACTTCTATTATAAACAAGCTTTTACTAATTTTCAAAATATTAGGAATAGTTAATTGTGCCTATTTTACCGACTATTTTCTCACCTGTATAGGCATAAAGACTCATTTGTTGCGCAGAAAAATCAATTTATCGACAGAACTGTACATGTTTTGGGTGAGGGTTAAATCAGGATACACATTTAAAGATTAATTATGAATAATTATGATACAATTATTGAAACGATGGATTTTTGCCAAACTTAGCTAACAAAGACGATTCTTTCATTACCGGGGCTATGTTAGACTGACTGAAAAATAGGGAAAGCTATTAACAATGGCATAAAGAGCAGCATATAAAGCTGATATACCATTTCTATTTATTGCTAGAGAAAATTATTTTTGCGATGATTGTGGTAGGTGCTTGTATAATTATATGCTCAGTAATCAGCAAATAATTGGTGGCACCTTTGCAGGAGTATCTTTAGTAACGCTTTTTAGTTTGCACTTATGCAGTAAGAAAAGGTGTTATACTTTCTTACCTGCTAAAAAAACACTATTAATTTATAATTAGAAGCCAGTAGGGGGTGTATAGAATGAGTGATATTTTAAGAAAAGGATTTTTGTTAGGCCTTGGAGCAGCAGTAAGTGGGAAGGAAAAGCTTGATAGAAAACTCCAGGAGCTCGTTGACAAAAATGAGTTGTCACAGGAGCAAGCAAGGACTGTCATGCGTAACTTCGTTGAAAAGGGTGAAATGAAAACAGACGAATGGAGCACGAAGCAATTTGAACAAACGCAAGATATGGCAAAGGAACTTGGTATAGCTACTAAAGAAGAGATCAACGAATTACGTGCACGCATCTCAGTATTAGAAGAAAAGCTGGATGAAGAATAGAATGAAAGCAGGTTTCTGAAGGTTAAGTGGTTCAGTTTCGGAGTACGAGGGTAAAATTCGTACTCTTAATTGAACTGCTTTTTTTGTCAAAAGGGCATTTTCCAAATAGGAATTTGCTCTTTTTTTGATAGATGCATAAATATTTGTGAGTATCATTTATCCGAGCCATTTTACGAACTAATGTTTTATCAAAGTACTACGATCGTTGATTGGAACGGAAAGCGTCCGCCTGCAGTGGAAATCAACAGGCTTAGTACATTTACAAATAGTTTAGATTTACTGCTTTATTGTTGAATTATGAAAGGTGAAATAAGGGCTGCTGTGTCCGAAAATAAAAGGTTGGCGAACAACCAAGTTTTCAATGTTTTTGGTGGATAAAAGTGGTTTCCCTAAGTAAATGTTTAATACCACAAAAGAAAGGATAATAGTCCATTAAAATGACAACTTGTCAGAAGGCTGATGATCCCGATGAAAAAATTAGTATTAATACCTATATTTCTATTATTAACAGGCTGTGAGATTACTGTACTCAACCCAAATAGTGAGACAGGAAATGATCAGGCGTTCTTAATCGTGTTCAGTTTTGCACTAATGATGATTGTTATGACTGTTGTCGTTTTATTGTTTGCAAGGTTTGTCTGGAAATATCGTGAAACAGATAAAAATAGGGGGACTATTCCAGATGATGTAAAAGGAAATAAAAAGCTAGAAATAACTTGGACCGTGTTGCCAGTTTTGTTACTTGTGGTACTTGCTGTTCCTACAGTTGCCATTACATATGAACAATCACCTGATAAATCTGTAGAAACACAGGAAAAAGCTACACATGTTGAAGTTACCGCACAACAGTTTGCTTGGACTTTCACGTATGAAAATGGAAAGGAAACAATTAATCAATTAGTTATTCCAGAAGGAGAGACGATTGTTTTCCATTTAAAATCAAAAGATGTTATACATTCTTTCTGGGTTCCAGAGTTGGCAGGGAAGACCGATGTTCTGCCGAATAAAGAGCTCATTTATGAAATCAAAGATGCAGAAATCGGAACATATGCAGGGAAGTGTGCTGAGTTTTGTGGGACACAACACGCTAAAATGCGTTTTACCACAAAGGTGGTTTCTGAAGAATCTTATAATCAATGGCTGAAAAAATAAACGAAAAGACAGCATGGAATTCGGAATAGAGGTGTAACAAATGTCCATACCATTTTTGAATCAACTATTTTCTTTGCCATCAGACGTCATATCGGCATGGATTCTGACGATTATCATGGGAGCATTTTTAACGATATATGTTTTTAAAAAAAAGAAATGGCCAATTATATGGCAATTCATGCGTACTACAAATCATCGGAAAATAGGAACGCTCTATATATTGTTTGGTATTCTATTTTTTCTTCGAGCTGGAATAGATTCATTGTTAATTCGTACCCAGTTAGCAGTTCCAAATAATGATTTCTGGGTATTTCAAGGCGATAAATATAATGAACTCTTTACAACACACGGCACAATGATGATTTTCTTTGTGGCAATGCCATTATTAATCGGGCTTATGAATGTCGCTGTACCGTTACAAATAGGTGCCAGAGACCTGGCATTTCCATTTTTGAACGCGGTTAGCTTCTGGCTGTTTTTAGCTGGTGCTATCTTATTTAATATGTCATTTTTCTTTAATACTGCCCCGAATGCTGGGTGGACTGGTTATGCACCTCTTTCTACAGAAGTTTTCACACCAGATGTTGGTAATGATTACTATGTGTTTGGTCTTCAGGTATCGGGCCTTGGAACGATTTTTTTTGCGATTAATATGATCGTTACCATTATACGAAACCGTGCTCCTGGTATGAAGCTTACTCGTATGCCCCTTTTTCCATGGTCAAGTTTAATCACGTCATTTTTAATGCTAATCGCCTTTGGTGTCCTGTCGATTGCTCTATACTTATTAATGTTTGATCGGATGTTTGGTACAGCATTCTTCTCTGGTAATGAAGGTTCACCTGTCTATTGGCAGCATCTATTTTGGATTTTTGGTCATCCTGAGGTGTATATTCTTGTCCTGCCTGCGTTTGGTATTTTCTCGGACGTCATTTCAACTTTTTCGAAAAAACGGATATTTGGCTATCCGGCGATGGTCGTGTCGATTGCCTTAATAGGGTTTCTTGGCTTTATGGTTTGGGCACATCACATGTTTACCGTAGGATTAGGACCAATGGCTAATACATTTTTTGCTATTACGACGATGCTTATTGCTGTTCCAACTGGAATTAAAATATTTAATTGGCTTTTTACGATTCGAGGTGGTGTTGTCAGGGTAACCACGCCAATGCTTTTTGCGCTTGGTTTTATCCCTACTTTCGTTATGGGTGGCGTAACAGGGGTTATGCTCTCAGTTGCAGCAGCGAATTTTCAGTACCATGACAGTCATTTTGTTGTGGCACACTTTCACTATACGATAATTGGAGGTACTATTTTAGGTATTTTTGCTGGTCTGTACTATTGGTATCCAAAAATTACTGGCAAAGTACTCGATGACAAACTGGGTAAATGGCATTTCTGGCTATTTGTGATTGGATTTCATTTAACCTTTTTACCGATGCATATTACTGGTCTGGAAGGGATGCCACGCCGCGTTTTCACATACCAATGGAGTGACGGAATATTCCTTTTAAATCTGACAAGTACAATTGGCGCGTTTTTAATGGGGAGCAGTATGCTATTTCTCGGTTGGAATATCTATAAAACTCATAAATATGGTTTAAACACTGGTAATGATCCATGGAACGGACGTACGCTGGAATGGACTGTGAGGTCTCCTTCACCGGAACATCCATTTGAACCGATGCCGGTTGTGAGAGAAATTGATCCATATTGGTATGCAAAAGTTAACAAACGAAGAATACGAACAACTGCTAATGTACGCCCAGCACCTATTTCGGTAAATACTATTTTGCCAGTACTGTTTGCATTTTCGTTATTTGTTATAAGTATTGGCATGATTTATACATGGTATTGGATATCAGTCATTGGAGGTACCTTCACTTTCCTTTTACTAATTGTTCGTTTTTTGAATGATGAACGGAAAGCGTACTATAGGGAGGAACATTCACATGAATGAACAGCAAGCGGTTTTATTTAAGGATAGACAGTTCGGATTTTACATTTACTTATTTGTCGAGAGCATTATGTTCGCTACATTATTTGCGACATATTTGATCTTCACGCCATCTTCTGGGGGGCCTGAGCCGAGTGAAGTATTCGAGGCAAACAGTGTTATTCTGTCATCGATTTTTCTATTATCCAGCAGTGGTACATTGATAATAGCAGAAAAGGGTTTAAAACATCATCAAACTGCTAAAATTGTAGTTGGCATTGGCGTAACACTATTACTCGGACTACTATTCTTAAGTCTTGAAATTCATGAGTTTTATAAATATGCAGAGGAAGGTTACAGCATTGGAGTGAATAATTTCCTTTCATCGTTTTATGTACTTGTTGGACTACATGCAGCACATGTTATGTTTGGCATATGTTGGATGATACTGCTGCTTATTCAATACACTAGGAAAATACCATATGGACTTTATACAGAAAAACAATCAATATTTGCGTACTATTGGCACTTCGTTGATGTTATTTGGGTGTTTATTGTTATTCTTGTTTATCTCCCTTACCTAGTGTAGAATTTGAATAATAGGTAATAATTACCATCATTATTCCTGAAACGGTAAAATATAGGGATATTTTATCAGTAAATTAAACAATTTAGCAAATTTTCTGTTGATTACCTTTATAATTAACGGTACAATTAAAAAAGGGGAAAAATACGGTTGCACCACAATAGGGGGGATATAGCGTTATGAAAAGCTTTTTGCATCTACTGGAGGATACGGAAGAAAAGCTTGGAAGGCGATTGTATAAGAACGAAGTAGAGTTTTTACAATGGGTTTATGAGCGCTATACGAGGGAACAACAGCAGGTGAATGCTTAAGGTGTTTTCCATTAAACATACATAATGAACATTTGAACGATATATCGGATTAAGCCCAAAAAGTCTTGGAGATAGCATTCAAGGCTTTTTGTAATTCTGCTGAAAGTGTTATAATTAATTGAGTTCAGATTGAAAAAAGGAGTGGTCATCATGGCAGTGGAAACTGATACAATCATTCAGAAAATGATGAAAGAATTAACGCAAGCACAGCAAAAAAACAATGATAATGCTGTGGTGCAAAAACATATTGCTAATGTACAGCTTCTTTGTGAACTAATATTGGAAGAAAAGCCAAAATCTAATAGTAGTGAGATTTCAACGGAAGAAATGAAAGCGATGATCGGACATAGCAATAATGGTCGAAAAGAAAGCACAACACATCGTGAAATTGAAGATAGTGACGATGCAAATGGAAGTTCTATATTCGACTTTTAACAACATTAGAAAACTTAGCTTATCGCAGCCTTTATATAGATAAGCCTTAGTTGCACTTATGCAGAAAGGAAGTATTTATACTTTCTTAACTGCTGAAAAAGAGAGGGGCATAAATATGAAGTTATTCTTAATTCTGGGAGCAATAAACGGGTTCCTGGCGGTTGCCCTGGGAGCTTTCGGAGCACATGGGCTTGAGGGGAAGTTGTCCGAAAAGGCATTAAAAACGTGGGACAAAGCAGTAAACTATCAAATGTTTCATACAATGGCACTACTGATAACTGGATTACTGTTAGCGAAATTACAGAGCGGCGGCATGGTCTGGGCAGGCTGGATGTTCCTGGTTGGTATTCTATTATTCTCAGGAACGCTATATATCTATTCAACTACCGGCATTAAAACTTTTGCAATGATTACACCAATTGGAGGCGTTGCATTTCTAGTTGGCTGGGTGCTGCTTGGGTATGCTGTTATGAAGTATCTATAGTTGGAAGAGAAGGATCGTTGTGACAAGCATCAGCATAGCACCTTTAACAAACTGTTTCGCACCCTCTGCAGTATTATGAGTGTTCATAGCAATAAGCGCTTCACAGAAAATACTAATAGATAATAAATATAAGCTAAACAGCATGATGATGAGAATACCTTGAAAAATAGAAATAAGCCCAATTATCACAACTAAAACAAGGGTTATCAATTCAAGGCGAATGAATTTTTCATAAGGATGTCTCATTTGAACTTCCCCCAGTTGTTGATAATAGAAAAACTTGGTTTAATACCAAGTTTTTCTAACGCTCAACAGTTGCTTATCTTGATGGGTATACTGATTCTCCATTTCCAAACGGGTATGAGTAATTTATTTCCTCATCAAAAGTTATATAGTCAAGGTATATCATTAACAGTAAATACCTTTTTCCTGATTGAGGATCACTTAAAATGATATGGTCTCTTCCGGCTGCTTCAATAATTCCTCTAAAAACTTTAGCATTCCATTGACTATTATTTTCAAATGTCATATACACAGTAGCAGCTTTTCCCTCATTCAGCCGAAGAATATTTTCAATGTACGATTGCTCCATTGGAAGTTGGCCAGTACCAAGTTGCCCCATGCCATCAGCTTGTTGTTGCTGTTGTGCCTGTTGTGCTTGTTGGGCTTGCTGGTTTTGCGGACTCTGAGGCACTTGTCTAGGGTCATAAGCTGGATAATAAGCTGGAGAAAATTGTGGATAGTAATAGTAAGGATATTGCTGGTAGGAATTTGTAAAGCCTTGATTCTCATTTCTCTCGTTCTCACTCATAAAAAAACCTCCTATTAGTATGCTTTTGGACATTTTGATGCTGTTGGTGCAAAGTAACAATGTGCTTTGTATCTCTCTCTGTTCCATTGGCGGGCATAGTACCTTTTTCCGCTAATAATTTGCTTGGAAGTTAAGAAAGTATAAATAAGCTTCAGCACGCATTATTTTTGATTGTATCGAATAAGAGCCACACCAAACACACTACGTTTCTGTACTCGTGCTGGTTAGGTCTACTAAATATGTGTATGTAAGTATGGGCGGAATAATGACTGTCCTAAAAGGAATTTTTGTAGTTTGCAGGAATGAGCCTAACATGTGTATGTGTGAGTTGTGGTTAAAGCTGTCTATTTTAGGTTGAAGAATTTGAAGTTTCACCTTCCAATTAAACAAAAAAATTGCCTCGAATGTATCGAGACAATTTCATCCAGTCTATACGTGTAAATAAGCGTCAATATCATCTTTTGCCAAGTGATTTCCAACGAAAAATTCGCCGAACTCACCGAATCGTGCACTTACTTCATCAAAGCGCATTTCGTAAACAATTTTTTTCAGCTGTAATGGATCATGAGCAAAAAGGGTTACGCCCCACTCCCAGTCATCAAAACCGAATGAACCGGTGATAATTTGCTTAATATTACCTGCGTATTTTCGACCTGTTTTACTATGTTCATAAAGTAATTTTGCCCGATCTTTAAAATCAACTGAATACCAGTTATCTTCGCCATCGCGACTTTTGTTCATCGGGTAGAAACTGATATGCTCCCATTTAGGCAGAATCGGTTTCAGGCGTTCCTGTGTTCTTGGATCATCCTCCGCATGCTGAGGGCCATATTTCGAAAGCTCAACAACTGATACATACGAATGGGCAGGAAGTAGAAACTCGGCAAATTTTGATTTATTAAATTCCGTTTCAATATCAGTCAGTTCATTCATAGTTGGACGCAAAAACATAAACATTAAATCAGCTTTTTGGCCAACAACTTTATATAAAACATGACTTCCATTTTCTTCATTTTCAACTGCTTCCCATTTGGTAAGTAGGTTTTTAAATTCATGGATTGCTGATTCGCGTTCTTCACTGGATGCATATTTCCAGGATGTCCAGTCAATCGTACGTAAATCATGCAAACAATACCAGCCATCCAAGGTTTCAACTGCTTCTGCTGCCATTCTATATCTCTCCTTCATCAATTTGAAATTAATCATCATATATTTTTACTATATCATAATTAGGGAACGATAATCATGGAATAAGGTTTTGTCACCACTCCGTCAAAATTACTGCAAAAATCAAGGGTGATTTCTTTTAATAGACTGGATAATCAATTATCATTTTAACTAGAACATAACGCTAATAGGAGGTGCTCAATCATGAGTAATCTTTTTGATCAATTAAGTGATAAAATAAAAACAACTGACAAATCTATCGTTTTTCCGGAGGGGATGGATGAACGAATTCTGACAGCGGCTAGCCAGCTTGGTGCAGCTGGTATTTTAACACCTGTTTTATTAGGCGATCGTAGCAAGATGAAACAGAAAGCTGAAGAAATTGGTGTTGATATTGCTACATGTAAATTGATGGAACCAAAAGACTTTGCTGAATTTGATTTAATGGTGGAAACGTTTGTTGAACGTCGTAAAGGAAAAGTTACCGCTGAACAGGCACGTGAAATCTTGCTTGATGAGAATTATTTTGGAACGATGCTTGTATACATGAACCAGGCAGATGGACTTGTTAGTGGTGCGACACATTCAACTGCAGATACCGTTAGACCCGCATTACAGATTATAAAAACAAAGAATGGGATTAACAAGACCTCAGGCGTATTTATCATGGTTCGTAACGATGAAAAATATGTGTTTGCAGATTGTGCAATCAACATTAACCCTGACAGTCAGGATCTGGCTGAGATAGCAGTAGAGAGTGCTGTTACTGCCGAATTGTTTGATGTAGATCCACGTATTGCGATGCTTAGTTTTTCGACAAAAGGATCGGCCAAGTCGGAAGAAACAGATAAAGTTGTTAACGCATTGGATCTTGCAAAAGAAAAAAATCCTTCACTCATAATCGATGGTGAGTTTCAGTTTGATGCAGCATTTGTTCCAAGTGTTGCTTCGAAAAAGGCTCCGGATTCCGTTCTTAACGGCGATGCGAATGTGTTTATTTTTCCAAGTCTTGAAGCGGGAAACATCGGGTATAAAATAGCCCAACGACTAGGCGAGTTTGAGGCAGTAGGTCCAGTCCTGCAAGGGCTCAACAAACCGGTGAATGATTTATCGCGAGGGTGCAGCGCGGACGATGTTTATAAACTGGCAATCATTACAGCAGCACAAGCGTAATGGGAAAAACAAAGGCGCTAAAGCTGGATGTGGCTGATTCTGGAGTCCAGTTAACCACAGCACTTAAATTTTATAGTTTCTTAAACCAAAATAAAGGCTTGCAGCAGGTTGAAGATCTGCTGTAAGCCTTTTTAAGTTGATATCGTATGCTGGTTGGTTGATAAATGAGCTTTCAGGTTGATATATGGGTATACAGGTTGATAAACAGAATATCCAGTTGATATACAGTTATTGCAGTCGATAAATGAAATCCCCGGTCGATAAACGATCTTTTCCAGTCGATAAATCACTGCATCCCAGCTATTTTCTCATTCCGCTTGACCATTTGTTCGTATCTTGTTTTAAAAGCCTCCAGTTCATCAGCAGAAAATTCATCCGTTACAATCATATTGCTAAAATGCTCGAGCGATTCCAAAACACGATCCTTCATTCCATCGACACTTATTTTTGCCCCTAGAAGTTCTGTTAGCGAAGCCATTGTTGATGGATCAACATCTGGATAGGAAAACTTGGTTTCAGCGCCTTTAATCCCCACACTATAAAAATCACGTATTAATGCTGCTCGTTCAATGCCTTTTCCTTCTACATCCAAGTATATTTGAATGGAAGCTCCATCTTTTACACGACGCTGCGAAATTCCGGCAAATTTTCTGCCCCCAATACTTAAATCGTAGTCACCAGGGCAATAGGAACCGACAATTTCATATGCTTCTATATCATTTGTCAAATCACGTAGCATGTACTGGATAAAGCTGACCATCGCCTCATAACAATCATGAATAGAGATATGCTTTACATCAGGCAGGATCAGCGAAATATTCAAAACACCTGCGTCAAGTGCGACTGCTAACCCTCCGGAATTTCGGACAACAACTTGATATCCCTGTTCGCTTAGCAGCTCCACACCTTCTTCAATAAAAGGTATACGTGCATCGGGAATGCCTAACACAACAGTATCAGGGTGTACCCATAACCTTATTGCGGGAGCGGTGTTTTTTCCGCCGACAGATAGCGCCAGTACATCATCAATTGCAAACGACGTTAATGCTGTATAAGCTTTTTGATCAAAAAAATTTTCTTTTGAATGATCGAGATAGCGAAACTGCTTGTGCCTGATGATTTCCTTCCAGTTTTTCATAGTTTTCTCCTTTTGCTCATAAAGATTGGCTCTTTTATCCTTAGGTTATTCATTATATAATAAAATAAATAATGTCGAAAAGAAACGGGTTGGAAAAATGGCGTACAAAGATGAACAATTAAATGAAGAAAAAGTATTTAAAGATCCCGTCCATAGATATGTTCACGTAAAGGATCGTGTGATCTGGGATTTAATTGCTGCACCGGAATTTCAGCGTTTACGCCGGATTAAACAGCTTGGAACGACCAATTTAACTTTTCATGGAGCAGAACATAGCCGCTTTAACCATTCATTAGGCGTTTATGAAATTGTCCGCCGGATTCTTTATAATTTCGAAAACCGTCCACATTGGAATGATGATGAGCGTTTGCTGTGCTTATGTGCGGCTTTACTGCACGATCTGGGTCATGGACCATTTTCCCATTCGTTTGAAAAAGTTTTTAAGCTTGATCATGAGCATTTTACCCAACAAATAATTATGGGTGACACACATATACATACAATTTTAGAGCGTGTTTCACCTGGTTTTTCTAAAAAAGTTGCCGATGTAATCGATAAAACATATGAGGACAAGTTAGTTGTCAGTCTCATTTCGAGTCAGATTGATGCTGATCGGATGGATTACCTGCAACGTGATGCTTATTTCACTGGTGTCAGCTATGGACATTTTGATATGGAACGAATTTTACGTGTGATGCGGCCGATTGACGATCAGGTTGTCATTAAATCAAGTGGAATGCACGCGGTGGAAGACTATATCATGAGTCGCTACCAAATGTACTGGCAGGTCTATTTTCACCCTGTAACGAGAAGTGCAGAAGTAATTCTGTCAAAAATTCTCCATCGTGCCAAATATTTATTTGAGACAAATTATACCTTTAAACTGAAGCCAATGCACTTTATTTCATTTTTTAAGGAAGACGTCGATTTAGCTGATTACCTGAGACTGGACGAATCAATTGTCTCTTACTATTTTCAATTATGGCAGGAAGAAGATGACGAGATCTTAAGTGATTTGTGTGAACGGTTTATGAACCGTCGCCTGTTTAAATATATTGAATTTAATCCGAACCAGCAAATGAACGAGTGGATGGAGCTTTATCGGTTGTTTCAGGAGGCCGGGATTGATCCTGAGTATTACCTTGTGGTCGATTCATCATCTGATTTACCATACGATTTTTACCGGCCTGGTGAAGAGGAAGAACGACTCCCGATTCATTTGATGATGCCTAATGATGAACTGAAAGAGCTTTCCCGTCATTCGGACATCGTTGAAGCGATCTCAGGAAAAAAACGTACGGATCATAAGCTGTATTTTCCTAGAGATTTGTTGGATGACCTTAATGATGATTGCCCAGCCAAACGAAGAATTTTAGAGTTATTATATGGTGAAGGAGCGGGAAATAATGTTAACTAATCATGCGAAATTAATGCAATTTTTTTCTGTGGCAAATGAAGTTACCGGCCGGAAAAAGCTGCAGAAGATGATTTATATTTTACAAAAATGTGATATGCCATTTGAGGAAAAATACCAATTTCATTTCTATGGTCCATACTCAGAAGAACTATCGCTTCGGACAGAGGAATTATGTAATCTAGGCTTTATTGCTGAGGAAAAAGAGGAAAAGAGTAACTACTTTCAATATAATTACAGCATTACTGTGGATGGTCAGAGATTTTTAAATCAGTTTAATTTGAACATGCCTGATATGACAAAGCAGATTCAATTATTGAAAGGAAAGAGTTCGCGCTTTCTTGAACTTGTATCGACCATGCTTTATTTTGATGATTTAACGGAGTCGGACATGGCTGAAAAGATACATACCGTCAAGCCAAAGCAAAAGTATACGAATGATGAAATAACTGAAGCAACCCAATTTATTAAGGCAATTAACCCACCTCATTAATTATGGTGGGTTCACTTGTAACGTAAAACAGATCGCGTTTTACTTAGTCTTAAATTGTAATGGATGAAATGGAGCCTGCGGTTATGCTAGAATAATAATTAAAACCTATGTAGGAGGGTTCCGAAAGTGAGTTCAGAAGATCAAAATAAAAAGAAGACAAATCAATTTACAATACTTAAAGATGATTCAACGGACGGTCACGGAGGGTATGGTGCCGGTACAGTCAGTCTGGAAAATATGTCCCCGGTTATTATAGATCCAAATGAAGATCGTGCGTTTGTAGATATGGGAGCAATGCATGCCCGAAGTGAAATAGAACGACGTGTTAAATTTTTACCTAACAAAGATGAAGTACCAAATGGAAAATTATATTGGATTGTTTGGGTAAATGTTGAAAAAAATAAAAATGGTGCCTATTTTTCTGGTGTTTGTGGAAGTGAAGTTCGTGTTGATCGTTCAATCAAACGAGCTTATAAATCAATGCCTGAGCATGTGACCCACATGGAGAAATCATTGAAGGGCAAGATTATGCTTGAACACATGGATGATCATTCGAAAAAGCTATTAAAGGATTTCCTTGCCGATTTTGAAGGTGGAGATATGTGGAATAATTCTACAGATGAGTTAAAAGAAGTACTTCCAAAATAATGAACATTTTGTGACCGTATTATGAACAATTCATTTACAACTTGTACTTTAATCAAGAAATTTGTAAAATGTATATACATGGGCTAACTCATGTATTGCTAGGACAAAAAAGAAGCTGACTCCAAATGTAAGGTTGACCTTACGGGAGTCAGCTTCTTTTATTTTGGTGTAGCTCCGCTCGACAAAGTTTGACAAAAACCGGGAAGTGACAGGCACCACTCGGAACAGGCAGCCAACCATCCGCACCTCTTCTAGAACAGTTTGTCAAACCATTTCTGGAGCATTCCTTTTTGTTTTTTATTTTCTTGTGATTTGCTATCGGGTAAGTGGACTGAGCAATATTCTGTTGGCTCCGTTCCTTTCTCAAAATACATGACACGGCTTGTATCACAATATGCTGTTGCACGCTCGCCTGAGTCAGGATCAATTGGCAATCCTACAACACCTGATGGAGCGGTGAATCTTTGTAATGGCAAATCTTTATGGGCTGCTTCCATAAATCCTGCCCATACGTCTTTGGCATAGCTGACTTCTGCAGTTTTTTCCATAGGGGCGTTATTATCATAGCCTGTCCATATACCTGCAACAAGTGAGGGGCTATAGCCCATCATCCAACTGTCTGTGTTCGTTGTCCCGGATTTTCCAGCATAAGTACGACTCAATTGATTAGCAATTGAAGATCCTGTCACTGCCATATATCCATCCAATGAACGATCAAACATCCCAGTCATTAAATGAGTCAATATAAATGCGGACTCAGGATCAAGTACTTGTTTACCTTCTTCTTGGTCTCTTTCGAATACCGTTTGTCCATACCGATCAATAATTTTTGTGATGGTATGTCCTTCTATTTGATTACCGCCATTAGCTATTGTGCCATATCCTGTAACCATATCCTCCACAGATACTGCTGCCGTTCCGAGGGCTAATGACGGTACAGCAGGCAAGTCACCGTCAATACCAACTTTTCTAGCAGTATCAACAAGTGTGTCAGCGCCAAGGAATAGATTCGTTCGAACCGCATAGACGTTATCAGATAAAGCTATTGCCTGAGCTAACGATATCTCCTCATTCGCGTAATACCCGTTATAGTTACTCGGCTGATATACTTTTCCATCCTCGAGTTCAAATGATGTCGGTTTACTCATCAACATTGTGCTTGGTGTATAGCCATTGTTTAAGGCGGCGTAATATAAAAATGGTTTAAAGGCTGACCCTGGCATCCGCTTCGCACTAATGGCACGGTTAAACTCGCTTTTTTGATAATCTCTTCCACCTAATAAAGCACGGATGCCGCCTGTTGTCGGGTCCATAACCATTGCGCCGATATTTATTTCGCTCTCAGGCTGAATAACATGTTTGGCGCTGCGTTCCAGTTCTTGCTGAAGGTCCACATCCAATGTCGTATGAATTTTATATCCGCCTGACCGAACTAATTCAGATTCCACGTTTAATATATCAGCAGCTTCTATTAAAACAGTGTCCTGAAAATAAGGTGCTGCTGCAATCTTTGCCCGTTCTTCCCGTTTTGTGAAGGCAAGGTCTTCCCGGCTGGCTAAAAAATACTCCTGTTCTGTAATGTCGCCGTCATCCTGCATTAGCCCTAAAATTCGTTTTTGCCTTTCTTCGGCATTATCCCGGTCATTAAGTGGTGAATAATAGGTAGGGCCTTTTGGAATTGCAGCAAGCATTGATGCTTCAGCTAAAGATAACGCACTAGAAGATTTGTTAAAAAAATACCTGCTTGCCGCTTCAATACCATGTGCACCATGGCCATAGTAAATCGTATTTAAATAGCCCTCCAGAATTTCATTTTTGGAGTAGTACATTTCGATCCTTACTGTATGAAAAGCTTCCTTTAGTTTACGTGACCACGTTTTATCATGTGTTAAATATAAGTTCCTGGCATATTGCTGCGTCAGTGTACTGGCACCTTCTTTTAATGAAAAACTCTTTAAATCAGATAATACCGCACCAGCGATTCGTTTCAAATCAAATCCATTATGTCTATAAAAATACTGATCCTCAATCGCAAGGGTTGCTTTAATTAAATGGGGTGACATTTCCTTCAAATCTACCCAATACCGATTTTCCGCACCTCGTTCTTCGCCAATCACTTCTTCATTTATGCTATAATAAATTGTATTTTGATCGGTCGTAAGTTTTGGGGGACCGAGCAAAAAGCTCACCAAATAAACCCCTGCAAGGCAAACAATCCCAAGTATAAAAATACTTATAGGAAATAATAGAATTAACTTGCTTTTCTTTAATCGGAAAAATTTTCTCATACGCTTTTATCTCCATTAAGATTTCATTACTTTCATTATGGGAAAAGATAAGCAGAAATAAACGTAAAATCATGAGGGATGTATTGTATGTATGGGAATTTAACTGCTTTATGTTGATAAATGCATACAATTATCGCTATAATAGGAAATTATACAAAGCAGGAGCGATTCGATGAATTCAGAACCAAAAGAGGTTTCAATTGAACTTCAGACAGTTATTAACGATGATGGGCAGACAGAGTACAATACTGTTAAAGAAAATGGGAATTTTTATAAAAAAGATAATATAGATGTACTTACCTTTAAAGAGAAAGCGGACGATGGATCATTAATTAACAATTTGATTACTATTCATGCTGATAAGGTTAGTATTAAGCGAATAGGGTCGGTTAAAATGCATCAGCAATTCCGTTTAAGGCAAACATCGGAAAATGTATTCCAGCATGAATATGGTCATATACATATGGAAACTTTTACAAATTCGATGCAATATCAAGAGCTTGCCGATCAGCAAAATGGCTTGTTAAAACTCGACTATACTGTGAAGCTGAATGGACAAGAAGAACGTAAGCAAAAAATAACACTGTCAATAAAAGAGGAGGACTCCCAATGAACGTTTTGGCACAAACAGAGGATGTATTGAAGCAGGAAATTGCTGCTTCCGTCCTAAATGCGAACCTCGCAACGGAAGATGAATTGCCATCAGTTATTTTAGAAAAACCAAAGGACAAGGCCCATGGTGATTTTGCTACAAACATAGCAATGCAGCTGGCACGGGTCGCCAAAAAAGCACCACGTCAGATAGCGGATGATATTGTGGCCAATATTGATCAATCAAAAGCAACAATAGAAAAAGTGGAAATTGCTGGACCAGGTTTTATTAATTTTTTCATGAAGAATGATTATCTAGGTGAACTTGTCCCAACAATATTGAAGGCTGACAAAACATATGGACAAACGGAAGCAGGGCAGGGCAAAAAAGTTCAGGTTGAGTTTGTTTCCGTAAACCCAACCGGTGATTTGCACCTTGGACATGCTCGTGGTGCAGCATTTGGTGATGTTTTCTGCAACGTTCTGGATGCAGCAGGCTATAATGTTGAACGGGAATACTACATTAACGATGCCGGAAATCAGATTGATAACATGGCATTATCCATTCAGGCGCGGTATCTGCAAGCACTAGGTCACGATGCAGAAATGCCTGAGGGCGGCTATCATGGTAAAGATCTTGTTGGTATTGGCAAACAATTAGCCACAGAGTATGGTGATAAATGGGCCGATGCAGATGAAACAGAACGAGTGAAGTTTTTTAAAGAGTACGGATTAACATATGAACTTGATAAACTGAAAAAAGACTTGAACGATTTTGGTGTCTATTTTGACAACTGGTTTTCCGAGCAATCATTATATGATAACAACAAGGTAACGGAAGCAGTCCAAACATTAAAAGATGGTAACTATGTATATGAGCAGGATGGTGCAACATGGTTCCGTTCAACGGACTTTGGTGATGATAAGGATCGTGTGTTAATTAAACAGGATGGCAGCTATACGTATCTGACACCTGATATTGCCTACCACAAAAATAAGATTGAACGTGGATTTGATCAAATTATCAATGTCTGGGGATCTGATCACCATGGCTATATCGCCCGGATGCGCTCAGCAATTGAAGCACTTGGATATCCGGTTGAAAAGTTCGATGTAAAAGTCATCCAAATGGTAAGCCTGTTCGAAGGCGGCGAAAAGATTCGCATGAGTAAGCGGACAGGCAAAGCAGTTGCGCTGCGTGAATTAATGGAAGAAGTTGGGGTTGATGCTGTCCGTTATTACTTCGTGATGCGTTCAAACGATTCGCAGCTTGACTTTGATATGGACCTTGCACGTTCCGAATCAAATGATAACCCTGTCTATTATGTTCAGTATGCACACGCAAGAATTTGTACAATGCTAAAGCAGGCAAAAGAAAAAGGACTCGCAAGTGATGACAACTTTAATGCAGAGCTATTAACTGCTGAAAAAGAAATTGATCTACTCAAAAAACTTGGGGAGTTTCCAAAAACGATAGCAGATGCTGCCGAAAAACATACACCGCACAAAGTGACGCAATATGTGTTTGATCTGGCAACACTGCTGCACAGTTTTTACAATGCAGAAAAAGTGTTGAACCAGGATGAACCAGAATTAACAAAAGCACGGATTGCATTAATGAAAGCAGTACGGATTACAATCGCAAATGGACTACGAATACTCGGTGTATCTGCACCAGAAAAAATGTAAGCTGCTTGCAGGGGTTAAGGCCCCTGCAAGTTTTTTATATTGAGTACGATGGTAACTGGAATAAAAATTGTGACATAAGGGGGGAGTGCATATTTCTATAACTACAATTGTTCCTGAACCCAAAAAAGTGGCATCAACTGTAATATTATTTTTATGTATACAGAAAGATAATAATTATGACAATTATCACATCTCCCTAAAAATAAGTTGACTGAATGATCATTCACATATAAAGTATTAGTATATAAAACTTAAAAAATTGTGGCGGTGTGCATCTATATTTTTTTATAAATAATGCAATCGCTATCATTTTTCGTTATACTAAGACAAAAGGAGGAGCGAATGATGGACACGTTTTTATTGATTAATTTGCTAGCATTTCTAGCAATAGTCATCTATGGTTTGTATTTATTCGCTAGAGTTGTAGCAACACGTATTTCGTATATTAAACTCGGTAAAAAATCTGAGTTTGATCGTGATTTTAAAGAACGGTTCCGTCGAATAGGAAAAATCGTTTTTGGTCAATCGAAACTATTGAAGGATAAAAAATCCGGGACTATTCACGTTATGATGTTCTACGGTTTCATCCTTGTGCAATTTGGTGCGATTGATATGTTTATCAGAGGATTGGCGCCAGGAAGTCATTTACCATTCGGGCCTTTCTATGCAGGATTTACATTTTTCCAGGAACTTGTAACGTTGATGATATTGGTTGCTGTTGTATGGGCGTTTCACCGTCGTTATGTAGAAAAAATCGTTCGACTTAAGCGCGGCTTTAAGGCAGGACTTGTTTTAATTTTTATTGGAACATTAATGGTATCTGTTTTGGCAGGCAACGGAATGGCTTTAATCTGGCATGGTGAAGGATTAACATGGACCGAGCCTATTGCTAGTTTAATAGCAGGAGCATTTAGCTGGTTACCACAAACGGCTGCAATAGTATTATTCTATGTGTTTTGGTGGATTCATACGATTACGATTCTAACATTCTTGGTTTATGTACCACAGTCAAAACACGCACACTTAATAGCAGCACCAATTAACGTATTTTTAAGCAAACGTGTGCCAGGGAAATTGAAAAAAATAGACTTCGACATGGATGAAGAAGAAAATGAAGATGAGATTTCATTCGGTGTTGGAAAAGTAGAAGATTTTGAACAGCATCAGATGATTGACTTTTATGCATGTGTTGAGTGCGGACGTTGTACTGATGTATGTCCGGCATCTGGAACAGGTAAAATGCTGTCACCGATGGATATCATGATCAAAGTTCGTGATCATTTAACGGAAAGGGGTGCAGCAGTTACAGGTAATTCGCCTTGGGTACCTTCTTATGCATTTTCAAATACCAATGGGAACCAAGCTGCAAGTGCAGGAGCGAATGAAGCAGCAGCGGGTATGGAAAGTGCAAGCCTAATCGGTGATGTTATCACTGCTGAAGAACTTTCAGGCTGTACGACATGCCGTAACTGTGAGGATGCTTGCCCGGTAAATAACGAACATGTTGGCACAATTATTGATATGCGCCGTTACCTTGTTATGACAGAAGGTAAAATGGATCCGGATGCTCAACGTGCGGTTATGAACATAGAGCGTCAAGGTAACCCATGGGGACTATCTAAAAAAGACCGTATCAAGTGGCGTGAACTTGATGAAGAAGCATACATTCCAACAGTAAAAGAATTGAAAAAAGAAGATAAAGAATTCGAATATCTTTTCTGGGTAAGTTCAATGGGCTCATTTGACAACCGAAGCCAAAAAATCGCCCTAGCATTTGCCAAGTTAATGAACAAAGCAGGAATCAACTTTGCAATCTTAGGTAATAAAGAAACAAACTCAGGCGACACGGCACGCCGTATCGGTAATGAATTCCTATTCCAGGAAATTGCTGAGAAAAATATTAAAGAATTTGAGAAAAATGGTGTGACCAAGATCGTAACTATCGATCCACACGCATATAATATTTTCAAAAATGAATACCCTGATTTCGGTTTTGAGGCAGAAGTTTATCACCACACACAAATGCTCTATGACATGGTGATGAATGGTAAGCTTGAACCAAAACGTGAAATCAACCAAAAGCTAACATACCATGACTCATGTTACTTGGGAAGATACAATGGTGTTTATGACCCACCACGTGAAATTTTAAAATCTATTCCAGGTCTTGAATTGGTAGAAATGCAGCGCAATAAAGAAAATGGCATGTGCTGTGGTGCAGGTGGAGGTCTGATGTGGACCGAGGAAACAACTGGTAACCGGATTAATGTTGCCCGTACAGAACAGGCAATGGAAACTCAATCAACTATGATTTCCAGTGCTTGTCCATTCTGTCTGACGATGTTAAGTGACGGTACAAAAGCAAAAGAAGTTGATGAAGATATTAGTACATTAGATGTAGCAGAAATTCTCGCACTATCCGTATTCATTGAAGATGAAGCAAAAACAGCTTAAAAAACTTGGCGAGAGCCTTAGTTGCACTTACTTGCTTAAATAATAGAGGGGTATAACTGCCCCTCTACTTTTTCGGAAACAGATTGAGCGAGCGTTCAATCGAATAATGAATCAGGACATTTCAAGAGCAAGAGCAGTCTGTTTTTTAATAATTATTTTAGAAAGCGTTAACAAGTTAACCTATAAATCTATCTTTGAAAGGATGTTGAGTGTATGCGAAAAACAGTTATCGTGTCTGGAGCAAGAACACCATTTGGTAAATTTGGAGGAGGACTAAAGCCTTTCACAGCATCACAGCTTGGTGGGAAAGCAATTCGCGAATCTTTAAATCGTGCAGGTCTTGATGAAAAAGAAATCGATGAAGTAATTATGGGAAGCGTTTTGCAAGGTGGCCAAGGGCAAATCCCTTCACGTCAAGCAGCTCGTGAAGCAGGAATTCCCTGGAATGTAAAAACAGAAACAATCAACAAAGTTTGTGCATCAGGATTACGCAGTGTAACGCTTGCTGATCAGCTTATTCGTCTGGGTGATGAGGATGTCATTGTTGCTGGTGGCATGGAGAGCATGAGCAACGCACCATATTTGCTCCCGGATGCTCGTTGGGGCAACCGTATGGGAGACAAAAAAGTAAAAGATATGATGGTCCATGACGGCCTAACATGCTCTTTCGAAGGTGTGCACATGGGCAATTATGGAAACAGCACAGCTGACGAATACAATTTGACGAGAGAAGCACAGGATGAGTGGTCATACCGCAGTCATCAACGTGCTGTGAAAGCAATTGAGGATGGAAAATTTGCAGAGGAAATCGTATCGGTGGAAGTGCCGCAGCGCAAAGGTGATCCAATTGTTGTTGATACAGATGAAGCACCACGTAAAGATACAAGTGTGGAGCGTTTAGCTAGTTTACGCCCTGCGTTTGATAAAAACGGTACAATTACTGCTGGTAACGCACCTGGCGTAAATGACGGCGCTTGCGCATTTGTTGTAATGTCAGATGAAAAGGCTGAAAAGCTTGGTAAAACTCCGATGGCAACAGTACTTGGTCACGCAGAAGTTGCCGTTGAAGCAAAAGATTTCCCGCAAACGCCAGGACTTGTTATTAACAAACTGCTAGAAAAAACGGGCTATTCCAAAGATGACATTGACTTATTTGAAATTAACGAAGCATTTGCAGCTGTTTCACTAGCAAGTGGTGAAATCGCTGGCATCGATCCGGAAAAAGTGAATGTAAATGGTGGAGCAGTAGCACTTGGGCATCCAATTGGCGCAAGTGGTGCACGCATTATTTTGACATTAATCCATGAACTGAAACGTCAAGGCGGCGGAATCGGAATTGCAGCAATTTGCAGTGGCGGCGGTCAAGGTGACGCAATGCTAATTGAAGTACCGAAGCAATAATCGGAAGTTTGGCTCAAACGGACGCAAATTTGGCTCAAGTTCACACGAAATCGGCTCAAATTGTCACAAATCCGGCTCAAGTTCACAACTTCCCGGCTGAAGTTCACAACAATTTAATCAATCAAGATGAAGGAGGAACCTACATCATGGCAATTAATAAAGTTATGGTAATCGGTGCAGGACAGATGGGCGCAGGAATTGCCCAGGTTTTTGCACAATCAGGATTTGACGTCCTGTTAAATGATATGAACAAAGAAGCACTTGAAAAAGGCATGATAAACATTGAAAAGCTCTTAACACGGGCTGTAGACAAAGAACGAATCAGTGAATCAGATAAAACAGAAACACTAAACAGACTAACACCATCCTCTGATTTACAGGATGCACAATCACGTGATTTCGTAATTGAAGCAATTGTTGAAAACATGGATGTAAAAACAAAAGTTTTCGGTGAGCTTGATGCAATTGCACCAAAGCATGCAATCCTTGCTACCAATACGTCATCACTACCGATTACCGAAATTGCAGCAGCGACAAACCGACCTGAACAAGTAATCGGGATGCATTTTATGAATCCTGTTCCCGTGATGAAGCTTGTTGAAATTATCCGTGGATTACAGACAAGCGACGAAACCTATCAGACAGTTGAGGATATGACGAACAAACTATCAAAAAGCCCAGTAGAAGTAAACGACTCACCAGGTTTTGCCGCAAACCGTATTCTTATGCCGATGATTAATGAAGCAATCTTTTCATTACATGAAGGAGTAGCCTCAGCAGAGGACATAGATACAGTAATGAAACTTGGTATGAATCATCCAATGGGCCCATTAACACTGGCAGACTTTATCGGCCTAGATACATGCTTATATATTATGGAAGTGCTGCATGAAGGGTATGGCGACAGCAAATACCGTCCATGTCCATTACTTAGAAAATATGTAAAAGCTGGCTGGTTAGGTAAGAAATCAGGCAGAGGATTCTATCAGTATTAAAAACTACCAAGAAAAACAGGAAGGGGGGCATTTAGAATGAATCTTAATTTTTCCGACGAACAGGAAATGATGCGCAAAATGGTTCAGGATTTTGCCCAAAAAGAAGTACAGCCAGAAATAGAGAGAATGGAACAAGAAGACCGCTTTCCAAAAGAAATTATCGAAAGAATGGGTGAGCTCGGATTGATGGGGATTCCTATTCCAGAAGAGTACGGTGGTGCCGGGATGGATTACACATCCTATATTATTGCCATTAACGAGCTTTCAAAGGTCAGCGCAACAATCGGTGTTATTTTATCAGTGCACACATCTGTTGGTACAAATCCAATTTTATATTTTGGAACTGATGAGCAAAAGAAATACTATCTGCCGAAATTGGCATCAGGCGAGTTTCTTGGCGCTTTTGCAGTTACCGAACCAGGTGCAGGATCTGATGTTGCAAACCTGAAAACACGAGCAAAAAAAGATGGCGATAACTATATTTTAAATGGCTCAAAGATGTTTATTACAAATGGCGGAGCGGCTGATACATTTATTACGTTTGCCCGTACAAGTGATGAAGCAGGCGCGAAAGGTGTCAGTGCGTTTATAATTGAAAAGGATACACCGGGATTTGTGATTGGCAAGGCTGAAAAGAAAATGGGTCTGCATGGATCAAGTACGGTGCCATTAAGTTTTGATAATTGTGTCATTCCAAAAGAACAGCTTCTTGGCAATGAAGGTGACGGCTTTAAAATCGCTATGGCGAACCTGAATGTCGGCCGCATTGGGATTGCTGCACAAGCACTGGGAATTGGTGAAGCTGCTGTCGAGCATGCAACCGCATATGCAAAAGAACGCGAACAATTCGGCAAGCCAATCTCGCAAAATCAGGGTATATCATTTAAAATAGCTGATATGGCAACAGAAGTCGAAGCTGCAAAACTATTAGTCTATAACGTTGCATCACTAGTGGAACGCAATATACCGTGCAACAAGGAGGCATCGATGGCAAAAATGTATGCGTCCAAAACTGCTAGAAAAGCCGCAATCGAAGCTGTCCAGGTGTATGGTGGATATGGCTATACTGAGGATTATCCGGTAGAGCGCTTATTCCGTGATGCCAAAGTAACCGAAATCTATGAAGGAACGAACGAAATACAGCATATTGTAATAGCTAAAAACCTTTTAAAAGACTAAGGAGGACAACAGATTATGAATTTTCAACTAACAGACGAACAAGAAATGCTGCGTAAAATGGTCCGAGACTTTGCAAAAAAAGATGTAGAACCAACTGCTGCTGAGCGTGATGAAGAAGAGCGCTTTGACCGTGATATTTTCGACAAAATGGCTGAACTTGGCCTGACAGGAATTCCATGGCCGGAAGAGTACGGTGGAATCGGCGCAGACTATGTAAGCTATGTAATTGCAGTTGAGGAGTTATCACGTGTTTGTGCATCAACAGGTGTTACATTATCGGCACATCTATCGCTTGCAAGCTGGCCAATTTATAAATACGGAAATGAAGAGCAAAAGAAAACATTCCTATATCGCCTGGCAACTGGTGAGGCATTAGGAGCATATGCATTATCTGAGCCTGGTGCCGGCAGTGACGTTGTATCTATGAAAACCGTGGCAAAAGAAGACGGAGACCATTACGTTTTAAATGGTAATAAAGTGTGGATTACAAACGGTGGTGTTGCAGATATATATATTGTTTTTGCAAAAACAGACAGTGATGCTAAGCATAAAGGGATTAGTGCCTTCATCGTTGAAAAAGGAACAGAAGGATTCACATTCGGTAAAAAAGAGAAGAAGCTCGGAATTCGTTCATCACCAACTACCGAACTTATTTTTGAAAACTGCCGTATACCAAAAGAAAATATGCTTGGTGCTGAAGGAGACGGATTTAAAATTGCAATGACCACACTCGATGGAGGTCGTAACGGAATCGCAGCACAGGCACTGGGAATTGCCCAGGGTGCATTGGATGCATCTGTTGACTATGCAAAAGAACGCGAACAGTTCGGTAAGCCAATTGCAGCGAACCAAGGTATTTCATTTAAGCTAGCCGATATGGCAACAGAAGTCGAAGCATCCCGTCTATTAACTTATCAGGCTGCATGGCTGGAATCAGAGGGGCAACCCTATGGAAAAGCATCTGCTATGTCAAAACTTTTCGCCGGAGATGCAGCAATGCGCATAACAGTCGAAGCGGTTCAGGTATTTGGCGGCTATGGCTACACAAAAGACTATCCAGTGGAACGCTATATGCGTGACGCGAAAATTACGCAAATTTACGAAGGAACAAATGAAGTTCAACGTATGGTTATCGGGCGGATGCTGACGAAATAGCTAACAATATGGCGTTTTTGCCGATGTTCACAGTGACTTCGCCGTAGTTCACAAGAAAAACGCCGAAGTTCACAATTGGTTTGCTCGAAGTTCACAAAATGATCGCCGATGTTCACAATATCGAGCGGTCGAGCCATAAATTCAAGCGACCGCACCACGATATCGAGCGGTCAAACCGAAATTTCGAGTGACCGCACCACATTGGCTCAAGTTGTCACAAATTCGGCTTAAGATAACATGATTTCCGCTCAAGTTCACAAAACTTCGGCTCAAGTTCACAATTTCGAGCGACCGCACCACGAATTCAAGCGAGCACCCAGCAAATTCAAGCAACCGCACCACTGTGCAAGCACACTACAATATCGAGCAAGCTGAAAGGATGCCACCACATGCACAATCTTGTAGAACGGATGAAAAAAAAGGATATACGCGCATTGGCACGGGCTATCACCATGGTTGAAAATGACCATCCTGATAAGCTTGCCATGCTAAGTGATGTATTTTCTATAAAAAAACATGCGCGCTATGTTGGTATTACAGGGTCACCTGGTGCTGGGAAAAGCTCGCTTGTGAACCGTTTAATTACCCACATCCGTAATGAAGGAAAGACTGTAGCAATTATCGCGGTTGATCCGACAAGTCCGTTTAGTGGTGGTGCATTACTTGGTGATCGGGTTCGGATGAATGAACATTTTACTGATGATGGTGTTTACATCCGCAGTATGGCAACACGTGGCAGTCTTGGAGGCTTAGCCCGGGCAACAAAGGATGCGGTGCGGATTTGTGATGCTTATGGATTTGACGTTGTGATGGTGGAAACGGTTGGTGTTGGCCAATCTGAGCTTGATATTATGAAACTCGTTGATACAACGGCACTAGTTTTAACACCGAACAGTGGTGATGTCCTGCAGATTTTCAAAGCGGGAATCATGGAGATTGCTGATTTATTTGTCATTAATAAAGCAGATCTCCAAGGAGTGGGGAAACTGAAAGCACTTCTGAAAGAGCTTGTGATGATGACAACTAAAGGTGACCATGAACCATCTATCGTTAAAACCATTACAACAGAAAATAAAGGTATCGATAAACTTTGGGAAAAAATTAATCAGCATCATGAATACTTATACAGCACTGACGAAGGAAAAAAACGCCGAATACAGCAGCAGGAATTGGAAGTGTATGAATTGGTCCGCGAAGAAATATGGCGTGATGTTAAAAAGTATATCAAAGAGACAGACATAACGATTGAGGCAAATAGTGATCCATACCAATTGGCGCAGGACTTATTTGAAAAGTGGAAGGGGGACACTAAATGACTCAGAACCAAAACCAAATCCTTTCTTCTGTAAAAAATGCTGAACTCGTAGAAAAGCGCAGAAACCAGATGATTAAGGGTGCAATAACCTTATTTAAAGAAAAAGGGTTCCATCGTACGACAACAAGAGAAATAGCAAAAGAGTCTGGGTTCAGTATTGGTACACTTTATGAGTACATTCGGACAAAAGAAGATGTGCTGTTTCTTGTATGTGATGCCATTTACGAGCAGGTTCATGAACGTCTTGAATCTGCAATTGATTTGGAGAACCCATCTGTTACAAATCTGGAAAAAGTCGTTGAATCTTATTTTTACTTAATGGATGAAATGCAGGAAGAAGTAGTTATCATGTACCAGGAAGTAAAATCGCTGAAAAAGGACACTAAAGAATATGTGCTGCAAAAAGAGCGGGACATGGTTGGCATGCTTGAAAAAGTTATCGTAACATGCCTGCCACATGAAATTTCCAAGCAGGATGCTGAATTAATGGCGAATAATATTTTCATACAGGGACAAATGTGGGGATTCAGACGGTGGGTCCTGCAAAAACAATTCACCCTGAAAGAGTATATTGATCGTCAAATCCATTATTTAATGGCATCACTAGCAATCGACAGAACAATAGTAAAAGATAAGGAGGCTTGATGATGATGGAACAACCAGAACTGTATAAACCGACAAATCCGGTCCGTTTTGTAACAGCATCAAGTTTATATGACGGACATGATGCATCAATAAATATTATGCGAAGAATTCTTCAGGCAAGTGGAGCAGAGGTTATTCATCTTGGGCATAATCGTTCAGTAGAAGAAGTTGTCTACGCAGCTATTCAGGAGGATGCACAAGGGATTGCCATGTCATCCTATCAGGGTGGCCATGTTGAATATTTTAAATATATGATAGATTTACTAAATGAACTTGGTGCCACGCATATCAAAGTTTATGGTGGCGGTGGCGGTACAATCATTCCACGCGAAATTAAAGAATTGCATGAGTATGGGGTGTCATGGATATTTTCCCCGGAGGATGGTCGTAAATATGGACTGCAGGGTATGATTAACCACATGCTTGAAGAATGTGATTTCCTTCCACCAATCGATCTGAAAAAAGATAAAGATAAACTGCTTACTGGTGAGCGTCAAGCAGTTGCCCGGTTTATTACCTATATGGAAAGTAATCAAAAGGACCATGAAGAAAAGCAGCAAGTACTTAAGTCGCTTCAATCCGAATCAAATAATGCTCCAGTTCTTGGTATTACCGGCACTGGTGGCGCAGGGAAGAGTTCACTAACCGATGAACTGATCCGCCGCTTCATCAATGAAGTTCCGGACAAAAAAGTTGCGATCATTTCGATTGATCCGACGAAAAAGAAAACGGGTGGCGCATTACTCGGTGACCGAATCCGGATGAATGCAATTTTTACTGACCGTGTTTATATGCGATCGCTTGCGACGCGTGACTCCAGAAGTGAACTATCCAAGGCAATCCAAGATGTGATTGATGTTGTTCGCGCTTCGGGGTATGATTTCATTATTATTGAAACGAGCGGTATCGGGCAGGGGGATGCTGCGATTACTGATGTGACTGACTTATCCATGTATGTCATGACAGCAGAATTTGGCGCGCCATCACAGCTTGAAAAAATTGACATGATTGATTTTGCAGATTTCATTGTTATTAATAAGTTTGAGCAAAAAGGTTCTGAAGACGCATTGAATCAGGTGCGCAAACAATATGAACGCAGTCATATGCTATTTCACCAGGACAAAGAAAAGTTCCCTGTCTTTGGTACAATTGCCAGCCAGTTTAATGATGCAGGGACTAATGCATTGTTCGCATCTCTTATCGATACATTAAACGAAAAACATGACTGGAATAATGAAATCAGTTTTGAACGTAATATTATTGCGGAAAAGCAAAACATGATTATCACCAATGAGCGCCGCCATTATTTACGTGAAATTTCAACGCACGTTCGTAACTATCATCAAAATGCCAAGAAGCAAAGCGATATCGCTCGTAAGCTTTATCAGCTTGAAGGTGCAAAGGAAGCAGTAGAGGATGAGAACACGAAAAAAGTGATTGATCAAACGTTTGATCAATACGAGGAAAAGCTTGATCCTACTGCGAAAAAGTCACTTGAGGCATGGGATGAAACAAAAGAGAGATACAGTCAGGATAAATTGACTTTCTCCATTCGAGATAAAGAAATTGAAATGGATATTACAACAGAAACATTAGCAGGATTAAAAATTCCTAAAGTTGCATTTCCGAAATTTTCGGACTGGGGAGAACGTCTGGAATGGCTAATGAAGGAAAATGTTCCTGGAGCATTTCCATTTACTGCAGGGGTATTTCCGTTCAAAAGAAAAGGGGAAGACCCTACACGTCAGTTTGCTGGAGAAGGCACACCTGAACGAACAAATCGCCGCTTCCACTATTTATCAAAAGGCGAGGAAGCAAAACGCCTGTCAACTGCATTTGACTCGGTAACATTGTACGGAGAGGACCCAGCTCCACGTCCTGATATATACGGAAAAGTCGGTGAAAGTGGCGTAAGTATTTGTACGCTCGAAGACATGAAAAAGCTGTACGATGGATTCGATTTAACAGACCCTAAAACATCGGTATCCATGACTATTAATGGTCCTGCTCCAATTATACTAGCAATGTTTTTTAATACAGCAATCGACCAGCAAATAACGAAATTTAAAGAAGAAAATGGACGCAAGCCAAACCAGGAAGAGTATGAGAAGCTTAGAGATGACACAGTGTCTGTTGTACGCGGAACAGTCCAAGCGGATATTTTAAAAGAAGATCAGGGGCAAAACACATGTATCTTCTCAACTGAATTCGCACTGCGTATGATGGGTGATATCCAGCAATATTTTATTGATAAAGAAGTTCGTAACTACTATTCAGTTTCGATTTCTGGTTATCATATTGCAGAAGCTGGAGCAAACCCAATAACACAGCTTGCATTCACGTTAGCAAATGGCTTTACGTATGTGGAATACTATTTGAGTCGCGGAATGGACGTTAACAAATTTGCACAGAATCTATCATTCTTCTTTTCAAATGGATTGGATCCCGAGTATACCGTAATAGGTCGTGTTGCGCGCCGTATCTGGGCAGTAACGATGCGGGATAAATATGGAGCAAATGAGAGAGCTCAGAAACTGAAATACCATATTCAGACATCCGGTCGTTCTCTGCACGCACAGGAAATTGACTTTAACGATATCCGAACAACATTGCAAGCGCTATTAGCCATTCAGGATAATACCAATTCCTTGCATACCAATGCATATGATGAAGCAATAACAACACCGACAGAGGGTTCTGTTCGTCGAGCAATGGCAATTCAAATGATTATTAATAAAGAATTCGGGCTAACGAAAAATGAGAATTCGATGCAAGGTTCATTTATTGTTGAAGAATTAACAGACTTAGTTGAGGAAGCAGTACTGCAGGAATTTGAAAAAATGAACGACCGTGGCGGTGTACTAGGTGCAATGGAACGTCAATATCAACGCGGAAAAATTCAGGAAGAATCTCTTTATTATGAAGGTAAAAAACATTCCGGTGATCTACCGCTTGTTGGGGTTAACACTTACTTAAACCCGAACCCGCCTTCAGAAGATAAAATAGATTCGATGGAACTTGCGCGAGCATCCAAAGAGGAAAAAGAACACCAAATCAATGAACTGCATAATTTCCAGGGTGCTAACGAAGACAAAACGGAAGCTGCATTATCAAAATTAAAAGAAGTCGCAGCCTCAGGCGGGAATATTTTCGTAGAACTAATGGAAACAGTAAAAGTAGCAAGCCTTGGACAAATAACAAACGCCCTATATGAAGTAGGCGGACAATACAGAAGGAATATGTAAGTGTGAAAATCGCAGGTGCCTTGAAAGTCACGAGTGTCTAGGCACCGGAACTAGATCATCAAAAGCGAAAGCGTCCGTTTAGCTAATACGGACTGTGACCGTGCATCGGGGTGGTTCAACGTTGCAGCGTAAAGTGGCGGGCGCTTGAGCTGGATGAAAAGAAAGCGAGAATACATCAAGGTTGAGGAAATAATCTCTTTTTCTCAACTTTTTTCTAGTTTACACTAGCATATTCAGGTGAGATTTGTTTATAATGTATGGTATGGTTTATAGAGAGCATATTAAATAGAGTTTGTTAGAAAACTTAGCTTTTCGCCAAGCTATAGAGGGGAAAGTCTTAGTTGCTCTTATGCAATAAGAAAGTATTCATACTTTCTTAACTGCTTTAAGATACTTATAATATTTAATTCACTAATACATGAAAAAGGGAGTGCGGTATCGTGAGCCTGAAAAAGTATAGCCGCGAAGAACTTGTAAGCAAACCAATGATCGAATTGGCATATTTAATTTTAACAGACAAGAAAAAGGCCCAGGATTTCTATGGAGTTTACGATAAAGTTGCAGAATTAAAAGGATTCACAGAAAAGCAAAAATCGGAAAACATAGCACAGTTCCATACAAATCTGACAGTTGACGGTAGATTTATGGCTGTTCACACAGATAACTGGGGTCTAAAACGTTGGTATTTAGTCGAAGAAACGGATGAAGAAGTAGCGGCAGCCCCTAAGAAAAAGAAAAAAGCAAAAGCTAAACCGAAGCCGAAAAAGAAAAAAGTAGCTAAAAAGGAAGAGCTGAAAGAGGAAGAAGAAGAAATTCCCGCTGATAATATAGAAGTGCTTACTGGTGACTTTAAAGAAACGGGAGACGATGGTGAAGAGAAAGATGAAGCATTCGACGAAAGCTTTGACGACGAATCAGACGATTTTGACGAGGATCTAGATGAGTTTGATGAAGAAGATGACGACTCTGACGAAGAAGATGACGAAGAAGAAAAAAAATAATAAAAGGCTCGCTTGACTTTTTTAGCCCTTATGAGTACAATTTTTATTGGGCTCTTTAAATTCAAAGTCATAAAGCGTTTCCCTTGATTAATAGGGGAGGCGCTTTTTTTATATTATGTAAGATTACACAATTCGCCTAAGGATTTTCGCAATGTCAAATCTTTCTAATGTTTAACCCTTGTTATTTAAGCAGAACATAGTTTTTGAAAGGTTTCTAATCAGACAGGAAAAATATAAATTTAATAATTAATAGAGAAAGACGAGGGATGAGTAGTGACGAAGTATATTTTTGTAACAGGTGGCGTTGTTTCTTCTTTAGGAAAAGGAATTACAGCAGCATCATTAGGTCGCTTATTAAAGAACCGAGGATTAAAAGTTACGATACAAAAGTTTGATCCGTACATTAACGTTGACCCTGGAACAATGAGTCCATATCAGCATGGTGAGGTTTTTGTAACAGAAGATGGCGCAGAAACCGACTTGGATTTAGGTCATTATGAACGATTTATTGATATTAATTTAAATAAATACAGTAACATAACAACTGGAAAAGTATATTCCAGTGTTATAAAAAAAGAACGTCACGGAGATTACCTGGGTGGAACGGTTCAGGTTATTCCACATATAACAAATGAAATTAAAGAACAGGTTTTTCGGGCTGGTCAAGCTACAAAGGCAGATGTAGTTATCACGGAGATTGGCGGGACTGTTGGTGATATTGAGTCCTTGCCGTTTTTGGAGGCAATTCGTCAAATTAAGAGTGACATTGGCAAGGAACATGTTATGTATATTCATTGTACTTTGGTACCTTACATTAAGGCTGCGGGCGAAATGAAAACAAAGCCGACCCAGCACAGTGTAAAGGAATTACGCTCTTTAGGCATTCAGCCAGATACGATTGTATTGCGTACAGAACTGCCAATCAGTAAAGATATGAAGGAGAAAATAGCATTATTCTGTGATATAAACGAAAATGCTGTGATTGAAATGCCTGATGCAGATACATTATATCAGGTTCCTATTTCATTACAGGAACAGCATCTGGACCAGCTGACATGTGATCACTTCGATCTGGAATGCCAGCCAGCAGATATGGATGAGTGGAAACAGCTAGTCAATAAGGTAAGAAATCTTTCTGGAACGGTTACTATTGGACTTGTTGGAAAGTATGTTGAGCTCCCTGATGCATACCTCTCAGTTGTGGAGTCGTTAAAACATGCAGGCTTTTACTATGATACCGACATTGAAATTAACTGGATAAACGCAGAAAAACTCGATGAAGAAACAATTAAAAATGAGCTGAAGCATGTCGATGGTATATTAGTGCCAGGTGGCTTTGGGGACCGTGGTATTGAAGGTAAAATCGAAGCAATCCGCTATGCACGTGAAAATAAAATACCATTTTTTGGAATTTGTCTTGGGATGCAGCTTGCTACTGTAGAATTTGCTCGTAACGTAATCGGACTAAAGGGTGCACATTCAGCGGAGATCAATCCAAAAACACCATATCCAATAATAGACTTATTGCCCGAGCAGAAAAATATATCAGATTTTGGCGGGACTTTAAGACTCGGTATTTATCCATGTAAATTAACAAATAATACCAAAACAAAGGCAGCATATGATGGAGCAGACATTGTATATGAACGTCACCGCCACCGTTATGAATTTAATAATGAATACCGGGAACAAATGAAGGATAATGGATTCATTTTTTCTGGAACAAGTCCTGATGGCAGATTGGTCGAAACAATTGAGATTACCGACCATCCATGGTTTGTCGCATGTCAATTTCATCCGGAATTTAAATCACGTCCAACAAGATCACAAGCATTATTCCATGGCTTTATCGGTGCAGCAGTTAATAAATAACCTAACTGTAAACAACATAAAAAGACCTATATAGAGAACGTACATTCTGTTCTTTGTATAGGTCTTTTTTATTATAAGTGACTTTATATCATATAAGCATAAAATTATGTTCTTTAAAAAGAAGGATTTTTCGGAAAGTGTGTAGAAATATGTAGTTAAAGAGAGAGAGAAATTTATGTTCGAGGTGGGAGAAGATTATCTTTATGAAAAAGGAAATATTAGTGGTTGATGACCAACCAGGTATACGTTTACTTTTACAGGAGATATTTACAAATCAGGGCTATCGTGTAACAACTGCAAAAACTGGAAAGGAAGCATTAGCTGAACTTAACAAAAGCTCATTTGACTTGATTATGCTGGATTATAAGTTGCCAGTTATTGATGGCGTAGAGGTAATACAGCAATTGGAACGTGATAAAATTGAAATACCTGCTATATTAATGAGTGGTTTAGCAGAAGAAATAATGAAGGAATCTCAACATTACGATATGGTAAAAAAAGTGCTTTCAAAACCATTTAATGTTAAAGATGTATGTGATTACACAAAAAGCTTAATTGGATGATTGTAGATAAGTTGTAAATAGATAGCAATGTTGTAGCTGAATTTATTACATTAGCTACTATTTTGTTATGTAGAATTCGGCGAAGGACAGGTACTTGCTCTTTTGTTCTTGCGACTTGATGTTGTTGTTGGTATTCTTATATTGTAGTTTAATTTATTCAAGTAGACGTAATCATCTAAGGAGGACATAGAATGCCGCTAGTATCAATGAAAGAAATGCTCGAAAAGGGCAAGGAAAATGGTTATGCAGTTGGACAATTCAATTTAAATAATATGGAATATGCCCAAGCAATTCTGCAGGCTGCTGAAGAAGAAAAATCACCAGTTATCCTTGGTGTTTCTGAAGGCGCTGGAAAATATATGGACGGATTTAAAGTAGTTGTTTCAATGGTTAAAGCGCTTATGGAAGAATATGGTACAACTGTTCCGGTTGCTATCCACCTTGATCATGGTTCAAGCTTTGAAGCATGTGCAAAGGCAATTCAGGCAGGCTTCACATCTGTCATGATTGATGCATCCTCACAACCACTAGATGATAATATCCAGTTAACGAGTAAAGTAGTTGAACTAGCACATATTCATGGCGTGTCTGTTGAAGCAGAACTCGGCCGAGTTGGCGGGCAGGAAGATGACATAATTGTTGAAGATGCAGAAGCTGCATATGCAATCCCGGCGGAGTGTGAAAGACTTGTCAATGAAACGAACGTTGATTGCTTCGCGCCTGCTTTAGGCTCAGTGCATGGTCCTTACAAAGGTGAACCGAACCTTGGATTTGACCGTATGGAAGAAGTAATGAACCTGACAAATATCCCACTTGTATTACACGGTGGTACTGGCATTCCGACGAAAGATATCAAACGTGCCATTTCCTTAGGCTCAGCAAAAATTAATGTGAATACAGAGAGTCAGATTGCACAAGCAAATAAAGTGCGAGAAATATTAAATGACAAGCCGGATCTTTATGATCCACGTAAATATCTAGGTCCAAGTCGTGACGCAATTAAGGAAACGGTTATTGGAAAAATGCGTGAATTTGGTTCTTCTAAACAAGCAAAATAGAAAGAACAATTTAAGCATAGTGTTAAAATAGCAAGACTATTGCGAGAAAGAGAGGAGCAAAAACGATGAAATTTTTTATCGACACCGCAAATATTGAAGAGGTACGTTCCGCAAATGAACTTGGTGTTTTGGCAGGCGTGACCACAAACCCAAGTTTGGTAGCAAAAGAAGGTGTTTCATTTCATGATCGATTAAAAGAAATTACCGATGAAGTGTCAGGTTCAGTAAGTGCTGAGGTTATTGCTGAAGACGCTGAAGGTATGATTAAGGAAGGTAAAGAACTTGCGGCAATCGCACCAAATATAACAGTTAAGGTTCCGATGACATTAGAAGGACTTAAGGCTGTTAAGGCATTCAGTGATTTAAACATAAAAACAAATGTCACATTAATTTTTAATGCTAATCAAGCATTACTTGCTGCTCGCGCGGGCGCATCTTATGTGTCACCTTTTCTTGGTCGTTTGGACGACATTGGTCATGATGGAATGACGTTAGTCGCAACTATTTCTGAGATATTTGATTTACATGATATAAGCACAGAAATTATTGCAGCATCAATCAGAAATCCATTACACGTTATTGACGCTTCACTAAATGGAGCGCATATTGCAACAATTCCATACAAAGTTCTTGGTCAGCTTGTTAAGCATCCTTTGACAGATCAAGGCATCGAAAAGTTTCTATCTGACTGGAACAAAAATAAATAGGCACATAAAACTGGAAAAATTGTGCAAAATAAAAGGTAATAAAAGGAATGAAGGCGTAAGCGCCTCCTAAAAAGTAAAAAATAAAAACAACCAGAAAGTATGTGTGTTCAAAATTAAATTTTTGAATAACCTCAACCGGAAAAAAAGCTATTGATTTTATGGCTAATCCGGAATAAGTACATTCTGTACGTCAAAAAGTGAGGTGCCCCGAATGCAGAAAATGTTAGTGGAAGGCGGGAATTTGCTAAACGGAAAGGTTCGAATTAACGGAGCCAAAAATAGTGCTGTTGCATTATTACCTGCTGCACTTTTAGCTGATTCCCATGTAATGATTGAAGGACTACCAGAGATCTCAGATGTATACACACTTGGTGACTTGCTTGAAGAAATTGGTGGAAAAGTAAGCTGGGACGGGCAAACAGTGCATATTGACCCGGAGAATATGGTATCAATGCCATTGCCAAATGGGAAAGTCAAGAAACTGCGAGCATCCTACTATTTCATGGGTGCCATGCTTGGCAAGTTCAACCAGGCAGTTATTGGTCTGCCAGGTGGCTGCCACTTAGGGCCACGCCCAATTGACCAGCACATCAAGGGCTTCGAGGCACTTGGAGCTGAGGTTACCAACGAACAAGGCGCAATCTATATTAGGGCAAATGAACTAAGAGGTGCGCGAATATATCTGGACGTTGTTAGTGTCGGTGCTACAATTAATATTATGCTTGCAGCTGTTAAAGCAAAAGGTAAAACAGTGATTGAAAATGCAGCAAAAGAGCCAGAAATTATTGATGTAGCTACTTTGCTGACAAATATGGGTGCAAAAATCAAAGGTGTTGGAACTGACGTTATCAGAATAGAGGGTGTTGAGCATTTACACGGTTGCCGCCATACTATTATTCCAGACCGAATTGAAGCTGGAACATATGCAATCGCAGCTGCGGCCCAGGGTAAAGAAGTAATTATCGACAATGTAATTTCACAGCATCTGGAGTCTGTATTAGCCAAGTTACGTGAAATGGGCGTAGTAGTGGAAGAAAAAGACGAGCAATTATATATTGCACCAAAAAAACCGCTTAAAAGTGTTGATGTTAAAACACTCGTCTACCCAGGTTTCCCAACCGATTTACAGCAGCCTTTTACAACGTTATTAACTAAAGCAGTTAATACAGGTGTTGTCACGGATACAATTTATTCAGCAAGATTAAAACATATTGATGAATTACGGCGAATGAATGCTATAATAAAAGTTGAGGGCGGTTCTGTAATTGTCTCAGGACCAGTCCAGCTAGAAGGTGCACGCGTAAAGGCAACCGATTTACGTGCGGGTGCATCCCTTATCATCGCCGGACTAATGGCAAATGGAATCACCGAAATTACCGGCCTTGAACATATTGATCGAGGATACGAGAAAATTACAGAAAAACTAATCGACCTCGGTGCAAATGTATGGCGGGAAGAAATGACACAACAAGAAATAGAACAATTTCAAAACTCTTAGACAAAAAACAGGAGTCTGGATTGCTTCATGTTGTAATCTCCATATTTAATATCTTCTTGGGATAAGGATATTACATTTAAAGGGAGAGGAATATTATGGAAAGAAGTTTAACAATGGAAATCGTACGCGTTACAGAGGCAGCTGCATTATCATCAGCACGATGGATGGGTAGAGGCAAAAAAGAAGAGGCCGACGATGCAGCAACATCAGCAATGCGCGACGTTTTTGATACAATTCCGATGCAGGGAACAGTTGTAATCGGTGAAGGTGAAATGGATGAAGCACCAATGCTTTATATAGGTGAAGAGCTTGGTACTGGAGCCGGTCCAAGGGTAGACATAGCCGTTGATCCATTGGAAGGAACAAACATTGTTGCTCAGGGTACATGGAATGCACTTGCTGTAATAGCAATTGCCGACCATAAGAAACTCTTGCATGCACCTGATATGTACATGCAGAAATTGGCTGTCGGCCCAGAAGCGGTAGGCAAAGTAGATATTAATGCTTCAACAATAGAAAACTTAAAAGCTGTTGCGAAAGCCAAAAATAAAAATATGGAAGATCTTGTCGCAGTTGTATTGGATCGCCCACGTCATGCAGAGCTAGTTGAGGAAATACGCGCTGCCGGTGCACGAATTAAGTTAATTCCAGACGGTGACGTTGCTGGAGCAATGAACACAGCTTTTGATGATACAGGTGTAGATATTTTATTGGGTACAGGTGGAGCCCCAGAAGGTGTACTGGCTGCAGTTGCCTTAAAATGCCTAGGCGGTGAAATCCAAGGAAAGCTTGTCCCAGCAAACGAAGAGGAAAGAAATCGTTGTAAAGAAATGGGAATAGCTGATACGAATAAAGTATTCTATATGGAAGATTTCTGTGGTGGTGATGATGCAATTTTCGCCGCAACAGGAGTTACAGACGGTGAATTATTACAAGGTGTCCAGTTTAAAGGCGTCAAAGCAACAACACAAACAGTAGTTATGCGTGCCAAAAGTGGGACAGTCCGTTTTATCGATGGCGACCATAGCCTGAAGAAAAAACCAAACCTCGTAATGGAACCATAATAAAATAATAGAGAAGGGAAGCCATTTTTCGCGGCTTCCTTCTCTATTAATCATCCAACAGGCAAGAATATAAAAATAGAGTTGAATCTTATGATACAAACAGGTATTATTGTAGATGTTTAATACTAGTAAAGATTGGTTAATATAATTTATAAAAACAAACTTCTATTCTAGCTTCCGATAACTCTTCATTTCTGTTAGAACAGACCATATAACGAATAAAACCCGAGTATCAATACTCTAAAACAAAAAATATACATATTTTTGATTAAATTTTAAAATGTAAAAATGAATAGGCGTGGTGATTAAATGGCTGAATTATCAATCTCTCATTTAGAGACATTAACATTGAAGGATGTATATGCTCTAGCACGAGAGCACAAGGTTTCTTATTATTCAAAACTGACAAAAAAAGAACTTATTTTTGCTATACTTAAAGCTCAAGCTGAAAAAGATGGCTACTTATTTATGGACGGGGTACTTGAAATAATTACATCTGAAGGATTTGGTTTCTTACGTCCAATCAATTATTCTGCAAGTGCAGAAGACATTTATATCTCTGCATCCCAGATTCGCCGCTTTGATTTAAGAAATGGTGATAAAGTATCTGGAAAGGTACGACCACCAAAAGAAAATGAACGCTATTATGGACTTTTGCATGTTGATGCTGTGAATGGCGAAGATCCTGAAACTTCAAAGGAACGTGTGCATTTTCCTGCTTTAACAGCACTATATCCTGATCGGTTTATGCAGTTGGAAAAAAACACGAAAAGCCTTTCTACCCGGATTATAGATCTGATGACTCCAGTTGGCTTTGGACAGCGTGGTTTAATAGTTGCGCCGCCAAAGGCTGGTAAAACTGTACTATTAAAAGAAATAGCAAATAGTATCTCAGCAAATCATCCGGATGCAAAGCTAATTATTCTGCTAGTGGACGAGCGTCCTGAAGAAGTTACGGATATCGAACGTTCGGTACATTCAGATGTTGATGTAGTTAGTTCCACATTTGATGAAGGTCCAGAAAGCCATATTAAGGTTTCTGAGCTTGTCTTGGAACGAGCAATGCGATTAGTTGAACATAAACGTGATGTAATTGTATTAATGGACAGTATTACGCGTTTGGCACGTGCATACAATCTTGTTATTCCACCGAGTGGCCGAACACTTTCAGGTGGTATTGACCCGGCTGCATTCCATCGTCCTAAACGGTTCTTTGGAGCGGCACGTAATATTGAAGAGGGCGGAAGCTTCACGATTCTGGCAACTGCTCTGGTTGATACAGGTTCACGGATGGACGATGTTATTTATGAGGAATTTAAAGGAACAGGTAATATGGAACTGCATCTTGACCGCAGTCTGGCTGAGCGTCGGATTTTCCCGGCAATCGATATTTTAAAATCAGGCACACGAAAAGAAGAACTGCTTGTCTCCAAAGAGCACTTGGATAAAATATGGGCTATCCGAAAAACGATGCAGGATTCACATAACTTCCTTGATCGCTTCCTGAAACGATTAAGATCATCGAAGAATAATATGGAATTTTTTCAGCAAATGGACGAAGAAATGAGCCGTAAAGGAATTAAGAAGTAAACTTGTCTGAAGGAAGTTTTTGCTATTGCAATCAGTACTATAGACTGTTATAATCTTTTTATGTGAGTTTAGATAAGGTATCGTACCTATGACGGCTCTTGCAATAAACTCTGTTCCAAAGGATTCAGGGCAAAAAGGAGTGGAAAGACATGAAAAAAGATATTCATCCAGAATACAGAAAAGTTGTGTTTCTTGATACAAGCTCAGATTTTAAATTCATGAGTGGTTCAACACAAAACTCAGAAGAAACAATTGAATGGGAAGATGGGAACACATATCCATTGATCCGTGTTGAAATCAGTTCAGATTCACACCCGTTCTACACAGGTAAACAAAAAGCTGACAAAGTTGGCGGACGTGTAGACCGATTCAAGAAAAAATATAATATGAACTAAAAGGCTGAATGAACTGGGGAAACATATATTTTGCACATAACGTGCTTTGTATCCCAGTCTTGAAGCTGGATTGATAAAAGGCTGGATAGCTTCAGCCAAAAGTAGAAACAGGCAAAATGTCTTACCTTTGCCTGTTTTTTTACTTCTATTTTTAAATTGGGATTTAGATATGTGGGGATAGGATAACCTAATATTAGAAAACTAGGCTTATCCTTAATTGCATTTTATGCAGTGAAAGGATTTACACTTGTTATCTGTCAGGCTAAAGATCCTATCAATACTTGTCGAAATAAATGTTAAACTAAAATAAATACATATCGAAAACACGTTGAAGGGAGATCCCGCATATGTACATTATGAAACAAAGTGGCTGGGTAGAAGTAATCTGTGGCAGTATGTTTTCTGGTAAATCAGAAGAACTAATACGCCGCGTTCGCCGTGCAACATATGGCAACTTATCTGTACGTGTATTTAAGCCAGCGATTGATGATCGTTATGCCGATGATTCAGTTGTAACACATAACGGCACATCGGCTATCGCACGCCCTGTCAGAAACTCGGATGAAATTCTGGAAGATATCGATAATGAAGTCGATGTCATCGGTATTGATGAAGTCCAATTTTTTGATGAAAATATTACAGCAGTGGCTGATGAATTGGCGAATAAGGGTATTCGTGTAATTATAGCAGGTCTGGATACCGATTTTCGTGGGGAACCATTTGGACCGATGCCAAAATTAATGGCGCTTAGTGAATCAGTATCCAAGCTTAATGCAATTTGCCCAATTTGCGGATCACCTGCAAGCCGAACGCAACGCTTAATTAATGGTAAGCCAGCATCATATGATGACCCGGTAATCATGGTAGGTGCATCTGAATCATATGAGCCAAGATGCCGCCATCATCATGAAGTCCCAAACAAACCCAGAAATGAAGTAGTAAAAACCCTATCAAAACTATCCAAGTAAAAGAGTGCATAAGCGCTCTTTTTTTGATTGGAGAGGTTTTCTTCTGTTTTTTGGTCTAAAAACTGAATGATTGTTTGTGAGCACTGAATCAGGCTTAACGAATACTGAATCAACTGCAGCGAAAACTGAATAAACGCCTCAATGGTCTAAAGTAGACTGAATAACCCGCACGAAGACTGAATCAGAACGCAACAAACTCCGCAATCACCAGCTTCAGGATTTAGCCCTATTTGGTCTAAAAACTGAATGATTGCTTGTGAGCACTGAATCAGGCTTAACGAATACTGAATCAACTAGAGCGAAAACTGAATAAATACCTCAATGGTCTAAAATAGACTGAATAACCCGCACGAAGACTGAATTCACCAAAAAAATTGACTAAATTGCACTACAAAGTGGCAAAATTAGAAACAGAAAATCACTAAATTAGCTGTACATAGTTATCAAAACATAATATTCACTCCAGCTTTTGAAGTGAATATTTAAGTTTTAACATAAACATTTACGGGAAAAAGCTATTTTCGTTAAAAAGTCCACAAGTTGCACGTAAAAGTGTATATTTACTTTATATTACTTGAAAGGAAGTGGACAAATGATTATTAAACCTCACGAAAAGAATATCTATAGTTTAAAGTTAGAAGCATTGGGCAGGAGGACCGATGAATACCATCGAGATAAGAGGAATATTCAGGATGAAATTGTAAAAACCAAAAGTGGTATAAAGGGGGAACATGCAGTGAGCTATCCTCTTTCGTTTCTAACTCCTGAAGACTACTTAATCCTGCATAACCTCCGTGTCCCCAGCTTACAAAGTCACTTTGAAGTTGATACTCTTATTCCAAGCAGAAAATTTTTTCTCCTTGTTGAGGTTAAAAATTGGTACGGCACGCTATACTTTGACGGAGAGAACCAGGTAATTCGTGTAGGAGATGATGGTAAAGAGGAAGGTCTTCCTAATCCGATTCCTCAGGTTAAACTACAACGTTACAGGTTACAATTATGGCTAAATCAACAGAACTTCCCGCAAATCCCTCTATTATACTTCGTTGTTTTTAGTTCCCCGAGTACAATAATTAAACCATTGTTTCCTGGTAATCCGATTCCGAAAGAAGTTATTCATAGTAATTTACTATTTCATAGAATAAAAGAATTGAACCGTCAATACAGGGATCCAATTATTGAAATGAATATGCTTCAACAAATTTCTTCTAAACTACTAGCTGTACATGCACCTTATGATAATAATGTCCTCAAAAAGTTTAATGTCGATAGAAGTGAACTGATCAAAGGAGTGTTCTGTCAACAGTGTTTATCAGTACCAATGGAAAGGCTGAATCGTAAGTGGCATTGCAGGAATTGCAACCACTTTTCGACAAATGCACATATACCAGCATTGAATGATTATTATTTGTTGTTTGGTGAAAAAATTACAAACAGGGAGGCGAGGGAATTCCTTATGGTAGATTCCCCTGAGGTAATAAAAAATTTGTTGCAGAACAGCGGATACAGTTATACTGGTAACACAAGATCACGGTTTTATCGGTTAGTGTTAAAATGAGATATTTTTCGTCGAATACTGAATAAGTGTCTTTGAGTACTGAATCAGGCTAAACGAATACTGAATAAACAGCAACGAAAACTGAATAAATGCCTCAATGGTCTAAAATAGATTGAATAACCCGCACGAAGACTGAAACAGCACACAACAGCCGCCGCCCTCGAATCCTGCAAATAGTAAGACGCACTGCAAAGCGCAGAAAATCACCATTTCAAAATAATCATCTCAAAAGTAAACTTTGACCTCCTCACGGGAGTATACTATAATTATACTGTTAATCAGAAAGAGGTGGCCGTGATGTTAGATCGTATACAATCATTGGAAAATCGTTATAATAAGCTTAATGAACTACTTAGTGATCCGGATATTATAAGTGATACGAACAAATTACGAGAGTATTCGAAGGAACAATCAGGTCTTGAGGAAATTATTCAAGTATATCGTGAATATAAAGATAAAATGTCGCAGTTAGACGATGCGAAGGCTATGCTTGAGGATGACCTTGATGGCGAAATGAATGATATGGTTAAAATGGAAATTGAAGAATTAAAAGAAAACACAGAATCACTTGAAGAGAAGCTGAAAATTCTTCTTCTGCCAAAAGATCCTAATGATGATAAGAACGTTATTATGGAAATTCGTGGTGCTGCCGGCGGTGATGAAGCTGCGTTATTTGCTGGTGATCTTTATCGTATGTATTCTAAATATGCCGAGATGCAGGGATGGAAAATAGATGTAATTGAGGCTAGTTCCACTGGAGTTGGCGGATATAAGGAAATTATTTTTATGATAAATGGTACTGGAGCGTACTCCAAGTTGAAATATGAAAATGGTGCACACCGCGTCCAGCGTGTTCCGGAAACAGAATCAGGCGGCAGAATTCATACATCAACAGCAACTGTAGCCGTACTGCCTGAGACAGAAGATGTCGAAATTGATATTCATGAGAAAGATATTCGTGTGGACACATTTGCGTCAAGTGGTCCTGGTGGGCAAAGTGTGAATACAACGATGTCCGCTGTTCGTCTGACTCATGAACCAACAGGTGTTGTTGTATCATGTCAGGATGAAAAATCACAGATTAAAAACAAGGAAAAAGCGATGAAAGTATTGCGTGCACGTATTTATGATAAATTCCAGCGTGAAGCACAAGCTGAGTATGATGAGAATAGAAAATCAGCTGTAGGTACCGGGGATCGTTCGGAACGTATTCGTACGTATAATTTCCCGCAAACTCGTGTTACCGATCACCGCATTGGTTTAACAATTCAGAAGCTTGACCAGGTATTAGAAGGCAAGTTAGATGATTTCATTGATGCAATGTTAGTTGAAGAACAAACCAAAAAATTAGAGCAAATTGGTGAATAATATGGAAAAAGAATTCAAGCAGCATGAAGTCCTCCAATGGGCTTCTCTTTTTTTAAAAAAACATAATCGTGAAGAAAAAGTTGCCGAGCTGTTGCTGCAGCATTTTCTTCACGTATCAAGATCGGAATTTTTCACGATGATGCGTGATCCTGTTCCGGAAAAAGTCGCAATGCGGTTTCAAGATGCTATTGAAATGCACGCAGAGACCGGTGTTCCAATCCAGCATATTATTGGTCATGAGGAATTTTACGGCAGAAAATTTAGTGTGAACGAGCATACACTTATCCCAAGGCCTGAAACAGAGGAGCTTGTCCAGCAAGTTATCGAAACTACACCAGACGAGCCTCTAACAATTGCCGATATTGGAACAGGCAGCGGAATTATTGCCTTAACATTGGCACTTGAGCTACCTCAAGCAACAGTTTATGCTACTGACATTTCACAGGATGCACTAACCGTTGCGCGTCAAAATGCCAAACAGTTAGGTGCGGATGTCACATTCCTGCAAGGTGACTTCTTAACACCCCTTATCGGAAAAAAGACAGATATTATTGTTTCGAACCCACCATACATTGCACATCAGGATAAAGCCGGCCTCGTTGACACAGTGAAAAAGTTTGACCCAGAACTTGCTCTTTTTGCTGATGAGAATGGGTTAGCCTCATATAGACAAATCATAGAAGATCTTCCTCACGTCATAAATGATCATGCAGCTATTTTTTTCGAAATTGGTGATAGACAAGGTGAAGCTATTCGAGCTCTTTTATCCGAACAATTTCCAACAAGTAACGTACAAATCATCAAAGATATCAACAAAAAGGACCGCATTATCCAAGCCAATATAAAGAAATAATAGATTACTAGTTTAAAAAAATATTCCCCTGCCCATACTGTTTGTAAATCAGATGGAGGGGGACTATAACGATGAAGAAACTAGTGATTTCGGCAATTATATTTTTTATTATTATATTATCGATGCCAGTTAAGGGAACAAGTGATGAATCACATTCCGATTCCAACATTCAAGTTATACCGGATGAGGCAATCCGGTTACGCATTCTAGCAAACAGTGATAATGATGAGGATCAGCAATTGAAACGAATGGTCCGCGACGAGGTCAATGCTGTTATTTCTGAATGGGTAAAGGAGATAACGGATATCAATCAAGCGAGAGATTTGATTGATGCACGCATCCCAGAAGTTGAAGCAATTGTAGCGGATGTTCTAAAACAAGAAAATAAAGAGCAAGATTATCATGTAGAATATGGAACAAATGTTACATTTCCAGCAAAGTTATATGGAAATTTTCTATATCCACCCGGAGAGTATGAAGCCGTTTTGATAACACTTGGTCAAGGTAAAGGTTCTAATTGGTGGTGTGTTCTATTTCCCCCATTATGCTTCTTGGACTTTTCTAATGGCACGAGTGTTGCAAGTGCAAGTAGTGATGATGAAGTAGACGACAAAACGTTAGCTGAAGAAGAAGATGAACAAACTGAAGTAAAGTTTTTTCTTTTTGAATGGTTTGGCTGGTCATAGACTTTATAGTTTTTGCATAGAATATAAGAAAACTTAGCTTATCGCCAAGGTCTGATATAGATAAGCCTTAGTAATACTATCAAAAATAATAGAGGTGAAAAAAATGAAATTAATCGCAGCAAATCAGGCATCTCAGGAAAAACTAGAAAACTTTTTAACAAGTAATGATAACGTGGAACAAGATTTATTAAAGAAAAAAGGCTATGTCGTGGAAATTGAGGACAATATCGAAGGGTGCTTTATATTAGATTCAATCGATGAAGGTATTTATTGGCTAAAGCAGCTTTATATTACGAAGGACTATGCTAAATCGTTACCTATTTTACTGGAAGCTATTCTAGCAATGGCAAAAGAAAAACAAGCGAAGAAAGTATTTGTCCACAGCCACCAGCCTATGGTCGATGTTTTACTTGAAGCATTACAGTTTTATCCACAAAAAGAAAATATTTTCGTGGATAAACGCCCAATCGACAAAGGTAGTTGGTGGACTTATAACGTATCTTAAGCACATATCCACACTTATGCACAGATTCTTGTGTATAAGGTGTTTAAAAACTGTGGATTTTAAATATAACTTATTAACAATCCCCCGTTAATAAGGCATAATTTGTGGATAGTCTGTGGAAAAACTCCATTGGGCTATTTTTTTTGCCAAAAAAACCGGCATCGACTAAAATTAACGTAAGAAAAGAGGCTCAACGATGGTTCAAACAAAACGATGGAATATACAAACAAATAATTTGGCAATCTCAGAAGCTTCGGCTCTTTTAAAAGATGGTCAAACAGTTGCTTTCCCGACTGAAACGGTATATGGATTAGGGGCAGATGCGACCAATAGCACTGCTGTATCAAAAATCTTTGAGGCAAAAGGGAGACCTGAAGATAACCCGTTAATTGCCCATGTTGCCACAAAAGAGCAATTAAGCAATCTGGTAAGTTCACTATCTCCAATTGCAGAAAAACTCATAGATGCATTCACACCTGGTCCGGTAACATTTGTCCTGCCAAGTAATGGGACGTGTGCAAAGAATGTAACTGCAGGGTTGTCCACAATTGGTGTTCGAATACCAGATCATCCAGTTGCGAACAAGTTACTGAAAGAATGTGGTATACCAATCGCTGCTCCGAGCGCAAATGTTTCTGGAAAGCCAAGTCCAACAACAGCAGATCATGTATGGGCAGACTTAAATGGGAAAATTGCCGGGTTAGTTGATGGAGGACCAACTGGGGTTGGTGTTGAATCAACAGTTATCGACTGTACACAGGAAATACCAATTATCCTTAGACCAGGCGGTATAACAAAAGAACAGCTTGAGCAGGTGGTAGGTAAGGTTATGCTTGATCCGGCACTGGCAAATGCATCCGAAAAGCCAAAAGCCCCTGGAATGAAATATCGGCATTATGCACCAGAAGTGCCGATGTGGCTTGTTGCGGGTTCACCAGAGAGAATGCAGGAAGTCATAAATGGTGAACGAGCTCAACAGATTCGAGTTGGTGTCATGGCTAGTACTGCTACGGCTCGGAAACTGGAGGCCGATCAAATTATTCCGCTTGGCTTTGAATTAAAAGAAATTGCTGCAAATCTTTATGATGCCTTGCGTGAATTTAAGGATGGGGATGTCGATCTGATTTTATGTGAAACATTTCCTGAGACAAATATTGGGGAGGCAGTTATGAATCGCTTGAAAAAGGCATCCTCGGCTTATCTGAAAGATTAACATCACATATTTTCACTCGGACATGCATATAGTTTAATAGCATATCCGAGGAGGATGGAGAATGTCGGTATATCAGGTTGGGGAAATAGTTTCCCTTATGTTTATGGCAATTGCATTGGGGATGGACGCATTTTCTGTTAGCTTAGGCATGGGAATGCAGCAAGTCAGGTTAAAGCGTATAGCATTAATTGGACTCATAATTGGGTTATTTCACATCATAATGCCGTTTATCGGTATTTTGTTAGGACAAGCAATATCTACACAGATCGGGCAATTTACAACACTTGTCGGAGGTCTTTTGCTAGTTGGAATTGGTGCGCAAATGGTTTTCTCGGCATTTAATCATGATACGAAAAAAATTGTACAACCAGTTGGTATTGGACTATTATTTTTTGCCATAAGTGTAAGCCTTGATAGTTTTTCAGTTGGCTTAAGCTTAGGCATGTCCGGAGTAAAAACAATGATAGCACTTATGCTGTTTGGTATTGTTAGTACAGTTCTGACTTGGGCAGGAATGATTTTAGGAAAAAAAGTACACGGGTTGCTAGGTGTATATAGTGAAATTTTAGGTGGGAGTATCCTTTGCGGTTTCGGTCTAAATATTCTATTTGGATAAGGATTGATTTGCTCGATTTTCTGCAATTGCAGGAGATCTTTTTTTATGCATTTATATCATTAGTTACTTTAATCATCCTTTAAAAGTGTCTGACAATCTCCATTATTCTATGGTATAGTTTGAATGTGGATTTATATAATCGGAGGTATCCATATGAAGATATTGTTCGTTTGTACAGGAAATACATGTCGAAGTCCAATGGCAGAAGCATTAATTAAACATAAAATGCCTGATATTCAGGTGCAGTCAGCGGGAATTTTTGCAGGGAAGAATCAACGTCCGAATAACAATGCAATCCAAGCACTGCTGGATCGAGGAATCACATTGGACACCAAATCACAACCAGTAACAGATAAGCTTTTACATTCGTCAGACTTAGTAATTACAATGACGACGCAGCATAAGCAATCGTTAATAATGCAGTATCCCAATTTCCAGGAAAAATATTTCACGCTAAAAGAATATGTATCAGAAGCGGATAAAAAAGTATGGAACGAGCTTAAAATGGCCTATGCCGATTTTGAAGAAAAACGATCCCAGTTCATTCATGAAAATCAGCATGAGCTTAAAAATTATCAACTAGAAGAAGAACTTACAAAACATCTACAAGATGATATCGAGCACATTCAAAAACTTGAGGCTAACTTAATTAACTATGATATTTCTGATCCGTTCGGCGGTGACTTGAAAACATATCAGGAAACCTTAAGAGAACTGGAAAAGTATATTGATTTATTACAAAAAAAAATTAACAATGCTAACACTTAAAATATGGGATGAAATGATGCATAATAAAAATAAGACAACCACAACAGGAGAAGGAGTGATGGATAATGAAAGTTATTTTAACAGCAGACCATGCAGGCATGACAATACGCAGCGAAGTTAAAAATCTGTTGGACGAAATGGACATTGAATACGAAGACACTGGATGTTCATGTGAGACATCAGTCGATTATCCGGATTATTCATTGCCGGCGGCTGAACGTGTTGCCAGCGGTGAATTTGACCGAGGTATCTTTATTTGTGGAACAGGGATTGGTATGTCAATCTCAGCAAATAAGGTGAAAGGTATACGCTGTGCATTAACACATGATGTTTATAGTGCGAAATTAACTCGTCAGCACAATGACTCCAATATCCTTGCAATGGGTGAACGAGTAATTGGACCTGGTCTTGCTCGCGAAATTGCTAAAATATGGCTTGAAACTGAATTTGATGGTGGGCGCCACGCAAATCGTATCGGAAAAATCACATCATACGAGAATTAATAAAATCTCCTAAAACAGGATGGTGATTTATGATGACGGATTTAATACAGCGAGTCGAGCATGATGTAGAAGCTGTGGTTTCGCAATGGATTGATAGTGGCCATCTCAAAAAAGGTGATTTATTTGTGATTGGCTGTTCCACAAGTGAAGTAGCTGGTTCACATATAGGCACATCAGGAAGTGAAGAAATTGCTTCAGTTATTTTTAAAGCGTTAAAAAGGCTGCAGCAGAAAATCGGTGTTCATCTCGTTTTCCAATGCTGTGAACATTTGAATCGAGCTTTAGTCGTTGAGAAAGAAACAATGGTACAGCAGCGCCTTGAGGAAGTATCCGCTATTCCAGTACGAAAAGCAGGTGGATCAATGGCAACGTTTGCCTATAAGAATATGGCTGATCCGGTTGTTGTTGAAACGATTCAGGCAAACAGTGGAATGGATATAGGAGAAACAATGATTGGCATGCACTTAAGACAAGTAGCTGTCCCGCTTCGTTTTAAACAACGGATGATAGGTGATGCAAGGGTGACTACTGCACGCACACGACCAAAGTTAATCGGCGGCAAGCGTGCAGCTTATGAAGATATAGATTTAAATAATCGTTGCACTTAATTACACAAGGGGGAAGTATAATGGAACATGTTAAACAAGCAGACAATGAACTATTTAACGCAATTCAAGCAGAAAAGACACGGCAGCAGGAGAAAATTGAGCTAATCGCATCTGAAAACTTTGTATCTGAAGCAGTTATGGAAGCAATGGGTTCCGTGCTAACCAATAAATATGCAGAAGGTTACCCTGGTAAACGCTACTATGGCGGCTGTGAGCATGTTGATGTCGTAGAAAATCTGGCGCGTGATCGTGCTAAAAAATTGTTTGATGCAGAGCATGCCAACGTACAGCCTCATTCTGGTGCACAAGCAAATATGGCAGTCTATTTTACCGCGTTGGAACCAGGTGATACTGTTTTAGGAATGAACCTTAACCATGGGGGACACCTAACACATGGTAGCCCGGTTAATTTCAGTGGTAAGCTTTATAACTTCGTTGACTATGGTGTCGATAAGGAAACAGAGCAGCTTGACTATGATGCTGTTTTAGAACACGCCAAAGAAGTACAGCCGAAGATGATTGTTGCCGGAGCTAGTGCATATTCACGTGAAATTGATTTTGGCAAATTCCGCGAAATTGCAGACGCTGTAGATGCGTATCTCATGGTTGATATGGCACATATTGCTGGTCTAGTCGCTTCCGGATTACATTCGAATCCTGTACCATATGCAGATTTTGTCACAACAACTACACATAAAACGTTGCGTGGTCCACGTGGCGGAATGATTCTTTGTAAAGAAGAATACGCGAAGAAAATCGACAAGTCCGTATTTCCAGGTATGCAGGGTGGACCGTTAATGCATGTCATTGCTGCAAAAGCAACATCATTTAATGAAGCATTATCAGTTGATTTTAAATCATACTCCAAGCAGATAATTGAAAACGCAAAAACAATGGGTGAAGCATTGACAAACGAAGGTGTTCGTGTTGTTTCTGGTGGAACAGATAATCATTTGTTGCTACTAGACGTTACTCCGCTGGAACTTACTGGTAAAGTAGCTGAAAAAGTATTGGATGAAATTGGTATTACAACGAATAAAAATACAATTCCATTTGATACGGAAAGTCCATTCGTAACAAGTGGTGTCCGCATCGGAACTGCTGCTGTCACAACACGCGGCTTTGCTGAAGCAGAAATGAAAGAAATTGCATCAATTATTTCATTTACATTAAAAAATCATGAAGATGAAGATAAATTAAGTGAAGCTGCAGAACGCGTTAAAGCGTTGACTGGCAAGTTTCCGCTATACGCATAACAAATCAGGATGTTCCTTTTTGAGGAGCATCTCTTTTTGGCATTTAAAAAAACTGCATAAATGCAACTAAGGCTTATCCATATTAGGGCTTTGCGATAAGCCAAATTTTCTAAGTCATATTTTAACGGTTCACTTGAAAGCTTGCCCTTTTTTCAGTACAATTTTAAAGATGCAACTATTAATAAGGAGTGATCGGCAAAATGGGAAATGTACTCGTACTGGATCATCCGTTAATTCAACATAAGTTAACGTACATAAGAGAAAAGACCACAGGAACAAAAGAATTTCGTGAGCTTGTTGACGAGGTTGCAATGTTAATGGCCTTTGAAATCACAAGAAATCTCCCACTGCAGGATAAAACAATTAATACACCAGTGATGGAAACACAAACGAAAGTATTAGCTGGTAAAAAGATTGGTCTTATACCAATTCTTCGTGCTGGTCTTGGAATGGTTGACGGCGTTTTGAAACTAATTCCAGCAGCAAAGGTTGGTCATGTTGGTTTATACCGCGATCCAGAAACACTGAAACCGGTAGAGTATTATATAAAACTGCCATCGGATATTGAAGAGCGCGAATTAATTGTAATTGATCCAATGCTTGCTACTGGTGGATCAGCAAATGATGCGATTCATTCCTTAAAAAAACGTGGCGCTAAGCAAATCCGTTTAATGTGTCTAATTGCTGCCCCTGAAGGCGTGGAAGTAATTAAAGAAGAGCATCCGGATGTTGATATTTACCTTGGAGCTCTTGATGAAAAATTAGACGATAAAGGTTATATAAGACCTGGACTTGGTGATGCTGGAGACCGTCTGTTTGGTACAAAATAAGTTTAAGGTGGAAGTTTAATGAGTAAACGGATCAAGGTCATGACTATATTTGGAACAAGACCGGAAGCGATAAAGATGGCACCACTTGTTCTTGAATTGAAGAAACGCTCAGATGAATTTGAGCCAATTGTTACTGTAACTGCACAGCATCGGGAAATGCTTGATCAAGTGCTGGATATATTTGAAATTACTCCTGATTTCGATTTAAATATTATGAAACAAAAACAGTCATTAGCACAAATCACAACACGAGCACTTGAAGGCTTGGACGAGGTAATGAAAGAAACCAAACCAGATATTGTGCTTGTTCATGGTGACACAACTACAACATTTGCTGCTTCCCTTGCTGGTTACTACAATCAGATTGCAGTTGGGCATGTTGAAGCAGGCTTACGCACGTGGGATAAATATTCACCATATCCAGAGGAAATGAATCGCCAGCTTACCGGTGTTATGGCTGATTTGCATTTTGCTCCAACAGATAAATCAATGCAAAACCTATTGGAGGAAAATAAACCATACGACCGTATTTTTGTAACAGGAAATACAGCAATAGATGCATTGAAAACGACGGTTGATGATGCGTATTCAAGTCCAATCATTGATGCACTTGGCGACAAGCGATTAGTACTTATGACAGCCCATCGACGTGAGAACCTTGGTAACAATATGGAGCAAATGTTCCGCGCCATTAAGCGACTCGTTGAAACACATGATGACGTTCAGGTTGTCTACCCAGTCCATTTGAATCCAGTTGTCCAGCAGACCGCAAACGATATCTTAGGTGATGACGGTCGCATTCAATTAATTGAACCGCTTGGTGTTGTTGACTTTCATAACTTTGCTGCCAGGTCCCATTTAATTATGACCGATTCAGGCGGGGTGCAGGAAGAAGCACCATCATTGGGTGTACCCGTCCTCGTTTTGCGTGATACAACTGAACGTCCTGAAGGCATAGATGCGGGAACATTAAAACTGGCAGGAACTGATGAAGATACAATTTTTGACCTAGCTGATGAATTGCTGAGTGATAACGAGGCTCATCTGAAAATGGCTAAAGCATCCAATCCATATGGTGATGGAGAGGCTTCAAGAAAAATAGCCGACGCGATAGTAGGATATTTTAATAGTTAGTTGATAAAAATCCAGCCTTGGCGCTGGGTTTTTTCGTTGTTTAGGAAACTATAAAAAATAAGAGTGCAGTGGATAACCGGACTCCAGAATCAGCCACGCCAGCTCCGACGTACAGGACGTACTAGTGCCGGTGACGCCACAGGGCGTGGCGTTCTCAAATGCTACTGGAAATGTCTAAGTGAATGAGCAACACACCACGTTTTTACTCTCTACTCGATTTATTTCCCATGTATGAATCTTCCTCTTTTGCCAAATGATAAATAGCACACATTATCGATCAAAAGGGGACCCATAAGCTATGCGTTTTTTCCTAACTATACTCTTAATTTCCATTACTATATTACCTGCATCTACCTACGCAATAGCTGATAATACCGCTTCCGTTATCATAGAAGTTGAAGGAGATCCATCAGAACATAAAAAATATCTTGAAGTGTATCATCCTTACATAGATGTTATTGCAACATACGAGACACTTTTCAACGGCCTAGCACTTCAGGCAACCCCTAAAAGACTGGAAAAAATGGAGTCGTTGGAATTTATTAAAGCCATTCATCCAGTTTCTACATATCAAACACAGTACGAGCCGATTAAAGAGAAAACGAACAACTCAGTTATACCTGCCTCTCTCAATGACACCACATATACTGGAGAAGGTGTACAGGTGGCAGTTGTTGATACAGGGATTGACTATGACCACCCGGATCTCGCTCCAAATTATGTTGCAGGATTTGATTTGGTAGATCTTGATGATGATCCGATGGAAACATTACAATCTCAAGGAATGCCGACGCTTCATGGGACACATGTTGCAGGAATAATTGCAGCTAATGGTGATCTCAAGGGAGTTGCACCTCAAGCTGACATATATGCATATCGTGCTCTTGGCCCTGGTGGTCGCGGAACATCCGTACAAGTGATTGCTGCATTGGAACAGGCTGTAGATGACGGGGCAGATATCATTAATCTCTCCCTGGGAAATTCGGTGAATGGTCCAGATTTTCCGACAAGTGTTGCTGTGAATCGTGCAGTAGAGCTTGGTGTTGCAGTCGTTATCGCTAATGGAAATAATGGACCGGGCGACTGGACTGTTGGGTCACCTGCCACGGCAGCAAATGCGCTTTCTGTTGGAGCGTCAGCTAATCCGCAGACTGTACCATATTTGTTTGAAACATTGGAAGATAAAAAAATTAAACTAACGCTAATGGCAGGGTCAATACCATGGGATTTCACGACAGACTATAAGGTAGCGCAACTAACCAGCAAAAACGTAAAAGGTAAAATAGCCTTTTCCAGCCGTGGGAAAACCCCTTTTCACAAAAAGGCTAAGATGGCACAGGATGCTGGTGCAATCGCGTTGCTTATTTCCAATAATGAGCCTGGTGTTTTTCAAGGGTCAGTCCAGAATGCAGAGGATCCGATCCAAATTCCGGTTGCAGCTATTTCGAAGCGTGATGGAGAATGGCTTAAACAATACACGAAGGGCAAGACAGTCTATATGGAATCAAATCACGAAAAGACCAAACTAGCCATCGCAGATTTTAGTTCTCGTGGTCCTGTTACGGTAAACTGGGACTTGAAGCCTGAAGTAAGTGCGCCAGGTACAAATATTTTAAGTACCGTTCCAGGAGGGCACCAGGAGCTGCAGGGTACAAGTATGGCGGCTCCACATGTGACAGGAGCAATGGCACTCCTTAAAGAAGCACATCCAGACTGGACAATTGAACAGCTTACTGGTGCACTAAAAACTACTGCGAGCAGGATTAACACAAATCAATCAACACCTATCAAGCCAAACATTCAAGGGATGGGCGAAATTCAGCCGCAAAATGCTATAAGTACACCAACTATAATCCATAATCCATTGCTGTCATTTGAAAAAATAACGGATTATAAAGAAACAAAGACCATCGAACTAACCATTGAAAATAACTCGAAACAGGTACAAAATTATGCATTTAACATACCTAAGAAGCAAAAAGGGCTTAGCTGGAAACTGCCACAAACGTTTACAATCCCAAACGGTGAGACAAGGAAGATCCCGGTTGAACTGAGTGTTAACAGTACATTATTAGAAAAAGGGTTGCATCAAGGCTGGCTTACGTTAAAGCAGGGAAAAGAGCTGTATCATTTACCATACTTGTTTGTGAATGGAACTGCTGACTACCCTAAAGCGATGGGATTTGATTTTTCCTTAAAGCCTTTCTCAGATGATCAATTTGTCTATCAACTATACTTAACTGACCCAGCAGAAAGTGTCGATGTCAAGTTGTACAATCCCGAAACACTGGTATTTGATCGGCAGTTTTTACAAACGGAAGAAGTGCAGGTAGGGATGAATGAAGGTTATTTAAAAGAATCTGAATTAGGTGAACCCGGAAAGTATCTGGCAGTTATTACTGTTCATTTGGAGAATGGTAAACTTGAAAGTTACCAAACCGTAATTTATATTCAATAATCATTCGACAAAATACTGTTCACAGAATCGTCATTAAATTTAGGGGTGATTTCGTTTATAATAGTAGCTAAGTTATTTACTTTATGGCTTGTCTGTATTCGGTGAAATAGTAGTAATATGCTGCCTATAAATTGGTAACCAGTCAAGTAGTTTTTCGTTGCCATTCTAATTGACAATGGGGTATGGCTAATGTACACTAATCAAGTGTGGAATGATAAGGGTTACACTATGCTGAAATAATTGTGTTTTTAAGTAAAATTGTTACATAAGTGTACCAAATTTGTTCCGCATAAGCAGTGATTTATCTCACTTATTTTTTTATTCTAGTAAGAATATTTTAGTGAGGTAAATTCGACAAGCTATTTTTAATAGAGCTTGACTACGAACAATCTATTTTACGCGAATTCACAGGAGAAGAGTCTAATCATGTCGAATTATCAAAATATGGCCACTCGACAACGTAAGTGGATGTTCTACCTTCTCGCAATATTGGTACTTGGAGCAGGGTTTACTCCTTATCAGAGTATCTTCCTCGGACTTCTTTTAGGAAGCATCGTAAGTTTTTATAATTTATGGCTTTTACAAAGAAAAACTAACGACTTTGCAGAGTCTGTAGAAAAGAATCAATCCGCAAGAGGGCTCGGTACTGTTTCGCGACTAGCAGCAGTAGCATTAGCCGTTATTATCGCACTTCGCTTTGAAGAACATTTTCATATTATTGCTGTTTTAATTGGATTAATGACATCCTATCTCGTCATTATAATAGATTTTGTTATGTTCAAATCTAAGGAGTAGTGCATGGAAGAGGGGTGAAGAAAGTGGATCATGAAGCACCATTAGCATTAGATGTATTTGGAATATCATGGCTTGATTTTAATTTATCCAACGTATTGATGATGGCAATTGCCTCCCTTATCGTGTTCGTTCTTTGTGTACTAGGTTCCAGAAAGCTTCAAATGAAGCCAACTGGCACACAGAACTTTATGGAATGGGTCATTGACTTTGTAAAAGGAATGATTAATGACACGATGGATTGGAAAACAGGTAAGGTTTTCTTGCCTTTGGGACTGACACTCATCACATACATTCTTGTAAGTAACTTAATGGGTGTTGTGACAATGGCAACATTCGGCCATGATTTATGGTGGAAGTCGCCAACATCCGATCCTGGTATCACGCTAACGCTATCAACAATGGTCATCGTGTTAACCCATTATTATGGAATAAAAGTACGAGGGGTAAAAGAATACGGAAAAGACTATGTACGTCCATTTCCTGTGTTCCTACCAATAAAGATTATTGAAGAGTTTGCTAACACACTAACGTTAGGTCTTCGTCTATTTGGTAACATTTATGCTGGGGAAGTACTGCTTGGCTTATTGGCAGCTACGACATCAGCAGGTATTTGGGGATTCCTTGGCGGAGCGATTCCGATGTTGGCATGGCAAGGGTTTAGCTTGTTTATAGGTTCAATCCAAGCATTTATTTTCACAATGCTAACAATGGTCTATATGTCACACAAAGTGTCAAGTGACCATTAAGCAGTATTAATTTTGTTAATTAACCAGTTTTAGCAGAAATTATCTGCTGGAACCGGAAATTATTAGTTACACTTATGCAGCAAGAAAGAAATTATACTTTCAAAACTGCGAAAAAAATTATACAACTATTTTGAGGAGGATTTATATTATGAGTGCTTTAGCAGCAGCAGTAGCAGTAGGTTTAGCGGCATTAGGTGCCGGTGTAGGTAACGGTTTGATCGTAAGTCGTACGGTTGAGGGAATTGCACGTCAGCCAGAACTTAAAAGTCAACTTCAAACAACAATGTTTATTGGTGTAGGTTTGGTTGAGGCAATGCCGATTATCGCGGTAGTAATCGCGCTAATGGTAATGTAATTTAATTATAAACGAACTTTAATGGCGGAGCGTGTCTGTTAGTAACCTTCGCCGTTGTATTCAAATCAGCAATATAAAGAACTATTTTAATGCCCAATAAGTAACGTGAAAGGAGTGAATTTTGTGCAAGCATTCACTGGGTTTACTACTATTTATGCATCACTTGGAGGTCTCCAGGTAGGCGACATGCTGACACAACTGTTCTTCTTTATCGTATTGCTTATACTACTGCGTAAATATGCATGGGGCCCATTAATGGGAGTAATGCAAAAGCGTGAAGAATATGTAGCAAATGAAATAGAAGAAGCAGAAAAAAGTCGTGCTGAAGCTGAGAAAGCATCACAAGAGGCCGCGGCTCAATTGAAACAAACAAAACAAGAAGCACAAAAAATCATTGAAGATGCAAAAAGTGCTGGTGTGAAGCAAGAGCAGGATATTGTGGAATCTGCACGCAACGAAGCAGACCGCATCAAGAAATCAGCACAAGAAGAAATTGAGAATGAAAAAGAGAAAGCACTTCAAGCACTTCAAGATAAGGTGGCTTCATTATCTGTTCTTATAGCAAGTAAAGTTATTGAGAAAGAAATCAGTGAACAAGATCAAGAGAAATTGATTAACGAATATATTAAAGAGGCAGGAGAAGAGTAATGAGTGAAGCAGTAGTTGCCAAACGTTATGCAGACGCTCTTTTTCAGCTCGGAAACGAACAAGGAAAAATAGAACAGTTAGTAGAAGAATTTCATGTTCTTAAAGAAGTATTTGAATCGAATAGTAAACTTTTAACATTCCTAAAGCATCCACGTGTTAATAATGCGGAAAAGAAACAATTTATCGATAAAGTGTTTCATGATTTCTCAAGTGATGTCGTTCATACCTTGAAAATTCTTGCAGAACGTCATCGTATTGAAATTGTACCAGACATTATTGGCCATTTTATCCACTCGGTAAACGATGCAAAAGGAATTGCAGAAGCTACAGTATATTCTGTTCGTGAACTAACAGATGCTGAAAAACAGGAGCTTGAGAATACATTTGCCAAACGATTTAACAAACAAAAAATCAAGCTTGATAATATTGTTGATCCAACTATCGTTGGCGGCATTAAGCTACGCATCGGTAACACTATATATGATGGAACAATTAGTGGAAAACTAAAGCGTATCGAACGGAGTATTGTAACTGCAAATTAAAGGAGATAGGGGTGAAATGGTATGAGCATCAAAGCTGAAGAAATCAGTAGTCTGATTAAACAGCAAATTGAGAGTTTTGACTCTGAAATTGAAGTTAGTGATGTCGGAACGGTTATTGAAGTCGGAGACGGTATCGCTCGTGCTCATGGTCTTGACGACGTCATGGCTGGTGAGCTTGTTGAATTTTCAAACGGTGTAATGGGCATGGCGCAAAACCTTGAAGAAAGTAATGTTGGTATCGTTATTTTAGGCCCATTTACAGAGATCAAAGAAGGCGATGAAGTACGCCGCACAGGCAGAATCATGCAAGTACCAGTTGGTGAGGAGCTGCTTGGACGCGTTGTTAATCCTCTAGGACAAACAATTGATGGAAAAGGGCCAGCTGAAACAACTAAATCACGTCCGATTGAATCTGCGGCACCTGGTGTTATGGATCGTAAATCAGTTGATGAACCATTACAAACAGGTATTAAAGCAATCGATGCACTTGTACCAATTGGTCGTGGGCAACGTGAGCTTATCATTGGGGACCGTCAAACAGGTAAAACAACTGTAGCGGTTGATACCATTATAAACCAAAAAGATCAGGATATGATCTGTATATATGTTGCAATCGGTCAAAAAGAGTCAACTGTTAGAGGTACAGTTGAAACATTCCGTCGCCATGGTGCATTGGATAACACAATTGTAGTAACTGCAGGTGCATCAGACCCTGCGCCATTACTATATTTGGCTCCATATACAGGTGTATCAATGGGTGAAGAATTTATGTATAACGGTAAGCATGTACTAGTTGTTTATGATGACTTGTCAAAACAAGCAGCAGCATACCGTGAACTTTCATTATTACTACGTCGCCCGCCAGGTCGTGAAGCATTCCCAGGGGATGTTTTCTACTTACATTCACGCCTTCTGGAACGTGCAGCGAAGTTAAATGATGACAAAGGCGGCGGTTCGTTAACTGCACTGCCATTTGTTGAAACACAAGCAGGCGATATTGGTGCATATATCCCAACAAACGTAATTTCCATTACCGACGGACAGATTTTCTTACAATCTGACTTGTTCTTCTCTGGTGTTCGACCGGCGATTAACGCAGGTTTATCTGTATCCCGTGTTGGTGGGTCAGCACAAATTAAAGCAATGAAAAAAGTAGCAGGTACGTTACGTCTTGACCTTGCATCATTCCGTGAGTTGGAAGCATTCGCACAGTTCGGCTCTGATCTTGATAAAGCTACAAAAGCAAAGCTTGATCGTGGTGCACGTACAGTTGAAGTACTTAAACAAGGCTTAAATAAGCCAATAGCTGTTGAAAAACAGGTAATGATTATTTACGCACTTACAAAAGGCTTCCTGGATGAGATTCCTGTAGAGGATATCACACGTTTTGAAAGTGAATTCCATCTATGGTTGGATGAAAATAGTAAAGAATTGCTCGCATCTATTCGTGACACTGGTAAATTACCAGAAGCAGAAAAGATGGATGATGCAGTTGCGTCATTTAAGAAGACATTCTTACCTAGTGAATAATTGTATAGTACGATAATTGCCCAGAATTAAAAAGGAGGTTCGACTAAAAACGTCACATCTTGTGGCAAAGTCGAACTAACCTGCATCCTTGAAAAAGGAAACCCCTTTTTCTCTGTGCGATGTAACTCAGGGAGTTTTATTATCCTGCAGGCCATAATGAAAGGGTGGTGAAAAAGCTTGGCATCACTTAGAGATATTAAAAATCGTATTAGCTCCACAACAAAGATGAAACAGATTACAAAGGCTATGGAGATGGTCTCCGCCTCCAAATTAAACAAAGCAGAACAGAATGTTAAATCATTTGTTCCATACAGTGAAAAAATGGAGGAAGTAGTCGGCAGCATTGCAAACGGGAACACGGACGCACAACATCCAATGTTGCAAAAGCGCGATGTTAAAAAGACTGGCTATATCGTGATTACTTCTGACCGCGGTTTGGCAGGTGCTTATAACAGCAGTGTGCTGCGTAATGTGTTTCGGACAATTAACGAACGTCATAATTCTTCAAATGAGTATACAGTAGTTGCAATTGGACGTATTGGATATGAGTTTTTCAAGAAACGTGATATGCCGATTGCCAAGAGTATAATCGGATTGGCTGACCAACCTGATTTTGCTGAAATTAAAGAACTTGCATCTGAAACAGTGCAAATGTTCACTGACGAAGAAATTGATGAATTAAACATCTATTATAACCATTATGTAAGTGCGATTTCTCAGGAAGTTACATCGAAAAAAATACTGCCGATTACTGACATTGAAGGTAAGGCTGGTATGAGTGGCAGTCAGTATGAATATGAACCGGATCAAGAGCAAATTCTCAAGGTTCTATTACCACAATATGCAGAGAGCTTAATTTACGGTGCATTGTTAGACGGTAAAGCGAGTGAACACGCAGCACGGAGAACTGCAATGAACAGTGCATCCGATAATGCGGAGGATATTATTGATGACTTGTCATTGTCATATAACCGTGCACGCCAGGCAGCTATCACACAAGAGATTACCGAGATAATTGGTGGAGTTGCAGCACTAGAATAGCTACTTGACCAGTTCGAAAGTAAGATAGGAGGGAAACTGATGAACAAAGGACATGTTACACAAATAATGGGACCAGTTGTTGACGTTAAATTTGGCGACAACCAGCTTCCAGAAATTTATAACGCATTAGTTGTCCGTTCTGAAGCAACAGATGAAGGTGGAGTAGATATCGACCTTACATTGGAAGTTGCACTTCATCAAGGCGATAACACTGTTCGTACCATTGCAATGGGATCGACTGATGGTGTTAAGCGCGGTATGCCAGTAGAAGACCAAGGCAGTGCTATAACAGCACCAGTTGGTGAAGTTACATTAGGACGGGTATTTAATGTTTTAGGTGAAAAAATAGATCTTGACGAACCATTAGCAGAAGACACTCGACGTGATCCAATTCACCGGGAAGCACCTGAATTTGAAAACTTAGCAACAGAAACTGAGATTTTAGAAACAGGTATTAAAGTTGTTGACTTACTAGCACCATATATTAAAGGTGGTAAAATCGGCTTGTTCGGTGGTGCCGGTGTAGGTAAAACCGTTCTAATTCAAGAGTTAATCAATAACATCGCTCAAGAGCACGGTGGTATTTCTGTATTCGCCGGTGTTGGTGAGCGTACACGTGAAGGTAATGACCTTTACTATGAAATGAAGGATTCAGGCGTTATTGCGAAAACTGCAATGGTATTTGGTCAGATGAACGAGCCACCTGGTGCACGCATGCGTGTTGCTTTAACAGGCTTGACAATGGCTGAATATTTCCGTGACGAAAAACAACAAGATGTGTTGTTATTCATCGATAACATCTATCGTTTTACCCAGGCAGGTTCAGAGGTATCAGCACTTCTAGGACGTATGCCATCTGCAGTTGGTTATCAGCCAACACTTGCAACAGAGATGGGACAGCTGCAAGAGCGTATTACATCAACTGACAAAGGTTCTGTTACATCAATTCAGGCGATTTATGTACCTGCCGATGACTACACAGACCCAGCACCAGCAACAACATTCGCTCACTTGGATGCAACAACCAACTTGGATCGTAAACTATCCGAGCAAGGTATTTATCCAGCAGTGGATCCATTAGCTTCAACTTCACGTGCATTAGACCCTGAAGTTGTAGGTAATGATCATTACGAGGTAGCTCGTGAAGTACAACAAACGATTCAGAAGTATAAAGAATTGCAGGATATCATTGCAATCCTTGGTATGGATGAATTATCAGACGAAGATAAACAAACTGTATCACGCGCACGCCGTATTCAGTTCTTCTTATCTCAAAACTTCCACGTAGCTGAACAGTTTACTGGCCAAAAAGGTTCTTATGTACCAGTTAGCGAAACAGTTAAAGGGTTCAGAGAAATCCTTGATGGAAAATATGACGATCTACCAGAGGATGCATTCCGCTTAGTTGGTCGCATCGAAGACGTAGTTGAAAAAGCAAAAGATATGGAATAGGAAATAGCACAGGCGACTTGCTCTGCTATGCAGGGCTGATCAGCGTTGCCGCGCACAGCGGCGGTTTAGCTGATTACCGTTAAGCCTCTAGGCAAACGAAATATGCCCCTGGTAGGATATGCCGACGTTGGACGTATTTCCTGCCTTTAGTTGGCTCTCCGTTTGACTTAATGTATAGAGGCATGGAAGTCTCGCTAGTCGCTAGGAACCTTAGCTAGATAATAACGAAGACAAAATAGTTGATGGGAAGCATAAATTCGCATCCAGCTATTTACCTGTCTGAGGAGGGGTTACATTGAAAACACTAACTGTGAGTGTTGTTACTCCTGATGGTCCAGTATTGGAAGATAGTTTCGATATGGTTAGCTGTAAAGCAGAAAATGGGGAGCTTGGTATTTTACCAGGACATATCCCAATGGTTGCTCCTTTAACAATTAGCGGTGTACGTTTGAAACGCGAAAATGATACGGAGCGATTAGCTGTGAATGGCGGGTTTTTGGAGGTAAGGCCAGATAAGGTAACAATTCTTGCTCAATCTGCAGAAAAACCTTCTGAAATTAATGTTGATCGTGCGCAAGAAGCAAAAACACGAGCAGAGAAACGCCTCCAGTCTAAACAAGATGATATCGACTTCCAACGGGCAGAATTAGCACTCAAACGAGCAACGAATCGACTGGAAATCAGTCGTTAATAAATGCAGAAAAGTCTCTTGTAACAGATTGTTATAAGAGATTTTTTTGTGATTGAAGAAAAGTAGTAAGTATTCTTTAACATTATCAACTTAATGTGGTGAGTATTGACGGAAGAAGCAGGGTTATAGACAGAAGGGCATGTATATCAATAGATGAAGTCGGTGTATCGACAGAAGAGTTGTTAATATCGACAGAAGAAGTCGGTGTATCGGCAGAAGAGTTGTTAATATCGACAGAAGAAGTCGGTGTATCGGCAGAAGAGTTGTTAATATCAACAGAAGAAGCCGGGATATCGACAGAAGAGTGTCAATATCAGAAGAAGAAGCCGGGAAATCGACAGAAGAGCGTCAACATCAACAGAAGAAGCAGGAACATCAACAGAAGAACGCCAATATCGGCAGAAGAGTGTCAATATCAACAGAAGAAGCCGGAGCATCGACAGAAGAATGTCAACATCAACAGAAGAAGCAGGAACATCGACAGAAGAGTGTCAATATCAACAGAAGAAGCCGGAATATCGACAGAACAGCGACAACATCAACAGAAGAACGCCAATATCAACAGAAAAAGCAGAACATCAACAGAAGGGCATCAAACATCAACAGAACAGCCACACTAAGCAGGAATCTCTCCTAACCATTTCATTTCCTATAATAATACGTCGATATTTCCCGGGAAATGAAATAAATAGTCGCATTCTGACACACTTCCCTCGACAACCAAATAATTGACAACAAGCATTATACATGGCAAAGTTACAGTAGTGAAATAACAATCGATTAGTAAAATCATTAAAAGCAAGGTGTGAAAATATGTCTTCAATTGGACTAACAGCATTAATAAGTATGATATCGCATTTAATCTTCATATATATTACTTGGAGAGTCGTTACGACGGTTAATTTCGATTCATTAATAAGGAAGGGTCGTGAAACGGAAGCGAGAATTTTAATTATGTTCATTACAATAGTTATTGGGACTGGAGTAAGCAGGTTCTTCTTGGAATTCCTTCAATGGTCTCAAGATCTAATGTTTCTTTTCTAAAACAGCATTAATTAAAAACAAATTAATAAATCTATCATACTGAAAATCTTGTCGATAATTTACTAGATTTTCAAGGTATCTAAAGTAATCTCCCTGTTCATACTATTTATATAGTTTTGCAAGGGGGATTTTTTAATGAAGAAGATTGTACTTATGGTAATTATATTATTATTAACAACGGGTGCTGCAGTTAGCAAAAAGCAGCAGGACGAAATGACAGCATTGGCTTCAACGTTGGTGGGAAGCGATATGGAAGTTGAAGATTGGGAAGTAATCATTAAAGAGCAAGTGAGCAAGGATAAGGTAAAGCTGTTAATTGAAAAGCTTAAAACCAAAAATAGTCAATTGGTCACTAGCGAAGATGATGAAAACAGTATAAAATATTCTTTTGGGAACATCTATAAAAATAATCAGTTTTCCGAAACGTATAATGTTGTCATTCCTAAAAACACTAAGCATCAAGCTCAATTTACTGTGGTAATTAAAGGAAGTTCATGGAATAAATCTATCGAAAAAGAGTATTTAAAACAAGTTAAATCGATAAAAAATGATTTTTTTACTGATAATTCTACAAAATTTGCTTGTCTTACAACAACATTAAGTGGTAAACTTGGAAGTGTTTATTTTATTAAAAGAATGAAGAAATCGTTGAACTTACAGAATATAGACGAACAGTCAGATACAGTAGAAAATTCAATGTTAAATAAAGTTGTGTACGGGTATACACCATTATGGGACCAGAAAATCACTATAATGGATAAGCCTATGAACTTACAACTAGCGTTTAAAGATATTGAAAATGGGAAAACAAAACTAACGATAGGAACACCTATCCTGATTACTGAATATTAATATAGTGAAAATGGAACATAAGGAGATTTGGAATATGGAAAAAATCATAGTACGAGGCGGGAATCAACTGAATGGCACTGTTAAAGTGGAAGGTGCCAAAAATGCAGTGTTACCTGTAATCACTGCAAGTATTCTTGCAAGCGAAGGTGAAAGTATTATCACCGACGTTCCTAACTTAGCTGATGTGTATACAATTAATGAAGTTTTACGAAATATGAATGCAAACGTACATTTTGAAAATAATACAATTAACGTAGATGCAACAAAACCCTTGAAAACAGAAGCTCCTTTTGAATATGTACGTAAAATGCGTGCATCCGTGCTTGTTCTTGGGCCACTACTGGCTCGTTATGGCCATGCGAAGGTTGCAATGCCTGGTGGCTGCGCGATTGGATCAAGGCCAATAGATTTACATTTAAAAGGCTTTGAAGCTATGGGTGCAAAGGTACACGTTGGTAACGGATTTGTGGAAGTGGAAGCAGAAGGACGTCTGCACGGTGCAAAAATCTATTTGGATATGCCGAGTGTTGGTGCAACAGAAAATATTGTCATGGCTGCAGCACTGGCTGAGGGCAAAACTATAATAGAAAATTGCGCAAAAGAACCTGAGATTGTTGATTTAGCTAATTTCCTTAACAAAATGGGCGCTAGAGTAATAGGCGCTGGAACAGAAACGATCCGTATTGAAGGTGTTGAAAAACTTCATGGAACGGAGCATGGGATTATTCCTGACCGTGTAGAAGCTGGGACATTTATGGTCGCAGCAGCTATAACTGGTGGAAATGTATTTATCGAAAATGCTGAAACTGAGCATTTGCGTTCTGTTATTTCCAAACTGCAAGAAATGGATGTAACCGTTCTGGAAGAGGATAATGGTATTCGGGTTATTGGACCTGATAAATTAAAGTCTACTGACATTAAGACATTACCACATCCAGGTTTTCCGACTGATATGCAGTCGCAGATGATGTCATTAATGCTTAGTGCATATGGTACTAGTGTTATAACTGAAACAGTATTTGAGAACCGTTTTATGCATGTGGAGGAATTTCGCCGCATGAATGCTAAAATGAAAATAGAGGGCCGCAGTGTAATTATTGAGGGGCCATCTGATCTGCAAGGTGCTGAAGTTGCTGCATCTGATTTACGTGCGGCTGCAGCACTAATTTTGGCTGGACTACGTGCAGAAGGATTCACACGTGTAACTGAATTAAAGCATCTTGATCGTGGCTATGTTGATTTCGCTGGAAAATTAGCTGCATTAGGTGCAGATATTGAACGTGTAGATGAAAACGGTGATGTTGTTAATCCCTTTGTACAAGTAGATAAACAAAATGAATCAATTATTGCTGAGCTTTCCTAGGTAAGTAAAATGAATTAATAGAATATGAGATTACAGGCAGATGTTGGGTTTTCCGGCATCTGCTTTTTCTTTTGCACAAAAATAGGCATTTTTCCTTAGGGCATAATTGCAGTTATGGCGCCCATTATTAGGGTCTGGCTAGTGCAGAGTATTCGAAGTAAAAAAATTACAGACATTAATTTCCTTCAAATTCATCATTGTATTTTAGCTTTACTATGGTAAAATTGAAAGAAAATTACGAACTCAAAAAGGAGTATACATCATGAAATTATACATTTCTGTGGACATGGAGGGAATAACAGGACTTCCTGATTATACATATGTGGACTACAAAGAACATAACTATGAGCGCGGACGTAAAATTATGACAGATGAAACAAATTATGTCATCGATACTGCGTATAAGTATGGCTGTGATGAAATCTTAATTAATGATAGTCACTCAAAAATGAATAATATTTTAATAGAACAACTGCATCCTGATGCGTCATTAATTACGGGAGAAGTAAAACCTTATTCTATGATGCAAGGATTAGATGATAGCTATGCAGGAGCAATGTTTGTCGGATACCATGCTAGGGCAGGTCAATATGGTGTAATGTCACATGCTATGATTCACGCAGTACGGAATTTCTATATTAACGATATGCCAGTTGGAGAGCTTGGATTAAACGCCTATCTTGCAGGGCATTACGGTGTTCCAATTTTAATGGTTGCTGGAGATGATCAAGCTGCCAAAGAAGCGGAGGAACTAATTCCAAACATTACAACCGCCGCAGTAAAAGAGACTATCTCACGGTCGTCGGTCAAAAGCCTAACACCTAAAAAGGCAGGGGAACTACTTACCGATAAAGTAAAGCAAGCATTGGATAACCGGCACAATGTTATGCCGTTAACCCTACCTGGAAATCCTACCTTAGAAATTGAGTTTAATAACCACGGTCAGGCTGAATGGGCAAATCTTATGCCTGGAACAGAAATAGCGCCAGGCACTACAATCGTTAAGTATCAAGCAAAAGATATTCTAGAAGCGTATCAAGCTATGCTGGTAATGACAGAGCTCGCTATGCGTACAACTTTTTCATAGGAGTGTAAACAGATGCTACGATATATTTTAAAGCGATTTGCCATAATGGCAGTAACGTTATGGATTATTGTTACGCTTACTTTTGTTCTAATGATAACCATACCCGGCTCACCGTTAAACGAAGAACGGGGTACGAATGAAGTTGTCCAGGCAAACCTTGAGGCCCACTATAATCTGGATGAACCATATTACATACAATATTTGCTTTATTTAAAATCAATCGTTACCTTGGATTTCGGACCATCAATTAAGCAGCCAACTGAAACGGTAAATGACCTCCTTAGCCGAGGCTTTCCTGTATCATTTGAGCTTGGTATGGTGACGATATTGGTTGCTGTTATATCTGGAATACTATTAGGGATTCTGGCAGCATTGCGACATAATGGAATTATTGACTATCTGGCGATGAGTATAGCTGTTCTTGGTATCTCAATTCCCAACTTTGTGCTGGCAACAATATTCATTCAATCATTTGCAGTATATTTAGGGATATTGCCAGCTGCAACGTGGGCAAGCCCTCGTCACATGATATTGCCTGTCGTTGCATTAGCCACAGGACCTATGGCAATTATTGCCCGTCTGACACGTTCAACGATGATTGAGGTTCTGACACAGGACTATATTAAAATGGCCCGTGCAAAAGGGTTGTCACCATGGAAAATCGTTGTAAAGCATGCCTTAAAAAATTCACTTATGCCAGTTGTGACGATTATGGGGACCTTACTAGCAGGTATTCTGACAGGAACGTTCGTTATTGAAAAAATCTATGCAATCCCCGGTATGGGAAAATATTTTATCGAGAGTATTAATCAACGGGACTACCCGGTAATTATGGGGACAACTGTTTTCTATAGTGCATTCCTTATCTTTACACTATTTTTAGTAGATATTGCTTATGGAATACTAGACCCTAGAATCAAAATGCACAAAAAGGGAGGAGAATAATATGAAACTAGCAGATGAATCAAAAACCTATTCTCCTGCCGACGTACCAGATGACTGGTTTAAGTGGAAGGAAAAAGACCACGGGGCATCAGAAACTGTTTCCAGGCCATCGCTTTCCTATTGGCAGGATGCCTGGAAACGACTTCGGAAAAATAAAATAGCGATGGCAGGGCTTATTTTTCTTGTTTTACTAGGAATCATGGCAGTAATCGGTCCAATGCTCTCACCTTTCTCGGTACGCGAACAGAACTTGCCGAACCAATTTCAGCCACCAAATGGCACGCATTGGTTCGGTACCGACTCGCTTGGACGGGATGTATTTACACGTACATGGTATGGTGCACGAATCTCGCTATTTGTCGGCTTGATGGCGGCACTTATTGACTTCTTTGTCGGGGTAATCTATGGCGGTGTATCTGGCTATAAAGGCGGACGTACAGATAACATCATGATGCGTATTATCGAAGTATTATATGGACTTCCATACTTATTAGTAGTTATTTTGCTGTTAGTAGTTTTAGGACCAAGTCTAACAACGATTATCCTTGCACTGACGATAACTGGATGGGTTGGAATGGCCAGGATTGTTCGGGGGCAGGTTCTGCAAATTAAAAACTATGAATTTGTGCTCGCATCGAAATCATTTGGGACAAAGACAAAACGAATCATTCGGAAAAATTTGCTGCCAAATACGATGGGACCGATTATTGTTCAAATGACATTAACTGTGCCAACCGCAATTTTCGCAGAAGCTTTCTTAAGTTTCCTGGGATTAGGTATTCAAACACCATTCGCAAGCTGGGGTGTTATGGCAAATGATTCATTAGGAGCAATATTGTCCGGTAACTGGTGGACATTATTTTTCCCGGCATTCTTTATTTCATTTACAATGTTTGCATTTAACGTATTAGGCGATGGGCTTCAGGATGCACTTGATCCGAAGCTGAGGAAGTAGGTGACACAGATGGAAAAAATACTCGAAGTAAACAATCTTCACGTTACGTTCTCCACTTATGGAGGAACTGTCAAAGCTGTCCGGGGGGTGAATTTCCATTTAAATAAAGGAGAAACATTAGCTATCGTTGGAGAGTCAGGCTGTGGAAAAAGTGTTACGTCAAATGCAATCATGCGCCTGATACCAGATCCACCAGGGAAAATTTCAAACGGAACTATTACATTTAATGGAACAGATTTAGCAAGTCTTCCGGAAAAAGAAATGCGATCCATTCGTGGCTTTGATATATCTATGATTTTTCAGGATCCCATGACAGCATTAAACCCAACATTAACAATTGGCACACAGCTTGTTGAGGGGTTACGGCAACATTATAATACGTCAAGTACTGATGCAAAGGCAAAAGCAACTGAAATGATGGATTTAGTAGGAATTCCAAATCCTGATGAACGACTAAAGCAATATCCCCACCAATTTAGCGGTGGCATGCGACAGCGAATCGTAATTGCAATGGCACTTATTTGTGAACCAGAACTGCTTATAGCAGACGAGCCTACAACAGCACTCGACGTAACGATTCAGGCGCAAATCCTGGAACTCTTTGATAGAATTCAGAAAAAAACGGGTGTCTCCATTATTCTGATTACCCATGACCTTGGGGTAGTTGCCAAAATTGCTGACCGTATTGCCGTTATGTATGCTGGAAAAATAATTGAAGTTGGCAGCAGGAGAGAAATTTTTTACAACCCAGAACATCCATATACAAAAGGGCTGCTTAAATCAGTCCCACGCCTAGATTTACAAGGCGAAAAATTAATTCCGATTGACGGAACACCACCAGATTTATTCTCACCTCCCGCAGGATGTCCATTTACAGCGAGATGTCCATTTGCAATGGAGGTGTGTGATAAAGTTTACCCGAATCAGACTGAACTCAGCGACTCACACAAAGTGGACTGCTGGCTGCAGGATGAACGGGCTAAACAGCTTTTAGCAAGTACAGCAACAAAATAAAAACAAAAGGGGAGTTACAACTTATGAAGAAATGGTTTTTATTATTTATTTCTGTATTAACGATTATCGCATTAGCTGCGTGTACAACAAGCTCGGGTGGCGATGATTCAGGCAATGAAGGTAATGAGGGAGAGAGCAACAGTGAAGGGGCAGAAAGTGAAGAAAAAGTATTGTACATGAACAATGGGGAAGAACCTACATCATTAAATCCACCAGTTGGTTTTGACTCAGTTTCATGGAATGTCTTGAACAACCTGATGGAAGGTTTAACACGTTTAGGGAAAGACGATAACCCACAACCAGCAATGGCTGAGGATTGGGAAAAATCGAATGGTGATAAAACGTACACATTCCATCTTCGTGAGGATGCAAACTGGTCAAATGGGGACCCTGTAACAGCAGAAGATTTTGTTTATGCATGGAAGCAACTGTTAAATCCTGAAACTGGTTCACCTGCTGCATTCCTAGGCTACTTTATCGAAGGTGGCGAAGCATATAACAGTGGTGAAGGATCTGCTGATGATGTCATGGTAAAAGCAGTAGATGAAAAAACATTTGAAGTAACTCTAACCGCACCAACAGGATTCTTTTTACAAGTTATTTCGAATCCAGCATTCTTCCCGGTAAATGCTGAAGTGGCAAAAGAAAGCCCAGAATGGTTTTCAGAAGCAGAAACATTTGTAGCTAACGGACCATTCAAACTGGAATCATGGTCACACGATAGTGAAATGGTTATGGTAAAGAACGATCAGTATTGGGATAAAGATACAGTGAAATTGGATAAAGTACATTGGGCAATGGTTAATGATACAAATACCGAGTACCAAATGTTTGAAAGCAATGAGCTTGATATGACAAATATTCCACCAGACATGGCTGAAGAGCTGTTGGATGGCGATAATGTGGTTATCGAGGAACAAGCTGGACTTTATTTCTACCGCTTTAATGTGACAGAAGAACCGTTCCAGAATGCTAAGATCCGTAAAGCATTTGCATTAGCGGTTAATCAGAAAGATATTGTTGACTATGTAACAAAAAATAAAGAAAAAGCGGCAACAGGCTTTGTATCACCTGGGTTTACAGGACCGAGTGGCGAAGAATTCCGTGAAGCCAATGGTGATCTTGTGAATTTTGACCCTGAACAAGCTAAGAAATTACTAGAAGAAGGTATGGCCGAAGAAGGTTATGACGAGTTACCACCTGTAACATTAACGTATAACACAAGTGAGTCACACAAAGCGATCGCTGCAACACTACAGGATATGTTTACTGAAAACCTTGGTGTTGATGTAACACTTGAGAACACTGAGTGGAACGTATTCCTTGAAGATCAAAAAGGATTGAAACACCAGCTGTCACGTAGCTCATTCATATTTGACTATGGCGACCCGGTAAACTTCCTGGAAAGCTTTGTTACCGATTCAACTATGAACCGTACTGGCTGGTCAAACGAAAAATATGACGAGTTGATTTCACAGGCTAAAACAGAAACAGATGAAGAAAAGCGTTGGGGATTAATGTATGAAGCGGAGAGCTTACTAGCTGAAGAAATGCCTATTTTCCCAATTCATTATTATAACCAAGTGTTTATCTATAAAGATGACGTGACTGGAGTTGTGCGCCATCCAGTAGGTTATTTAGAACTTAAATGGGCAGATAAGAAATAGATTGCATCTTATTTCATGAAACTCGAGCGACGAAGCTCCTAACTCGAGCGAGAAGCAGCTAAAGTCGAGCGAGGAGCACCCAAACTCGAGCGAGGAGCAGCAAAAGTCGAGCGACAGCACCCAAACTCGAGCGAGGAGCACCCAAACTCGAGCGAGAAGCACCCAAACTCGAGCGAGGAGCAGCAAAAGTCGAGCGAGAAGCAGCAAAAGTCGAGCGAGAAGCAGCAAAAGTCGAGCGAGGAGCACCCAAACTCGAGCGAGGAGCAGCAAAAGTCGAGCGACAGCAGCAAAACTCGAGCGAGAAGCACCCAAACTCGAGCGACAATCTATTAAGTGTTAAGGAGGAATGGCTCATGCCGGGCCACCCCTTCTTTCCACTTTAAAATTTAGACTATAGAAAGAGGTATTCTAATGATACTTCCAGAACGTTTATATTATGGTGATACGATCGGTGTAATTGCACCAGCAAGCCCAGCTGATATGAAACGCTTGAATCGGGCTATTCCTTTTTTTGAAAAAATGGGCCTGAACATCAGACTGGGAAATTATATTGATGAAGTTCACGGCTATTTGGCTGGAACGGATGAACAGCGGTTAGCTGATTTTCACGATATGATAGCTGACACTAGTGTTAAGGCAATTATTTTTGCCAGAGGTGGATATGGTACAGGGAGAATCGCCAAGGATATTGATTACGAGCTAATTAAACAAAATCCGAAAATCATTTGGGGCTATAGCGACATAACCTATTTACATACGACGATTCGCCAAGCAATTGACCTTGTTACGTTTCATGGTCCAATGCTTGCATCTGATATTGCGGATGCTGATTTTGATTCGTTGTCCGCACGCTTAATCCAGCAATTATTTAAACCTGCGAAACTATTCTACACAGAAGATATTTCCTCACTGCAAGTCCTTGTCCCGGGCGAAGCAACAGGCGCGTTAGTTGGGGGAAACCTGTCCCTGCTGATTAGCACGTTAGGTACAGCATATGAAATTGATACAACAGGAAAACTGCTGTTACTAGAAGATATAGGAGAGGAGCCGTATCGAGTTGATGCGATGCTGAACCAGTTAAAACTTGCCGGAAAACTTACTGATGCAGCGGGAATTATTGTTGGGGATTTTGCCGAAGCTGAACCAAAAAAAGAAAAACCCTCGCTCTCATTGGAACAGGTTTTTCATGATTATTTTGCCGACCTTCAATGTCCGGTGATGTCAGGCTTTAAAATTGGCCATTGCCTCCCGCATTTTTCAGTACCACTTGGCACATCGGCAAAATTGTCTACAGCTAAGAAAACACTCACTGTCGATGCAGGAGTGAAGTAAGTTACTGGAGGAGTCAAATCTATGAATATACAAAACATCGAAACATTTCAAATAGCAATACCATTACATAAACCGTTTAAGACTGCGTTACGAACAGTGACTGTTGCCGAGTCTGTTGTAGTCAAAGTAACCTGTGATAACGGTGTCGTTGGCTATGGTGAAGCACCGCCAACACATGTCATAACAGGCGATAGCTTACCAAGTATTAACTATGCGATCACAAAAATTTTCAAACCGTTATTACTTGGAGAATCATTACGGAACCGTGAGCAGGTCTTTGAAAGGCTTTATAAAAGTGCTGTTGGAAACACAAGTGCTAAAGCAGCAGTTGATATGGCGATTTACGATTGCGTTGCACAACAAGCCAGTATGCCGCTGTCCGAATTTCTTGGCGGCTATTCCAGTACAATAGAGACGGACTATACAGTCAGTGTAAACGAACCTGATGAAATGGCTGATGATGCACAGCAATATATCCATGACGGATTCTCCATATTAAAGGTTAAAGTCGGCAAGGATAAAATCGAGAAAGATATTGAACGTATCAAAGCAATTCGAAAACGCATCGGAGGTCACGCGCTTATTCGCCTCGATGCAAATCAAGGCTGGCATGCAAAAGAAGCTGTTCGTGCGATTCAGAAGATGGAGGACCTCGGTCTTGATGTTGAGCTAGTAGAACAGCCGGTTAAAGCACATGACGTAGAGGGGTTGAAATATGTAACGGAAAATACCCAAACACCAATAATGGCTGATGAGAGTGTTTTTTCAATCCATGATGCAAAACGTGTGCTGGAAAATGGTGCTGCCGACTTAATAAACATTAAGCTTATGAAAGCAGGAGGCATTCACGAAGCATTGAGGATTGCCAAACTAGCCCATATTTACGGGGTTGAATGTATGGTTGGCAGCATGATCGAAACTAAAATTGGAATTACCGCAGCTGCGCATTTTGCTGCAAGTCAGCCTAATGTAAACCGATATGATTTTGATGCACCTTTAATGCTTGCCGAAGATTTAATCGAGGGCGGAATCACATATAAGGAAAGTGATATTGAGTTAGGGGTTGGCACTGGTTTAGGAATTGAGAAAATTAATGATAAATTTATTGTGGATTAATAAGTAGCAAAAGGGGGAGCAAATAAGTGATTAATCAAACGTTTGATCAATTATGGGTAACGGCGGTACAAGTGGCTACAGTGTGGACTTCACCAACATCCGCACGTACGTTAGATACCCCGGGCATTACAAACCCAACCAACATAGATAAGTGGATTGATAGTTTAACATACGAAACAAATGTAGCCCTATGTGATGAAAATCGCGTGCAATCTCAATTACTATATGGCGAGGCAGTTATCATTACCGAAACAAAAGATGACTGGGCACATGTTGTCGTACCAACACAGCCATCTAAAAAGGATGACCGTGGTTATCCGGGGTGGGTTCCGATGCAACAGCTTAAACAAGTCAATCAACAGGATTGGCAAACCGATCAGACTGCAGCGGTAGTCGATGATAAAGCGTGGCTTGAATCTGAAAATGGCCACAATGTCTTAAAACTCAGTTACATGACGTCTCTGCCGGTTATTGAACAGACGGGTGACCGAGTCAAAGTGAATACACCGCATGGAGCCGGGTTTTTACCAAATTCAGCCGTAACTGTTTTCCCTACAATTAAAGGTTTGGACAAACAACGTGGTCACAAACTTGTTGAAGATGGAGAGCGTTATGTAGGGCTTGATTACTTTTGGGGTGGCATGAGTTCATTTGGCTATGATTGTTCAGGATTTGCTTATGCGATGCATAAAGCAAATGGCTATCAGATTCCTCGTGATGCTGGTGATCAGGCAGAGGCAGGGAAAAGAGTCCCATATGATCAGCTGTTACCAGGCGATTTATTGTTTTTTGCATATGAAGAGGGAAAGGGTAGATTGCACCATGTCGGATTTTATTATGGCGATGGAAAGATGCTTCATTCCCCACAAACAGGAAAAGGCATTGAAATCATTAATCTCAGTGGAACTGTATATGAAAAAGAGCTTTGTGCTGCCACACGATACTGGCAGGAAGCAAAGGAGAAATAAGAATGGATGAGAAAATTTTACAAGTTAGCGAGCTGCACAAATATTTTAAAATGGGTAAAGGAAAAGTCCTACAAGCTGTAAATAACGTTACGTTTCACGTCAACAAAGGGGAGACGTTTGGGCTTGTTGGGGAATCCGGTTGTGGAAAATCGACAACTGGACGCACCATCATGGGCCTTTATGAAAAAACCTCAGGCGATGTTATTTATGATGGACAGAACGTTCATGAAATGGATGAACAGGAACGATTTAAATTCTACCGCAACATGCAAATGATTTTTCAGGATCCATATGCATCGCTTAACCCACGCTCAACGGTTAAAGAAGTAATTGCCGAGCCAATGGAAGTGCATGGTATGTTTAAAAATAAAAGCGAACAACTCGATCGCGTTTATGAATTATTGGAAGAGGTTGGGCTGAATCGGGACCATGCTAATCGTTACCCGCATGAATTCAGCGGTGGGCAGCGTCAGCGGATCGGTATTGCACGTGCATTGGCATTAAATCCGGATTTCCTGATTGCGGATGAACCTATTTCCGCATTGGATGTATCCGTCCAGGCACAGGTGGTCAATTTGTTAAAAAGGCTACAGGAAGAAAAAGGGCTCACATTCCTATTCATTGCCCATGACTTATCAATGGTTAAACAAATTTCTGATCGCATCGGTGTTATGTATCTAGGGAACATGGTTGAGCTAACGGCGAGTGAAGCACTCTATGAAAAACCGCTCCATCCATATACACAGGCTTTATTATCAGCTATCCCAATTCCAGATCCGGATATTGAAGACAGTAGAGAGAGGGTTATCCTGGAAGGCGAATTGCCAAGCCCGATTAACCCGCCGAGCGGCTGCGTATTCCGCACACGCTGTCCAATGGCGATGGAAGTATGTTCATCGAAAGTCCCGGAATGGAGAGAAGTTGAACAAGATCATTATGTCGCTTGCCACCTATATGATGAATCATTGGAAGAACAAGAGAAAAATAGTAGAGTCGGAGCTGAGTCTGTGCAGCGATAAATTTGCACAGGCTTTTTTTCATTATCTAGTTCTATTGTTTTCGATTACTGTATAAATTTAATAGTAGGAATGCTAGAAATGAGTCCCAATAGGCACAATACTAATCATATTGGTAAGGAGGCAGTTAATGAAAAAAAATAAAAACCTTCCTAAAGCTTGGAAAAAGAAAAAGCAGCGCAAAAGTGAAACATTAAAACTGCAATTACTTCAGAAAAGAAAGAAACCATTAAACCTCAATAAGACACCCACATCGTGGAAAGTTCCAAGCATCTTATTTTTTGCAAGTTTGATCACCATCATTCTAGTCATTCCGACGTTAGTAGTTGTTCCGTTTGTTGCAAAGGATGGGGAGAAGAATGTGACGGTTGAAAATGATACACCTGAACAAGTCGAAATTACAATGGGAAAATCACCATTCTCTGTTGCGGTAATGCGGGCTAATTCCGAAACTGTCGAGGATGTACCACTCGAGACATATGTTTCGCGTGTAGTGGCTTCTGAAATGCCAGCTAAATTTGAAATTGAGGCATTAAAGGCACAAGCGCTAGCAGCAAGGACATTCATCGTCAATCATCTTATGCAGCAAGGTAATTCAAAGGGCTCAGATGTCACCGACACCATATACGATCAGGTTTATCATAATGACAAAGAGCTTAGGGAAGAATGGGGCAGTGACTATAGCTGGAAAATAAATAAGATAAAAAAAGCAGTTTCAGAAACCTCAGGAGAAATTCTAACCTATAATAATGCACCAATCCAAATAGCCTTTTTTTCAACAAGTAACGGTTATACCGAGAATTCCGAGGATTACTGGGAAAATGAAGTACCCTATTTACGCAGTGTGAAAAGTCCATGGGATAAAAACTCACCAAAGTTTCTAGACCAAAAAATATTTACCATGCAGGAAGTGGAATCACTTCTGGGGGTAGATTTGCCAAACAATGAAAAACTTGCAATGGAAATTACCCGGACAGAAAGCAACCGTGTCGACAAATTGAAAATGGCAGACCAAACTTATTCAGGGCGGAAAATCCGTGAAAAACTAGAATTAAAATCAAGCGACTTTTCCATCGAGCAAAAAAATGACCATTTGATCTTTACAACAAAAGGTTTCGGACATGGAATCGGCATGAGCCAATACGGTGCAAACGGAATGGCTAAAGAAGGTAAGAATTACAAGGAAATCGTCAAGTACTACTACAAAGGTATAGAAGTTAACCCACTTGATGAAACAGCACCAACATTAGTAGCTAAATAATATGAAGCTCTAGGATGGAAATACATCCTGGGGCTTTTTTTATGGAAGTTGAAGTATTCCATATGAACTGCTCTATACCGCTCAAAAATAAATCAATGAATATACCAAAATAGTCTATTAATAGCCACTGTGCTGCCAATAAATGCTTAATTTACCCTGAATAATTCAAAAAATACATTAAAACAAGAAATTTTTTTCATTTAATGTATAGAATTTCCTTTTTCTGCTCAGAATGGTTGTTGAGGTGATAACAATATGAAAGAAGAAAACAACGGTACTCCAAAAAACAAGTGGAGTCGAATTTTTCGCAAGAAGTGGTTTTTTCCAGCAGTGTACTTAACGATTGCTGCGCTTCTTCTATCGGTGGTGGTATGGTATCAAAACCTGGACAATCAGATTCAGGAAACAGAGGATGATCAAAGTTCAGAATCATATACACCAGCAGAACATGATGAGGATGCACAATCCGTTATGGATCAACAGGAAGTCATTAAGATGCCTGTCGTAAACCAAGATCAAGCAGAAATCGTAACTAATTTCTATGATTACAACGCAGAACAAGAGGAACAGGAAAATGCATTGGTCATGTTTAACAATCGTTTTTACCAAAGCACAGGCATTGACATTGCATCCGCAGACGGTGAAACATTTGATGTGTTAGCATCGTTAAGCGGTACAGTTACAGAAGTTAGAGAGGATCCACTGCTAGGTAACGTTGTTGCACTATCGCATGAAAATGATGTTGTAACCTATTATGCGAGTTTGCAGGGAGTCAACGTTAAATCTGGTGACAAGGTTCAGCAAGGCGATGTTCTTGGTAACGCTGGAGAAAACATGTTTGGTCAGGAAAGTGGTACACACGTCCATTTTGAAATTAGAAAAGATGGAAAAGAAGTTAATCCAGAATCATTTTTCAACCAACCATTAAGCGCACTGGATGAAGCTTCAACAGAAGACGAGGGTACTGAATCAGAAGCAACGGAAGAAGAAAGTGTTGAATCTGATGGAACACAAGAAAGCACAGAAGAGTCAGGTACAGGTGCTGAAGATGCATCAAGCCAAAATAGTCAAAACTCAAATGTTGAAGGTGAAAATTCAACGGATGATACATCCGATTCGTCTTCCTCAGAAGATGACGCGTAATCTATTAACGCAAACCCTAGTTTAACTACTAGGGTTATTTTTTTGCCAATTAAAAATAATCCCTGCCATGGCGCGAAATATGTCGAACGATTAAGGTTTTTATGTGATAAATATGTGGTAATATAATCCTTAGTACATAAAATTATTGTAGATAATTGACGGAATATTTAGGTAAATGCAGTGTTGCCTATCATATAGATGATTAGAAAGGAGTTCCCACAATGCACTTTTCCAAAGCAGATTTAATGCCTAACTCTATTATAACAATGGCCAGTAATGATCAGTATACATTGGAGCAAGTTTTACAAGTATTAAAACAAGAACATGATGAGCAAACTGCAGATCGGCTTGTCCGTAATTTTTGCCTGCAAACAACATCAAATGAAATTAGCAAAAAAGGCATGGAATTCCTATATATGAACGGCTTTTATGATGATTTGCAGAAATTGATTAATAAAAATAAAGCATCTGATTGTACTTCCAATCAAAAATGGGCAGCAGTGTACCAGGTGACCATTGACCGGAAATATAAGCGATACCCCCCGAGTGAAACAATAAAACAATTAGGGAATATAGTGACGGACGAGCCTGCACTGCAATGTTTAATGGAGTTCGTGAAAATCAACATATATCACAGTATGAATGATTATAGTCAATTCGGTAACTCCCTTGAAAAACAGCAATATTTGTTTGAAAAAATAGAGGACAGATTCTTGCTATCATTATTCCAAATACGTTTAAATCAAAGTTTATTTGTCTTTTATTTAATACGGAATGAAGTGATCATGGCACGAAAATATGCATTTCGAGTTCTAAATGATACTACTTGTCCAAAAACAAAAATAAATGTACATACAAATCTTGGGTTTTCCTATCTTTTCGACACTTATTTTCAAGGTATGTATCATATGTCAGAAGCATTGAAAATAGCTAAAAAAAATGATTTGCGAACAGATGTTACAGTAACTGAACAAAAAAATATTCCATTTTTATCAGCACACTTCAAGAAGGTAGAAGGAGTGACATCTACAGATAAAAGCGAACAAGCCCATATTGAAATTGCAAAGGGAAATAATGCAAAAGCAGAATCCATTCTAAGTGAGGTTCCAATAGATAGTCCCTTTAAGATGTACTATCTGGGACTTGCAAAACAAGATAAAAACATCCTTCTTCAATCATATAACAGCTTTATTGAGAACCGAAGTGATTATTTCTTCAGCAGACTACCACTACAATCAATCCGTGAAATGGGTGCATAATCTCCCAAAGTAATTTTATAAATAGTGTTTTCGAAAATAGGGTGTAATTTAATAGTAAACATAAAGGAGGAGAAAAATTGAAAAAGTTAGCAGCTATTGCAGGTATTAGTTTATTGATATTAATGAGTAGCTCATTTGATTTTGATGAACTCGCAATCGATGAACAGCCAAATTATCATGATCCAGAATTAGGCGGCCTCGATTAATTATCTAAAGTAATTTTGTAGAAAAAACACGGTAAAAAGTGATTTTCGATGGAAGATGAACACCCTATTTTCTTTTTAATAAGCTCTTTTGAAAAATACTTCTTGTCCTTATCTCCAAAAGATGTAAATTTAATCATAATCCTCGCTGTACATTAATAAAATATTACAAACCAAGCAATCAGAAAAGTCTGAGGTGAGAGCTTGTGTAGCTTTCCATCTACCCACCACAAAAACCCACTACATAGACAAAACATCATATAACACGGACCATTTTGTCCATGTTCATAACAAAATCATAGTAGCAGCTGCACATGAGTATTTGTCAGTAGATAAGTGAGCAGCATGAAAATTGTATCACCTTGTCTCGATCCACACCTCGGAAATATCCAACTTAGGGAGGCGAACGGTGTGCACGATTACATCAAAGAGAGGACTATCAGGATAGGGAAATATGTCGTGGAGACGAGGAAAACCGTCCGAGTGATAGCAAAAGAATTTGGTGTTTCTAAAAGCACAGTCCATAAAGATCTGACAGAGAGATTACCAGAAATAAACCCAGAACTCTACAACGAAGTAAAAAGCATACTCGATTACCACAAATCAATCCGCCATCTCCGTGGAGGAGAAGCAACCCGTAACAAATACAGACTAGATCAAAAAACGGAAGACTCCACAGTCAAACCAGTCGGGTGATACTTATATAGGGGGAATATTACTTTACATGAGAGTGAACCTGACAAACAACATCCCTATCCTAAAGGAGGTGGTGGAGCGACAGCAAAAGAATACACAGCAAGAGTTTTCCACTTCACAGAAGGACAGAACAGGAACCCAGCCGAGTCATGGCCGGGTTCCTGTTTTGTTGATTTTCGGGATTTAGGGTCGAAATTGTGCGTAATTGCGGTGAACATCAACAGAAGCACCGCGAACATCAACAGAAGAGCCGGAACATCAACAGAAGAGCGAGAACATCAACAGAAGCACCGCGAACATCAACAGAAGAGCCAGAACATCAACAGAAGAGCTGGAACATCAACAGAAGAGCGTGAACATCAACAGAAGAGCTGGAACATCAACAGAAGAGCGAGAACATCAACAGAAGCACGGTGAACATCAACATAAGAGCCGGAACATCAACAGAAGCACCGTGAACATCAACAGAAGCACATTCTATTATGTGTGGTGTCACTTTATTCGTAAATTAGAAAGTAGCATATGTCTCTGTCTGTTTGTAGGTAGATATGAATTTTGTGGGAATTCATTTAAAGAGGGAGAATAATACTTTCTTGCGCTGTTATTACCTTTGTGGCTGAGATTCATTGAATTTAATATTGTATATGCGGTCCTAGGACCAACCTGAAGAAGTTCGCGGCACTGTTTATTCGAAATGATATCGCCATGTAAAAGAAAATAATCTAATATCTTCCGTTCGTGTGCTTTGACAGCAGTAGCTTTGCATCTCGGACATAGCCACTTTTTATATAACCGCAACATTGGAGAGTGATTACATTTTTCACAAGGAACTCCTTTAATCAGTTGCTGCTCGCATAAATTGTTATAATCGAGTATGTTTGTGCGAAGGGGTTGATCCTCATGTAGCAGCGCTTTCGTAAGTTTTCGTATTGTCGATGTCGTCAAAATATCTTTCGTGTACGTTTCACTAAGTCTATTCAAATGCTGGTGCAAGCTTTCGCTGTGAATAATTTTTTTATAAATTTCTGGGTCTTGGTGGATATTTTCAATGATAGTTGAAGGGAATGCAATGACAACAAGTGTCTCTATTGGCACATTGTAGACTCCATGTTTCTCCAGCCATTGCCGCAGATGTGTCTTTTGGGCCTCAGCCTGTAAAATGGGATCTTTATAAGCTGTAATTTTTCCGTCGACTTCCTGTGTCAATTGTTGCAGTTTGGAGTCATACTGGAACTTGCCTTGATAATTTTTTACTTCTAAGATATAAATCAACTTTCGAGTCAATATGAGTGTATCGATTTGAAAATGAAATGGAGGATTTGGAAGACGAATACCGAGAAAACTGAAGAAATTCTTTTGTGGATAGGTGGAGAGTTTATAATCAACATTCTTTTCACCATCGAATCCGGCCTTCTCCTTCTTATAACCAGAAATGATGCTATCACTTTTCCAGTAATCATCCTGCAGCTGCCGAAATACAGCTTCGTAGGTCAAGAGGTCATAATTCTTAATTCTATTTTTTGCACTCAGTGGAAACCACTCCTTTTCTCTTAATAAATATAAATTCGACAGGAAAGACGAATATCCTGCTTCGTATGTCATGATTATGATTAAAATTCACTACCTTTTTTTCAAAATTTGCAGTTATATGTGGACTTTTGTGGTAAAATATAATATTAGTAGCATTGTGTTCTCTTACAGATGCGAGAAAGTAATTGTAGCAGGGAGGATCTAAATTAATGTTTTCTAGGGACATCGGAATCGACCTTGGAACTGCCAATGTGTTGATACATGTAAAAGGTAAAGGAATTGTTTTAGACGAACCATCTGTTGTTGCGATGGATCGTAATACAGGTCGTGTGCTTGAAGTAGGCGAAGCGGCGCGTCGTATGGTTGGGCGTACACCAGGAAATATTGAAGCCATTCGTCCATTGAAAGATGGTGTGATTGCTGACTTTGATGTTACAGAAGCTATGTTAAAGCATTTTATAAATAAAATTAATGTAAGAGGTTTTCTTTCTAAGCCAAGAATGCTTATTTGCTGCCCGACAAATATTACAAAAGTGGAGCAAAAAGCGATTAAAGAAGCGGCTGAGAAATCTGGGGGTAAACGGGTTTACCTTGAGGAAGAGCCTAAAGTTGCAGCAATTGGAGCTGGCATGGAAATCTTCCAGCCGAGCGGAAATATGGTTGTTGATGTAGGTGGAGGAACCACTGACGTAGCAGTACTATCCATGGGTGATATCGTCACAGCTGAATCGATTAAAATGGCTGGGGACAAGTTTGATGCTGAAATTCTTCAATACATAAAAAAAGAATACAAACTGCTGATTGGTGAACGTACAGCAGAAGAAATTAAAATAAATGTAGCGACTGTTTTCAAAGGTGGACGCCAGGAACAACTGGACATTCGCGGGCGTGATATGGTGTCTGGCTTGCCGCGCACAATTACAGTCTATTCTGATGAAATTGAAGAAGCACTGCGTGAGCCTGTCTCATTAATTACGCAGGGTGCTAAACTGGTACTTGAGCGTACACCTCCAGAATTATCAGCGGATATTATCGATCGCGGCGTCATTTTAACAGGTGGCGGAGCACTAATCCACGGTATCGATCAGCTGTTGGCCGAAGAATTAAAGGTTCCTGTTTTTATGTCAGAAGAGCCAATGAATTGTGTCGCAAAAGGTACAGGCATAATGTTAGAGAATATCGATAAAATTGAACGGAAAAAAATTGGTTAAATAGAAAACTTGGCTTTCCTTCACTCTTTTGTAGTGAAAGCTTTAGTAATCGTTCTTAACAATAGAAAATTACATTATATAACTTCTTGAAATAACCACTTTTTAAGGGGGTTGAAAATTTTGCTTAGAGGATTTTATACAGCAGCCAGCGGAATGATTTCGCAGCAACGTGCACAGGAAGCTTTTTCAAATAATATTACCAATGCTAATACACCGGGTTATAAAGCGGATCAGCCGACGTTACGTGCTTTTCCGGAGATGTTGATGCAGCAAATGGGTGAAAAAAACATCCCGACTACGCACGGGTTGAATTTGCCAGTGCAAAATCCAATTGGGTCCATGAACAGCGGAGTATACGTGCATGAAGACGTCCCTAATTTTAAACAAGGCGATATTCGGGAAACGGGTATTGGAACAGACTTGGCGCTTGTGAATGGACAACTTCCAGATGAAACAGGTAGTCTGTTCTTCGCTGTACAAAACGAGAATGGGGAAGAGCGCTTCACACGTAATGGGAATTTTACAGTTGATGGAGAAGGATTTCTCACAACGAACCAGGGCTATTACGTATTAGATCAGGCTGGAAATCCAATTCAGACGAACGGTATGGAATTTGATGTAACGCAGGAAGGCGAACTTCAAGTTAATGGGCAGACTATTCCACTTGGTATTGCGTACACTGCGAACGCAAATGATTTTGCCAAAGAAGGAAATGGACTATTTAATGGTGAAGCAGGTGCAGTACCTGCTGGTGCAACATTCAATGTTCAACAAGGAGCTTTAGAACGTTCCAACGTCAATGCATTACAGTCGATGACTCAAATGATGGAGTCATACCGAATGTTTGAGACGAACCAGCGCGTGTTGAAGGCTTATGATGAAAGTATGGGGAAAGCAGTCAGCGAAATTGGCCGACTAGGCTAGGAGGGATACTATGTCACGAACGATGATTCAAGCGGCAGTAACAATGAATCAGCTGCAAAATAAACTGGATTTGATTGGAAATAACATGGCAAATAGCCAAACAACCGGCTATAAAACACGCCAAGCAGATTTCTCCTCATTGTTATTTCAGCAAATCAATAACATGACAAATCCTGCCAATGCCGAAGGACGCTTAACCCCTGATGGAGTGCGAGTCGGGTCAGGTGCCAAGCTTGGTTCGGTCAATATTGATCTTGCACCAGGGTCGATCACCGAGACAGATCGTGCGTTGGATACTGCATTACTCGGAAAAAATCATTTATATCAAATTCAGGTTACCGAAAATGGCAATGCGGAAACTCGATATACACGTGATGGATCATTTTATTTAAGCCCGGTCAATAATAATCAATCGGTTATGCTGACGACAAAAGATGGCAACCCAGTAATGGGAGAAAATGGACCAATTGTTATTGAAGAAGGCTTCGATGCGATTAATATCCAGCCTGATGGGCAAATTACAGTCAAACGAGGGAACCAAACGGAAAATGTTGGTAATCTAGCAATTGCTGAAGCGGTACGACCTAGACTGTTAGAAGCTACGGGTGAAAATGCATTTCGTATGCCAAATCTGGATGAATTAGGGTTTAATTTTAATGAAATAATTCAAGCGGTTGCCCCGAATACCGATGTATTGAAAAGTGGAGCTTTAGAACATTCGAATGTAGATATTTCTAAGCAAATGACGGACATGATTTCAACACAACGTTCGTATCAATTTAATTCCAGAACAATTTCAATGAGTGATCAGATGATGGGACTCGTCAATCAGCTTCGATAAGTAACAAAGGATATAAGGAGAAAGAAACCATGCCAACAAAACAAACGGAGAAACCTGTTGAAAAAAAGACAAGAAGTAAGAAGCAGTCTGCTGATCAGGAAAAAGAACTTACCCAGCAGCGGGAAAATGAAAAATCAACAGACAAATCCACGCGTAAAGAGCAGAAGAAAAAACAGAAGATAGAAAAACGACAAAACAAGAAGCCACGTCGCCGTATTTTTCCAATATGGGCACGGATTATTGTTGTGCTTATTGTATGTGCAGCAGCATTAGCGGCCGGGTTAATGGTTGGTTATGGGATTATCGGAGAGGGCAATCCTAGCGACGCATTGGAAATGGAAACGTGGCAGCACATTATCGATATTGTAATAAAAAGAGAGTAAGCATATCCACTCGAATGGATATGCTTATTTTAGCAGTTAAAAGAGCACTGTAACAACTACATTCGCCGTAATGCTTGTACTAAAAAAAATGATTTTTGCTATAATAAAGGCAAAAAAGAAAAGGAGAGATACGAATGGATACTGAACAAATTAAGGAAACAATTCCACATCGATACCCGTTTTTACTAGTCGATAAAGTAATCGAAATGGAAGAAGGAAAGCGTGTTACCGCACTTAAAAATGTAACCACAAACGAACCATTTTTCCAAGGACATTTTCCAAATTATCCTGTTATGCCAGGTGTTTTAATTGTCGAAGCATTAGCACAAGCTGGAGCAATTGCTGTGCTTGGGATCGAAGAAAATAAAGGCAAAATTGGCTTTCTGGCAGGACTGGATAAATGCCGATTCAAACGTCAGGTCAAGCCAGGTGATCAGCTGAAATTGGACGTTGAGATTATTCGAGTAAAAGGTCCAATTGGAAAGGGAAAAGCTGTCGCAACAGTCGATGGCGAAGTCGCCTGTGAAGCTGAAATTACATTCGCTATTCAATAATATTGGAATTCTCCACACTACGTATGTGGGGAATTTTTTTAGCATTATCTATTTAATCGCAATAAATTCTTTAAATCGAGTATCACTTTTTAGAAAATGGATAAGCTATAGGCGATAGTGAACAATTTAAGGAGGGAAACATCATGAAAAGGAAATTACTAATTAAATTTGGTGCGCCAATATTAGCATTGTCACTAGTTGCTGCATGTGGAACTGATGAGCAGGAGGACCCTGTTGAGGATGAGGCACCATTGAATCAAGAGGAAGATAATGGTGATATGAATGAAGACGAGAACAATCAGGATGGCGGCATGAATCAAGACGAGAATGGCGGAACAAATGGTGACATGAATGGTAATGGTAACAACAATGACACTGATACAGATAACAATAATGGCATGGATAATGGAAATGAAGATACAATGAATGACGAAGACGATAACTAATTGTTCACCACACCATTAAAAATCCCCTTATCAAAATATAGGGGATTTTTAATTTATTTAGCTTTTGAAGTGGCTGCAGTCTGCTTTTTGTTTTGTGATGAAGTGTTGCTCTTCTTGGCTGAACCGGAACCTTTATTATTTCCGGAAGTCGTTTTCTTACTGGATGTGGATTTAGGTTTAGTTTCACTCTGTTTGTTATCATCTCCTTGAGCCTCAGCCATCTTCTCAGAATGAAGCTCACCAGGGTTCTGGCTTGTAAATTCTTCCTTGGCTGGCTCAGGGTCTTCATTATTCTTACGGTTGAATTTCTCCTTCACCTGTTTAGAATTGTTTTAAAGTCATCTAGCTTAACCTTGGTTTTATCACTAATTTGTCTCGTTTTTTCTTTTCCAGATTCTACTTTGTTCGTAATGTCGGTACGTATTTCCCTACCTGGTTTTGGAGCAAGCAGTAGACTTGTAACAGCTCCAACTAGTGCACCCACAACAGTTCCTGTAACAACCTCTTTTTGTTTTAACGTATTTTTAGTTTGTTTTGCCATGATAAATTCCTCCTCTTTGTTTTTATCCTAATCGATTTTCCAATTCTTCTAGTCGTTTTTGCATGGATTCGTTTTCTTCGCGTAGTTTGTCCTGCGATGCTTTGGAATTTAGATAAGGGTCTGTTTCCCACCAGTCCATCCCAATCTCTTTAGCTTTATCGACAGATGCAACAATTAACCTTATTTTGATCGATAAGAGTTCGATGTCTGCAATGCCGACGCGAATATCTCCCGCTATAACGACCCCTTTATCCAGGACCGTTTCGAGAACATCAACAAGGCTGTTTGATTGTGATGATTGTTCAATAGACATTGTTATCCTCCTGTTAAAGTAAGTTTCCTAATGGTCCGAGGTCTATATTTAGATCTTCATCATTAAGCTCAAAAATTTCCTTCAACTCGTCCATTTTAATGTCCAGGTTCATAAGGGCTACACCAAGTTTTTCAATTTCTTCTTCGGTTAATGTGCCACCATCAACCCGGCGCAGTGCTTGTCTTTCTACAAGCTGACGCAGAAGTTCGATTACAGTTAGGACAAGCTGGGAAAGGCCTTGTTCCGCATTTTGAGTGTCCAGGTTTATTCTGCTGTTTTTCTCATCGAGTTTAGCTGATGACACGGTTAAGCTCCTCCTTTTCTTCATCAAATTGTTCGGAAGTTAGTCCATCTCTTGATGAATGCATTAGACTTTCAACAGAAGAAACAAGTACGCGCAAATCAAGATAAACCAAATCAATTCCAGCAATGGAGATAATAAGGTCCCCTTTAATCGCGACACCCTTATCTAAAACAGCATCCAAAATATCGATGAGAGCAACATCTTTGTTTTCGAATTCTGTTCGTGTATTCATCGTGTTCCCTCACTTTTTGGTAAAGCAACAAAATGATACGCTGGCCACGGTCCGGTGGCTTCAAGCATCCAACCTGAGTCCTCCCATTTCTTCTGAAGTTCTTTAATATGGTCTAAATAGCTTTCCACTTGATTCTTCTGGATAAGATATACACTATTCCAGGACATTTCCTCATTTCTTCCTGTTACATCTTTATTCCAGTTTTTCTTAACTTCACTTGAAACACTAAATGCTTGAAGGCTATCATGCACCAATGTGGAGAATGACTCCTTTTCCTTTTCTAGCTCCTGATTAACAAGTTGGCTAAGCTTTCGTTTCTCTAAATACTGGCGTCCTGGTGATAACCCGGCAATTTCTTCTTTTTTTGATTCTACGGTTGGATTATGAATAGCTATACCTTCACGCAGCTTTTCATTGTTGCAATATATTTTAAAATTCCATTCCTCTTTGTCAACAAGCACCTCGAGTGATTCGATAAGCTGATCACAATGTTTTGCAATTGTCCTCTCCAGGTTTTCAAAACTTTTATAAATCGTCCCAAATTTCATGGGAATAACGGTGCAGTACTCATATAATTTCATAAGAGCCTCATGGTGATGGAATGCTTTTTCATGTAGCCAATCTGCCTGCTCAACCTTTTGTTGCAGGGCTTCTTCACCAAATTCCTGTTGGCTTACATCACATACAACAGCATCTACTTTTCCCAAGGAAATTGTGTGAGCATCGCGCTCTCCATCAATTCCTTTAAACACAGGGGGGGTTTGGTTTTCGTTTATAATTCCATATACATAAATTAAATCACTCATACCATTGCTCCACTTCACGCTTTTTAGCTATTTCATATCGGTTCATCAGATCATTTTCTTGTTCCTTATACATCTCATCAGTAATTTCATTTAATTCATACATCATTTCCAGGTGGGCGAGTTTTTTTTGAATATGCTCAAGGTCATAAAGTTCCTTATCAACTTCTTCCTGTACCTTTTCTCCAATTTTGACTACAAGATTGATAGGAGAGGTGAACAATTTATGAATCATGATGGTTCCTCAACCTTAAGTTTTATATTGATAAAATTATATGCAGGCCATGGTCCGGTATATTTAAACTCAACTTTATCGTTCCATGCCTCATACACCTCATTAACTTTCTGATCGAAAAGCGACTCATTTTCCCGATCAACCAGATATGCTCCATTTAGAAGCATTTTTTCTCCAATTGGTTCGTTTACCTGCTCCGACTCAGCAATAGGGGTTAAAGCATCATGGATTTCTTCCTCCACTTTGGATTGCAATTTCTTAAAAAAATCCTGTGCCATTTCACCAAGCTCAATCCGGTCAAAATATCCTGCAGCTTCTGACTTTTCTCTAACGGTTTTCTGCTTTTTCTGTATGCCGGGCTTCTTGTTAATTTCTGATTCAAGCCATTCTTTCTTCCCGATTACCTTAAGTCCAACTTCGATTTTTCCTCTGATTTTCGGATATAGAGAAATAAGCTGCGGATATAAATTTTTTAGTAAAGCTACAATATCTTCTCTTGATTTGAAGATGTTACCAAAACTGATCGGAACCACAGAATCGACCTTACCCATAACATCTGTAATCACTTGCTGGTGCATCAGCAGATTTTCCTTCTTTGGGTGGTAAATCCGCATTGGCATGTCAGCAACAACCATCACCGCATCCTGATAAGAAATCGTATAAACCTCCCGTTTCACATCTTCAAACTCAATCGAGTCCAAATCAGGCAAACCATCACCATTCGGAATACTGCAAAACACATAAATACCATCCATCATATCAACCTCCTCTGTCGAATGCTCATCCTTTGGTACTTTCCGGTTTATATCGAATTTTCGTATAGTCAGCCTGTATCTTCTTCCAGATCACTGCGATAACGTAAACTAATCCGGGAAAAGCCGGTCACATTCAGATCCGCGTCTAAAAATACTTCGTAGAGTCCGACCATTTGGTCATTCGCATATCTTTTCATATATTGTTTTTCTTCAATTACTTCGACTAAAGCTCTCCATTCTTCTTCACTTTCATCCGTTTGTTTTTTGACGGAAATTATTTTATGGGGAGGAGTGATATAGTTGTTAAAGAAATCTGTAACTTCATCCAGGATCTGCATCTTTAATCACCTCGCTGAAAATGGAATAGGAGTCAGGGTTTGGCCCCTGGCTCCATGAATTTCAATTAAGCACCTTGTTCAACACTCTCACTGCGGGCAGATAGACGATCGGATAAACCATCTTCTTCAACTTCATCACGCAGGAGTCCTACAGCCTCTGCATAGCGTAACCAAGTGTCCACACTTGCAACAACAACTCGTGCCTCGACTGTAATTAATTCAATTCCTACAACGGAGACACGAGCAAAGGCATCAATTACAATACCCTTGTCCAAAATGCGGTCCACGACATCTGCTAATCCTGAGCTTTCTGTAGATTTTTGAATTGCCATGTTAAAACTCCTCTCTGTTGTTTAAAGTACTTTCTTGCCGCATAAACGCAACTAAGCCTTTTGCTGATAAAATTTTACGATAAGCCTAGTATTTTAGGAATGATGCTTGATATGTTGCGGGCCTTTAATGTTTGTTGAACTTTTTATATTCGTGGAACTTTTAATAGAACTAACGCCCTTAATATCATTAGCACCAGGGACCAGCTTTCTTGAGTTACTGCTTTTCAGCTCACTTTGAAATTCTTCTCCAGCCTCTTTAATAGTTGCTAGTTTACTTCGTACTTGAAGCAGTCCTTCTTGTGCTTTTTTTTCCATGCTTTTTGCTTTTGAGTGAACCATAGATTGCAGGCTATCCTGAAATTTTTCCTGCATCTTAGAAGTCAGTTCATCTTTTACTTCTACTTCAGCCTCATCCTTAAGGTCACTTGGATTATCTGCTCGTTTTAAAACTTTTGATAATTGAGGTACCTTTTTTTTAGCTTTTTTTCGAACCTTAGGGATTGCAAGAGATGAAGCTGCAACAGCTGTTAAACCAGCCGCAATAGTAGTTCCAGTTGGTTGTTCTTGATCCATCAAAAACCTCCCTTACGCTCTTTGGTGTTTAGATACCCATCTTATAAAAGGTGAAACTGAGTAATATATACTATTGGAATAATTTAACTAAGATATTAAGGAGAAATGAATTGAAAATCTGTAAATGATGGGGATTCCAAGAAAAAATATGACAAATATTACAATCATATTATTTTTTATATGAAGGGGGGTTGGAAAAAATTTTGGCAAAATAAAAATCCTCCGCTCATGCAGAGGATTTTTCAAAAGGCTATGCTTTTACATCAATCGAACTTCCGAGAGATGGGTGGGGCGCTGAAGCTTGAGGCGTTTGCATCATTTCAATTAGTTGCTGGCCCTGTTGCTCCATAAGCCCTTTTGCATTTTTCATGACAGCCAAACTTGCATCTGAACGTACCTGTTGATTCGCTGAGACAACAGACATTGCTGCTATATCCATTTCACAAGCCTCCTTACGCTTCTTTTATCGACAAAAATCGTACAAATGTGAACATCAAATAGATTATATTGGTAAAACATAGTACAATATGCTTATAACTTACCGGGGGGGGAAGTTAATGGAGGATGGTATTTCATCATCAGTATACATAATCACACAGCAAACAAAGGCAATTTTAACGCATGATTCTTCGTATTACCGGTCACGAATTTTGGAGACACAGCGCGAATCGCACTCGATCCATAGGCCGGAGCAAATCATTGATCATACATGTTTATTGTACGGTTCAACACTTGAAGGACGGCGGGCGGCAGTGAAAGATATTCTTAAGATTAACAGTAAGGTTCCTGTTCCAATTATTCCGGGCAAAGGTGTTTTCATGCTGCCCACATCGTCAACGAAAAATAAAGATTGCGTGTGGCTTTCCTTTTATCAAATCAAAGGTTATGAACAGCGCGATGGCCAAACATATATCGTATTTAATGACGGTACAGGCCTATATGTTAACACGTCAGAAAAATCATTTGACCTCCAATTCAAACGGACAAGTCAGGTTATTGCTCAATTAAATCGTTCGATATTTTTTGGCAAACGCTCATTACCGTGGAATCTTTATTAAACTTCCGAAATCCGGGAGTTTTTTTCTTGTCAAAATAACTCTGTATAATGTAATATAGGAAAAGTGACTGACCGGTTAGTTTGGTGGCAACCAAAAGCACAAGCGCATGTTTAGCGCCGTATGGACTGGACGTAGCTGACTCGGAAGTTCAGTTACTTACAGCATTTATATTTACCAACTTTTAGGAAATTGGAATTTGAAACCAAATAGCAATTAAATCGTATAACGAAACAGGTGTTTAAATGAATGAGAAAAAAATGAAGCTCATTGAAGCAGGCATGAAATTATTTGCTGAGAAGGGCTACCATAAGACATCAATTCAGGAAATAGCGTCTGAAGCGGGCGTTTCCAAAGGTGCATTTTATTTATATTTTCAGTCGAAAGAGGATTTCATCACAACAGCTTTTCATTTTTACCATGATGAGATTACCGAGCAAATCAAAAATGTCAGTGAACAAAATCTCGAGCCCCGCACAAGCTTAGCGAAACAAATAGAAGTCATTATCGCGTACATATACGAGTACAAGGACTTTCTTACGATGCAGCTTCGAGAAAATATTTCAATTGGGCAAGATACAGATACGTTTATCAGGCAAATGAAAATGCAAAATTTTTATTGGCTGCGGCAAAATATAAGCGATATATATGGCGAAAAAGTCACTCCCTATTTAGTAGATGTAAGTATTCAGCTGGATGGTCTGATGAATGGCTATTTTAAATGGATTGTTATCGATGACATCGCTATTGATCGGACGAAAATAGGTGCATACCTTGTAAGGCGTATCGATGATCTTGTGAGTGGTCTGTTTGACCGTGATGAGATACCGCTAATCACGGAAGAAACTATTGCCAACTTGTATCGGGATGGCGAGCAGCAATTAGCAGATCTTAAAGAAAAAGTCCACAAGCTTCAGTTGCCTCATGAAAAAGTCGAGCAGCTGATTGATGTAATTGATATTATTTTAAAAGAAATAAGTAAAGACGAACCGCAATACATGATGGTCCAAGGATTGCTGGTTCATTTTCAGCGAATTCCGGAACTGGAAAAAGAATGTGAAGAGATCGCAAAAATATTACATATCGATTTGCTTGATTAAATTAATAGAAGAGGAGTTACATCAATGCGCAAAATGTTTGTAAGTATGACAGCAATAGCCTTAATCGGTGTTCTTGCTGCATGTAATCAAAACGACGAATCAGACGAAGATAAGAAAGAAACTGTAACACCAGTCGAAACAGTCAAAGCAACAACAGGTGACCTGGTTGTTGAAAAATCACTCTACGGACGAACAGCACCGGTAAGCACGATGCCAGTCACGTTGCAAAATCCTGGAGAGATCACGGAACTGGAAGTCGAAAATGGTGAGATGGTCGAAGAGGATGACCTGATAGCAATCATTAAAACAGCAAGAGGGAACCAGAATATTTATGCCTCCAAAGATGGCGAAATTGCTAATCTAAATGCTGAAGAAGGCGCTATGGTATCTAATTCGGAGCCATTAGCAGTAATTGCTGATTTTGACACAATGAAGCTAAACTTTACCCTAGCAGCTGGTACATTGGATCTTTTTGAAAAAGAAGACACATTCACCGCATTAATTGACGACAAAGAATACGATGCAGAAATAACTTCCATTGGCTCAATGCCTGATGACACTGGACTTTTTCCAGTAGAGGCAACTATTGAAAATAAAGATGACGCTGTTCTAGCTGGAATGGTTGCAGTTATGAAGGTTCCAGAAAAAAGAGTGAAAGACACCGTTATCGTACCAACCGCAGCGATTGTCGATGAAAGTGGCGAAACGTTTATTTACGTAATTGAAGATGAAAAAGCAATTAAAAAAGAAGTATCGATCAAAGAATCTCAATCCAATGAAACAGCGATTGAGGGTGAGGTCAACGACGGTGCTCAGGTCGTCACGAATGGACAACTGACACTTACGGACGAAAGCAAAGTCAACGTCGTGAAAGAAGGGGAATAAATCTTGAAACTAGTAAATACATCCGTAAAACGTCCTGTTGGCGTCATCATGATTGTCTTGGCGATTATCGCCCTAGGCATTGTTTCAGTCCGAAGCTTGACAGTTGATCTTTTTCCAAAAATCGATCTTCCGGTAGCTGTTGTAGCAACAAGTTATGGTGATGCTGCACCACAGGAAGTAGAAAATTTAATTAGTCGGCCAATTGAATCATCAGTGAGCTCAGTGGAAGGAATCCAGACGGTGCAATCACAGTCCCAATCAGGATCTTCTCTTGTCATCATGATGTTTAATAATGGGGTTGATCTTGACCAAGCCTTACTTGATGTACGAGAAAAGGTCGATCAGGCTAAAGCATTTTTGCCTGAAGAAGCGGGCGAACCAAGTGTGATGCGATTCAGCCCAGACCAGCTACCTGTTATGTGGGTTGGTCTAACTGGTGATGACCCTGCAACACTTACACAGGTTGCTGAGGATCAAGTTGTTCCATTCTTTGAACGCCAAGGTGGAGTAGCATCCGTTACAGTCGAAGGGGCCAAAGAACGAGAAATCCAGCTGGTACTCGATCAGGCAAAATTACAGCAGTACGGCGTCTCAGCCCAAATGATAACCCAATCGCTGAATAGTTCGAATCAGTCCGCATCAGTCGGCTCTGTTGAAAAAGGAAATAAGAACCTGCAGCTTCGTGTGACAGGGGAATTTGAGTCAGTTGAAGAAATTAAACAAACGTTTGTTCAAACTCAATCTGGTGGAAAAGTTTATATAGATGACGTCGCTGAAGTGAAGGACACATATAAAAAATCATCGACAGAAACACTTGTAAACGGTGAACCATCTGTCGTGCTTTCCGTTATGAAAAAAACAGACGACAACACGGTAGAAGTTGCAACGAACATTAAAGAAAGCATGGAAGAAATTAAAGGAGAACTGCCAGCCGATGCCAACCTGGGTGTGATTATTGATACATCCGAGTTCATTGAAATGTCGATCAGTTCCGTTGTCAAAAACATTTTGATTGGTGGCATTATCTCGATCTTTATTTTGCTATTATTTTTGAAAAGTGTTCGAGCAACAATTGTTATTGGCCTATCTATACCAATTGCGATTATCTCAACATTTACCTTAATGTATTTTACCGGCGAAACACTGAACGTGCTAACACTTGGTGGTCTGGCGCTCGGGCTCGGTATGATGGTCGACAGTTCAATCGTTATTTTAGAAAATATCTATTCATACCGGAAAAAAGGCTATTCGATAATGGAGTCGGCAACAAAAGGTGCATCAGAGCTTGCACCCGCTGTAATTGCCTCAACAACTACAACATTGGTCGTATTTTTACCAATTATTTATGTTGAAGGAATCGCATCCGACATGTTCACACCACTGGCATTAGCAGTCTCCTTCTCGTTAATCGCATCACTTGTTGTAGCGGTAACACTCGTGCCAATGCTTTCATCAAAATTACTAACGAAGGCGATGGAAGATAATGGACGCCGATACTGGTTTGACCGCTTCCTAGATCATGTCAATAATGGCTATCGCAGCGTACTGAGATGGGTACTCAAGCACCGTAAAACAACCGTGTTTGGCACTATCATTGCGATTGCAGGAAGCTTGGCGCTGACACCATTAATTGGAGCGGAATTTATCCCATCCTCGGATCAGGGGCAAATGGAAATCCGTGTTGAAGCAGCACCGGGAAGTTCATTGGAACACACACAAGGAATCGTGGATCAAATCAATGAACAGCTAACCGAATATGATGATGTCATCGAGACGAACTATGTCAGTGTTGGAGGTGGCGGATTTGGTGCGATGGCTGCAAGCGGAAATCAGGCAACATACACAATGCAGCTAATCCCTTCAACCGACAGATCAAAAACAACAAAAGATATCATGCAGGAAATTGATGAAGATGTTCAATCAATTCCAGGTGCTGAAATAACAGTAAACGCTACTGACAGCGGAATGGGTATGGGAGACCCTGTACAAATTCAGCTTAAAGGACCAGAGCATGAAGTGTTGCGCGAATTATCCAGTCGTGTAGTCGATCAAATTTCAACTGTTGATGGTGTATACAATCCGACGTCTGCAGCCGAAGATGGCATACCACAAATGACAATTGAAGTTGATGAGGAAAAAGCAGCAGCATACGGCTTGAATCAGCAACAAATTATAAGTCAAATACAGCTGCAATTCACGGGTCAAGTTGCATCGAAGTACCGTGAAGAAGGCAACGAAATGAACGTCAAGCTAATGTTCCCAGAGGACGAACGCAGCACAATAAATGACTTACAAGATATGAAAATACAATCACAATCAGGTGCGTCAATTCCATTGGATTCCGTTGTAACATTTAAAGAAGTGCAAGGACCTGTAACATTATTGAGAGAAAATCAACAACCGCAAATGAATATAACAAGCGAAATTGTTGATCGCGATCTCGGCAGCATCACGACAGATATCGAAGCAGAATTAGAAGCAATTAATCTGCCAGAAGGATACAGCTATGAAATCGGAGGCCAGGCACAGGATATGGCCGAATCATTTACAGACCTTTCGATCGCGCTGATCTTCTCAATATTCCTAGTCTATGCGGTCATGGCAATACAATTTGAGAACTTCCTATTCCCATTGATTATCATGTTTTCCATGCCAGCAACCGTTGTCGGTGTTATGGTAGGGTTATTTGTAACAGGATTACCATTAAGTATTCCAGCGTTTATCGGAATAATCATGCTCGCCGGTATCGTAGTCAACAACTCGATCGTGCTCGTTGACTACATCAATATTTTACGGCGAAACGGTCAAGAGCGGTACGAAGCAATCCTGCAAGCAGGACCAAGCAGATTACGCCCAATCCTGATGACAACCCTAACAACCGTACTAGCAATGGTGCCATTAGCACTCGCATTAGGCGAAGGTGCAGAAATGCAGCAGCCACTAGCCGTAACAATAATATTCGGACTCGGAATCTCCAGCATCTTCACATTGCTGCTAATCCCAGTCGTCTATACATTGTTCGACGATTTAACTGCGAAAATAGTACGACGGAAAAATAAATCAGCATAATGAAGAAGCTCCCTGCTACGGCGGGGAGCTTTTTTGTGGAGATTGTAGGGGAGAGTCACGCGATAGGGGGGCGACCTCGCGCAATAGTATTCGACAAATACCGAGAAGTATAGGTACCACACATAACAAAACAGGAGGATTTTTTGCTGTGGCAATATTGGTTCGAAAACTGAATAATCACGTGTGAAAACTGATTAGGGCTTAACAAATACTGGATCCGCAGCCACTAATACTGAATAAACAGCCTATTGACTCAAAACAGCCTGAATAATCCGCGCGAATACTACAACCCACAAATAAGGATGCTTTTCTGCGTCCTTAAGTTGTGCAGTTACATTTTTAAGATATATGATCCCAAATTAATCGCGTTATTCAAAAATAGTGTTTTGTCCTACACAATATGCTACTATTAAATGAGATATTTATTTAGGAGGCAACATTATGTCACTATCACGTATTATGAAATGGATAACTGGAGGGTGTGAAGCATTCCTTGGAATTCCATTCATTGGCGGCGCATTTATACTTAGCTCAGGCTGGGGTGCTTTGTTCGTCATGTTCATCTTGCACTTGGTAACCTTGCTCGTCGCACACAATGAAAAAGGAAGTAAGGCCGGAAGCATTATTGGAATGGTTACATCTGTTGTAGCTGTTATCCCGATTCTTGGTATGATTATGCACATCATTACAGCAATCGTTCTATTAATTGACGCTATGATAAACAAAAAGTAAATTCGACAGGTGTTATGCGCCTGCCGAATTTATTTTTTTAAATAACTGATTCACTACCTCTGAAAACATCAATCCAATCGCAATTGCTCCTGCCAGCAGCATGACTTTAGCCGATAGCTGTACTGCTGTAAAATAATCATTCTCCACAAAATGGCGCATCGCATCATAAGCAATTCCGCCTGGAACGAGCGGGATGATCCCGGATACATTAAAAATAATCACCGGTTTTTTAAATATTTTTGAACTAAGCTGACTCAAAACAGCAACAAGCATCGCACCAAAAACAGTTGCTGGCACAACATCCATCTCACCCAGGACAAGAACGTAATATAAAATCCAGCCGAGCATACCGATAAGGCCACATTGTATGAGCGCCCGCCTTGGCGCATTAAAAAGCACCCCAAACCCAGCGGCAGCTATGAAACTTGTTATAAGTTGAGTAACGATCATCACGGCAAAAACCACCTTTCACAAAACTGGTGAAGGGTCCACCTAAAAAGCAAACACTACAGCTACGCCAGCTCCGATTGCGAATGCTGTTAACATTGCTTCGACGCCTTTGGATAAACCGGCAACCAAGTGTCCTGCAACTAAATCACGGACAGCATTTGTGATATGCAGCCCAGGCACGAGTGGCATTACCGCCCCGACAATCACTTTATCCAAATTCACCCCAAATCCATTTGCGATAAACAACATTGCAAAAATCCCAATCACAAAGGATGCAACAAAATCAGCAACAAACCCAATTTCAACTAGCTGTTTAAACCATACCATTACCGCATAGCCAACCCCACCTGCAATAAAGGAAGGAATGAAATCTGGCCAAACGCCACCAAACATGATCGCAAAGCTTCCACTAACAAGAGCAGCAGCGACGATTTGAATCCAGTAAGGAAACGCATAACTGGCATCATTGACGTTATTTAGCGACTCTAACGCTTCATTTATGGTGACCTTACCTGCTGCAATCTTACGAGAAATGCTATTAACTTCCGCAATTTTATGTAAGTCAGTTGACCGATTGGAAATTCGGATGAAGTTCGTCACATCAGCAAAGTCAGCAGAAAAATTAATCCCCGTCGGCGTTGCATAGCTCTGCACATTCGCCAATCCATAAGCAGACGCAATCCGACTCATAGTATCCTCCACTCGATACGTTTCCGCGCCACTCTCCAGCATAATTTTTCCCGCAAGCATACACACTTTGGCAATTAATACGCGATCCATCACAGTCAACACCACCTTTATCTTTTTTTATTATAAGGTGTGTAAGGCGTTTTTGAAAGCAAATTTAGCTGAAATGCTGAAGTTCACAACGTAAAAGCCGAAGTTCACATGGAATCTACCGTAGTTCACAATAAGGTTGCTCGAAGTTCACAATCCAATCGCTGAAGTTCACAAATGGAGCAGAAAATCACCCTATTTATTTTAACTACAGACTACTTCATTCAATATTCACCCTCCAACCAACAAAAATGGACACCAAAAGAGGCGCCCATTCACTAAATTACTTCTGCTGCTCGTATAATATTGTCTGTGCGATCCCAATAAAGTATTCTGACTCGTCAATTATGTGGTCGATAACGACTTTGGCGGTTGGGTTAGCCTGAACAGCATCACTTTCACTCTTCACTTGCCTGCAGAACTGTGTAAATGCCACACTCTCCTGTAAACAAAATGTCACTAACTCCAGCACCTGATTATATAATGCTGGCGATATCTGATTATTGCTTCGGATAACTGACTCAACAAAGCGCTTAACATGCTGGTGTGTCGTATTCAGCACATCCTCCCAACGCTTCAGCGCATCAACGTATTCACTCTCTAAGTTCTGAACAAGCTCCCGCATCACTACTGTATGTTCAGACTCCTGTTCCTTCCAAAACTCCGCCTCATCCAAAACCCGAAGCGGCATTTGACTCCCATAATAAAACTGCATCTCCCAGCCTCCCTGATGAAAATAAAATATGTCCAATAATATTTATGCGAAAAGAAGCCAGTTCATGCTTGTGAAAATCCGGGCCCGTGATTTCGGGTCGTGCCTGTCACTCCCCGGTTTATGTCGAATAATCTATCCCGCCACATCCTTTACTTTTCAACTTAAATAGCTTATTATAAAAAGTGAGTAATCACTCACAAAAGCTAACAACGCTCACAAAAAAACACATCAACAAAAGGAGGCGCCACCATGTCCGCCTTTATTGAAATGAACAATATCGCTCACAGCTACAACAAAGAGTCTGTATTAAAGGATATCGACCTATCTATTCCAGAAGGGCAGCTCTTTGGACTGCTTGGTCCATCAGGCTCAGGCAAAACGACACTCGTCAAAATCATGATCGGTTTGCTGACCCCCATCAACGGAACAATCCACATAGAAAATCAACAAATGCCATCCTTCAAGCAAATGCAGAAAATCGGCTACATGGCCCAGTCAGACGCGTTATACAGTGAACTGACAGCCCGGGAAAACCTGCATTTTTTTGCGAGTATCTACAAAATCCCTAAAAAGCAGCAGAAAGAACGGGTCGCAGAAGCTGCAAAAATTGTTGACCTCCAGGATCATCTTGATAAGACACTGGAAAAATATTCAGGCGGCATGAAGCGTCGCATGTCATTGGCGGTATCACTCTTGCACCAGCCAAACCTGCTGATTCTGGATGAGCCGACTGTCGGCATTGACCCGGTTCTTCGCGCGTCTATATGGGAAGAACTGCGAAACATGCAAAAACAGGGCACCACAATCATCATCACTACCCACGTAATGGACGAAGCGGAGAAATGTGATAATCTCGCACTTTTACGGAATGGCTATGTCATCGCCCAAGGAAGCCCACAACAATTAAAATCAAAGAGCAATACCGAAACCTTGGAAGAGGCATTCTTACAGTTTGGAGGTGCCGCACATGCGCATTCAAGCAATCGTTAAACGGATCATACATCAATTTCTTCGCGATAAACGCAGTATCGCTTTGATGATGGTCGCACCATTATTAGTAATGACATTATTGTGGCTTGTGCTGGATATGGATCAATACGAGCCAACAATCGCAATCACGGATGTCCCGGTACAAATGCAAAGTGCTCTCGAACAGCAGGATGCAACAATTCTGGAGGCAAACGAACACAAGGCCGAAACCGTACTCCAAAATGAAAATGCTGATGCCCATCTGTCCTTTGAAAAAAATCAGGCACAACTGACAATGGAAGGAAGTAACCCATCAGCAACATCTGCCGTCCAGCGTGTCATCAGTAATGCGGTAAAACAAATAAATCCAAACGCGCCCGAATTGGAAATTAACTTTCTCCATGGCACATCTGACTTGAATTTATTCGATCAAACAGGCTCTGTCTTAATCGGATTCTTCGTCTTCTTTTTCGTATTTATTATTGGCGGCGTTTCATTCCTGCGCGAACGAACGCAAGGGACACTCGAACGTTTACTGGCAACCCCATTAAAACGCTGGGAAATTGTCATTGGTTACCTGCTCGGGTTTGGCATATTTATTATTATTCAATCAATTATCGTTACAGCATTCTCCATCTATGTACTTGGTATTTACATGGCGGGGTCGTTTATAGCAGTACTGTTTATCGCATTCCTGCTCGCTATCACGGCTTTAAGTCTCGGCACTTTACTGTCAGCTTATGCCAAAAATGAATTTCAAATGATGCAGTTTATCCCGATCATCATCATTCCACAGGTGTTCTTTTCCGGTATTTTCCCGACTGAATCAGTTGAATGGATAAATGCCATTGGAAAAATAATGCCATTAACGTATGGAGCAGATGCCTTAAAGGAAATCATGATCAAAGGGCAAGAGTTAGCGGCAGTTACCGGTGACATAAGTGTATTAGTAGGATTTTCAACAGTATTTATTATCCTGAATATTTTCGCGCTCAAACGCCATCGAACAGTATAATCCCAGGAGGAACCACTCATGTCAGATATGATGGAAACATTACGTAATGAAGAAAAGATGACACCAAAACAAATCGAAATCGTCAAAGCTGCCATCGAGCTTATTTCCGAAAAAGGCTACTACAACACATCAACAAGTGAAATCGCCAAACGGGCAGGAGTGGCTGAAGGGACAATTTTTCGCCACTATCACACAAAAAAAGACCTGCTCGTTGCGATTGTCACCCCTGTTATAACGAATTTCTCAGCACCCGTATTTGCAAAAAAATTCGTCAGCCAGGTCTTCCAAAATGACTATGAACACTTTGAGGACCTGCTTTATGCATTTATAAAAAATCGCTTTGAATTCGCACAATCCAATCTTCCGTTAATAAAAATTCTATTGCAGGAGTTAGCGTTTCACCCGGAGATCCAAACCACCTACAAAAAAGAATTCGGTGACAAAGTCATTCCAGCATTCAATCAAGCGCTCGACTTCTACAAAGAAAAAGGTGAGTTGCAGGACCTGCCAAATGAAACGATGATCCGCATGATGGTCACAACAATCCTAGGATTCATGATAACAAGATTCATCGTCCAGCCAGACAAAGACTGGGACGATGAAGCAGAAATAAACCAGACGATAGCCTATATAATGGGAGGGGTGGGCAGCTAGGTGCCTGTCTCTCCCCGAAATTTGTCGAACGATTAATCAACTTTTTTTGATATAATAACTTGCATTAACAAAAAAATGGTATATAATAACATTAAATCAAAAAAAGTTGATATTAAAGAGGAGCGAATCCAAATGAAGGAATTAAATGTTCTTAATAATCCAAGTGAGGAAACATTTACAATCTATGCATCAAAATTCAAAGCACTTTCAGACACAAAGCGGCTCCAAGTTATGAATCTCTTATGTCATAATGGCTCAACATGTGTTTGTGATCTTGTTGATATGGTTGGAATGCCCCAATCGAAGCTATCCTATCATCTTAAAATTCTCCTGGATGCTAACCTTATTGAAAAGGAAACTAAAGGTACATGGGGATATTATAAATTGAACGATACCGAAGTTAAAAGCTTGTTATCAGACGAACTCTGCTGTGTATTCGTTCCATCTTGCTGTTAATTTTTAGACTATATATCAATTTTTTTTGATATATTAATCAAAATAATTTGATTTAAGGAGATATTCAATATGGAAACTTTAAAAAACTTTTTCATGATTGCACTTGAATTAACCGTACTATTCTTTGCCATCTCATTTGTCCTTAGTGCACTGCAGGCTTACATCCCATACAAAAAGATAGAACACTACTTAGCAGAAAGTAATCAACTGGTAGGGGTCCTTGCAGCGTTGTTATTTGCCTTCATTACACCTTTTTGTTCATGCTCAACGATTCCGGTGGTGGTCAACATGCTGCGAAAAAATATGCCATTCAAAATTGTAATGATTTTTCTTTTTGCATCACCGGTACTCGATCCTACTATTCTAACATTGATGGGAGTCATTCTAGGATGGAAGGTTACCCTGATTTACACCGTAGTGACCGCTATCGCTTCCGTCATAACTGGATTTACTTTAAGTAAACTGAAATTCGATCGTTATGTTAAAAATGTAATGATGACAGGATATGAGGAAGAATCTAAACAATTTAACTGGAAAGGGGCATGGGATGAAACAATAACACTTATGAAAAGCGTATATCCTTATCTAATCATTGGGGCAGCAATCGGTGCAATCATTCACGGATTAGTCCCAACTGAATGGATAGCCCAATGGCTTGGAAAAGAAACATGGTGGATTGTGCCAATCGCGGCAGTGATCGGAATACCTTTGTACATCCGGTTATCAAGTATGATACCTATTTCCCATGTATTCATCATGAAGGGAATGGCACTGGGACCAGTAATGGCAATGATGATCAGTTCAGCTGGTGCAAGTTTGCCGGAACTAATATTACTGAAATCCATTTTCAAAAAACAGCTTGTGATCGCATTTGTCGCCTCAGTCATTTCAATGGCTACCATATCAGGATTTATCTTCTACTTGGTTTAATGAAGGGAGGTGAGATTGAATGAAGAAGCTTATCGTAAAATTATTTTCTAAAAATAATAAAGACAACGATTGCTGTGACGTAGAAATCAGCGAGGTTAAAGAGGAATCTTGTTGCACGAAGTAGGTAGGATGGAGGACTTTCAATAAAGCAGAAAGTCCTCCTAGCTTATGTTAAAAGGTGAACAGTGACTCCCAATCCAACTATAATTTGCTTAACACTGCATCTATTCGATATAATTTAAGTCAATTACGCACCAAAGTCAAACATCAAGCAAACTAGGAGAAGTTTTATGATAAATTATATCGACTTGACGATAGCCTTTTTTATTGCGCTTATTGCAACATTCCTATTAACCTACCCTGTAAAAAAACTCGCAATAAAAATAGGTGTCGTTGATCTGCCAAACCATCGCAAAATACATACAAAAGTAACGCCGAGATTAGGTGGTCTAGCCATTTTCCTTGGGGTGTTTTTAGGGGCGCTTTATTTGCAGCCGCAGCATGAACACCTGCCCGAAATCATTCTTGGAGCTGTAGTGATTCTAATAACTGGTGCCCTCGATGATCGTTACAATATTCGCCCTGTTGTTAAACTCGGTGGTCAGTTAATAGCAGCATCATTTCTCCTCTCATCAGGGTTAATCATTGACAAAATCACGCTGCCAATCTTAGGGATGATCGATCTCGGATTTGTGAGCGTACTTGTTACTGTACTTTGGGTTGTCGGCATAACAAATGCAATTAATTTAATTGACGGTCTGGACGGGCTCGCCACAGGTGTCACGACGATTGCGTTGACAAGCATGTTCATTATGGCTTTGATAGATGTACAAATCATGGCCGCGTACCTATGTATCGTCCTGATAGGTGCCAATTTGGGATTCTTGTATCATAACTTTTACCCTGCAAAAATTTATATGGGTGATACCGGCTCAAATTTTCTCGGCTATGCAATTGCAGTTGTTTCCATGCTAGGGTTGTTTAAAAATATTGCCTTGTTCAGCTTTATTATTCCAATTATCGTTCTAGCTGTACCGATTTTCGATACACTATTTGCCATTGTCCGTCGCGCTTACAATAAGGAAAATATTATGATGCCGGACAATAAGCATATTCATTACCAATTGCTTGCGTCTGGGTTCAGCCATCGAAAAACAGTACTTATCATCTATGCATTTAGTACACTTTTCGGAGCAATGGCGATTCTATTCTCGAATGCAACATTAACAACATCGCTCATCATCACGTTTATCGTGCTCGCGTTGTTGCACATTATTGCTGAACTTAGTGGTTTGGTTATGGGTGGAAAAAAGCCAATTGTCGATACAATGAAGAAAGTGTTAAAAAAAAGGAACCGTGATCAGTAAGATTCGGTAGTGACAACGGGCACCATTCGAATTTTGCCGGCAGTAAGTATAAATACTTTCTTAATGAATAAGTGGAGGTTTCCTGTTGCACGTAGTAGGTAGGAAGGAGGGCTTTCTTCGATTATAGAAAGTCCTCCTTTTCCCTGATCTTAACTATTCAAATTTTTTATAAAAGGTAGCCATTGCTTCTGAATTATACTTAATGTAATCAAATTTTTCCTTAGTATGGACATTTTGTTTATTGGCAATTGTATATAACCCTTCTTCAAGTCCACTAACGCTATTCTCAACCAGCCATCCATATTTGCCGTCTTCTAAAACTGTTCGGTTTGCAACTATATCTGTCGCAAGAATATCCATTCCTAAAGTCATTGCTTCTAATAGAACCATTGGCTGTCCTTCATAATGCGATGAAAGGACAAAGCAATCACACTTATTCATAAAGGAAAAGGGATTTTCTAATTGTCCTAATAGATGGATAGAATCGTTTAAATCAAAGTCGTCTATCAACGTTTGTAAGTCTGCTTTTAAAGGACCATGCCCCAAAAAATAGAGCTTGCTATTTGGGTGTTTACTATGGAAATTAGCGAATGCTTTTATAAGATTATCCTGCCCTTTTTCAGGTGATAATCGCCCCATGTTAACAAAATTGATATCTTTCTCACTAGGTTCAGGAATATATTGCCCATCTAATTCAATACCAAAAACTTTTTTAACAGTTAAAGACCTGTTATCTAACCATCCTATAGATACCCCATCTTTTATGATGTGGGAATAATCACCAGCCTGTGTAATGACTTCCTTATCAATGCTGACTGTACTTCCTTCAAGCCCATCTAAATTATCTATTGTTTTCTGAGCACCCTGTATACCATATGGCTTACTCCAAATATGGTCTGATTCCCTCAAACAGATTTTTGCAGTTCTAGATACATTATTTTCTTCTATAATCTTTGGATTGTCTATGATTGTAACTGCTTCATAATTTAACCAGCCAATCTTCACATTTACACTATAAAATAGATAATAATATCCTTGTCTTGTCTTATGAATAGTTTTGATTTTAATTGTTTTTCCTTCAAAATCAGTTGCGTTAGCTATTTCTTTAGTATCGTAATTCGGGTAAGCTTTTGTCCAGATTATATAGTCCCCTGGGTTTGTTACTATCGCGAACATATTCTCTTTTATATTGATTTCACTTAACGTTCTGTTTTCAATATTTTTTATAAATGACCTATATTTTTGATAGTTTCGTATTAAAGCAACCGTTCTTCTTATACTACTAAACTCGTAAAAATTAAGTGCAGAATTATCTACCCATCCTATAACCGTCTTGTTAATAGAAATCCTGCTGTATATACTATGCTGTGTTTTCGCTTCCTTATCAATTTTCAACAACTTATATCTATAATCCCAACTGCTTGAAACCTTTTCACAACCAGCAATATCGTAAGGGTCAGAGAAAATATGATTCCCTTTTGGCCTAGTCAGTTTGGCCAATCTATTAACATTTTTCTCATAAATAATATCATCTGGCAACAATGTTATTGCTTCAGAATTAATCCAACCAATCACTTGGTGGGCATGACTGAACTGATAATATGTAGTATTATTTAATATAGCTTTTCTTGAGATAGTAATTTCAGCATTATCATATTCATTCTTTAAGTGAAGCTGAGTGGCATATTGATCATTAGAAAGTGTGTTCCATAAAATACTATTTTTGTAGTCAGAAACAATTGCTCTTGCTTTATATTTTTCAGTGGTAATGATGTCTTCATTATTTATCTCTTCATAACTAACGTTCTCAGTGGCCATTTGAAGTATCTTATCAGGTTTAATAGAATTCATAACATACTCAAACTTGTTAAATTCAGCATACTGAGACAAATTCTTGCGGTTTAGTTCCATTGTCCCTTTAGAGACACTTACAAGCAGATCAAACCGATTATATATCGAAAAAAGCCCTCTTAAATTGATTCTATGAGGCCGTTTACCGTTGATAGTTCTTTCACTGTCACTAAGTAAATCATTATGCATAAAACAAATCTTTCTTTTAGCATCTGTGACTACAAGGAACTTAGCCCAAAACAGACTATATCCGCTAAAATCAATAACGTAGTCATATTTGTTTTTACCAAATAAACGTGTGTGTTCTCTAATATAGGCATTTTCCGGAAAGAGCAGCCTTCCTAAGAATCCACTTGCGCCCCTATTGTGTATAAATTTATCTTTGTATACTTCAGATAGTCTGTAAACAGGGAGGCCAGGTTTAAACAGAAATCGTACATTTTTATTCACTTTACCTAAATTCTTAATTACTTCATCATCATGAGGCGTTGCTGTAAAGCAACTAACATCATATTTACTGTAATCAATATTACTCATCAAATTAATAAACGAGCTTGTAATACCATTATCTTTCATTCCGCCAGAATAAATTAGTATTTTTTTCTTTTGGGGAGATGAACTGGATATTGTGTTTAAGTTTTCTGTAGTTTTGTTAAAGATATTTCGGACAACTCTTTCTGTTACTTTTCCATCCTCGTAACCAGTGAATATTTGCTGCATATTTATATACTTTTCACGAAAGTCCGTAATTACCTTATCAATATTCTTAATTGTATCTACTAACTCGATAGGATTAAAAACTAGGGGACCTGGAAGTTCATCATTTGCAAGATATTGTCCTCTTTCAGTATCATAAGAATCTATATCCCATGTGTAAAAAAGAATTGGTTTATTTGTTACAAGAAAATCAAAGAAAATACTTGAATAATCAGTAATCAGTATATCAATTGTTGCTAGCAGTTCATTTGTATCAACTAAATCTGGCACTAATTTATTTTTAATATCATCATGTTTTAAGGCTTCTTTATAAAGAAAAGGGTGAACTTTGATCAATATATTATAGTTATTTCCAATTTCATTTTCTAAGTAACTAATATCTGCAATGATTTGATCAACATCATCGTCAACTTTTGATATATGACTTCCTTTCCATGTTGGAGCATATAATATATTTTCTTTACTGTTATCAATTCTCAAACCTTGGCTTCGTAAATCAGCACTAAACCTTTTGGGATTTGTGTTCAATGTCAGATCTATTCTAGGATATCCCTCTTCGATAATTGTTCCTTCGTATATCCCATTCAATTTATAGCTTTCAGTAAATATCATGGTTGTATGATTATTAGGACTTAATATATAGTCTGTACTTAGAAAGTTCCTTACAACGTTTTGTGACTGAGAGGGGTTTCCAGGGATATCAAAACCCATGTATTTCAAGGGGGTACCGTGCCAAGTATTAATGTATATCTGGTCGTTTTTAGGTATGAAAAAAGGTTGAAAGGTCGAATTATTAATTAGATATTCACAGGTTACTAAACATTTAAGATAATTTTTAGAATTCCGCTCGACAAATTTGACGTTAGGGGTATTTTTATATTTTGAAATGATACTAGAAAGATTATGAAAGTCTTGTACTGACCAAATGTGTACAAAATCATTGAAATTGGGGTCTTTAATCATATATTTAAACATTGCATATGGGCTATCGGTAATACTGGAACCGTCACGGCTTTCATATAAAATAGTATTTTTCTTAATTGCTAAGTTATCATAGTACTTAGCATACAGGCATGCGATCCTATGATTCTTATTGAACAAGTAATTATTAATTGGCTGTAGAACGAAATTCATTTTTCTTTTAATCGTCTTCCTATTCATCCAATAAACACCCTCTAATTTTTTAGTGAAAATTAAATTAAGATGTTATCAACTTCAAACTTCCGACTCTTTCCTTAAGGTAATTACGCTTTAGGTGGCATAACCCGAAGTTTTCCATGCTTACGTAAAAAAGATTTATATAATTTATCAACACGCGATTGAAAGGTTTTTGATTGTAAATACTTCTGTGACTTTGCCCCTTTTAGACAAAGCAAGTAAAGTTTTTTAATTTCCTGATCAATATCCTGTCGTTTCTTAAAATCTTTAAGGTTTGTTCCACTGTTGCTATGCTGTAATTTCGGATCAATAAATTCGTCTAGTTCACTCTTAATTGTTGCTTCGTCTTGTGGCCATGGTAGATTAAGAGTATTGGCAATCCTTCGTAAACTTTGAAGACTATTGTTAAATAACTCATCGTATTCAACAATAACCCTTTTTTCCTTTTTAGTTTCCTTTAAAGACAGGAGAGTTCGCAACTGCCATTGCCGTTTAGCCCAATTCTCATCCCTATTGTATGCCCTCTTGTAGGAAGCGATAACATCAACAGGGTTGCGTATAATAATGAGGTAATTCCCTTCAGTATTTAGTTCCTTGAGAATTTGCTTCCACATTTCAAGAAATTCATTATTACGAGGATCCTTCCATCCCCAAATTTCTTTTGCGGAGAATTTTTCCTGAACGTATTGTTTTAGTTCATCTCTGAAGGGTTGAATGTCACTAAAGTATTGAAATCCCTTTGGAAATGGTCTTGTTTTCAGTCTTGATGCAATTTTTTTATCTTCAAAGAATCCTTTTGGGTTGGTATTATTCTTTTTAATGAAGCCTGATCCAAGATCGACTCCAATAATGTTTATTGCTCGGGCGAGTACTGATGTTCCAGAACGACCTGAACCAAGAACAACAACTGCTTTATTCATTGTTTCTTCTTTTTTCTTATATTTGTTAATGAAAACAACCAAACTTAACAAAGTACCAGTTGCTATTAGCATATTTTTATTCAAAGTATTCGTCCTTTCCACTCTGGAGTTATAATTCGTTTTTCTAAACCCTGAAAAGTTAGTATTATAACTATGGTAATGGTACTATTAATCATTGAAAGTATTACATTAACGTCTTATCAAGCTTTATTAAATTTGAGAAGCATATCTATGTTTAAGTTCTACTAATTTATGATAATCCCTGCAAAAAAATAACATTATAGAAAAATAAAAAGCTATCCGCTAGTTTTAAAATGGTTATTATGAATTTTTTAGAATCTAAAAAATATATTATAATAAGCTTTGTTATTAAATTGACTATTGAGGCCAAATTAATAGTACTCATTAGAGTGATGGAGGTTCTATATGAAAAGTATTAAGAAAGCAATCATACCTGCTGCCGGACTGGGGACAAGGTTCTTACCTGCTACCAAAGCAATGCCTAAGGAAATGCTGCCTATTGTTGATAAACCCACGATAGAATATATCGTTGATGAAGCAATAGATTCAGGAATCGAAGACATTATCATAGTCACCGGAAAAGGGAAGAGGGCAATTGAAGACCATTTTGATAAGTCACTTGAATTAGAAGAGAACTTGATGAAGAAGGAAAAATTTGAGTTGCTCGAGAAAATCAGGAAGTCTGCAAATGTTGATATCCATTATATAAGACAAAAAGAGCCAAAAGGGCTGGGACATGCTATTTGGTGTGCCAGGAAATTTATCGGCAATGATCCTTTTGCAGTTTTACTTGGTGACGATATTATTCATAGTGAGAACCCTGGGTTACATCAACTAATAAATGAATATGAGCTGAAGAAATCCTCCGTAATTGGGGTGAAAAATGTCCCGTTTGAAGAGACACATAGATACGGCATAATTGATCCATTGAAAAAGCTAGGTAACTCCCATCAGGTAAAAAGCTTCGTCGAGAAACCTAAGCAAGGAACAGCACCATCCAACATGGCGATTATTGGAAGATATATATTAACACCAGAGATTTTTGATTTTCTGGAAAAACAACATGTTGGTGCCGGTGGAGAAATTCAATTAACAGATGCTATACAAGAATTGAATAAAATTCAACGCGTTTTTGCTTTGGAAATTGAAGGAGCTCGTTATGACGTTGGTGAACAATTAGGATTTATCCAAACAACAATAGAAATGGCACTAACTCGAGATGATTTAAGAGAACCGTTAATGAACTATTTGAATGAATTAAATACGACACTAAGCCGACAAAAAAACTAACCTAAATTAACTATAATAAACCACATAAGAGTGAAACTCTGACACAGCGAAGCAGCTGTGTTTCTTTGGCAGTTAAGAAAGTATAAATCCTTTCTTACTGCATAAGTACAACTAAGGCTTATCTATATTAAGGCTTGGCGAATGCCAAGTTTTCTAATGTATACAACATTTCAATGACTTATCAAATTATTAAGGCATTTTAACATCTCCCTAAACTACCAAATAATTTTCGAATAGATTTTAGTATAAAGTTATCGAAAAATTGGGGCTGCAGCAATGGGAGAGTATAGGGTATGGAACGTAATTATACAATCGATTTTGTGAAATTTTTTGCTATCCTTGCTGTGGTTTGTATCCACACAGGGACAGTAAGTGGAGTGCAGTTAGGTGCTATTGACGGAGACCAAGCTGATTTTATAATCGACATATTGGCGCGATTCGCTGTGCCATTCTTTTTTGTAGCGTCGGGTTATTTATTCATTCAAAAAATCAACACAATCGATTCTACAAAACAACAGTTTACCTATTTTAAAAAATACATCTTAAAATTAACAAAGTTATGGACTGCATGGTTTGCATTCTATTTTCTGTACGATCTGGCAATCAACTATATTGAGACAGAAAAATCGGTACAAGCAATGCACGTAATGTTCCAGGAATATCTTGCAACTTACTTTACATGGGAAACGCTTTATTATGGAGCTGGCCATACTCAATACCATCTATGGTTTCTGTTGGCACTGATTTGGTCAATTGCTATTTTATTTATTTTTACGAAATTCAGGCTCCTGCGAGTACTTTTTATTATCTCGTTAGGGCTTAACATATATGGACTGTTTGGCCAATCGTATTCATCCTTTTTTGAGGTAGCCCTAAATACTCGGGATGCTCTATTCATGGGGCTATTTTACACAACGCTTGGCGGATTAGTGGGCAAATATGCAGGTCAGGTAAAAGAATTTGCGATGAAAATCCCAGTATTTGTGTATATAGGGGTTATTACTGTATTCTCACTTGTTCAAGTATTAGAGGGATATTACACAATTAAGATTTTGGAGGGAAATGAACAAAATTACTTCCTGGCTACAATCCCATTAATTATTATACTGTTCATGGCAATTATAAAGCACAACAAAATTGGTAAAAACTCACTCATATCTAAGATTGGTGCCAATTCAGTCGGCATCTATGTTTCACACGTATTCGTCATGGAAGCAATACGACTGCTGGTAAAGCGTCTTGAAATTACATTTGTTCAGGATACAATCCTGTGGAATATCCTATTCACGCCTACAGTATTTATTGTGGCATACTTCCTGTATATTGGGATACAACAACTTAAAACCGGAAACAGTATGAAAAGAGTATATCGTTGGAAAGCTATTCGAGAATCATCCCAAATCTCTCCATTTAATCCCAAAATTCCTTACCACAGAAAATAAGGGGTAAATAACGCCAAAATAATATTCCATTCCTCGCATATGCTAGTACTAGAAATTTTGCGAAAATAGTCGAATTTTGGTATAACGGGGTAGTATCAAAAAAAGAGGTTAAAAGGAGACGAAGCATGGAAGAACGACAGACGCTGAAAAAATCACTAAAGCCACACTGGGTATGGGCGATTGCCCTAGGCTCCTCAATTGGTTGGGGTGCTTTCGTACAGCCAACGAACTGGATGTCCCAGGCAGGTCCATTAGGAGTAATCGCAGGTTTCGGTATTGGCGCATTACTAATGATGTTGATCGCTGTGAGCTATGGATTTTTAATAAAAAGTTTCCCGGTATCAGGAGGGGAATTTGCCTATGCATTTATAAGTTTAGGTCGTACACACGCATTTATTAGCGGGTGGTTTTTAACGCTGGGGTACATTTGTATCGTCGCACTAAACGCATCTGCTTTTGCATTAATGTTTAAATATGTTTTTCCCGCATTAATTGAAAACTTGCATCTTTACCAAATTGCTGGGTGGAATGTTTATGGAATGGAAATCATTATTGCATCCGCAGCATTAGGGTTATTTGGCTTTTTAAACGTACGAGGAACTGGCTTAACAGGCCGTATGCAATTTATTTTTTGTTCTATTATGATATTAGGCGTCCTCGCCATTACATTTTTAGTTGGCGGACAGCCTGGCGCAGGATTATCGAACATATCACCAGCATTCCCAACAGGAACAACAGCATTTGCTGCAATTATTTCAATCGTAGCAATTGCGCCATGGGCTTACGTTGGTTTTGATAATATACCACAGGCAGCAGAAGAATTTCGTTTTTCATCTAAAAAAGCATTCACATTAATAATTCTGGCGATACTCTTCGCAGCTGTATTATATAGCTTGATGATTATTGCTACTGCTATGACACAGCCTTGGCAAGGATTAGTTGCTGAAGGCCAGCAATGGGGAACAGGAGCAGCTATTCAGGATACGGTAGGCACGATGGGACTCGTGATCCTCGTTGTAGCGCTGACAATGGGTGTTTTCACAGGCTTAAATGGTTTTATTATCTCATCAAGCCGTTTACTATTCGCTATGTCACGTGCGAAAATAATTCCTGAAGCATTCTCTAGACTTCATCCAAAATACAAAACACCGTATGTAGGTATTATTTTCACGGTAATTGTTTCCATGTTTGCACCATGGTTTGGGCGTGAGGCGCTTATCTGGGTAGTAGACATGTCATCAATTGGTGTAACAATTGCATATTTCTATACATGTTTTACAGCATTTTCACTTTTTAAATGGTCAAAAGACAAGGACTTTAATCATAAGAAACATGTTGTAGCACCACTGAAAAAGACAATTGCTGGAGTAGGAATGCTAGCCAGCCTGACATTCTTGAGCTTATTGCTTATCCCAGCTTCACCAGCATTCCTGGGAATCGAGTCCAGAATCGCACTGATCTCATGGATCCTATTAGGCATAATATTCTACCTAGCCAAGCGAACTGAATTCAATAAAATTCCAAAAGAAGAACTGAACTACCTAATATTAGGTAATAAGAAAATAGAAGCAAAGAATAGAGAGTGAATAATTGCCCCGGAGCGGATTGGATATCTGCTCCGGGGCTTCTAATGTACAGGCACAGTTGTTAACCCATTATCACTATTATTAACCTTATAAACTCCCTCAATATTATTAGAGTCTACATACGTTGAAAAGAATGATTTAAAATTCTTATCCGTATCTAAAACGATGATATAATCGGATTTTTTCATCTCATCTAAAAAAGATTGTTTCGCTTCCTCGCCGTCTAATTTATAAGTTATATGGAATCTCCAGGAAAGCATTTCATATAACACCATGTTTCTCAAATAGCCTCTGTCTCCCTGACTCTCGGAGCTATAATATAGAACAGTCGGGTTTTCTGAGTCACGATATCTTATTTTGTCATAAGCGTTCTTCAAATCCATACGAAGGGAATTTGCCACTTCAGGTCTCGTCGTAATGGATTTAATATGTTCATGGAAAGGAAATACAAAGACAGTAATTAAGCAAATCATTGTCCCCAATTTTAATAAGATATGTTTCTGAATCAGGTCACTTTTGGACCATTCCTGTATTAGTGCAGTCATAAGTAATCCAATACAATAAATGACAATTGTTGAATGATATCTATAAAAACCAGCCAAATAAACCATTTCTATTTCCGGCATCAGAAATAAATACATCAAATATAATGCAGCAATATAAAAAGCGTAGAAAACGTTTATCAGGACAGTTGTGCTAATTAACAGCTTTGCTTTCTCTCTTCTATGTAAGTAAATACCTATTATGAATAGGATGGAAATGCTATTCAGCCAAAATAACGATTCGACATTACTATTTGCATCAAATTTCGTAGCAGCTTGCAGCAAATCTGGTCCTAAATTTGAAATAGCTTCTTCGGATTTATCAATGCCAGATAACGACAATGTGTCTAATGTTACCGCAAACTTATTATCTTCATAAGTAGTATTAGGATAAGCTTTGTCCGTATATTCTCCCCATAAAAAGCTAGTAAACAAGGGAATAAAAATGGCAAATATAGTTACAAATACAAGCGCTTTTGTCTTTTTTTTAGACTCATAAGAAATGACAAACCATAATAGTAGAGCAATATTAAATATAAAGAAAATTTTACCGCTGTCTTTAACCAACAGAAGCAATATTAGGATAGGCATAGTGGCTATAAGGCTCTTCAACCAATTCTTGCGATAATAATAAGCAATAACAGTAATCGATACTGCGACTAACCCCAATAAAGTATCCACGAGCAAATTATAAATATTAGCTTTTATAACGATTAATAAGGTAAAGCCAGATACGATGCTTAGCAAAATTTGAGAAGGCTTTTTCCAATTGCAATAAACGAGCAAGACAGCAAGGTTGGCAGCTACTAAAAACCCCTGCGCCATTAATGCATGGCTCTCTGAATAGCCAATAATTTTATTAATAAAATAAATAAAGACAGCACTGCCGGGCGGATAATTTTTAAATTGGATTACGGTTCTGTCATCAGGGAGACTATTAAGATCAAACATTTCTTTAATAATTAAACCCCAATGGCTGAAATTATCATAATGAAGTAAAGCTAATCCTTTAAGTAAAAACATAAATAATACAGTCAAAACAACGAGCATTACTGTGGATGGTACAGCAATCTCTTCCAAGACATATTTCTTATTCCAAAATAAATAAGCATACCTTCCACATAAAAGCAGTCCGATGTAAAATATAAGGTTAACTGCTTCCGGCATGATTTGAAACAACCCTGCTAAAAAAACAAAACTTGTAATTGCTGAAAACGTAAAGATGGGAATGAAAGCTGCATGAATTTTAATTTCATGTAGAACCAACATCCCCCAACCCAATAGGGATAAAAATAAGAATATTATAGAAATATATTCAAACACTTTTTATTACCTCACTTACTTCACCTGGATCATTATCAAACACCCACAGTCGCTGGATGTAAAAACTTATAATAAATAGTAAGGAGTCTACTACAATTTTAATGGCAACTTCTCCATCACCAATTAAAAGGTAAAAGACGTAAACCAGTAAAGAAGATGAAAGCATTTGACTAATACTCAAAACGTAATACTTATATAGTGAACTCTTGGAATTCGATTTAAAAACAAGGTTTTTGTTTAATGTATAATTAAAGATTGATGATAAAATTCTTGCACCAATTGTTGCAACAATAATAAACGATTGAGGCATCAAGTCTTTTAAGAAAATTGACAAGATGGAGAACAGCAAAATGTCTAATCCAAAGGAAGATAGGGATGAAAAGGCATATTGCAAAAATATCGAGTATATTTTTATTGAATCAACAATCGGATTGAAATGAGAAGATTTATTCTCTTCAATATAAATAGTCTCAATGTCTACTTCTTCTACTCGAATAGTTTGGTTCTTACATTCAAATAACATATTCATTTCATACTCAAATCTTTCACCTTTAACATTCAGTAATTCCTTTAAAAATGCATAGGATATCCCTCTTAATCCTGTTTGAGTATCGGAAATTTTTATCCCGCTAGCAAAGCTAAAAATCCTTTTAGTAAGTATATTGCCAAATCGGCTTCTCAATGGAATATTATCCTCGGAAAAATCCCTCACACCTAAAATCAAACTGTTAGGACGCTGGTTTAATTTCAGTGCAACTTTTTTGATGTCTTCAACAGAATGCTGCCCATCCGCGTCTACAGTTACTATCCCTATCGATTCATTATGATTATTTAAAAAGTGATTAAAGGCTGTTTTTAATGCTCTGCCCTTACCAAGGTTTACTGCATGCTTAAGAATCGTGAATTTTTCTGATTTAGCTAGCTGATCAAATATATCTTGTGAATCGCCATTACTACCATCATTTACAACAATGATCCGAGTAAAGTTCTGCTCAATTTGATCGACTAAATTGAGTAATTTCTCGTCTGGATTATAGGCAGGAATTATTATAGTGACATTGCTGATAGTCTTCATAGTTATTCTGTAATCCTCCATATGCATCAAACTTAAAAGTATTAACACATACATCATTGCCATAGCTTGAAACCTGTATGCACTTTCTAATAAAGTATAAAAATTACTAAAACAGCTTTGCGATACATAGGTATAAATTAGAAGTTCATCAGAAAAAAGGAGGCATGCCAAAGTGAATATTGCTGTAATCGGTACCGGTTATGTAGGTCTTGTTACAGGTGTTTGTTTATCTGAAATCGGCAATGATGTTACATGTATTGATATTGATGAGGAGAAAGTGGAGACATTAAGGAGCGGCAAGTCTCCTATTTATGAAGAAGGTTTAGAGGAACTATTACAGACTAATATCCAGAGAGAAAGATTACACTTTACTTCCAATTATGAGGAAGGGCTAGCTGCTAAAGAGGTAATCTTTTTAGCCGTAGGAACACCTCAAGGGGCAGATGGCTCGGCAGATTTAACATTTTTAAATACAGTTTGCAGCGATATAGTAAAATACTTACATAACGATGTTGTATTAGTAACCAAAAGTACAGTCCCTATTGGAACGAACGAACATATTAAAGCGAATATTGAGCGAATTGCAGTAACTAACCTTTCTGTCAGAGTCGTCTCCAATCCTGAATTTTTGCGTCAAGGATCTGCCGTTTATGATACGTTTAATGGCGACCGTATAGTATTAGGTTCTGAAGATGATGAAGCGATGGAGATTATGGAGGAAATATACCGACCATATAATATCCCAATTGTAAAAACAGACCTTCGAAGTGCCGAAATGATTAAGTATGCATCGAACACTTTCCTGGCAACCAAAATCAGCTTTATTAATGAGATAGCCAACCTATGTGAGCATGTTGGTGCAAACGTGGACGATGTAGCAAACGGAATAGGAATGGATAGTCGTATCGGTGGGCGATTTTTGAAAGCAGGTATTGGTTATGGAGGTTCATGTTTTCCAAAAGATACAAATGCCATAATTACCTTAGGAAACCGCGTGGACTATCCCATGTTTATTCTAGAAAGTGTTCAATATGTAAATGAAAAACAAACCGACTTATTGGTCGACAAAATTATAAAACGTTTTAGCGGCAGTATTGAAAATAAAACAATTGCAATACTGGGGTTGGCGTTCAAGGCAAATACAGATGATATGCGGGGTGCGCCATCTATACAAGTGGCACATAGAATAATAGATGCTGGTGCTAAAATTAATGCCTATGATCCAGTAGCCGTTGAAAATGCCAAGAGCGTTCTGCCGAAAGAAGTAAATTATGAAAGAACAATCGAAGGAGCATTGAATCAAGCAAACTGTGCAGTAATCTTAACCGACTGGAAAGAAATAAAGGAATATCCGATTAGCCTTTTTAGACAACACTTATCATATCCGATGGTTTTTGACGGAAGAAACTGCTTTTCATTAGAAAAATTTAATGGAAGCGACATCGAATACCATTCCGTTGGTCGACCAGCAATAAATAGACAAAACTAAAGGTGCCTTGTTTGGCATCTTTTCTTTTGTTTAAAACTAGAAGGAATGTCAAATAATAGTATAGAACATTTATGTAAAAAATAGCGTTTACTCCTGTACGGGGGTTTATATCGAAAGGGGAACCCCCTAATGAATTTAGCTTTGCAAAAGCATAGGAACAGTTTGGAAAAATTATTTATCTATTTTATTCTCTTACAGCCAGCCTTAGATATTTTGGCTTATTTTAATATTCCTATCTCAATTATCTTGAGAGTTGTAGCTATGGGAATGGGATTCATATACATCTTGATACTTCCAGGTGATAAAGAGAGAAAGGTAGCTCTTATATATATCATTACGCTTAGTCTTTTTATGGTAATTCACTTCACCAATAATTTAAGGGTCAAAGAACAGTTTATGATGTCGCTTGAAATAACGTATATCATAAAATCCGTTTTCTTTGTTGAATTACTTATTGTTTATGTATTTGTAATTCGTTCATTTTCTTTAAAGGGAAACTGGCAAAGAATTATACAGCTCTATATTTTTATCAATATGGTAAGTATTGCTGCAGTAATGCTGTTGGCAGGTCTTTCAGATACAGCAAAAAGAAGCTATGGGGCGCTAGCTAAGGAAGGCCACTCTGGATGGTTTTTTTCAGGAAATGAGCTGAGCGTCATTTTAGGAATGGGTTTCAGTATGATGGTTTTATACATGATTAATCAAAAATCCCGGCTTAAGAAGGCACAATTATTGCCATTTATCGGCCTGGTTATTTGGGCAATGCTAACAATTGGTACTAAAGTCAGTTTTGGGTCAATAATAATTGTACTAGGTATTTCTATCTTAGTACTCATTCCTAAGATTGTACGAAATAAGAAAGATTGGTTTAACGTAATCACGCTTTCAGCATTATTAGCAGCGACAATTTTAATAACGCCAAGTACCTCAATTGGCAACAACCTGAGTTTCTCCTTTGGTATAGACTTTACCAATCAGGAAAATCGACCTTCTGCTATGGAGGAGGACCATGAAAATGAAGGACAACTTCAACAGAATTTGTTAAGTGGCAGAAGTGATTTTTTAAATAATATTAAGAAGCAATACAGGGAAGCTCCCTTATCTCAGAAGCTATTCGGTATGGGGTTTGGTAGCAATTATGTCGTATCACCCAAGTTAATCGAAATGGACTTTTTAGACTGGTATTATAACTTTGGTTTAATAGGTTTTGTATTGTTAATGCTTCCATTGATTTATATTGGGTATCATATCCTGATTAATATTTTCAACTATCACCTGAAGAAAATCAATTTAGTCATTGTACTAGTAGGACTGTCTGTCAGCTTAGGTCTGGGCAGTGCCATGATAGCAGGTCATGTTCTGTCATCACCAGCTTCAAGTATATACTTAGGCATATTTATCGCTTACCTATTTGCCTTAGCGAAACAACAACGATCATCATACATCAAAAAATAAAAGGATATGTATAAGATGACTAAAAAAATGGAGAGAATATTAGTAATAAGTACGATGTATCCAAGTAAAGCGAATCCCACATTTGGGATCTTTGTGAAAAATCAGGTAGAAGAGTTAAAAGCACGAGGATTCCAAGCAGATGTTGCTGCAATCAAGGACCCGCGTATGGGGAAATTATTTGTATTAAAAAAATACTTCTTATGGACTATTCGAATCATCTATATCTTACTTACGAGAGGTAGAAGCTATGACATCATACACGCCCATTACGTTTTTCCAAGTGGCTGGCTAGCCCTATTATTTCAAAAAACTTTCGGTACCAGGGTAATCGTTACGGCACATGGCGGAGACTTGGACAAGATGTCGAAAAAAGGTCCTTTCTTTTTCAGACAAACAGAACAGGTATTACATGAAACAGATCATGTCATCGCTGTTGGAGAAAAGCTAAAAACTGACATGGTGACAGCCTTTAAAGTAAAAGAAGAGAAAATTACCCTTTTAAACATGGGTGTCAATAGACAGGTTTTCACACCAATGAACCAGGAGAAAGCTAAGCATTTATTAGATATAGCACCTTCATCCATACCTATTTTATTTGTAGGCAATATCATTGCTGCTAAAGGAGTAACAGAACTTGTAGACGCATACAGCGATTTGAAAAATGAGTATCCTAATCTGGAACTCCATTTAATCGGTGCCCAGAAAGATCCAGCATATGTGAGATGGCTTAGCGATAAGATCTCAAACAAGAACACACAGGGTATCAAAATCCATCCACCTATGAAGCAAAAAGACTTAGCAAGATGGCAATCAGCTGCCGATGTTTTCGTAATCCCATCCCATATGGAAGGTTTTGGCCTTGTTGCATTGGAGGCAATGTCCTGTCATACGCCAGTAGTTGGAACGAATGTTGGTGGATTGCGTTATTTACTCGCCAATAATGCTGGGGTTTTGGTGGAGCCAAAAAACAAAGAATCATTAAGGATAGGTATTGAATCTATTTTAACGAATGATAATTTTCGCAAAGAGCTTATTGCGTATGGGGAAGAGAAAGCTCAGAAGTATGACCAAGAAAAGCTAATCGAACAACTGATTGAACTATATCATCAAGAATAGGAGCGAAATAAAGTTGAATCCAAAAAAAGTACTACTTATTTCGTCAGTAGGCGGACATTTAACACAGTTATTACAGCTTGAACCCCTATTTAAAAATTATCAATATCATATTGTTACTGAGAAATGTGCAATAACAATGGACTTAAAAGATAAATACCCAATATCTTTGCTTGTCTATGGTGCCAGAAATTATTTATTTCGGTACATATTTAAATTTTCATTCAACATGTTCAAAGCATTCTTTATTTTTCTGAATAAGCGACCGGATGTAATTATCACGACAGGGGCACACACCGCAGTTCCAATGTGTTATATTGCTAAGCTTTTCCGAAAAAAAGTAATCTTTATTGAAAGCTTTGCAAAGACGACCAGTCCAACATTATCAGGTAGATTGGTATATCCAATAGCCGACTTGTTTATCGTACAATGGGAAACAATGAAAAAGATTTATCCAAAAGCAGTAAATGGGGGGTCTATCTATTGATTTTAGTTGTTTTAGGTACCCATGAGCTGCCGTTCACCAGACTATTAAAGGAAGTAGAGCGATTAAAGAGCGAGAATATAATTGAAGACGATATTATCGTCCAGTCTGGTCACACAAAATATAATAGTAATAATTTAACCATCAAACAATTTGTCAGTTATAAAGAAATGGACTTGTTATGCGAACAGGCTCGTTTCATTATTACACACGCAGGTACAGGGTCAATTATTGCAGGACTAAAAAAAGGGAAAAGCGTAATTGCTTGCGCCCGCTTGAAGAAATATGGTGAACATAATGATGATCATCAATTACAGATTGTATCTGCCTTAGTTAACCAAGGTCATATTTTAAGCTGGGAAGATGGTACAATGCTGGAGGAGGTTATTCAAAAAGCCGAGACATTTCAACCAAAGCCTTTTCGTTCTGGCAGAGAACAGATATATCAATTGATCGAGAATTTTATAAACGAAGTATAATCAGCTATTGATTATATAAAGCTTTAATCAAACGCTCACTCGATTCACCTCTCGAATACTGATTCCATTCATCGGCAAATGCCCGAACCCTTTCCGTATCAAACTCACCAGCCTTTATTACATCAATTAAAGAGTCCGTATGTTTAACCACATGCCCCGGAACAAGTTCTTCATAATTCTCCCAAAAACCTTTCTCATGAGCATAAGCCTCCAAATCATATGCAAAAAACACCATCGGCTTATTCAGTAAAGAAAATTCGAATGGAATCGATGAGTAATCTGTAATTAAAATATCAGTAATTACCAGTAAATGATTTAAATGCAGATAGCTGGAAACATCGAAAACAAAATAAGGGTAATCATTTTGGAGTTCCGCCTTTACTTTAGGGTGAAGACTTAGGAATAATACATATTCATCATTTAGAGCATTGTACATTTTTTCAATATCCAATTTAAGTTCTGATGAATTAAGATCATTGGCACGGTATGTTGGAGCATAGAGGATAACTTTCTTTTCATTAATAATTGGAAATTTACTTAGTAATGATTGTTCTGCCTTATTTATCGCCATCGTATCGAAAAAGAAATCGGTTCTTGGTATCCCAGTCCGCAATAGTTGCTTTTCCGACAAAGCAAAGGCCATACCAAAAATACCAGCCATCTTTTCTGAACCAGCAATAACGTAATCAAATCGGTCGTAAACATTTTTAAACCGTTCACAAGCTCTAGGGTGGCGATCATCAATAGATCGATCCTTCAACCCAAATTGCTTAATCGCCCCAGCTGCATGCCATAACTGGATACACTGGGTGTTCGGTCTAAATTTAGTCACAGATAAAAAACCATAGTAATTATCTACAAAAACTAGTTTAGAGGTAGCTAAATGGTAAATCGATCGAACCCAGCTAATTATATTAAGACTTCCGAATCTCAATATCGTTCTGCGCGGACCATCTTCATAAGTGTTTTTGCATTGAGGTGTCTTAAGAATAACGACTTGGTGATCAGTTTGTTTCTCCAACTCGTTTATCGTATATATAATATTAATGCCGAACGAGGCAACAAACGTTGTTTTATGCTTTTGGGGAAATAACGTAAATAAATTAAAGAACATGCGAAGAATAAATAGGTATATGGATAATACTAATTCTCTAATCATTTTTATTCAAATCTGTCTTAATTTTTGTTGATGATATTCCAACAGTTCTAGGTAAATAAACAACTTCGCAATGTTCCTTTAAAAAGTCAAACTCACCTTTCCAGTCATCGCCCATAATAAATACATCGATATTATGCTTCTTCACATCCTCCAGCTTTTGTTCCCATGTATCCTCTGGAATCACTTCATCTACATAACGGACAGCTTCGAGGATCGCTTTACGTTGCTCGAAAGTATAGTATGCAGCTTTACCTTTTAACGCATTAAACGAATCAGAAGAAATAGCAACAATTAAATAGTCGCCATATTCTTTAGCACGACGTAATAAATTGATATGGCCAGTGTGTAAAATATCAAAAGTTCCGTATGTGATTACCTTTTTCATAGTAAAACCTCCACTTTATAATAAGGTTTATAGTAGTAATAGTATGCATTATTAATAAAAAGATAATCATACTAAAAACCCAGAGAATACAGAATAACTGTTCTCCGGGTGTCTAGACTTGGCCTGCAACTTTCGATTGCTCTTCTTCGGTGTAAATAGCTTTAACCAGACTTTCACTTGAATATCCATTTGAATACTGATTCCATTGATTAGCAAATGTGCTAACTTGATTCATATTAAAACTTTCGCTTTTAATCACATCAATTAAAGCTTCTGTAGACTTCACGACAGGTCCTGGAACTAGTTCATCATAAGCTTCCCAGAATCCCCTTATCTTAGCGTAATCTTCAAAATCATATGCATAAAAGACCATTGGCTTGTTTAATAATGAATATTCAAACGGAATAGAGGAGTAATCAGAGATTAAAATATCCGATATCACTAATAAATGATTCATATTATGATAGCTTGATACATTGATAACAAAACCGGGAAATTTATTCTGATATTCACCATCAACTGCTGGGTGAAGACGTAAGAATAATACATAATCATCCTTGAACTCACGATACATTTTTTCAATGTTTAAATGTAAATCCGTTGTATTCAGATCATTGTCACGGTATGTCGGTGCATATAAAATAACTTTTTTCCCATTTATAACTGGAAAATCCTGTTTTAATGATTTTTCTGCTTCATTTTTAGCCACAGTATCGAAAAAGAAGTCGCTTCTTGGTATTCCTGTACGTAAGATTTGTTCGTTTGAAATATTAAAGCTTTTTCGGAAAATAGACGCCATCCGTTCGGAACCAACTACAACATAATCAAATCGGTGGTAAACCTTTTGGAAACGCTCGAACGCGCGTGGAGATCGATTTTGAATCGATGGATCCTTTAATCCGAATTGTTTGATCGCACCTGCAGCATGCCAAAGTTGGATACACTGAACATTAGCCTTAAACTCTGTCACTGCTAAAAAACCATAATAATTGTCAGCAATGACCTTTTCCGAGGTTGACAGATGGTAGATGGACAGAACCCAATCTATAATATTTAAACTCTCAAAGTCTAGGACTTTTCTATTCGACAAATCATCAAAACTAATCTTACAATGGGAGGTTTTGAGAATAACAACCTGATCATCAGTCTGTTTTTCAAGCTCATTGACAGTATACAAAATATTATCCCCAAATGAAGCAACAAATGTTGTTTTCTTCTTCTGGGGAAACATTTTAAAGATAAGAAAGAGTGTACGAAAAACAGAAAGGTACAATGTAATCGCCAGTTCTCTAGCCATTGTTAGTATTGTTCAAATCTGATTTAATTTTTGTGGTTGATATCCCAACTGTTCTTGGTAAATACACAACTTCACAATGCTCTTTTAAGAAGTCAAATTCACCGGTCCAGTCGTCTCCCATTACAAATACATCAACGTCATGCTTTTGCACGTCTTCTACTTTTTGCTCCCAATTATACTCAGGAATGACTTCGTCAACATACCGTATAGCTTCCAGAATCGCTTTACGTTGTTCAAAGCTATAATATGCTTTTTTACCTTTAATTTTATTAAAGACATCTGCTGAAATGGCAACAATCAAATAGTCGCCGAATTCCTTTGCACGGCGTAGAATATTGATGTGCCCAGTATGAAGTAAATCGAATGTTCCGTATGTGATTACTTTTTTCACTGAAAAACCCTCCATGTAAATTTACGATATTTATATTATACTATATTATCTTTACAATAACGTAACAATCAGTTATCAATTAGTAGTTAAATAATGTCATATCTAATTATACTATGAAACTGAAATAATAAAAACGTGGATTACAAATTTCGTAGTAATATTACAAATTTCCACTTTAATGTAAGCAATCTGTTACTTTTTGATTATTTTGCAATAAAATTGTCATATTTTATATTCAAAATTGGTTATTCTTAGTATAATAGAATAGATTAATAGTACATGTAATTGTTACATACTAAATTGTAGTTATAAATTAAAAAAAACGTTTTATTAATAATTTTAACTACTATTAATCTATTAAAGTAGAGGCGGGGTGATGAAAAGGGATACTTTTTTATAGTTGTCAAATTAGCATTTATCATCATGGAGGTATTAAATGAGAAAGTTATCCATTATATTGATTGCATTTCTAATTTTCAGTTCAGTTTTCCCTATTAATGTGCTTGCAGAAACAACTGCAGATGAAGACGAAAAGACTGAAACTGTAAATCAGACTACAAGTACGGAAGACGGATCTGGAGATAGCACAACGGAAGACGGATCTGGAGATAGCACAACGGAAGACGGATCTGGAGATAGCACAACGGAAGACGGATCTGGAGATAGCACAACGGAAGACGGATC
>NZ_JAGGKK010000007.1 GCF_017873675.1 Virgibacillus litoralis | reverse complement strand
GCAGGAACATTAATATCGGAAAATTCAATCATCTATCTCAGACATTGAAATTAATTATTTGACTAAGCTATAGTTTTTTTATGCAACGCTAGTGATAGTCGCTAAACAACGAAAAAAACGCATCAAATGCGTTTTTTCAATCAATATTATTTTTTCAAGAAGTTTTGTGTGTAGTAAAATCGAAAAACTCCTACTCCTAAGTGTGTATAATCCTTCTTCAGTAATGCCTCCCTGTGTCCTTCACTATTTAACCAGCCATGCATAGCTGATGGTACATCCGGATATTGTGCAGCAATATTCTCTCCGGCTGCTTGATAAAACACTTCTTGTGTTGCTAACCGCTCTTTTAAGCCATCCCCATTCAAGGCATAATGAGAGAAGTAATTATTCTCAGCCATATCCTTACTATGATGATAAGCAACTTCGCTAACGGTTTCATCCCATTTTAAAGAGGTTTCTCCATATTGATTTCGAAGAACGTTTGTTATATTAAAAACTTGCTTTTCCATTCCTGATTCTATCTTTTCCCATTGTTTATCCGAGTAATTAGGTTTTTCAGGTAAATCACCACGGTATTCCATCTCATAAGGACGGTGCTGTAACAGTATGTCCGCAGATAACACACGAATAGATGACAATTTATTTGTAAATGTATCAAAATATAATTGCATATAGATATCATCTGTTAGCTTGACTAGTGGTCTTCCTTGTATTTCTTCATCCTTTAAGCGAAATGTATAGGAATTAAGTTTCTTACTGTAAGATACCTCATTTGTAATAGAAAGTTCATTCTTCACCGTTTCATAGTCTTGCCCGATTTCAATAGGTTCAAGCGACAAATCATTTCCAACAGCATAGATTGATCTAACTTCATCACCGACTATTCCAAATTGAATATGTTGTTTTTGCTGATCCGTGTATACCCACCATTCATAGCCATATCCGCTCTGATCTCTTCTTACTGGCTCTCCGAATGCTTTAATTAATTCATCCGTTGATTTATCTACCCACTGAAAAAGATCTCCCTTCAAAGGAATAGTTGATCTCTCCTCAGGTATTTGCTTAGTCTCCAGCATATTCTTCTTTGTTTCAAAAATGCTGCTGAAGTCATCTATCGCCTGTTTGGGTGATAGATCATTTTTTTCAAAAAGATAATAGCCACCAATTAAGAGTAATATTAATAGTGCAACTACTTGAATAAACCGCATATACGCTTCCCCTTCTATTCAACCTTTTATTATTAACTATATGTAAGAGATTCCAAGTACATTCTCTTTTCTCTATTTTTTTCAATAAAATGAACTAACCTAAAAGTGTTTTTATCCTCTACTTTGGAGTGCTAGCTACAGTTCAATTATGTAGGAAAATTAGTTATGCTTTATTAACTACCTATTAAAAAACAACCGTATATGGATTATACGGTTGTTTTTATTATACTACATTAATGGAGTTCTGGTCGTTCAGAAATTTCCTCAAGAGCATGGCCTGCAGCATCATTTGATTTATCTTCAAGTGAAAGATCCCCTAACGAAACAATGCCTACGAGTTTACCATTATCAACAATAGGTAAACGTCGAATTTGATTTTCAGCCATTAATCTACTTGCTTCCTCTACTGAAGTATCTGGCGAGGTAAAATGCAGCTTATCACTCATAACTTCTTGTACCTTTGTTGTGTCTGGCTTCTTATCAGCATACCCTCTTAAAACCAAATCACGGTCAGTAATCATCCCCAGAAGTTCCTGATCAGCAGAACAAACTGGAATAACACCAACATTCCTGTCTTTCATCTTTATAGCTGCATCATGTAACGTATCATCTTTTAGACAAACAACTATGTCCGTACTCATAATTTCTTTAGTAGCTTTCATTACACTTCCTCCTTAGCGAATTTTATAGTATCACTTATTATTCATTCCCAAATTAACAAATATCTTTCATATATCCGTTTAATTTTCTTTTCGATTGCAACTTGGGCTATTTAGTATTATTATTATTATGTGAGGAAAAAGATGTGAGGTGGATAAAATGAGATTAGAAAATACAGGAATTGAAGATTCTATTGTTGATGTAAAACCATTAGATCACCTGATGGGAAAACACGCATTTATTCGTGGAGGCCAGTGGGATTACGAACGTGTAACCTATGACTATAAAATTGGTTCCAAAGAAAAAAACATTACATACTATATTCGTATTTTAGGTTATGCAGTTGAAGGTGATGTCGACCGTGGTAATGCTGTTATTAAACTTTCAACACCGTTACTTGGTAAACATTATTACCCACATGGTGTAGAATATGGCGAACATGAAAATTTCCCTGAAAACTTAGTAGAACGTGCAACTAACCTTGTATCAAAAGTAAAAGAAGAAATTGACATATATAAGAAATAAACAAATAAAACATACAGGTATCTAATAATTATACAACCAACTGCTCAGTAACTAACAAGTGCAGTTGGTTTTTTTAATAACACAATCCCGTTATGTTTAACTGTTCAAACCGTGTAATTAGTGCTATATTTTTCATATACATATTTATCCTATATAAAGAAAGGAGACATCAATTCACATTGTTTCGATCTATTTCAAAACGTCAATGGACATTAATTTTTTTAACTATATTTCTTATTCTAGTCTTTTACTTCATACTACCCGTCTCTATACCTTTAATAGTTGCATTAGTAACAGCCTTAATTCTTAACCCTTTAGTACGAATTCTACAGAGAAAGGGAAGAATAAGTCGAAAAACATCAGTAATTATTGTGTTCCTATTATTTTTGGTGTTCATAGGAATTTCTGGATCATTCGTCGTTACAAAAGCAGTTACTCAAGTTGTTAATTTTGTGGAAGATATTCCTACACACTTTAATGAGCTAAACAGTGTATACGCAGATTGGGAATCAGGTTTTGAAAATTATACACAAAGTCTACCGCCAGAATTTACTGATCAGATTTCCGATAGTATTGAGTCACATCTAACTAACTTAAGTAATGCAGCAAAAGAAAAAATCACCATAGAAAATATTGCACAAATCTTTGCCCAAGTTCCACAGTATTTAATCAGTTTTCTTGTCTACATAATTGCACTGTTTTTATTTATGCTCGAATTACCGTTGATTAAAGCAAAATTGTATAATTTAATGACAAAAGAGACTGCTGAAAAGGTTTCCTTCATGAACAATAGGCTATCAAGCGTTGTACTCGGATTCCTGAAAGCTCAATTACTTGTCAGTGTTATTATTTTCCTTGTTACTTTATTGGGATTATTTTTTATAGCACCTGAAGTAGCTATTATAATGGCACTTATTGTTTGGATAGTTGATTTCATTCCAATTATAGGGTCGATTATTATAGTTGGTCCATGGTCATTGTTTATGTTCATCTCTGGTGACACGGTTCTAGGCATTAAGTTAGCGATACTGGCCATTATATTGTTGGCAGTGCGGAGAACAGTCGAACCGAAAGTAATGGGAAAGCATATTGGTCTATCACCGCTTGCTACACTGATTGCCATGTTTTTAGGAATAAAACTATTGGGTATTCTAGGTTTTATATTAGGACCATTATTCCTGATTGCCTTTAATTCAGCAAAAGAAGCCAAAATAATAAAATGGAATATAAAAATATAAAGTGTGCGAGCTACTGCTCGCACACTTTATTTATCCACCTAATATTGCTTTTAACATACTTGTTGTTTGTCCACCATCATAAATAATGTACAAGAATAAATACACCATTACACCTGTAATTGCACTAAAGAACCAAATCACACTTGTTACAGGTCCGATTTTCCTATGAATTTTTATTTTTCGCTTTAATGCTAATGTTATTGTCACGACTCCAAATATAGCCCCTGTTGTTGCCAGAAAAATATGGAAAATCAAAAAGATTGTGTAGTAAATTTTGATATCCTCTGGTCCCCCAAAGCTTGTATTTCCAATAAAGATAGTTCGTGATACATAAATTATAAAGAATAACAAGGCACTAATCGCTGCAGAAATCATCGTTTTCTTATGAGCACTTGTATTCCCTTTAATAATAAATCTCCATCCAAATGCTACTAAAATAGCACTTGTTACGATGAAAAAGGTGCTGATCGTTGGTAAAAACGGCATATTCACACTAATCCTTTCTTTCCTATTGAAAGTAGCACAATTATACAAGCTTCAGATAATTCACATTATAGTTATTAACTATATTCGTTTTCGGGTAACGGATCAATTCGTAAACTCTCTCTATTAAACCAGCCAAAAAAGATTCTGGCTAAGATTACACCATACGTAATTTCCTGTGATATCTTCATAATAATACCACCTAGCTGCTGATCTTCTAATGTAGTCATCGGAGAAAACATTTCAGGACCCGATATAGCATATGTCAAACCTTGTAATACATCATTAGGTACACATAAAGCTAATGCCTGCATCCAAGCTCCATCTTGTGAATATGTGGCATATAGTGGTACATCAGCAAAAATAATCAATACACACGCTGGCGTAATTAAAACACCGTTGGCAAAAATGTAAAAAATCTTCCCAAGAGGAGGCATTCGATTAAATTCTTTAACTGGTGTCAAAACAGGCCACCATACTATAAATGCAGCAATCAAGATAGTAACCGATATCGATGAGTGTGCAATTTGTGATGACTTAGCAAAGTTGAATATGTCAGGTAAATGATACAATGAAAATAATGTATTAAATAACAAAATCGAAATAAGCGGCTTTGAAAGAAACAATAATGCAGGCTTAATAACAGGTCTAAGAACTGCTTTCTCCCACAACCACTTCGGAATTCCCTTGATAATCAGAATAGGAAACACCAAATAATAAATTGCCATCTGCATCATATGCGTTGTTAGCATTATGTGAGTAAGTAAATCTATTGGTGAACCTTTCACTGCATATAACAAAAACAAAGCAATATAAAACATGCTCTGTTGTTTTTTAGATGGTTTATCTCCGCCACCGAACTTCTGTCGGTATGGTCCAGTTATCAAAAAATAGACCAAAGCAAGACCTAATACAAACAAAAGAAAATATGGACTCCACAATGCACGAAAACCAAAAATCTGTAATTCCAACCACATAATATCTCACTCCATAAACGGACTATGTATTTTATTATAACGTATTTATATCAGAATCACACATCTGTAATGTGACAATTTTTGAACAAAGAAAAGGTATTATTATTAAAGAGGTTAGAAAACTTGGCATTCGCCAAGCCTTTGGGCGAATTGCCTTAGTTGCACTTATGCAGTAAGAAAGTAGTTATACTTTCTCATCTGCCAAAAAGAAGATCGGGACTATGTGTCCCGATCCGGCCTCTTTTGAAACTTACCACCAAGTGATTACTCCTAATCCTGCCAATGTAAGCAGTGCTGCCCATATACCACCATAAATCATTAAGGCTGGCATATCATGCCCCTTGTCTTTCATGTGCATGAAATAATAAAACTGAAAAGCTACTTGGATAATAGCTAGAATTAGTAACACCGGAATGACAAACATTTTTTGCATCATACCAGTAGCGACAATCACAAAAGCAATAATAGTAAACAAAATCATTAATGCAAATGTAATTAACTGTTTTTGCATCTCTAATTTATTTTTACGCTTTTGATATGGATTAACTTCGTTGGAATTGGTGTTCTCTGCCATTAATTAACCCACCTTTCCCATTAAATATACAACTGTAAATATAAACACCCATACAACATCAATAAAGTGCCAATATAAACTGAATACATAATACTTTGGCGCGTTGTATAAGTTTAAGCCTCGTTTTGCGTTACGTATCATTAACGCCAGAAGCCACAGTAAACCAAATGTAACGTGTCCTCCGTGGAACCCTACTAATGTATAAAAGGCTGATCCAAATGCTGATGATCGGAATGTAAAGCCATACTCATGTATATAATGATTAAACTCATACAATTCACAACCTAAAAATGCAAACCCAAGTACAGCCGTAATACCTAGCCAAAGCTGCATTTTTTTAAAGTTGTTGTTCTTCATATGATACATCGCATAAACACTTGTCAGTGAACTTGTTAATAACAAAATAGTCATTATGAATACAAGCTCTAAACCAAACAAATCATTTGTTGTTGGACCACCAGCTGTTGATTCTTTTAATGCAAGGTATGTTCCAAACAAACACGCAAATAAAACTGTTTCACCACCAAGAAAGAACCAAAACCCAAGAAATTTATTTTTACCCTCAAGGGTGGCCTTTTCTGGTTCATGCGGCATTGTTTCTGGATTTAAGGAATGATCGTGACTCATATTAGTCAGCCTCCCTTTCAAGTTCTTCTTTTGTAATATGGTAACCATGATCATCTTTTAGTGATCTGATTAACATACTACCAAGTAATATGCCCATACCAACAAATAAAGGAATATAAGCCCAAGTATAGTTGACTTGATAAATGAAACCAAATCCAGCTATAAATAATCCGAATGACATCATGAATGGCAGAATTGATCCGTTCGGCATATGGATATCACCCAATGGTTCTGCAGGCGTCATTTTACCTTTACCCTCTGTTTTTTCAACCCATAGTGCATCTAGACCTCGAACTAATGGGGTTTGTTTAAAGTTATAATGTGCAGGCGGTGAAGCTGTTGCCCACTCAAGTGTACGTCCATCCCATGGATCATCAGGTGCCTTTTCTCCTTTAACTGCTGTGTAAACAACATTATAGAAGAATATAATAACACCAATTGCCATTAAAAATGCACCAATTGTACTAATTAAATTCCCTGTATCCAAACCTTGATCTTCTAAGAATACCCAGTAACGACGAGGCATACCCATCAAACCTAAGAAGTGTTGGATAAAGAATGTTAAATGGAATCCAGTAAAGAATATCCAGAAAGCGATTTTTCCTAGTTTTTCATTTAGGATTCGCCCAAATAATTTTGGCCACCAATAATGTAAGCCCGCTAAGATTCCAAACACGGTACCACCAACAATTACGTAATGGAAGTGGGCAACAACGAAATAAGTATCGTGATACTGATAGTCAGCAACAACTGATGCTACCATTACCCCTGTCATACCTCCAATAGTAAATGTAGGGATAAACCCTAACGCCCATAGCATTGCTGAGTTAATAGTTATACTACCGCCCCATAATGTCGCGAGCCAATTAAATATTTTAATACCAGTTGGTACAGCTATAGCCATTGTCGCAATCGCAAAGATTGAGTTAGCTACAGGTCCAAGACCTACTGTAAACATATGGTGAGCCCAAACCATGAAACCTAAAAATGCGATTAAGATGGTTGCAAACACCATTGCTGTATAACCAAACAAGCGTTTTTTAGCGAATGTAGAGAAAATATCACTAAATAACCCAAATGCTGGTAATATCAGGATATATACTTCAGGATGACCGAATATCCAGAATAAATGCTCCCAGATAATAGAATTTCCTCCCAGTCCAACATCAAAGAATGCTGAACCAAATAAACGATCGAACATTAGCAGGAATAAACCTATTGTTAATGCTGGAAAAGCAAATAAAATTAAAATACTTGTAATAAATGTTGTCCATGAAAACAGCGGCATACGCATGTATGTCATACCAGGTGCACGCATGTTAATAATAGTAACTAGAAAGTTAATACCACCAATTAGCGTACCCGCACCTGATATTTGTAAACCGAGAACATAGAAATCAACACCATGTCCTGGTGACGTGGTCGACAAAGGTGCATATGATGTCCACCCTGCATCAGGTGCTCCACCTAAAAGCCAACTACAGTTTAAAATAAGCCCGCCGAACAAAAACAACCAAAAGCCTAATGAATTTAAAAACGGAAATGCGACGTCTCTTGCCCCTATTTGCAGAGGCATGGCGGCATTCATTAAACCTAACAATAACGGCATTGCCGCTAAAAATATCATCGTTGTTCCATGCATCGTAAGAATTTCATTATACAAACCTGCGCTGACAAAGTCATTTTCAGGTTTGATTAATTGAATACGTATAATCATGGCTTCCAATCCACCGAGTATGAAGAAGAATCCACCACCGAACAGATATAAATGAGCAATCTTTTTATGATCTACAGTGGTTAAATAATCCCATAGCACAGCGCCGAAGCCTCTTTTTTGAGTAGCTGCTATACTCACGAGTTAAACCTCCCTTTAACATCTTCCATCCCTTGATTTATATGTGTATGTTTATTAATTTCCTGCACTTTCAGGTGTAACCTCAGACGGTTTTAATTGCAATAAGTATTCAGCAATTTTACCAGCTTCTTCTCTTGAAACCTCAGGGTAATTACCAGTCATTTTATTTCCTGGCTTAATGGATTCCGGGTCCAAAATCCATTGAACTAGATTTTTCTTCGTTGGATCTTCAGTACCAGCGATTTTAGAACGATCACCAAAGTTAGTAAGGTTAGGTCCTATTTGCGTTGGAGACGAACCAATCGCATGACAACTCATACAATTATTTTGCTCGAATAATGCCTTACCTTCCTGTGCAACAGCATCCTGTGGTTGATCATCTGGATTTACATCTTTCATATCCTGTACCCACTGATCAAATTCCTCTTGGCTGACTACAATCACTTTGAAGTCCATAAGTGAGTGAGACGGCCCACAAAGTTCTGCACATTTACCCCAGTAAACGCCCTCTTCATATGCTTCAATATGCATCTTATTCTCATTCTCTGGCAATACATCCATTTTCCCTGAAATAGATGGTACCCAGAATGAATGGTGTACATCTGAAGATTTCATGGATAAATAAATCTTTTCGCCAACTGGTACATATAAATCCTGACTTGTTTGAATTTCTTGTCCTTCATAATTAAAATGCCACCAATATTGGTTACCAGTAACCTGAATGTTCAATCCATCTTTAGAGCCTGAATTATCCGCTAAATCAAAAGTTGCTGTTACAGTAGGTACTGCAATAATAATTAACAGGATAATTGGGATAACTGTCCAGATTGTTTCAAGTGTTTTGTTCCCTTCAACTTGCTTCGGAATAAAGTCCTCTTGACCTTTTTTCTTACGATAGCGCAGCAGAACTGCTACATATATAAGCATTACAACCGCAAAGACAAACAACATTACCACTGTCGAAATAATGATTAAATCCATAGAGGACTCTGCGCCATACCCTTTAGGTACAAGAGCAGTTAAGTTGTCTTTACCACATGCAGACAACACTAGTGCTAACGAGCCTAACAGAAAAAATGCTCTGAATCTTCCCATCCAACCTTTCATGTATTCATACCTCTCTTTCTCTTTGTAACTTCCTTATATATTAATTTTGTATAAGTAAGGACGAGTTTAACTAAACGGGAACTCAAATGTCACAATGACCATCAGTAAAAATACGATGGTTAAGTAATTTAAGGAATATATAAATATCATATTCGCCCATTTCAAATCATTTTTCGTAAAAAATCCACTAATACCAAGAGCTAACCATCCAACATTCAGTAATGTTGCGATTACCATAAATGTTGTTCCTAATGAAGCTAAAAAAAATGGTAGTGGCAATAAACATGCAATGTAGACGACAATTTGTCGTTTTGTAAATTCGAACCCATGTACTACAGGGAGCATTGGTATGTTTGCTGCTTTATATTCCTTAGATTTTTTCATAGCCAAGGCCAGAAAATGAGGCGTTTGCCATATAAACATAGTAAGGAACAATACAAAAGCTACCATATGAAGACTAGGGTCGATAGCTGCCCACCCGATTAATGGTGGTACTGCTCCGGAAATGCTACCAATTGCTGTGTTTAAGGTATATTTGCGTTTGGACCACATTGTATACAGAACAACGTATGTAAACCAGCCTATAAATCCAATAAACGCTGCTTCAACAGTTGTGAACAATAAGAGGATAAGTCCCAATGTGGTAGACGAAATGCCTAAGAGCAGAACATTTTTTAACGATATATTTCCTGTAACCGTCGGACGTGTCTTTGTTCTCGACATAACAGGATCAATATCGACATCATACCAATTATTCATGATACAACCACCGGCAATAACAAGAGCACTTCCAGCCATAGTTAATAGAAAAACTTCCCAATTAGCTGCAAAAGTACTGTTTGTAAAATAAAGTGCCAACCAAAAACCGGTAAATGTCGTAATTAAGTTTGAATTCACAATTCCTACTTTAATGAGTGATTTTAAATCAGCAAGTAAAGTAACATCCTTTTCCTTTGCTGCAGCTGAACTACCAATCAGAGGTGAAGAAGTTGTCTCCACTTTATTCATTACATATATTCCCCCCTTCTAAACCCAACAAAAGGCACAAATAATTTCTAAGCATACTACTTATCATACCTAAGTATTCCCAATAGTATCCTACATAATTATCCTAATTGTACCACGGAATTGAAATACAATCTATTTACTACATTACTTGATTTCACTTTTTCAAACCCCCAAATGTGACAGTTTTGTGAAAAAGAGGTCTAAAATAAAACAAAAGGCTTTTAAAGCCTTTGTCCAGTAAAATTAAAAATATGTAGTTTACCCATAGCGATGGGCATAGTGATTTGAAGCTTAGCAAATATCCCCTATATTATTTCTAGCAAACAAATCTCGACAATGCAAGAGTTTTTTATTTTTTTATAGTGAAAATGGTAATAAGCCATGATAAGATGACAATTGTGTGATTTTTACTATATGTTTAGCGTTTTTCATTGCTCTATTAACATAGAAGTATTAATATTATTCTATTGAGGTATATTTACTTGACATAAAGTGAGGCAGTCATATGATTAAAATGTTAAAATGGCTCTCTGTAGTTTCTACATTGGGCATGGTATTTGTGTTAATGGGTGGATCCCTTGTTACGAAGACTGAATCTGGTATGGGATGTGGAGCAACTTGGCCGCTATGCCACGGAGAATTCGTACCATCTACTGTTACGCCAGAACTTGTAATAGAACTTAGTCATAGATTAGTATCCGGAATTATGGGTGTCACTGTATTGGCTTTATCCATTTTGGCTTGGAAATTTATTGGTCACATCCGTGAAGTGAAATTCCTAGCCTTTTTATCATCGTTCTTCTTAGTACTCCAAGCGCTAATTGGTGCAGCAGCGGTAGTATGGAATCAATCGGATTTTGTTTTGGCAACGCATTTTGGTATTTCACTTATATCATTTGCATCACTGTTTTTACTGATGCTTTTAATATTTGAAATAGATAAGAAGTTTGATGCAAAATCGTTATTCATACAAAAGAAACACCGTATTGAAATTTATGCACTGACGATATACACATTACTTGTCGTTTATACAGGTGCATTGGTTAGACATGCCAATTCTAGTATGGCTTGTGGCGACTGGCCATTTTGTTCAAATGGATCACCATTTTCACTATCTGACTATAACTTTGAACAGTGGATTCAGATGGGGCATAGACTAGCTGCTAGTATATTATTTATTTGGACGGTTGTGTTATTTATAAAAATCATGAAAAATTACCGAACAAATCGGGTCATGTACTGGGGTTGGATAACTACAGTCTCGCTAATAAGTCTGCAAGTCTTCTTTGGGGCTATGATTATTTTTACTATGTTGAACCTGGGAATAGCATTATTGCACGCGTTTGTAATTTCCTGCTATTTTGCGATGCTTAGTTATTTCATATTGTTATCAACAAGAAGCGCAAAGCATTAGAAAACTTGTCATTCATTAAAGGGGTTCTTACGAAAGCTTATTTTGCTTTCTTAGACCCCCTTTTACTTTGGACTGAAAACCTTTAGTTCAGATAATTCTTAGATGCACGTATGCAGCAAGGAAGTAAATATTATTTCTTGCTGCTGAAAAAAGGGTAATGGAATTGTCCATTACCCTTTTATAACTATTCAAATTCAATTAGTAAATCATTAACTGCTATCGCTTCACCATTTTTCACGTGAATATCTTTAATGACACCTGTATATGGCGCCTGAACAGTTGTTTCCATTTTCATAGCTTCAGTAATTAGTAAATAATCACCCTTTTGGACTTTTTCTCCTTTTTCACAGAGAACTTTAACAACTGTCCCAGGCATGGTTGCACCAATTTGTTTATCATTTCCTTGATCAATCTTTGGTTTTGTTATAAGTTGTGATTTAACATTTTCATCTTTAACGATAACTTCCCTCGATTGACCGTTCAATTCAAAATAAATGACACGGGTACCATCTGAACGTGCTTCAGAAATGGATACTAATTTTACAAATAGCGTCTTACCTTGTTCAATTTCAACCTCAATTTCCTCACCCAGCTTCATACCATAGAAGAATGTGAGTGTATCGAGAACCGACATATCACCATACATTTCGGTAAACTTATGGTAATCCATAAATACTTTGGGATATAGTGCATATGAAATCAAGTCAAAGCTTGTTACTTGGCGATCAAGCGTTTTAAATAATGTTTCCTTTAACTGGGTAAAATCAATCGGATCCAATAACTCACCCGGGCGTACCTTAATTGATTCTTTTCCTTTTAAGATAATACGTTGTAATTCCTGTGGAAATCCTTGATATGGCTGACCAATATAGCCCTGTGCGAATTCAATTACCGAATCAGGGAAATCAATTGATTCACCGCGTTCATATATTTCATCCTCAGTTAAGTCATTCTGAACCATGAATAATGTCATATCCCCTACTACCTTAGATGAAGGTGTTACCTTAACAATATCCCCAAACATATCATTTACTTGCCTGAACATCGTTTTAACTTCATTCCAACGATCTTCAAGTCCTACCGCTTTCGCCTGTTGTTTTAAGTTACTATATTGTCCACCTGGCATCTCATGCATATAAATTTCAGTATGTGGAGCTTTCATTCCACTCTCGAAATCTTGATAGTAATCTCTGATACCTTCCCAATAATGTGAGATTTTTTCATAGGAATCGATATTTAATTTAGGTTGACGGTCTTTTCCTTCTAATGCGTGATATAAAGTTTGCGCACTTGGCTGTGATGTCAAACCAGCCATTGGACCACTCGCTACATCAACCGCATCTACTCCAGCATCAATAGCTCGAGCATACATATAGATACCATTGCCGCTTGTGTCATGTGTATGCAAATGGATTGGCAGATCAATTGTCTCTTTTAAAGTTGAAATTAATTGATAAGCAGCTTCTGGTTTTAGCAAGCCCGCCATATCTTTTATCCCCAATATATGTGCACCAGCCTGCTCTAACTCTTTGGCCAGATTGATATAATAATCTAAATCATATTTCGTACGACCTGAATCCAGTATATCACCTGTATAACACATGGATGCTTCGGCAATTTTATTATTTTCCCGTACTGCCTGAATAGCAGGTTTCATTCCCTCAACCCAATTCAAACTGTCAAATATACGGAAGACATCAATTCCAGCAGATGCACTATTTTCAACAAATTCACTGATTAAATTATCAGGGTAATTTTTATAACCTACTGCATTACTTGCACGTAATAACATTTGAAATAAAACATTCGGCATCTTTTCGCGAAGTTTTATTAATCGCTGCCAAGGGTCTTCTTTTAAAAAACGATAGGATACATCAAATGTTGCTCCACCCCACATCTCTACAGAAAAAAGCTGTGGTAATAAACGTGCAGTCGGCTCGGAAATTTTTAATAAATCCTTTGTTCTGACGCGAGTAGCTAATAAAGATTGATGTGCATCGCGGAAGGTTGTGTCTGTCAGCATCACATTATTTTGTGCTCTTAACCACTCCGCTAAATATTCAGGTCCATGCTCATCCAAAATCTGTTTAGTACCCGCAGGAATTTCTTCCAGTTTATCTATTTTAGGTACAATCGGCGTAACTAACGACGGTTTCTTCTTCCTGGCTATACCTTCAAACCCATTCACTGTAGTATGTCCAATATAAGAAAGCATTTTAGTTCCACGGTCTTTCCGCTTTGGAAATACAAATAATTCCGGTGTCTGATCAATAAACGTTGTACTGTATTCTCCCGATAAAAATTTACTATGCGAAATTACATTTTCCAAAAAAGGAATGTTCGTTTTTATCCCGCGAATACGAAATTCTTTTAAATTTCTGACCATTTTTTGTGCAGCTTGTTCAAATGTCAGTGCCCACGTTGAAACTTTTACTAGTAAAGAGTCATAATGCGGAGAAATGATTGCACCCTGGAATCCGTTCCCGGCGTCCAAGCGTACACCAAATCCTCCACCAGTACGGTAAGCCATAATCTTTCCAGTGTCCGGCATAAAATTGTTTAATGGATCTTCTGTTGTTACACGTGATTGAATAGCATATCCATTGGTCACGATTTTATCCTGGTCAGGGATACCAATAGACTTGTTATGAATATCTTGGCCTTCAGCAATTTTAAGCTGAGTTTGGACAATATCAATTCCCGTTATCATTTCTGTAATGGTATGCTCAACCTGAACACGTGGGTTAACTTCAATAAAATAATATTCATCATCTGTTACTAAAAATTCAACAGTTCCTGCATTTATGTAGTTAACATTTTTCATCAGGTCTACTGCTGCTTCGCAAATTTCAAGGCGTAATTCATCCTTTAACGAGACACTTGGTGCCATCTCAACTACCTTTTGATGCCGGCGCTGTATGGAGCAGTCCCGTTCAAATAAATGAACTGTATTACCATACTTATCACCAATAACTTGTACTTCTATATGTTTTGGGTTTTCGATTAACTTCTCAACATAGACTTCATCACTGCCAAATGCTGCTCTCGCCTCGGACTTAGCTCGATCGTATGCTTCTGAAAGTCCACTTTCATTACGAACGATACGCATACCACGACCGCCACCGCCAAGTGATGCTTTAATAATGATAGGGTAACCATGTTTTTCCCCGAATTTTCTTACATCATCTACTGTTGTTACTGGACCATCACTACCTGGAATGATTGGAAGGCCAGCGTTTATAGCTTGCGTTCTTGCTTTCACTTTATCGCCAAACATATTCAAATGCTCGCTCGTTGGTCCAATAAAAATAATTCCCTCTTCTTCACAACGCTTAGCAAAATGAATATTTTCAGAAAGAAATCCATAGCCTGGATGTATCGCATCAATACCAACATTCTTTGCAAGTTCAATTATACCTTCAATATCAAGGTATGCATCGATTGGTTTCTTCCCTTCACCAATCAAATAAGCCTCATCAGCTTTATAACGATGGTAAGAGCTTGTGTCTTCTTGGGAATAAACCGCAACAGTACGAATATTAAGTTCAGTACAAGCTCGGAAGACCCGTATAGCAATTTCACCACGATTTGCAACTAATACTTTTTCAATACGTTTTACCTCACCCATGTTTTTCCTCCTCTATTTTTAAATGCATTTGTTTCAGGTTCTTCTTTTGTACTTACAGGTACAGGTTGTTCTTCTTTTAGCTTATTTGATTTTGCAATGTTATTCATTATTCCCATTGATATCATCATAACCAGAAGTGATGAGCCACCATAACTCACAAACGGCAATGGTACCCCTGTGATCGGTAAAATCCCACTTATTGCTCCCAGATTAATAAATGCTTGGATTCCAATCATCGAGGAAATTCCTATTGCTAATAATGCACCAAAACTATCGGAACATTTTTTGGAAATAAATAATCCGCGCAGCACGATAATAGATAACATTCCCACTACAATAATGACCCCAACAAAACCAAGTTCTTCAGCTATAACTGCCATTATAAAATCAGTATGAGGTTCTAGTAAATAGCCTAGTTTTTGAACACTTTGTCCCAATCCTTCACCAGTAAGTCCACCAACACCTATAGCTAAATAAGATTGAATCAGATGATATCCATCGTCTTGCGGATCTTCAAAAGGCTTATATGCCCCATCAAACCTGGCAATTCGCTCATCAGTCACCATATTTGGTATAGCAAAAGCGACTAAAGCCAAGCCTACCAACACGAGAATGGATAAATGTTTAAAACGAATCCCGGAACTAAATATCACAGAGCAAGCAATCATAAATATAATTGCTGCTGTTCCAATATCAGGCTGCGAAACAATGAGGCCCAAAATTACTGCAGTTAATATTAAAGGTGGAAGTACTCCTCTATTAAACTCGTTGATATAAGATTGCTTTTTAGAGTATACAGAGGCAAGATACATAATTAATCCTATTTTTGCAAACTCAGCGGGCTGCATACTGATGAATCCAAAATTGAACCACGATCTGGCACCGTTGGCTTCATTTCCAAAAATACTAACTCCCACCAATAAACCAATAATAATTAAAATTATCAATTTCATCAACTTTTGGTAATATTTATACGGAAAAATGCTTGTAAAAACAAACCCTACCATGGCAATTGAAAACCATTGAATCTGCTTAACCAGATAATGTGAACTTTCATTACCTTCTACAACAGCGATCACCATACTAGCACTGTAAATCATTACTATTCCAAACATTGATAGCAGTATTGGTGTAATCATTAACGTAAAATCATAACTCTTTAATCTCTGTATCATCTTACTTCTCCTCAACATATGTATTAGTAACAATAGTTGAAATAGAAATTTTTAATAGTATAACATAATTAATGTAATTGTGTAACATATTAAATTCCTACTTCTACTAGATTAGAGAACTTGGTTTTTCACCAAGCCATAATGATAAACCTTATTTGCGCTTATACAATAAGAAAGTATTTATACTTTCTTAACTGCTTAAATAAAAAAACCTTGCCATTATCCAATTAGGCAAAGTTTTTGCTAAGTTGTAACATGACATTACACCGAATCTTGTGCTGCTTCATGTAATATATTAAGCTGCCTTTCTAAATTCTCAAGTATTGCTTTGCCTTCTTGTTCGCTGATTAAGTTTAAACGCACAGCAAAATCGATCTCTCTTGAAAGACCAAACATTTGTGTATCCAAAACCTCTTCATATAAAGGACATTGCGGCATCGTTAAATTCTCAATTTGAACTTCTATTAGCCTCCGAATTTTGTCAGCATCAGCCTTTAGAAGGGCATAGGCTTTTTCACGATGAGTTTCAGTCACCTCAGGAATCAAATATATCCCCTCCATTTAAAAGACTTTCTTCTATCTTATATTATCGTTTGAACCATGAAAATGCAAATAAAATTAAGGCGAATTTTAAATTAATCATTTCTAGTGAAAAATTTAAAAATCTCTGCTATTCTTGATAAAGATAATTATTGAGAGGTGGTTATACATGATAGTCCCAATTATTGGTAATGTTACATATTCAATCACACTAGATCCAACCGTATGGATCTTTGATGATAGAAAAATACTACTAGAAGAAGCATTCACGGAAAAAGAAAATAAACAAGTTGAGGAAAACGAACTTGAAAATGCATCGAAACGCTGGAGTAGAGCAGTTTATCAACAGAAAATAAATCCACCAGTTAATAAAAGCATTTCCCGGTTTGAACGAGAAAAAATACTAGAAAACTCATATGTAATGCCAATTAATGAGTTTGTAGGTCATGCCGAGGTAAACGAAAGTGCTACAGACGTTACACTTGTAACAAGTAAGGGAGATGAACATATCTCACTTGAAGCTTTGCAAAGTTGCTATTTACTATTTGCTGTTGATGGAAAGCCATTAAAAGAAGAAGGGCCTGTTCACTTATTTTATAAGGACGGTTCCAATAAAGATAATCCTATTACAGGAATTAATAAAATTGTTATCAATTAGATAAAATTAGATAAAGTGGCCGGGACTAAAGCATTTAGTCAAAGCAAAATCCGAACTATGATTCAAAATTCTTGAAATAGAATTCGAATTAGTTCGGATTTTTGCAGTTAAGAATGTATAACTACTTTCTTACTGCATAAGTGCAACTATGGCATTCACCAAAAGGCTTGGTGAATGCCTAGTTTTCTAATATTACAGATCAGATATAAACTGCAAAGTAACTTTATCGTAATTTGCTTCCAACTTTTATAAGTTGAGTACTATGACACCGCTTCGGAAATACACTTCGCGCACCTAGGGCGGCTGTCGAGCCTCCTCGTGCTGCGCACTGCGGGGTCTCGCCGATGCCTTTCCTCCCGCAGGAGTCTACGTGTATTTCCTCCGCTGGGTTTTGCTTAAATTAAAAGCATATTGAGATGATATAAACAAGATTTAAGACCATCTAAACCAGCAGCTGGAATATGCGAGACTCCTGTGGGACAGCGAGCCTAAGAGACCCCACAGGGAGCGTTCTTTGCGAGCGAGGAGGCTCGTGGTGAGCCCTAGGTGCGCGAGTATATTCCAGCTGCGTCGTTAGGGAGCCTCACGAAATACTTCCAATAGGACTCCCTTAGTTACTTCGTAGTTTATAGGAATTACGTATTAGATTCAACCATTGATAATGAACGTTCTAAACAACTTATCCTGTTATTATTCGTCTTTAGAGTAGAGATTTTTAGTTATGTCCCTGCAGCTTTTTTAGTAACTTCAACAAGAATCTAAGAAAGTAATACACGCTTTCTAAGTACCTCATTAGCGGATGCTGCGGTTTCTAATATGTGGTCTTTTCTGTATAGCCATGTACAGAAAAATTTTCTCCATAGATAGCATATTTTTCTTGACCTTGATTTTGTACTTTTGGATGTATATTTTACAGCATTCGACTCAGAATAATAAGACAGTAATTCCGTTTGTACATTTTAAAGGAGGAGTACACATGTTGTTCCGTTTAGGGATACTGTCTTTAATGAGTTTTTTGTTTTTAAATGGTTGTCAGCAAAATGAGGAAGATCAATCCTTATCAACTGAAAAAGAAAATAACCGTATTGTACAGGTAGAAGATTCTGATCCCACAGAGAAACAAAATCCCACTAACAGACAAATCTCTACCCATTTAGCAAATATTGCAAGTGAAGTACCGAATGTCAATGACTCAACATCCATAGTAGCAGGTCCATATGCTGTTGTAGGTATAGATGTTGATAAAGATTTAGACCGTTCACGCGTTGGATCTATAAAATATTCCGTATTAGAAGCATTACAGAATGATCCATATGGGAAAACAGCAGTTGTTGTTGCAGATGGTGATGTTGTCGAAAGGCTTCGTATGATGGGAAACAAAATTAATCAAGGTCATCCTGTACAAGGAGTAGTTGACGAACTTTCAGGGATTGTAGGAAGGTATATGCCAGACTTTCCAATTAATGATAATCAACCACAAGAACCAGATCAAAACAAGGAAATGCTGCCAGAAGAAGACCAGAAAAAGTTGGATGACATAGAGGAAGAACAATCCAATCATCAAAACAAAGAGTAAGTACAAAAGCGCAAGCGCCTGTTCAGCGCCGTATGGACTGGACTGACCCGTGTGAGATAAAGGATACACGAAGAGCGTAAGCGATTCGATGTTGACTTATCGTAGACACGGGGAGGGAAGTCCACTAGGTGCTAGGCGCTGGCCGGTGAGAACGCCACGTCCTGTGGCGTCACCGGCACTAGTACGCCCTGTACGTCGGAGCTGGACGTCGCTGATTCGGAAGTCCAGTTATCCAAAACTGCGGAATTATATAATTTCCTAGACAACAACAAAAGTGTACGTGGCTGTTAAATGCCGTGTGCCCGCGCACCGCAGTTAAAGACCTTGCTTTTGCAGGGGTAAAGGAATTCTTATGAAAGCGTATATTTCTTTCTTAGACCCCTATATGCAGTAGAAAGTATTCATACTTTCTTACCCACCAAAAAAGTGCTTCCCGAAGAAGAAAGGAAGCACTTTTCTTATTTTATATTATTTTCTTCACTTTCTCTTTCCTTAACCTTATTATAATAATCTACTCCAAATTGGGATCCTTCTGATACCATTTTAGAATTTTCTAATTGTGCAGGATCCTTGTTCTCCGCTTGGTCTGGAATACCAGCATCTTCAAAAGTTGAATTAGATTTATTTGTACCTTTCACTTTATCGGTTAAATATCTTACTTTATCTTTTAGTTTATTTCTGTTTTCCTCTTTGTTAAAGATAACTCCCATAATTCCTGCTCCGACAGCTCCAGCCGCTGTAGCTATATACCTTTTTCGCATTTAAACACCCTTTCTAATTTGAATATATTTTATTATTAAACATGTTCCCTGCTTATTCTCTTATAAAACATTCACTTTAATACATAAGAATGTCATGTTATAGTTAATAGGTAAACAGCCTAATTTTTAGAGGTGATGAGATGCAAGTACAATGTGTATTATGTGACACTATAGAAGATATTAAAGATAGTTCATTGCAAGCTAAACGATTAAGGAATCGCAGAATCCATATGTATTTATGTCAGCAATGTGATCAGCGAATATATAGTAACACAAAAAAGAGACATGAAACTGGAAACTTCCACTTATATGAAGGGAAGAAACAAAAAAAGGATTTAATATAACAAAAACTCCCAAATACGGGAGTTTTTGTTATATTATGATTTACTTTTGTTTTTTCTATCTTGATACAGTCTGAATCTGTATAATCCTAAAATCAATGACATAATGAGTAAACTCTCTGTAATAGGATAACCAACTATACTAAAAAACGTTATGATTATCGAACCAAATGCTAGCATTAAATAAACTAAAAATGATTTTAAAAATGGTAATTTGCGAGCAAATCCTAACTTATATGCAATTGCTGCAAAAATAAAATTCAAGACATAAAAAATTATTAGTTCATGACCATGATAATTCTCTACAATAAAATCATATAGCAAACTAAAATTAGTATCCATCCATATCCTCCATTACCAGCAAACATTAAAACTCATTTTCTATCATACTAAATCTTTTTGCTATATGCTAGTTAAAAATTTGTCTGTTTTCTTAAAATTAATTTTTTGAACAATACCCGGAATTAATATATACTAGTTCAAGTAAAAAGAGGTGTAATAATGAAAAATATTAATATTCCCATGCTATCATTGGCGACATTGGTAATTCTCATGTTTGTTCTCGTTGGGATTTCCATTGCATTTCGCAATATTTGGTTTGTCTTATTATTTATATTGTTGGGATTCGGATTTATGGGATACGGTTTATCACTCAAGCGAAAAAGAAAGTGACTTCAAATTTGGAGTCACTTTTTGCCTTTCAGCATATAATCATCTACAATATCACTTTTTATAGCCGGATTACATGTTAATATCGAATTTTTTTCTAGCATGTTAACTTGATCGCCATAGATAGTTGTCGTCACGCCACCTACTTCATTGACAATGACTACTCCAGCAGCAATATCCCATGGAGATAAACTCATGGTTAAATATCCATCCATAATCCCTTCAGCGACATAGGCAAATTCAAGTGCTGCAGAACCATAAGTTCTAGTGCCCCTAATTGTTTTTACAAAATCCTGCATCACCTGTTCATCCACAAATCTATTTTCACAAAGCCAAAAGTGATTTAAACCAACGATTGACTCCAACAAGGATTTTTTATTGGTAAGCCTTGGTAAAGGCTCATTATTTTTAAATGCCCCTTCATTGTGTTTGGCGCTATAAAGCACATCAGCCATTACATCATATATAAAGCCAATTTCTCCTACACCATCATGATAAATACCTACAGATATTGCAAAATTTCTCTTTTGATGGACGAAATTCATCGTCCCGTCAATCGGGTCAATAATCCAGACAGTCCCATTAAGTGTTTCCAATTGATCACCATATCCTTCTTCACTAATTATAAAGTGATCAGGATATGTTTTCTTAATATTAGTTACAAAAAAGTTTTCGGTATTTTGATCCATTGTAGTAACAAGGTCATTTGGATTGGATTTCGTATTTATTTCAAGTCTATCATGTATTTTATCTCTAATCGTATCGCCCGCTTTAAGTACCCATTCTTTTGCTTGGTTGTATATTGCATCACGCGTTTCCAAATTCATTTATAAGCCTCCATTACATTTCATCTATATCAATGATACCAAATTGGAAGCTTTTAATCATTTTTTTAATCCGATGGTTTTAAACCTATACATACAAATGACCCCAAAAGTGTTCATCAACAAACAATGAACATATGTAAACTTTGGGGTCATTTTCCGTTATTAATCATTTTCAATCTCCAGCATTTGCAAACGTAATTGCTCTAAACGTTCTTTTGACTTTATCATTTCAATTTTATCATTGGCTTGCATTGCATCATGTAGTGTTACAAGTTCATAATCAATTTCCATTCGAATAACGGGCAATTTTTCTTGTGCTTCTTTCTTTCTCAGTGCCTCCATTACATATTTCACTTTACCCACAACCTTTCAGTTGGCTTTTATTATATATATGAAATATTTTCCCAAATAGTTCATGGTAAATAGTAACTTTTGTTTTTACATTCCCCAATTTTCAATCTTTTTAAACATTGTTCGCAGGGATAAAACTTGACTGAATCCTATTTTTGCTTAATAATAATTATTATAATCTATGATAGTGCACCGTAGAAAGGATGATTTATATGGGATTTAAGGGATTTACGGAAAAAGATTTTAAAATCTTTACAATTGATGGACTTGATGAGCGGATGGAAGCCATCAGAGAAAACATACAGCCAAAATTTAAGGCTCTAGGTGAAGAACTGACTGAACCTGTTTCAGAGATGACAGGCAGTGAAATGCATATACATATTGCACAGCACTTGAGACGTACAAAGAACCCGCCTAATGATACATGGATGGCTTTTTGTCATAATAAGCGAGGTTACAAAAAACATCCACATTTTCAAATAGGGTTATTTGATGACCATCTATTTGTATGGCTTGCATATATTTATGAACTGCCTGGAAAACAGGAAATGGCTAAAACATTTTTAAATCACATGGATGATATTAAGCAGACAGTTCCTGATGATTATGTTGTTTCCTTGGATCACACCAAAAAAGATGCTACACGTTTTTCTGAAATAAACTTGGAAAAGGCGCTTACCCGCTTTCAAAATGTTAAAAAAGCAGAATTTCTAATTGGCAGACATTTCAAACCTGGTGACCCGGTTTTAAAAGATGGACAGGCATTTTTAAAGGAAGTTGAAGATACATTTAATAATCTGACACCCCTTTATAAAATCTCAATGGATTAATAGAAGCGAGTACGAGCCTTATTAGTATTAGAAAATTTGGCTTATCGCCAAGCCTTCAATGGTAAAAAGCCATGACAAAAATCCGAACTATGATTCGAAGTTCTTAAATAGAATTCGAATTAGTTCGGATTTATATTTGTTGCTGATTAAAGTTAAAATACGACACAACTAAAAATCACTTCCTGAGGGAAATTCAGCTGTTGCTGCGACGGACAGGACGTGACTGTTTTTAGCCGGTGTTCCAGTGTGAGAATTCGTGTATTTCATGCGCTTAGTTTTGCTCATTAGAACATGATAAAAACAAAATACTATATCACTAAACTGTGCGGTAAGTGATGCCATAAATACTATGTCGCTGTCTCTTTTACTTAGTTACTGTAAATGTTTTTTGTTCAGTTTCTCTAGCTTTCTTTACAACAGGATAACTTGCATATCCCGAAGCTTTTTCAAAATCAGCAAAATAGGTCTTCTCTTCACTTTTAGATGGTACTACATCCTTGAATTTTCGGTATGCTGCCAGGATATCTTCCCGTTTAACTTGCTGTTCATATGCTTCTTCTATCAATGTAAAAAAATTAACCACCTCAATGATTTCCTCTTTCGACCATGATTCGTCTAGTGGGTAATGATAACTCATCTTTGTTAATCACCTCAATCTGTCCATTTTCCCTTAATTAAATCTGCTTCACTTATTATTGAATTAAATAATTTCTTTACAGAGGGTATATCCTGAATCCTTGCTGCGCCTTGTCCAGCCCAGCCAAACCCTTCTGCTTCTTCGCCTTTATGGATGTATTGTTTATTAGCTTCCCCACTTATGTATGTTTTAAGTGCTTCAAAATCACCATGTTCTTGCTCAATACCTAATATTTTGTCCGTCCATGTATTTTTTAAAGCTCTGGCTGGAGTTCCTAATGTCCGTTTAATAACGACTGTTGCATTTTCATCAGCTTCAACTAGTGCCTGTTTATATACAGGATGTGCATCAATACATTCTTTCGTCGCAATAAAACGTGTACCCATTTCAATACCTTCTGCACCTAATGAAAGTGCGGCCATCATGCTTCGTCCATCCACAATTCCTCCTGAAGCAATCACCGGGATAGAAACAGAATCAACAACTTGTGGTGTTAACACAAATGTACCAACATCACCACGTCCAAGATGCCCCCCTCCTTCTTGTCCTACTACCATGACAGCGTCCGCGCCTAGCTCTTCTGCCTTTTCAGCCTGCCTGCGCGCAGCAACAAGCACAAGTTTCTTTATTGGAAAATCTTCTGCCATGTCAAGCACACCTTTTGGATTACCACCAGTTACTGATATGACTGGTACTTTTTCATCAATAGCCACTTGTACCATATGCTCAAATGGCCGTCCATGTTGTCCAATAGCAAAATTCACACCAAATGGTTTATCTGTCATTGTTTGGACTTTTCTTATCTCATTACGTAATTCATCTGGACCAGGTAGACTCATTGCCGTTATTTGTCCAAGACCACCAGCATTTGATACTGCTGCCGCTAAATCTGCATATGCTAAATATGCAAGTCCCCCCTGAATAATAGGATACTCGATTTCCAATAGCTCTGTAACTTTTGTTTCCCACCTCAATATAGTCACCTCTTTTTCTTTTTATTCTATCATTTAGTAATTAGTAATTGCTAATACAATATATTAGAAAACTTAGCTTATTGCCAAGTCTTAGTCGCACTTATCCAGTAAGCTTCTTAATTCCTTAGAAAACTTGGCATTCGTCAAGCCTTTGGGCAAATTGCCCTAGTTGCACTTATGCAGTAAGAATGTAGTTATACTTTCTTAACTGCTAAAGAAAAAGCTGCATGGCTATCCATGCAGCTATGATGTATCAATATTAATTTATTTTTTATTACAAGTCGGACATGTACCATAAAGAGTAGTTACTTTTTCATCATCATAATGATCAATTACTTTCTGGCAATCTTGACAAATGATTGTCCCCACCTGTCCCAACTCCTTTTTATGTTAATTATAACACTGTATTAATATTATAATGTGTCACAATTAAAGAATCAACCCTTAATTAGTATAACATATTAGGTTATATATGTTTTTGTGAATAAATAAACAGCCAGATATATTAATATCTGACTGTTATATGTTTACTCTTTTGTTTGTATTAATGATGGGTCTGCCATTTCGTATCCTTTTTCCCGTAGTCCAATTACAATGTCTTTCAATGCCTTAGCAGTCCATTCACGGTCGTGCATTAATAAATTGGCCCCTGGCTTAAGCAAACTGTAGGGAACATCCACTTCAGGCCCTTCACCTGTTATCATCGCCTTTTTCAATTTATCAGCATCCATGTATGGCTTGAAATAGTCATAACCATACGTCCAATTCATGACAACCATGCCTTCATCCTTCGCTACTTCTTTTGAAAAGTCAGTGTTAGCACCAAATGGGGCCCTGAAAAATTCTGGTCTTTCTCCAATAATCTCTTCAACCCTATCATTTAAGCTGATAATTTCCTTTTTTTGTTCTTCCTGAGACGAATCTGGTAAAGAAGCATGATTATATGTATGATTTCCGATTTTGAAACCCATATCATGAATTTTCTTTAAGATCTCTTCATCCTCAGTAGTATCCAGAAAATGTCCATTTACAAAGAAGATTGCATTTGCACTCAATTCATTTAACGTTTTCGCCATCTCCAATGAATAGTTATGTGGTGCATCATCAATAGTTAACAATACTATCTTTTCATTTATGCTATCATTCAACGGCATTACCAAAGAGTTCTCCTCATTAATTGCATACTGTGCTTCGATCGGCTTGTCTTCTTTAGGTTCACTCATTTTTTCTTTATCTGTATCTTCCTTTTCGCTTGTTTCTTCAGCTTTTACTTCCTCATCAACATCTTCCATTTGTTCCTTAGTATTTTCCTGATCCTGACCTTCATCTTTTGAGTTGATTGCTTTACTCTCCTCACAAGCTACTGTAACAAATATAAGTAATACTAACATTAGCCATATCAATTTTTTCATAGCTGTCCCCCCCTATTATATGCGTATATGACATTATATTAATTATATATGATATCAGCAGGTAATGACTATACTTTTTCAGCAGATAAAAAAATAAATATTCTTACTGCATAAAGCATTCGCGACAGAGACTTAGTAAATTCGTAGTGTTCTAAGAGTTATTGTTTAATTTTTCCTAGTTTGGGAATACGTAAAAGGATATATATACAGAGAATTATATTAAATCTAAAGGAAACAATAAGCACATTGTACTAATTATTTGCGTAAGAATTGAACTATTTATTATCGTATGTTTCAATACGTAAGTGCTTTATTCCTTACACATACTTTGTGAAAATAATCTACATAGAGAGGATTGTTCATATGAAAAAAGTGACAAAGGTATTCTACATTTCAGCCATCGTGGCAGTATTATTTATTATTTGGGGGATCCTTCCAAATAGTAATATGAATGATGTAACATCAAATATCCAAGGGTATTTGGTAGAAAAATTTGGCTGGTTCTACTTGATGAGTGCAACAGCATTCTTGGTATTTGCAATCTATTTGATCTTTTCCAAATACGGCAATATAAAACTGGGAAAACCAGGGGACAAGCCTGAATATTCCTATTTAACTTGGTTTGCAATGCTTTTCAGTGCAGGTATGGGAATTGGATTAGTATTCTGGGGTGCTGCAGAGCCATTATCACATTATCACACTCCTCCATTTGGAGAACCTAACACAAGTGATACCGCTAAAACTGCTATGCGTTACAGTTTCTTTCATTGGGGACTGCATCCATGGGCAATTTACGCCACAATTGCATTGGCCTTAGCATACTTTAAATTCAGAAAGCAATCTCCAGGAGTTGTAAGTGCAATTCTTGAACCTTTATTCGGTGATAAGGTTAAAGGGGCATGGGGAACTCTTATTGATTTTATAGTTGTATTCGCAACAATTTTTGGGGTTTCAACTTCACTAGGTCTTGGGGCAATCCAAATTTCTGGAGGTATATCGTATGTATTTGGTTTAGACAAAAACATTTCACTGCAGCTAATTATTATTGGAATTGTTACCGTTCTTTATATGACGTCTGCCATGACAGGCCTGAATAAAGGGATTAAATATCTTAGTAATACAAACATAATTTTAGCAATTGCTTTAATGCTGTTTCTCTTATTTGCAGGCCCTACAAACTTCATCATGAATCTATTCACAACAACCTTTGGCAGTTACGTACAAAACCTGCCAGGCATGAGCTTCCGATTAACACCTTTTGATATGGATGACTCATGGATACAGGACTGGACTATTTTTTATTGGGCATGGTGGATCGCATGGGCACCATTTGTAGGTACATTTATTGCCCGAGTATCTAAAGGCAGAACGATTCGAGAATTCGTATTAGGCGTTCTGTTAGTACCAACCATATTTGGTGCTCTTTGGTTTTCCGTATTCGGTGGATCGGCAATCAACCTGGAACATTTTCAGGGTGCAGAAATTCAGCAGGTAGTAGATAACCTCGGCAGTGAAGCAGCACTCTTTGTGGTCTTGGAACAATTTCCATTTGGCACTGTAATGTCTATCATTGCGATTTTATTAATCAGTACATTCTTTATCACATCGGCAGACTCTGCAACATTTGTATTGGGAATGCAAACGACTGGTGGAAGCTTATATCCACCAAATACTGTTAAGTTTGTATGGGGAATTATCCAATCAAGTGCTGCAGCGGTGTTGTTGTGGCAAGGCGGACTCGGAGCTTTACAAACAGCCTCGATAATAGCAGCCTTTCCATTTGCTATAATCATGATTTTGATTATATTTTCGTTAATGAAATCATTTAGAGAAGAGGCCAGAGAAATCGATTTACGGCGGAAAAGACAATAAATATTAGAAAACTTGGCATTCGCCAAGTCTTTGGGCGAATTGCCTTAGTTGCACTTATACAGTAAGAAAGTAGTTATACTTTCTTATCTGCTAAATTTACAAGCAGTTCAGTTTTAGCACAAAAACGATTTTTGTACCTTTAACTGAACTGCTTCTTTTTGGGCTGTATGTAAAACAACTTTAAAAATAAATCAGTTAATACATAGCAACGAATGCATAGTTGGCATGAAACAGAAGCAACAAGATAAGAAGAAGAAAATTACTTAGCGGTCAAGTATGTGCGCTAGCAATAAATAGTACTCTTACTTAAACAACTCCCTTCTTCTTCGTTATTGACCTTTTACAATTGGATGATAGTTTTGTTAACTGGAAGAACAAAAGCGCAAGCGCCTGTTCAGCGCAGTATGGACTGCGCTCAGCGCTGCGGGTGGGTCGACGTTGCCACAGGATGTGGTGGTTTTAGTCGAACATCCTTTATTTCTTATCGTAGACACGGAGAGGGAAGTCCACTAGGTGCTAGGCGCTGGCCGGTGAGAACGCCACGTCCTGTGGCGTCACCGGCACTAGTACGTCCTGTACGTCGGAGCTGGACGTCACTGATTCGGAAGTCCAATTATCCACAGCACTTAAATTTTATAATTTCCTATACAACAAAAAAAGAGAACTGCACTATGGCAGCTCTCTTTAAAAATCTTGAATTACATTGTGTGTATTGGCATTCCTAATGCTACATCAGCAGCTTCCATCGTAATTTCACCAAGACTTGGATGGTTATGAATTGTCAACGCTATATCTTCCGCTGTCATTCCTGCTTCAATTGCCAATCCAACTTCTGCTATCATTTCACTAGCATTTGGACCAGCAATCTGAGCTCCAATTACCAGACCATCTTCCTCTCTGGTAATTAATTTCATAAATCCATCACTATCATTTAATGATAATGCACGGCCGTTAGCAGCGAATGGAAACTTAGATGCCTTTGCATTGTACCCAGCATCTTTTGCTTCTTGTTGACTATAGCCAACTGTAGCTAACTCAGGATCTGAGAATACAACTGTAGGTATTCCAATATAATCGATTTCTGATTTCTCTCCACCGATTACTTCTGCTGCCACTTTTCCTTCATATGATGCTTTATGAGCTAATGGAGGTCCATCAACAATATCACCAATTGCATAAATATTGTCTATGTTTGTACGGCATTGTTTATCAATTTTAATAAGTCCTTTATCATCTACATCAATACCTACTTGCTCTAAACCAATTTCTGCTGTATTAGGACGGCGACCAACTGTTACCAATACGTAGTCAGCGTCAACGGTTTCTTCTTTCCCGTTAACTTCATAGGTCACTGTTACACCATCTTTAGATTCTTCAACACCTTTTGCCATTGCTTCTGTAGTAACTGTTACACCTTTTTTCTTAAGACGTTTGCTTACTACTTGCTGCATTTGTTTTTCGAAAGCGCCAAGAATCTGCTTTGTGCCTTCAAGGATTGTTACATCAGTTCCAAAGTTAGCATATGCAGTGCCTAACTCAGTACCAATATAACCGCCTCCGATAACTACCATTTTCTTAGGAATTTCTTTTAGATCTAATGCACCGGTAGAATCAATAACGCGATCCGTGAATTTGAAACTAGGAATTTCAATTGGTGTTGAACCCGTTGCAATAATACAGTTGTTAAATGTATAAGTCTGTGAATTCTTTTCATCCATAACTTTTACTGTATTTTTATCAACAAAGTATACTTCGCCTTTAACTATGTCCACTTTATTGCCTTTCAATAGACTTTCAACGCCAGAAGTTAATTTGTTAACAACTTTTCCTTTCCATTCCTGAACTTTGGAAAAATCAACGGATACATTTTCCGTTTTTATACCTAATTCTTCATTACCATGAGCGTTTTCCGTCAAATGACCAGCTTGAATCATTGCTTTAGATGGGATACACCCAACATTTAAGCAAACACCGCCAAGTGCACCTTTATCAACAATTGTTACATTTTGACCAGTTTGGGCAGCACGGATGGCAGCTACATAGCCACCCGGTCCTGCTCCAACTACTAATGTGTCTAACTCAATTGGAAAATCTCCTACTACCATAATCTACGCCTCCATCATAATTAATTGTGGATCGTTCAATAATCGTTTAATCTGATTTAATGCAAGTTGTGCTGTTGCACCATCAACGATTCGATGATCAAAGCTAAATGACACCGCAAGAACAGGAGCAACAACAATCTCACCATCACGTACAATTGGTTTTTCAGCAATTCTTCCAATACCAAGAATAATTGCTTCTGGATAATTAAGAACAGGAGTAAACCATTGTCCACCAGCTGAACCAATGTTAGTAATTGTGTTTGATGCGCCTTTCATCTCATCAGATGCAAGTTTACCACTACGAGCCTTTTCTGCCAATTCATTTATCTCTTGTGAAATGGTGAAAATTGATTTGCGATCTGCATCTTTTACAACTGGGACTAATAAACCTTTATCAGTATCCGCTGCAATTCCAATGTTGTAATAATGCTTGTGAATAATTTCATCGGTTTCATCATCAACAGCAGCATTTAATATTGGATATTTCTTAGATGCTGAGACTAATGCTTTTGCAACGTAAGGCAGATAAGTTAATTTAATATCCTGCTCAGCTGCTACAGCTTTAAATTTCTTACGGTGAGCAACAAGCTCTGTTACATCTACTTCATCCATTAGTGTTACATGTGGTGCTTTCGTTTTCGAATTAACCATTGCTTTTGCAATCGACTTGCGGATGCCACTCATTTTCTCGCGTGTTTCGGCGTATTCACCTTTTGGAACTTGCGTTTCTTTAGATGCTGTTGTTTCTTCTTCTTGCTCTTGTGAAGCAGCATCTGTATCTGCTTTTTGGTCACCGCTTAAGTATTTGTCTATATCTTCCTTTAGGATGCGTCCATTTTTACCGGACCCCTGTACATCCTGAATAGATACTTCATTTTCACGAGCATACTTACGTACAGAAGGCATTGCAATTACGCGTTTATCGTCGGAAGATTTATCTTTCGTTTCTTCTTTATCGTCTGACTCATTATTCTTTTTTTCTGCAGATTCTTTTTTATCAGATTCCTGATCACTACTAGCTTTTGACTCTTCCTTTGATTCTTCCGTTTCTCCAGCGTCATCTTCCTGATCCTCATAGCCTTCTGCATCAATTGTAATGATAGTATCACCAACAGTTGATACTGTGCCCTCTTCAACATGAACCTTTTCAACAGTTCCTTCAACTGGAGAAGGGATTTCAACGACAGCTTTATCATTTTGCACTTCACAAAGCACATCATCTTCTTTAATTTCGTCGCCTTCTTTAACAAACCATTTTACAATTTCGCCTTCATGAATTCCTTCACCAATATCAGGCAGTTTAAAATTGTAAGCCATTATTACTACCTCCAATCCTTTAATTAAAAGTTAATTACTTGATTTACTCTTTCTACGATGTCTTCATGATTTGGTAGCCATATTTCCTCAGCTTGTGAGAATGCATAAACAGTATCTGGAGCAGTAACTCGTAAAATAGGTGCTTCCAGATGGAGTATTGCTCGTTCCTGAATTTCTGATATTACGTGTGCTCCAACTCCAGCTTGACGCTGAGCTTCCTGAACCATAACCATTCGATTGGTTTTCTTAACCGACTCAACAATTGTATCTACATCAACCGGTGATACCGTACGAAGATCAATAACTTCAGCGTCAATATTATCCTTTTCAAGTTCATCCGCTGCTTTTAAGGCTGCATGAACCATTGCGCCATAAGCAACAAGTGTAACGTCTTTACCTTCCCGTTTTATATCCGCCTTATCAAGTTCAACTGTATATTCCTCATCTGGAACTTCACCACGGAAGGAACGATATAATTTCATGTGTTCTAAAAATAGTACGGGATCATTATCGCGTATAGCTGAGATTAAAAGTCCTTTTGCGTCATATGGTGTTGATGGAATGACAACTCTTATACCAGGTTGCTGTGCAATTAGCCCTTCAAGCGAATCAGCATGAAGTTCAGGTGTGTGCACACCACCGCCAAATGGAGAACGTATTGTTATTGGCATTGGTTTCGTACCGCCAGAACGATAACGCATCCGCGCCATTTGGCCATTAACAGCATCCATTGCTTCATAGATGAAGCCGAAGAACTGAATTTCCGGTACCGGACGAAAACCTTGCAGAGCAAGACCAATCGACAGTCCACCAATTCCTGATTCGGCTAGTGGCGTATCAAATACACGTTCTTCGCCAAATTCATCTTGTAACCCTTCTGTGGCACGGAACACACCGCCATTTTGACCGACATCCTCACCATATACAAGCACATTTTCATCATTTTTTAATTCGTTGTGCATTGCATCAGTGATTGCTTGAATCATAGTCTTTTGTGCCATGGTCTACTTCGACTCCTTCTCTTTATATTCTTCCAATTGCTCCTGCAAATTCGATGGAAGTTCCTCATGCATATTTTCAATTAAGTCAGTTACAGTCTGTTTCGGGTAATCATCTGCTTTTTTGATAGCTTTCTTAATATCTTCTTTTGCCTCGTCAATAACTTTGTTCTCTTCCTCTTCCGACCATAAGTTTTTCTCTTCTAAAAACGTACGGAATCGGACGAGAGGATCTTTTTTCTCCCATTCATCATTAAGATCATCAGAACGATAGCGTGTCGGGTCATCCCCAGCCATGGTATGGGGTCCATAACGATATGTTAACGTTTCTATTAATGTAGGACCTTCCCCTTTTATTGCTCGTTCACGTGATTCTTTAGTAACGGCATAAACAGCTAATACATCCATACCATCAACTTGAATTCCTTCAATTCCGGCAGCAACCGCTTTTTGTGCCAAGGTTTTGGCATTTGTTTGCTCTTCAACAGGTACTGAAATTGCAAAGTGGTTATTTTGGATAAAGAAAATTGCTGGCGCGCCATATGAGCCTGCAAAATTAATACCTTCATAGAAATCACCTTGGGATGTACCACCATCACCTGTATATGTTACGGCAACTGATTTCTTTCCACGTTTCTTCATTCCAAGTGCAACACCAGCAGCTTGTGTATACTGAGCACCGATGATTATTTGCGGGCTCAACCCTTTTACTTCCTCAGGAAACTGATTACCATGGAAATGCCCTCTTGAGAATAAGAAAGCTTGATATAATGGAAGACCCTGCCAAATAAGTTGTGGAACATCACGATATGCTGGAAGTAAAAAATCATCTGCTTCTAACGCATATTGACTCCCTAACTGTGATGCTTCCTGTCCTGCAGTAGGAGCATAAAACCCTAAACGTCCTTGACGATTCAGTGCAATAGAACGCTGGTCAAGTATACGAGTATAAACCATCCTGCGCATAAGCTCTTTCAAATCATCATCTGAAAGATCAGGCATTGCGTCTTTATTAACAATCTTTCCATCTTCATTGAGAATCTGGAACATTTCGAACTGACTTTCAACACTTTCAAGTACGTGTTTCAAAATAGTTCACCTCTTCCTTTCTGAATACCTATTTTGTATTTTCTTTTTTAGCCTTCCCAAAATATGAAAAAATCTGTACCCTTTTCCTCTTATTCTTGTTCCCTTAATTAAATTTTACTAATCACATTTAAAAATAAAGGCTAAACTGTTACATAAGAACAGGAAAATTTAATGGTACAATTCATAATCTAGTTAAAGTTTAGCTTATATATACCAATTTGGTCAATCACTTTGTTTTATTTATTTATATTTAATAAAAGGATTGTACCGCTTACATAAAATTCACTCTTTTAAAGCATCATCTGTTATAGTAACAAACTGAAACTGTATTAATAGACTACTAATAGTATACACATAAAAAAGAACCAAATGAATTTCATTTGGTTCTGCCTGCTTGCGATATTCACTTGATTATTCTGTACTGTTTTTTTCGCCTGTTGGTGCATTATTTTCATATTCCGCATCTATTCCCGCAGCAGAATAAAACTCTTCTTTTAATGCATTATATTCAGTAGTACGTTCATTGAATGTTTCGTTCGCTGCAATCACCTGTTGATAACTATCATTGACCTTTGTTATATGCTTAGTTAGTGTTTCTTGCTCCAAGTCTTCCTTTTGCAGCATTGTATACAAATCTTTTTCAAGCTTTAGCGTTTCGGAGTATGCTTGATATAACTTATCATATGCGTTATACCGATCGGTCATTACACTATACATCTCTTTCGCGTTCTTCTGTGCATCCTCTTGTTCCAAGTCTTCAATCATGCTTTCAATTTTTGTGAATTCCTCTTTGGAAGCTGCAATACTTTCCTTTTCCAGCTCTATTTTCTCTTTTCTCTTTTCAATGTTTTCAATTGCCTGATTGGAAAGTTCCTTTATTTGTTCAAACTCATTCATGCCTAGGTCAATAATTTGGCTATATATTTCCTGTTCCTTCTTTTCCAATTCCACAATTGGATCCTGCTGCTTAACAAAGGTATCTTCTAGCTCCACTGCCTTTTCCAAATGATCATAAATCTGCTCTGAGGTTGATGCCCCACTACAAGCAGTGAGTATAGCTAATATAAATAATAATAAAATTAAGAACGACTTTTTAAACACCACGAGTCAATATCCTCCTTCAATCTAAGCTGCAAATTTTATACCTTAGTATAACACATTTTTTTAACAAAATAGGGTTCAAATTAATTAATTTATACTTGTCCTATAGTAAATTTATGATGTAAAAATTCATATTATGTTAAAATATTATCATTATGAACTGTAAGGAGTGTCAATGCATGATAACTATGGATGATATAGTCAGAGAAGGCCATCCATCATTACGCGAAACAGCAGATGAGGTACCAGTTCCTCCATCTGAGGAAGATAAACAGCTTTTAAATGATATGCTTACCTTTTTAAAGAATAGTCAAGATGAAACAATTGCAAGCGATTATGACTTAAGGCCTGGTGTAGGGTTGGCCGCACCACAATTGGCAATAAATAAACGAATGGTCGCAATTCACTTCGAAGATTTAAAGGGAAAATTATATAGCTATGGCTTAATAAACCCTAAAATTGTCAGTCACTCGGTTGAAAAAGCATATTTAACTTCTGGAGAAGGCTGTCTGTCAGTAGATAGAAATGTAGAAGGATATGTACCTAGATACGCAAGGATTACCGTTAAAGCAACTGGTTTGGATGGTACAGAACTTAAATTGCGTCTAAGGGATTATGCAGCAATAGTTTTTCAGCATGAAATCGATCATCTGAACGGTGTTATGTTTTACGATCATATTAATAAAGATAATCCATTTACTGTGACAGATAACGCCAAACCCATTGAATAACTTTCAATATATGGGGACTTTCACACGTCCCTATTATTATATTTTGGTATAAGAATCATTTATAGGCTAAAAATATACATAAGAAAAAGCGTAGAAATTAATCATTAATATAGAAAAATAAGCCTTTTTTAAAACAATTGCAGTGTTTTTATTTCAAATTTACTCAAACAGTATTATACTATAAATAAGAGGGTTGGATCGGTAGAACGTTTTTTGGTGCTTTTCTTAAATAATCGAAAGGAGATGTAGACCTCATGTTAAAACGCCTAAAAGAAAAGCTTAAAAAGCGCTGGAAGGATTTTTTAGGCAGAGGACGTGTACCTACTACTTGTAAAAAGGACTACCACCAGAGTTAACCATCATGTATTAGAGAAATCAAATTTACTGCGAATTACTCCATTGCATATTATTAAAGCGACTGGATCGGACACACATGTGAATGTTATGAAACAGCTGTTCGCCTAAATGCCATCAGCTTATTAAGTAATGGTCAGTATTATCAAATGGATAGGGATTTATAATTACGGAATGCAAATTTTAAAAATAGACTAAAAAAGAAGTAAGGAGAGATGAAATGATTTTTAAAGTTTTTTATCAAGAATTACCAGGTGAAGTCCCTGTACGCGAACGGACCCAAAGCCTATATGTTGAAGCAGATTCAGAAAAAGAGGTACGAAACAAATTATACGATCGCAAGTATAATATAGAATTTATCCATCCATTGGACGAGGCACATTTAAACTATGAAAAGCAATCCGAACATTTTAAACTGGAGACTGTCTAACCAATGAAATTCGTAAAGAATGACCAAACAGCAGTTTTTGCATTAGGTGGATTAGGTGAAATTGGAAAAAACACGTATGGTGTTCAATTTCAGGATGAAATAATTTTAATCGATGCCGGAATTAAGTTTCCTGAAGATGAATTACTTGGTATTGATTATGTTATTCCAGATTACACCTACCTGATTCAAAACCAAGATAAAATTAAAGGATTATTCGTAACACACGGGCATGAGGACCATATCGGAGGAATTCCGTACCTCTTGCGTGAAATAAATGTGCCAATTTATGCTGGAAAACTTGCGATCGGATTAATCAGAAACAAATTAGATGAACATGGCTTATTAAGAAATGCCAAATTGCATACAATTCAAGAAGAAGATGTTATTAAATTCCGTAAAACATCCATTTCCTTTTTCCATACAACCCATAGCATTCCTGATTCATATGGTGTTGTTGTAAAAACACCACCTGGGAATATAGTTCATACAGGTGACTTTAAATTTGATTTCACACCGGTTGGCGAGCCTGCTAATATAGCAAAAATGGCTGAGATAGGTAAAGAAGGCGTACTTTGCTTACTTTCAGATAGTACAAACAGTGAAATCCCAGGATTTACAATGTCCGAAAGTGTTGTTGCTGATAACATTAATGATATTTTCGCTAGAGCTGATGGACGACTAATCTTTGCAACGTTTGCATCAAATATCTATCGCCTGCAACAGGTGGTTGAAGCAGCTGTTAAACACAACCGTAAAGTAGCCGTCTTTGGACGGAGCATGGAAACTTCTATTCGAATCGGACAGGAACTAGGCTATATCCAAGCTCCAAAAGATACATTTATTGAAGCTAATCAGATCAACCGCCTTCCGGCAAATGAAGTCACCATTCTTTGTACAGGCTCACAAGGGGAACCAATGGCAGCATTGTCTCGAATAGCTAACGGTACACACCGCCAAATACAAATTATTCCTGGTGATACGGTTATCTTTTCATCTTCCCCTATCCCTGGAAATACTGTAAGTGTAAGCCGTACAATTAATAAACTTTACCGTGCTGGAGCCGAGGTAATTCATGGCCGTCTAAGTAATATTCATACATCCGGACATGGCAGCCAGGAAGAGCAGAAGTTAATGCTAAGACTTATACAGCCAAAATACTTCATGCCGATTCATGGTGAATACAGAATGTTAAAAGAACACACAAAGCTTGCTGAAGCGTGTGATGTAGAGCCAGCAAATTCATTTATAATGGATACTGGTGATGTACTTGCCTTAGGCAAAGATAATGCAATGGTAGCAGGAAAAATACCATCAGGTTCTATATATGTAGATGGGAGCGGCATCGGTGATATTGGGAATATTGTATTACGTGACCGCCGTATTCTATCAGAAGAAGGACTTGTCATGGTCGTTGTAAGTATAAATATGAAAGAATTTAAAATTGCATCAGGTCCTGACATTATCTCACGTGGATTTGTCTATATGAGAGAATCGGAAGACTTAATCAATGAGGCGCAAAAGCTTGTTTCAAATCATTTAGACAAAGTAATGGAACGCAGAACAACACAATGGTCCGAAATCAAAAATGAAATAACAGATACTATTGCACCATTCCTCTATGAAAAAACGAAACGCAGACCTATGGTATTACCGATTATCATGGAAGTCTGATCAAATAATTGGGATGACATTGTTTATGAAGCCTATCACATCTAGTAGTTGTGGGTGGCTAACAAATAATGTCATCCTTTTTTATTAGGTAGGAAACTGTAAAATTTAAGTGCTGTGGATGACTGGACTCCCGAATCAGCCACGTCCAGCTCCAGCGCCTGTTCAATCCTTCTTCACTAATACAATCGAATCTGCATTAAAAAAAGTGGCATTAAAATTAAATTTTAATGCCACTTTTATTTGTTTAGAAACGATAATAGTAAAAAGAGAGCTCATTAACAATTTCAAGCCTGTACAATTAGATAAAGGCTTAGTCGATAATAAGATGCTTCTCAAATCTGGATATGTCCTTATCTGCTCCAATAACAATAAGGATATCTTCTTCCTCTAGAACTTCATCTGCGGTTGGTGAAACATTTATATCTTTTCCATGCTTAATTGCGACAACGTTACACCCATAATTTGCTCGAATATCAAGATCAACTAGTGTTTTACCGCGCATTTTTTCACCAGCTTTCACCTCAACAATACTATGGTCATCGGATAGCTCCAGATAATCAAGTATGTTGTTCGAAATTATATTATGCGCGATCCTCTTCCCCATATCTCGTTCGGGGTGAACAACCTGATCAGCACCAATTTTATTTAATATCTTCTCATGGTAATCATTCTGTGCCTTTACTGTTATTTTCTTAATACCAAGGTCTGTTAAAACAACAGTTGTGAGTATACTCGCCTGGATATTATCACCTATTGCAACAATTACATGATCCAAGTTTTTGATACCTAGCTCTTTTAAAGTAACCTCATCTGTAGAATCTGCGATAACTGCATGTGATGCAATATTTTTAAATTCATTTACTTTATCTTCATCAATGTCAACTGCGAGCACTTGCATACCTTCCATGCTTAATTCACGGCAAATACTTCCGCCAAATCGACCTAAACCAATAACTGCGAATTCTCGTTTCATAATATTTCCTCCATCACTCAACGTACTTTTTCTTAGTCTACCACACTACTATTACAAGTGAAATTGATTAAAGATAATTTAAACCTTTATTATTAGTTAGAATTAAAAAATGTCATTTAACTGTCATAGGCAAGGGGCTTTTACCATATCAAAATGTTTTATACTATTTACATAGGGAAAACTAAATTCGTTATCCTAAACGGATTATCTCCCTTTAGCTCAATCAAGGTCAATTTTAAATAAATAGATCGTCAACTACACTTGCTCAGTATTGAATATGTGTATAATAAATACTTTATTGCTAAGGAGGCATACACAATGGATATTGATACAGTCTTAATGAGTAGATTGATTACGGCAATGACATTAGGATTTCATATAATATTTGCAACAATCGGCGTTGGGGTTCCCTTGATGATTTCGATAGCAGAGTTTGTCGGAGTTAAAAAGAATGATCCGCATTACAAGATGATGGCTAGGCGATGGGCGCGAGGGTTCGTTATTACAGTTGCGGTGGGTGTTGTAACCGGAACAGCAATAGGGTTACAATTATCATTAGTATGGCCAAACTTTATGCAAGTTGCAGGAAATGTCATAAGCTTACCGCTCTTTATGGAAGTCTTTGCGTTTTTCTTTGAAGCTATATTCTTAGGTATCTATTTATACACTTGGGATAGGTTTAAAAAACCATTTACACATTGGTTTTTATCTATTCCAATAGTAATTGGTGGAGGACTTTCGGCCGTTTTTATAACAACCGTAAATGCTTTTATGAATACACCAGAAGGATTTGCAATGGAGAATGGCTCATTCTTAGCTGTTAATCCACTTGCCGCTATGCTAAACCCTGCTACTCCATCAAAGGTGTTACATGTGTTAAGTTCTGCATATCTAGCATGTGCTGCACTTCTTGCTGCTATAGCTGCTTTTACAATTCTAAAGAAAAAAGCATCAGCCTACCATAAAAAGGCGCTAAAGCTAACTGTAACGATTATGTTTATATTTGCGGCGGCAAATTTGCTCACAGGAGATACCTCCGCTAAGTTCCTTGCTGAACACCAGCCGGAAAAACTGGCTGCTGCAGAGTGGCATTTTGAAACAGAACAAGGTGCAGACCTGGTAGTGTTTGGCTGGCTGAATGATGCCCACGAAATAACAGGTGAAATTCGAATACCTAAATTCTTAAGTTTCCTCGCGCACGGTGATTTCAATGCTGAGGTAACAGGGCTGGAAGAAACGCCTGAGAAAGAAAGACCACCACTTTGGATACATTATATGTTTGACTTAATGGTGACTATCGGAATGGCTCTCTTAGGAATTTCATTTCTTTACCTTGTATTTAGTATGGTGAAAAAATGGAATGAACTGAATAAATGGTTCTTATGGTCTCTCCTATTTAGTGGTCCTCTTGCATTCCTTGCAATAGAGTTTGGCTGGATTTACGCTGAAGAAGGACGACAGCCATGGATTATACGAGGCTATATGACAGTAGACGAAGCAGCTACTTCTTCCCCTTATATAGGTCTGATGTTCTTTTTGTTCTTAGGTTTATATATCGTATTAGGTACTTTGTGTATTATCACATTACGTAAACTCTTCCGTAACAATCCGGTCGAAGTAGAACTTGAAAAACAGTATCCATCTATAGAAAAGGGTGATGAATAATGAGTTATGAATTAATTGGAATTACCGTATTATGGCTGTTCCTATACGGCTATTTAATAGTAGCTTCGATTGACTTTGGTGCAGGTTTCTTTGCATATTACGCCAAAATCTCAAAAAAAGACCATATTATGAATCAATTAATTTCAAGGTATTTATCTCCTGTATGGGAAGTAACTAATGTATTCTTCGTTTTTTTCTTTGTTGGTATTGTTGGATTCTTCCCGGAAACGGCTTATTATTATGGGACAGCCTTACTAGTCCCTGGCAGTATTGCAATCATACTGCTGGCGATACGAGGTTCGTTCTATGCATTTGAAAACTATGGTTCAAAACAGAGCAATATTTATATGTTTTTATATGGTGCGACCGGGTTGTTAATACCTGCCTCATTATCTACTGCATTAACGTTATCAGAAGGCGGCTTTATTGTTGAGAAAAATGGAGAAGTATCATTAAAGTATTTAGAACTATTTACAAGTCCATACTCATGGAGTGTGGTATTTTTGGCAATTATGTCAGTACTTTTTATCAGTGCTGCATTCTTAACATTTTATGCTGCTCGCGCACGTGACTACCCGGCATTAAAGTTAGTAAGAACTTATGCGTTATTCTGGAGTGTACCCACAATAATCGCTAGCTTAACAACCTTTATTGCATTAAGTCAGCACAATGAGAGACATTATGAAAAAATGCTTGACCTATGGTGGATGTTTGGCTTATCAGTCGGATTCTTCATGCTGGCAATAGGGCTAATTTATCAAAGGAAGTATTATGGTATTGCGTTTATTAGTGTAATGTTCCAGTACCTCTTTGCCTTCTTTGGTTATGGAATTGGCCATTTACCTTATATTCTTGATCCTTACATTACTATAGTAGAAGGAGCTACCCACGAGTCGATGGGGATTGCCCTGATCGCAGCATTCATTGGCGGACTGTTTTTATTAGTACCTTCACTCATTTTACTATTGCGACTGTTTTTATTTAATGCTGAATATGTTAAGGGTAAAAAATAACCTGTCTTAGTTAGGAGACTGCTGCCGATATGAGTACGTTAAAAAATATTGCCTTTACTCAGAAAAAAAGCATATCACTTCTGTTTGCCTCGTCTATAATTACAGGTGCGATGATCATTTTACAGGCATATTTCTTTGTTGCAGTTATCGACGGAGTTTTCCTGCAAGGAATGTCATTTTCTGACGTCCTTCCTATGCTGGGAGGACTATTAATGACTCTTTTGGCTAGAACAATACTGACTTATATAAGTGGTCGTGAGGGAGTGCAAATGGCCGCCAAAGCCAAGGCGTATTTTCGAAAAACACTTTTAAGTAAATTTTCAGGAAATCCCGTACAAAATTCATTACAGGGACAATCAGGACAAAAGGTAAGTGTCATGATGGATGCTGTTGATGAAATAGACAGCTATTTCAGTCAATACCTTCCTCAAGTTATTCAAACAGCATTTATACCACTTTTAATTCTTGTAGTAGCCTTCACGCAGCATGTAAACACCGGTATCATATTGATAATTACTGCCCCATTTATACCTCTCTTTATGATTATTATTGGAATGCAAACAAAAAAGAAATCGGAAGAGCAATTAGATAAGCTCGCATCCTTCTCCGGAAAATTCCTGGATACATTACAGGGGCTTACCACTCTGAAATTATTCAGCCGGGCAAAGCAGCAAAAGGAAGCTATCAAGAAAAGCAGTCTTGGGTTCAGGGACGCTACAATGGAAATATTGAAAGTTGCCTTTACCTCTTCCTTTATGTTAGAGCTTATTTCCATGCTGAGTATTGGAATTATAGCGCTGGAACTAGCGATTCAACTAATAATTTATAAAAGTATATCTTTCTTTACTGCATTTTTTATTTTAGTATTGGTTCCAGAGTTCTATACATCACTTAAGGAGTTAGGCAGCAGTTTCCATAATAGCCGCAGCAGTATGGGGGCAGCTAATAAAGTAGCAGAGGAATTGGAGGAAACGGAACAGATTATTCCATGGGGAAATAAAACGTTATCAGAGAATTCTCCCCCAGCCATTTCACTTCAAGGAGTGGCTTACAGTTATGGAGAGGATCAGTTTTCTTTGAGTAATATAGATACAGTTATCCCACCTTACGATCAAATAGCAATTGTTGGTCAAACTGGTTCTGGAAAATCAACCCTTTTACATTTAATTTCGGGTCTAATTACTCCTTCAGAAGGAAAAATAGTCATAAATGATACGAATTTAATGACTGATTATCAAGAACAAGATTGGTTTAATCATTTAAGTTATATTTCCCAGCACCCCTATATTTTCTCGGGCTCTATTGCAGAAAATATTGCTATTGGCGGAAAAACCGATGCATCACGGACAAGTATCGAGCGAGCTGCTGCAAAAGCCGGAATCGCAGAAATGATACATTCACTTGAGAATGGTTATGATACACAAGTCGGCGAGGCTGGTAGAGGTCTGTCGGGTGGAGAAAAACAAAGGGTCGCCATTGCACGGGCATTTTTGAAAAAGCCATCAATAATCCTATTTGACGAGCCAACAACAGGGCTAGATCTATACACAGAAAAGATTCTGCAGGATTCTATAAATGAGTTATCGCAAAATTCAACTGTTATCACAGTTGCACACCGCCTTCATACGATTAAGAACGCCGATAAGATTCTTTTCCTGGAAAACGGAAGATTAATTTCTCAGGGAACCCATAAAGAGCTTATTGAATCGGTAGCGGCCTACCGTGATATGGTAACTATCCAGCAGGGAGGAACCTCAAAATGAGAGATTTAACACTTGTCGTGAAGTTAATGATGATTGAAAAAAAAGACATACTCTATTCAATTATTTTTGGCTTTGTTGCTGGTATTGCTGCTGTTGGTCTCTTCGCTGCTAGCGGATATTTAATCTCCAAGGCAGCATTGGCCCCTCCTTTATATGCCCTAATTATTCTCACATCTACGGTGAAGCTGCTTGGATTTACAAAAGCAATAAGCCGCTATGCTGAAAGATACTTTTCTCATCGGGCAACATTTACGATTTTAAGTAATCTCCGTGTCTCTTTTTTCGAAAAACTCGAGCCCCTAGCTCCAGGAATATTTCAAAAATATCGCAGCGGAGATCTCCTATCAAGAATTGTTGGAGACGTCGAAAGTCTTCAGAATTTCTTTTTAAGGGTCTTTTATCCGCCAATCGTTTTAGTGATCGTCTTTTTATGTACGATTTTGTTCACGTCTTTCGTGTCAATTTATATAGCGATTGTATTACTTATTGGCCTACTATTAACAGCTTTTGTCGTCCCTGCGTTGTTTGCTGTAAGACAAGCTAAAATTGATAGTCATGTGCGAGAAGGACGAGGAAATTTAACAACAGAAGTTACTGAATTTCTTCACGGCTTTCGTGATTTAAAGATATACCAGAAGCTTCATGAGAAAGAAGAGAATCTATTGCAATCGTCTGACGCTTATATTAAAGAGCAAGAACGCGAAAACATCAACACGCTATATAGTCAATCTATGAACACATTTGTAGCGCTTTTTATATCCTGGCTAGTACTAGCATTAGGAGCCTATTTAGTAGTAGACGGTCAATTGGATGGTATCTTCTTGGCAATGCTCATCATGATTTCCCTTACTGTTTTTGAAGATGCTTCTCCAATGGCAGTTTTCCCAATTCATATACAAGACAGTAAACAAGCCGCAACACGCTTATTTTCTGTAGTTGACTGGGAAAGTAAAAACAAAGTAAAACAAGATTATAAGGAGCAATTACAGCAAAGTAACCCTCATTCCATTGAAATGACTAATGTTTCTTTTTCATTTCCGGAAGAAACCAGACCAACCTTGGAAGAAATTTATTTAAAGCTACCAGCATGTTCGAAGACAGCTATTGTCGGGCCAAGCGGTTCTGGTAAATCAACATTACTACAGCTGCTGTTAAAAATCAGCCCAGCAAATCAAGGGGATATTTATTTAGATGATGTAGCAATAAATCAAATAAACCAAGAAGAAATTTGGAAAAATGCTAAAGTTGTTCTACAGGAAAACCATTTTTTCTTTGGTACAATACGTTCTAACTTGCGGCTTGCCAAAGATGGATTAACTGACACAGAAATGGAAGCTACCTTAGCAACTGTAATGCTTGATCACTTCTCCTTAGAAGACAAGGTAAATGAAAAGGGTGAAAATCTTTCTGGCGGAGAAAAGCAAAGACTTGCAATCGCCAGGGCAATGCTGAAAGAAGGGCATCTATGGTTACTGGATGAACCCACATCGTCTGTAGACGCAATAACAGAACAATCCATTTATGAAAATCTCTTCGAACAAGCTAAAAATGACACGCTTGTTCTTATCAGTCATCGCTTAACAAACTTGGAAAATATGGATCAAATTATTGTAATGGAACACGGGGCTATAATAGAATCCGGCACATTTAATGAATTAATGCAGCAAAAAGGCTACCTTTATAAAATGAAACAGATCGAGAAGGAATTACTTTAAATCAGGCACTTACCGTAAATTTTTTTGTGGTTTTTAAGCTTCACAGTTGATATAAAATGCGAACTAGGAGTTGTGTGCAGTAATACCGCTACGGAAATACACTTCGCTTTCCGGGGGCGGCTGTTGAGCCCTCTTCGTGCTGACGCACTCAGATGTCTCATCTAGGCCTATCCTCCCCCAGGAGTCTACGTGTATTTCCTGCGCTGGGATTTGCTCATTATAACTTGATAAAATAACAAAATATACATTGTGATGGATAGAGAGTAAAAATTTTTTAAACCATTTAAACCAGCAGCTGGAATATGCGAGACCCCGCAGGCGAGGTACGAGCTGAGGAGGCTCGGCACTTGCCCACGGAAAGGGAGCATATTCCAGCTGCGTGGTTAGAGAAACTTACAAATTTCACTAGTTCGCAGTATATATCCATTGTCACTGTCAACAACTCTTAGTAAAACAGCCGAAGTTAAAAAGCAACTTCTCAATTGAGAAGTTGCTTTTGTTTAGATTGCATCGAGCATTTGGAATTGTGACTTAACAAGATAGAAATATTCCCCTCGCTGTTCCATTAACTCATCATGACTGCCATTCTCAAGTACCTTTCCATTTTCCAGCACGAAAATGTTATCAGATTCTCTGATTGTCGATAAACGATGGGCAATAATGATTGCAGTTCTACCCTTCAATAATCGCTTGAGAGCTGCTTGAATTTTCATTTCTGTTTCAGTATCAATACTTGCTGTTGCTTCATCTAAAATTAATATTCTCGGATCAGCAAGAAGTGCCCTAGCAAATGACAACAATTGCCGCTCACCTGCTGATAATATATTTCCTCGCTCCTCTACTTCTGTTTCATATCCGTATGCAAGTCGCTGAATAAATTCATCAGCCCCAACAACCTTCGCAGCTTCGATCACCGCTTCATCTGTTGCATCAGGTTTACCAAACCTAATATTTTCCATAATCGTTCCTGAGAAGATGAAGGTATCCTGTAAGACTACACTGATTTGCTGGCGCAAGCTGTCTAGCTTCACGTCTCGTAAATCATGTCCATCAATTTTAACAGTTCCTTGCGTTGGGTCATAAAAACGGCTAATTAAATTGGATATAGTTGACTTACCGCTTCCAGTATGCCCCACTAGTGCAATATTTTGGCCCTGTTTAATATCTAATGAAATCTCATGCAGTGCGATACGGTCATTATCGTAAGAAAATTGAACCCGGTCAAATTCAATTCGGCCTTTCATATTCGTCAACTCAATACTATCTTCTTTTTCTTTAACATTCGGCTGTTCATCCAGAAATTCAAAGATACGTTCTGATGAAGACATAGCCATTAAAAGCTGATTATACATTTGACCTAATCTCGAGATTGGTTCCCAGAACATTCCTAAATAAAAGGCAAACGTTACAAATGTACCAATTTCAATTCCACCATTCGCTTCACCTAATAAGATTAGATGGGAACCGTAAGCAATTAGGATAATTGTTCCAACCGCATTGCTCATTTCAACAAAAGGGCGAAACATTGCACTCTTTTTCGTTGCCACACGCCAGCTCTCGAAGTTATCTGTATTTATACCTTCAAAGAATGCTTCATTTTCTTTTTCCTGTGAAAAAGATTGCGTAATACGAACACCTTGAATGCTTTCATTTAAGTGAGAATTTAATCGCGATTGCTGTATACGTACATCCTGCCACGAACGACGAATACTTCTCCTAAGTTTAGTCGAAATATAAAACATAATTGGCAAAATAATCATAACCGCAAGTGCCAGTTTAGGACTTAAAGCAACTAAGATTACAATCATACCTGTTAGTGTAACCACATCCATAAGCAGATTAATAATTCCATTTGTAAATAACTCCTGCAGCGAATTGATATCATTCATAATTCTAACTAATATCGAGCCTGCTGAGCGAGAATCGAAAAAACGGTGTGACAGCCGCTGAACGTGAGAGAATAAATGCTGTCGTATATCATAGATAACATTTTGCCCTAAAATATTAACCCACTTTATTCGATAAACATTTCCTACATAACTTATTAAATACAATATTCCAATACCTATAACAAGATAGGTGAGCATAGTTGGATCTTCATTGGCTATCGCTAAATCAATTGCAACCTTACCGATTAATATTGGTACTAGTAAGCGTACTGCGGTCGAAATCAGCATCGCTATCATAGCACCTGGTAAGTATGTTTTTGAATATGGTTTTAAATAAACAAGTAACCGCCACATTTGCTGCCAGTTAAACGGCTTCTCGACCGCCTGATCAACAGTATAATAAAATCGCTTCAAATGACGATTTTCTTTTGGTAAATTTTTTTCTTTTGCCATTTTATGTCCCCCCTTCTAGGTTACAGTATTCATTATTGCTTCACGATCCTGGTACTGAATATCATATACACGCTGGTATGGACCATGATTATTCACTAGTTTATCGTGAGTACCACGTTCAACTACTTCACCGTGCTCCAGAACTAGTATTTCATCAGAGTGTTTAAGAGACGAAATTCGATGTGCAATGATAAAGGTTGTTCTACCTTTCATAACTTCTTTAAGTGCTTTCTGTATTTTAAATTCAGTTTCCATATCTACAGCTGATGTTGCATCATCAAGAACAAGTATACTAGGGTTGATACAAATTGCCCGTGCAATTGCAATACGTTGTTTCTGACCACCTGATAAGCCCATGCCTCGTTCACCGAGCATCGTTTGATATCCTTTTGGCATTTCCATTATAAAATCATGTGCCTGTGCTCGTTTTGCTGCATCAATTACTTGTTCATCCGATACATCAGGTAAACCATAGGCAATATTCTCCCTAATCGAAGTTGAGAATAAAAAGGATTCTTGTAAAACGAATCCAATATGTTTTCGCAGCGTTTTTATCTTATATTTATCAACAGGCCGGTTATCTACAAGCACTTCACCTTTTTCTGGTTCATAAAAGCGTGTTATTAACTGTGTGATACTTGTTTTCCCTGATCCTGTTGAACCAACAAGGCCAACTACTTTTCCTGGAGGTGCATCAAACGTTATATTTTTGAGTGCTGTATCATCATCTTTTGTATATGTTAATGTAACATCATTAAATGTAACATGACCGCTGATTGGTGTATCTATCGCATCATCCTTCTCGACGATGTCTTCTTCTGCTTCTAATATCTCCAATAAACGTTCACCAGAAGCTTTAGCTTGAGAGAACTGATTAATGACAAATCCCAAGTTCATAAGTGGTCCTAGAATATACCAAACAAGGCTAAAAAATGCTACTAACTCTCCAAGTGCTAGTTGATTATTGATAACCAGATAACCACCAAAAGCTAACAATGCAACCGCACATACATTTCCAATGAATTCCATAAGCGGCATAAACTTTGCCCATATTTTTGCGGTAGTTAAAAAGTTCTGCTTATAGTTGTCATTACTGCTGGAAAATCTTCCTATTTCGAAGTTCTCCCTGGATAAAGATTTAACTGTATTCATACCACTAATATTTTCCTGGACGCGCGTATTCAAACGGCCGAACGATTTTCTAATACCCCTAAATGCCGGATGTACACGTTTATCAAATTGGAATACTACTATTGCCAAAAACGGCATAGCAGCCATCGTTACCAATGCAAGTGGAATAGAATAATAGAACATAACACTTAAACTGAACAGGATAAGCAATGTAATCCTAATTAATTCTGAAAAACCAAACGAAAGGAAAAAACGAAACATCTCAACATCTGCGGTTAACCGTGACATTAAGTCTCCTGTTTTTGCATTATCATAATATTTGAACGACAGTACCTGAAGCTTTTCATATAGTGCTTCCCTGATTACATAAACAGACCTGATACCAAAGAATTCTCCAAGATATTGATGATAGTAAGTTGAAAATCCTTTAAAAACCATTATTAGAAAAAATGCAACTGAAATATAAGGTATTAATGAATACCTGCCCGCTCTCATTACTTCATCAATCGTTATCTGCAATATTATTGGGTAAACAACAGTAATAGCAGCCACAAATAATAAGAAAATTAATGAAGTAAAGAAAAACTTTCTGTATGGCCAATAAAAATGCTTTAACTTTTTAAAAGTATCCAATATGTTCCCTCCCCCTGATGTTTATACGTAATATCTAATATAACGGGTTCCGAAATAAATTTCCACTCTTTTGTTTAATTTTTTTAACTTTTTTATTTATTACAAAGATAAGGTTTATTTAGATACGTTTGTTCTTACAAGTGTAAATAAAACAACCCCTACTTTAAAAAAGTAGGGGTTGTACATCTTAAAAACGGCTTATCGTTAAGCCTTATGGCGAAATCAGCATTGACCTTATTGTCCTGCCGATTCCTCATTCCGCTATCTCCAGTAAATTCCTGTTTTAGGGCTTAGTTAGGATCCTTGTTCCGTTATTCGTCATTTTAAACGTCATATTCCATCAAATCTGTGCTTTTGAACGGTACCAGGATCCTCTTCCACCCTCCTGGCTAACTAGATTTATTTGTCGGTTTTACCTAATACTCTATTCACACGCTTGCGAAGCATTTTCATCCCACTTCCACCAGCCTGGAAATGTCTTAACTTTCCATCAGAATCAAATACATAATAAGCAGGTACATATTTATTTTGAAAAGCATCTGTTAATGTATGATCGTTATCTACAAATATTGGCTGTGTAATATCATGTTCATTCGCAACCTTTTTAATCTGATCAAGATCCAAATCTTTTTCGGAACGTGGCATATGAACCGCAATTACGTTTAAATCACGTTTGTATTCGTCACGAAATTCATTTATTTTTGGCATTGCTTCTTTACAAGTTCCGCAGCTTACAGACCAGAAATGAATTAGTGTTGGTTTATTTCCGATTAAAGCTTCTTTTCGAATCGCTTTACTATTAAACCACTTTGTAGCACCTTCTAATTCGGGCATTTGATCTCTTAACCTCATAATGTCTACCTCCTGTTAATACGTTAGAAAACTTGGCTTATCGCCAAGCCCTAATGGCGAAAGCCTTAGTTGCACTTATGCAGTAAGAAAGGATTTATACTTTTTTAACTGCCAAAAAAGGCTGACTCCAATTTCCACATCGTATGCGATGAGCCAGCTCTAAAATATTATATACATTTATTATATATGATAATTTTTTTACAATGTTTCCTGGCCTGGTTTCCAGTTTGCCGGGCAAAGTCCACCTGTTTGAAGAGCTTGCAGAACACGCAGCGTTTCATCAACATCTCTGCCAATGTTATTGTGAAATACTGTCTGATATTGTAATTCACCTTCAGGATTAATGATAAATAGCCCGCGTAAAGCAACACCTTCTTCTTCAATTAATACCCCGTAATCCTTGGAAACAATATGATTTGTGTCTGCAGCTAATGGATAACCTAACTCTTCCAAACCATTATCATCACGGGACGTGTTAATCCAGGCTTTATGTGTATGAATTGTATCGGTTGATACCCCTATCACTTCTGCATCCAAATCTTCAAATTCATCATACCGATCTGACATTGCTGTTATTTCAGTTGGACATACGAATGTAAAGTCCATTGGATAGAAGAAAAGAACTGTCCACATATCATTTCTCATATTTTCTTCTAAACTCACTTTACCAAATTCCTTATCAGGCATTACAGCGTCCATTTCAAACCGTGGTGCCTGTTTTCCTACCATTCTTTCTGCCATATGTAATCCCTCCGATTAAATATTTTATCAATCTAATATTAATTATAGAATACTCTATAAACCAGTCAATATGGAACGCTAGTCTTTTTAAAATGTACATATAAAAGACATAATATGTTCTTATTATTGACAAAAACTTCTTCTGGTATAACCATTTTTATGTGTGTATATGGTTTATAAATAAATAAATTGTGGTAAATTAACAGAGTCTGTCGAGTTAGAGACACTAAAATACTGGAAGGAAGATACATATGGAGATTTTTGGAATCGAGGTAGATTTATCTAATCTGATAAATATTGGCTTAAAGATTGGTTTACTTATTTTAGCCTTTATTATTTTTATTCCAATTGGCAAAAAAATTATTGAGCGAACAATAAATAGAGCTGGCTCTAATCAAAAAATATCAGAGAGTCGTGTGAAGACGCTTGAAAAGTTATTAGTCAATCTGTTTTCTTACGTGATGATTTTTGTATTTATTGTTATGTTGTTTGCAATCTTTGCTATTCCAATTGGACCTCTACTTGCAGGTGCAGGAGTTGTTGGTTTAGCAATCGGGTTTGGTGCACAGGGACTTGTAAGTGATGTTGTTACAGGTTTTTTCCTATTACTTGAGCGGCAAGTAGAAGTTGACGATTATATAACAGCTGGTGGCTATGATGGGATTGTAGAGGAACTAGGTTTACGAACTACAAAAATCCGCAGTTTTAATGGAACATTAAATTTTATTCCGAACCGGGAAATCATTGGTGTTGCCAACCATTCACGTGGAAATATGCGTGCACTGGTTGATATCGGAATTAGCTATGATGAAAACATTGATGAAGCGATTAGTTTATTGGAAAAGGTCTGTGCTGAATTCCAGCAGGATGAACGTTTTAAGGATGGCCCTAATCCAATAGGTGTTCAAGGTTTGGGGTCTTCAGATGTTGTCCTACGTGTTGTGGGACAAACTGAAAATGGAGAACAGTTCGGATGCCAACGCGATATGCTTAAACGAATAAAAGAAGCATTTGATGAGGCAAATATTGAGATACCATTTCCACACCAGGTTAATATTCAAAAAGGTTAAATAAAATTAGGATACTTGGTATTCGTAGTTCCCGCTTATGCAGTAAGAAAGTATTTATACTTTCTTAACTGCCAAGCAAAAACCCCAGTTCAGCTAGATGAACTGGGGTTTTCCTATTTACTCGTTTTCACTTAATTTTTGATTTACCATCTGGCAGACATCTTCTGCACTATAACCTTCTGCATTTATAACAGGGCCAGCTATACTTGCAGTAGACATACCCATTACGTTTTTATCAAGTCCCGTAATTACACAGCAATCACAATATTCAGTGTCATCCTCGGAGTGCAGATCAACTACATCATGTCCCATTTCCATCAGACCATCCTTCACATCTGAAAGACTTTCTTCAACACCAATACGCGCCATTCATATACCTCCTCTAGATACAAAGCATTTACGCATCTAGTTTTTCCAGAAGATAAAATGATATACAGAAGTTAACGAGCAGATATTGCTTGTATTGTTTTTATAACAGCATTGACACCTGTCTCGAGTGCATCTTCATCGGGGGTTAGTTGAGAATTGTGTAAACCGAATGGAGAATCGACGCCAAGCCAGAACATGAATCCTGGAATATCTTTTAGCATATAGCCAAAGTCCTCTCCAGTCATAGCAGGGTTTGCCTCCTGGTAATTAATATTATTAGTTGTCATAGCTTCAGCAAATATATCAACATACTCCTGGTCATTGTATACCTGATAATAATTTGCACCATAGTCAATAGCAATCTTACATTCATGGGAAATTTCAAACCCTTGAATCAATCGTTCCAGCTTTTGCTTAATTACATTAATTGTAGCTGGTTCGAGTGTACGGATTGTCCCTTCCAACCTTGCTGATTCAGCAATTGCATTTTGCACAAACCCACTCTCCATCTTTCCTACTGTAACGACAGCACTTTCCAATGGATTAAGGTTTCTTGAGACAATTTGCTGTAGTTCCACAACAAATGAACTTGCTGCAACAGTCATATCCCTAGTTAAGTGCGGGTATGCAGCATGTCCCCCTTTGCCAGAAAAATCAAGGAACAATTCACTCGTATTTGCGAATAATAATCCTGGGCGACTGGATACTGTTCCAGTAGATAGCTCAGGAGCAATGTGCAAAGCAAAGATAACATCCGGCTTCCATTCCTTAAAGCTATCTGATTCCATCATTGGTAATGCTCCACCAGGTCCTTCTTCAGCTGGCTGAAAGAAGAACACAACATCATTTTCAATCGGATGATTAATAATGTGTTTTAGTGATCCTAACGCAATTGTCATGTGAAAGTCATGTCCACAAGCATGCATTCGACCTTCATGTGTGGATTGAAATGGATAATCTGTCTGTTCCGTAATCGGCAGACCATCCATATCGCAGCGAAATCCAATCGTTTTATTAGGGTTAGTTCCTGAAACACGGACGAGGATTCCAGTTCGCCACTTTTTCACTTCCACCCTATCCGTTTGCATTGCATTAATCTTATCCAGCAAATAACTTTGTGTTTTATATTCCTGAAAACCCAACTCGGGAATTTGGTGCAGTTCCCTTCTGATTTCTACTAAATTCATGCTAATCCCCTGCTTTAGTTATCTAATTTACGAAGCTCTTGTTTGATCTCTGTTTTTGATTTTGTACTATCATCGATTTCTTTTAATACTTTAGCAGGTGTTCCTGCAACCAATGTATTTGGTTCAACATCCTTCGTAACAATTGATCCGGCAGCTACAATTGACCCCTTGCCTACTGTTACTCCTTCCAGAATAACGGCATTGGCACCAATAACTACTTCATCTTCAATGACAACTGGTTTTGCAGAAGGCGGTTCGATAACACCTGCAAGCACTGTTCCAGCACCAATATGACAATTTTTACCAACGGTAGCACGACCGCCAAGAACTACATTCATATCAATCATGGTACCCTCACCAACAACTGAACCAATGTTAATGCTTGCGCCCATCATAATAACTGCTCCATCTCCAATCTCAACTTGGTCACGGATAATAGCTCCAGGCTCAATTCGTGCATTAACCTCTTTTAAATCAAGTAATGGAATGGCAGAATTCCTGCGATCATTTTCCACTGCATAATCTTCAATTTGCTCTTTATTATTTTCCAAAAAGGATTGAATGTCCTTCCATTGCCCAAATAAGACACCACTATTTTTCTCAACAAATGACTGAATTGACTCACCGTAGTTTAATTCATTCAGTTGTTCACCTTTAATAAATACTTTCACAGGTGTACTCTTTTTACTATTTGAAATAAAGCTGATAATCTCGTTTGCATCCATCATTTTCATTATTTGTTCCTCCAATTTTATGTATTTATTTTACTTTAGCAGACCACACAATCACTCGCAAGAACAAGCTATTCCTGTCCTTTTTTTGGCAAAAAATAAATTAGGAAACAACTTATTCCTGCCAAAACTAATAACCCCGTATAAACGAGATGTAATCCTGAAGTTAGACCTTCCTGCAATACAAATTTAACCTCCTGTGAGAGTGAAGCATTTTGCTGTGGATCCAATAAACTGTTTGTCATGTCGACAGAGACTTTATTTTCCAGTTCTTCATTCTGAATAAAGGCTTGGATTCTGCTATTTAGCAAACCTCCAAGTAATGCCGCGCCCAGAGCACTTCCGATCGAGCGCATGAACATGTTTGCAGCAGTTGCAATACCACGAGTTTCCCATCCAACAGCATTTTGTATTCCTACAATAAATGATGTATTTGTTAAACCCATACCTATTCCAACAAAGAACGATCCTGCAGCCGCCCATACCGGACCTTTATCAGGTGATAGCAGGAAAAACAATAGTGCTCCAATAATTAATGATGCACCACCAATGAATGAGGTTGCTCTATATCCTATTACCAGCAAAAGCCTGCCCCCGGCCATAGCTGCAATTGGCCAGCCAATAGACATTGTTGTTAACGTAAACCCTGCTACTGTTGCAGAATAACCCATAACACCTTGTACAAAAGCAGGCAGGTAACTGGATACACCAATTAGTATCATTCCAGTCGTCAGCGAAGTTAAATTTGCTATACTGATTATTCGATGTCTCCATATTTCAAATGGCATCATCGGGTCCACTGCACGCCGTTCCTGATTAATAAATAAAAGTAACCCCACTACAACCAAACAAATCAGACCATACATGGCAGTAGATTTCCACGGAATCCCTATACCACCTTCAACTAAAATGAATAGCAATGATGTAATAGCCATTGCAATCCACACCGATCCGAGGTAGTCAACAGAACGCTTTTGCTTTTCCATATTTTCATGGAAAAAGAAAAATATCCCTAGCATAGCAAGTATACCTAATGGAATATTCATCCAAAAAACATAACGCCAACTTAAGATATCAACAAAAAAACCACCAAGTAACGGTCCCGTAACAGCAGATATACCCCATACACTAGACAATTGTCCTTGGATTTTGGCCCGCTCTTCTTTACTGTATATATCACCGATTATCGTAGTTGCGATGGGCATCAAAGCACCTGCGCCAACACCTTGTATAAACCGTGAAATGATCAGCATTGTCATGGATCCACTAAGACCAGAAAGCGTAGAACCTGTTAGGAAAATGGAAATACCAATCATAAAAATAGGCTTTCTTCCGAAAATATCAGAAAGCTTGCCAAATATTAACACAGTAGCGGCATTAGTTAATAAATACGCAGAAAAAACCCAACTGTAAAGTGAAAACCCGCCAAGATCTGCTACAATACTAGGCATTGCTGTTGCAACAATTGTCGCCTCTATTGCAGCTAAAAACATGCCAAGCATAACGGCTGCTAATACAAATGGGCGTTTCATCGTTTTTATTTTTTTAAGATTGGTTACCATAGGTTATCACAGCTTCTTCTTAAAATAAAAAACACCCTACGCATTTATATTTTCTGCAAGGGTGCAACAATAACTCAACTTCATGATTAATCATTTCTGTTTGTATAAAAGTCTCGTTTCATTTGTTTTAGAATAGCACGTCTGGTTACAATTCCATCAAAATAACCCTCTTCATCAGAAACACATACAAATGTATTATTAATAACCGCTTTTAACCCATTCATAAACGAATCATCTTTTGATAATGATGGTATATCTGTATTCATTACTTCATGGACACGCATGTCAGAAAGTTTCTCGATTTCAAATCGTTCTAAACCTAGAATCTCGTTTAAAATGATTGTCTTACCTATCGTTCCTACTAACTTATAAGATGCATCCAATACAGGGACAGCAGAATAACCGGATTTCACCAATACTAATAGTGCGTGTTCCAATGGATTATTCAGCTGAACATGGGCAACTTTTTCAGATGATATCATTATATCTTCCACTACAATATCTGTTAATTGCTTATCTTGTATCGTACTCATACTAAATCGCTCCTTTTAGATACTGGCAGCAACCATCATTTTTTTAGACTTGAAAAAGGAGTTGTAAACCTACATCCACATCCTTAGTTTACCATAGTTAATGTTCGAGAAACATATATAGTTCCTACATATTAAAAATACTTTCGTATAATTTAATGTCAAAATTTTTAATAAAAATTTATGAGAAATTATCAAAAAACGCTCTATATTAGAGCAGGAATTGTTATGACTTTTGTAACTAGTTTTATGCAAATTTCAGTGTACAATAATAATATGTCGAATAGAAAGAGGCTTTTAAATGGAAATACACACTTTTACAAAGAAAGAAGAAATTGTTCATGCTATTACACATGGGATTGGTGCATTATTAAGTATTGCTGGTCTTGTGTTATTAATTATATTTGCTTCTCTTAATGGGAGCCCATGGCAAATTGTGTCCGTTACCATATTTGGAACAACGATGCTAATTATGTATTTATCATCAACAATTGTTCATAGCCTGCCTGAAGGAAAATGGAAGGATATTTTCCAAATCTTTGATCATTCCTCTATTTATTTGTTTATCGCAGGAACATACACCCCATTCCTGCTCGTTTATTTACGCGATGAATTGGGGTGGATATTGTTTGGTACTGTATGGGGGATTGCATTAATTGGTGTTGTCTTCAAAATATTTTTCGTAAAAAAATTCCTTGTTCTGTCAACATTATTTTATGTTTTAATGGGTTGGTTAATTACCCTGGTATGGAATCCACTTACAGCAATTATGGATGGAACAGGTATGCTTTTATTAATGATTGGTGGAATGTTTTACACGCTAGGGGCTATCTTTTATATATGGCGCGGGTTTATTTATCACCATGCTGTATGGCATTTATTCGTCCTGGCAGGTTCCATTTTTCATTTCTTCACTGTATTTTATTATGTTATTTAAACAGTTGAGCTGGCGTGCTATCCCAATGGATAGCACGCTTTAATGTTTAAAACGGGAACTTATTAAGCCATTGTCCTCCATCCATTGTTACAACCTCCCCATTAATGTATGCAGCTTTATCGGAGAGTAAAAAGTGAGCAAGATCAGCAATTTCCTCTGGCTTACCCAATCGTTGTAACGGTACTGAATTAATTGTACGCTTCGCAGCTTTTTCTGATTCAAATAGTTTTTCTGCTCCACCAGTACGCTCAATCGGTCCCGGGGCAATTGCGTTTACACGGATACCATACTTTGTTCCCCACTCTACAGCTAAAGTGCGTGTCAGATTAAGTACCCCTGCCTTTGCAGCAGAGGAATGGGCAACACCTGCTCCAGCGTTCCATGCATATGTAGCAACCATATTAATGATTGATCCTTTTATTTCATTCTCAATCCAATACTTCCCTACCTCTTGGCTGCAATAAAATGTGCCATTTAACACGATATCAATTACAGAATTCCAGCCATTAACTGTAAGATCTTCCGCAGCAGCAATAAAATTGCCAGCTGCATTGTTCACGAGATGATCAATTGAACCAAATTTTTCGACTGTCTTTTCGACCAGCCGTTCCACATCTTCAGGTTTTCTTACATCCATCGAAATTATATATAATTCACCTGTTGCGTTTTTTTCCAACTCTTCTTTTGTCGCTTGCAATCGTTCTTCATTTCTACCTGTAAGAACAACATTCGCACCTTCTACAGCGAACTTTTCAGCCATATACTTTCCCATTCCACTAGAACTTCCTGTTACAATAACTGTTTTATTATTCATATAATCCCCCTTATTCCATTTAGGCTCTTTTCGTAAGTTTTGTTGCTCCTTAACTCCAGAAATACACTACTCGTATCTCAGGAATTCCGCTTCCACCTTTGCAGAACAATCATTGCAGGAACTCATCATCTTCAATTTCACGCATAAATCTTCGTATAGTCCCTTCGCTAACAGCAAATCATTTAGAAAACAACCTTCGTCTATATGTATTATCATATTTATAACAATCACAAAAGTCAAAAAAATAACTGTAAATATGATACAAAGTTCTATCAAAATCTTATTTAATCTCATATTAAAATAAGGTATGATGAATATCATACGAGAAAATAATTAAAAGCTGTTTTGATAGCACGTAATTCATTATTCAGCATTATGTCGCAGTCTATATTAACTGCGAAAATTAAGAGGCAACAACTTAGCCTACAAAGATCCTCATTAACAGAATTCTGAAACCCTTGAAAGGTTTGACATATATGAACAGACGCACTTTCTTAAAAAAATCTATTGGTAGTCTGCTAGCTTTGGTTGGCTTAAGCGGGGGTACTTATTATTATGCACGAGAAATTGAGCCAACAATGCTTGACATCAACCAGCAAATTCTATCGTCGTCCAAGATTCCCAAATCCTTTAACAACTTTAAAATCGTACAATTTTCAGATACACATATTGGTTATCATTACTCACTTGAACAATTTGCTGAGCTTGTAACAACAATAAATGCCCAGAATCCGGATATAATCGTGTTTACTGGAGACCTTGTCGATAAACCGCACATGTATAACTGGAACAACGAACTTATTAAAACACTACGAAAGCTCAAAGCAAATCATGGGAAATACTGGGTTTACGGCAACCATGACCATGGTGGATATGGAACTGACATTGTAAAGGATGTCATGGACAAAGCTGAATTTCATCTGCTAAAGAACAGCTATACATCAATTCCAATAAATAACGAAAAAATTGCCCTAGCTGGTATCGATGATGTAATGCTTGGCAGACCGGATTTAGAAAAAACATTAACAAATGCAGATCCAAACGTTTTTACAATGTTACTTGCTCACGAGCCTGATTTTGCTGACACGACGGTTCATTTTCCAGTAGATATTCAACTCTCAGGACATAGTCATGGCGGACAAGTTCGGTTTCCTTTTATCGGACACTTATATACTCCAATGTATGCAGAGAAATATGTACAAGGAAAACACACATTACAAAACGAGAAATTAACATTATACGTAAACAGGGGCTTAGGTACTACCCGTCTACCGTATAGGTTCTTATGCAAACCAGAGATCCATACCTTCACCCTAAAAAGCTAAGTTATTTCATCGCTAAACTGGCTATTGTGTTTCAGCCCCGAATCGTAACAGTTTGTTCATAGTTTTTTTACTGGAAACATGCTACACTAGTTACGATTTCATTTAGGAGGAAAACACATATGTCAAAATTTAAAATTATAATTCCTTTATTATTGATTGTTATACTAAGTGCATGTGGTGAAAAATATGAAGGTGACTATTCTTACGAAGTAAAGGATTTTACGTTTACAAATCAGGATGGCGAACAGGTCAGTAAAAGTGATATGGAAGGTAAGTTTTGGGTAGTAGATTTCATCTTTACAAATTGTACTACTGTTTGCCCACCGATGACTTCGAATATGGCAGACTTGCAAAAACAATTAAAAGAGGCTGGACTTGAAGAAGAAGTTCAACTCGTTTCATTTAGTGTCGACCCTAAAAAAGATACTCCAAAAATTCTTAAAGATTATGCCAAGGCTCGTGGCGGTACATTTGACAATTGGCATCTGCTTACAGGCTATGAATTTGAAACAGTTAAAGAATTGTCTATTAAATCCTTTAAAGCAGCAGTCGAGAAGATTGCAGATTCAAACCAGGTGATGCATTCAACCAGATTTTTTATTGTGACGCCAGAAGGAAATGCTATCAAAGGATATGACGGCAGAGATCAGGCAAATATGGAGAAAATCGTTCAGGATATTGAGGATATGAGTTAAAAAGCTGAAACAGGCCCCCCTGTTTCTTTTTTTAGCAGATAAGAAACAACCATGGATGCTGAATGCGCAGCCTCCATCTACCATGAAAATTATTTTTCATATAGGAAATTTGAGGTTAGCTGATACCAAGGATCTTATTTCACACAAATACAGTTAAATAACCATGATATATGTATAATAACGGCTTCTGTGTCCGGATAACTTCGAGAAAGTTGCTTTTATATAGAAATAGCGTCTCCTGTTTCCGCTAAAATCAAGTTTTAGAGGTATTTTCATACAAAAGTATAAATCCTTTCTTACTGCATAAGTGCACCTAAGGCTTATCTATATTAAGGCATGGCGATAAGCCGAGTTTACTAAGAAGTTTTCTAAAATATTGCAATAGGACAAGCTTTACGATACGATATAGGGAAGTAGTTATATTAATATAGAGAGGAGAGAATCCTATGAACGGGAAACAATCGATTCCTTTAAGCGAAATTGCCAAAGCACTCTTTACCATTAACCGTCATGCCAAAACCGCACCAGAACCAAAGCATCTATATTTTATAAAGAAAGAAGCAATAAACAGGTTGTTAAATGAAAGACGTGCGCAGAAAGTTGGTTTACACTTCTCAAACCATCCAAAGTTTAGCAATCAGCATTCTACACTTCTAGTAAAAGTGGACGACTATTTTTTTCATATTCCCCCAACAAAAGATGACTTCAAAAAACTTGAACATTTAGGTGAACTTGATTCAAGCTACCGAAATCCTCAAACAAAGATGTCACTTTCACATGCGAAAAAAATCGTCTATAACTATATTAATTGGCACCCAGCAGCAGACAAACAGCATCGTGTTTCACAGAAAAGATACACATCTTCTTATTTCACCCCTTCTTCTCTTGGGAAAATGGAATGGCCTCCTACCAAAACACGCCGCAATTATTAGAAATCAAAGTGCCTGTGCACCAGGCGCTTTTTTATATGCTTTTATTTTTTCTAAATAGATGCTGGAGTGCATGAATAATAATAAGACATCCTCCAAAGATGGCAAGACACTGCAGGGTCATGGCAAACAATCTTAAATTTAGAACTGTAGTTAAAATAATACCTAACAGAAATAACACTAGAAAGGCTAAACTACTCGTGACATACGCCAATAATTTAGTCGATTGCATCGAAACCACCCAGTTTACAAGTGGATGCACCATTAAATAGATTATAATAATTCCAATAAATATATATACATACTCTACTCTTACTCCTGTTGGTAACAAATAATTTATATTGGCTGCAATTAAACTTCCAATCATTTGATTCAACTACTTTCTACAAGTTTTATTATCCAATATAAACAATTCGCTTTATGAATATACACAATATGTTTATCTGATATAATTGCAATTATTGAATGCTAAAGGAGGGGAACTACCGTGAACAAAGCTTTCGTCTATATTATTTTGGGTGCTGCCCTCTGGGGTACAATTGGCTGGTATGTTAAAAACCTATATTCATACGGATTCACACCTATGGAAGTTGTTACACTTCGGGCATGGTCTGCTGCTAGTATACTAGTTATATATTTAATTATTTCCTCACCAAAAGAGCTAAAACTGAAATCCATCCGTGACATAAAATATTTTATTGGTACCGGTATTTTTAGCATTATTTTTTTCAATTACTGTATGTTTACTGCTATTGAATTATCAACAATTCCTGTTGCAACAGCATTGCTTTATACAGCTCCAGCGTTCGTAACTCTTTTATCATTTTTTCTTTTCAAGGAACCTCTAACTAGACTGAAGATTATCGCACTCCTAATTACACTGCTGGGAACAGCGCTGGTTGTTGGTTTAATTCCTTTAAACCTAAAAGCCTTCCAACTAACTAGTATTCTATTTGGACTAGGATCAGGTATTGGGTATGCCCTATATAGCATTTTCAGTAAATTTGCACTTAAAAAATACTCAAGTCTTAGTATTACGACCTATACATTTATCGTTGCTGCTGTCACATTATTGCCATTTTTCCCTTATCAGGAAAAGTTCCATATGCTACTGAATCCAACAGTATTGTTTTATGCGTTTGGATTGGGCTTTCTGCCAACAGCATTTGCATACATTATTTACACATATGGGTTAAACAAAACAGATGCTTCCAAAGCGTCTATACTAACGACAATCGAACCTGTTGTTGCAACATTAATTGGCGTATTTATTTTTCATGAAGCCTTCTCCTTTATACAAATGATCGGAATGGCGTGTATTATCGGTGCGGTAATTTTAATTCAGGCATATTCCAGTCCTAAATTAAAAAGTTCCTAAGTAAGTGATATCAATCACGACACGCAAACAACAAATCGACTATTATCTAAGTAAGTTAACTAATAGGAGGTAATAGTCATGAGTCAATTTACTACTGAACATACACCGGCTGAAATTGTAAAGGCATTTCCAAAAGCGAGTGATTTGTTCAAAGAACGCCGAATCGATTTTTGCTGTGGTGGGGAACGTCCACTTGGAGATGTTTTTAAGGAAGGAAAGATAGATGAAACCGTTGTACTAGGAGAACTTAATCGTGCATTTGATAGCTGGAAACAAGAAGATCATGAAATAGTTGATTGGGATGCCATCCCGCCTACTGAATTAATTGATCACGTTGTTCATACACATCATGCTTATCTTAATGAAGAGCTCCCTGCTTTAGGACAATTTGTTACTAAGATCCTTCGTGTGCATGGTGCAAATCACCCACATTTAAAAGAGTTGCATCGTTTATATAACGAATTTAAAGTAGATATGGAAGAACATATGATTAAAGAAGAAGGTGAAGTATTTCCTTTAATTAAAGAATATGAAAAAAATCCGAGTGAAAAACTTTTAAATCATATCCATGAAGCTAATGGAGGGCTTGAAGACGAACATGAAGCATCAGGAAATATTCTAAAACGTATGCGAGAAATTACCAACGGATTTGAACCTCCAGCAGATGCGTGCAGCTCATACCGAATAACGTATGCCCGATTGGCTGAAATGGAAGCAGACACATTCCAGCACGTTCACTTAGAAAACAATATACTTTTCAAGAAATTATAATTTGAAAAGTGACATTCATTTAAGGGATTCTTAAGAAAGCATATTTTGCTTTCTTAAGAATCCCTTATACTTTGGAATACAAGCTATTTTGGTGAATGGAATAGTTGCACTTATGCAGTAAGAAAGGATTTATACTTTCTTACTGCAAAAAAAATCCGAACTAATTCCAATTCTGTTTCAAGAATTTTGAATCATAGTTCGGATTGTAAATTGACTAAAACGCTTTTGTTCCAGCCTCTGTTTTTTTGAGGTTTTAAAGATAGTTTCTGCTTAACAACCTATGTTATGATTATCAATAGAAAAAGTGACTTATAAATGAGTAATCATTGATAATAGGAAGAAAAGTGTTCTGGATTATTAGATTGTTTATCTGATTGCTTTTTTTCCAGACGAATTTCAATTTGTTCTAACTCATTTTCGTCTCTTAATAGTTCTTGCTTGTTTTGCTGTACAAGGTCTTCAAAATTTTGGTATTTTATTGGGCGCATAATTTCACACTCCTTTATAACTGCTCATTATCTATTATACCCTTTATGTTGTATAACAAATCAAAATTATTTGAACATTTTATGAATATTTTTAAACTGGAGGTTAAACTGATGCGACCAAACCTAAATAGTTCTGTTAAAGATATTGAAATATCGGGGATTCGGAAGTTTTTCAATATGGTGTCTGATGAACAGAATGTGACGTCTCTAACAATAGGACAGCCCGATTTTCATACACCGGATCACGTAAAAGATGCTGCAAAAATTGCACTAGATTATAATAAAACTATGTATACACACAATGCAGGGATAATTGAACTGCGAACTGCTATCTCAAGATTTTACGAACACAATTATGGCGTTAGCTATGACCCAAAATCGGAAATTATTGTTACATCAGGCGCATCACAAGCTATCGATATAACGTTTCGCACCATTTTGTCACAAGGGGATGAAGTAATTCTTCCTGCACCAATTTATCCCGGATATGAACCGCTTATAAAATTGGCTGGAGCGGATGCTGTTTATGCAGATACAACTAATGATGATTTTAAACTTACAAAAGAAAACCTGGATAAACATATTACAAGTAAGACAAAATGTGTCGTTCTCCCCTACCCTTCCAATCCAACAGGGGCTTCATTCACTAAGAATGAGTTACAAGAACTGGTTTCAATTTTGCAGCATAAAAATATATTTATTTTAGCAGATGAAATATACAGTGAGCTTGTTTATGATTGGAAACATACGTCAATTGCAGAGTTTAACGAGGTTAAGGAAAGAACGATAGTCATTAATGGTGTTTCTAAATCACATGCTATGACTGGGTTTCGAATTGGATATACTCTAGCACCTGAATGGTTAACAAAACACATGCTTAAGGTTCACCAGTACAATGTGTCTTGCGCAACATCCATCAGCCAATATGCCGCATTAGAGGCGTTAACGAACGGGTTGAACGACCCCGTTAAAATGCGTAATGAATATAAGAAAAGACGTGATTATGTATATAATCGTTTAATAGACATGGGGCTTGATGTCAATAAACCAGATGGAGCATTCTATTTTTTCGCAAAGTTTCCTATAAAAGATAAAATATCCTCATTTCAGTTGGGAATTAATTTAGTTCGGGACGGTAAAATAGCATTAGTTCCGGGGAATTCCTTTTCTTCCTTAGGTGAAGGTTATATGCGTCTGTCATACGCGTATGACATGGAAACAATCAAGCTTGGACTCGATCGCCTTGAGGCATTTTTACAGAGGGAAAAATTAATTTAATATAGCTGTACTTTAATCGATGCTTTTCTGATGTTTAGTCTGTTTTACGTCATCGAAAAGATTTAAAAGCCTATCTAATTCTTGACTGATAGTAATTGATTCAATACTTGTAAATCCTTTTTCAAGAGCAACATCAGTCATTTTATTGCGTAAGAATTCTATTCTTTCCAGTAGCTTTTCTGTAGTGCACATATTAATGTATATAGTACCTCCTTTTTTTGCTTACTTAACTTTAGCACAGGTTCACAAATAAAGACAAGTTTCTGCTTAAGTAACCAAAAGCCTATTTCAACTGTACTGAAAGTGATATTTTAGAAATGTGGATTTTAAACTATAGGAGGGTTTCGATGTATTACAAAAGAAATGAAGCTTATCGCTTCGTGTTTAATCAGCCAGTTGAGGGAAAAATGACTAAAAGAGAAGAAAACAGTACAGTAACAACCAAAGTTCATATTCTTGATGTAAGTAATCAAGGGGCAAAGATTAATTGTAAAAATGTTGTTGATTTGAAAGAGAATACGAAAATAAACCTTTCCTTTAGCTTAAAGTCTCATTCTTTTCATGCATCAGGTAAAATAATATGGATCAAAAACTTCCACCATTCTTCTGAAGTAGGCTTACAGTTAAATACGGATGCCGAATATAAGAACAATATGATAAAGGAACTCAAAGAAATTGCCAAACAGAACAAAAAAAAATAAAATAATGTTTTTCTTGAAATAATTACTTTCCTAATTATATTTTCGTCTGAACGGTATTGAGAAAGGATGTCTTCTTTGACTAAAACAAAAAAGAAAAATGAATGGCTGGAATGGTTGAAAGCTATATTAATAGCAATCGTACTCGCTTTCTTTCTAAGATCATTCGTATTTGCAACATCGATTGTTGATGGTGAGAGTATGGAACCCACTCTTGAAGATGGAGAAACAGTACTTTTCAATAAGTTCACGTACTTAATGGGTACACCTCAACGCGGTGACATTGTGATTATAGAAAGACCCCTAAAAAATTATGTTAAGCGAATTATTGCGATACCTGGCGAGACCATAAAAGTAGAAGATCACATACTGTACATTAATGGTGAAAAATATGGGCAGCCATTTATAAATAAAGATGCAAAAAGCAATACCGGAGAATTTGGTCCTATTAAGGTACCAGAGAACAGTTATTTTGTTATGGGTGATAACCGAATATTAAGCAAAGATAGCAGAAATGGTCTGGGGTTTGTTAGTGAAGAAAATATCATTGGAAAATCGGAGCTGATTATTTTTCCATTTGACCAATGGGCTATGACGAAATGAAGAAAAGGGTCAGGCATCAATTGTCCGACCCTTTTTATATTTGAATTTTATTATTCATTATCAAAAATGCAGTAGCCTATATTTAATGCAAGTAATCCAAAACAAATGATCCCAAAAGCGGTTTCCCAAAGTTCCATATGCTTGTACCTCCTCTATTAAATTTATGTACAATCGTAACATTTAAAGTATCTTTCTTCCTTCTCCTATCATATCAATTTCCTTTTCCTAAATAAAGCAAAAATATGATAAAATAGAAAAGAAATCAGAATAGGCTTAGTCAATGAAAGTAGGTTTTATTATGCACCACTGTCCTTATTGTGGCACAAAAGTAGAAGAAAATGAGTTATATTGTATAAAATGCGGCAAACAACTGCCAGAAGACGCAGCCGAGCGACTCAAAAACCATAAATCGTTTAATAAATATTGGTACCTCCCCATTTCAATATTAGCTTTAGTTATTTTATCTGCAGGTATCTACTATATATTTATGCAAAATCAAACGGCCGAAGCAAGTGACTTATACAATAAAGCCGAAGAAAGCGTTATGGAAGGCCAGTATGGAGAAGCGAAAGAATTACTTCAATCTGCTCTTGAAAATAGTAAAGAATTTAAGCAAGCAGATATTGCCTTAACTTATGTACAAGAAGCTTTAAAAATAGAAAACAGCATTGAAAAAGCAAATAACTTTTTAAAGAAACAGGAATACCAAAAAGCACTATCTCTAATCAATGATGCTGAGAACTCATTAAGTAACTATAATGGCAATGCAGTTACCCAATTAATAAATAAACTTACATCAAAACGCAATTTAATAAAGATAGAAGAGCTTAAACATAAATTAGATCAAAAACCAAGTATTAATGACATGAAAACCTTGCTGTGGGAAGCAGAGTCGATCAAGCATGATGAAGCAGCTGAAATTACTACTGACATTCGAAATCAAATTGTTGATTATACCTTTTCAAAAGCAAGCGAAAATCTTAATGATAAACAGTTTTCAGATGCGCTAGTAATAGTTGAAGACGGCTTAAAGTATGCCCCAAACTCAGGAAAGCTGCAAAGCCTGAAAACCACTATTGATAAAGAAAAAACAGCATTTGAAACAGCACAACGTCAACGAATTGAGCAGGCAATAAGTTCTGCAGAAGAAGAACGGAAATTAAATGAAAATGATGCGATTGAACTTGTTTCAGTCAATGTTGAAAATAATGAACAGGATAAATTAGTTGTAAAGGGTAAAGTAAAAAGTGTTGCAACAATTCCTATAAATACAATATTGGTGGAATATACATTATCATCCAAGTCAGGAAGTGAATTTTTATCAAATGAAGTATATGTATATCCAGAGACACTGTACCCTGATGAAGTTGGTGAATTTGAGTTCACCCATTTTGATATAGATCAAGAGGGTAAAAACATTAATATCAAAGTGGATAAAATAAAATGGTATACCAATCAATAATATCTAATGTTCTTAATGAGGTGAACACATGAGTAAAATGCAGACGAAACCTATTATAGTATCAGCGCTTGTTATTATTATAGGGGCGTTCCTATTATTTTCAATCAATGACTATTGGGCTTCCAAAAATGTCTCTGTAAATAATCCGGTGATAAGTAAAGTAGAATCTAGTTCCAATAGTATTGACCTTAAGACAATTATTCATGAATCTGAAAAAAATGTTGTACAGATAGAAGGGCAAAATGAATTCAATACAATCACCGGCTCAGGATTCTTATATAATAATAAAGGTGATATTATTACCAATGCACATGTTGTTAGAGATGCTGATGTAATCTATGTTAGAACCGCGAACGCGCGTATATACCCTGCAGCAGTAATTGGTATGGGAAAAGAAACGGACATTGCCGTTATCCGTGTGCCACAGCTTGCTGGTCAAAACTCCTTATCAATTGAAAAAGATATACAAGCTGAAATGGGAGATGAAGTCATTGCACTCGGGAGCCCGCATGGATTTCAGAATACAGTAACTTTAGGAATTATATCTGGTACTGAACGAAATTTTTCAGTTGATGGATTTAATTATGAAAATGTCTATCAAATATCAGCGCAAATAACGCATGGTAATAGTGGTGGCCCTCTAATCAACAGAGAAACTGGGAATGTTATTGGGATTAATTCTGTAGGTACCGAAGATGGAACAATTGGATTTAGTATTCCGATAAGCGAAGTTATTGAAAAAATTACAACATGGTCGAATGAGGCGCAGAATGAACAGTTGGATTTTGCTAATACTTCCGAAATTGGCAGTACTACAAAACCGGAAGAACTCAAGGAAAACGCTGAATACATAATTGACTACTTTTTTGAAAGTTTTATTATAAGAGATTATGTAGGTGCTTATACATTGTTAGGCAGTTCAATGCAATCAGAAAACTCTTACTCGGATTTCCGAGAACGATATATTCATATTATTGATTTAGAGTACTCTGATTTTTCCAGCAAGATTAAAAAGGACAACCAAGTAGAAACAACCGTAGATGTAACTGTGGAAACTAATTTGCAGAATAAAGAAGAAACAAAAAAAGAAACATTTAAATATGTACTTACAATCGGAAATGAAAATGACCAATTAAAAATTTTAAATTTATCTAAGACCCTGATTGAATAGTTCTAACAAACATTCTTATTAAATTATTTAGTCAAACGTCCATACGTTTTGTTGCGTTTATCATATAGTATAAGTGTAACACGTAGGAGGTGATAATGAATGGGTGGTTATGGTGGTTACCAAGGATACGGAAACAACTTTGCGTTAATCGTTGTACTGTTTATCCTGCTTATTATCGTAGGTGCAACTTTTTACTATTAAATAAAGCTTGTGCTACTCTTAGCACAAGCTTTTTTTTACATATCTTTAACCTACTGTCTTAAATAATTTTGTTAACTTATCAGGCGGCAATGGCTTGCTAAAATAAAAACCTTGCATCTCATCACACTTCTCACCTTCCAGAAAGTTAAGCTGATCAACTGTTTCTACACCTTCTGCAATAACCTTCATATCCAGGGAATGTGACATATGAATAATTGATTTTACTATTGCCTGATTTTGTTTCTGATTTTCATTCATAAACATTTTATCAATTTTTAGTTTGGTAATTGGAAATAAGCTTAAATATTTTAGTGATGAATATCCCGTACCAAAATCATCAATTGAAACTAATACTCCAAGGGCACGCAATTGCTGAATTGTTTCCAGCATATACTCTTCATTTGTCATTGCCATACTTTCCGTTATCTCAAGTTCCAAATAAGAAGGGTCCAGACCAGTATCGTGTAGAATATTTTTTATCTTTTCTACTAATCCCTTCTGATGAAATTGCTTTGCTGATAAATTAACGCTTACGATAACTGGGTAGTATCCGTTGTCTTGCCATAACTTGTTCTGTTTACATGCTTCTTTTAGGACCCAATCACCAATATCAATAATAAGTCCAGTTTTTTCTGCGAGTGAAATAAAGTCATCAGGTGGAATATATGCTTTAACAGGATGATTCCAGCGAAGTAATGCCTCCAGACCAATAATTTTTCCAGTATTAAGGTTCTTTTGAGGTTGATAATGCAGCTCGAAATGACCTTCTTTTAGCGCTTGCCTTAATTCACTTTCCATAGTCAGCATTGCTTTGAAATTCTCTGAAATAGATGATTCAAAAACATTATAATTATTATGGTGTTGTTCCTTAATAACATACATCGCTGAATCAGCATGTTTAATTAAATCATTCGGTGTTTGTCCATTCTCTGGATACATACTAATTCCGATACTAATGGATAGGAACATTTCATAATCGTCAATTTTAATGGGCTTTTCAAACTCAGATATCAGACTCTCTGCTAATTCAATTGCAGAACCTTTATTTGTAGTACGCCTTTGCAGAATCAGAAATTCATCACCACCCATTCTAGCGATAAATGTATCTGTGTGTAAAAATGCTTTAAACCGATTACTACACGCCTTTAATAATTGATCACCAAAAGAGTATCCTAATGTATCATTAATTTCTTTGAAGTAATTCACGTCAATAAAGTATACAGCCAGCATTTCATCATTTAAATGTGCTTCTTTAATAGCTTCACCAAGGACTTTATGGAAAAAATTTCTATTTGGTAAATCAGTAAGTTCGTCGTAGTATGCCATGAATTCAATTCGTTTTTCATTTTCTACTTTATCTGTAATATCTTTAATGATTGCAACACGGGCAATGTTACCCAGGTTATTATACGGATGCTCCATAAACTCCATGTAAAATGATGTGCCATCTTTTCTGATACCAGTTAATTCATAGGGTTTATCAGGGTCATTATGGATAATTTCAGCTAGTTTATAGGTGCTGTTAGCATCCATTAATTGTGATATTTTCATGTCTTTGATTTCACTTTCTGAATATCCAAACATATCCGCAAATGTTTGGTCACAATCAATTATGATTTCATTATCATACATTACCATTCCCTCAGAACTAGCATGAATTAAATGATTAATATATTTCTTTACTTCATCCGTTTTATCATGGATGGGTAAATCACTCATTATAAGACAATAAACATTATCTTCAACACGTATGGATTTAATTTCAATAAGCTTTCCATTATTATTCTTTTGTTCCATTAAGAGATGATTTTCATCATTTTCTGTTAGCAGACTAAACTCCAAATAATCGGAAATAGATGTATACTCCTCCATCTTTAATAAGGAATGAGCAGCGTTATTACCTTTTATAATTTCTCCGTTTTTTCGGACAAAAAGAATAGCCTCTTTTAAACTTTCAAAAACTTGATTATGTATTGGTAACACATCTTCCTTTGACATGGACATCCACTCCCAGCAGCCTCTGCATATTTATCCAATTATCATTTTTTCCTTTGGATAATGAAACTTTCCACTCTTTTTACTATTTTTGAACATGAATAAAAAGGTAATAATTCCTACTCTTCCAATAAACATTAAAATCATCACTACAACTTTACTAAACGTTGACAGTTCACTTGTAATTCCAAGCGATAAGCCAACTGTACCGAAGGCAGATGTAATTTCAAATAAAATTTCTGATAATCGGAATGGCTCAACAATTGATACTACTAATACAGATGTAAATACAAAGATTCCAGCCATAAGTGTCACTGTTACTGCTTTAAGCAAATCATCCTCATAAACCTCTCGCCTGAAGATTCGGATGCTCCCTCCACCTCTAGCATACGTAATCATAAATATGATAACTAGCGCGAAGGTCGTTGTGCGAATCCCCCCACCAGCACTACTCGGAGACGCACCTATGAACATAAGAAATGACATAAAAAAGTGGTTAGATTCAGTTAATTGACTAACATCCATTGTCGAAAGTCCACCGCTTCGAGTTGTGATTGATTGAAATAAAGAGTAAAATAAAATTTCATGCCAAGATTTATCCGAGAAAAAGCCCCCGATATCCAAAAGCATAATAAAAACAGTTCCAACAACAATCAGCACCAAAAAGGTCATGGTTGTTACTTTCGTAAATAATGTAAATCGTAAATGTTTGCGTTTTTCTGAACCAGCAAACATATATTCTTTTACTTCAATTAAAACAGGGTAACCAATTGCCCCAAAGATAATCAATAGCATATTAATAAATTGAACAAAGTAATCATTCTTAAAGGGAATTAATGACTGGCCTGTTATATCAAACCCGCCATTTGTTGTTGCACTTATTGCCCCAAAAAAGCCTTGCATATATGCTTCTGATGCTGTTGGAAAGTATTGTAAGAAATGAGTTCCCAGTATTATAAAACCAATGAATTCAATCGTAAGAATTACAAGTACAATCTGCTTTATTAAACGTACGAGACCACCAAATGTTGTTTGATTCTGGTCTGTCATTATTAAACGTCTTTCTCGAAGTCCAATTTTTTTCCCAATCAATAACCAAATAAATGTTCCAACTGCCATTACTCCTACGCCACCAAGCTGAAGAATTAGAGCAAGGAGAAAAAAGCCAGTTGTACTAAAAGTATCTGCAATCGTTATTGTGCTTAGGCCTGTTACACTGATGGCACTAACTGCTGTAAATAGTATATCTATAAATGGTATATCCGCCCCATCTTGATGTGCAACCGGCAACGCTAACATAGCAGTAGAAATGATAACAGCAATTAAATAAAATAATAGTATCAGCTGTACTGGTGATAGCTTATTTATCCAGCGAAAAATTGAATTATTGTAAAACATAGCGTTGCTCCTTAATTGCCTACATTAATTATATCGGTTAATAAATAAGAATATTAATAACATTATAGCAGTAGACAGCATTATTTGCCTTCATTTTTGACATTTTTCGTCTAAATCAATCTAATTTTGTATAATTGTAATAGTGATCAAGAAGTCAGGAAATTCTGGTTTGAACCTAGTAAGACTGTATAACAAAGGGAAAAGGCTAGATTTGACAACCCAGCCTTTTAGATATGCTCCTTAAATTTTATCAGTAATTCTTCACCACTGTAACCCTCATCAATTAAAGATTTCAACTTATCCTCAACGATACTTTTTCGTTGATCCACAATCGTCCCTTTAAATAGGACATTCATATGTGCTCCAATTTCATTAATTCCGATAAGACTTGTAATAAATGTTGCAGGCTCATTACTCTCTTTTGAAATTTTCACCTGAATTAATACTTCTTCCTGCTTTTCCTTTAATTTTTGAAAAAAATTATAATATTTGTGCAGAAGATATGCCTCGATTACCCAGCGGTTCTGTTCATCCTCTCGGTTAATAACCAATCCATCCAATAACGGAAAAGACTGCTGAACCATATTTGATTCCTGGCTATCAAGGATTTCCAGTGATGCAAGCTTGAATGTTTTCATATATCCGCTTCCTCTCTTCATCCACCAATATAAGACATTTCAATTTTTTTACGATTATTATTTTTCTGTTCAGACCGTTCCTCAGAATAACGATCCTTTCGATTCCCCCATAAACTTGTCACTTCTTCTTCAAGCTGTTCGTCAGTCAATTCACCGCGTATTTTTTCACGAATATCGAAACCACTCGATGCAAACAAACACGTATATAGCTTTCCATCTGCCGACAAACGAATCCGGGTACATGTTCCGCAAAATGAATCGGAAACAGAAGAAATAACTCCTATCTCTCCCCCGCCATCCTTATAGCGGTATCTTGAGGCTACCTCTCCGTAATAATTCTCTTCTGCAGGCTCTAGTGGCATTTCCTTATCAATCATATCAATAATTTGCTTTTTGGTAATGACATTATTCAAATCCCATCCATTATGATTACCAACATCCATAAATTCAATATAACGTAGGATAACATTTGTTCCTTTAAAATATCGTGCCATCGGAAGAACCTGACTTTCATTCATTCCTTTTTTGGCCACCATATTAATCTTTACTTCCAGACCAGCTTCCTGCGCTGCCTCAATTCCTTTTAGCACAGGCCGGGCTACGACACCTTTACCGTTGATTTGCTTGAAAACCTCGTCTTCGATAGCGTCAAGACTAATATTCACACGTTTTAGTCCAGCAGCTTTTAATTTTGCAGCTGTTTTTGGTAAGAAAACTGCATTTGTTGTCAGCGCGATATCTTTTATTCCAGGAATTACTGTTAACTGTGCAATTAATTCATCCAGATTCCTTCGCATAAGTGGTTCGCCACCTGTTATGCGAATTTTTTCTACCCCTAATTTCGCAAATGTTTTAGCCAATCGAACAATTTCATCAAAGCTTAGTAACTCACTCTCTGATAAAAATACATGATCCTTACCAAATATTTCTTTTGGCATACAATATGTGCAACGAAAATTACATTTATCGATAACAGAAATACGAAGGTCTTTCAATGATCTGCCAAAGTGATCCTTTATTGGTGATCCTTCATTTTGCACTGTAACAACTCCTTTTTAATAACTAAAATTCCAGTTGACCCTCACTACTATTTATCAGCAACACTTCTACTTCATCACCTGATTTAAAACCACGTGTACCACCGGGCAATATCATTAACCCTGTTGTGTGTGCTAAAGATGTAACAACATTTGACTTATCTACACCTGCCAGTCTGGCATATATTTTTCCATTTTCATAAGTTATATAATTTCGGACAAATCGGGTAAATGGATTGGGCTTTGGAAAATCATCTGCTAATGTAGCCTTTATCCTTTTTAAATATGGTGTCTTGCTAAATAAGCTATGATTTAATATAGGTCTGACGAATAACTCAAAACCTACATAACATGCAGAAGGATTTCCAGATAAACCAAATAGTAATTTATTTCCGTTAGACGCAACAGTCGTAACACTTCCAGGCCGCATCGCTACTTTGTTGAAAAGTATACTTGCTCCAAGTTTCTCGTAAATAGCCGGCATCAAATCAAAATCACCAACTGATACGCCTCCTGTAGTAATTAAAACATCTACTTCTTCCAGAGCCTGCTTGATTGTTTGATAACTTGGTTCAAAATCATCTGCAAGCTTTCCGAAATATTTATATTCAGCTCCTGCTCTATGTATCTGTGATTCAATCATATATGCATTGGAATTACGAATTTTCCCTGGCTGTAATGCTTCATTAACATCCAGTAATTCGGTACCTGTTGCAATCACCCCTACTACAGGCTTCTTTGCAACTTTCACTCTACTATATCCAAAGGTGGCCAATAATGCTTTAACACCAGGGTTGATTAGTGTTCCCTGATCAATAAGCTTTTCACCTTCAGACACCTCAGATCCTTCTTCAATTATATTTTGACCAGCCTTCATTGTTCGTTTAATCGACATACAGGGCTTATTATTTTTCTCATAAGACTTACAAACTTCAAACATAGCAACACAATCTGCGCCCTCCGGAATTTTTGCACCTGTCATAATTCGTGTTGCCTGGCCTTGCTTCAGTCGAATTGTTGGTACTTGCCCGGCACCAATATGTTCCACAACATCGAATTCAACAGGGTTATTTAAACCAGCTTGTAAGGTGTCTTCAGAGTTGAAGGCAAAACCGTCATATGGCGATTTATTAAACGGTGGCACCGCATGACTAGCCACGATATTTTCTCCAAGTCTTCTATTATCACAATCATTTATAGAAATATATTCCGTGCACCCTTGATGTCGTTGATTCCAGACATGTTCAATTGCTTCCTGCACGGGGATTGGTTTTCGTATTTCTACCATTTGGATCAAACCTTCCATTACTAATCATTACCATCAGTGTAACAAATATGGCTCAAAATTGATATTTACGCACATACAATATTAAAAATAGGCTGTTTAATAAAATATTATTACTTTATCAAAGTAATGAAATCATAACGTAGTTGATATTAACTGCGAACTAGTTGGGTGCAATAAAACCGATACGGAAATACACTTCGCGCACCTAGGGCGGCTGATGAGCCTCCTTGCTCCTACGTCGCTGCGTAGTCTCATCTAGGCCTAAGCTCCCACAGGAGTCTACGTGTATTTCCTCCGCTGAATCGCTATAGAATAAATTTGTGACAGCACTACAGTAGTCCGGGTGAGCGGAGGGCGGTGACTCCTGCGGGAATAGCACGTTCCGAAGACCCGCAGAGTGGTCTTCTCGAGGAGGCTGAGGTCGTGCCCTAAGGTGCGCATCCGCCCGCAGCGAAACCCCGGACGGAGGGACGAGAGTTTATAGATTTAATTCCTGCAGTTACTTCGCAGTATATATCAATTGCTAAGATTAAAAAGCAACAGAACTTGCGAAAAGCGCCAAGGAATAAGAAATGTTTTAGCATTCTGCCTACTGGGTATTTGATTACTAACACCCTAGAAACAATCATAACGATTTCTAAATTGTTGTTTAAAAGGAGTGGTAAGTGTGGATGAACATAAAGATGTGGAAGTAGAACGTGTAGAAAAAAAGTCCGACTCAAGTAAAGTTGGAGTCGCTGTAATCAAATATGTAACATATTTAATCATATTCTTTGGGATTTTATGGTTCCTAATCAATTATGTATTTCAATTATTCTAAAACAGACATGACACTAAAAAACATCACTTACGAGTGGTGTTTTTTTATATAATAAAGTGAATCTAGTCGAGTATACTTACACAAGAATTGCTTTAAGAAAAAAAGACAGGTTTTCTAATAAAGTTTTTGACCTAGTAAAAGGTTTTCTTTAATGTATAATTAGATGTGTGCAGAATGTTGGGGGGTGTTTATAATGTATAAGTGGTTATTATGTATAAGTGCACTTATACTATTAGTTGCTTGTAGTGAAGAGCCAGTAATTATACAAAAGGATACGAAACAAGTTGATCCTAACCAAGATCCTGAATTTGTAGAAGAACAAACTGAAGATGAAGAAGTTGATCAGTTTATCGAGTTCACCCTTCCAGATGAAGAAGTTAAAATCAACTTGGAAATGGTTCCGATTTTAAATGCTTATTTACAAGGTATTCAAAATCGCCAACAAGCACTAGAAAAAATGAATATGTTCCGTGTAAGTGCTACAGATAAAAATCTGTACTTACTTGAATTCTCCTGTCAGGATGAATTATGCTCATACTTATTACTTGACCAAACAGAGGATAATCAGGCATATTTAATTGCTGATTTAGCCAAGTACATTCAGGCAAAGGCTTCACCAGATAACACAAGAATATTACTACGTTTTCATAGGAAACTCACATCTCCTGCCCCATACTCCAACATTGCTGTTATTGACTTAGAAGAATGGAGATTAATTCCACTCGCAAACGAAATGAACGACAAAGATGTTCTGAACTACAAATGGCCAATCTTAACTGCCGATTGGGTGGATAATGACACAATCACAATATCACATCCAGATATAACTGAGGCATCACCTGAAAATATTAAACAGTGGCAGGAAAGCAAAAAAACAACGGTGAGTGTTGAACTAACACTAAACACAAATGATTAAAGGAGTTCCAATCATGAATAATACTATAAATATAATAAGTAATCATCGCTCAATACGAAAATTTAAAAGTGAAAAGTTAACGACTGAACAAATACATAAAATTATCGGTGCCGCTCAACAAGCATCCACGTCAAGTTATGTTATGGCATACACCGTTATCGGTATTACAGATGAAACTGTAAAGGAAAAGTTAAAAGAAGTTTCTGGACAGGATTACGTAAAAGAAAATGGACATTTCTTTGTTTTTTGTGCTGATTTAAATCGTATCTATCAACAAGCTACTGCGGAAGAACAAAAGGAAATGCAGAAGAGTTTAGAAAGTACTGAACAGTTCCTTGTTTCAACAGTAGACACAGCATTAGTCGCTCAAAACACTGCAGTCGCCGCAGAATCAATGGGGTTAGGAACATGCTTTATAGGTAGTCTCCGAAATAATATTAACCGAGTTAATGATATCTTGGAGCTTCCAGATTACGTTGTTCCATTGTTTGGGATGGCTGTGGGCTATCCTGATGAAAATCCAGATAAAAAGCCGCGTCTTCCTATAGATGCCATATATCACGAGAATAAATATAATACAGACTATCAATTTCAGCAGGAATTAATAGATAACTTTAATGCAGAACTCAAAACATATTACCAGACGAGATCAAATAATACGCGTACAGACACATGGTCAGAGCAAATGGTTCGGAAATACAAAAATGCAATTCGAATGGACGTTACCCCATTTATTAGAAGTAAAAACTTAAATAAACGATAAAATTTAGAAAGCTTGACATTCGTTAAAAGGATTCTTTTGAATTCGTACTTTGCTTTCTAAACTGCTAAAAAACAGCATCCGTATTTATTCGGCATGCTGTTTCTTAATTAAACATTAGATTTTCTTGATAATTTATCCTTACTTCTTCGCCATCCACTTTAAACCTTGACTCACAGAACAATGTATATTCCCCTCTGTCTGGTGATTCAAACGTTTTAGAACCTTGAGGATGATAACTATTTCCTGAAGTCAGCACTCTAGTAACATTACTTCCAGTATAATCATGATTTTTATGTTTCATCGAGACAGATATAAGCGGAGTTTGATGTGATATTTCCACCTGTTCCTCCCCTATGTACTGGATTGATCGGAAAACTTGAAATCCTTCAGCCATTTTCTCCACACGGATATGTAAAATAAATTCATCTTGTTGTATTTCTTTGCTTTGGTTAACTGTCAGTTCTGCCTCAGCCTGCTCGTAAAACCAATAAAATGAGATCAAGAGACAAACCGACAAAATTGACAGTACAAGTACCCCTTTTTTCATTTTTCACTCCCCTATCATATATATAAGACGTATTAACCTTCCAAAAAGTTTCCATTTATTTAATTTTATATTAATTAAGTATAAATAATAGGTAAAAAATAGAACGTATAAATAACTGCATTTTATAAGATTATATATAGTGAAGCGCAAATAAAGGAGGATATATATGACAGTCTCAAGCCAAGTTAAGCAAACATTAGCAGGACTTAAAAGTGCACAAGCTAGTTTTGAACAGTTTGCATTAGAAACAGAAAATAAACAAGCGAAACAGCTTTATGAGAATGCAGCCCAGCAAACAGAGTCAATCTTACAGAGCGTTGAACCAAGAGTATCACAAATTGAGCAGGAAGAACCACAATATAAAGGACTGTAAATACATTACTTCATGAGGTTGGTTTTCTATCACCAACCTCTATCATCGGGAGGGTTATTTTATGAATAGTTATAAAATCTTGTTTATACTTGGTATAATATTTTTCCTCATTAGTTGCAATCCAAATACAGATAGTGATCCCTCCCAAAACGGTCAGATTGATGGAGTTAATTTTACCAACATTTCTACTGAAGCATCAATTGATCAATCCGTTTCGAATAATGCTAAACAAAGTCTCAGTCAGCATAAAGAGATAACTAACATTAATGCTGTAAACACAGAAAAGGATCTGGTTATTGCGATTGAAGTACATCATAATGAACGCTTTAAATTAGCAAAAATCCGAAAAAAATTGCATAAAAAAATGGAAAAGGTTTTTCGTGATCATAAAGTTCAACTATCAACTGATCAAAAAATAGTAATTGAAACAAAACAGCTGGAAAAACAAATACAAAATAGAAACGTTTCAAAGAAGAAGCTTGAAAAGGAAGTAAAACATTTAATCAAACTTATGAATGAACAAACATAAGGAAAAGAGTGAGCAATTCATGGCAGATAATAAAAAGAAAAACCTACCACCTAATGCTCAAAAATATCAGGCATTTCAACAAGATAGAGAAATTAAAAGACCCCTTTTAAAGAACTGTATCAAAGCTTTTTTTGTAGGTGGATTCATTTGTTTTATCGGCCAGATAATTTCAACAATCTATATTTATTTTTTTGACTTTACAGAGCAGACTGTCGGGAACCCAACTGTTGCTACTTTGATATTTATTACAATGCTTTTAACAGGCTTTGGAATTTATGATCGAATCGGACAATTTGCTGGTGCCGGTTCTGCTGTCCCAGTTACCGGTTTTGGAAATGCAGTTATATCTGCTGCTATCGAACACCGTACCGAAGGATTTGTTTTAGGAGTCGGTGGAAATATGTTTAAATTGGCGGGATCTGTCATTCTGTTTGGTGTTTTTTCCGCTTTTGTTATTGCATTAATTAAGACAATACTCATTCAGTGGGGTGGATTATAATGCTAACTGGGCATCGGACGTGGATTTTTAAAAATAAACCCGCTATTATTTCAACTGGTACTGTAGGTGGTCCTTTTGAAGCAAACGGGAATATACCTAATGACTTTGACCTTTTACATGATGATATGTGGCTAAAGCAATCCACATTTGAAAAAGCTCAGCAAACAATGATGGAAGAAGCAACACAAATTGCCATTAAAAACAGTTTAATTGAAAAGGAACAGGTCAATTTTTTTATTAGTGGTGATTTAATCAATCAAATTACACCCACAAGTTTTACAGCGAAAACACTGGATATACCATATTTCGGCTTATTCAGTGCCTGCGCAACCTCTATGGAAAGTTTGGCACTTTCAGCATTTCTTGTGAATAGTAATGGTGCTGACTATATTTTAAGCGGCTCTTCCAGCCATAATGCCGCCACTGAAAAACAATTCAGATACCCTACTGAATATGGTGGTCAAAAACCACCTACCGCCCAATGGACTGTAACTGGTGCCGGATGTGCATTAGTTGCTAAAGAAGGCGATGGACCAAGAATCACATCAGCAACCATTGGTAAGATTGTTGATATGGGAATGACTGATCCTTTTAACATGGGAGGGGCAATGGCTCCAGCGGCTGTTGACACGATTGAGACGCATCTGCGAGAACGCGATGTTGATCCATCCTATTACGATTTAATTATTACAGGGGACCTTGGTCATATAGGGCGGGAAGTAACGATTGACCTATTACAGAAAAGAAATGTTGCTGTTACAGAAGAAAACGTTAAAGATTGCGGATTAACTATTTACCGTGAGGGTCAGCCTGTTCTAGCCGGTGCAAGTGGTGCTGCTTGTTCAGCTGTTGTAGTATATGGACACTTTTTAAATCTAATGAAACAGCAAAAGCTGAATCGAATCCTTGTAGTTGCAACCGGTGCACTACATTCGCCTCTTAGTATGCAGCAAAGTGATTCTATCCCTTGTATTGCACATGCTGTTTCTATCGAGTCTGGAAGTGATTTACAATGATCTTCTTCTGGGCATTTGTTGTTGGAGGGCTTATTTGTGTCATCGGACAGATTATGTTTGATGTATTTAAATTTAATCCTGGACTAACTTTAAGTATTCTCGTTGTCGCAGGTGCAGTATTAGACGGGTTTGGTCTATATGAACCGTTAATTGACTTCGCAGGTGCTGGTGCAACAGTACCTATTACCAGCTTTGGCAATTCACTTGTCCACGGTGCTATGGCAGAGGCCGAAAAACACGGACTTGTCGGTGTTGTTACAGGGATGTTTGAAGTGACCAGTGCTGGTATTTCAGCTGCGATTATTTTTGGAATGATTGGTGCAATTATTTTTAAACCGAAAGGATAGATTAAAATATGACTGTAGGCTCACAAGTTAAAGGTTGCTTTTCGTCTGTTAAAAGTGTTGAAGCAACACTTCTATCATTAGAAAATAAAACGCAAAATCCAGAAGCGCGAGAATGCTTCCATGAAGTTCAAAGTATCATTTCTGATATCAAGACTGATTTAGAGAAACAAGTAATATATTTATCACAGCAGGAACCACAATATAAGAACTAAAGGAGAGGTACAATGCCAGGCTGGGTTGAAATCCTAATACGATCATTAAGTTTATTGATTGCTCTGTTTTTTATTACCAAAATGCTTGGTAAAAAACAAATGTCCCAACTTGATATCTTTCAATACATAACCGGAATTGTTATTGGAAGTATTGTGGCAACACATGTTACAGATTTGACAACCCAATTTGAATATTCACTTATTGCACTCTCAGTGTGGTTCCTAGTACCACTAGGCTTAGAGTATATAGCGTTAAAAAGTAAACGAGTACGTGACTTCACCCAAGGAAAAGGCACCGTATTTATTCAAAATGGTAAAATAATGGAAGAAAATTTAAAAAAAGAACGTTACACTACTGATGATTTGCTTGAAGAATTGCGTAACAACAACATCTATCAAGCTGCAGATGTCGAGTTTGCTGTTTTAGAGCCAACAGGAAAGGTTAATGTATTACCTAAAAAGGAAAATCAGCCATTAACAGTGAAGGATATTGGCTTAAAACCAGCTCCAGAAAAAGAACCTCAAACAGTTGTTATGGACGGAAATCCATTACTCGAGCCTTTATCAAATGCTTCACTAAACATAAATTGGCTTGAAACTGAGTTGGACAAAATGGATATCAGTATTGAAAATGTTTTTTTAGGTCAAGTAGACAGCGATGGCCAATTAACATTAGATTTGTATGATGACAAAATTGCTGTACCTGGCCCAAGTGAAAAACCACTGCTTCTTGCTACGATGAAAAAAAGCCAGGCCGACCTTGAATTATTTGCACTGGCTTCCGAGAATCAGGAAACGAAAAATATGTATGAGAAAAATAGCCAGAAAATGCAGGAAGCAATTGACAAAGTTTCTCCATACCTTTAATATCAGAAAACTTGGCATTCGCCAAGCTTTAATAGCGAGTGCCTTAGTTGCACTTATGCAGTTAGAAAGCAGTTATACTTATTATCTGTAAAAAAGACTCTCTTATTATAAAAGAGAGCCCTTACTGTCTATTCACTTACTACAATTGCAACATTCCCAAACTGTTTACCTTGTTCAAGGTAGTTCATCGCGTCTTTTGCATTGTCCAGTAAAAATGTACGGTCAACAACTGGATGTGTTTTAAAGTTCTCAATATGTTTCAGCATTGCACGAAGCTCTTGCCTGCTTCCCATCGTTGAACCGAATAATTGATATTGTCCATAGAAAAACTTCCGTAAATTCAAATCAATTGTATCCTCAGTCGTAGCACCAAACGCTACAATACGTCCACCCTTTTTCAGTACTTCCAATGAGCGATTAAAGGTAGCTCGTCCCACACTTTCAATTACCAAATCAATGGTTTCATTCTCAAGCTCTGCTGTCCAATCACTGTTGGTATCCAGAACAATATCAGCGCCTAATTCTTTAGCCTGCTGACGTTTATCTGCACTGCGGGAAGTTACAATCACTTTCGCCCCAACGTTTTTAGCAAATTGAATAAGATATGTCGCTACACCACTTCCGGCACCAGGAATAAACAATGTATCCCCTTCTTTAAGCCCACCTTTTGTGAACAATGCACGATAACCGGTTAAAGCAGGTAATGCTAGAACTCCTGCCTCTTCCCATGTGAGATGCTCTGGCTTTGCTTCCACCTGTTCAGCAGGCAGCACAATTTTCTCCGTAAATGTTCCATTATCAGGCATTCCAAGAATGTCAAAGCCCTTTGGAGGTGCATCACTATTTTCATACCATTGAAGTGATGGATTAATCATTACTTCATCTCCAATTGAAAAATCTGTAACGCCTTCCCCTACTGATTCAATTATACCTGCACCGTCAGACCCAAGAATCAATGCAGCTGCCTCATCACCTCTACGTTTTGGAATAGAGATATCACGTCGATTTAATCCTGCAGTTCGAATTGACACTGTAACCTGTCCGTGATCTGCAAACGGATCCGGCATATCTTTAAGCTTCATTTCTCCAAACTCATGTACAAATGCTTTCATATCCAGTCACCTCTTCACAAAATATTTACTGAAATCCTTAAGTTGTTGCTTGTCCATTATATCGCGTGAAAATAATGGTACATAAATCAATTGCTGCTTCGTAAAAGTTTCTTTAATAGTGTCCATATATTGCTGTTCATGCCCTTTACGCTGCAGTAAAAAATCACCATCCACATCATCTGGCAAGACTTTATTTACGATTAATGTTTTCACATGAAGATGATATTTATCAAGCAATTCAATCGCTTTTTCAGTTTCCAGAATTGGCAAACGCTCAGGATTCATTACAAAGACAAACCCAGTAACTTTTCCATCCAATAAAACTTCTCTTGCCTTAGAAAACCTTTCCTGGCGCGTTTTAAGTACATCATAAATTGGGTCTTCAATTGGTTCTCCATCATTTAATAATTGTGTATAGTTTTCATTTGTCTTTTGCCGTTTCTGTAACATTCCTTCAATCCATACTCCCATTAGCTCTGGCAATGAAAGCAGGCGAATCGTGTGCCCTGTTGGAGCTGTATCAAAGATAAGTTTATCATAATGCTCGCTTTCTTCTAAAATGATTGAGATTAGTTTATCAAACAACGCAGCTTCATCTGCACCTGGAGAAGCCTTTGCAGTATCCAACTGGCGGTAGACCTCTTCCATCATACCAGAATGAACTACACCTTTAATGTTTTCTTTTACCCCTTTAATATAATTATTAGTCTCTATTTCCGGATCAATCTCAAGAGCCGAAAGATTCTGTGAAACCTTAGTTGTCTTTCCTCCAATTGATTGATTAAAAATATCTCCTAAATTGTGCGCAGGGTCTGTCGATATAAGCAATGTATTATGGCCTTCCTCTGCTGACTTCCAAGCAATTGCTGCAGCTGAAGTAGACTTACCCACACCGCCTTTTCCGCCAACAAAAATAATTTTTTTCTCTAGAACTTGCATTTTCAGGCTCCTTTTCAATGGGTATCTAAAAATCATAATTTAGTACCTATTCAATTTTATCACATGTAGCCGCGTTCAGTTATTACGCTTCTAGTGGAATCGAATGTCCGTTTACTCAGTGTCCTCTTTATCTCAGGGAAAAAGTAATCAACTAAGACCATCTAGCACCATTATTCCACCCGCAGCACTGAGAACAGTTTATACATTGCTAATCAGGCTCTTACGCTCTTTATTTAGCAACAACGGATTCCCGTCATTGGTGACTTTTCCATTCCCATGCGTAAATGCCAATCGTGGAAACGCTCAATCATATATGGATATAGTTCGAGTGTATAATAATAGACAGGATTTGGAATACCGATCATTTCAGAATACAATAGAAGCAAAAACAAGTCATCTTGATCTCTTAATTCCCTTGCGATTTCTTGACGATGCGGCATATTTAATACTTCTTCATAATATTCGATGAGCATCTTGATTTTATCTAACACGTTTCTCACCTCTTCTTCAATAATCAGAAAAGGGATCACTTTTAAAAATGATCCCCCCTCTATTATAATTTTCTACTTAATCATCTTATCATCAGTATCAATATCCTGATCCATTTTACCCGTTAATGCTGTAAATGCGGTCAAGATAATCCATACCGCAAACACAAATATGATTGCCCCGAAGACAAAGAGTAATGTGCTCGAGCTTGATCCAAACCATGACCATTGAAATACAACCTGCTGGAACATTGCCCACAGTGTCATAAACATCAGGAATACCATCGGGATGAAGGTTATCATATAGTTTCTGCCTTGTCGTTTAAGCCAAATGGAAATCAGCAATAAACTAATCCCTGCAAGTAACTGGTTAGATGTCCCAAATAATGGCCAAAGCAGATATCCACCTGAACCAAAGCCTTTTGGACCTTCTGGCAGTAGTACTAACGCCGCACTCGAGACAACAGCAATTGAAGTTGCAACATGTGTTTTTGTAAGTCCCGGCATTTTATATTCAACACCAAGTTCAGCTATAATATAGCGCATTAGACGAACCGATGTATCTAGTGTTGTTGCAGCGAAACTCACTACGATTACAGATACAATTGTAGCTGCAATATCTGGAGGAATCATTAATCCTGTAGCTAGTTGACCAGCACCCTGAACAAATACATTAAGTCCTGCGCCGCCCGCTGCCGCAAAGCTGCTATATGTTGCTAGGAATTCATCAGTACTAGAGAAGAATGTAACAACAGCAATGATTGCTATCAATGCTAATGCCCCTTCACCAACAGCACCTAAATACCCAACAAATCGTGCTTCAGTCTCGTTATTTAATTGTTTACTCGAAGTACCGCTCGATACTAAACCATGGAATCCTGATATGGCTCCACATGCAATCGTGATAAATAATAGCGGAAACCATGATACATCAGTATTCGTATGGGTTAATGGCGCTGTGATTTCTGGATTGGTTAATAATAGTCCCAAATATAAAATCGCAAGACCAACAATTAGCTGATGAGAATTAATGAAGTCACGTGGCTGCAGTAACTTCCAAACAGGTAATGTAGAAGCGATATATACATATATCATCAGTATAATGATCCAGATAAAAAATGCAGTTGAAACAGCTCCAAGTCCAAATAGACCTGTAGCACCTTCACCGCCCATATACTGGACTAAATCTATTTGCAGAAAATCGACCCTACTTGCAATAACTGCAGTTATATACATAACTGCCAAAGCCAGCAGTGATGGCACAAGCATTTTTTGCTTACGCTTATATACTGCAACACCTATCCATATTGCTAAAGGAATTTGGATAAACACCGGAATAACACTAGCCGGGAATGAAATAAACAGATTCGCAATTACCCATGCAAATACTGCATTAACCATTAAAACTAGAATAAGAATGATGAATAAAAATAGGACCTTTGCTCGTTGTCCGATAAGTTTATTTGCTAGCGTTCCAATCGATTGACCCTTATTTCGAACAGATAATACAAGTGTTCCAAAGTCGTGCACACCTGCAGCAAACACTGTCCCAAGGATTACCCATAGAAATGCTGGGAGCCAACCCCAATAAACTGCTATGGCCGGTCCAACAATTGGTGCTGCCCCTGCAACTGATGTGAAATGATGTCCCCACAAAACAAATTTATTCGTAGGTACAAAATCCACACCATCTTTATAACGATGTGCAGGTGTAACATAGTTAGGATCTAACTTGAAAATCTTTTCTGCGACAAACTTAGAATAATAGCGATAACCTAATGCGAAAACAAGCATCCCGATTATCGCAACCAAAATACTACTCACCTTCTCAACCTCCCCCAAGTTTTTTGGTTTGTCTCCTAAGAATCGTGAGACATACCTAGTAAAATCTATGTGAAAACAATAATAAATAGTACAACTCCATCATACTGAATAAATATTCATTAATGCAAATATTTTGAATTAAAAAAGGTTTTTTAATTTTAATTTTTTGTTTATTAGTAAAATATCTTTTAAAATTGCCTCAAAAGTTGCATATACAACCTTTGAGGCTCGCGTTTTTTAATCTCTTCCCATTCCGCGTAAAAACTGCAGCAGCATTGTAACACTTCGATTAATTTCTGGATCCTTTAATGCTTTCAAAAGATCCATATATGATGTCTTATCAGAACCCTCAAATGTACTTGCTACTTCCATACCACTATTAAGCCTATCGGCAAAATATTGAATTTCATCCACTTTGAGGTCACCAATAAACAGAAATAATTTGCTCATGTTTTCCAGCGTACCTGAATATTGGGGTTTATTTAACTCACCCATCACATTTTCCAAAGCATCCTCTTTATGTTTTACCAAGGCATTCACCGTATCCAACGAGCCACTTTTATTAAGATTCGCCAACAAATCAATACCTTTTAGAATTGCATCTTTGTTTTCGCTGACGGCCCGAGAGACTTCGTCAATATTCCGCTCTTTCGTAGTTTCCTCTGGAATTTCCATCCGCTTAATATTTGTTATCGGATTAGACATCATGCTTCACCTGGCTTCCTGGGAAAATATAGTCATCACGATCCCATTTATCCTCTACCTTTACACTAATCTGCGGTTGTGGATTTCCTCGCCGGTAGTTATTTGGTGGCAAGGGACTTTTTCCTTTCTTCTTAATAACATCCATTTTTACTGCAATCTCCTTGTAAGAAGGAGTGTTCGTATCCTTATCCACATTATTATCAGTTAAATAATTGACTGCTAATTTTCCATTATCATTCAATGGAAGATACAATTCTTTACCGCGTACACGATCTGTAATGTGAGCAATCCCGGTGGCTTCCCCGGATTCCGACGTTAGTTTAACTTCAGCGCCCTCTTTAATTCCGCGTTCTTCAGCTAATTCAGGTGAAACTTCAATAAACGCATTTGGCATTTTACTTGTAATTCCTATTGATTTATACGTCATATTACCCTCATGAAAATGTTCCAGTACTCTGCCATTATTCACATGCAAATCATATTTTTCATTTGTATCATATTTTAATTCATATTCGAGCGAGTACAATCTTGCTTTATGATCATCAAACGGGAAACCGTCAGTATATAGCAGTGGTGTATCTGTCCCATCCGCATTAACAGGCCATTGCAGGCTATTATAATCTGCTAATCTATCATAACTTACCCCAGCAAATAATGGAGCAAGTGATGCAGCCTCATCCATAATTTCCGATGGATTAGAGTAACCCCAGTCATACCCGAACTTGTTTGCAATGTCCATAATAATTTGCCAATCCGGACGAGAGTCGCCCACAGGATCTAGCGCTTTGTACAAGCGCTGGATACGTCTTTCTGTGTTCGTGAATGTTCCTTCTTTTTCAAGACTCGGAACAGCTGGTAAAATAACATCAGCATACTCTGCTGTCTTCGTTAAAAATAAATCCTGAATAACGAAGAAATCGAGTTTTTCAAATGCAGCAGTAACATAATTAATATTCGCATCAACTATTCCCGTATCCTCTCCCAGCACGTATAAAGCATTCAAACTCCCTTCATGAATCGCCTTAATCATTTCATGGTTATCCTTTCCGGGTTCACTTGGAATTTCTGTACCCCAGGCATCTTCATAGCGCCCACGAACATCATTATCTGCAACCTGTTCATATCCAGGGAAGAAGTTCGGCATACTGCCAAAATCACTGCATCCTTGGACATTGTTATGCCCTCGTAATGGATATGCACCTGTCCCGTTTCGCATATAGTTTCCAGTAATTAATAATAGATTTGAGATTGCTGTACTCGTATCACTGCCAAGCTGATGCTGGGTTACTCCCATTGCCCAGCAAATTGCAAGTTTATCAACACTGACAATCTGTTCCGCAATTTCAATTAATTCCTTTTTGGATATACCTGTTAATTGTTCAGCATATTCCAGAGTGAACTTTTGCAAAGATTCCTTATACTCCTCAAATCCATTCACCCATTTATCAATAAACGTACGATTTTCTAGGCCTTGATCTATAATATATTTTGTTACTGCAGACAGCCAAACTAGGTCTGTTCCACTTTTAGGCTGGAAAAACCTATCAGCTCGCTGTCCCATTTCATGTTTTCGTAAATCAAATACATACAGCTTCTGGCCAAATAACTTTTGCGAACGCTTAATGCGCGAACCAAGCACGGGATGTGATTCGGTTGTATTAGAACCTATCGTTATAACCATTTCCGCCTCACCAATATCATCAATTGAGCCAGAATCCCCTCCATGGCCAACTGTTCGAAAAAGTCCTTTTGTAGCCGGTGCCTGACAATAGCGTGAGCAGTTATCGATATTGTTTGTTCCAATCACCTGCCGAGCCAGTTTTTGCATCACATAGGATTCTTCGTTTGTAGCTTTGGAAGACGAAATAAATCCAAGTGCATCGGCACCATTTCCTTTCTTAATCTCTGAAAAACGCTTCACAACATAATCTAGTGCTTCATCCCATTCAACTTCCACAAAAGATTCACCATCACGAATTAACGGCTTGGTTAACCGTTCATCAGAGTTTACATAGTCCCAGCCGAATTTTCCTTTAATACATGTAGAAATCCCGTTTGCAGGAGATTCTTGCTGTGGTTCTACTTTCAATATTTTACGGTCCTTTGTCCATACATCAAATGTGCAGCCGACACCACAGTATGTACAAACAGTCTTAGTTTTTTCGATTCTCTCTTCTCGCATCGACGCTTCCGTGTCAGATACCGCAAATAGTGGACCATACCCTGGTTCTGCCTTTTTTGTCAAATCAATCATAGACCGTAATAATCCTGGACTGTGATCAGTCATATACCCTGCTTCACCAACCATCGATGTTTCCATTAAGGCATTACATGGACATACGGTGACACATTGTCCACATCCCACACAAGATGATTCATCAATAGGTACGTCGTTATCCCATACTACTCGAGGTTTTTCTCTCTTCCAGTCAATTAAGAGCGTCTCATTTACCTGGACATCCTGGCATACTTCTACACAGCGACCGCACAATATACACTGGTCTGGATCATAACGATAGAATGGACTTGAGTTATCAATCTCATATGGTTTTGGCTCAAAGGGCCTCGATTGGTGCTCCAACCCAAATTCTGCAACCGTATTATGAATCTCGCATGTGCCGTTGTTATAGTCACAGACGGTGCAATATAATTCATGCTTTTCTAGTATTCTATCCAGGGCTTCTTTTTGAGCTGTATTCACTGGCTCGATTGTTGTATTTACTTCCATACCAGGTGCAACTGTTGTTCCACATGCACGAACAATTTGACCGTCAACCTTTACCATACAGGTATCACATGTTTGTACAGGCCCTAGTGACTCGTTGTAACAAATTTGTGGCACAAATTCGCCAGTTGTGTTAATCAAATCCAATAGATTTTGGTTATTTTCTGCTAAGTATTCTTCACCATTTATCGTAACAACGATATGTTCTTGGTCTTGCACATTATCTCCTCCCTAAAAAATGTATGTTTTGGTTCGTGTCACCATATACTCTGTTCTCATGAGTATAAACATTCAGGTTACTATCGCGGGCAAATCCGACAGCGGTTATTTGCAAATCATCAGCCAGTTTTAAAGCGAGATCTGTTGGTGCCGACTTGGCTACCAATAATCCGGCGCCAATCTTGGAAACTTTCAATACAACCTCAGACGAAATTCTACCGCTAAACAAAACACATTTATTTTTTAAGGTAATGCGATTCTGTAGTATATACCCATACAGTTTATCAAGCGCATTATGACGACCTATATCAATATAAGAAGCTATAACCTTATCACTGGATGCCAATGCAGCTTGGTGAACACCTCCTGTTCTATTGAATATTTCTGCCCTGGAGTCAAATTCCATCATTAATTGATTAATTTGCTTAGTTGAAATATTAGCTTGTGACATTATTGTTTTAGCAGTATTCACGTCCTGTCTTAGATAGAATTCCCGGCTCTTTCCACAGCAAGAACCAATCCATCTCTCGGAACGTTCGGGGAATGATACAGGAATTGATAAATCTGCATATGCAAAGCCTTTTGCTTCATCAATCGATAGATTTTCCACCTGATTAACTGAACGAATAAGTCCTTCAGAAGCCAGATAACCAAGCGTCAGTTCATACACATCATTAGGCGTGCAAACGATTGTGGCATACTGATCTCCATTAACAGTAATTGTTATAGCAGTTTCTCTAGCTATTTCTTCCTCTTCTGTTGCTTTCAAATGGTGGTGATACTTCGTTGTCTTCCATAACGACAGGCTTTTATCACTCACTTTTAATATCCCCTCCTTTAAAGCGTTTACATTTTATTCAATACATGAATACCCAATTAAAGTTGTACTTAAAACGTTATCTTTATTTATTGAATATTATAACACATCCATAGATTAGTAAACTTGCCAATCGATAAATGGATGCTTATGAAATTTTTTATACTTTAGAGTTTTTAGCTTTCCTTAATGGCTAATGCCTTTGTTACACTTATACAATAAGAGGATGAAGTATTGCCACTCGGAAATGAGGATCGGACAAACAATCGAAGTGGATCCTCATTCCCCTAAATAGCAGAAAAGGTGCTCTCGGAAGGGTGAGACGGATCCTCGTTCCGTTAATAGCAGAAAATCAGCCGAATTTGAGGCAAAAATGAAAAATAACGGAATGAGGATCCGCCAAATCAGTAGACCGGATCCTCATTCCGCTAAAAAATGGATTCTTCAACAATACGGGCGAAATGTCTTTTTAATATAGTTTTCCTTGCTTATATAAGATGGTCGATATCTTCATTACAGCGTGAATATAACAGTTCTGCCGCAATGGAAATGGGTCTCCAAAAAATTGTGGAAAAATCGTATCAAATGTTTCCTTCATTTTATCAAATAAACGCTTAAAAACTTCTTCCTCACTGAAAAATTGCGTTTCCCGACCTTGCAGCCATTCAAAATAAGAAACAATTACACCGCCAGCATTTGCCAAAATATCTGGAACAATAATGACACCTTTTTCACTTAAATATTTATCTGCTCCACTCGTAACTGGTGCGTTCGCTCCTTCGACTATAATACTAGCCTTAACTTCTTTCATGTTTTCCTGGTACACTTGATTTTCAAGTGCAACTAAAAATAACACATCAACATTTAAACTCAACACGTCATCTCTGTCCTTAATGGTAGCTTTTACATCTGCTTCTTTTAATTGCTCTTCATCAACTGGAAGATCCCCACCACTATTGGAAGTGAATTTCACAAGACCAGGAATATCTAATCCATCGGAATTATAAAGCGTTACATTGCGATCACTAACCGCCACAATTTTATTGTTCAGGTGATTACACTGGAATGCTTCAAGTGCCGCTACAGATCCCACATTACCAAACCCCTGGAACGCTAATGACAACGTTTTATCAATATGGTCCAAAGCAGTTCCAGCAAAAATATTCTTACGTTCAGAGAGCCACTTTTTCTGATCTTTAACAAAGTTATGAAGCATATAGCGAAATGTGAAATAAACACCTTTACCCGTCGCTTCTCTTCGCCCTAATGATCCACCATTTTCAACACTTTTACCGGTAAAACTGCCACGATATGGACGCCCAGGTTGAATACTCTTATATTCTCCCATCATCCAGTCCATTTCACGATCACCTGTACCGACATCGGGCGCTGGAATATCTTTGTCAGGTCCGAGTATTTCATTGAAATACTGCACATACTTTTTGCAAATCATATATAATTCTTTAACACTATAATCTCTGGGGTTGATCACTACTCCGCCCTTTCCACCGCCAAATGGTACTTCGTGGAGAGCATTTTTCAGTGTCATAAGTGATGCAAGGTTTGCCACTTCATCTTCATTCACTGATTCATGAAAACGAATTCCTCCCTTATAGGGTCCGAGAATATTATTATGCTGAACACGAAATGAAGGAACACGTGTTACCTTGCCATTTTCAAGTGCAATTCGTAGATAAGATTTATTGACATGATTAGGAGTAGATAAGATAGATACAAGTGACGTAAATGCCTTCTCACGTGTTTCGTCCGTCAGTTCTGGTAAAAAAGATTCATCATCCAACAGAGCTTCTAACGATTCTTGAACAATTTTTGAAGTACTATTTGCCATATTGAAAACCTCCATCTGTAGTAAAATTTTCCTAATTTCATTAAAGTATATCATAAGGATTTGCTATATAAACTTTTATTAGTGTTCTACTTGGAGGATTCACATGTTTAAATACAATTATTCAAGTCTTTATAAAATTAAAACAGCAAAAACGGTTGAAATGATTAACCCTAGTATTACCGGAATAAAGTTTTTCCGAACTAAATCCATGACTGAAACTCCACAAAATCCAGCAATCGCAATCATAGAGGACCATGCAACAATTGTTCCTCCACCAGTCCAAATCGAGCCCATTTGACCAATAGCTGCAAGTGTTCCAGAATCAATCGAGGCACTTTCCAAAGAGGCAGCAAGGGCTCCGGTCAAAGGCAGTCCGGAAAATCCAGACCCATCCAAACCAGTAATAATCCCAATAATTAATACACTAAAAGCTGCGAATAAGGCACTTTGTGGAAGAAAGGCCTGTGAGGATTGAACAAGGTCAAACAGTAAGCCGGGTGCCTTTTTATCCACACCTAGAATACCACCGGAAAAATCTGCACTGCCAAGGAAGAAGAACCCCGCAATCGGAATAACCGGACCCATTGCTTTAAAAGCAAATACGAAGCCATCTGTAATATGGTTACTAATATAATCAAGTGCATGTTGTCGACCAAATGCAACCGTCGATAATAAAAGCAGGATAACAGCAACTCCACCAATAAATGCTGCGCCGTCTCCACCTTCGAATCCACTCATTCGCCCTGACAGAAGTTTTGTATACATCATGTAGATTACTACTGCCAAAAGAGCTACAGGAACAAGCACTGCAAAAACCTTACTCCACATATTTAAATGTGTCGAATGCGCTTTATTTGTTGACTCTTGCGTTGATTGTAGAGCCTGAAGCTCTTTTTCATTAAGCTCACTATTTTTTGCACGGATTGTTTTTCGATAAAAGAGATATGCTAATCCTATTGCAGTCACACCTGTAATGATGGAGAGAATTAATGCTTTATCAGCGACAAGACCTACATCAATGCCAGCTGATTTTGCTGACAAGCTTGGAGCCACCTGAACAATATAATCAGATGACAGCGCCATTCCTTGCCCAGCCAGTGCAACAGCAACTGCTGCAGTTAGCGCTGGAAGACCTGAGCGAATCGCAGCAGGTACTAGTAATGCGCAAATAAGCGGTACCGCCGGAGTCGGCCAGAAGAACAATGAAATCACATACGTAACACCAATCAATACAAAAAACGAGACATGACCATTTATCATTACTTTTTGGATTGGCTGGATCATCCTTCGATCGGCACCTAAATCACGCAATGAGTGGAGTAGAGCCATCATGAAGGTAATAATCAGAAATATACTGAATAGTTCTTTTGCTGCAACAAGGTTCGCATTAAATATTGCGGTAAAACCATCGATTAAGCTTCCATTATAAACCCAGGCAATCACAAACGTCCCAAGCAACGAAGGAAGTACAACACCTTTTCTGAATATCATCGTAAAAATAATTATTAGTGTAAATAAACCATATAACCAATGAGAAATCGTTAGCTCCACCGATAACACTTCCTTTCTTAAGTGTGCTATAGCCTATGCACAATGAAAGGAAGCGGTGAGAACTTTGTTGAAATGTTAAATTCATAAAACTAAAATTCTCTAATTTGATTCTTTATCTTTAGCACATTCATTGCAAAGTAACTTTCCATTTTTTTGAACACCGTCAAAAAAGCCATCTTCACAATAAACGTTTTGTCCACATGACTGACACTGTCCGATTAATTCTTTCATCCTAATCACCCCTACCATAATTATAGAAAAATAGCCCTTATAATACAAAGGACTATTTTCTGTGAGCGGATTAATTTATGAAGCGGTTCGCAGTAATGTTCTAGGCTGTTTGTAGAACAAAAGAAATACAATAACTGTACAGATGATAAAGGATGGCAGCATGTAAGATCCACTATACAGTAACGAATATAACCAGACCGGCTGGCCATCAGGTGCATATTGTCCAAAGAATACGATACCGGCTGTAAAATGCGCCAAAAATCGTAGTGCTGAGCCAATAAACACGCCAAACATAATTAGTAAGAAGCTTAACTTCGCTTTTCCTTCTTTGACAGCGTGTTGAACAGGTTTAACAAGTATACCTGCCATTCCTATTAAAGTGAAAGCAACAATATAATCAAGAAAACCCTGCACAGGTGTTAAAATTATCGGTCCGGACATTACGACCTGCATGGCTCCTAATAAAAACCCGGCCACCAAACCGCCTTTCAACCCCCAGCGGAAAGCTATAATGAATATTGGGATCATAGCAAAAGAAACAGATCCACCTTGTGGCCAAATAGAAAACTTTAAAAAAGGTATTATATCTAACAGTAAAGCCATGGCAGCAAATATTGCCACCTCTATCATAAACAACGTACGCTTCGAACTCATTCTAAATTACCTCCCCTTTTAGTAAATACAAAAAAAGCAATGCCAAGGGGAAGCTTCCTGATGGGGAATCCGCTCACAACATTGCCTTTTATTCCATCAAAAAAGCCACCATCCCTACGCTAGTACTAACTAACAGGTTTTAAGGGTCAGAACAATAAATCACGTTCACTCTCAGCCAAGTGGCTCCCCCTGTGGGCTTCTATTAATCTGCTTTTTTCTTATATGCATTCTAACGTATCAATTTGAAATTGACAACGGTTTCTTATGGTGAGAGAAACTTATTTTGTTAAAACTGTAGCTCCTGTTTTCGGATGACCGTAGATTTGAACCTTGCCAAAATCCCTGGTTTGTATTAAATAGACATGTGCTTGCGGCATACCCAAAATCTGATACGTTAATCCTCCAAATTTTTCAGGGCGTAAAAAACCTTTTTCATTCCCTTTAACAGGTGTTGCATTTAGTGGATAAATTCGCCAAGTTGAAGCCTCTGGCGGCAATCTCAAGTATTCTTTAAGTGTTATGCCAGTCCTAATACTCTCATAAGGAAATTCACAAAACGAGCAAAAAGCCTTTACAACAGATTCAGCTAACTCCTGCCAATGATCCTTTATCTTCCGTATATCGTCACCCCTTGAATCGGCAAAGCCATACTCAATTATATTTGTCACAACTTTTCCCGTATCACGGTTCATATAATAAAAATCGCGTGCACGATCATTTGGCAGTGTCCTTGTAAAAATCCTGCGTATATTTTGACCTGCATGCTGTAATTCAAAAGCTATCTCTTCTGCCATATCCTCTCCACCATAGATAGAATGAATAACCTCACCACCATCCCCTCCGCCAGCATTGATGTGATTAGAATGACAATACCTTGCACCACTATCCCGTACAATCTTCGTTCTTTCTGCTGGTGATAAAGTGACATCCTTTAGCCGCGTAATAGCAACTGGAATTCCTAACTGTTGATAGCGTTGATACTGATAGAGTGAGATAGATAGATTCATATCTTTCTCAACCCAATATTGATTGGATCCACCACCTGGGTCTTTTCCTCCATGACCTGGATCAATTATTAAGACTGGCTTCATTTAATTACCTCCATTTTTGCCTATTAAGCCTTTTTCCTGTATTACTTCCTTTTGCTTCATTCCTGTTTTTGTTACATAGTTATTTTTATACCAAGCAGATATTGATGTAACAACCAGGAACAAAAACGACATTACTTGTTCCAACATTTCACTATCAATTGGTAACGGAGATTTTCCAAACATAACTAGACATTGGTTCACTAGCGCCAAAAGAAGTGCAGCCGTTCTTATTACAGTACCTTTATCCACCATGTCACTTCCTAACATAACTTTTTGTATTATTATATTTTTAACTTATCGTATATTGGAACGGCTGATGTAAGGGACAATTCAAAATCATCTGTTCTACACCTATAATCGAACTTCAAACCAAAAAGGTGGCATCAATGAGGAAAAAAACGAGGCTGGGACATAACTAAAAATCTCTACTTTAAAGACGAATAATAACAGGATAGGTTATGTAGAACGTTCATTATCAATGGTTGAATCTAATACGTAATTGAAATAAACTGCAAACTACTGCTAAAAATAATCTCTATAAACTCTAGTCCCACCGTCCGGGGTCGCTACGGGCGGATGCGCACCTTAGGGCACGGCCTCAGCCTCCTTGCCCCGGCAAGGGGTATGCCGACGTTGTCCGCAAAGGACGGTTTTAGTCGGCCTTCATTTAGTTGCTCTGCGGGGTCTTCGGACACGTGTTATTCCCGCCGGAGTCACCGCCCTCCGCTCACCCGAACTAGTGTAGTGCTGTCACACTTTTATTCTATAGCGATTCCTACTCGAGTCAACAGCGGAGGAAATACACGTAGACTCCTGTGGGAGCTGAGGCCTAGATGAGACTACGCAGCGACTTAGGAGCAAGGAGGCTCATCAGCCGCCCACGGAAAGCGAAGTGTATTTCCGGAGCGGTGTCATAGTACTCAGCAATTTTTTAAGTTAGTTTGCAGTTTAAATCTAATCAGAAACAAAAAATCCGAACTAGATTCAAATTCTATTTCAAGAATTTTGAATCATAGTTCGGATTTTACTTTGACTAAATACTTTTGTCCCAGCCACGTTTATTTTTTATTTTCTTTTCCGTTGGATTGGTAATATACCATTTGTTATTTTATAAGCAATTGCACTAAAAGTAAGTACGCTAACGACCAATACAACTAAGGCAATGATAAATTGAATAATCATACTAAAAATATCATTAGACACTGCTGCATCGAAATAACGAACACTATTAAAAAGGATATAACACCCGATTCCAACTACACCAAGGAATGAAATTGCTACCCCCAACTGCTGTGGGAAGGACAACTTCTTCATTGTCTCCTTATGCTTAATTGTGATGTATACCATATATATTATTAAAACAATTGCTATCAAAACTACACGATTCATTATGTCTATTCTCCTATCTAATTAGTGAATTGGTGTGTCTTTTTCCAGAGATATCTTTAATGCCTGCAGAATATAACCAATTCCTTTATATTGCGCAAGAGGAAATGTCCTTGAGAGATCATCATCAAAACAACCATTAATAACCGGTTTATATTTTTTTCCTGTTAGAACAATTAATTGATCGAACATATCCAGCTTTTTATCCCGAACTTGTTCTCTCAATCTATCAAATGTGATAATCTGATCACTTTTTTGATTAAATGTCACATCATACTGACCATCAACAATATCATCTGCGAACAGAAAACCGTGCTTAGCAGAGAGAATCACCCATTTGTCAGTAAACTGTGCAGCATAATTTCTGCAAAGCTTATGTAATGTGCCAATATACGCTTCTTTTGCTGGAACAGCGCCTATACTTGGATTTTTATCCCATATTTTTTTCCTTCCACATGGGATTATACTTAATTGACTCATTATCCACAACCTCTTAATCTATGACTTCTACTGTTTATTATAGCACGGTTTTATTGTTTATTTACATGAAAAAACGGGTAAACATATTTTGAAATCAAAATTTTTCTTATAAATTACTTGACAATACCTATTTATCATTCTATACTAGGTTACATAAAGTAACTATTGAAAAATTTATGGAGGGATTTACATGACAAGAACAACATGGAATGTAGACACAGTACACAGTGAATTAGGATTTTCAGTAAAGCATATGATGATTTCAAAAGCGAAAGGTAGCTTTGATGATTTTGATGCTGTTATAGAAGCTGATGTAGATAATTTAACAGATTCAAAAGTTGAAGTAACAATTGATGCAAGCAGCATTAATACTCGTAATAAAGATCGTGACGACCATTTACGTTCAGGAGATTTCTTTGATGTTGAGAACCATCCAAAGATCACGTTTGTGGCAACAGACATCAAGAAAAAATCGGATAACAACTATGATGTTACCGGCGATCTTACCATTCGCGGAACAACGAATCCTGTTACAGCTGATGTAGTATTCGAAGGACAAAGTAAAGATCCAATGAGCGGTAATACAGTTGCTGGCTTTAGTGGTGAAACTAAAATTAACCGTAAAGATTTTGGTCTAACTTGGAACGCTGCAGTAGAAACTGGTGGCGTACTAATTGGAGACGAAATTAAAATTAACTTCGAAATCGAAGCACATAAAGAAGCGTAAACAAAACAGACTGGATGTCACCAAAAAGGTGGCATCCTTTTTTGGTGTGGTGCCTGTCACTCCCCGAATTTTAGCGAACATATCACTCCAACATTAGTCAAATTCCAAACCTCCCCTGTTTTATTTTCCGTCTTTTGAGGTAAACACATCTATGGATACAATTTACTGGAAACTTTCAAAGGAGGGCTAATAGTGGCTTTAAATGTAGCTCAAAAATTAATAAAAAGCCATCTTAAATCAGGGAAGATGGAACCAGGAGCGGAAATTAGTCTTGACATAGATCAGACATTAACACAGGACGCGACTGGAACAATGGTCATGCTTGAACTTGAAGCAATGGGATTGGACTATGCCAAGACAGAAGCATCAGCACAATACGTTGATCATAACCTTATCCAGGTTGATAATAAAAACCCGGACGACCATTTATTTTTAGAAAGTGCAGCACAACGGTTTGGTCTTTACTATAGCCGGCCGGGAAACGGAGTAAGTCACCCTGTTCATATGCAGCGACTTGCTGTACCAGGTAAAACACTCCTTGGCTCAGATAGTCACACATGCGCAAACGGCTGTATGGGAATGCTGGCAATGGGCGCTGGCGGAATTGACGTTGCCATGGCTATAACTGGTGAACCGTTTTATATTAAAATGCCAGAAGTAATGGGTGTGAAATTGACTGGGGACTTACCAGATTGGGTCAGTGCAAAGGACGTAATATTAGAAATGCTCAGACGTTACGATGTTAAGGGCGGTGTCGGTAAAATAATTGAGTATTATGGGCCAGGCCTCGATAATTTATCTGCCATGGACCGTCATGTCATCGCAAACATGGGAGCAGAATTAGGTGCTACTGCAACAGTATTTCCGTCAGACAATGAGGTGAAACGATTCTTAGCCCAGCAAGACCGCCAAGATGATTGGGTAGAACTGGTTGCTGATAACGATGCCACCTACGATAGTTATGATGAAATCAATTTATCAGAACTGGTACCATTGATTGCAAAACCTTCCAGCCCAGGGAATGTTGTACCAGTTAGTGATATTGCTGGAACCCCAATCTATCAATCATATATAGGTTCATCAGCAAACCCAGGCTATCGTGATTTTGCTGTTGTGGCTGAAATTGTAAAAGGGCGGCGCATTGCGGATGGAATGTCCTTCGATATCAATCCAACATCAAGACAAATGCTGACAAATCTGGTAAAAGAATTTCATATTGCCAGTCTATTGCAGGCAGGTGCCAGATTACATCAGGCAGGCTGTAACGGATGTATTGGCATGGGTCAAGCTCCTGCTTCAGGCAGAAACAGCCTGCGGACAACACCTCGGAATTTCCCTGGCAGATCAGGGACAAGTGAGGATAGTGTATTTTTATGTGGCCCAGAGACTGCTGCTGTATCAGCGCTGACAGGTGAAATAACCGACCCAAGAACGATGGATTTTGCCTATCCGAAAGTAGGTGAACCAAGTGATCCGAACGTTGAGGATCTATTAGACAGACCACTTCCACCTGAACAAGCAAAAGAAGTAGATTTAGTAAAAGGATCAAACATCGTTTCCATTCCTGAAATGGGGGATCTGCCGGATAAGCTGGAAGTTCCAGTCCTTCTTAAAGTTGGTGATAATATATCTACTGATGAAATACTTGCTGGTGGTGCACGCGTTCTTCCATACCGCAGCAACCTGCCTGAGATTAGTAATTTTACATTTGAAGCTGTTGATTCAACCTATGTTAATCGGGGCATTGAAAGTAAAAATGCCGGCGGTCATGCGATAGTTGGCGGTTATAACTATGGTCAGGGTTCCAGTCGTGAACACGCTGCATTAGCACCCCGTTATCTTGGATTACGAGTTGCCATTGTAAAAGACTATGCTCGAATCCATTGGCAGAACCTTATAAACTTCGGTATTCTTCCATTGAAATTTACCAATGATGAAGATTACGATAAGCTTGCCCAAGGGGAAATACTGAACTTTTCAAATCTGCGCCAGCAATTTATGGAAGGTGATAAATTGACTGCCACGCTCGCCGATAAAGGTGAAGAAATTACAGTTGAACATAACTTAACACCACGCCAAAAGGATATTATCCTGCATGGTGGGCTGATAAATTGGATCAAAGAAAAGCAGCTTTAGTTCCCCAATAGTATTAAAAGAGTGTGCTCCCAATTTCGGAGCACACTCTTTTGCATTTTCATATGTTTAACTGCCTTCCATCACGCACGTTTCTTCATTAACCACAGGAAGTATGGTGCACCAATTATCGCAACAAGTATCCCGGATGGTATCTCATTTGGAGCTAATAACGTACGGCTAAATAAATCGGCTATCACTAGCAGCGCACCACCGACTAATATTGTAACTGGCAGCAAGCGCTGATTTGACGGCCCCACAAGTAAACGAGCCGCATGTGGTGCAATCAGGCCAACAAATCCTATTGCCCCTACTGCAGCCACACTGAATGCAGCCAATAATGTTGCTATTAGAGCCAGCTGAAACCGTGCAGACATTATATTTAATCCTAATCCTTTAGCAGTGTCATCACCTAACGACAATGTATCGAGCACACGAATTCGTATTAACAATAACGGGAACAGAATCATTACAGGCAAAATCAGGAAATCCAGTAGTTCCGACCACCCTTTGGCATAAGTTGTCCCTGATAGCCACGTAAGCGCAGAAGCTACACCCATATCAGCCTGTACGACTAAAATTTGGATAATAGCTGAACCAAACGCAGAAACACCTATCCCAAGCAAAGCCAAAATGGTAGGCTGAAATTGTGCGCGAATCGCCAAAATCATAACGAATACAAAAAATACAAATGAACCAACCATTGCTCCAATCGGAACCCAAACAGCAGACACTCCAAACACATACATTGTTAGCAATGCCCCAACGCCAGCTCCTGAAGTAATTCCAATAACGGACGGATCTGCTAATGGATTTCGTAATACACCTTGAAAGATTAAACCGCTAACAGCCAGCACCATTCCACTAAGCAGCGCCACGAGTGCCCTAGGTAAACGTAAATCTAATATCAGACCAAGCATGAAATCATTCGATTCACCAAAAAACGTATTCCATAGCAATACCGGTTCAAAACCATAATTTCCTGATGCCAAACTTACGATCATAGTAAGGATAATAATACTAATTAATAAAGGGATAACAACCTTCAGCGACATACTCATAGTTGCTTTTCCAGCCATAACTGTAGAATTTTCTTCCCCATACTTTGACCGCTTCATTCGTAATACCAAATATATCAACCACGGTGCTCCTATAAGCGCGGTTATTGCACCAACAGGCAGTTCGGAAAATGATGGATCAATCACTCTTGCCAATACGTCAGCAAACAGCAGTACATTTCCTCCCCAAATAAACGACGCAATAACTAATGGTAAATGTTTTCGATAGCCAATTAGCTTTATAATATGTGGTGCTACCAGCCCAACAAATCCTATGGGCCCGACAACACTTACCGTTACTGACGTCAGTAATACCGCTGCGATAATCGATACAAACTTGACGACGTTCACATTTTGACCCAGTGCAACAGCAACATCATCACCTAATGTCAGTGTATCCATTTTGAATGTAAATCCCAGATTCACCACTAAGCCAATCACTACAAACGGTAAGGAAAAATTCACACCGCTCCAGTCATTTTGAACAAGCGTACCAGATCCCCATAAGAATAATCCTGCTGTTTCATTTTCATAAAAAATCTGCAACACGCTGGTCAAAGAAGAAAACAGAAATGTCACAATCATCCCTGCTAAAACCATGCGTACCGGTGTGGCACTGTTACCCCCTGATAATATAAACACTACTAAGAAGGTCATAATGCCGCCTAGAAATGCGACAATAATTCCATTTCCCACTAATGCCGCCGGAAAGAAAACCGTACTAAAGACTACTGCAAAATAAGTACCAGAATGGATTCCTAAAGTACTTGCAGATGATAAATGATTTTTGGTCACTGTTTGCAGAACAACACCAGCTACTGCAAGCGCACCCCCGGCAATAATACCCATAACCGCACGTGGCAGGCGTAACGTGCGAATCGTATGATGCTGTAAATTATCTTCCGGCGCAAAAATAGAATCAATAATTGTACCCGTTGGAATGGATACACTTCCTTGATTAATATGTATGAAGGTTAATATGCACAAAAGCGCGGTTCCACCACCAAAGGTGAGAACCGCAATCATAGATTTTCGTAATGCCTCATTCATCAAATCACTCTTTTACCATAGCATCGACTAATTGTTTTGTTAAAACTTCTGCTGATAATACACCACCAAATGTCCACGTATCTCCAGGTAATTGATGTGTATTACCATTTTTGACAAAGCTTAAATTTTCCCATACAGGATTTCCTTTAAGCTGATTTTCGAAAATATTATCTTCTTCCTGCACAATATACAGGAATTGGAGGTCATCCTCCTGGAAGTTCTGCAGTGCTTCCACCGTAACTTCGCTATAACCATATACTTCTGTTTTGTCTGTCGAATATGCATTCTGAAAGCCGAGTTTACTCATTAATTTCGCAACGATAGAATTCTCGGTGAATAATCTTAATGTCGGTGTATTTTGTGCTGTGAATGCCTGTGTTGCAACATATTTCGAACCTTCCAGCCCTGCGTCTGTTACACGCTGCTTTTGTTCATCAACAAAATTATTTAAATCTGTTACCGCTTGTTCCGCTTCGTCTTCTTTGTTAACTATTTTAGCAACCGTGTTCAATTCGTCAACCATATTCTGATAATGGTCCTGCACAGCTTCTTCCCCATATGGAGCAAACGTTACAACTGGAGCAATTTCTTTTAATTTATCAAGGTATTGTTCATGTCGGAATTTAACCGCAATAATTAAGTCTGGATTTAATCGGGAAATAGCTTCCAGATTTGGTTCCTGGCGTGTTCCCACATCTTTAACACTCTCATCAAATTCCTTATCGATGTTTACCCATTGATGAAATCCATCTAAATCAGCAACACCAGCTGGCTGAATACCTAGTGCCAATAGGTTTTCTGCGTAGGACCACTCAAGTGCTACTATTTTTTCAGGTGTTCCTTCAATTGTTTGTTCACCCAATGCGTCCTGAATTTTTACCTTACGTTCTTCATTTGAACTGTTATTCTCATTCGCATTACCGTCATCACTATTTCCACTGCAAGCAGTTAAAATTGATAATAGTAAAATTAACATAAAAATGGCTAATTTCTTCATGTAAATCGCTCCTTTATTCTGTTTGAATCCACTCGATGGAATTACGTATCGGTGTCCGTCCACGATTACGCGGGATTCTGTTAGGATACCCAATCTGAACAACAGCTATTAACCGGTGTTCAGTTGATGATAAACCAATATCCCTTATAAATTCTTTATCCAAAAGTGTCGGCTTCGCTGTCCACATCGTACCAATTCCCTCCGACCAGGCAGCTAGCTGAAAATTCTGGATGAATGCACATACAGCAGCATAGTTTTCATCATCCAGGTACCCGCCATTATCCTCTTTATTCATGTAGAACAAAGCATGGTGTGGTACGGAATTGAAAAATCGATCATACTTTTGTCGTGCTTTCTTTAACTTTTCATCTGAAAGTGTGTTTAAATATCCGTATCGTATGTAACTATCTACAATTTTTTCGCCAAAGGCAGATCGAGCTTCATCTTCAAAAATTTTAATTCTCCATGGTTCCTTCAAATGATGATTCGGTGCATATGCAGCATGGCCAAATAATTTAATTAGTAAATCTCTATCTACCTTTTGTTCTTTGTAATCAAGTATCGTGCGCCGGCCACGCATTAGTTCAAACAGATCGATCTTTCTCACCTACTTCATATTAACTAATTGATAAAGATTATCATTATCATCTATAATACTACGGAGTATCATGACCCCTGTCAAGAAAATCTTTTAGCTATTAGCCATTTCTACAAATTTATTTTCATAGTATCGTTTTTTCTTAGGATTGTTTGTGTTATCAAAAAAGGCTATTACATCAGCCAATGCATTTTCCTGCAACTGACGATCCTTTGTAAGTTCAAGAAGCTCAATTGCCTTTTCGTAATTTTCCCCTGCATTCTGGATGCTACTTCTTTCCTTATGTTCCAGACAATAAGCGTATTGCATATGAATCATGCCTAGCTGTCGATGGGATGGAAATTGCAAATTATTATACCTCTCAATTGCATCCTGATAATAAGGAACCGCCTCATTATGCTGTGATTTGTCAAAATAGAAGTACGCCATTTCAGTTAATGCCTCAGCGTGTGCTATCGTATTCACTAATGAAGAGCCCTCCAAAAGCTGTAATGCTTCTTCTAAGTACGGGTATGCCTGCTTATTTTGATCCTTGCTGCCGTATGTCTTAGCGATACTTACAAGACTTTTAATTTTAAGCTCATCATTATCGTTACCTGCCATTTCAATCACTTTATTTAGGTATGAAATAGATTCTTCTCCTTTATTTTGCATCGAATATAGCATCCCAATCTTAAAATGGATATACAATATCATATACTTGTCCCGGTTATCTTCTTCCTCGAAATAACCGAGCCCTTTTTGGAAATACTTCACGGAGCGAACAAACTTTTCAAGCTTTTCTTCCACTTCAGCCAATACCAAAAAGCCCCTGGCAAGTTTGATTCGATATGTCTCCTCTTCTTCCTCCATTTGTTTAACCGCAGCAGACATAATTCTGCGTGCTAATTTATAGTCGCACATAAATGCGAGTTCACCAAGTAGCATCAAATCGCTATCATCATCCATATATAGTTTAGAGATAATTTCGGATGCAGCCCTGCTTTCGCCAATTTCCGCATGACAAATCGCCTCAACCATCCACAATTTTTTAACAAGATCAGTATGTAATTCATTATTTTCCCGTAATGTTTTTAGCTTGGACAACACATTCGGATAGTGTCCACGCTTAAACTCGTCCAAAATCTGAACTAAATCATCTTTATGTTCATCTGACACATTATTATTAAAAAGTTCTTCTAAATTTAGAATATCCATAACCAAAACTCCCCTCTATAACTAAATATTAACCAAAATTCATGTTAAAATAAAGCAAAAGGTGAGTGTTCAAACGGAGGATGATAATGACAAGTCGGCTAAGTTCACAACATCCTGTCCTTCGAAAGTCGAGGCTAGCGTAGCTTATTTCGGTAGCGCACATGTATAGGATGTACTGACATCTGTGTTACCCACGACGAAATTCGTTGCGTCATTTTTACCGGACTTTTTGAACAACCTCTAAAGGAGTGTTATGAAAATGATTATTTACTTTGATAGCTACTGTAAAATGTGCACAAGTTCATCAATATTCTGGAAAAAAATAGATTGGAGAAACCAGCTTTCATTTGAATCGTTCCGTACGATTGAAAATTACCCAAAAGCAATGGAAGAAAGTCTGCATGTATACCATCAGAAAAAGTGGTTTGAAGGCTTTGATGCTATTATTGAAGTCTCTAAGAAACTGCCGCTTATGTGGGTTCTTCTCCCTATCATGTATCTATTCAAATGGATAGGTTTAGGTGACTTTACTTATAAAAAAATCGCCAGGAATAGAAGGCTTGTACCCGTCAATCAATGTGACCATGATGGATGCAGAATAAACTCAGAGTGATTCAGAGGTTAGTATCTTAATAATCATTTTTCCCTCATCAACTGATGCACGAATCAGGAGTGGCTGTTTGTAATTATTCTTAAAGACGAAGTCAGGTCCATACCAGCTAACAGTTGCGTCTCGGCCTGGCGGTACATACGGAACACTTCGGCTGTGTGAATATCGTTCGACTATCTGGACGCCTTTAAGTTCTACGGCATTATATAACGTAGAAGAAACCTGGCATATTCCCCCGCCAATATCTTCGGCCAGTTCACCTCTTACTATTACCGGTGCACGCTTATAGCCTCTTTCTTTCGTTCTTTTACCAACTACATTATTAAATGAAAATCTTTTACCAGGAAAAACAACATGATTATTTATTGCTTCAGCTGCGAGCACAATATTATGTGACCGTTCCTTATTATTCTTCCTAAAATAAGTAGTATATCTGCCGATTTCCTTTTCACGGATTTCTGCTAGTAATTCACTATCAACACGAGGGTAAACCTTTTGTCTTGGAAGAATGATTTCTTTCCTGTTATTATCATAAAAATAATCTTGAAAAAGCTTTTGGAATTTAATGCGGTCGAGTGCTAATCCAGGCTTTTCCTGCACTATTTGACCTTCATCATTTAGCTTTGCATTTGTAGGTTTTTCATATACTTTTTCACTTAGGATATTCATTTCGAGTTCCAGCTTCTGATTGTCTACAAACAAGCTGTCTACATAGGTTAACGTAAAATCATTCCTCGTTAATTCCCCTACAGACTTTTCATCATTAATTATCGTTAGCGGAGTCGAAGCTAATAAAAAAGACAAGATAACGGTTACCAAAAAACCACCTCCTGTCTTAGTATTCGATAGATAAATAAAAACATGTAACAAATAAACTACCTGTATTAGTGATAATCAATTTAAGTGAGATAAATTGCAAAAACCACAAGTGAAATTATAATCGTAACAGTATAAATTATAAGCTGCAGGGGAAGATTTGACTTCAGCGATGATGATTCATATTCATGTGATCGACGCAGCTGATCTTCTACGGTATCCCCTTCTTCTTCATATCTTTTCATTTTATTTTCTTCTTGTTTAAATACCAATAACGTTCCAACCAACGCAACAACAAAAAGAAAAACTAGCAAGATAATAAGTTCAATACTCACGAAAAGCCCTCCTCTATATAATTACACTATAAATGATTAACACTATATAAACAGTGATATCCATCACAGATATAGAAAACAATCCCAAACATACCCAGAAACTTGACTTATCTCCACTTTAATACAGTAAGAATGTATTTATAATTTCTTTAATGCTAAAAACCACCCTGCTACTCTAACAGGATGGTTTTAACTAGTCTTATCGAAAATCTCTTGAATCCTCTAGGCTACGGGTTGCTACCGTATACCCAATAATTGATGCCAATGTAATCAATAATACATATAATGTTCCATTTTTCATGAAAATGTCCCTCCTCATTTATTTAAAGCATGCGTAATTTACCTTTTTTCAAGATAAGTTTAGGTCCACCAAGTAAGAACAAGTAACGATTATCAATTACTTTTTTCATTGCAGTAGCAGGTGTACCATAAAGCAGGCGCTCAGAGAACACAGTTCCCATCGCGTCATTTTTACCAAGGGAAGCTACTGTACCTTTGTCATCAAAAGTAAAGCTTTCTAATTGTTCATTACGAATTAGGCCTTTTAAATTGGTAGCACATGTATCAGCATGCTGCATTGCAGCTTGTGCAGTTGGTGGGAATGGACGACCTTCTTCTTGATTCATTACCCAAGCACAATCCCCAATAATGAAGATATTTTCTTCACCTGGTGCACGAAGATCAGACTCAACGGTAACTTTACCTTTTGTTATTTCAAATCCTGATTTGCCAAGAATAGAATTACCGGTAACACCGCCAGTCCATACAATAGTTCCAGCTTTAATCTCTTCCCCATCATCTCCAATAACAAAGCTGTTCTTCTTACACTCGGAGATTTTGGCACCTTCTCGGATTTCAACACCGCGGTCTTCTAACGATTTCTTAGCATATGCAACTAGATCATCATTAAAGCCAGGTAAAATTCTCGGTGCTGCTTCCACATTAACGATACGTGCTTTACTGCGATCAATATCATACTTTTTGCATAGCTTCGGTACTTGTTCAGCAAGTTCACCAACAAATTCGATCCCAGTGAAACCGCCACCGCCAACAAGAATTGTTAAATCATTTTCATTTTTCTTGTCTGAAGTACTGTATTTTGCAAATTGGTACTCAATATGTTCGCGAATCATGCGGCTTGATTCGATGTCTGTAATGGAAAATGCATTCTTTTCCATTCCTTTAATTCCAAATGTATTTGTTTCAAAACCGAGTGAAATAACAAGATAGTCATAAGAAACTTCACTATTTTTCAATACAACACGGTTTTCATCTTTTTTCACTTCAACAACTTCATCATAAATTAGACTTACACGATTCGGATTAATTACATCACTAATCATCATTCGCGCCTGATTCTGATTCCTCGTTCCGGCTGCAACCTCATGTAGCCAAGTTGTCTGATAGTGATAGTTATGTTTATTTACTAATACTATCTCCGCTTCATCTGGTCCTAGTTTTTGCATTAATCGTTTAGTCGTCATCATTCCAGCATAACCAGCGCCAAGAACGACTATTTTTGGTTTACTCATATAATATCCACCTTCCTCAAATAGTAAAATAGCAATTTCATACGATAATCATATAAAATGCAATTAAAACCTTATGTCCACTTCCCCTATAATATCAAAGATTTTGTAAATAGGCTAACATATCTGTGCTTCAGAGGGTATTCTTTGTAAAAATGATGAAAATCATTCTATAATTATATGGAGGTGGATTATGGAAAAGCTTAAAATTTATCATGATGACAAATCTGTGAAAGAATTAGGCAATGCTGATCCGCAAATGAAAAAACTCATACAAATCATTGGAGATATCGAAGTTATAATGCGCCTCGATTATTTTACATCTTTAGTGCGTTCGATGATTGGACAACAAATTTCGGTACAAGCAGCAAATGCCATATATAAAAGGCTTGAATCGCTTATGGAAAATAATATTACAGCTGTCTCAATTCTTAAAACATCTGATGAGCGATTGAGTTCAATAGGTTTATCAGGACGAAAAATCATCTATTTACGGGATCTGGCAGAAAAGGTTAATCAAAGCGAAGTCGATTTACAAAAATTGCACACACTTGATAATCAGACGATTATTAAACAACTGACAAGTATTAAAGGTATCGGAAAATGGACGGCTGAAATGTTTCTTATTTTTTCTTTAGGCCGAATGAATGTACTAGCATTAGATGATATTGGTATTCAACGGGGCGCGAAATGGCTTTATGAAGTTGAAAAGTCAGAACGCCGAAAAATTTTAGTCGACAAACAGCCAATCTGGAGTCCGCACCTGACAATCGCGTCGTTCTATTTATGGGAAATTGTACACTTGGATTTTCTGAAAAAATATAATTCAATTGAAGATATTGGAGGAAATTAATCGTGGATGACAAAAATAAAATCAAAGCACTTTACCAGAAAATGATTGACGGATGGAACACTAGAAGCGCCCATGATATGGCAGGACAATTTACCAAATTCGGCGAATCAATTGGGTTTGATGGCAGTCTGATGTCGGGGCAAGATGAAATGATTTCGCAACTAAGCGGAATATTCGACGAGCATCCTACACCACCATTTGTAACGAAGATTAAAGAAATACGTTTTGTCGGAGAGGACACCGCAATCTTACGCGCTATTGTTGGCATGGTGCCACCTGGCCAGAATGAACTGAATCCAGAGTTAAATGCCTATCAAACAATTGTTGCTGCTAAACAGTCAAATGAATGGAAAATTGAACTGCTTCAGAACACACCTGCACAATATCATGGCCGACCAGACCTGGTTGAAGAGATCACTGAAGAACTGAAGTGTGTAATGTAATACTGATTATTTATATAGTTAGTTGTTGATATATATTGCATCACAGTGAAAATCCACTTTTATGCTGTTTCCTCTTGTTCTAATGATGGTTGAGTGCTAGCATGTCGCAATTCACAGAAACTTCGACGATTAAAAAGCACAAAACATTTGAAAAGAAAGGGAATGCTGATTATTTTTCAGCACTCCCTTTATGTTTAACTACACTGGTCTTACTGTCACTTCATTAACATTCACATAATCCGGTTGTGTAACCGCATATACAACGGCACGTGCAATATCATCTGCTTCTAACTTTTTCCGATCAGAGTTGGAGGCTTTCTTTTTAAGATCTTCATCTGTTCCATGTGATGCAAGATCAGTGTCTACAGCTCCTGGCGAAATGTTTGTTACACGAACACCTGTCCTTGCAAGTTCTTTTTCTAAGCCCATTGAGAGTGCACGAACAGCAAATTTTGTTGCACTATAAACTGCATTCACTTTGGAAACTTCATGTCCTGCGACTGAAGAAATATTGACAAGATGCCCTGTTGAGCGCTCTACCATTTTAGGTAAAACCGAGTTAACCCCGTAAAGAACACCTTTAATATTAACATCAATCATCTGATCCCATTCATTAACATGTCCTTTTTGAATAGTTGACATTAACATCAGCCCTGCGTTGTTAACATAAATATCTACTTCGCCAAAGGTTTCTGTAGCTTTTTCTGCAAGCGTGTCTACTTCTGATTGTTTTGCAACATCTGTTTCAACAGCAATTGCTTTTCCATTTTCTTTTTTATTTATTGATTCTACAAGCTCATCCAGCTTTTCCTTGCGTCGTGCAGCTAATACTACATTAGCACCTTCATTTGCAAGATGTTCTGCAATCGCAGCACCAATTCCGCTGCTAGCACCTGTTACAATAGCAGTTTGCCCTGATAATTTTGCCATAGTTAATTCCTCCCTTACAGTTATGAGTTTATCATGTTAGAAATGTAAGTTCTAAATATTTGGATTAGTATTAGGATTACATTGATTGACAAAAAAATGAGAGTGATCATCCATACTTGATCACTCTCATTTTAAACTCAAAATTGTGAACTTCGGCGGGGAGATTGTGAACTTGAGCCAAATGTGTGACAACTTCAGCCGAATGTGTGACCACTTCGGCGAAATCTCTGTGAACTTCAGTCGTTCGACAAATTTCGACACTTCGGAATCATACTCGATCCCGGAAAAGTCATTCTAACTACACTTCACGGCCGCAGCACGACCTTAATGCAATCATCTTCTTTCCCGTTAAACATTTTATATCCATCAGAGGCATCATCAAGCATCATGTGGTGTGTTATGATCTCTTTAGGATCGATATCTCCTTGAACAACCTGATGATAGAGCCTATCCATATAAGATCTGGCATGTGCTTGACCTGTCTTCAGCGTAATGTTCCTTGAGAAAAACGGCCCCAGCGGAAACATATTATACAGTCCACCATAAACGCCTGTGATTTGGACGATTCCGCATTTTTTCACTGCTTTTGTTGCTATTTGGATTGGTCCAAGTGTGCCACCCTGAAGTTTAAGTTTTTGTTCAATAAATTCAAGGGGTGACTTTTTGCCGTCCATTCCGACACAATCGATAACAACATCAGCTCCACCGTGAGTTACCTCTTTTAATTCTTCACCCATATCATCATATGCAGTAAAATCATACGTTTCAGTTCGATTCATTTTCTTTGAATGCTGAAGTCTAAATGGAATGTGATCAACTGCTATTACACGGGATGCACCCTTTTGCCATACGAACTTTTGAGCCATCAATCCGACCGGACCACAACCCAATACCACAACTGTATCTCCTTGTTTAACCCCAGCATTCTCCACACTCCAGTACGCAGTTGGCAAAACATCAGATAGAAATAATAGTGAGTCATCATCCATTTCACAGTCTTCTGGTATTAAGAAAGGTGTATAATTACCATAAGGTACACGAAGGTATTCTGCCTGTCCACCTGGATAATCACCGAATTTCTCTGAATATCCAAAATAACCACCTGAATCATAATGGGGATTCGCATTGTCACATTGAGATTCCTGATGATTCTCACAGTATGGGCAGTTTCCACATGCAACTGTAAACGGAATGACAACGCGGTCACCTTTTTTAACCTTGGTTACATCATTACCGACCTCTTCCACAATCCCCATTGGTTCATGACCAATCTGATAACCAATTGGTAGTGGAAAATTACCTTGATATAAATGTAAGTCCGATCCGCAAATTGCTGTTGATGTAACTTTTATAATAACATCTTCTGAATCCTGAATTTGTGGAAAATCAACATTTTCGACACTGACTGAATACTTGCCTTGATATGTTACAGCTCGCATAGATACTCCACCTCTGCTAAATTAATTTAACTAAGCATTAAGATGTCCTAATTGCAATAATGTATGTACGCTATTACTTTCTTATTCCAGACTCCGTAACTTTAAATTTTATTTTTAAATCAATAGGAAGTGTCTGATATTCTGCTTTAAACTGTTCCTTGTCATATTTTCGAATGCTGCTTCTTACATGTTCTTCAATTCCAAGAGGGTCTATGTTTAACTCCTGAAATTGTTTTATCAGTTCATTTGCTTTCTTTTCAAAATCGTTTTCTAAATCTTTTTCAAAAGAAGGAATATGTTTGGTTAAATTTTCTTTTGTGTATTCCCTAAAAACCCCCGATAATTTAACATCTATCGTAACATCTATACTGCCTTTTTCATCTGTAACACGAATGTTCCTCGTTGAATCAATATTTTGAAGTGATGCCTTGTAATTTTCAGTGACTAAATTATACTGTCCATCATTAAAATTTTGATAAAGCATTTTAAAGATATTTGCATCCTCGATCGGTATACTGTCAACAAGTGAATCATTATTAAAGAAAGCTATAGATTTTATGCTCGGAATTCCTTTCTCCATACTTAACATTGGCAAAAATGGATCCCTGGTCTTACTTTCTAACACGGAGGAGAAAATTTTTAAATTCGTCTCGGGTAGGTTCCCATATTGAACATTGTGTTGGAATAAATCGGATAAATAAAACCCCGCTCCCTTACTACTATTAATAGAGGTCAATAGTTCATATGCCGATTCCTCCACTATTCCTAAGTACAAACGTGAACCAATCGACGGGTCTCTCAAAAGGTAATCAAGTGTTTCTCTAAGTCCGTTCTCTGCTAACTCCTTGTTAAAAAAAGCGATTTCCAATTTTCCGTTATGAAGCTGTTCAGAAGCTTGGGCATTCAGTTTCAATCTGTTTTCATAAACCATAGAGGATGTATCCGTATACACCAAATCAGTTAATTGATTTTTCTGTAAAAACATGGGTGATACGACAGTCCCTTGTATAGTCTCTTTATCTACATAATCATATCCTGCAACCGTAACCATTCGAATCTGATCAATAATCTTCTTTGGCATACCAAAATTCGCAAATATACTGACAGCTATAAATGTAAAGAAAATAATATATTTAAGAGGCATTTTTCTTCACCTTTCTGCGAATTAGGTTAATCAAAAATAATATTGGAATGTAGCAAAATAATAGTATGCCTCCTGCTTTACCTGTAATATCATTGATAAAGGCTATAAATTCCCTTCCACTAATAATAATGCAGGCAATATAGACGATAGCAAGTAAAAATACCGCTGTTTTTTTATGGGAAATACCAAATAAATTGTGCAGCGATCTAGTACTTGCCCACAAATATAGTGCAACGTTAGGCAGGATGCTAAAAAACAGTGTTGCAATACCAACGTATTCAAAACGAGCAAGAAAAGGCATCTCAATAATTTTCCACAGACCTAATGTAGCCCATATCGTATTTTGCAATTCACTTTGGTTGTAATATATGTACGAAACAAGGCAAATAAATACATATAAGAAAGTCGTATATATATTTCCGATATGAGCAAATTTTTGTGATTTTCTGGACTCACGTATAAAAGGATAAAATACAAGTAATGTGCTAATTCCCAAAAAACTGAAGATGGCCAATGATGAAGACTGCAGTATTTCCGTAAAGGAGTGATCAAGAATCGGTAATATATTTGTTAGATTAGAATACTTTAATGGATAGAATAAGGTGAAAATCAAAAAGAATGGATAGACAACACCAAAAAAGCATACACCCACTACAATTCTAAACTCTCCTGATATAATATAATAAATTAGTGGAATAAGCAGTAATAACAATGCCCACACTTTCACATATGGGAACATCCATACTTGAATAATTTCTATATATGTTCGCAATACAACTATGGAAGTCAATATTAAATACACAGAAAATATAAAAGAAAGAATACCCCCAAGCCATTTACCATATGTAAACTTGTGTATGGAAACAATTTCCCCTCCGTCATTATTTTGCAGGATTCTATACATAATCCAAATGATAATATTAAATCCAAGCCCAGCCACGATTATCGATATCCATGCATCATGACCAGCATACTTATTGATAACACTTTGAAAACCAAGGACACCAACACCTGATTGTGCAGCAGAAATCAAAAAGAACACCATAAGTGCCGGCACTTGATCTTTTACCTTAACCATCGCATACCCCTCTACTTCTCATAATCTTGTTTCGCAGATCGTAAAACTTTTTCAGGTCTTACTGCAAAAGGACGCTTATTTTGTTTATCAAAAGGTAAGCGGATAAAAGCATCTTTTAGATCGGTCAATCGAAATGGAAATATTGGTTCTAGGAACGGTCTTCCTAACGATGTTAGTTTTAGCAAATGAACCATAATATATGCAATACAGATACCAACCCCAAGAATCCCGTAAATATGTGCAAAAGCCAATAACGGAAATCGGATAAGGCGAATCGTGTTACCCATTTGATAGACGGGAGTTGTAAAAGATCCAAGTGCTGCCAATGCAACAATGATCAACAAAACATTACTTGTCAGACCCGCTTCCACTGACGCTGTTCCGATTACAATTCCTCCCACAATACCAATTGTCTGACCAATTTTACTAGGAAGCCTTGCCCCGGCCTCACGCAATAATTCAATTGTTAACTCGAGAATGATAGCCTCCAATATTGGAGGAAACGGGACTTGGGTTCTTGAACTAACTAACGTTCCCAGCAATGTTTTAGGTATTAGTTCAAAATGATGGGTAAGAATCGCAACATATAATGGCGTAATTAAAATAGAGAAAAATACCGCAAATAAACGAATTAGACGAAATGCCGATGCAAGCGTCCAATTTAGAAAATAATCCTCAAAAGCTGAGAAGAATTCTACCAGCGTGGTCGGGCCGATTAAGACATGTGGTGAACCATCTACAAAGATAGCTACTTTTCCTTCCGTCAACACCGCAGCAATTCTGTCAGGTCTTTCCGTATCAAGTAATTGCGGAAATGGCGAATTCTGGTTATCAGTGATCGCCTGTTGGATATAAGAACTATCTATTACCTGGTCCATCTGGACATCTTTAATCCGCTGAATAACGGTTCTAACATTTTCTTTGTCAGCTATACCTTCAATAGATACGACTGCAACCTTCGTTTTTGTTACCGTACCAACCTTCATCTTTTCCATGCTTAATTCAGGTACAGAAATCCGCTTTCGGACTAGATTTAAATTTGTATCAATATTTTCAACAAAAGCTTCTTTTGGCCCTACAACACTGAATTCTACTTCTGGAATACCAACTTGGCGTGTCTTGGTAAGCGGAATAGGAATTAGCAGATACTGAGGATTCACATTTTCCATATAAATGAATACAAAACCTTGAATTAGCATCTCCTGAAGTTGATCAGGATCATCGATTAATTGTGACTTAGTAATAGGAATATCATTAATAACTTCATTTAAATCAATATAATCATTTTGCTGTATTTGTGGAAGTATGTACTTTTCTAACTTTTCTGTGTCAATTGCTGACTTTAAATACCCAAGACAAATAGAACTGTCATTGTGTTCAAATTGATAATCAATAAAATCATCTTTTTGTGTCAATTCAGCTAATGTATTTTGGAAGTCTCGTTGCTTCTTCTTTTTAGTCACTTTCTTTTTCATAGGAACATCCTCTTCAAACAGTGCTACAAAGTAGTATGAAAAATAAAGTGGTTTCTTATGCATCTGTTTGAGTTAACATGTATGTAAGTAATTTATAAACAAAGTTAGCTTTCACAAAAATTTTTTTAAATAATACATAATCTATTGAAACTTGCTAAACAATACGTACGGAGCACAAAAAAGCTCAATAAAATTAATGGAGGTTTTTAAGTTATGGCACAACAAAATCCACAGCAGCAACAATTACAGCAAGCTGTACAACAGGCTCAACAAGCTCAACAAGCGGTACAGCAAGCTTCTGCTAGTGCTGATCCACAACAGCTTCAACAAGCTCAGCAACAATTACAGCAAGCTGAACAAGGTCTTCAAAATGCTCAATCCCAAGCTGGTGCTGCTGGTCAGCAAGATCCACAAGCTCAGCAAGCACAACAGCAGTTGCAACAGGCCCGTCAGCAAGCAAATCAGGCGCAGCAAGCACAGCAAAACAAACCTCAATAATGCCAGAAATAATAAGGGAGCCTCCAACACAAAAGCGGAGACTCCCTTCATTATTATTGATTTGCTATAAATTCCACAATTTTATCCTCAATTTCCGGACCATCATCCTCATCCAACAAGTTATTAAGCATAATTGAAAAAATGAGGTTATCCCCGCTTTCGCTCTCTACCATCCCTGATAGTGTACTGACACCATAAATAGTTCCGGTTTTCGCCTGGACATTCTTATCTTCCATCCGGTTTTTCAATGTTCCGCCAATCATCCTGTCAGCTTTACCAGCAATAGGCAGTGAATGAAGATATGAATCATACCAACTTTGATTCTGTACTAAATAGAGTAATTTTGACATCTCATTTGGGGGAATTAAGGTTGCATGTGAAATCCCCGAACCATCGCGAATCATGAGGGAATCTGTGTTCATCCCTATTTTTGTTAATTCTGTTTCAACTACTTCCAGTCCTTTCTCCCAGCTGCCTTCACCGTGTACAACCTTCCCCATTTCTTTAACCAATATTTCCGCAATCGTATTATTACTTAATTTCATGAACGGTACCAGCATTTCAGAAAGCTGCATCGATTTATCGGAATAAAGAACTTCTGCCTTATCCGGAGCAGCTCCAGTTTTCACTTTACCTTCCCAGGATATCCCCTGTTTCTGAAGTGATAGCTGAAACAATTCCATGGCATACTCAGTTGGTTCCCATACAGCCATCCACTCCTTAGTAACAGTAGACCCAGCAGGAATGGTACCCTCAATGGTAATTGTATTTCCACCATGAACTCGCTCAAGTGTTAAATCCTCTTCCATATTTGTATCGCTGGTTGTAGCTGTATTCTTCACTTTTATATAATTGTTCTCAGGTGAAATAGTAACATCAGGTTTTTCCCCTTTACTACCAGGGCTTACCTCAACTATCACGGTGCCAGCATCATAATCTTTATCTGGTGAAGCAGTTAAAGCAGAAATTTGTGCTCCATAAAACCAATGCTCATCACTCCAAATCAGATCTGGAGAAAGACGTACTTTGTCGTACCACGTATCATCTCCCACAATATCCCCCTTTATCACATTGACTCCACTTTCTTTTATTTTATTCGCGAAATTATCAAAGTCAGAAGGCAGCAATGTTGGGTCTCCTTTACCCTTTAAAAAAAGATTGCCAGACAATGTACCATTATTAATCACCCCACTGATAAGCACCTCAGTTGAAAAGGTATGATTCTCACCCAGCACGGAGAGTGCCGATGCAGCTGTCAAAAGTTTCATGTTTGATGCAGGTCGCAAACGAACATCACCCATATGATCATAAATCTTCTCCCCATTTTTTGCTGAACGGATACTTATTCCAGTTATCGCTCCACTCAATTTCGGCTCAGTTTTTATAAAATTCTCTATCTGTTCTGTCATTGTACTACTCTCCTCTGTTGTGTTAACTGGTTCACTTTTTTTATCTGTTGCAGCAGACCCTATCATGAAGATTAATAAGAATAGAAAAAGCATTCCAAAGCTATAATTTTTTACTGTCATCCCTATCACCTCATTTCAGACCTAATACTGATTTCTGTATTTATGTATAGATTCCTTTTTTCTACTCATATATTTAAAGAACTTTTCGATAAACTGACCCAAAAACAGCCTATTCCCAATGATTTACTTGACTCTAAAATTATATACTTTATTTTTAGAAAACCAAGCTTATTCCCAAGGCTTAGTTGCACTTATGCAGTAAGAAAGGATTTATTCTTTCTTACTGCCAAAGAAAAAAGCACCGCATAAATGAGCGATGCTTCCACTTTCTTCTATTCTACTAATAATTAACTGCATCGTAAGAATTAATTAATCCATCTTCAAAATAATAGCCAGCACCATTCATGTAATCAGCTGTATTTTCTATGGCTGCTCGGATCTGGTCGTTATTTCTGCCCTGACCCGCCAATAAACCAGCAAGCCCTGCAACATGTGGTGAAGCCATCGAAGTACCCGACATATAAACATAACCATCACGCAAATATGTTGATGCAATATCGACACCAGGTGCCATCACATCCACCCATTCACCATAATTTGAAAAACTCGCAATTTGATTATTACTATCTACAGCCCCAACAGCGATAACATTTTCATAGGAAGCAGGCTCGAAAGTAGTCGAAACACCATCATTTCCAGCAGCAGCTACAATAAGTGTACCTTTATTCCATGCGTAATTTACTGCATTTTCCAATGTTTGCGTATCACAATCACAGCCAAGTGATAGATTGATAACTTCCGCCCCATAATCAGCAGCATAGATAATTCCATCTGCTATATCTGCCAGAGATCCACTTCCTCTTGCATCTAATACTCTAACAGCTAGAATCGATGTATTTGGTGCCATACCAGCGATTCCAATCCCATTATTCGTTTCTGCTGCTGCAGTTCCAGCTACATGTGTACCATGGCCGTTTCTATCCATTGGTTTATAATCATTTTGGACAAAATCATACCCCAAAATTGTTTTACTATTTAAATCTTCGTGACGATAATCTACACCAGTATCTAAAACAGCAACTTCCTGCCCACTATTTCCTCTGGTAACATCCCATGCGGCGTTAGTATACGTATTAAATATTCCGTATTGGTAACTAGGATTTGCGTATGTGTCATTTGGAGACCAAGTAGCACTCATTTTATAATTTGGTTCTGCGTAATCGACATTGGGATTTTTGTTAAGTGCTTTAACCACAGCCTCAACATTTCTAACTTCCAGGACTTTAAAAGGAGATTTAACGGCATCTTCATCAGGCATCACTTCCGCCTTCACCCCTTTTAATGCCTTTTTTTGCCCATTTTCTGTAACACCAGTCTTAAACTTGACGATCACCTCTCCTTTTACGTGTGAACCATTTTCATTCGATTGCTCCATGGCTGACACTTTTTCTAACTTACTTGCATTGCTCTGATCAGATGATTCTGCACTTCCTAATGTTGGAAATGCCAACAGCATCGCAATAAACAACACACTAAAAAGCTTTATTCTCATCACTATTCCTCCTTTTTTAGACTTATATATATATTCTGAAAAAAGGAGATGAAAACCTTTATAAAAAGCTTGGGAAACATGGGGGCAAAGAATGTCGAATAACGGCAACTTTTGACCCACACTTTCCTGTGGTTGGAGAAGTGATTTTTCATAAAAACTAATGACCCTTACGTATCAACGGTTTGAGAAAAATAACAATGTCTTTATGTATACTTAGATATTTTAGTAAATAAAGGCAGTTCAAATTTAATTTAACAACGAATTTATAATTTCAGTTAATATTACCCAGTGCAGAATACAATTAAGTTCCATTAATTAAATATATAAGTGCATTTGCGCAAGTGAATTTCAAGTTAACCTTACGATTATTAGATTAGTGCAAACGCCCGTTTAGCAAAATACTTTTGTTTAAAATTACTCTTTAGCTCTATTACAAATCATTATTTTCATAACAGATGGGTGCTGCGCATTGCGGAGTCACGGAGGTTTAACGATTCATTTTCATGTAGAAGGTGGCTTGCATCTGGCAGCCATGTTGATTTCTTAAATGCTAAAAAATTATAAATAATTCTGATTTAAAACATCCATCCTAATTATGTTAGTAATGTGTATGAAGGTGTGAGCGTAATGGATTTTTTCAGTGGCCAAGAATCACTTACCGCAATACAATGGGCATTAAGAGCTGTTGTGGGATTTATCTTTTTAATTGTCATAGCAAAAATTATGGGACAGCGATCAATTTCACAATTGAGATTTCTCGATTTTGTCGTAGCATTGCTAATAGGAAACATTATTGCCCATCCGCTATCAGATGAAGGACTGGGACTTAAGGGGTCAATGATTACAATGAGTGTTGTAGTAGCGTTATATATGTCTGGAGTATTGTTGAGTTTAAAATGGCCACCGATACGAAAGATATTCAATCCTCCCCCTATACCTCTGATTGAATACGGGAAAATAAAGTATAAAAACCTGAAGAAGGCAAGGATATCAGTAGACGTACTTTTATCCGAACTACGAAAAGAAAAAACAGAGGATATCCAAAAAGTAGCACTCGCATTGTGGGAAAATGGTGGAACTATATCGATATTTCTATATCCTCAATACCAGCCACTTACACATTCAAATCTGACGCCACCTTTAAAACCATTCCATTATCCTCATACTCTCGTTAAAGAACGTAAAATCGATTATGAAATTCTGCAAAAGGCAGGAGTAGATGAAGAATGGCTAGTTCAAGAATTGACAACAACCCATAATGTAAAACTAAACGACGTACTGTTGGCAACAATTGATGAAAACAAAAACCTCAAAGTATTTCTGTATAACTGATAACATGGTTAAACACTTATCAATCATATTGTTAGAAGACTTTGCAAGCACCAATAAGTGCCTTAATTGCACTTATTGGTGCTTTATAAGATCCTGATAATGGATATAATAATTAATTTTTAAAAAAGGCAGTGAAAAAATCCACATATTGTGCTGTGCCCTAAGATTTCCCTTTTCAGCCTCTTCAACATAGAATTTTTCTTCAATAGGTAAGCGGAATAAAAACTTGCCAAAGGCTAAATAAATCCCTGAATTATTAGCTTTATTTGCACTTGAAAGTTGAAGTGCCGAATCATCCTGGTTTAGTTCAAGTACGCCAACCATTGAAGCGTACGGTAAAGGTAAGGCTATGTTCATGTAGGACCGACCTTGTTCCTTATGTGCAGAATATAAAGCCACAAAAGTGGTCTCCTCATTTATTTTTCGAACCCATGCCCTTACATCATTGCGTCCATCATCCTCATCCTTAACCGAAAAAATATTCCCATTCATCTCGGCCTTTTTACTGGAAAATGGTAAGTTAATTTGCCCAACATATCTGCTGATCAAACGATACATTGCTGCAAAAGGCTTAAACCATGGTCGCCATTTCACCTCAGCAATTAACCGGTACTGATTTGTGTTTTCATAAAAATCTGTAATAGCTGGTGATAATGTATCCGTATTTATATCACTTTCATACACGCTCATATCATCTACTAATCCCTTATATGTCTTATGATCTGTTCTGCCAGTTAAAATCCCTTCACCAATGACACTTTTCCCTCTAATTTGACTAACCGGAAAGTTCGGCCTTCGCATCACAGTAAAAGGAAGCTTAATATACCAGCCTATAATACCTGCTGCTGCAAACAACACAGAGTTAGTTATTCCATGAAATAAAAGCATAAAATTAATTGTTACGGTATACAGTCCGGTAACATTACCAAATGCGTATACTAATGAAAAAATGATTGCCACACCCAACGCAGCAAAAGACACTCGATTCAGCCAATTAATAGATGCTTTAAAAGATATGTAGATTAAACCATAAATACCAATGATATAGATTATTACCGATAACAGTTCTAATAACGTCGAAAATGTGATTCCTACCGCTACAATAATTGGTGAAACAATAACAACTATGCCTACCAATTTATATAATGCTGATTTGTATAACCTGCCAAGCAGACCAGTAAAGATAGGCAACAGAAAGGCCGAATAATGAAAATGGATACCTGTCAGCCATGTCATCATTGGAGAGAATCCGGTATCCACATTGGCTTCATATGCAACAAACCAGCCACCGCCGATTGCTATATAAATGAGGCCGATATCAATTAAAAATTCCTCCAAGTGAACAAAACCTCTATGTAAAAATCGACTGACTCCATATCCAGCAATGAACAAAGTAAAAAGAAAATAAATTACCGTAAAGACCGTATCCCATGCAGTATCATTTGTAACTTGCAAAAAAATAACAGCAGCAAATGCAGGTATTGCTAGATAAGGAAGAAATCTTGGAACCTTCCAGTTATCACCTTCCATTACCAGATGAAGTGTAAGCGGAACGTAGACTAATTGAGCTACAGTCAACATCATAAAATACCATGGATGTGGACTGAATATAGCAATCACGAGCACTATTAATATGTTACATAATCCAATGTTACGAAATGTCATCGGCTGTAAACTCTCCTTCATACGAAAACAGTGTACCAATCAACGGATTTCTAACTTTAACATGTATCAAGTATACATCTTTTTCCTCCAAATACTTCTCCGTAACTGTCGCCAACCCCTGAAACAACGTTGGCAATGGAATTTCCAGCCGGCCGAGTACCAAGCGCTGCCGATTTGATGAGATTTTCAAAGCCCCTTCTGTGGTTACATGAAGTGACAAGTCTGAATAAAATAGATGTGGTTCACCAAGGTAATCCTTTATAATCTTCCGTTCGGAGTCTAAACTCATCAGCGCATTAAAATACCTTTTCTTCGATCCAAAATAAAATGTCCGTTCCCAACGGATCTGCTCCTCACCATTTCTACCAGTTTCTGAAGTATTAACAATTTTAAAGGGAATATTCTCCCCATGCTCCGGAAAAAGTAACCTAAACTTCACGCCTATCCAAAATAAAGGATACAGCCATTTCGGTCCACCTGTTATACTTTCCATCATACCAGTCCCTTTAAAGGATATTCCCCTTTGGATCTCATATCTTTTTTGCAACATGGGATGAAGCTGATAAAAATCTTTCCCCATAACACGTTTATAAATCGACATCTTAATCTCCCTACCTCTTTCGCTTACAATTTTTTGCTGTAGGAACATTTTTGCTGAACATTAACCCCACTACAGACAGAATGAATAATGCTAAGTTGAATGTTAAGGGATTAAACGGATCCACAGCACTGCTTGGCTGTGCGATAATTGCTCCCATTGTTAACAGAGGAAAAATAATAATTTGTAACTGAAACAATTGTCTTTTTTTCGAATACACCAGCCAGGCCGCCCCGAATAATACTTCGATAATTCCAGCAATCAGAACAACCCAGGATGCTTGCATATACGAAATAGGTACAGCACTTTGGACCATACCTACCTCAGCTGGATGCATACCAATTACTTTTGGAACAAGCCCATGATACAGCCAGATAAATGAAAATAAGAGCGTAATAATCCAATAACTAAAAAACTTCAGATACTGTGATGAAGGTGTGTCCCCTTGCTCCAGCCATCGTTTCAATACATCAAAACTTAGCGCAGTCCCCCATCCTATAAGTGGGCGAAACATAAATTTATCAATCAATTTACCAATCCTGCCAAGACCGGGTTCATAATTGTATTGTGTTAAAAATATGATTGAGGAATCTGATCGAGGAATATACTTCCAATACCCTCTTCCTTCACGAATAAGGGAGCTTGCCTGGTCTGTTCCAAAATGTAAAGAAGATGTTTTCGATCCATCTTTCGCATGAAAACTGCCAACACTTTTCCCCCACCCTTCAACTGAGAGACCAGGACCAATAGTTGTCTTATATGTAAATTCCTGTGGCTGGTTTTCTTTTTTAGGAAGATAGGTAATTGACGAAAAACGAAGATCCCACTGTTCATGGAGTTTTGGAGTTTGTGTTGCATCCCATAACATATTCATCTCTGATTCAATGGGTACTTCAACGTATATTGGTTTACTCTTCACAATGTTCACCTCAACTTGCACATGGAAATAGTAGTTTTAGTTTAACATATAGAAAGATAGTTTTATTATTTAGAAAAGCTTAAATCTCCACTAGGACTTAAGCTTAACTTTATAATGAATATGAATGCTTATCTTAATTGGACTTTCTGTTTGCTACCCAAAAAGCTAGTATAACCAGTGGAATTACCAGGAATATTGGAATGTTAATATGACTTTGTGTAAGCATTGCTAGAAAGAACAGTACTGCAATTCCTATAATTATGTACAAACATCCGCGCCCGAATGCTTCCAACACTTTAGCCCCCTTCCCATTCGAAAATTTAACTGTCTATCTACTTAGTCGAGAGTACCCCATCCTCAAGGAACCTGAAGAGCAAAGCCCAGTGAGTAGGGTGGGGTTAATCGACTTCGGATCAGAGATGGCTAATGCCATCCCAATGATCCGACTTGCCTCTTGAAAAGTTATGTGCTAGAATAACAATAGAACACATGTTCCTAAATCAGGAGGTGAATACAATAAACAATCAGAATTGTGAAGCATCTTACCATACGCAACAAATTTGGATTAAGCCTGGTCACCGCATGTACGACTATTTTAAAGAGTTGAGTCAATGTGCCAAAAACATGCATAATGTGGTTAACTTTTACATCAGACAAGTGTTTACCGCTTTGATAAATGAAGGCCGCCTGCACCCTTTGCAGGAAGAAGTACTGACTACCATTTACCATAACTTAGATGCGATGAATGAACAACAAATGCTGGCATATCAACGCAGGCTAGCAAAAGAAAATGCCAAGCCCGTGGATGAACGAGAAAAACTTTCGTGTAACATATTCCAGGCACCGACAAAGGAAAATCCATACATCAACTATTCCTTTTTAAATCGTTTGTTTCACACCATCAAACAACCTGACTACCTTGCCCTGCCAATCCAGAGCAGTCAATGGGTGATGAAAACAGTCTTTCAAAACTGGAAAGGTTTTTACGCCAGTTTAAAAGATTATCGCCTCCATCCCGAAAAATACAAAGCCAGACCAGGCATCCCGAAATACTGTCGCTCCTTAGAGAAAGAAGTTATTTTCACCAACCAGGATTGTGTTATCAAAGACCAAAAGTATTTGAAATTCCCTAAAACAAAAGAAAGACTTAACATAGGCAAGCTTGGCATGGCGAATGGAAAGCTCATGCAGGTACGGGTCATTCCAAAATATGGTCACTATGTCGTGGAACTGATCGTCAAAGCGGACCAGCTTCCGACCAAACTTCCTATGACCGGCAGATTCATGGCACTTGATCTGGGAATTAACAATCTCATTTCCGGGGTCACAAACACCGGTACAAGGCCATTTCTGATCAAAGGTAAGCATGTGAAATCCATCAATCACTATTACAATAAACAAAAAGCTCATTATTTGGGCGTTCTTCGTCATGGAAAAACAACCAACGAAGGTCCCTTTACCTCCCGCCGATTGGAGCGATTGCATCAAGTTCGATATAAAAGATTAAAGGATATCTTTCACAAGGCCAGCCATCAAGTGGTGAATCTTGCCATGGAAGAAATGGTAGACACCATCATTATTGGTCAAAACAAGGGCTGGAAACAAGAGACAGGTATGGGAAAACGAAACAATCAGGCCTTTGTAAGTATTCCGCACGCCATGCTGATTTCCATGATTACCTATAAGGCGAAAAAACATGGAATTCGAGTAGTTACAACAGAAGAGTCCTACACATCCAAAGCAAGCTTTATAGATGGCGATGCCATACCTATTTTTGGTGAGGCCAACGAACAACGACCAGCATTTACTGGAAGTCGAATCAAGCGCGGCTTATATCGAACAGCCAAAGGGTTATTCGTAAATGCTGATGTCAACGGTGCAGCGAATATTCTAAAAAAAGCTGTAGGCCTCTTACAAGTTAACCAGCCATTCTCCTTTCATCATGTAAATGTTTGGAATCCCAAAGTCATATAAAAGAAGTGCCAAAGGAAAACCGATGGCATAGAGGGGTTGGGTGTTTTCAGCACACCAACGTGTCAACCCCACTAACGTTAAGCGTCTTTGCATGACGATACGTTAGAAACCCCCACTTCAAGGAATCCTGGAGGGCGAGTAAGTGGTGGGAGTATTCATTGTATATGTATTAACAGTACTCTTATGATCTAGCCTTGCATACTGTGAACGCCCTAAATAAAGCGGAATTTCAAGTTTACTGAAATCCGGAAGTCCATTCTCCAAAAATAAATCATCATCACGATAGCATTGTGTAATATCGCCTACAAACCAATCATGATCACCATACGTATTAATATCAATTGTCTTACACTCATAGGCAACATATGCATCATGAAGAATTGGTGCATTGATAGTTAAACCGTTATCATATGATATTTTACCATAGTCAAATTTGTCGAGATCCTCCCCAGTAAATACCCCTGTTTCTTGAATGAACGCGGCTTTTTCATATGGAACGAAATTAATCGCAAATTCTCCAGCATCATAAACCAGGTCAAATGTATAACGTTCTCTCCCAATTGCCACCCCATACATCGGCGGGTCAAAAGAAATATAGGAATGCCATCCAGCAGCCATAATATTACTTTTTCCATTATAGGTTACCGTAACTAGTGCGACCATACCAGGATAACTGTGCATGACCGTCTTTGATGTCGCTTTTCTCATTGTAATCACCCTATCTATGTATCTATTTTAACCCGATAAAAAAGCTGAGAACTAATTTGTTTAACACTGCCATACCAGAATAAGTAATTATCTTTATTTATATTAACACCATAGTAGTAGAGCAACAAGCCAATAAGCAGTAAGTTCTTTAATCTAAATGACTATTTTTTATAAAAAAATATATACATTACGACATAATCCGAAAAAAAACTGACCGGGTCTCATAGCCTTAGTGAAGACACGTTTCTCATTATTTGAACAGAATTCACGTTCTCATAACACCGATGAAGACCTATTTGAACAGCTGTCGCTTTCTCATAACCCTGATGAGTGGCCGCTGAGCAAATGACACATTAGTGCTAAAAGTGGTGAAAGCAAATTATTCTGCCGGAACTTTGAAGTACTCAGATAAGAACAAGAGATAGCAACATAATAATTTTCACTGTGTCACATTTTATATCAACTTCAAATGTTAAAGTGCAACAAAGGTTACAAGCAGAACTATAATAATTTTACTATTTCCATGCCACCTTAGCCAGTTGAGAATCGATAGTAATAATAAGAAAGGTTCACTACTACTATCGTTAATCAAGCTTAAAAGGTGGCATGTTAAACGAATAAATTTCAGAAAAATGTAAGTGAATCAAGAACAAAAGCGCAAGCGCCTGTTAAGCGCCGTATGGACTGTGCCCGCGCATCGCGGGTAGGTCGACGTTGCCGCGCAAAGCGACGGTCTTAGTCGATCTTTCTTTTCCCTGAGATAAAGGATACACGAAGAGCGTAAGCGATTCGATGTTGACTTATCGTAGACACGGGGAGGGAAGTCCACTAGGCGCTAGGCGCTGGAGCTGGACGTCGGTGATTCAGAAGTCCAGTTATCCACTGCACTTAAATTTTATAATTTCCTATACAATTAGAAAGTCACTTTCCAATTAAATGAAAAGTGACTTCAAACTTCTTTACTGTTGTACTGGCTGATATATATTAGCTATCGTTTGGATTGCGTTTTGTAGTGCAGCCATAAGTGGATAGTAACCCTATTTAGTCATGTATTGCCATATTTCATAAGCCTATTCACGTTTTTGGTCAATTGTTCCTTCAAAATAATCATCTGAAACTTGTTCATGTGTTTCGGCCAAACCTTTTTCAATCTGTGTATGACCTTGGTAATCAGACGTCTCATAATTCTTTTCAGCGACTTTACGGCTATCTTCTGGATTTACTTTATTTCGTTTTTTTGGCAAATTCACACCTCCATTGCTTTAATTATTGCAATTTAGCTCTGACTAGGTATATCAGTATGAAGCGGTGGCGTTATTAGCCATCCTTTTTCCTTATTCAGACGAAGTGCCTTTGCACTCGTTTGACTTTTGTTCATATGGAACTGGCCGAACAACATTGCAACGTCTTCACGAGTACACTGGCCCATAATTGAACTGCAGGATACTAATCCAGCAGCAAGGCTTGCTGATGCCATTGCACTTATTTCCTGATCATTAAACTTTGCCCCTGAAGGAATGTCTTCAAGGTCAGCTAAAGAGCGTTCTGGAGGTGAAGGAGGAATCGTGATGCCATTCATCTTCAAAATTTCCTCTATATCTTCAGATTCTTTTTTTATACCTTGAATTAATTCTTCCAGCAATTGTCTTAAATCCTTGTCACCCGTGTGATTAATATAAGTTTGAAATGCAGCATAGTTCCCTTTTGCTACCACCAAATATGACCACATGCTAAATACCTCTCCATAGTGAAGTGGCTGTTTCTTTGGGTTACCTGACAAAATACCCATAATAATACACTCCTTTGAATTTTATTTACAAAGATAGTTTTACTCCAGACGTTATTTTTATTCAGGCTAAAACAATAAATATTAACCTGACAAGTTGTAAACAATAACATTTAAGGTGGTAGAAATGAGGGGATATTTTGCAGAATTACCAAAACACAGATAGATCCAGACGATATAAAGCATATGTAAGCCCATTGGGTACCACTCAAATCCATTTAAGAAACCCATATGTGATTGCTTGGTGGTCTGCGGCAATTCCCGGCTTTGGACACCTGCTTCTCTCGAAATATTTAAGAGGTTTTCTGTTATTTATATGGGAAATTGTTATTAATGTTAATTCGAAATTAAATCTATCTATGGTATATACCTTTGGAGGACAATTTGATATGGCAAAAGAGGTTTTGGAACCCAGATGGATACTTTTATATATACCTGTCTACATTTATGCTATATGGGATAGTTATCGGACATCGGTTGATTTAAATAAAGCTTACATACTTGCTGATCATGAAAATGCAAGCTTCATAAATTTTCAAATCACATCCATGGAGATTAACTATTTGGATAAACGAAAACCCTGGATGGCTGTTATGTGGTCTTTTTTCATGCCTGGAGCTGGTCAGATATACATCCACCGAATTGTTGTAGCTTTTTTCCTTGTATCCTGGACGACCATCATTGTTTATTTTTCACATGTTCTTGAAAGTGTACATCTATTGGTTTCAGGAGACTTTTATTATGCTAAGGCGATATTGAATCCTCAATGGTTAATGTTCTTACCCTCTGTTTATTTTTTCTCTATCTATGATGCCTACGTAAATACCGTGGAGAATAATAAATTATTTGATAGTGAACAGAGAACTTTCCTAAAAAAGAAATACCAAAATAAACAATTTAATTTACCCTTAAACCTTATTAAAAGGAGCAAGTGAAGAAATGTATATAATGGCCACTTTTGATCATTCAGCCTATTTGGAGTTAGTACTTTCTTATTTGGAAAAAGAGAATATTCCCAAGGAAAATATTTTGGCAGTTCCCATCGACAGCAGAAAGGAAAAAATGAAATTGTTTGATACACTTCATAGGTCGGACGGGGTAAGCTTATTCGATATGGCAAGTGCCTTTGCAACTGCTTTTGCTGTGATTGGGGCAAGCGTTGGATTCCATTTGAAATTGGGACCGATTATATGGGGAATTATTGGGGCGGTAGTAGGGTTTGTTTTAGGCTTTGTAATTAAACTTTTCATTCAGAAGCTGAAACAAAGTCACCAATTAAAGAAGAAAAACAAATCAACTGAACTTGTTCTCATCATTCACTGTAAAAAAAGTCAAGTGGAAATGATTGAAAAATTACTTTGGGAACACTTAGCTTTTGGTGTCGCAATCCTGGATAACAATTTTCAAAGCCAATAATGAAAACAAAGGGGATGTGAAATAATGATATTTTTACTTGTGTCTGTGGCAGTCTTTAACCTAGCAGCAATATTAATACCAAAAAATATTTCATGGATAGAAATCTATGGCACAATTTTAATTTCTATTGTTCTTCATCTTCTCATAGATACTTTCCTTGATCTTAAATATGACCTGTATGGCTATTTTGATAAAGGGGTCGATTTTAAAACTTTGATTTTTACCTTTGGTATTTATCCTGCAGTAAATATAATAATTGTAAATTTATACCCTTTAGTCCACGGAATCCTCTCTAAATCATTATATATTCTTATTCTAACTATATTTGCTTTATCATATGAAGTTGCACTTTTGAATGTAAATATTTTTTATCACAATGAATGGCGACTTTGGTATTCTGCCATAGTATATCCCTTCCTATTAATCCTTCTGTTTCTTAACAGAAAACTTCTTAAACGACTATTGAATTAGCATATTCGAATAATATGTAGATGAGCGGGGAAAATAATCATAATGACTATATAGGAGGGTATATTTTTGGAAAATACAAATGCCTTAACACCTGGGGAAATCACCAATCTTTGGAACTCCTATCTAAGTAATTCAATGGCTGTGGGGGTGACAAGTTACTTTATAGGAACTGCAAAGGACCCAGAAATAGTCGAGTGGCTTGAAAAAGCCCTTGACCTTACTTCCTTTCAAGTACGTGAAGCGAAGAGTTTATTAAATCAGTCCGGCCATCCTCTACCTCAAGGTTTTTCAAGTGAGGATCTTAATTTTAAGGCACCTGCACTATATAATGACAACATTATATTGTTTGTGAAATATATTTTGTCAGAAGATGCTGGTCCAGTTTATACGATTGCTTTGTCAGAGTCAACAAACTCTGATGTACGAAATTATTATCTAACTGTTGTAACTAAATTAGTAAACTTAACTAATCAGCTTGTTATGCTAATGGAGAAAAAAGGGCTATTCGAGCCAAAAATACACCTGCCTATCCCTGGTAGTGTCGAAAAAGTACAAAAACAGTCCTTTGCAGGTAATTGGCTTACTGGGCGACGGCCACTCAACGCGGCAGAAATTACTCAGTTAAAGTCTAACTTTATCAATTTGGAACTGATACATGAATTTTTTAGAAGTTTTATTCAAATATGTTCATCCAACAAACTGCGAGAGCATTTTAAACGGGGTCAGGAGATCACAGAGAAACACATGGACATTTTTCAATCATTATTGACTGCGGACGAACTGCCAAACCTTCCTACGTGGGAAAGTGAAATCACCGATAGTACAGTTTCTCCTTTTTCAGAACGTTTAATGCTATATAAAATTTCGGTATTTGTATCATCAACCGTCTCCCGGTATGGTACAGCACTAGGAACAATTATGAGAAAAGATATTGGTGTCGAATTTTCACGTCTATTAGCAGAAATATCATTATATGGCGAAGACACACTTAATTTGATGATTGAATTTGGCTTCTTAGATCAATTACCACTGGCTAAAAGCAAATAATATTTAATTTGAGAGTAGGTAAACAAGATGGGCGTACCTGAATTACTAGTTCGAATTATATTAGCATTTTTTGTACTATTTATCTTAGCAAGGATTATGGGTAGAAAAGAAATCAGTCAAATGACATTTTTTAATTTTGTATCTGCAATTGCAATTGGTACCATTGCCGGAAGTCTTGTTACAAGTCAGAATTTAAGTATACGGAACGGTATTTTAGCTCTAGTTGGATGGACTTTATTCACCCTTGTTATGGGCTTTATTGATATTAAATCAAAAGGTGCACGAAAAGTGACTACCGGAAATCCTGTGATAGTTATTAAAGATGGTAAAATTATGGAAAATTCACTTCGTAAAACCCGATTAGATATTGAAGCACTTAAGGCATTGCTGAGACAAAAAAATATATTTTCTATGTCTGATGTTTCCTATGCTATTTTCGAAACAAGCGGGAAACTATCTGTCATGAAAAAAGAAATTAATCAACCTGCAACAAAAGGTGATATGAATGTTTTAAGCACAACACCAGACACGTATCCGATAGCAACGGAAGTAATATCTGACGGTATCATAAACACTAAAAACTTAGCCAAATTAAACCTTGACAGGGATTGGGTAGAAGGCCAAATTAAAAATGCTGACGTAAATTATCCCTCACAAATCTTTTATGCAGAGGTTCAGCCAGATGGCACCCTTTATATTGATAAGAAGGACGATCATATCTAACTAAAAACTAATTTATGTAATAGGCCCTAGTCACCGGGCCTAAAGTGAATTAGTACATTGTATTATAATTATTTGGTATTGCGTTGTACTGTTGTGCCATATTTTCTTCCATTTGCATATATAATTTGTCAACCATTTCAGCATAATAAAAATGTTTTTGATAAAAGTACATATGCTTCTTTGGATCTACATATTCGTATTTTTTTGCTAACAAAAAGTATAAATTTGCATTTGTAAGGGCCTCATTAAGTTTCGGATCAATTTGCACTAGATATTCCTCCTATTTTTTGAAATCAGTATAGGATATTCATCTATCAGCACTTGGTTCATGTGGTTTGCCTATAGATCCTTATTAAAAATTGGGAACGAAACTGTAATGTCCATTATCCTTCTATTTGAAGTGAAGTATAATTTATTTTTCACTATCTTCACTTTTAATCGTATGTTCATTCGTCTCCTCGGAAAACTCGGTTTGTAATTGATTTAGTGATCGTGAATCCTCGCGTTCATCTCCATCAGCAAAACGTTCTTGTATAAATCCGTGAATAAAAGGTTCGCAACAAGTGATGAAGAAGGCTACCATTATAGAAATAGTTATAATGGGAATACCTTCCGCTAGAAACAAATTGCCCAGGATCCATAATGACAGAAATGCTAGCGGAAAATCTGCAAAGGATGCCGTAACATTGCCGAATTTTCGAAGGATAAATAAATCTCCTATTAAATAAGATATCCCTGTAACCAGCAGACTTATCCAAAACAGATTATACAGGGTGGCATCATAGAAAATCCCGAATATCGAGAATACTGTAATAGAAATAGCGACAAATTTAAGTCCTAACGCTTTTAAATGATCCATAGAATAAAAATCATCCTTTCCTAATTTGTATTTATTAGTTATTAGTGTTTGTCAAATCATCCAAAATATCACGATTTTCATGAAAAGCTTATATTCATCTTATCCTCGTTATTCTGATTAGAAACAAAAGTTTAGGATTAATTTAATTGAAATGGATAAAATAAGGTTTGCGGTGGAATTATACTTCGAGCAACAGGAAGTAATTTTTTACACTAAGTCTAAAAATAGGAGGTTAGTTATGGATAACAGAGACAGAAATCGCAATAACCGCAACAACGATAACGACCGTAACCAGAACGCTGACAATGTTGAATTCGCTAATGAAAACGAGTTTGTTGATGATTTAGATAACAACAATAACAATAATAACGACAACAATAATAACAATAGAAATAACCGCAACAATCGAAACTAAATTAAAGGTACTAAAAAACCTGTATCACTCTTGATACAGGTTTTCCTCTGTTCATCCTTTATTCCATTCAATCTGCACCGAAGAAGCTTTTGAATGACTGAATTGTAGCTTCCCTGTTGACTGCGCCAATTGAAGTGGTTATAGGAATACCCTTAGGACATACTTGAACACAATTCTGGGAGTTTCCACAGCCTTGTAGTCCGCCATCATCCATGAAACTTTCAACTCGTTCATCTTTATTCATTTCTCCGGTAGGATGGGCATTTTTAAGCCGAACTTGAGGAAAAACAAATGGTCCCATAAATTCATTCTTATCATTCACATTCGGGCATGCCTCTAAACAAACACCACACGTAAAACATTTCGATAGCTCATAGGCCATTACACGCTTATTTTCACTCATCCTTGGACCCGGACCGATATCATATGTACCATCAATGGGTATCCATGCTTTTACTCTTTTAAGTGAATCAAACATGTCTTCTCTATCGATGATCAAATCCCTAACAACCGGAAATGTTCTCATCGGTTTTATCCGTATAGGATGTTCTATTTTATCGACCAAGGTTGAGCATGCTTGACGAGGAACATCATTTATGAGCATTGAACATATACCACAAACTTCTTCCAGACAACTCATTTCCCACTGTACTGGAATCGTGTTTTCCCCGTCTTTATTAACTGGATTTTGCCGAATATACATTAAGGCAGAAATTATATTCATATTAGGGCTATATGGCACCGTAAATTCTTCATTATACGGCTTTGAATCTGGATCTTCTTGTCTCTCAATAATTACATGAATGTTTTCCATATCGAAGCTCCTTTTAAGTTAAATCAACAATTCTAGTCTTTACATATTGTAATCAAAAAACTTTATTTTAAACTATTTCTTTAATTTTTAGATTCAATATGAATAAAGACCTAAATGTCAATTGGAGCTTTTTATTATAAGTCTATAGGCCACTTATTGGAGGTTTTCTATAAAGTTTTTCAATACATGAACGGTTTGTACGCAATCGTTTAAATCAGACCACTCTGCTGGGTTGTGGCTTATACCATCTTTGCTTTGTATAAACAGCATTGCAACGGGAAGTTTGTCTCCAATAATCATTGCGTCATGCCCTGCGCCACTTGGTAATTTATATGGCTCAATTCCTTGTTCATGGAATGATTGTTCAAGAATGTTCTGTGTTTGTTCCTCGATTGGAACTGGTTCTACACGCAACTTCTCTTCATGCTCGACAGTAATTTGATGTTTTTGGGAAAATTCTTTTGATAAAGATAATACTTCATCTACTAATTGATCCCTTGTTTCCAGAAAGATATCCCGGATATCAACATATAAAACTACTTTTCCGGGAATCACGTTCACGCCATTTGGTTCAACTAATTGCTTTCCAACCGTTGCAACTGCTGAATCACTTATTTGACCTGGAAGCTTATTGACTTCAAATATAAACTCACTTGCTGCTACCAATGCATCTTTCCGGTCGTTCATAGGTGTATTGCCTGCATGTCCTGCTTCTCCTGTAAACGTTAATTCCAGCCAGCACGGACCTGCAATACCTGTGACAATTCCACAGGGTAATTCCCTGTTTTCAAGCCTCTTCCCTTGCTCAATATGCACTTCAACGAACATTTCAATATCATCTAAATTGCGATTAGCCTTAGAATACCCTTCAATAGTTAATTCAACATTGTTAAGTACTTCTTCAAAGCTTAGTCCATCTTTATCAACAAGTTTTAATTTTTTCTCCAGGTGACTATTTCCGATTAATGCTTCACTACCGTTTAGCCCACCATTAAAACGTGACCCTTCTTCATCCGAAAAAATGACTACTTCAAAAGGTTTTTCAGGCTTAAAACCAGTTTTATTCCAAGCTTCAACCACTTCCAATGCCGATAATACCCCAAGCGGTCCATCAAAATGGCCTCCATTTGGCACGCTATCAAGATGTGAACCACTTAGAATCGCCGGGAGTCCGTTATTTCTTCCATCAAGTCGTCCAAATATATTCCCGGCCCCATCTTCTCGTACATCCAGTCCTGCTTCCTGCATCCATCTTGAGACCAATTCTTTTGCCTGTTTCTCTTCCATTGAGAAACCTGGCCGGTCTGAACCATTATCGTCTGTTAGACCAATTTGAGATAATTCATTTAATCGAAAGGCAAGCCGTTCTCCTAGAACACCATCATAATTATGTTCATCGTTATACTCTTCCAGCAGTTTTTCATTTAACGAGAAATAGTTATTTGTATCCATTGTCTCAGCTCCTTTTAAAATGTTAAAAATTTGGCTTATCACCAAGCCTTAGTTGCGCTTATGCAGTAAGAAAAAATTATTTTCTCTTACCTGCAAAAATAAGCATGGAATAGTATCCATGCTCATTAATATGCGAAAGTCAGCATTTAATCCTGTATATTTTTCTCTACTTTACCATCTTTAAGGACAACCTGCACTGTTTCATTATCACTAATGCAGAACGAAAGTAGTTATACTTTGAAAACTGCTAAAAATTAAAAATGCTAAGCATGTATTAATGCATGGATTTTCCAATATTTCTCCATCACACTTGTAAACCATGAAGCCTCAGGAATATCTCTCTTCCCTTACACCTTCTAATTCACCTTCTTCGACCCTTCCCAGTACATTTCCCTTAAGCGATATTTCTGCAATTTTCCTGTAGCTGTTTTCGGCAATGCTTCCACGAATTCAACTGCTTTCGGTGCTTTAAAATGAGCCATATTAGACCTGCAATAGTCTATAATTTCCCCTTCCGTTACATTCGTATTTGGATACAACACTACAATAGCTTTAGGGACCTCGCCCCATTTCTCATCAGGTATTGAGATAACTGCAGTCTCCATAACAGCCGGATTTTTATACAATACACCTTCTACCTCCGTGGAAGAAATATTTTCACCACCGGAGATAATCAGATCCTTGGCACGGTCCCGAATCTCGATAAACCCATCCGAATGGGTGACCGCTAGATCCCCTGTATAAAACCACCCATCCTTAATTGCAGCAGCAGTTTTTTCCTCATCCTTATAATAGCCTTCCATCACGACGTTTCCACGTGTAATAATTTCTCCTAATTCTTTCCCATCCCAAGCAACTTCTGCGTCATCTGAATTGACCACCTTGGTTTCTCCATTAAATGCCAATTCAATCCCCTGTCTCGCCTTAATTGTCGCTTGTTCATCAGCGGATTTTGAATCAAATTCTCTTTTCCATTCACAATATAATATAAAAGGTGAAGTTTCGGTCAAACCATAAACATGGATCATATTTAACCCTAATATATCTTGTGCTTTGTTAATAAGAGCCGCAGCTGGGGGCGCGCCAGCTGTCGCCATACGCGGGTGCGTCTTAACGTTTGTTTCCTTTGCTTTTGGTTCATTTACCAGCATGTTCACAACAGTAGGGGCACCACATAACAATGAGATATTTTCACTTTCAAATAAATCGAGAATATGAGGCGGATCGACCTTCCTCAAACAAACATGGGTACCACCAGCTGCCGTAATCGCCCATACGCCTCCCCAGCCATTTGCATGAAACATCGGTAATGTATGAAGATAAACATCATCGTGATTAACACCAAGATGGTACATGAAATTAGCTGCATTGATGTAATTACCTCGATGAGTCAACATCACACCTTTAGGTTTCGAAGTCGTTCCACTCGTATAATTTAACGTTAGAAGCTGATTTTCATCAATTTCAACAAATGGAGGTTCAGCATTCTTTGAAACATGTTGAAGAAATGCCTCATAATCCACGCCTTTTATAGTCGTTTCATGGCCTGGAACCGAAACAATGACAATCTGTTCCAACGAAAGCTGATCTTGAATTTCCTCAATCGGACCACAAAACTCCTCATCAACAATTAACATTTTCGCATCACTGTGATTGATAATATATTTCAAGTCCTCAGCAGTTAAACGATAATTCAAAGGAACCATTGCAGCGCCAAGCTGACAGATACCATAAAAGCTCTCAAGCATATAGTGCGTGTTGGGCAGCATTACTGCAACATGATCCCCTTCTCGTATGCCTGTTTCATGTAAGGCCACTGAAAGCTTGTCTGTACGCTCCCCAAATTCCTTGTAAGTAAACTGCTTATCCCCGTCGATGACCGCAGTTTTTTCCGAATAATATTTCACCGCTCTCCGTTTCCAATCAAGTGGGGTTAATGCAGAAAACATAATAACCAGCTCCTTTATAATTTATATATAGTTACTCAAATCTACTATTGATGATATACTAGGCTATTATATGCTGTAATGTTTACTTAGAAGATTTGATGGAAATCCTAATTACTTCAGTAATCACGATTAAAACAGTTATGTTTATATTCTACTTCTACCTGCTACCATTTCACTTCTATCTACCACCTAAATATTCCTTCTTTTTCCACATTAAATAGCTTCAACGATTTATAACTCTGATGAGTGACATTTTTACTGGAATTGAATAGAAATCGTGTTCTCATAACTTAGAGGTGAACGATTTTAATAGGCATAAAAAAACGCATTGATTTAATTAATATCAATGCATTTTCGTGTTGCTTTTAAGTGATTGTTTTCAAAAAATTTGATATAAAAACAGGAAATGACAGAAGCACCCTTACCCTTTTTTCCGTTTCTTGTATCCCCAAATGAATAGAGCCAATGGGAGAATTGCACCCATCAGTATATTTATAGGAACATATGACTCAAACAGGAATTCATTTAGTTCTGCATAATTCTTGGCGAATAGAATGGCACCTATTCCAATCAGCCAGGCTAGTGGGATGACTAAAGGTTGATATGTATTTAATTTAAGAGCTTGAGCCAAACCTAAACTTAATCCGTAATAAAATAGAGCTATTCGAATCATAAGGCCAATCGTCCAAAAAAGAACCGCAATAACATCAAATCGATTGATAACCTCTCCTGCTTCAATGTAGCGAACTTCTGAAAAGGTGGGGAATGCCATTTTTGCAGCCTCATCGGCACCAAATAAAGCAATTGGCCCAGTAATTGGACCAAGGAAAAAAATTAACGTAACAACTGCTACTCCCACCCCAGTTTTCACCAGTTTTTTCGGTCGTTGAACATAGGGAAGGATCATGCCCAAAATGACAAATTCACCAAACCATCCCATTACCGACAACGACCCTATTGTAACAGGCATAAAACCATCCCCCATAATTGGCAGCAAATTGGTATAATCCTTCTTCTCCCCCATCGTCATAAAGACCACCGCAATCGCGATGATTACGAGTATTGGTAACATAATCTGATTCAGTCGTCCCATAGTTTCTAATCCCAAATACACAATAAAAGACGTTAAAAGAAGTATAACTGTCACAAAGGCCCACATTGGTGTTTCATCCATAATTAATTTATAGGCTTCTACAAACAACCTTGTTCCTAAAATAACCATGATATAAAAATAAATCAGATATAGCACACCAATGATTTTCCCAATCCACGAGAAATGTTTAAATAAAATTTCAATTAACGTAAGACCCGGGAAGCTTTGGGACAGTTTCACTAATGAAATAATGCCAACCAACCCTAAAATGGTGCCTGCAATAGCTGCAATCCAACCATCCTGACGACTTTGGTGGATAACCACTGTTAGTAATATCAAATGTCCAATGATCGTTAAGGATGTGATAGCTAACATTGCTGCCTGAATATTACTAATTCTGCCTTTTTCAATCATGGCTGGTACCTCCGTTTCATTTCTCCAGTGGACTCAACATATTTAATAATTTGGAAATCGAAGGGTCTGAAAGATTATAAATCACTAAAATCCCCGCAACAATACTGAGACCGACTATCCCAAATTGGACGAATAACGTTTTATAATCCTTCTTTTTCCATACAAAATAGATATGTGTTCCTGTCGTGATGGCAATCAATACGATGAGGAGTAAACTAAATAAAATATTCATACGCTACCTCGATTCATTCGCCTTACTTGGATTTTTAAAAACTCCAAACCGTGTAATATTTGCTGAAACGTTTACATCAATCTCCATCTCTTTTAGCAGGCCATTCCTCCAATTAGGGGCTAGTTGATCCCACTTGTCAGGTGACTTTCTTGAAAAAGCCTTACCGAATCCAAAAATATCTGTTTGCCATTGATTTTTTGCTTTTCTTAATACGCTAAATGCTTCCTGTTTAACTAAATACTCTAATTGTTGATTTAAACGATCGATTTGACGAGTAGTCATTTTTATATCAGAACAAGTTACTTGACCGATGTCGGCATCCACCTGAATATTCACGTTCATCTTTGGTTTTCTGCCAGATAGTTGAGGGGACATTTGCGATTTTGAACCGGTTATATTCAAGCTGACTGTTCCTTTATTTTTCCCACCACATTTCAGGCTAACAATTTCATGTTGGAGTTCTCCTTTTATCCATAATAGTCCGCGAGTATCCGGTTCATCGAGAAAACCTCTTAAGTGCCCATTTTTAAACACCGCTGTACCATTCAAACTTAATACTTTTGGTATATCCTGTTGGTTTTCTCCTTTGTTATCTGACCGTTGACTCTTTGTTTTTTTCTCATCTTCTTGAACATCAATTCCTTGCTGTTTTGCAGGACTAATGACTCCTGTAGTAGCGTCTATCGTATTGCTGGATAGGGCTTCTCTAAATTGACTAATATCTTCAACCATACCTACAGGAGCAAACTTACTCAAAAGTGCTGAGTTTGTTATTTCCAAACCAAGTGTCGCATTCAACTGTGGGGGGGATTTTACCACGTCGGATGCGGATCCCTTCGTTACAAGTAACAGGACATTAGGCCGAAAATCACTTTGTCTTTTAAAATAGTCTAAGGAGGATAACATCCTTTCACGTGCTGCCCGTTCACCAAATACAATCGCATCAACATGTCCAAAGTATGGTGTTTCCGAAATAGCAGTCGATAAGTTACCCATTGCCTCAAATACGGTCTTACCTGTTGCTGTTTCAATCAGAAATTGGCCTTTTCCTTCACCAGAAATAGCAGTTTCTGCAAAAAGTGTATGGGGTTTTACAATTACAGTAGTGACCTCAACTTCACCAGCTTCATTTTCATCAATGGCCATAAGATTGACAACTGCAAGGTTATTGATTTCATCGGCACTCCAACACCCTGTAAGTGATAGAACGACAATAAATGCTCCCATTATATAGATTGATCTCATCCATTTGAAAGACTTACTTTTTCTCATCCTGATCCTCCTTACTAGCTTTTGGAGGCCGAGCACGATTACCTTTACCTGCGCGATCTATGTTTTCGACTCCAATCCCCGGTGTACGGGTATCCATGGCCCACCAGGGTGCTCGAATGAATACGTCTTTCCACCCTTCTTTTCTCGCAGGAGAAACCGGGGAGAAGTAAGGGACACCAAAGGACCGTAAACTCACTAAATGGGTTAAACCAAACATCAGACCGACGATAGTACCCATAAAACCAAAGAATCCTGTCAATAAAAGTAACGGAATGCCACAAAAGCGTATCACCTGGTGAAATTCGTAATTCGGTAAAATAAACGAAGTCAAGGCTGTCACTGAAATAACAATCGCCATCAACGGTCCAATAATTCCTGCCTGTACAGCTGACTGGCCGATTAACACCAGCCCTAAAATCGTAACCACTCCGCCACCAAACACTTTGGGCATACGTAATCCGGCTTCTCGAATGAATTCAAATGTCAGCAGCATAAAAAGTCCTTCAATGAGTACTGGATACGGCAACGCCTCACGATTAGCCGCAATCTGAATTAGTAAAGGAGTCTGCAGTAAGTCTTGATGAAACATCGTTACTCCAACATAAAATGATGGAAGAATTAAGGTGACGAAAAGTCCCACAAAGCGTACCCAACGAATGATGGTTGAAGCTAACGAACTGTCATAGTAATCCTCACCCGAATGAAGAAATTCGACAAACATAGAAGGAGCGGTCAAAGCGAAAGGTGAACCGTCTGTAATAATACCAACTTTCCCATCTAACAGCCCGCCACAGACACGATCAGGACGCTCAGTGCTATATATAGTAGGAAAAGGTGATTTTGGTGAATCTTTAATCATCGATTCTATATAGTGGCTGTCTAAAACCCCATCAATATCGATACGGGATAACCTTTGGTGTACCTCATTTACAATGCCGTCATCAGCTACTCCTTTGATATAAACAATACTAACTTGAGTATTTGTCTGTTGACCTAGTGTTAAATGTTCTACTTTTAAAGAAGGCGTCTGCAGTTTTCTGCGAATTAACCGCAAATTTGTATGAATATCTTCAACGAATCCTTCTTTCGGTCCCTTAACCGTTGACTCAGTAGTCGGCTCCGTAACTTCCCTACCTGTTGAATTTGTGCTATGGAATGAAAAGATGTGATCCAACTCATCAACTATAAGTATTGTATGGCCAGAAAGAATCTTCCTAACAACAGACTGTAGTTCACTTAATTCATTTACTGTTCCCAATGGAAATTGTTGTCGAATATGTGATGTAAAACCTCTGTTAGCATCAGTAGAATAATGAGACAGGCCTCGGTCAATTTCGTACAGTACCTGATTGTTGACCATTTCTGACAAATAGACAAAACATACAGATTTATTATCTATCTGGGTGGGTTGGAAGATAATATCATCACACGATTCAAATATCTCTTTTAAGATAGAGACATTCTTTTCCAGGGACGATGAAATAGGAGCGGAAGAGGTTTCAGAGGTCATTTCTCCGTTTTTCTTCTTTCCAGTAAAAGATTTACTCATGTGCCGCACCTCCTTTGAAGATAGTTTTTCATATAGGTGGATATTTATTCTCGGTAATTGAAATTGCAGATAGAATTAGAAAATGAATATTTCATATATTAACGTCAAATAATACAAGGAAAGTACAATACCGCTATATGGAGGATTGAAATCATGAAAACTGAACAAAACATAAGACTGACTTCAGCAGAGCTTTCACAACTTTGGACTTCATATCAAAATGATAGTGCTTCCATATGTATGATAATGTATTTCTTGAGGACTGTTGAAGACCCCGAGATTCGCCCAATCTTAGAACACGCTTTACAATTATCCCAATCACATATCCAGAAACTAACGGCCATTTACACCGATGAAAATTATCCACTGCCAAAAGGGTTTTCGGTAGATCAAGATTCAAATTTAAACGCCCCACGATTATATTCTGATAATTACATGCTACAGTTCATGAGTCAGATGGGCCAAATATCACTTAATGGATACAGTGTCGCTAAGTCTTTAGCTGTAAGATCAGATATTGACGAGTTTTATGCACAATGCGCAGCAGAAGCGAATCAACTGGACACAATGACAAAAAATCTTTTGTTGTCGAAAGGACTTTATGTACGTTCTCCTTATATTCCTTATCCTGAAAAGGTTGATGTTGTCAAAAAGCCAAGCTTTCTAACCGGTTGGTTTGGCGAAAGAAGACCATTACTATCATTGGAGATGACCAATCTTTATGCTAATTTCCAACGTAATGCTTTAGGAATAGCAACTTTAATAGGGTTCAGTCAAGTCGCTAAATCAAAAAAAATTTCACAATTCTTTGTACGCGGTAAGGATATTACTGCAAAACACAACGAAGTTTTCAGTTCCATATTACGTGAAGATGACCTTACTGTTCCGATGTCTTCAGATACATATGTAACGGAATCCAAGGTCGCTCCATTTTCCGACAGCCTGATGTTGTTCAGCGTTACTGGATTAATCGCATTAGGCATTGGCTATTATGGAACAAGTATATCCACATGTTTAAGGCGCGATTTAACAGCACATTATGACCGTTTCATACATGAAGTCCTGAAATATTCAGAAGACGGCGCAAACATTCTTATTGATAACGGTTGGATGGAAGAACCTCCCCGTGCTAGTGATCGTGATGAACTGTCGAATACCTAAAATTACAGATTGGAAAAGAATTGAAACCTGTTTAGTAAAATTATCATTTTCTTTTTTTAGCCAAAGCTTCACGATCATCAACCATAGGGGGTTGCTCCAGCCAGCAATTTTTAATCATAAGATTTATACCATCCTCAGCGTACAGTCCAATTTCCCCTATAAGCCGCGTATACTGTACTGCTAAATCTCGTCTTTGGACAACGGACAATGCTGCCCCGTAAAATCCTGCCGCTGTGGAAACAAGTGAGACAATATGGTAAAGCATAAGCTTATCTGAAAAGGGTGGAACTGTAGAATTTGTGACTTCCGATTCCCATTTCTTTGGTGCAGGCAGGTTATCTCCGGCCAAGACTGAATCAAGGATTTTAATGTGCTTTTGGCAAATCTTTTCCCCTTTTTGAAAATACTTACGAAGACCCTTTGATTGGGTGACCTGACTGAACCCGATTTCTAACACGACTTTAACCATAAGTTTTTGTGCATTAAAAGTGAGGCCATCAATTTCGATTGCATTTAATGGTCGTTGTTTCCCAAACCACCCGTTTAAATAACGTTGATTCTTCACAAAGTCAGTTTGTTCTGGGGCGTTAATAATTGGAGGTCTACTAACTATTCCTTTTTGAAGCATCACCTCCACGATATTATCGTATAGTTGCATGGATTCTTTATTGCACTGAATAAAGTAACTTCTTTGGTCAGCACGGACGGAAGTGCCTGTAGCCGCAGCATAACCCGTTATACCGTGAAGTGTCATAATATACATATAGTACAAAGTTAAAGAATCTGAAAAAAGTGGCGGTGCTTCAAGGTTCACATCTTCTTTCGTGAACCCTTTTGGGACAGGGTAATTAGCCTGATTTAAAAAATCCTTAATTTTTCCAACATGAGACTTCGATAATCCTAATGCAAATTTAAGGATTTCTCGAACATTTGAATCTTCTACTTTCTCCAGGGAATGGCCTAAAAAACAGATGGCCATACTGTCATTTTGAAATTGTGTCCATAGATTGGCTAATTCTGAAGAAGTTAAGGGCACATTATGATACTTGTTTTCCATGAAAAAACGCCTCCAATTGAAAAGTATTATAGTGTCTTTTACTTTTCATATGTATATTTCCACTTTCACCGGAAAAATATCCATTCTTAGTAACCTTTGTGTTCATTGACTTTAAGGCTGTAATCATGCTATCTTTTGATGGTATAATCAATAAATGAAAGAATTTAAAGGAGAATTATTCCGATGTAAATCAAAATTCCCTATCGTAACTAGAGTAACTATAATTGAACAATTTAGAATGGAAGGGATTTTGTTATGAGTCTAAACGACGAAGTTAATAAAAGAAAAACGTTTGCTATTATATCTCACCCGGATGCCGGGAAAACAACCTTAACAGAGAGGTTACTTTTGTTTGGAAATTTAATTCGCTCAGCCGGAACCGTCAAAGCAAAAAAGTCCGGTAAGTTTGCAACATCAGACTGGATGGAAATAGAAAAACAACGTGGCATATCGGTAACATCGAGTGTAATGAATTTTCCCTATGGTGGATACCAGGTTAATATTTTGGATACACCTGGACACGAGGATTTTAGTGAGGATACGTACAGAACGCTTACTGCAGTAGACAGTGTAGTTATGATAATTGATGCAACAAAAGGGATTGAAGCACAAACAAAAAAATTATTTAAAGTATGTCGTATGCGCGGGATTCCGATTTTCACCTTTATCAATAAACTGGATCGTGAAGGAAGAGAGCCATTTGATCTATTAGAAGAAATTGAGGAAGTATTAGATATTGAGACATACCCAATGAACTGGCCAGTTGGAATGGGCAAACGATTTCTAGGAGTTTTTGACCGCCATAAAGAGCAATTTGTCCAATATAACGGTAACGAGGAAGAAGTCTATATACCATATGAGGATTTGGATAAACCTGAACATCAGGAATTAGTGTCTGATTCCACATTTAAGGCAACAGAAGATGAGCTGGAATTATTGGATGAAGCGGGAGATAATTTTTCATTAGAGACTGTTTTATCAGGAAAACAAACACCTGTATTCTTTGGAAGCGCTCTGGCACCATTTGGTGTGGAAACTTTTTTTGATACATTCATATCCATGGCACCCGCACCGAAACCAAGGAAATCTACAGAAGGAGTCATCCAGCCTGATAACCCGAATTTCTCAGGATTTGTCTTTAAGATACAGGCAAATATGAATCCCGCTCACCGTGACAGAATAGCATTTTTACGGGTATGCTCTGGTAAATTTGAACGTGGAATGAATGTTAATTTGGCAAGAACTAATAAGCCAATTAAATTAGCGCAATCCCAGCAATTTGTTGCATCTTCAAGAGGTACAATTGAAGAAGCATATGCTGGTGACATTATCGGGATATACGATCCGAATGCCTACCGAATTGGTGACACGTTAATTGAAGGAAAAGAACACTTTGAATATGATGAGCTGCCTCAATTCCCGCCAGAATTGTTTAAAAAAGTAACAGCTAAAAACGTAATGAAAGCGAAGCAATTTAAAAAAGGTCTTGAACAGCTTGTGCAAGAAGGTGCAATTCAATTATTTAAAAGACATCGTACTGAATCCTATATTCTAGGGGCAGTAGGAGAATTGCAATATGATGTGTTCAAATATAGAATGCAAAATGAATACAATGTGGAAGTAGAGCTAGAGTCAATTGGAGAGCGTATTCCCAGGTGGCTAAAAGTACACCAAGTTGACGAATCATTATTTGATGAACGGAATATCCTCGTCAGAGATAGAGAAGAGAATCATATTGTTTTATTCAGAAATGAATTTGCACTGCGCTGGTTCGAGGATAAACACCCTAAAATGGAATTAATTGATTTATTCGAAGTAAATCAATATGATCAAACTAATTAAAGAATCAGCCGTTACCGTGAGAGAGATTTGGTAACGGCTGATTTTATAGATAAAATACCACTTATTATATGATTTACTCTTTAAGATATGGATTGATTTTATTGATAAGATCCTGGAGTTCTATTGATTGATTGTAATACATTTGTTTAGCATTCTGGTCATTAGTCTGAATCGCAAATCCCTCCAAATCAGCCTGCATTTTTCTCAGTTGTGCAGATAGAAGAGGCTTCTGTTTAACTTGTGTCACCTTTTCTTCTTCATTATATAAATCAACATAAACATTACCTTTTGAATCAATTTGTGCTAAGAACACATCTTTAAAATTTTTGGCACCTTGTTTCAGAACTTCACCAAGAAGCCACTCTTTTGAATAACCAAGATAATTAAGCCGCTTATCTAACAATATTCCATCGACAATAATCACTGATGGAGTATGCTCCGCTTCGACTGGTATACCCATATCTTTTGGTGTTAAGGGATTAAATTCTGCTTTTTTCATCACAGTTATAACGCCACTTGTCTCCAGGGTCGCCGTTTCAACGTCTGCTAATTTAAAAACACTCTTCTCGCGCAAACCCTGCATTAAGTCATCAAATGTTATCTTCTCTTTTAATAAATTCTTCTCTAGCACATTTCCATTTCTCATTAATATTGTTGGTCTTCCTTCAACAAGTTTTCTAAATTTTAGTGATTTTAAGGCCCCAAAAACGACGATGGTAGTTAAAAGCGAAAATAAGAGCAAGCCTATTATCGCATCCATTGGTTGCATATTTACATCAATAGCTAAAGCTGCAGCCATATTACCAATAGAAATTCCTGTTATGTAATCAAAGAATGTCAGTTGAGCAATTTGTTTACTTCCAAGTATTCTTGCTAGCAATAAAATAAAGAAGAAGGCAAATATAGTTCGAACAATTACTATTGTATATTCAGACATGTTAATCCTCCATATTATAAGAACTATTGTTCATATCTTTTATTATTATGGTTAAGTTAATTAAAAAGATACGAGGAGTACAAGATATGAAAATACCAAAATTAGCTATACTTTTCCTTTGCTTCACAATATTATTCGGATGTTCAACTGAAAAAATACAAGGTTTGCCGATTTCACAAAAAGCCATCGAAGTTAGAAAATTAGTGAATCAGTCCCAATGGGATAAAGCTAAGCATGAGGCAGCTCTTATCCAGGAATTATACGAGAGTAATTTATGGAGATACCAGATATTAGGTGATAAAACGGAATATCATAATTTAAGCATACATATCAAAGAGTTAAAGGTAGCTTTGGAAGAAAAAGATAAAACGGAGGCTAAGTTAAATATAGTTATGATAGAAAACTACATAGAATCACTGTACTTCAGATAAACACTAGAATTTTAAAGCAGTTATATGCCAGTTCCTGTCATCCCCCTAAAAAAAGACGTTAGGTAATAGTGTCATATCGTTGTAGTATACTGCACCAATTAGGTTATAATAATTGTAGTGATCGTTCATCAAAGGAAGTGAATTACACATGAATAATGACTACAACAAAGCCTTGCTATTTAAGCAAGTAAATTACTCAGTTGACGGTATACATATTTTGAAAAACATTACAGGATCGATACCTAAGGGTAAAATAACTACACTAGTAGGTCCGTCTGGGTCTGGGAAAACCACATTATTCAAACTATGCAATGGATTGCGATCACCAGATTCTGGCGATATTTACATAGATGACAAGCCTATCAATAGCTATGATCCGGTGAAACTGCGTCGGAACGTTGGTATTGCTCTGCAAAACGCTGCAATGATTAGTGGAAGCGTGATGAAAAACCTTTCCCTTCCTTTAGATTTACAAGGAGAAAAACTATCTGAAGAACGTGCAAAGGAATTACTGCATCTCGTCGGAATGAATAGGGATTCGTTACAGCGTAATATCAAAGATTTATCAGGCGGACAACGTCAAAAAGTATCAATTGGCCGAACACTTGTAAACAAGCCGAAGATTTTATTACTTGATGAAATTACATCCTCGCTGGATAGTGTATCAAGACAGGATATTGAAGAACTTATTACTAAAATTAATCATACGTATGATACGACGATTTTCTGGATAACACACAATCTGCAGCAGGCAATGACAATAGGAGACTATACATGGGCTATGATGGACGGAGAAGTAATAGAAACTGGCGAAAGTGACTTTTTAAAAGATCCAACTGATGAAAGAATGAAGGACTTTGTTAGGGGTGAAGTGGAATGAGTTTTCTTACCTTATCCATTGCACTTCTTTTTGTAATTATTCCGCTCGTCTTATCCAAAGCATTAAATCTAGGTCTGGAAAAGGATACTGCCATTGCAGTGGTTCGATCCATCATCCAATTACTCGCTGTTGGGTACGTCCTTCAATTTGTATTCAATACCGAAAACATCATCTACATCTTACTGATGATATTGCTTATGATTGGAGCCGCCACACAAAATGCCAGGAAAAAGGGAGCGTCTATACCAGGAATCACATGGAAGTTAATAGTAACCTTTGTGTTTATTGAAGTTTTGACACAGAGTATTTTACTTGGACTGGATATCACTCCTCCGACACCACAATACGTTATTCCAATCAGTGGAATGGTGATCGGAAACTCAATGGTGCTGTCAATTTTATTTCTTAATCGCTTTACATCAGAAATCGAAACACATCAAGATGAAACGGAACTCATATTATCGCTCGGCGGAACTCCCAAACAGGCGATTCACACTCAACTAATTACATCCATTCAAGCGAGTACAATCCCTACAATTGAAAGCCAAAAAACAATTGGGCTTGTACAGCTTCCGGGAATGATGAGCGGTCAAATAATTGCAGGAGCTGACCCGGTACAAGCAGTATTATTTCAATTACTCATATTGTTCCTCCTTCTGACTACTGCTGTTATCACAAGCATCATACTTGGTTATTTATCATATCCAACCCTTTTTAATCAGCGCATGCAACTATTGAAGGAAAACATTCAAAAAGAGTGAGTTTTACTTATTATGACTGGTAAAACTCTTTCATTTTTCAACTCCTTTAATACCCGCATAGGTATTTTTAAATGTGTGACATATATCACTGCAGATAAATGTCTTGTGTATTATTATTAAGACATTAAATACCCCGATAGGTATTATACAAGGAGGAAATCATTATGAATAAAAAAATTGTAATAGTTGGTGGAGTTGCAGGCGGTTCAACAGCTGCAGCACGTCTTAGAAGATTAGATGAAAATGCGAACATTATCATGTTTGAAAAAGGTGAATATATTTCTTTTGCAAATTGTGGATTACCTTACTATATTGGCAAACGATTAAAGATCGTGAAAAACTACTTGTTCAGACTGTCGATAGTATGTCTTCCAGATACAACCTTGATATTCGTACATTTAGTGAGGTCACACAAATTGACCGCACAAATAAATCAATAAAGGTGAGCAATTTACAATCGAATGAAACGTATGAAGAAACTTATGATGAATTGATTTTGTCACCAGGTGCGCGTCCAATCGTACCACCTATACCGGGTATTGACGAAGCAAGAGCCCTATTTACGTTACGTAATATTCCAGATACAGATAAAATTAAGGCGTATATTGATGAGCAAAAACCTAAACAAGCTGTTGTTGTCGGTGGTGGTTTTATAGGTTTGGAAATTGCCGAAAACTTACATGATCGTGGTATTGAAGTGACTATAGTTGAAATGTCTAACCAAGTAATGGCACCAATTGACTATGAAATGGCTGCAATTATTCATCATCATCTTGTAGAAAAAGGGGTAAATCTTATCTTAAATGATGGTGTGAATTCCTTTAAGAATAATGGTAAAAAAGTGATTACAAACAATGGAAGAGAAATTGAAACTGACATGATACTACTATCAATCGGAGTTCGTCCGGAAAATGAACTAGCAGTCAATGCAGGCTTAAACGTTGGTGACCGTGGTGGAATCCAGGTAAACGAGTCGTTACAAACCAATGATCCTAATATATATGCAATTGGTAATGCTGTCGAAGTAAAAGATTACACAATCTATCAACCGACAATGATTCCATTAGCATGGCCAGCCAACCGACAAGGTCGAATTGTAGCAGATAATATTTACGGCGAAAAAGTAAGATATAACGGTACCCTCGGTACTTCAATTGCCAAAGTTTTCGATTACACTGTAGCTGCAACAGGTAATAATGAGAAAACGTTAAATCGCTTAGACATCCCATATCAGGTCGTTCATGTACATCCTGTTTCCCATGCCGGATACTATCCTGGGGCTACACCAATTGCATTAAAACTTGTTTTTGATCAGGAAACAGGCAAAATTTATGGGGCTCAAGCTGTTGGAATAGATGGTGTCGATAAGCGTATCGATGTGATTGCCACAGCCATAAAAGGTGGCTTAACAGTTCTTGATTTACCAGATTTGGAATTAGCATATGCCCCCCCTTATTCTTCGGCAAAAGACCCGGTCAATATGGCTGGCTATGTTGCTGGAAATATCGTAGAAGGTTTTGTTGAAACAGTTCAGTGGAATGAAATCGATGAAATTGTAGCAAATGGTGGTGTATTAATCGATGTGCGTAATCAAGACGAGTTGGAAAATGGATTTATCACAGGTGCCAAGAATATTCCACTTGATGATTTACGGAATCAGCTTGATACGCTGCCAAAAGATGAAACAATCCATGTTAACTGTCAAGTAGGCTTACGCGGTTATATAGCGACGAGAATATTGCAGGAAAATGGCTATAAAGTTAAAAATCTGGAGGGTGGCTGGAAAACTTATTCCGCCGCACTAGGTCACCTTAATAATGTAAAAGCATCCGTATAAAAATATATTAAAAACGTTGCATTTATTAAAGGGGTTCTTATGAAAGTATATTTTACTTTCACAAGAACCCCTGTTACTTTGTAATAAAAGCCATAATGTTTACTGCTAAAAAAAGAGGCTGGGACATAACAAAAACTTTCCACTTGAAAGACGAATAAAATAAATGATAGGATGTTAGATTGTTCATTATTTTCAATGGCTGACTTTAATACGTAGTTGATATAAAATGCGAACTAGGAGTTGTGTGCAGTAATACCGCTACGGAAATACACTTCGCTTTCCGGGGGCGGCTGTTGAGCCCTCCTCGTGCTGACGCACTCAGATGTCTCATCTAGGCCTTTCCTCCCCCAGGAGTCTACGTGTATTTCCTGCGCTGGGATTTGCTCGTTATAACTTGATAAAATAACAAAATATACATTGTGATGGATAGAGAGTAAAAATTTTTTAAACCATTTAAACTAGCAGCTGGAATATGCGAGACTCCTGTGGGAAAAACAAGCTAGGCGAGACCCCGCAGGCGAGGTATGAGCTGAGGAGGCTCGGCACTTGCCCACGGAAAGGGAGCATATTCCAGCTGCGTGGTTAGAGAAACTTACAAATTTCACTAGTTCGTAGTTTATATCTACTGCAACACTAGAAAACTAGGTATTCACCAAGCCTTTTGGTGAATGATTAGTTACAATTATGCAGTAAAAAAGTAGTTATACATTCTTAACTGCAAAAAATCCGAACTAATTCGAATTCCAATTAAAGAATTTTGAATTATAAGTTCGGATTTTACTTTGACTAAATATACTTTTGTCCCATTCTCTTCATTTTATATTATGCTACGACATCATAGCCTTGATCTTCAATTGCTTCGTGCATGTCTTCTACTTTAACAAGTGCATCATCATAAGTGACATCGACTTTCCCAGAACCTAAATCTACTTCTACACTTGTTACTCCCTTCAGTTCTTCAAGTGCACCTTTAACTGAGGATTTGCAGTGGCCACATGTCATACCTTTAACATCCAATGTGATTTGCATACTAATTCCCCCCTTTCCTAAATGCTTTTTAATTATATCTTAACTCGCTTCAACCGAAGTGAGTTAGAAACAACACTGACCGAACTTAAAGCCATAGCACCGCCAGCAATCCACGGTGCCAATAATCCAATAGCAGCTATCGGGATACCAGCGCTATTATAAGCAAATGCCCAGAATAGATTTTGACGAATATTTTTGATTGTAGCTTTACTGATTTTAATTGCCTTTGGTATCAGCAGCAACTCGCCGCCAAGGATTGTTACGTCCGCTGCTTCAATTGCTACTTCTGTACCAGTACCAATGGCAATGCCAATATCAGCAGTTGCCAATGCAGGCGCATCGTTAACTCCATCACCAACCATGGCTACCTTTTTACCAAGCAACTGAACTTCTTTAACTTTATCCGCTTTTTCCTCAGGTAAAACTTGAGCAATAACCTGATCAATACCCACCTGTTTTGCAATTGCCTTCGCAGTTCTTTCATTGTCACCTGTAAGCATAATTACTTCCAAGCCTTGCTCTTTCAATTGACTAATTGCTTCAACGGCTGTTTCCTTAATTGTATCTGCTACCGCGACTATTCCACGATATTCACCATTTACCGCTATTAGCATAGCCGTTTTTCCATCTGTCTCATACTTAATCATTTCTTCTTCAGATTGAGCAATTTCTACATCATTTTCAGTCAATAATTTTCTGCTTCCTACAAGTATCTGATTGCCAGAAATTACAGCATTGATACCTAGGCCGGGTACTGCTGTGAAACTAGTTGCTTCTGTTAATGAGATACTTTTTTCCGTAGCATATGCAACAATTGCTTCTGCTAAGGGATGTTCTGAACCTTTTTCAGCACTGGCCAATAGTTTGAGTGTTTCTTCAGCACCAGTAAAATCAGTCACTTCCGGTTTACCTTTTGTAACCGTCCCTGTTTTATCCAGAATAATAGTATCCAACTGATGTGTGCGCTCCAAATGTTCGCCGCCCTTAAACAAAATACCAGACTCAGCAGATTTACCAGTTCCAACCATTATGGACGTTGGTGTGGCCAAACCTAATGCACAAGGACATGCAATAACAAGCACTGCAATAGCCGCTACTAATGCTGGTTCAAATGCACCTGGTGTTACAAAAGAAATCCAGATAATAAATGTCAAAATAGCGATACCAACAACAATTGGAACGAAGTAGCCTGAAATAACATCCGCCAGCCGCTGAATAGGCGCTTTTGTACCTTGAGCATCTTCTACCGCCTTAACAATCGACGCAAGGGCTGTGTCTTTACCAACCTTAGTTGCTTCCATTTCGACCGTACCATTTTTATTCATCGTTGATCCGATCACATTTGACTGTTCATCTTTTTCAATTGGAATAGATTCGCCTGTAATCATTGATTCATCAACAGATGTCTTACCTTTTACAACGATTCCATCGACAGGGAATTTTTCACCTGGTTTTATAATCAAGTGATCACCAACAGCCACTTCTTCAACCGCAATCATCAATTCTTCACCATTACGGATAACACGTGCCTGTTTCGCTTGCAGGTCGAGCAATTTTGATAATGCAACCGTCGTTTTACCTTTCGCATTTGTTTCAAGATATTTCCCAAACAAAATTAATGTAATTAATATTGCACTTGTCTCAAAATAAAGATGCGGCATATATCCGGGATTACCGATTGTGTTAAAGGCTTCGTATAGACTATAGAAATACGCGGCACTTGTACCCAAAGCAACCAGCACATCCATATTTGCTCCACCATTGCGCAGGTTTTTATAAGCACCAACATAAAATTGCCAGCCAATCACGAATTGGACAGGTGTTGCTAATGCAAATTGGAACCATGGATTAAGCAGAATAGCTGGTACGTTAATTCCAGCTAAGTGAACAAGCATCGTTATTAAAAGCGGTGCTGAAAGTAAAACAGAGACAATCAGTTTCGTCTTCATTTGATTTAACTGCTTTTCCTTCTGTGTCTTTTTATCTTCCTGATTTGCTTTTATTTTAGCATCATAGCCAAGTTTCTGAATCCTGCCAATGATATCAGCTTCTTCCATCAACCCTGGATTATATTCAACAGCAGCACTTTCAGTAGCTAAATTTACACTGGCAAGCTTGACACCAGTTTGTTTATTCAGCACTTTTTCTATTCTGCTAGAACAAGCTGCACAAGTCATGCCATAAACATCAAATTCAGCTTTTTCAGTTTGAACACCATAGCCTAACTTTTCGATTTTAGCCGTTATATCATCATAGGTTGTTGTAGATGGATTATAGTCAACGGTCGCCTTTTCGGTTGTTAAGTTAACCTTTGCTTCCACACCATCCATTTTGTTTAGTACTTTTTCTATTCTATTGGAACAGGCTGCACAAGTCATGCCTGTCACGCCAAGTTGTGAATGTTGTTGTTCTTCTGAATCGCTCATATGATTGATCCCCCTTTATTTGGAAAACTGTTTCAAAACCTCAAGAAGCTCATCAATTGCTTCATTTCCATTACCCGATTGTACTGCATCGCTGATACAATGCTTCGTGTGACGCTCAGCTATAGAGAAGCCTACTTTTTTTAAAGCAGCATTAATTGCACTTATTTGAACTAATATATCTATACAATAACGATCTTCTTCAACCATTTTCTGAATTCCTCGTACTTGGCCTTCAATTCGTTTCAGCCGGTTAGCGACAGCCTGTTTCTCATCTTCTGTTCGAGGCGTAACCGGATGATCATGCATGTATTCTCCCATTTGCTTCACTTCCTTTCAATCTTTAATTTTAATATACCCCCCGTATGTATTTTTGTCAACTGATAACTTATTATTAAGGCAAATATGAATACAAAAGAGTTCTACGAATTTATAATATACATAAATTCAACATTATACCCTCGTATGGTATTGCATATTGATAGTTGTCCGTGAATATAATACTATTGGACAACTTACGATTGGAGTTGAAGAGATGGCGATTGGATTATTTTTTATTATAGGAACATGTATCATTCAAGTACTGGCAATTATCATGTACATTACTTACTATCGAAAATGGGTAACTCAAATGTATGGAATGATGTTTTCCATGGCCGTTGCTATGATGGTAGGTATATTAATGGGGACGATTTTAGGGGTATACAACCAGGGAGATCTATTTGCCTCAACCATTTTGTCTATCTTAATCGGTTTATTTGTGGGATTCATTGCTGGAATGCCTGTGGGGTTGCCTGCTGTCATCGATGGCATGATATCCGGATTAATGGGGGGCATGATGGGGGCAATGCTTGGGGATATGTTGGCTATGGCTAGACCCGAAACTATTATTAAAATCATGGCACTTATCGTGACAATGGTCTTATTGCTAGTTTTGTATACAGCCGAAGACCTAATACGCAGAAAATCTGATCAACTAGTATATTCTTTTTTCAAATATCCCTTTGTTCTTCTATTTATCATTGCTGTTCTTTTTCTCGGATTAACCAAATTGGAAGTAAAATAAATTGTTAAAACCAGTGAACAAAGAACTATCCTATCCGCCAATATACTATTTTAGTATGCTCACGTTAGGAATAGTTGACCTTTCCAGAACTATTCCTACATTTCTTCTTTAATTCCTTTTCTTACAAGAATCCAATTAGCAGGATAACTAGTCAGGAATCCTAGAATCATTGCAATTTGCATCATGAACCAATAGGATGCCTCATTTGGTTTTGGCGGTTGAGCAAATAGTACAAAATGGACGATTGCCATCCACCCGAACATCCCAATTTCAAATGCTATTAAAGACAGGGTATCAGCCTTAATAGCAGCTTTAATTGATCCAACTATCCCTTGTTCCTTATTCATGGGATATATGGCATAAAACTGGAACACAATCCCAAAGATATACGCCAATATAAATTCAACAACATAATGAGCATACAAGGTCGACCCAATAACAGCCATTCCTGTTAATGCTACGATTGGTACACCTGCTGCGTCTCCAACAGTGCACCCAGCCGAACAATGGCTAGTGGATACAAATACCCTTGCAAGTCTTCCACGACGGTCTTCATCCTTAATCTTCTTTGCTTTTAATCTGCCCCACTTAAAATATGTCCATAACGCAAATGGGCCAAAGAACCACCCATTTATCGGCCAAACCACATTCATTATTTTCATCATCTGCGGATATCTAATCACATCAATAACAATGATAAATGAACTAATTAACCCCATTGTTAACGCAATCCATGAAATAATTGTTAAGAGCATTTTATCACCTTATCTTGTTAAAACATTCTGTTTGATTAATACCCGTTTGAATACAAGATAAACGTTTCAAGTGAGTTAAAGAAACAACAAAGGGACTATCAAAATTTATAGTCCCTTTGTTACTTTATAGTTATAATTTTTAAGTTAAACCATTTACTGTCTGGGCTTAAATTCCTCCCTAAGCAATTGTTCTGCCTGAGGAAAGGAAAGACCCATTTTCCAGCCACCCATTCCATATAGATTATAGTCTTTCACAAGGCGGTATTTTGCTAAAATTGACCTCGCATCCTCAAACCACACTTCATGCTGATCGCCATTTTTATCTTTATATCTAAACCACGGCTGATGAGTTTCCTTATTATAATGAATGACTGAGCCATGATCAAGAGCTAATTTAATTGCATGTTCCTGGGCATATGCACTCCCCTTTTGCTCTTTGTTATCAATATTCCAGTCATATGCATACATAGGAATCCCGAGAATGATTTTGGAACGCGGGACTGCAGAAATTGCATATTCGATGGTTTCCCTAACCTTTCCCAGGGGAGCAATAGCACCAGCAGGACCTCCAGACCAATGCCAATCATATGTCATAAGAAACAAAGAATCTACAGTTTTTCCAAGTGTTTTATAGTCGTAACCTGAATAATAATCCGGATAACGGTCCCCTTGCATTGGTGGTAATGATACATTTACTTTCATACCAACCGGATGAAGTTTAGCTGTAAGTTCCTTTATAAATTGATTAAAGTTCTCACGATCATTGTTTTTAATTCCTTCAAAGTCAATAATGACTCCTTTATAATCGTTTTTATGCAGAACAGAATAAATATTATTAATCAGCTTCCCTCGGGTCTCTTTGTTGCCTATTACTTGGTGAGCTAATTCATCATCAAATCCGTTTGAACTTAAATTTGTTATTGTTGCATATGGAATTAAGTTATTATTCCATGCTGTTTTCACAGTGACCTCACCTGGCATTTTACTGAGATTCCCTTGTGAATCGGGATGGTATTCAAAAAAACCGACTGTTGATATAAGTTTTTTATAGTGCTTTAATAATGATTTACTAGCTTTTTCTCCTGCAGGTACCATAAACGCACCAGTAAATATTTCCTTTTTTGGTGTAGAAGGGATAGTTAATTTTTGGTTAGGGTATAGATTATTTTTCTCTAGATTATTTGCGGACATTATCTTTTCTATTGTAGTTGAATGACGCTGTGCAATTTCCCAAATACTTTCACCTGATTGAACAATATATTGATTACCTGAAATTAATAACGGTAATCCAGGGTTAATTACATCTTTATATGGCAGACCATTGGAGTTTACTATCTCCTCTACTGACGTTCCATATATATTTGAAATTCCCCATAAGCTTTCCCCTTTTTTTACAACATGAATGACACTTGCAGAGGTTACTTGGGGAAGAAGTAAAATACATACAATTACAGTAATTACGATTTTAGTTTTAAACATCATTACGCTCCTAATAAGTTTATACCTATATTGTCTCTCTCATCTACTAATTCATGTATAGGATTTACACGAATATTTGTTAGGAGTTTGCGCCAAAACGAATCCTAATTGCTATGATATTTCAAATCTCATTTGTAACGCTAAAAATGAGTTGTTTCTGTTTTTAAGGGTTTTGGGGTTATGGTATGTTTGTAACTTAGACTGGCAGGATTATACAATATGGAAATGAAGTATTGCGACTCGGAATCCGGATTTGCAATCAGTCGACATGAATCCTCATTCCGCTAAATAGCAGAAAAGATGCTCTCATAAGGGTGAGGCGGATCCTCATTCCGTTAGAAAAATAGATTTTTCAATAATAGGGGCGAAATATATGCTAAATTATAATATGATTTCTAATGCAACTAACAATTATTCTTCCAAAACTAATCCCGTTATGAAACTTTAATTTTCACTTACATAAGTTCCACCTATCATATCGTGAATTGCTCTTCTGTCTTCTCGTAATATTACCATAAAAATACTTACTACTAAGGATGTTCCAAGAGTGACAATACCAATAAGGTGAAAACCTACAAGCTCTCTTAAAAAGGTATTGGAAAGTTTAACATTGCCACCATCTGTTCGTTTTAATTTGATATCACAAATTCGTTTACCCATAATATATCCGGCCCATAACACAGGGATTACAATTAAGTATAATGTGTAAAATAAATCCCAAATCAATCCTTTATTCCAGGCAATACTGTAATCACCTGTAAAAACATAAAATAAACCACCAATTAAAATTGAAAAAATGGTAACATCTAAAAACCTTGCTAATAATCTTTTACCAAATCCAGCATAACTTTTCACAATAGTTCTCCCCTTTATCGTATATTTTTTCTTGAAAAATTGCTTGTTGAACTCCCTAAACTAACTTGCTCTGTCTGGCTAAATACCGTTAGTAATCTTTATATTTAGTTTAACAGAAATATTCAGACTACGTTATAAACAGCTAGTCAATTTCACACGAAACTGTAGGTCAAAATGCAGGCTAGCACTGAACCAAAAATACTATTATACCAATAAAAATAACCATCAAATTGATGACAAAATGATGGTCACTCTTCTTTTACCTTTTTAATGTTTTAATAAAGTTTAAGTTTTATTGTACTTCCTTAATCAGAAAACTTGGCTTATCTCCAAGCAATAAAAAGCCCAGGTTATGAATTATCATATCCTGGGCTTTTATTGTTTGCCTGGCGGCGTCCTACTCTTGCAGGGGCAAAGCCCCAACTACCATCGGCGCTGGAGAGCTTAACTGCTGTGTTCGGCATGGGAACAGGTGT
>NZ_JAGGKK010000006.1 GCF_017873675.1 Virgibacillus litoralis | reverse complement strand
AAGTTAAAATGGCTTCTTGTATTAAGTATACCCAAAAAAGGGAAAAACAGCTTGGGACTTGACAGTTTTGTTCATATCAGCGGAACGAGGATCCGTCTCGCCCTTCCGAGAGTACCTTTTCTGCCATTTAGCGGAATGAGGATTCACTTCGACCTGTTTGACGGCGGATTCTTATCGTTACCATTCAAACGGCCTCTTTTTTACTTATCGAGCAAGGTTTTGACTCCCAAATATAGGATGGCAAGAGAAAAAACAATTACCGCAATTCCCCCTATTATTTGAAAGAAAGTGGCTATACCTGCAGTAATTACTGAAGATGTCGGTACGTTCGCAAGTGCAAAGCCAGCTAAAATACATGCCAAATATAGCAATACTGTTTGATGCATTAAAAATCCTCCCTTCGCTTACTGTATTGAGCAAGGAAAGACTCATTTCGTAATAAATGACAAAAAATGAGGTGAGACAGGTATTAATAGCACTGGAATGCTTGAATTCTATCTAAGTCTATGCCGTAGTAAACCCATCTGTTTCTGCTCCATCTGAAGCCAGCGATTGAATTTCTTCCTACAAAGACTGGGAAAAACCAAAAGGCATCCCGTCGTAGCCAGATATACGTGAACTGGAAAAGACAACGTCGAATTGCTCCTGGATCGATTGCATAAACGCCGAACTGCTGGGATTGCAAGGTTTGCGGTTGTGAAGGTGTAAATGATGGTGGTGGGCTACTAGGTGGACCGGCAGATGGTTGCCCACCCTGAAACCCTGGCGGCCCGCCGCCAGGCTGTCCCGGCGGTCCCCCGAATGGCGGTCCTCCACCTGGGGGGCCATATTGTTGTCCGCCGCCAGGAAATCCGGAAAATAAGCCGTCCAGCATCCCTTGAAAATTAAATTGCCTTTCATCTCCATATGGTGGTTGATTATAATTCATGATTTAATGTCCTCCTCTAAAAAGTCCTTCCTTTTACTATATGGGGATACGTCCAATTTTGTATGGGCAGCTGACAATGTTTAATAGTATTAAATAGTTGTGGATATTCAGTAAAATGTGCCCTTGTTAATAAGGCATAGTAGTGGTAAAATTATCCTGTTATTTTCGAATAAATAAGTTGGAGAGTGGTTTTTTTCCTCTTTTCAATTTGGTAAATATCTCTGTACTTCTTACGCAAGCTAATAACTAATGCTTGTGTTTATTTTTTCAAAGGAGATTTTTTGTATGGATAATGGTAATCAATCAACCAAATATGAGTATTTAGCTGAAGATCCCAATGTGAAAGTCATGCCTATTATGCTTTCTTTAATCATTGGGGCATTCTTCGCGATTTTAAATGAGACATTACTTAATATTGCACTGTCAACCTTAATGGACGAGTTCGGTATTACTGTAACTACTGTCCAATGGATGGCAACAGGGTTTTTGTTAGTAATGGGAGTTGTCACACCAGCATCGGCAGTATTATTGCAATGGTTTTCGACAAGGCAGTTATTTTTGGGAACGATGGTGATATTTTCGATTGGAACGGCGATTTGTGCTGCCGCTCCCACTTTTCCTGTTCTGCTGGCGGGCAGGTTAATTCAAGCGATTGGAACTGGGCTGCTTATACCCATCATTTTTAATGTCTTTTTATTAATATTCCCGCCAGCACGTCGTGGGAAAGTAATGGGCTTTGTCGGGCTTGTTATAATGTTCGCACCTGCAATTGGTCCAACACTATCAGGAGTAATAGTTGATCATTTGGGCTGGCGTTTTTTATTTATCACAGTAATTCCATTTGCACTATTTTCGATAGCGTTTGCCTATCGATATTTGATTAATGTATCAGAAGTTACCAAACCCAAAATAGATATTTTATCACTAATTTTTTCGACTGTTGGATTTGGTGGTATCGTGTTCGGTTTTAGTTCAGCAGGTGAAGGTGAGACCAGGTTTCTAAATCCTGTTGTGTTTGTTCCAATTGTCTCGGGAGTCGTGGCGCTGATATTGTTTTCAATAAGACAATTTAAACTAGAAGATCCGTTACTGAATCTACGGGTGTTTAGGTTCCCTATGTATTCACATGCAATTATCCTATTTATAATTATAATTATGGCGATGTTTTCTTCTGAGATTATCCTGCCAATGTATATGCAAGGACCGTTGGGAGTCACGCCAGCCACGGCTGGTTTAATCCTGCTGCCTGGTGCAATTCTGAATGGATTGATGTCACCTGTTATGGGGCATTTATTTGATAAGTTTGGACCCAGATTATTGCTAATACCCGCTTCAGCAGTGTTATGCGGAACGATGTTTATGATGAGCAGGCTGGATATGAATACACCGATATGGATGATTATTGTTGGGTATATCTTACTAATGCTTTCTGTCTCGGCTATGATGATGCCGGCTGAAACAAATGGCTTAAATCAGCTCCCTAAACATTTGTATCCGCATGGTACTGCAGTAATGACGACATTACAGCCTGTTGCAGGAGCGGTCGGAGTATCTGTATTCATCAGTATTATGAGTGCAAGACAAAATAGTTATCTAACACATGCTGCTGATCCAGGAAATCCTGTTACAATAAGTGAGTCTATGGTTGCGGGTGTTGAACTTGTATACTTTATAGCATTTGTGTTAGCTATCGTCGCCTTTATTATGGCGTTGTTTGTATATCGCGCGCAGCCGACAGAATTGGAAGATCTACCATCAAATAGTAAATAATCAAAAGCCGCTGTTCATTCGAATAGCGGTTTTGTATGTTTAACAGTGACATAACATTATTGTGATTTCTTTCCATCCTTTATTAGGTGAGTTGTAATCCAATCTCTGTGGAAAAATAATTAAGTGCTATGTAACCGCTGCGGAAATACACTTCGCTTTCCGTGGGCAACGCTTCAGCTTCCTCGGAAGCAAAAACCGCTTCCTGCGGGATCTTCAGCTGTTGCTGCGACGAGCAGGACGCTCTAGTGCCGGCGTTGGTCACAGGACGTGACCGGTTTTAGCCGGTTCCCACAGGAGTCTCCGTGAATTTCCTTCGCTGAATTTTGCTCACTTTACCCTAAAAGGATTTAAAACCATTTAAACCAGCAGTTGGAATATGCGAGACTCCTGTGGGACAGCGAATCCTAAGAGACCCCACAGGGAGCGTTCTTTGCGAGCGAGGAGGCTCGTGGTGAGCCCTAGGTGCGCGAGTATATTCCAGCTGCGAGGTAAGAGAGTCATACTAAATACTACGAATCGGTTATCCTTATAAAAACTAAAAAAGCTTTTAAAAATAAATATTGACTCTAACGTTGCGTGATACTTTATAGTGATAATTGAAGGGAGGTTACACTGATGAGAGTTAAGGAAGTTGCTGATTTGGTTGGAATTAGTGTGCGCACACTACATCATTATGATGCTATCGGATTGTTATCCCCAGAGGAAACAACCGAATCTGGCTATCGTATTTATTCAAACAATGATCTTGAGGTTTTACAGCAAATTTTATTTTTTAAAGAACTTGGCTTCCCTTTGAAAAAAATAAAAGAAATTATCTACAGTCCATCATTTGATCGGAAGGAGGCGCTTGAACTTCACCGTAAAATGCTCCTTGAGAAACGCAGCAGAATCGATAAAATGATTGCGACGATTGATAAAACCACGCAACACTCGAAAGGAGAAATTAATATGAGTAATAAAGAAAAGTTTGCAGGATTTGATTTCAGTCATAACCCATACGAACAAGAAGCACGTGATCGTTGGGGTGGCAAGGATGTCGATCAATCCAATGCGAAAATAAATAAGATGTCAAAAAATGAACAAAAAGCAATGGGTGAAGAATTTGATAGAATCTATCAAGAGCTTGCATCAATCCGTCATGAATCACCTGAATCGGATGAAGCACAAGCGGGTATTAAGGTCTGGTATGACTATTTGAACAAAATCGGAAACTATTCACTTGATGCATTCAAAGGACTTGGGCAAATGTATGTCGATGATGAACGTTTCACCAAGAACATCGATAAGTATGGTCAAGGTTTGTCAGTCTTCATGCGTGATGCCATGGCTGTGTATGCTGACAGAAATAAAAAGTAAGTCGGTTCTACTACTATAATCGGACCCCATCTTTAAAAGGTGGCATGAAATATTTAATTATTTATCTTATGCCACCTTTTGTATGTGAGAAACGATAGTATATATGAAAGTAAGGTTTATAAAATTTGAACAGCAGTTTTTATATCATTTGCCTTTGTCACAGCTGAAATAACCGCAACACCGTCAGCCCCGGCATTTATTACAGAAGCTGCATTTTGGGTGGTTATTCCACCAATTCCTACAATAGGAATGCTTGGAAACTGGTTTCGTAACACTTTAATCCATTCCACACCGACTGCTGACTTTGCGTCGGGTTTTGTGGATGTATTAAAAATTGGACCAGCACCAAGGTAATCGGCCATTTGAATCGGACTATTAGATACTTCGGTTGGATTCGATACAGAAAGGCCAATGATTTTATTAGGAAATCGTGCGCGTAGTTTTTCAACTGAAACATCATCCTGTCCAACATGGATTCCATCGGCTCCAAGAGGTTCAACAAGGTCGATATCATCATTGACGAAAAATGCTACTTTATGATGCGCACAAAGATGTCTCAATTTACTTCCTAACTCTAATTTATCATTTCCTTTTAATGATCCAGCTCCTTTTTCGCGAAATTGGAATGCTGTAATTCCAGCTTTTATCGCTAGTTCTAAAATAAAAGCTGGATCACGATCACAATTTTGACTGCCCATTATCAAATATTTTCTTAGATTCATCAATTAAGCTTCTCCAGTTTATCGACTTCAAATGATAATGCATCAATAAAATGAGGAAGGAAAGTCCCGGGTCCACTTACTTTTGAGTAGTCGGCAGCATATTCCGCAGCTAGTCCGTAAAACTCAACTGCAGTTAACACCTGCTGCTCGATTGGTTCATTTGTGGTTAAACATGCAGTTAGGATGGAACCAAGCAGACAGCCAGCACCAGTTATTTTGCCAAGAATCGGGTGCCCGGAATTGTTCGAAAGATATTCTTTTCCGGAGCAGATAACATCCGTTTCCCCTGTGACAACGGCAGTAGTTTGATAAGTATCGGCAGCTTTTAAAGCTATTTCCACAGAATTTCCATTACCTACCGATTCGACGCCCTTTGTTTGCCAGGGAATTTCTACGAGGTGTGCAATTTCGCCAGCATTTCCCTTGATGACGGTTGGCTGCACTGCATTCAGAATTTCTTTTACAACTGATGTCCGAAATGGTGTTGCCGCGACACCAACAGGATCAAGAACCACTGGTATTCCTTTATCATTAGCTGTTTTCCCTGCTGTGATTATTGCTGGAAGATCCTGAGCTGTTATAGTCCCAATGTTTAAAAGTACGCCATCCGCAATGGATGCCATGTCCTTCGCTTCCTCTTCAGCTTTAGCCATGACTGGTGTTCCGCCAAAGGATAACAAGCCATTTGCTGTAAAATTCATCACAACTTGATTTGTCAGATGGTGAATCAACGGACTTTGATCTCTAACTTTTTGAATTATATCTTTGTTCATTTACCTCACCCTTTCCATGTGTTGTGCCCAATGATTTGTCGGCCCACTTCCATGACCAAGTGAAAATGAATGACGGATTGCAGCAGTTACGTAATCTTTTGCTTTCTTAACGGCCTCTGGTAAAGAATCTCCCTGGCTTAAGTAGGCTGTAATGGCTGCTGAATAAGTACAGCCAGTTCCGTGCGTATTTTTTGTATCAATTCGTTTGGCTGAAAAAGTGTGTATCGAACTTCCGTCATATAAAAAATCAATGGCTTCACCTTGCAAATGGCCACCTTTAACCAAAGATGCACCTGCTCCAAATTCGTGAACTATTTGTTTCGCAGCCTTTTTCATGTTGTTCAGTGTTTCAATTTTTTCACCCGTAATAATTTCTGCCTCAGGGATATTTGGCGTTACTAACGATGTCAGTGGCAATAGATTCTTACGTAAGAAATCCCGGGCATTGCTTGCGATTAATGGATCGCCACTTGTTGCGACCATTACCGGGTCCATAACATAAGGGATGTTTAAACCGTTAATTCTTTGAGCAATAGCCTCCATCATGTCAATATTGGCGATCATACCAGTCTTAAATGCTTGAAATGGGATATCTGTAATAACGGAATCCAATTGTTGTTTAATCATTTCAACAGGGAGATGGTGCACATTCTGGACACCTGTTGTATTTTGGGCAACAACGGATGTAATGACTGACATTCCGTAAGTCTTCAGTTCCTGAAAGGTTTTTAAGTCTGCTTGAATTCCGGCTCCACCACTGGGGTCAGTACCAGCGATTGTAAGTGCACATGGAATGATTTTCATCGGCCAATCACCAGCTCTTTCATTGGCCAATCTTCACAAGTATAGGCCATTTCCCAAAAAGCCAGCTCTAATTGGCAGCTTTTACGGAATGCTTCTTTTATCTTTTTTTGTTCATCCCATGAAGTATGTTCAGCAAATTCATCCAAGCGGTTTCGCATTTCTGTGACAATCTTGCCAAATCGTTCATCGGCATAAAAGCTGATCCAGGGATAAAATGGATGATTCTTTTTTGGTTTATATTTGCTCATTAACTCTTGACCTATTTCCAAGTATGTCCATGGACAAGGAAGCAGAGCACTAATGGTTTCAGCTAAACCACCCGTTTGTGCGTGATACATCATATGCTTAATGTAATGATCAGCAGTTGGCGGAAGCGGGTGACCTTGGAGCTCCTCGTAGCCAATCCCTATATGGTCGCAAAAGTTATGATGTGGGTGGTTTTCACTATTTAAAACAAATTGAATTTGTTCACCGAAGAAGCGGATGTCCTCGCGCTTATCAGATTTGGAAAGAGCAATTCCATAAATTCGCATAAATGCATTCAAATACTCAAAATCTGCTTTAATATAATGCGCAATAGAATCGTTCGGGACATCTTTTTTTCCAATACCATCGACAAATGGGTGATTAAATATTGCTTGAAAAATATCTTGGTTCTCATCTCTTAATTGTCGTGTGAATGACATAACAAAGCCTCCAATGATTTAGGAAGCTACTAGGGGATAAAAGTAGATTACTAGAGGTACAGAATGCGGCCCTCAACTACTTCCCTGCGCAGGCATTATCCAGATCAGGTTTCAAGGGACAAGGAATATTTCCGTTTCTCAGCCAGTACAGCGCCCCTAGTAGTTTTTCCTATATTTTATTTTGAACTAGTCTTTCCTGATTAACACGTGAAATAACAAACCAGCCTATCAATGCTCCAGTAACACTGCTAATAAGAAACGATGGTATAAAGAACAATGCACCAGCTGAACTACCCACCAATAGCTTAGCAAAGGGAACAGCAAAAAGTGCTCCGATGACCCCGGTACCAATTGCCTCTCCCACAGCAGCCATGGCTTTTTTATGAGTCTTCTGAAATAAGTATCCAGCTAGAAATGCTCCAATCATGCCGCCGGGAAACGCCAGTAATGTACCAAGTCCAAGCATGTTGCGGAGCAGTCCAATCATAAATGCAATACCGACCGCAGGACCAGGGCCAAGTGTTACTGCGGCCATGACATTGACGGCATGCTGGACAGGATAGGCTTTTGCGACGCCTGCTGGAAACCAAAGTAACTGTGCACCCAATGTACCTATTGCCACAAAGACTGCCATTGTCGTAAGTAATCGAGTTCGGTTCAATCAAATCCTCCTTTCCATGAAAGGGGCGCAGAACAAAAGCGCAAGCGCCTGTTCAGTGCCGTATGGACTGGACTGACCCGTGTAAGATAAAGGAAATACGAAGAGCGTAGCGATTCGATATTGACTTATCGTAGACACGGGGAGGGAAGTCCACTAGGCGCTTGGCGCTGGAGCTGGACGTGGCTGATACTGTAGTTCAGTCATCCACAGTGCTCCATTTTATAACTTCCTAGACAACGAAAAAAGCCAGATCCATTAATGGACCTGGCTTGAAATAGCTGATATAAGTAAGTATATCGTCAGTCTACTTCCCTCCGCTGGTATTAACCAGATCAGGTCCGTAAGAGTCAGAAAGCTAATACGTGCTTTCCTCTCAGCCCTCGATTTTGGGCACCCCTAGTAGTAATTTTTAAAATATTATGTTTTCAATTTAAGGATAACAAAAGAAATCACTTTTGTCATGGTTTATTTCAGGTTCATGAATGTAGTGAAGAAAGTCATGTTTCTAGATCAACGGCTTCCTGTATTAATGCTGAAAATTCATTGGGCTGTATATCATCGAGTTGCTTAACTCTGATATGACGCATTTTTTTGCCAGTTCCTTCAAGCAGGTTATCCTTATCCTTGAGTGCGGCACCGAAGTAGAAACCCAGATTAACATGATTCTTGGCAGTCTGAAGATAGCATACAAGACCATTCTCAATATAACATGGCTTTCCCCATTTCATTTCTTCAGTTATATTGGGGGACGTTTGAAAAATAAGCTCTCGTAGGCTTTCGGTAATTTCCTTTGTATGGTCATTTAAACTTTCAATGAATTGATCTACTTCTTTCGTTTGGATTGGTTCCATGCTTTCTGACTCTCCTTTTATATTATTGTTCTTACGTAACTGTAGTAAGCGGACACAGGATACGTTTTTTCTGCAAAAAAGTGCTTTTTTTGTAATATGCGGTCATCAGATACCTTATTTCACATATATCTAAGGAAAAAGGGCTGTTTTTGTCAAATAAGGGCTTTGGTGTCCACTAAAGTAATCTTAGGCAGTATAACCTGTTATTATGATACTCGTCCTTTGTATGTTTTTCACCAAAATGATATCAAATCCCTTTAATTTCAGAGTAATTATATTAAAATTATATCTATATTAAGAATCGGGGTGGATTTTTTTGGAACAAAATAACGAATATTTGTCGAATCGGATTATTGAATGGGTAGTAGATAATGTCGATTCGAATGCAGTAGTGGAATCGGTTAGTCGACTGAAAGGAAGTACCTCATCCACGTTACATAGCATCACACTAAAGGTGGGTCAGTCAGTAAAAAGGTATGTTGTCAGGCAATTTGATAATAAGGAATGGCTTGCGGAAGAACCGGATTTGGTTTTGCATGAAAAGGAAAGTTTACTTATGGCTGCTAAAACAGGTGTTACGACTCCACAAGTTGTCGCCTCCGATGAAACTGGAGAAAAATGTGGAATTCCAGCAATTCTCATGACGAAACTTGAAGGTGCTGTAGAATTAAAACCTGCCAATATGGATGAGTGGCTAACTGGATTGGCGAAAGGGCTTGAGAAAATTCATGCAGTTGAAGCGAGTGACTTTCCATATCAGCATTATAGCTATAATGACATATCAACGTTTAAGGTGCCAGGCTGGTCGAAGGAGCCGAAAACATGGGAAAGTGCTATTAATATCTTAACAGGGCCTCGACCAAAGACGACAGATTGCTTCATTCACCGAGACTATCATCCAGCCAATGTTTTATGGAATGAAGGCTCAGTTAGTGGAGTGGTAGATTGGGTGAATGGCTGCAGAGGCCCCCGCGGAGTTGATGTCGGACATTGCAGAGTGAACCTGGCCATGCTATATGGTGTTGAAACAGCAGATGGTTTTCTGAAGGCATATCAGCAACAGGCAGGTTCTTGTTTTACCTATAATCGGTATTGGGACTTGCTTTCTTTGAGTGATATGCTAGTTGGGCCTCCTGAGGTGTATCCTGGGTGGGAAGCATTCGGTGTATCAGGATTAACAAATGATATGATGAAAAAACGATTGGATAAATACGTTGTGAGTCTAATAAATCAAGATAGTTGAGGCAACCGAACATTTTTCGCCAAGTTTTGTATAAAAGAAACATTTGTCCATTTCATTCTTGCTATTTTTCATATTATATAAATGTAGTACCAAAATTAATAGAATGGAGGTATTTGATGAAACTTTATTTAGATCCAGGTCATGGTGGATCAGATCCTGGGGCGCAAGGGAATGGATTACAGGAAAAGGATGTAAACCTGGATATAGCGCTTAGAATTCGTGAAAAAGTAATCAATGGATACGATAATGTTGAAGTTGAGATGAGCCGTACTAGTGATACCTTTAAAAGTTTAGCCCAGCGGACAAATGAGGCTAATGCTTGGGGTGCCGACTATTATTTGTCTATTCACTGTAATGCATTTGATGGTACTGCTCAAGGGTATGAGGACTATATTCACAGTAGCTTATCCGACTCGTCCACAACAGCAGGTTACCAGGATATTATCCATGCAGAAGTTATTAAAGTTAATCAACTGCGAGACCGTGGGCAGAAAAAAGCAAACTTCCACGTATTACGTGAAACGACTATGTCAGCATTATTAACAGAAAATGGGTTTATCGATAACGCACATGATGGTGCTTTGTTAAAAAAATCATCATGGCGTGAAAGGGTTGCCCAAGGTCATGTGAATGGATTAGCACGAGCGTTTAATCTTCAGCCAAAACAAGACGGTTCCGGAACAATTTATAAGGTAATTGCTGGTTCGTTTAAATCAAAAGAAAATGCAGAAGAAAGGTCGGACTTTCTTCAATCAAACAGCATTGAAGCTTTTGTTTATTCCACCACTATTTCCAATGAACTCTGGTATCGTGTTCAGGCTGGTGCTTTTTCAAGCAGAGAAAATGCAGAAAGACGTTTAGAGGAAGTCAAAAATGCAGGAATTGACGATGCCTATATTATTTCGGAGAGTACCGATTCCAATCAAGATGATATTACTGGCTATTCCATATTAGGTCAGACGTTTCAATCACCACAACACATGAATATGTATGTTAATGAAATTAATCCTGACGCAATCGAGTTAGGTAATTATTATTTAACCTTTGGAGAGTATTATGGAGTTAGAGGAGACGTTGCTTTTGCCCAAGCTATGCATGAAACAGACTTTCTCCGATTTACTGGGGTCGTACAACCTGATCAGAACAACTTTTGTGGACTAGGGGCAACAGGGCCAGATAAACCCGGTGCAAGCTTTGATACGCCAAGAGAAGGAGTGCTAGCCCATATACAACATTTATATGCCTATGCATCGACTAACTCATTGCCGGATGCGTATCCATTAGTTGATCCTCGTTTTGATTTAGTAGACAGGGGATCTGCTTCAACATGGGCTGGTTTAAATGGAAAGTGGGCTGTGCCAGGTGACAATTATGGGAAATCTATTTTAAATCTATATGAGCGAATGATAGATAGTACGATGCAAAGTTTGGAAGAAACCCTGCAAAAGATAGAAAGTTAACTTCACAATTCACTGGTTATTTGCCTTTTTCATCATTTTCTGTACCAATTCATTATTACCTCTCTTAGTAAATTACGTATTATATCGTGTCACGTAAATATTAAGAGAGGATGAAATTATCATGCTAGGCTTTTCTATAGTTCAAATGGTTCGGCGAATGGGACATAAATTTGATAAAGATTTACGCCGACAACTAATTCAATTTTATCACCCTTTTCGTTCAGTTCCATGTTTCTTACACCGACCTTTAGAATATATTAGAAAAAAGGCAAAGAGGTTACCTGTAGTTATTGAGTTTGAGATAGATACGTTTGAGGCTGGCATTAATGATGTAAAAAGTGCTAAGTGCCCCCATATTAAACAATTTCCTTCCATATCATGTTGTTCCACCAAACTATCAATTGAAAAAATAGAATATTTAACTGAAAACTGTAATCACATTAAAAAGTTTTATCATGATAAAAAAGTTACCACGTTGTTAGATAAAGCCACACCGGCTATTAATTCTGATCAGTTGAAGCAGTCTGGCTTAACCGGAAAAGGTGTCAACATTTCTGTTATTGATACGGGAATATACCCACACAATGATTTAGAGGGGAGGATTATCGCCTTTAAAGATTTTGTTAAAAACAATACGAACCCATATGATGATAATGGACATGGTACTCATTGTGCAGGAGATGCGGCAGGTAACGGGCTTTTGTCTGATGGAATTTATCAAGGACCAGCACCAGATTCTAACTTAATTGGCGTAAAAGTATTAAATAAAATGGGGTCTGGTTCACTTTCTACAGTCATAGCCGGAATTGATTGGTGTATTCAAAATAAATCGCAATTTAGCATTGATGTACTATCGTTATCTCTTGGCTCACCTGCAGAACAATCTGCAGAAGAGGACCCTGTTGTAAAAGCAGTTGAAGCTGCGTGGGATAATGGTATGGTTGTTTGTGTAGCCGCTGGAAACTCAGGGCCATCTGCGGAATCGGTCGGGAGCCCGGGAATTAGTCCTAAAGTAATTACAGTAGGTGCTGCCAACGATAGTAATACAGTTAATCGTTCTGATGATTTGATAGCGGATTTCTCAAGTCGCGGTCCAACAATTGATGGTCTGTTGAAGCCGGATTTATTAACGCCCGGTGTAAATATTATCTCTCTGCGATCACCCGGATCTTTTCTCGATAAAACAAATTCAGGGTCACGAGTAGGTACTAACTATTTTTCCTTATCAGGAACCTCAATGGCTACACCAATATGTGCAGGTGTAGTTGCACAATTACTCCAAAAAGAACCGAATCTACCCCCGGACTTAGTTAAGGAACGACTTATAAATTCTTGTGTTGATTTAGGACAATCCCCCAATGTTCAAGGTCATGGCTATCTGAATGCTGCTAATTTAATAGAATAGTCACTGAAGCATACAAGCCTTCGATTGTTGGCTTATTTTTTTGGCAGATAAGAAATCACTATGGCTGCTGAATGCGCAGCACCCATCTATCATGAAAATTATTTTTCATTTAGCAAATTTGAGGTTAGCGGACACCAGCGACCTTATTTGGCAAAAATCCACGAAAATGGTGGTGTATGCGGACACCAAGGACCTTATTTCACACAAATACAGTTAAATAACCTGATATATGTATAATAAGGGCTACTGTGTCCGGATAATTCGAGAAAGTAGCTTTTAAATAGAAATAGCGTCTCCTGTGTCCGCTAAAATCAAGTTATATACAAAAGTATAACTCCTTTCTTACTGCATAAGTGCACCTAAAGATTTCGCCATTAAGGCTTGGCACGATAAGCCAAGTTTTCTAAATTTAATTTAGGGTTTGTCGAATTCTAGCAGATAAATGTTATGATAAAAGTTAGAATGTATAATGTTATATGGTAAGGTAGTACATGGTAATTAGAATAATCCATTCAAATTACTGCATAGAATAAGTGAAGTCAAAAATGGGGAGGGTTTGTTATGAATCGGACAGGAGAAATTGTATTAACGATTGTTGGTGCATTAATCTATATGCTGTTTGCTGGAGTAGGTATATTTGCAGCTTGGCTATTTAACAATGAGCAAGTCTTGAATGAGGCTTCGGATGAAATAATGCAACAACCTGGAATGGGAACGGGTGATATGCAGGCTATGCTGGAAGTCCTTCAAGGTGGAGGATTAGTACTAGCGGTTGTTTCAATCATTGCATTGGTTTTAGGTATTATTTCAATCATATTGGTAAAAGGCGATAAGAAACCGAAAGCAGCAGGAATTATTTTGATTGTAACGTCTGTACTTGCAGCAATTATAACAGTAGGCGCCGGAATATTTAGCGGGATATTTTATCTAGTCGCTGGAATTATGTGTCTGGCACGAAAGGAACAAAAACCAATAACAATGGAATAGAAAGTAGTAAAGAGTAGCCATTAAGGTTACTCTTTTTCAACCAGGAAGATTTATTTTTTAGCCTTACTTGCTCATCCAATTCAACTTGTCATTTCCTTTATCGTGTATAATTATTTTATAAGGTTCTTCCTTAAGCAGTGATAATTCTTCTCTTTTTATATCGATTATTTCATGTACGTACATTTTAATTTGCTTTGCCTTTATATTCGACGTCCATCCTTTTGATAAAGAGGTTTTAATTGTTATCTGTAAGGGAGCGGGGTTGAACGAATGAGTATAACCGGTAACTTTATCAAAATTTTTGTTTGTTTCTTCCCGTATTGATCCCAGAATAGGATACCATTTCTCTTCTGTTAACTGTGCTTCAGTTCTTTTTTCGACTTTTACATTATAATCCACTTTTTTCTTTGAATAGATAGTATTATGGATAAGTTTTTCGATAGCTTTTTTGTTTTTGCTAAAGTTTTCCTCTGATTCATCAATTGTTATTTCAATGGTCGGGTTGGGCTTAGTCATAATGTTCATCCCGCTGTGTTTGTAACCTTTTTCTTGTAATATTTCGCTGGTAATTTCAAATATATCCTGCGAGAGTTGTCTCCTTTCTTTGGCTTCTTCACTTATCTCTTCTTCTTTCATTCTCTGTACTTTTACTGTAACTTCCACCTTGCCTAGTTGGTTGGATTTAGCAATATCTTTAATAATCTGTTTCATTTCTTTGCTAGAATCACTTTTGTTCTTTACATGAAGCGTTAGTTGTTTTGGTTTAGAAGAAAAGAGAGAAACGCTTGGAATTGAAACATTACCTTCATATCCCTCTTCTCTAAACTTTTCATAAACCTGCATACGGAATTTCCGAATCGCTTCCTTTTGTTTTTCTGTTTCCTTCATACTTTTTTTAATGCTATCTCGCAAGCTTTCAGCAATCACTTTTTCATTATTGGCATTATAACTGACTGTAAAGGTAAAAATGATGACTATTAATATTACTCCTGCCCCTAAAATTCCCTTTCTTTTCATTTGTCGTCCTCCATTTAGTTTTTAACTGCTTTAAACGTATGTACTTGGTTTATTCAAATATGCACCAGGCGAAAGGGAGGATGCGTGGAATGGGTGATTTTAACTGTCTGTTTTTAACTAATTACTGCTAAAATAGTAAGAGTTTACTATAAATTTACAAATACTTATTTGTATCCTTCCATATTAAAAGTGTACCAGAGTCACAATTTTGTCACAATATCCTATTAATGGAGAGTACCAATGAAAAATCCTGCTAATATGCCGATAAATAAATGGTTCAGGTATATTCTGTAAACAATGATAGGGAGATCCGTATGCGGTAAGCACGGTTCTATGAGGAGTTGAGGAGCACGCCCACATAATTTGGGGTGCGCTCCCGCATACTCGACTGGGAAACAGCTAAAGCCGGTCACGTCCTGTTCGTCGTAGCACTCATTTTTTTTAATAGATGGATGCAAAGTTACGTAGCAGTTTAACTCAAGTACGCATTAGTTACAGCCATTGAAGATGAATTCCTTTTAAACATCCTAGCCTGGCATCTTCCGGTTTAATGCTTATGAAGTCCACTCTCCATGAACGATTGCGACTAGTTTTCTGCTGCCATCCATATCTTCAAAAACGAGAGTTAAGCTCTCCCAAGCCAATTCTTCTTTTCCATTTTGGTAAAATTCAACCGTTTGTGCATTCGGAAAAACTTCACGAATGTTATTTAACATGGTTCCGCGATTTTTTAGATTGTTTACATTAACTTCATCCGCATTAGAAAAGGCAGATGCGTTAACATATTCATCAAAGTATTCTCTCGGTGTCAGCTCAATTGGTTTTCCGCTGCCATCCTGGGTTCCCCATTCATAAACGGTGTTATCTTCTAGTAATTTAGTGATCTCATCCTGTGAAAATGTGACAGCATTTGATTTAACGTATACATAAGGAGAGAACAGTAATCCTTTTTCAGGATGGACCTGATTTGCTAGTGCCTCCATATTTTCATTCGCCAATAGAGTGAGAACTTTATTTGCCTGTTCTTTTAGACTTGGTTTCTTCTCGTTATTTGTTTTATATTTTTCAGTAAAGAATTCACTAGTAAATTGGTTCAATTGTTTTTCATCAATTTTATATTGTTTACCGTCAATCGTGGTAATATTTTCACCTGTAAAAGTCATGGTAGTTACTTTTTCATTATCATTATTATAAAGCGTGATGGTTTTTTCAAAAACTGAGCTTTCTTGAGTTGTTTTTTTATAATTCATGGACCCTATAGTCTCGTGGAAATTATCGATTACTTTTTGGTCTGATGATGAATACAAACTACCTTCAGTTGCTCCTTCAATAACTGAAATCTCCCCTTTGACGATATCATTATACGTATGCATTACTGCTTGCTGGTTATTGGTATTCGTGGATGAGAATATTAACAGGAAGAATAAAAAACCAGCTGCAACTGCCCCGAATATAGCTGCATATTTTTTGATTGAGAATGAATTATTTGAATTCATAATTGCATGGTGAATTTCATTCCGTTTTCGCTTGCTCAGGTCAGGTTTTGGCATATCCTTAAGAAGATCTTCTAATTCATTCTGATCTTGTTTACTCATTATAGTAGCACCTCCTTAAAGCTTCGTGTAGAGCTATTATTGCACGATGCTGTGTAGATCGGACTTTGCTTTTGCTCCATTTAAGTACATCGGCTGTTTCAGCTATGGATAGTTCTTTAATCCCTCTGAGAATAATCACATCCTGGTAGTTTGACTTTAATTGTTTAATGGCCCGGTAAATGGTCTGGTGCTCCTCTTCATGGTCAAGAATAGATTGTGGTGAAATAGTTGTTTCTGGTTCATTTGTTTTCTCTAAAGGTATGTGGCTCATCCACTTTCTGACCTTACGTTTCCTAATCTCATCGACAGCAACATTTCTGGCTATACTGAAGAGCCAGGTTTTTGGGTTTGATTTTTCCTGGTAACTGTTAAATCCTCTCAATGCCTTTATGAATACCTCCTGAAGTAAGTCTTCTGCATCGACTGGACCTATACGATAAATTAAAAAATGATAGATATCATTGCCATATTTCTCAAACCAATCCGAGATTATCTCTTTGTTGTCCAAAACTCCTCACCTCCGCGACTCTATTTATTAGACGTAATTTAATTTATTCCATCGCATTTTTTACAAGAAAAATTTTAAAATCGAGTAATTTGTAGGTTATTAGACATGTTATCTGAGTGGGTATTTTTAACTGTTTTTACCTAATCACTGTTGAAATAGTAAGAATTTACTATAAATTTACAAAATCTTAATTGTATCCTCTTATTTAATATGCCATATTAAAAGTGTGCCACAGTCACAATTGTGTCACAATATCATATTAATGGAGGGTACCAATGAAAAATTCGACTGTGAAGAAGATGCTGAATTTGCTTCTTATTTTCACGCTAGTGTTCATGAATTATTCTACGATCCTAGTGAAAGCGGAAAGTAATGAGGTAGTGGCAGAGGACTTATTCATCTCAGAGTATATTGAAGGAAGTTCGTATAACAAGGCAATCGAGATTTATAATGGTACAGGCGATCCAGTAGATTTATCAAATTACGAATTGGAATTGTATAGTAATGGTGCTACAGAAGCAAGTCAGTCGGTACAGCTATCAGGTACTTTGGAACATAATGATGTATTTGTTGTTGCCCATTCAAGTGCTGATGCAGAAATTTTATCCCAGACGGACTTGGAAAGCTCTGCGATAGCTAATTTTAATGGTGACGATGCATTTGTGTTAAAAAAGAATGATAGTGCAATGGATGTATTAGGTGACATTGGAACTGATAGTGATTATGCAAAAGACATCACATTAGTAAGAGATGCATCTGTTACACAGGCAAGCTCATCATACAATGAGGCAGAATGGTCAGATTATGCGAAAGATACATTTGCATATCTTGGGAGTCACACTATGGACGGTGCCGGTGGGGAAGACCCGCCTACAGACCCAGGTGATCCTGGTGAGGAATATTCTATTGCTGATGCTCGTGAGCTAAGTGATGGAACTGCAGTAACAGTAGAAGGGATAGTAACGGTTAATAATAATGCAATAAGTAATGGCGCACAATTTTCAACATACATACAAGACGAGACAGGCGGCATTAATCTTTTTGCATTCGAACAAGGTGAAATTCCTGACCTTGCTAAAGGGGATAGAGTCCGAGTTTCTGGTGAACTAGATTCATATAATGGCTTAAAAGAAGTTATCCCGACTTCAATTGAAGTAGTAGAGAGCGGACAGGAATTACCGCAAGCACAATCTGTCACATTAGCTGATCTTCAGGATTCTGCTGTTGCCGAATCCTATGAAGGGGAATTAGTTCAGCTTACAGGATTTATTAATGATGTCCCTGGTAGTCCTGCAGGTGGCGGATATAATGTTTCGTTGATTGATTCGGACTTCAATGGAACAACGCTCAGGGTGATGGAGAATGCCCTTGATATTTCATTGGTAGAGGAAGATATGTGGTATAACGTTACGGCAATTGTCAGCCAGTATAATTCGTATCAGTTAATACCAACTGAACAAACGGATATTCAATTGGCTGATGAACAACCGGAACCGCCATCAGCAGCAGGTGTTTATGAATCTACTGTTGAGAGTGTTGTAGATGGCGATACGATTCATTTACAAACACCAGTCCTTGGTGGGACAAAGGTGCGTTTTCTGAATATGGACACAGCTGAAACATACGCAGCTCATAATGACGATCCTGCCAGAGATGAGATAAACGCAAATCAGAAAGCCTTTGGTGAAGAAGCGAAAGCATATATGAATGAACTTATTCAGCCAGGTGATGAGGTTCTTGTTAGAATAGGTGAGGAACCAACTGATGATTATGGCAGATTGCTGGCAGAAGTTATTCGTCAGGAAGATGGTATGAATATCAACCTGGAGATGGTACGGGAAGGGTTAGCATCAACCTATTTTATCGCGCCATATAATGAGGAGGTATATCCGACATATCAGGATGCGGTGAAAGAAGCGAAAGATGCTGGTCTTGGTATTTGGAATCCGGAAGATCCATTGCTGGAATTACCATTTGAATTCCGGGCAAACGATGATCAAAAAGGATTTTTAAGATATGTTGGTAATTCCGATACAATGGAGTACGTTATGCCTGAAAATTGGGCTGAAGTTCCAGTAGAAAAAAGAGTATTCTTTGCAAGTGAAGAAGAGGCAGAATCGTATGGCTATACATTTGTCGGTGGCGATGATGGCTCAACTGAAAATTTATCGGTTCAGTTATTAAGCATGAATGACCTGCATGGAAAAATTGATCAGGAATATGAGCTTGACCCAGACGGTGATGGAACATTCAGTACTTACGGTAAAATGGATTATACTGCTGCGGCTATTGAAGCACGGGAGCAAACAAATCCAAATACGCTGATTGTTCATGCCGGTGATATGATTGGTGGTAGTTCACCAGTATCAGGTTTGCTTCAGGATGAACCAACTGTCGAGATTATGGAAGAAATCGGATTTGATGTCGGTACAGTAGGAAACCATGAATTTGATGAAGGGACAGACGAACTACTACGCATGGTAAATGGCGGAGAACATCCAGAAGGCTTAGGTACCGATAACTATGATGGAATGAACTTCCCGTTACTATGTGCAAATTGTGTTTACAAGGATTCTGGTGACACTGTCTTGCCCCCACATTATGTAGAGGAAGTTGATGGTGAAAAAATTGGATTCGTTGGTGTTATCACACAGGAAGCCGCTGGAATGGTAATGCCTGCAGGGATTCAGGATATCGAGTTCACAAATGCAACTGAGGCTGTGAACGAATCTGTCGCAGAACTTAAAGCACAAGGTGTGAAATCAATTGTGCTGCTGTCACACATTCCAGGTGAACAGAATGGTGATACGGTGACAGGTCAGGTTGCAGACTTAGCGAATGCGGTTGATGATGAGGTTGATGTTATTTACGCTGCACATAACCATTTGGTTAACAATGGTGTCGTGGATAACAAACTAATTGTTCAAGCATCCGAATATGGAAAAGCGTTCTCAGACGTTGACCTGGAGATTGACCGCACGACAGGTGACATTGTAAAAAAAGAAGCAGAAGTTGTTTTTGTAGATCAAAGCAAGGTAACCCCTGATCCAGCAGTGACTGGGATTCTGGATAAATATGCAAATCAGATCGCACCAATTATGAATGAAGTAATAGGCTACAATGCAACAGACTTAACGGGTGATTATTCCAATGATGGCGATCATGGTCTAGGGAACCTAATTGCTGACGGAATGAATGCCCAAATGGATAGTGATTTTGCGATGATGAATGGTGGCGGAATCCGAGATGACCTACTAGCCGGTGAAGTTACCTGGGGAGATCTATATAACATCCAGCCATTTGGCAATACACTGATGATGTTTGAGATAAAGGGTGCAGATCTTTACCCGATTATTGAGGCACAGCTTTCATCAGTTTATGGTCCTGACTACAGTATAAGCGGATTTCATTATACCTGGGATCCTGAAACAAGTTCGGTTGTTGACGTGACATTGCCTGATGGATCACCAGTTGATATGGATAAAACATATACCCTGACGGTAAATAATTATATGGGTACGTCAACAGGATCTAAATACGCACCAATTGGAGAATTGGGTGAAAATCCAGTAATGGGTCCATCCGACCTTGATGCAACAGTAAACTTTGTCGAGAGCCTGAACAGCTCTGAAGCAGATCCGTTTGAATATGGACCTGAAGGACGTATTACAGAGGGAACAGCTGAAGAAGATCCACCTGAAGTTGTTGTTGCACCAAAGGATAACAATGGCACAGCAACAGTTCATACGGAGGATTTAGAGGCTCTTGATGCCGGTGTTCGAGTTGTTATTGACATTCAAAATGATAAAAAGCCAAGGAAATTGTTACTGAATAAAAAACAGGTGGATATTTTGAAAGATAAAGAAGTAACATTGATCGTTACCAATGGTGAAAAATCTGCTGAGTTTATTATGCAGGAATTCTCAGGTAAGGTGCTGAAGGTTAGTTTGCATGACAGTAACGGAAAAGGCTTTAAAAAACACTAGCGAAACACTTAATATATCAAAGCAAAAACGCATTGACGATGTCGATGCGTTTTTGTTCGCCTATAAGTTGTTTATAGGTGGAGTTAGTGTCTGGGTTCGCTTTGCATAGTGTGACTCATCGGAGGAATGAGAGCTCAAAATCAGTTTGGAGTGCGTGAAACGGTCACTCATTGAGGTAATGAATGCTCGAACTCAGTTTGAAAAGCGTAATACGCGTACTCATCGGAGTAATGAGAGCGCGAATTTAGTTTGGGAGGCGTGAAAGGTGTCCTCATTAGGGTTATGAGAGCGCAAATATAGTTTGGAAAGTGCGAAACAGGTCTTCATCGGAGTAATGAGAGCGCGAACTAAGTTTGGAGTGCGTGAAACGCGCACTCATTGGAGTAATGAGAGCTCAAAATCAGTTTGGAGTGCGCGAAACGGGTCCTCATTAGTGTTATGAGGACTCGAAATCTATTTAAATTGCGTAAAATTGTAACTCATTAGGGTTATGAGAATCCAGGAAGTTACAGAATCCTGGCCATGGCACTTATCCATGTGTCTGAAGCAATTGATGAAAACTTCCTGAAAGATAGCTTCTGTCATTCCACGATCTTTTACAAAAGAGTAGGCAAGCAGATATACTTTTTCTGAATGGGCTGTTATCAGTTCATCTAATTGAGGCATCGGCATTAAAACATGTCGAATGCCAAGTTTTCTAAAAAGGTGTTTCTCCAATGAAAATGATAGAATATAAGCGGACGATATTATGACGGAGGTAGTTATGCAAAAGTTCACGGCTGATGTAATAGACATTATATCAAACATACCAAGTGGAAAAGTAATGACATATGGACAGATTGCTAGACTGGCTGGCAGCCCTAGAGGAGCAAGGCAGGTATCTCGAATCCTGCATTCCATGAGCAGAAAATATAACCTTCCTTGGCACCGGGTTATAAATGCCCAAGGGGAGATTAGTATTAAAGACGAGGAGTTATACAATGTTCAGAAACTATCACTCGAAAGTGAAGGTATTTTATTAAATGGAAATACAGTTGATTTAGGGGAGTATCAGCATTAAAGTGCAAAATATGTAATTTTCAAATTTACAACTGCAGGTGCTTTCCGTTATATTATAAACAGTTAGCTCTAGATTTAAAGGGAGCGTGGAAAATGAGAGATTATCAGGTGCAAGACAATGATCATCGTTATAAGATTGCAAATCGCGAGGCATTAATAGGGGTTGGACTGGTTATTTTTAATTTTGTTTGGTGGTTCGCATTTGCATATGGATTAGGTGGGAAAGACCCGTCTGAGTATTCATATGTAATGGGGTTTCCTGCATGGTTCTTTTACAGTTGTGTGCTTGGATTTGTAGTAATGGCAGTATTGGTGACGATAATTGTCAAAAAATGGTTCGTGGATACACCCTTTGATGACGAGGAGCAAGACGAATGAACTGGCAGGCGTTAATACCGTTAATTGGTCTGTTACTGATAATTTTTGGTGTGGGTATATGGGCAGGAAAGTATATAAAGTCATCAAATACATTTCTGCATGAGTACTTCCTTGGTGGACGGAACATGGGCGGCTTCGTTTTAGCAATGACGATGACTGCTACCTATGGAAGTGCAAGCAGTTTTATTGGTGGTCCTGGTGTAGCATATAATGAAGGTCTTGGCTGGGTATTATTGGCAATGTCTCAGGTTGCAACTGGGTATTTTGTTTTAATGATACTAGGCAAAAAATTTGCGATTGTTACCCGTAAATATAATGCGGTAACGATGGTGGACTTTTTGAAAGAACGCTATAAATCTAAATGGGTTGTCTTACTTTCTGCATTCAGCATTATTATATTTCTATTTTCAGCGATGGCAGCCCAATGGATTGGCGGTGCTCGGTTAATTGAGTCACTTGTTGGTATTTCGTACACGAGTGCATTGTTTATTTTCGCGCTGTCAGTACTGATTTATGTGACCATCGGTGGATTCAGAGCAGTTGCATTAACGGATGCGATTCAAGGAACAATCATGTTTATTGGAACGCTTATATTACTTATTGCGGTTGTGATTGCCGGGGGCGGGATTCCCGCTATTATGACAGATCTCAGTGCAGAGAATCCAAATTTGATTACCCCATTTGGAGCAGATGGCAGTCTCACGCCTACATATGTTTCATCTTTTTGGATTCTTGTCGGTGTCGGTGTTGTTGCCTTACCGCAAATCGCTGTCCGGGCAATGTCCTACAAGAATGCCCGTTCCATGCATCGTGCCCTGATTATCGGAACAATTGTTGTCGGCTTTATTATGCTGAATATGCATTTAATCGGCGTATTTGCCCGCCCGGTTTTACCAGGGATTGAAGTGGGTGATAAGGTAATGCCGCTGATTGCGCTGGAGGTTTTACCGAACTGGCTCGCGGGCGTTGTTTTGGCGGCACCAATGGCAGCAATTATGTCGACAGTAGATTCACTATTGCTGCTTGTTAGTTCATCAATAGTTAAGGATCTATACTTAAATTATGTCAGGCCTGACGCATCACATGTTAAGGTTAAACGGTTGAGTATTGGAATTACTGCTGTATTAGGAATTATTATTTTTATAATGGCATTAAACCCGCCAGATTTAATAATATGGTTAAATTTATTTGCGTTTGGTGGACTGGAAGCAGCATTTATTTGGCCAATTGTGATGGGGCTCTACTGGAAGAAAGGAAATAAATATGGTGCGCTTGCTTCAATGGTTGTTGGGGTAGGCCTATATATCTTATCAGAATCATTCTTCCCTCAACCACTGGGACTTCATTCGGTTGTGTTGCCGATTGTATTGTCGTTCGTTGCGTATGTTGTGGCTAGCCTGAGTACTCAAAATAGACATATTTAATTGTTTTGCGCTTTCGATGAATTCGGGAGCGCTTTTATTCTTTAAGCCTTAAGATGGAGCACGAATCAATCTAAGGCAGGTTTCTTGAAAAAATATTTTAGCTAAACTAGAGTTACTAATAGAGAAGATAGAGGTGGAAATAATGAAGGAAGGGAAGACAGTTGGTAAGGTTATTGACAGCGTTATACATGGCGGCAGAAAAGCGGTTTACAAAGAAGTTATCACACAAAAAGATACGATTGATAATGTCGCTAAGTTAAAAGAGTTGAACATTTCAACTTCTGAAGCATCCGTTAACATTAGTACCCATAAAGATAAGCGAGTAGATCTGTTGCTGGAAACATATGAGGGTGGACCGGAATTAATAATAGATCACTTTGAGGACAGTCTGAACATATCGGCAAAAGGATCAAAAACGTATAAGTCCTTTAATACTCCTCCCTGCATGCTTCATATTGTTGTTCCCAGTGAGATTTCTGGAAATTGGAGTATCATTTCATGTTCGGGAGACGTTTCTGCAGGAAATCTAATATCCGATTCATTCGATATTAGAACAAGTTCTGGCGAATTAAATCTTGCTAATTTAGAAGCGCAAAAACTACATTTAAAGACATCATCCGGCAAAATAACCGCCAGTGATATCGATGTAAGTGAGACTTACTTTGAAACTTCATCTGGAGAGGCAGCATTCTATGGAATAAAGGGTGATTTTAATGGTTCAACGAGTTCAGGAGATGTTACTGTGATGAATTTTCAAGGAGAAAATTTTCATGTTGTTACTTCTTCCGGAAAGATACAGCATAGTAATGGCATTGTTGAAGATATGAGTCTAAACACTTCGTCTGGCAATATACAAGCGGATAGTCTAAAGGGCGAAAAAGTGGTGCTTCACGCAAATTCTGGTGATATTAAATGTACTCGTTTTACAGGAGATGCTAAAGGCTACACGATATCGGGGGATATATTGTTGTCACTTCTAGATGAAAGCTCGCTTGATATTGAGTCATTTAGTGGAGATATAACATTGCTTGCTGGAAAAGTAAATTTGAATGCAACTGTCCAAGTTAGTACTGGTTCAGGAGATATTTTTAATAAGCTATCATTAATGAGTGTTAAAAAACATTTAGATAATCAATTAGAGGGAGTTGTTGGAGAGGGTGCAAATCCTATCTCGCTAAAAGCGGGATCAGGTGATGTGATAATTTCCTAGATGTAAGAGAAAACCGAGCTTGGTCAATCAAGCTCGGTTTGTTGCTCACTGTCTTTCTTTGCAAAGGATATAAAATAATCCAATGAATCCTCATTACTTAATGAGCCTTTATTTACCACTTTATCCACTGGCTTACCCATCAAGATTTTTTTGACCGGAATCTCCAGCTTTTTACCGTTTAATGTTGTCGGTAATTCAGGTACTTCGTATATTCCAGTTGGAACATGACGTGGTGAACAGTGTTTTTTGATTTCGTTTTTAATGGTTTTTTTAATAGAATCTGTTAACTCCTCGCCTTCTTTCATGGTGACAAATAATGGTGTGCTTGAGTCACCATTGTTGGCAGGGATATCTACTATTAAGCTATCAGCTACTTGTTTCACATGATCAACAGCACGATATATCTCGCTCGTACCGATCCGAATCCCTCCGCGGTTAATTGTTGCGTCCGACCGTCCATAAATAACACATGTGTGTCGGTTGGTAATTTTCAGGTAATCCCCATGACGCCAGATTCCTGGGAATACCTCAAAATAGCTGTCATGTAAGCGGCTGCCATCCTCATCATTCCAAAAATAGATTGGCATTGATGGGAAAGGTTCCGTTAAAACCAGTTCGCCAACTTCTTCTGTTTGCGGCTTTCCTTCATCGCTAAAGCTTTCAATTTTGGCACCAAGTCCTCGACATTGAAGCTCACCGGCATACACCGGCTCAGTCGGAATTCCAAGGATAAATGCTGTACAAACATCTGTACCGCCGCTAGCAGATGCAATCCACAGGTCCTCTTTGACATTGTCATAGCACCATTGGAATCCTTCAGGTGGCAAAGGTGAACCTGTTGAGCTGATATTCTTCAACTGGCTCAAATCAAATTCTTCACCAGGAGTAAGCCCATCATCCTTCATGCATGCAGTAATGTAGCTTGCGCTTGTACCAAAGACAGTCATTCCTGTATCTTCAGCAAATTTCCACAGCATTTTTTTATCCGGGTAGCCTGGATTCCCATCATACAAAATAATCGTACTGCCTGTAAGAAGCCCGCCAACAAGGTAGTTCCACATCATCCAGCCTGTTGTAGTAAACCAGAAGAACCGGTCTTCTTTTCCAAGGTCGGCATGGAATGTAAGTGCTTTTAAATGTTCGAGTAAAATGCCACCTTGACTCTGGACGATTGGTTTTGGCTTACCTGTTGTTCCTGATGAAAATAATACCCATAATGGGTCATTGAATGGTACATGCTCGTATGTGAGCGTATGCTGCTTACTGGTTTGAACTGCGTCATTCCAGAGCGTTACATTTTTTAGATGACTAAAACTGGAGTTTTCATTTAAATAAGGTATTCCAATTGTCGCTTCTAACGTTGGAATCTCTGCTTGTATATTTTCTACAACTTCTGTCCGATCGAATTCTTTCCCGCTATAGCTGTATCCGTCAACGGTAATCATTACTTTTGGTTCGATTTGCTTAAAGCGATCGATGACACTTTGTGTACCAAAGTCAGGTGATGCACTCGACCAAACTGCCCCAAGACTTGCAGTTGCTAGAAATGCAACGACTGATTCATAGATGTTGGCTACATAGGCAACAACACGATCCCCTTTTGTTACGCCAAAATCTTTAAGGGTTTGCTGTAGTGCAGCAGTTTCCTGGTAAAGCTGCTTCCAGGTTATTTCTGCATTTTCCCTTGTTTCTGAGGAGTGGATGATTGCTGGTTTATTTTCATCCCGATTCCTGAAAATATGTTCGGTATAATTGATTGTCGCCTCTGGAAACCATTTAGCCCCAGGCATATTGTGTGAGGTTAATACCGTTTGGTAAGGTTGTTCCGCTTGAAGATCGAAATACTCAAAGATCGATTCCCAAAATAACTCCAGCTCATGAACAGACCATTTCCAAAGTGAATGATAGTCGTTAAAATGCAGGTTTTTATGTTGTTTTAACCATTTCATATAATCATAGATATTTGATTGCTGTTTACGTTTTTCATCTGGTTCCCACAACAGGGTTCCCTCTTTAATTTCACTCATCATACCCCTCCTTGATTGAACAGTCACTAACCCTATTATATGAAACCGTTTACCAGGTGTAAAGGAAACGAAAGTAAGTGTAGTTAACCTAAATAGTCACAAAAAAGCCATAATCAGATAAAAAATGTGATAAATATCACATATTGAAATAAAAAATTCAATTATGATTGCTTTGTGAAACAGAAAATAAACTTTACATATACGAGGTGAAAGGGATGTTAATTTCTAATCTTGGCAGGACGCGAACGAAACTATTAACTAGCTTTCAAGATTTAAGTGATGAGCAGTTAAATCAGAATCCATCTAATAAAAGCTGGAGTATTGCCCAGGTGCTTCATCATTTATATACATCAGAAAAAGCGATGGCAGGACTTGTTTTGGACGCTTTGCAGGCTAAAACAGAAAAGGTGGAGGAAAAAGACCTAACTTTTATTACTGACAGAACCAAAAAATCCAAAGCAATGAGTGAACCACCGAATGAAATGATCACAAAGGAAAATTTACTTCAGTTATTAGAGAAATCCAGATTTCAGCACTTACAATTCGTCTTTAATGAAACACACGAGCGAATTTTGGCTAAAAAGTCTATGAAGCATCAGGATTTTGGAGTAATAAGTTTAAAGAATGCAGTCGATCTTATCTGGCTGCATGAAAAACGCCATATTTATCAAATTCACGAAATCAGAGAGAAATTAAATTTATAACTAAAACTTAAGGAGGAATACACATGGAGGAGCAATTTACGAATCATTTGGCAGTTAAATATACATCACAGTGGGACGAGCTTTCAGTCGATCAAAAGAAAGAAGCGGTAAGGGAAGCTGTAGCAATCTTTCAAAAGTATGAGAATACAGTTGGTCTAAGAGGGGCATACGTAACACAGGGATTTCAGGCGCATACGGATTTATTATTTTGGATGTATGCGGATCGATTCCAAGATATTCAGGACCTCCAATTGGATTTACGTCGTTCAACATGGGGGAAATATATCGATATTCCACATGCGTTTACAGGAATGACTAAGCCTTTTGAGTTTTCCGAGCACCCGACCTCTTTTCAAATGGGAGTTCCTGCAAGAGAATACTTGTGCTTCTATCCGTTTATCCGGACCCCTGAATACTATTTATTACCAAAGTGGGAACGAAAAGCACTAATTGGTGATCATGGGAATATCGGACATGAATTTATTCCTGGAATTTTAACTAATGGCGTGTATGGCTTTGGGCTAGGTGATTATGAATGGCTATTATCGTTCGAAACAAATAACTTAGGGCTTCTGGTTGATTGTGTCCGTAAACTGCGCGAGTCTAAATCAAGGCTGTATATGCAGCATGAATGGCCGTTTATCGTGGGACGGAACTTTGAGCTAGAAGATGCTTTATCACAATATATTTGATATGTTTACGATGTAATGCTTGAGTGCTATGACAACCGCTAACGAAATACACTGCGCGCGCTTGGGGCGGCGGTTGAGCTTCAGTTTCGGGAGAGGGAAATGATGTAGAAAATATTAGCATTATTCCGCTCCTGTTGTTGAATAACCCATTTATTAACGGAATGAGGATCCGCTTCGATTGACTTGGCGGATCCTCATTCCGCTATTTGTCATTTCTGCCTCAAATTTGGCCGGTTTTCTGCTACTTAACGGAACGAGGATCCGTCTCACCCCTTCCGAGAGCACCTTTTCTGCTAAATAGCGGAACGAGGATTCATTCGACTGATTGTTGGATACTTATTCCGAGCGTCAATACTTCAGCCAGCAGTTTAAGTTGTATTTTATATTGTTTTCTCCCATAGACCTGAACTCGCTATATTAATGCTGCACTCTTAAATCATAGGAGTTCTAAGATCTCGATATACCAGTTTTCTAGTTTATTTCAGCTAACTTGTCGGCAAATGCTTTTACATAGGCTGGCAGGTCTGGTGGACGACGACTTGAAACGATATGTCCATCGACAATAACCGCTTCATCAATCCATGTTGCGCCTGCATTTGACATATCATCCTTAATGCCTGGTGTGCTGGTAACTGTTCTCCCTTGTAAAATGTTAGCAGAAATAAGCACCCAGCCTGCATGACAGATTTGACCGATTGGCTTTTTGGCATCGTCCATTACTCGAACGTATTTTAGAACTTCCGGATAGCGTCTTAACTTATCTGGTGCCCAGCCACCTGGAACAAGGATGGCATCATAATCTTCACCATTAACATCGGAAAAGGCATAGTCTGATGTTGCGGGAACACCATATTTTCCAACATATTTCTTTTTTGCCTCTTTTCCAACCAGGTGAACCTCAGTTCCCTCTTCCTGGAGTCTTAAAACTGGATACCATAATTCAAGATCTTCAAAGTCATCTTCTACAAGCGCAATTACTTTTTTGTCTGATAATCGCATAATAATCCCTCCATGTTATTTCAAGTGTACCAAAGGGATACCGCCATTTCGAATATAGTGTTACTGGCCACTATACTTGGCAAATTTCACAAACGTGTTTTCATCTTCAATAAGCCCGCAGGCACCACATTGAATTCTGTATTCCGGTCCTTTGTAGGCAATGTGGAAGACATCCATATTATCACTGGTGTATTCATTCGTTATTTCACCTGTCTGTGCATCCAGCTTTACTGGTTTTGCTACTTGTTCGATTATGTTAAAGCGTGAACGATTTGTTTTGCAATTTGGGCAAAGGTATTGTTGTGTCATTTAAACACCTCCAACCCTTATTATTCCTGAATTGCATTAAATTATGAGTTGGAGGTCAGCTATTATGTAAACCATCGTTTTACTTTAGAAAGAAATGATGCAGGTTCTTCGGGTTCATCCTTTTCCTCTGTGTTTTGTACAAAGATATCTTCTTTGTCGATAGCATAATCATATGTTAACACGGCACCTATATCTGTATCGGCATCATTGTTAGTGATGACGGTGTATGGGATATTGTTCTTTTTAGCCAGAGCTTTTTCTTCTGTTAAAAATTTGGAAGACACGTGCCCGTTGATTAGTAGCTTGGCATCTTTATTGCTTTGCATTGCTTCATCCAGTTTAATCAGACCTTTGTCTGTCATCACTTGACCTTTAGTAAGTGCAATAACTATTCTCTCTCTAATTGTTCCTAAAAATTGCTTGCGTTCTGCTTTTTTGGTTTGTTTGGAACCATAAATTCCTTCCGTCAGATAATCCTCAACGTTCTTTTTTCCCATGTCTGCACCTCATTTATAAAACCAATTTAGTTAATTGTATAATATGATAAACATATCATCCAATTTTAAATATTATTCGACAAAAACCGGGAAGTGACAGGCACGCATCTAACAATCAAAAACGTGCCCCAATTGTTGGGGCACGTTGAATGTTACTTCCGTTTGGCGCGTTTATCTGCTTGTTGACTTCTCGCTTGTGCTTCTTTATCTTCGTGGTCAGCAAATTCATTAGAAAACTCAACATCACGGCCATCTGTTTTTTGATTCTTTGGTGTTTGTGCTAAAAAGTTTCTTCCTCTGGGTTTGTTGTGTTCATCTCTACCCAAGTTATCCACCTCTTTTTAATGGTTTCCTGGGTAGTATGTGCAAAATGAAAGGACTTTATAAATTCTATTTTCTGTCTCCGCCCAATAAATCGAATAAACCTCCAGCTACACTTCCTTCTCCCTTTGATCCGCCTTTTTCTGGTGCTGCCGCAAATATTCTGCTTGCCAGACGGCTGAACGGAAGCGATTGAATCCAAACCTCTCCAGGACCTCTCAATGTTGCGAAAAATAGCCCTTCACCACCGAACATAGCTGTTTTAATACCACCTACAAATTCAACGTTGTAATCAACATCCCCTGTCATTGATACAAGACATCCGGTATCCACTTTTAAAGATTCACCCGGTTCAAGTACTTTTTTGTGAATTGTCCCACCTGCGTGAACAAAAGCCATTCCATCACCTTCAAGCTTTTGCATAATAAATCCTTCACCACCGAAGAAACCTGCGCCAACTTTCTTCTGGAATTCAACACCAACAGAAACCCCCTTTGCGGCGGCAAGGAATGCGTCTTTTTGACAAATTAGCTTTCCATTTATTTCACTTAAATCCATCGGAATAATCTTTCCAGGATATGGTGAAGCAAAGGATAGATGCTTTTTTCCTGATCCATCATTTGTGAAAGTAGTCATGAATAGACTCTCGCCAGTAATCACACGTTTACCTGCGCCGAGAAGTTTTCCCATTATACCGCTTCCCTGATTAGAAGAACCATCACCAAAAATGGTTTCCATGCTTATTTGCTCATCCATCATCATTAAGCTTCCTGCTTCGGCAATAACAGTTTCTTGCGGATCAAGCTCCACCTCTACAAATTGCATATCATCCCCATGTAATTCGTAATCGATTTCATGATTATTCAATTTTTACAGCCCCTTTACCTTGTTTTTAGATAATACGTGATAACTAATCAAGAGATTCGTATATCTTACAAATAATTATAGGCTTTTTTTCATATACTAAAAAAGTATACTAGAGTATAAAAATTTATATGAAAAGTAAATAGGAGGAATTCTATGCCGCTAAATATTACACAGAAGCTTATAAAAGACCATCTTATGGCAGGTAAGATGGAGGCTGGGGAAGAGATAGGTCTTAAAATTGATCAAACGTTAACACAGGATGCTACCGGAACACTAGTAATGCTTGAGCTAGAAGCAATGGAATTGGAACGTGCAAAGACGGAAGCTTCAGCTCAATACGTGGATCATAACTTGATTCAGGTGGATAGTAAGAATCCTGACGATCATTTATTTTTACAAAGTGCAACTAGACGGTTTGGGATGTATTATAGTCGTCCTGGCAACGGTGTTAGTCACCCGGTTCATATGCAGCGATTAGCGAAACCAGGAAAAACGTTACTTGGATCAGACAGTCATACTTGTGCTAATGGATGCATGGGCATGCTGGCAATGGGTGCTGGAGGGATAGATGTAGCACTTGCTATTGCGGGTGAACCTTTTTATGTAAAAATGCCTAAAGTATGGGGTATAAATTTAACAGGGAAATTACCTGATTGGGTTAGTGCCAAGGATGTTATTTTAGAACTACTTCGCCGACATGATGTAAAAGGCGGTGTTGGGAAGGTAATCGAATACTTCGGTCCTGGACTTAAGGAGTTAAGTGCAATGGATCGTCACGTCATTGCCAATATGGGGGCTGAACTTGGTGCTACTGGTACCGTGTTTCCTTCTGACAAAGAAGTTAAGCGATTTTTAAAGGAACAGGATCGGGAAGATGACTGGATTGAGTTGACTGCTGATAAGGACGCAACATATGATATATATGAAGAGATTGATCTGACACAAATTGAACCGCTAATTGCTAAGCCATCAAGTCCAGGTAACGTAGTGTCGATATCTGAATTAGTCGGCACACCAATTTATCAATCATACATTGGATCATCAGCAAATCCAGGGTTTCGTGACTTTGCTGTAGCTGCACAAATTGTACATGATAAGCAAATTGCAGATGGAGTTTCGCTGGACATTAATCCTACGTCGAGACAGATGTTGACTGATTTAGTTAAGGAGAGTCACATAGCGAGTTTGCTTCAGTCTGGCGCGCGGATGCATCAGGCCGGCTGTAACGGATGTATTGGAATGGGGCAAGCTCCAGCAACAGGCAGAATTAGTTTGCGTACTACTCCAAGGAACTTTCCTGGCAGATCTGGTACGAAGGAAGATAGTGTTTACTTATGCAGTCCAGAAACTGCAGCAGCTTCAGCTCTAACTGGGCAAATTACCGATCCTAGAACACTCGGAATGGATTATCCTAAGCTAAAAGATCCTAAGAATCCTACGAATGATATCAGCTTATTGGATACACCAATTCCGCTTGAGGAAGCTAAGAAAGTCGAGTTATACAAAGGTCCAAATATTGCTTCCATTCCAAAAATGGACGAAATGGCTGACCGTTTAGAACTTCCTATACTCTTAAAAATGGGAGATAACATATCAACAGACGAAATATTAGCTGGTGGGGCACGTGTATTGCCATTTCGAAGTAATTTGCCTGAAATTAGCAAGTTTACGTTTGAGATTATTGATGATACTTACTATAAACGAGGGAAAGCAACGGTAGATAAGGGAGGACATGCTGTAGTCGGTGGATATAACTATGGTCAAGGTTCAAGCCGCGAACATGCTGCACTGGCACCTAGATATCTTGGTTTACGTGTTGCTTTGGTAAAGGACTTTGCTCGGATTCATTGGCAGAACCTAGTTAACTTTGGTGTATTACCACTAACATTCGTGAATGAAGAAGATTATGATTTACTCTCCTCTGGTGATGTATTGGAATTAACGGATTTGTGTAATAAAATTCAACAGGGAAATCAATTTTCGATAACAGTAAAAGATAAGGACCAAGAAATAAATGTTCAACATGCCCTATCAGAGCGCCAACTTGAAATCATGTTAAAAGGCGGAATTATTAACTGGGTGAAAAATAAACAGTAATGGAGGCTAAATTATGAATAGAGAAGATACCTGTAAAGCATGTGAAGGAACAGGAATGCTATCAGATGATGAAGGCTGGCAATACCAATGCAGTGTGTGTCACGGAGACGGACAATACGACCTAGCTGATATATCAAGATCAGCCAGAATAATGGAAGTAGACGAGAATAACCGCCTGCTGGATTAAGAGTGCCTGCATGGTGCCTGTCCTGCGTGGTGCCTGTCACTCCCCGAATTTTGTCAAATATTGACGAATAAAAACTACCTATTCGCATCAAGCGAACAGGTAGTTTTTTAGCAGTTAAGAAGGTATAAGTCCTTTCTTACTGCATAAGTGCAACTAAGGCTTATCCATATTTAAAGCTTGGCGAGAAGCCTGGTTTTCTAACAATTAGTGCGGCATTGTCCCCTGAGCAGGTGCATAGCTGTTCTGGAAGGCTTGCATGTGCTGTTGCTGTAGCTGTGGAACTTGATAATATTGATTCTTATTCTGATATAAAAATACTTCATAAGCCATTTCAACCATGTTTGGAACACTATCTGCCATAATACGTCGCATAATTGGATTTGTCATTTCCAGTGACGTCATTGTAAATGCAGATGCAGCAGTTTTCATTGAACCCAACATGAAGCCGGAAATGCTTTGATCATTTAGCTCTGTAACAGATTGGGCAGGTGTTTTTGGCTGTGAAGGCTGCATGCCATACATGACATCGTTATTTTGGTCCATTTTATAGGATTGTGTCGGTACAGCAGGGTCTTGTCCAGTTTTTAGCGTATCAACAATTGTATTGTAAAGTTGGGTACAGAATGCGCGATGCTTTTGGCACATTGCCTTCAATTCCTGGTCTTGAATATGCTGTTCGTATAATACGCCTTGCTCCATTGCGCCTACTAATGTTGACATGGCTTCATGGGCATCGAACATATCATGTCCGCCATAGTGCTGTTGGGGCGGCATTTGAGAAGTTCCCTGTAAATTTTGTTGTTCTTCATTATGCATAAATATATGACCTCCTTTAAATAGTCAATGTTATTTTGAACTAAAAAGGGCTTATTATGTATCTGGCGAAGTAAATTTTCTCGTTCCTGTCCTTGCACGTTTAATGTTGAATGACAGATGAAACGTTTACAGCTTGTGCAAAATCTCTTTAAGGGGATTTTTTCAATAATATATTGAAAATTCTAGTTATGATTATTCGTTTATTTAAGGTAATTCATGTATAATTTTAGCAGATAAGAAAGTATAACTACTTTCTTACTGCATAAGTGCAACTAAGGCAATTCGCCCAAAGGCTTGGCGAATGCCAAGTTTTCTAATCACCGATAGCTATGAGAAATAGAACAAAACTTTATGATAGGAGGGCAAGAAAATGGAGGAGAAAAAACCAGTTGAGTTGGATAAGCGAATTCATTTAATTGACGGCTTTGATTTGGCGATACCGGAACGTACCGGTACATATGTGATTGATGATGATGAATTAACACTAGTCGAAACAGGACCAAGCCCATCAGTAAAGTATATAAAAAAAGGACTGGAATCACTCGGGTTTTCGTTAGAAGAAATCAAATATATTATTGTTACACATGTTCATCTTGATCATGCTGGAGGTGCTGGTGTATTCCTTAAGGAGTGCCCGAATGCAACGGTAGTTGTTCATCCAAAGGGTGCACGACATTTGGAAGACCCTAAAAAATTAGCAGCAGGTGCAAGGGCTGTGTACGGAGATAGCTTTAGTGATTTATTTGATCCGATTGTCCCTATCCCAGAAGAACGCCTGCTTGTTAAAGGGGAAGGCGATATATTAAAAATCGGAACTAATTGTACTTTGGAATTCCTGGACACACCGGGACATGCGAAACATCATTTTAGTATCTATGATCCAGTTAGTAACGGTATGTTTACCGGCGATACTGTTGGGATTCGCTATCAGCAGCTAGTACGTGATGGTATTGATTTTTTTCTGCCATCAACATCACCAAATCAATTTGATCCCAACGCCATGCAAGCAGCGATTGAACGTATGCGGAAAATGAATTTAAGCAGAATATATTATGGGCATTTTGGAATGACGGAGCAGGTAGACGATGCACTAGATCAGGTTTCGGAATGGCTGAAAACCTTTATGGAGATCAGTGAAGAAGTGATAACAGAGGGGAAAGCATATGATGTACTTGCTGGAAAACTGCTTCATCGTGTAAAAGATCACTTGAGCAGTCTTAATGTTCCTGAAGACCATGACGTCTATGTACTGATCAATCTTGATATGCAAGTTAGCGCACTTGGGATTATAGATTATTTTAACAAAGTGAAGCAATAAGAAAAGTGCCTATCATCGGTGATAGGCACTTTATATAATAAACCAATTATTGTTTTGTATAATTTAATTCCCAGGAGATTCCGTTTCGGTCTTTTACAATACATGCTTTGCACCCCAAAATGTATCCTGCAACTCCATCTTAACTTTTCCTTCTTCTGCAAGCTTATTATAAATAGCTGTAATTTCTTCTTCGCTTTCAAGATCAGGTCCAAGTAGAATATTACTGTCTTTAGGAAATTTATCACCAAATACGTCAGCTAAATAGATAATACAATCCTCATTTATGTGTAGCTCGGCGTGGATATACTTTCCTTCATGACCTTTGAACATGTCGATCCCATCAGCTAGTTGTGTGTTTTTAATTTCCCCGCCAAACACTTGCTGGTAGTATTCGACCTCTTCTTTACAATTTTCAATTCTGATATGTGGTACAAGCTTTTTCATTAACAAAAACCTCCATTTTCTATTTCTATTATAACTCTTTTCGTAAAATCTGTTGCTCTTTAACCATCGGAGTTGATATAAAATGCGACGTACTGTGGAAAAATTTTTTAGCCTTTTTTCTAGTTCTAAAGAGGGTAAAGTGCTTTGACTCGTTTCGGCAGAATACTTCGCTTTCCATGGGCACGACCTCAGCCTCCTCAGAAGCACAGAACGCTTCTTCCGGGGTCTTCGGAACGTGCTGTTCCCATAGGAGTCTACGTATTCTGCCTCCACTGGTTAAGATGTCACTGTGAAGGTAAGTATTTTTCCATAGCTGGAATTAAAAAGAACCGCATGTATCTAAAATATTTGCTAATTGCTAGGATAAAATGAGAACAACCCAGCGACGTAGGAGCAAGGAGGCTCATCAGCCGCCCTAGGTGCGCGAAGTGTATTTCCGAAGCGGTGTTATAGCACTCAACAATTTTCCATGTTACTTCGCATTTTACATCTTTTGTGTCATAAACAGCAAACTTTTAGAAACAGTCTTTATGAGCAGTTATACTGCATAAGTGCAACTAAGGCTTATCTATATTAAAGCCTGGCGATAAGCCTTAGTTTTCTAATAATTGCAGGCAGGTATAAATCAAAGCCATGCAACATTTTCAGATGAATATCGTCTATTTAAATAGAAATGCTGGAGGTGTTCAAATGCTGCAAAAATTGAGTTTCATTCTGATAGGTATTATCGTTCTTACAGGGGCTTTGTTTATATTCAACCCAAAAGAAAACACCTCTAAAATCGAGAATCCAACTGGTAAAGAAGAGAACAATTTGAATCAGACTAATGCATTAATAGATAAGATATTTTCTTTAGCTGAAGAAGGCAAAGTTCCCAATACTTCCTTTGTAGCTGGGGAGACAAATATAGAAGTGGTAACTGATAAATGGGGAGACGCAATACAATCTGAAACAACTAAAGATAGACACTATATTGAATACCCAAAACACAATATTAATATGGGTTATCATGATGGCATTGTATTTGATATTCGTTTACATACTTCAAAATTAAAGAAAATACATTTTAATGATCTAAAAAAACAAAAAGGTAATCCTGACGAGACCCGTTATTACAAAGATGATAGCCATGATCAAATAATTTTAGTTTATCAAGTCAATTCAAACTATCAGTTAAAGTGGATCATGCCAAAACCAACTGACGATAAGCCTAATCCCAAAGTACACCATATTTCTATATTTACAGAACCAGATTTGAATCATAAAAAGGCACTTATTAAAGATATGAGTCTAAATGAAAAGATTGGCCAAATGATAGTTGCAGGAATTTCTGGCACAACGTTAACAAAAAACACAAAAAAACTTGTCAATCACTATAAAATAGGTGGGATTATTTTATATAGGGAAAATATGCAAACACCCGATCAGACGGTGAAATTAACGAACAAAATCAGGGCTGAAAATAGCGATAATCATTTGCCCATTCTACTTGGAGTTGATCAGGAGGGTGGGGAGATTTCCAAGCTTCCTGGGGACTTAAATGAGATTCCTGGAAACGGTAAAATTGGAGACAGGAATAACCAGGAGTATTCCTATAAAATAGGAGCACATTTAGGAAAGATGGTAAAGTCCTTTGGTTTTAATCTTAACTTCGCTCCTGTTCTTGATGTGAATAGCAATCCAGATAATCCGGTTATTGGTGAGCGATCTTTTGGTGAGGACCCTAAAGTTGTAAGTAATCTCGGTATCCAGACAATGAAAGGAATACAGTCACAAGGCACCATATCTGTTATAAAACATTTTCCTGGACATGGTGATACCTCGGTTGACTCCCACCTTCAACTGCCAACAGTTAACAAAACACTAATGGAATTAGAGAACCTTGAATTGATTCCCTTTAAAAAAGCAATCAATAATGGTGCAGATGTTGTTATGGTCGCTCATATATTACTGCCTCAGATTGATTCGGAGTACCCATCTTCTATGTCACAACAAATCATTTCCGGATTATTACGGCAACAGCTTAATTTTTCCGGGGTGATTGTAACAGATGACATGACCATGAGGGCGATAACAAATAACTATGATATTGGAAATGCAGCGGTTCAATCTGTGAAATCCGGAAGCGATATGATAATGGTTGCACACGATTTTAATAAGGTGATGACAGTCATTAATGCGTTGAAAGAGGCTGTTGAACAAGGAGAAATTACCGAGGAAAGAATCAACAAAAGTGTCACGAGAATCATGGAACTAAAAGAGAAATACAGACTTAATGACGAAAGAACAGATCCTGTAAATGTTAATAAGCTCAATAAATCGCTGAGCAACATACGAAAGTAACTATTAAAAACCTGTCCAACCATAGGCTATAGGAGGACAGGTTCTGATTTATTTTATAGGAAATTATAAAATTTAAGTGCTGTGGATATTTGGACTTCCGAATCAGCGACGTTCAGCTTCGACGTACAGGACGTACTAGTGCCGGTGACGCCACAGGACGTGGCGTCACCGGCCAGCGCCTAGCGCCTAGTGGACTTCCCTCCCCGTGTCTATGATAAGAAATAAATAAAGGATGTTCGACTAAAACCACCACATCCTGTGGCAACGTCGAACTACCCCATGTCCTGTGGGGCAGCTTACGCTCTTCGTGTATCCTTTATCTCACACGGGAAAAGGAAGATCGACTAACACCGCCGCTTTGCGCGGCAACGTCGACCCACCCGCAGCGCTGAGCACAGTCCATACGGCGCTGAACAGGCGCTTGTGCTTTTGTTCCTTTATTTCTCATCTTCGGTTTTCATAAACGTTAGTACTGCAAAGAATAAAAAGCTTAACAGCAATATGGATCCGCCAACGATGAAGAAGACGGTTACTATCCCATCAGCAAGATCAAATGGTCTTAAGTAATAAAGCCACATGCCAACTGTTAAGCCAACTGCCCCAATAATTGCTGTCCAGACATGGAATGCTGCCAGCACCTTATTGGCTGGTGTGAAGATTTTGTAATATACTGCCCATGCGAACAGGGTTAGCCATCCGACAACTAATATGTGTGCGTGTACGGTTTTAAACGCAAGACTGCCTGCCCCTGCCATGTGGGAGCCCAGGAATGCACCTATTAATGCGAATAATGCCGAAAATCGCAGTAAAGTTTTACTGTACGTATTCACGTTTCTCTCTCCTTAATAAAATCAGCTTTATAACAGAATAGCTTACTCATATGAACGGAGTATGAATAATACATTACATCTGGAAAAGGCTAAATTTCAATCATTTTAATTGTGGACGTTATTTCTTCTTCGGCTGATTCGTGTGTCCATTCATGTGGGTAATATCCTAATGGATTACAGATAATTTCCATACCATTGTGCTGTTCATGGTATCGTTTATGCACATGTCCGAATATATATTTTTTAATATTGTACTTATCAGCTAATTGACCAAATTTTTCACTGCCCATCATGGAATTGAAAAAATCCCAACCGGGTTCGTTTTTATATTCTACATATTTGGCAAAGGGAACGAAATGCGTAACCATAACAATATTTCGGTCACGATACTTTTCCAGCCAGTACGATAATTTGAGTGTGTAACGACCAACGACATCTGAATCAGACTCAGCCCAATTGGCATACAGTTTATCAGGCCATGTAAAGTTGTTAAATGTTCCTTTTTTAAAATCGTTTTTTGAATAGTCAGGAACCCCGAAACTGTAATCATACCAGCCGCCATCACCTATAACGACCCAATCGTCATTTAGTTCAATGACACCATTTCCGAGATTTCCTGGAAATTTAAGTAACGTTTCATAAGCATTTACCGAGCTCTCGTCATAAATATCATGATTACCATGGACAAAAAGAATTGTTGTGTCGGGACATTCCTTCTGTAGCTGGTTCAGTAATGCAAGTGCTTTATTTGGATTATCAGTCATGTCACCGCCTATAATAAATACATCAGGGCGTTTCGTTGTTATCCATTCACTTAAAATTGACATGATATTTGACTGGGTTTCTTTACGGTTAAAGTCTTCATGAATGTCGGAAAGCACACCAAGTTTCATTAAAATCCCTCGCCTTTATTTTTATTTTTTTACTGCCTCTGTCAATTCGTCTTCAATCTGTTGGAGGGCGTCGTTAGTATCAGTTGCTTGAAGGTGAATTTTCCTTCCGTTCGGGTATTGTTTTGCCGAATGCTCATACTTCGGGTCGTAGTAATATTCCAGCAGCAGCTTTATCGCATTATGATAATTACCATTTTGCAGATCATAATCAATTTCAGCTGCAATCGGTGTATGTATTCGTTTTTTAATAAGTCGAAATGCCTCAAGATATTCATCTGGTGAATTCCAAGGCTGGTAGTCATCGAGAATGTTTCGTACCCGCTCGTCTAATGGCAGATCGATGAATAACTGCATCCCTTGTTCCTTTTTGTCATATAGAAACTCTGGAATAGTTACTTTCCCGATCCGTTTGCTTTCACCTTCTAATAAGACAAATGGTGCATCCTTATAACGCAACATTTTCTGAACAAGCAGCGACTCAAATTTCTTCTGATTGCTTGGCACAAGTCCAATTTGCCCAAAGATGGATCCACGGTGACTAGCCATCCCTTCCAAATCAAATACGGGGTACCCTTTTTGCGAAAGCTGTTTTAACAGAGCTGTTTTGCCTGATCCTGTATTCCCATTCAGCACAAGGACTTCAGGCTTAAATTCCGGATTTTCCAGCATACTGACTATCCATTGACGGTAGGTTCTGTAGCCACCTGTTAATCGTTTCACCTCTAGCCCCATCAAATCAAGTACAGTTGCTGCCGTTTTACTGCGCATACCACCACGCCAGCAAAATACTGTTTTAGGTGTTTCAATTTGATTAAACGCTGCTATGAATTCCGGAAGTTTAGCAGAAAAAATGGCAAGTCCTCGCTCTTTCGCTGCTTCCTTACCAACTTGCTTGTAAAGTGTTCCAACCTCAGCGCGCTCATCATCTGAAAAAACGGGAATGTTAATGCTGCCTGGAATTGTGGCATCATAATATTCTTTTGGAGAGCGTACATCAATTACTGTATGAGGTTCATTATGTTGTTTATTAAATAAATCCTGTAACGTTATATCCTGAAACATAAATTCGTCACTTCCTAGTAAAAAATTAATTCTATTTTACGGTGATTTTTCCGTTTTCGCCGTTTACTACATCCCCGATTATCTGTGCTTCTACTCCATTTTTCTGTAAATCACTAACTAGTGAGTTTGCATCCTCATTTGCTATGGAAATGAAAAGTCCCCCAGATGTTACAGCATCACATAAAATCCATTTATCAACCTGATCCATTTCTTCCGGATAAGATACAATATCTTGTACATGGCTAAAGTTACTCTTTGTTCCACCAGGTACGGACCCGGATTCAGCAAGCTCCTTAACTCTTGGCAAAAGAGGAACTTCTTTATAATTAATCTGGATTTCGACGTCACTGCCTCCTGCCATTTCAGAAGCATGGCCCAGCAAACCAAACCCGGTTACATCGGTACAGGCATGGACATCATATCCTTCCATTGTCTCAGTAGCTGTTTTATTTAACGTTGTCATGACTTCTGTAACACGGTTTATTTCCTCATCATTTAACAAGTTATTTTTAATGGAAGTTGTACAGATACCGACTCCAATTGGTTTGGTTAAAATAAGCTTATCCCCGGGTTTAGCTCCTGTATTTGTTCGGATTTTTTGGGGATTTACGGTCCCTGTTACTGCAAGTCCGAATTTTGGTTCCTTGTCATCAATGGAATGGCCGCCAACTAGTGCAACCCCTGCCTCGGCCAGCTTTTCCTGGGCACCATGCAATATTTCAGCAAGGATTCCTTTATCTAAAGTAGATATTGGGAATGCAACGATGTTAAGAGCAGTTATTGGCTTTCCTCCCATTGCATATACATCACTAATCGCATTTGCTGCAGCAACTTGACCAAAGGCAAAGGGATCATCAACAATTGGAGTGAAAAAATCAACTGTTTGTACGATAGCCAGTTCATCATTTAGCTTGTATACTCCGGCATCATCACTTGTATCAAGCCCTACAAGTAAATTTGGGTTAGAAGCGGTGGGAGGAAGGGAGCGTAAGACCTCGGATAAATCAGCGGGTCCAATTTTACAGCCACAGCCTCCTTTAGAAGATAAAGATGTAAGTTTTATTGAATCAGTCATATGTAATCAATCCTTCCGAAAATTACGATATCTATAATTTAATTCTAACATACAAGAAGTTATGACTAGTGTTTTAAGTGTCTGGTCTGAAATAATTTAATAAACTATGTTGACAATCTAACTGTATTAACCGTATAATACATTCATGGTTGTATTAACTGATTAATACACGGGTTTTTTGACTTCGGTGTATTAATTGGTTAATACACAAAAACAAATAGAAGCTACACATCTGAGGTAAATAGGAGCTGTGTTTATGCAAATAGACTTAAACAATCGTGACCCGGTCTATATTCAGGTGATCCGTTATTTTAAGGAACAGATTGCTACTGGAATGTTTGAGCCGGGGCAGGAGATTCCCTCAAGGAGAGAATTAGCAAACAGGATAAAAATAAATCCGAATACGGCGCAGCGAGCGTATAAGGAAATGGAGGAGCAGGGATTGATTTATACAGAACGAAATTTGCCAAGCCGTATCACGAAGGATGAACAGATTCTTGGTGCGGTTAGAGAGGAACTTATTGTCGAAGCGGTGGAATCCTTCGTTACTTCTATCCGTTCGATTAATGTTCCGGTTGAAGAAGTGCTGGATTTAGTTCAGAAAAAGTACGAAAAAGAGAGCAATGAGTAGGAGGTTTATACATGATAGAAGTAAAGGATATTAAGAAAAAATTCGGTCGTAAAAAAGTATTAAACGGCGTATCTTTCACTGCTAATAAAGGTGAAATCACATGCCTTATTGGTATCAATGGGGTTGGCAAAACGACCATATTAAACGCAATTATGGCCTTAACACCACTTAATAAAGGTGAAATATTAATTAATGGAGAAAAAATAAATAAACATAGCTTTGAAAAAGTCACGTTCATCCCAGATGCCATTACCATGTTGCCGCAAATGACGATTGCAGACGCAATGCAATTTATGCAGGATTTTTATGAGGGTTGGAATCAGGAGCGTGCAACGGAATTACTTGGTTTTTTTAAATTAGAGGAAACGGAGAAAATCGCAAGCTTGTCCAAAGGGAACGCTGCAAAAATAAACCTGTTGCTTGGATTGGCACTTGATGTTGATTTTCTTTTAATGGATGAGCCGTTTTCAGGGATTGATATTTTCAGCCGTGAACAGATTGCCGAAGTCTTTACAAGTCATTTAGTGGAAGGTCGAGGTGTTATTATTACAACCCATGAAGTACATGATATTGAACATTTAATCGACAAAGTTGTGTTACTTGATAATGGCGTTGTACTAAAGGAATTCAACAGTGAGGAAGTTCGGGAAAATGAAGGGAAGTCGGTAGTCGATGTAATGAGAGAGGTGTATCACAAATGAATCGTTATTTAAAATTAGTTAACTTTGAATTAGGACGTTTTATAAAAGTATATCTTGTGTTGATTGCCATAACAATTATAGTACAAGTTACAGGTATAATCGTTAAGGCAAATGACTATTTAGCACAGGCAGATAAAGCTATATATGAAGAATTAATGCCTCAATCACAATTTATTGAACAATATGGTCAAATGTCATTTTTGAATTTTGCACGTAGCTTATGGTTTATGGGTCCGATTGCTTTATGTGCTGCGGCACTAGCCTTTTATATTTTTCTTATTTGGTATCGTGACTGGTTTGGTAAAAATACATTTATATATCGCTTGCTAATGATTCCAACTGCCCGAATCAATGTATTCTTTGCAAAGGCTACTTCTATTTTTCTAATGGTACTCGGACTTGTTTCGGTCCAGCTTATACTCCTGCCGTTGGAAAGTACTATTTTGAAGTGGGTTGTTCCAACAGACTTCAGGGTTGATTTGGCGTTAAGTGAAATAATTAAATTTGATTACCTGACAATCCTTGTTCCTCAGAGTTTTATTGAGTTTATTTTATATTATGGTGCAGGATTCATAGTGGTTTCTGTATTATTCACAGCTATTTTGTTCGAGCGAAGCTACAAGTGGAAAGGAATTCTTATGGGAATCGGGTATACTCTGCTTTCTATCGTGATATTTGCCATGCCTGTACTATTGATGATCGTGTTTAATCAGGATTACTTGTATCCACTTGAAATGCTTGCTGTGGAAACATTTTTGGGGATAGTTGTACTTGCAGCTTCTATCTGGATAAGCGACTTCTTATTGAAGAAGAAAGTAACAGTTTGAGAGGAGTAATAGGATGAAACGCTATTGGAAATTAATTGCTATCACATTAATTATTGTGCTCACCGTTGGCACATTTTATATAAATTCTGCTTTATCGGCTAACAGCTATCCGGAGATTGTGTTTGAAAAAGTTAGCGGAAATGAAGAAGAATTAGATTCTGTAATCATTAATGGCAACTACCGTATAGGTCGTTATGGAACAGGTGAAAGTGTTCAGGCTACTGCAGAGGGGTCAACTTATCGAGGAGAACTATCATTTTTTGAGCGGATGCAGGGTATGTATAGTCCTGAAATGAGCCAATTACAAGATAAGTACCGTAATTTCATGCGCGGGAAAAATGGAGTTGTATCTTCATACTATGATACGAAGGATACACTTGCATATGTGGATATTATTAATCAGAGATTAGGCAACTCACCAAGCGAAATGGAGTTTGATATAGAGGTGCTGAATAAAGAAAGTAATGAAACAATATCATTTAATGTACCGGTGCCTAACCGTGCTATGTATATGAACGTTAACGTTGAAGATGTACAAATGATTGATGGAGAATTGAAGGTAGTTACACAAAACAATCTTAAACAAACAGGGGGAGGTTTTGGTACTAATGAATTGCATTTGTATAGTTTCAATCTCTCCAAGAAAAATATAAATGGAGAAGAGAAGTTTGCAGCAGTTGAACAGAATAATAACAACAATATGCGTAAACATATAGGCTCGATTCGGGACTCCGATGCTTTAAGTGCCCACAAGAACATTGTCTTTTCTATAAACAAGGAAAATATAGGGCAGAGACCTGAAGGAAATATGACTGGTGAAGTTAAAGAGGCCGATAAAGGCAACCAGCAATACTTCGCATATAACCTCGAAACTGGGGAAAAGAAAGCATTGGATTTTCCGAAAGAACATCAAGGTAAAGAAGTTATGGTATATGATGGCTCTACATTGTATCTAATGGGCGAGAGTGAGGATGGACGTGAGTTTGCTCTATATAATACCGAATCCAAAAGTATTGAAGATGTATTTGTAATTCCTTCGCAAAGTACAGAAAGTGTTAAATTTGGAGTGCAGTCGAACGTAGAAATTTCAGACGGAAAAATGTATGTATTAAATACAACACATAACGATGAGAATGATGCACCCTCTACTATCATGGTAATCGACGCAAAATCAGGTGATATATTATATGAGGGAAAAATTACAACAAAGGAACCCACCGATAAAGAATACAGATTGGCAGTTTATGGGTTGGAAATTAAGTAACTTGCTTAAGAGAGTCTGCTTCTGTACACAGTGGCAGGCTTCTTCTGTTACTTTATCATAAGGAAGGTGATACAGATGCACGCAAATATAATGTGGAACAACTACCTACAGACATTAGATGAAGGAAATCGAGAAAATAAGTCATATACCGCATGGCCATTTGGCAGTGGCCCCGAAATGGCAAAAGAGTTAGCGGATTTGGTGAAGTCAGGTGAGAAAACAGCAACATGCTCATTGCATCTATTTTATGAAATAGATGATGAGCCACTCCCAAAGGTTGGCGACTTCAATGTGATAACTGACTGGGAAGGTAATGCCGAGGCTCTGACGGAAACGATAGATGTAAAGGTACTGCCGTTTAAAGAAGTAGATGCAACGTTTGCTTTTAAGGAAGGGGAAGGGGATAAAAGCCTTTCCTATTGGAGAAATGCGCATATTGACTTTTTCATGAATGAACTTGCTGAACTCAACAGGGAATTCTGCGAGGATATGCTTGTTGTATGTGAAGAATTCAGGGTCGTATACAAATAACTAACGTGGCCGGATATGTTCATTCTTATCCAATTAAATTTTTGTATATCTTATTAATTTTTTGATTAAAAAGGTCCATATGTACGATTCGTGCTTCGCGAACATATTCCTGACCTTCTACAAATACTAATATAACCGGTACTGTAAAAATGGTAAAAGATCCTGCAATTTCCTGTACTTCGTCTGCATTAACATGACCAAGTTTAACGGCTGGATAATCTTCCATCAGGTCTTTCACTTGAGGTAACAGACCATGACAAACACTGCAATTTGGGCGGGAAATAAATAATATAGATTGCTTGTGATCCTTAATAATTTGGTTGCCCATTGAAATTTGAGTGTAGCTCTTCAAAAGTTCGCATTGAAAAATCACCTGAAAAGAAAAAGCATGAAATTGCTGATTCATCCTCTAGTGAACAGGATCATGCAGGCGAAGTGGAAGTAAATAACATGCCCCTAAGCCATACCGAGCTTGGGGCATAAAAGGATGAAAATAGTCTAAAATTCGGTATGATTTTAGTTATTAGATTATCTTCAATAGAAATTAAGGGGCAGGTACAGGTGTTATGGGGTCCAAACATGTGATGGCACAGAAGCAGTCAAGATCTACTGTTATACAGACTCCAGAAGCACGCAGGTTACGAGCAGCGCCAACACCTTCACCCCGGAAGAATTCACATACGGTATCTCCGCCACTAACTGGGTTGCTACCAGGGTTAACAACCTCTAATAATTCTAGCTTCACACAGCATTCTTCATCGTCCACAAATTTCTTAGCGCGTAAGATAGGTGATTCTACACAATCAAAGTCAAAGCCGCTATCCCTTGGTTCTTGGGTTACGCCAGTTCCAATGAAAGGTTTACAGTCCCCTTTACAGTAAAGAATAAATGGAACCGTAGTAAAGCCATTTCCATTTCCGGTAGTTGGTGATAGCAATCGATCAATTGAACGTTCACAGCTGGTACTGCAACAACCGTCACCGTTATTAGCTACCTCATCTTGCGCAGCAATGATGTCACTTATCACGTCACAAACACAATTTTCAAAACCATCACTTACTCCTCCAACACTTCCTTTGTTACAACTCATAAAAAAATCTCTCCCTATTATTAGATTTGTTTGGTGCACTATTAAGTTATGTGAGGGATTATATATTGGCTGTTTACTAGTCTATTTCTATTAAAAATGAGCAACTTGTCTAGGGTATTAGCAGTAATATGCGGTTGTATTAGGGTATATGCTGATACATCTTTTGCTTCAGTACATATAATTTAGTATAAATCGATACAAGTCTTGTAATAGATTTAACCCATGAATTATTATAAAAAACCGCACATTCTATTGGAATGTGCGGTTTTTTTGCCCTTCTGGTTTTTGTCGGATAAAACATTTGAGGGATTGTTTCATAATAGCATACCCAATTCGATACAAAATCATTGTAAGATAGCTGTATATTAGGCCTTATTGTGATATGATAACCAATAATAATTTAAGGGGAGGGTTAATCATGATTACGTATCCAACGCTAAAAAATAATGCAACCATTGGTGTAACAGCGCCTTCTTCAGGTGTTGAACAGGAACTGCATGAAATGTTTAAGCAGGCTTGTAACCGAATGGAGGAGAAAGGGTATCAGATTGAATGTGGAGAGACCTTATGGACGCAAGTAAAGGCAAAGTCTGCACCTGCTGAAAAACGTGCTGCTGAATTTAATAAAATGATTCAGGATGAAAGTATTGATATGATTATCCCGCCTTGGGGTGGCGAATTACTAATGGAGATACTTCACAAGTTAGATTTTAACGCCATTCCAGCTAAGTGGATTCTAGGGTACTCTGATACGAGTGTTTTATTACTAGCTATTACATTGAAAACAGGAATTGCTACAGCGCATGGTACTAACCTGGTAGATTTACGTGGGGAATATTCAGATAATACCACAGCAATGTGGGAGGCTGTACTAACAGCAAATGACGGGGAATCAATTATCCAGCATTCATCGGAAAAGTATCAAAAAGAGTGGGATCATGAGAATCCTTCTCCACATGTTTTTCACTTAACAGAAGAAACGGTATGGAAAACGATTAGTGATGAAGATGTTTTAGTAAAAGGCCGTTTGCTTGGAGGGTGTATTGATGTAATAAGGCATCTTATTGGCACATCATATGGTAATGTTCTAGATTTTCAAAAGAATACAATCAGTGGTGAACCAATTCTATGGTATTTTGAGAACTGTGATATGCCGACAACTGATTTAAAGCGAACGCTGATTCAAATGAAGCTTGCTGGATGGTTTGATAACTGCACAGGTATCATGTTTGGACGAAGCAGTGCAAACCATCCAGTTGAGGGTTATCAGGTACAAGATGTTTATCGGGAGTTTGAGTCTGAATTGGGCATTCCAATCATATACGATATTGATTGTGGCCATGTCCCGCCTCAGATGACATTTATTAATGGTGCATATGCAAAAGTAAAGGTAGATAATGGGAAGGGTAGTGTAGAGCAATGGTTGCTGTCCTAAAAAAGCATAGAATAACAGGATGTGAGAACACGAGAATGCTAAGGTTGGATTAGGAAAGGAGGGGGCGCACATGGAAGGACTTCAACGGATGGCTGCAAGTATTAATTACATTGAAAAGAACCTGGAAGCGGATTTGCATATTGAACATGTCGCTGCAGTTGCTTGTATGTCGAAGTTTCATTTTCAGCGAATGTTCCATATGTTAACGGGAGTAAATGTTGCGGAATATATCCGCAAACGCAGGCTAACGAGGGCTGCACAAGAACTGATGCATTCGGAGAGAAGAGTAATAGACGTTGCATTTAAATACGGGTATGAAACGCCAGAGTCATTTTCAAAAGCCTTCCGTAAAATACACGGAATAAGTCCATCTGCCGTTCGTGATCAGAATAAACAATTGAAGGCTTTCCCGCGTCTCTCATTTCAAATTCAATTAAAGGGTGATGTGGAAATGGATTACCGGATTGTGGAAAAGGAAGAATTTACTATTGTTGGCAAGGGTATTCGTACGACAACAATTAATGGGGAAAACCTTCGCAGGATTCCAGCTTTTTGGGATGAGGTTAATAGTAATGGTGTGTCAGAGAAGCTGGAGAAAAGTTATGGTGCAAAGTTTATTTATGGCGCATGCATGGAATTTGATAAAGAACAGGAAAAATTAACCTATTTTATTGGGGTTGAGTCTGGTAGGAAGTCATCATCCGATTGGGAGGAAAAAGTAATACCTGCGTCAACCTGGGCAGTTTTTCCGGTTATCGGTCCGATTCCTGATACAATTCAAAAAGTCTGGGAGCGTATTTTTGCTGAATGGTTTCCTGCTACTGGGTATGAACATGCGGGTGGTCCAGAACTCGAGGTTTACCCTATCGACGGAGATATAACTGCTGAAGATCACCATTGTGAAATCTGGATTCCGATTGTGAAAAAATAATACGTTAAGTCTGACGGATTCAGTTTTAGGGGATATGGTTTGTATTTAACTGGCAGGATTTTTCAATAAGAAGATGAAGTATTGCCACCCGGATCGGTCAAACAATCGAAGTGAATCCTCGTTCCGCTAAATAGCTGAAAAAGTGCTGTCGGAAGGGTGAGACGGATCCTCGTTCCGTTAAAAGCAGAAAATCAGCCGAAATTGAGGCGAAAATGACAAATAGCGGAATGAGGATTCACCGCCATGCTTAAAACGAGGGTTTTCAAGCAAATAACGGAACGAGGATCCGTCAAGACAGTAAACCGGATCCTCATTCCGTTAATAAATGGGTTATTCAACAACAGGGGGCGAAATGTATGCTAATTATTATGTGATTTTTAATGTTATCCCCCAAAACTGAACCCGTTACGTTAAGCCATGTATTTGGTCATGCTTAAAACCTACAAAATAGGAAATAGTAACAGTGAGGTGATATCATGCTGTTATCTATACTAACAGAGGGTTACATCAGATTTGGTTTATCCGTAATTGTTGCGGTTATTCTAGTAGTTATCATAATTCGCTTCAGGGCTAAAAAGAACCCTGTTAAAAGTTCGCTCGATATATTAAAAGAACGATATGACAGAGGTGAAATAACTGAAGAGGAATATCAGGATGCCCGTAAAAAGCAGAAAAATGAATAAAAGCCTGTCACGCTTCGGTTAATCTTTGAGCCAAGGCGTGACAGGTTTTATTTATCTGCTTTCCAGCAGCAGTTCTCTAATTTCATCTGATTTTCCTTGATTAAACAGGTCGACAATTTTACTTCCAATGACAACACCGTCACAAGCAGCAGCCAGTTCGAGTGCTTTTTCAGAGTTGGAGACACCAAATCCCGCTAGGACTGGGCTTTCTGTTGATTTTTTCAGCTTCTGTAAATAGGTTTTTACTTTGCTATCATGTGTTGTTCTTGCCCCTGTCGTTCCAGTAACAGAAACAGCATAGAGAAATCCTTCCGTACGTTGCGTGATTTTTTCAATTCGTTCCGGAGGACTTGTCATAGCAACCAGGCGGATACATGAAACAGAATATTTCTTTAAATAATCAATTATGATGGTTTCTTCTTCTAACGGCAGGTCTGGAATTATAACACCGTTAACACCAGCGCTTGCACAATCTTTAGCGAAATTTTCAACACCATAAGCATAGATAGGATTCAAATAAGTCATGAGAATAACGGGAATTGATCGTCTTTCACGAAAACGTTGCAGTGTTTCCAGGACGCTGGTAAGCGTTGTTCCATTTTCAAGTGCTCGATTTCCGGCATCTTGAATAGTAGGTCCATCTGCTACCGGGTCTGAGAAGGGAATCCCAAGTTCAACAGCTGCTGCACCACATTCCTGCAGAAAATTCAATCGATCTTCCAATATATCCAGTCCGCCATCGCCAGCCATTATATATGGGATTAATATATTTTCGTCTGCTTCCTGTTTTTCTTTTAAAGCTAAATCTAACGCTTGGTTACTCATTTGGATTACCTCCCAGTACATCTTTTACTGATTCAACATCCTTGTCGCCACGACCGGATAAACAAATAACAATCGACTCTGATGCTTCCATCTCTTTTGCAAGTTTCATGGCAAATGCAACAGCGTGGGCGCTTTCCAAAGCAGGGATGATTCCTTCTGTTTGGGATAGGAACTTAAATGCGTCAATTGCTTCCTGGTCCGTAATGGATGTATAGGTCACTCGGTCTGATTGGTGGAGGTGGCTGTGTTCTGGACCAACTCCTGGGTAATCAAGTCCGGCAGAAATCGAATGTGCTTCTTCTATTTGGCCATGTTCGTCCTGAAGCAAGTGGGACATAGTTCCGTGCAGTATACCAATACTTCCTGCAGTCAGTGTTGCAGCATGTTTGTTTGTTTCAATCCCACTTCCCCCTGCTTCAACCCCATACATCTTGACATTTTCATCCTGAATAAATGGATAGAACATTCCCATTGCGTTGCTTCCTCCGCCAACACAGGCAATAACTGCATCAGGTAGAGAGCCTGTTTCCGCATGGTACTGTTGTTTTGATTCCTCGCCGATAACAGACTGGAAATCACGGACGATTTTCGGAAAAGGGTGTGGCCCCACGACGGAACCGATAATATAGTGCGTATCTTCAACATGACTTACCCAGTAGCGTAATGCTTCATTAACAGCATCTTTTAGTGTTCCGCTTCCTTGTGATACACTTTCGACTTTAGCGCCAAGCAATTCCATCCGGAAGACATTCAGTTTTTGCCGCTTAATGTCTTCTGCACCCATGAATACAACACATTCAAGGCCAAGTAGTGCACAAACTGTAGCGGTAGCAACACCATGCTGGCCGGCACCGGTTTCTGCGACAACTTTCTTTTTTCCCATTCGAAGGGTTAATAACGCTTGACCGACAGTGTTATTAATTTTATGTGCGCCTGTATGGTTAAGGTCTTCGCGTTTTAGATAAATAGAAGGTCCGCCTAATTTATTGGATAAATTTTGGGCATGATAAAGCGGCGTTTCACGTCCCACATAATTTTTGGAATAGTAATCTAGTTCTTTTAAAAAAGCAGGGTCCTTTATTGCTTCTTCATAGGACTCTTCCAATTCAAGAAGTGCTGGCATTAATAACTCAGGAACAAATCTCCCGCCGTAATTGCCGTATCTTCCTTTTTCATCTGGCATTGTATATGTTGTCATTGTTTTCATCCTTTCGCATTCCTAATAAATTGGTTTATTTTGGCTAAATCCTTCTCTCCATCTGTTTCAACTCCACTTGATACGTCCACACCTGCAGGGTTTGCAGTTGTAATTGCTGACTGCACATTTTCTGGGGTAAGTCCACCTGCTAAAATAATTTTCGATAGGTTCAGGTCTTGTAATAGATTCCAGTCAAATGTTGTTCCATTACCGCCACGGTTTGGCCCTTTTGGACTGTCAACCAGATAATAATCACTTGGATATGATTGCATGGCATTTTTTTGTTCCGTAATCATCGGAAATGCTTTAATTACTGTATATGGGAGCTTTGCAGCAAACTCAGCTGTCTCATCACCATGGAGCTGTATAACATCTAACCCTACTTGCTCGGCTGTCTGTAAAATATTTCTTTCTGACTCGTTTACAAATACACCAACTTTTTTAACAGAAGAAGGGATAGCAGCACTAATCTGTGCAGCCTTTTCTGGTGTGATTTGTCGTTTACTTGATGCAAAAACAAATCCGATAAAATCAGCACCAGCGTTAACAACCTCTTTGGCAGCTTCTACAGTTTTTATACCACAGATTTTAACGAGCATTTGGTATACCTCCCTTTGTTATGGGGATTTTCAAATCGTTGAAAAGTGCTGCTATGTTATTGGAACGCATTAATGTTTCACCGACGAGTATGCCGTTCACATCCTCTTTGCCGACTTGAATGACATCATCGCGGGATTTAATACCACTTTCACTAATCAGTATTGTATTTGGATTGTTCACCATCGATGCCAGTTGCTCTGTAGCAGACAAATCAACTTCAAAGGTTTTTAAATTTCGATTATTAATCCCAATAATGGTTGCCCCGAGTTCGAGGGCTCTTGTCATTTCGTTCTCATCATGAACTTCACAAAGCACCTCAAGCCCTTGATGTGTTGCATATTCAAATAGTTCATGAAGCTTATTATCTGAGAGTGCAGCGACGATTAAGAGAATTATCGAAGCACCTGCAGCTTTTGCATGGTCAATTTGAATCGAATCAATCATAAAATCTTTACAAAGAATAGGAAGATCAACTGCCTCACGAACGTTTCGTAAATCTTCCATCGAACCGTTGAAAAATGTTTCATCGGTCAGGACAGAAATCGCGCCAGCACCACATGACTCATATAATTTTGCTTGTTTTACCGGATCAACCGCCATATCAATTTCACCTTTTGATGGGGAAGAGCGCTTAATTTCAGCGATAACATTCATTTGCTGTGTGTTATGAAAGGTATGTTCAATTTTCTTAATCGATTTGGCTCCATTCGAAAATTTAGGCAATGGCTCTTTTTTCAAAATCTCAACTTCTATTTCCTTTTGGCTAACAATTTTATCTAAAATAGTCATATTACATCGCCTCACTTGAAACTTTATTACTGTATTCCACTAGTCGTTGCAGTTTTTCCAATGCTGCTCCACTATCGATACTTTCCTTGGCTTTCGTAATACCTTCTTGAATGGATGATGCAGCACCATTTGCAAATATTCCAAGGCCGGCATTCAGAAGTATCGTATCGTAATAGGGACCTTGCTTTCCTTGTAAAACCTGCAGTAAAATTTTTGCGTTATCCTTTGCGTCTCCGCCACGGATTTGCTGATTATCATAGACAGGCAAGTTGACCTCAGATGGATGCAGTGTAAATGAAGTGATTTTTCCCTGATCCAGTAATGTGATATGGTTCTCACCAGCAAGTGATGCCTCATCCATATATCCAGCACCGTTTATCACAAGTGCGCGCTTTCTGCCTAATTTGTGTAGCGTTTCAGCAAGCATAGGCAGTATATCACGACGGTAAACGCCTAAAAGCTGTGAGTCTAAATCGACAGGATTTGTTAGTGGTCCAATTAGGTTAAAAATCGTTGGTATTCGTAAATCCTTGCGTACCTTCATGAATCGCTTCATTCCCTGATGAACATGTGGAGCGAATAAAAAGGCGATGTTGTTATCGTGCAGCATTTCCTCTACATGTTGTTTTGAAAAGGATAAAGAAACACCCAAATGTTCCAGTACGTCTGCGCTTCCTGTTTTACTTGTAATACTGCGATTACCATGCTTGGCGATTGTCACACCAGCACCGGCAATCACAAACGCTGCGGTCGTACTAATGTTAAAGCTGTATGAGCGGTCACCACCTGTACCGCAATTATCCATTACATTAGGCAGACTATCTGTATTTTGGTTTGACTCGGAACGAACAACTTCAACAAGACCAGCAATTTCCTCTGGTGTTTCCCCTTTAGCTCGTAATGCTGTTAAGAACGAAGCGAGTTCACTCTCGCTAACTTCATTTGAGAAACAGTATGCTGTGGCATCTTTCATTTCCTCCCGATTAAGGTTTTCTTTATTCAATAATTTTTCAAGATAGTTTTTCATGACGAAACTCCTTTCCGATTATTTCTAAAAAGTTTTGAATCATCTTCATACCAGTTAATGTGCCGATTGATTCAGGGTGAAACTGTATGCCATAGACTGGGTACTGTCTGTGTTTAATCGCCATAATTTCGTTATCCTCTAAAGACTTGGCAACGACCTCTAATTCGTCTGGTAATGTTTGTTGGTTGATTACCAGCGAATGGTAACGCATTACTTCAAGCGGCTGTGTCAAATAATTAAACAATCCGTCGCCATTATGTGTAATTAAGGATGTTTTGCCATGTTTGATTGTGCTTGCCTGTTTAATTGCGGCACCTAAAGCATGTGCGATTACTTGATGCCCTAAGCAAATACCAAGAATCGGTGTGTTTTTATGAAACTCTTTTACAACCTCTGTACAGATTCCAGCATCTTCGGGTACTCCGGGGCCAGGGGATATAATGATAACTTCCGGATTCATTTCAGAGATTTCTTCAATGGTAATCTGATCATTCCGACAAACTTTTACCTCAGCACCTTGGCTGGCAAAGTAATGGAAAATGTTATAGGTAAATGAATCATAGTTATCAATTAGTAAAATCATAATTCGTCACCTCCATTAATGATCTTGCTTTATGCAATGTTTCGTTATACTCGGTCTCAGGATCTGAGTCATAAACAATACCAGCACCGGCCTGCAGGTAGGCGTAATTATTTTTTACAACCAATGATCGGATGGTTAGGGCAATGTTCATGTCATAATTAAAGCTGATGTAACCAACACCGCCTGCATATACACCGCGCTTTAAAGTTTCTAAGTCATTAATTATCTGCATCGCCCGGATTTTTGGTGCCCCGGAAACTGTTCCAGCAGGCAAGCAGGATATCAAAGCATCAATACTTGAAAAACGGGAAGTTAATTTGCCGTGTACTTCAGAAACCATGTGCATAACATGCTGATACTTTTCTACAGTCATGTAAGTTGGTACAGAAATACTATTAATTTCACAAACTCGCCCAAGATCATTGCGGCTTAAATCAACTAACATCCGATGTTCGGAAATTTCCTTTTCGTCAGCAAGAAGTTCCTTGGTCAGTTCTTTGTCTTCAGCTTTTGTTCTGCCACGAGGGCGTGTTCCAGCGATTGGGTTTGTAATAATGTCCTGACCAGTTGTTTCAATAAGACTTTCCGGCGATGCTCCCAAAACGACATAATCATCAAAGTCGATGTAGAACATGTAAGGCGACGGGTTAGTCTTTCTCAACTTTCGGTAAAACGAAAACGGATCACCATGTATGGTAGCCTTCATTCGTTGTGATAAGACAACTTGAAAGATATCGCCCTGGTTTATATGTTCTTTAGCAATTTCGACATTACGCATAAATGTTTCTTTATCCATTTCAGGTTCGAATATGATCTCTCCCTCAGTTGCTGGATCTGTTGTTTGATTTTGTAGTAACGCCTTTTTTAATTCCTCTAGACGTTCATCTAATACAGATTCAGGCTGCTGTTCAAGGTTTGTGGCGACTAAGTAAACCGATTCATCGCTGTGGTCAAAAATAATAACATTCTTATAAAGCATTAAATGAATATCTGGCATTTCAATAGCATCAGGTAAATCATCGCCAATGTTTTCATAGGAACGGATTGAATCATATCCGATGTAACCTACAGCACCTCCGAAAAATGGAAACGGCAGATCCACATCCATTTTGGGCAACTGTTGTTTTAAAACGGATAAAGGATTTTCTGTTTGTTGTTCCTTTTTTTCCTGCCCATGATTGAAAATAGATGTTTCGTTTCCTTCTCCGATGATTTCCTGGTAAGGATCTGTACCAATAAAGGAATATTTACCTTTCTCCTCATGTTGGAATGAACTCTCTAAAAGAAATTTCTTCGTTCCATGAAGGTTTTTGTATATTCCAATTGGGGTTAATGTGTCGGCGTTTTGTTTAATAAACTTGTAATCGAGTGTTTGTGTTTTTGTATCCATTCGTAAAACTCCTTTCCAGTTTTTATGAAATAAAAAATCCCCTGCAAAACACATATGGAATGTGCTTGCAGAGGACGATTGTGACCGCGGTGCCACCTCTATTGGAGATTGTAATGATTTCTCCATCTCATTCGGATACGGGAAAAACTTAATATCCTATCCGTGTAACGGCGGAGCTCCGTGTTTCCCTACTGCCATTCAGGAAACCTCTCGTAAGTCCATTCGGCTATTTTTCACGTACCGGTATCTCACCACCACCGGTTCTCTTGAACGCTGCAAAAAGCTTACTCCTCTTACTCGACGATTTATTATATATAGTTTTTTGAATACAAAAAGGTCCCCCATCCGAAAAGGACGAGGAACCGTGGTACCACCTTTATTAGCTGAAAAATCAGCTCTCTTTGGCAATATCAAGTAATGAATTACTTAATATTTGTCTCGTATAACGATGAGACATGGTCGCCAAAGCCTACTGACTTACAAGTTTCGGTTTGGAAGCTCAGAAGTCCATTCATCTATACGCGCACACTGACTTACACCAGCCGTCAGCTCTCTAAAGTGTTCATACAGATTACTAATCTTCGTCATTGCTAAGTCGATTTAAATTGTTGTTACTAATCATAGGGGAGTTTGTTGCTAATGTCAAGGTATTTTTTAAAATTTGGCTATTTATTTAGTAGAATTAATTGAGACTGATTTCCGACTTCAGTAGAACCGCTTGGAATTAGGCTTTTGGCCTTCAACTTATGGTTCGGTTGGTTCTTTTTTTATTTCCAATTCAATTCTTCTCCTGAAAGACGAGCAAATTTTTCTACTATATCTTTAAGGTGTTGATAGTCCAATGACGGAAGGTTCTCTATATCTACAGCTTCCAAAATGTATTTATTGAATTGCCATACTTCTTTTTGTATAGACGCCTCACTAACAAGAGCAATCTTATATAACGCATCTATAATGCTATATACAACCGAAATGTCATCTTTTCCGTAATGCTTAATTTGGTAAAAACTTTTATATAAATAGTCTCGGAATTTCTTTTGCTGCATAATTAATCGTAAATCTCCATCTGAATCGGAATAATACGTAACAGGACGGTAATTGCCAGCTAATTCCGTAAGCAAGCCACTAATGCGGTGAATACAGTTAATTGCCGTGTTCGGGTCATTCATACCGGTCGACAGTGCTTTTACAGCAATCTCCACTAACTTTTCTATCGAAAATCCAATATCCTGAAGATCCGTACGTTCATTGCCGATTACCAAAAAACGGTCGTGTTCGGCTAATTTATCGTTTCTGTTCCCTAAAGACCAAAAATAAAAAACCGACATTCCTTTAGGTACATAATCACCGACTTGAAAAGTTGCCTCTAACACCATGTCATTGTTAGTAGCCCATTTAATAAGGTAATTATAATTCACTTGTTGAATATAGCCCGAACGCCTGGCATTAATCATTTGTCTATCTTTTTCTCTTATGTTTTCAATCTGCGAATGGTCCCAATGCTGATGTTCTCCATAGGTTCTTTCTGAAAAGGTTTCTTTTATTAATTCCGATGTTTTGTTACGTATGACGCCAATAAGGAAGTTCACTTGCGCCCAACGTGCCGAAAAATGGATGAATAAAATAAAAAAGCCAAGCGAAATAATCATAATAATAACGGTGAAAAAGGGGCTAAGTAAGTCTTTTTGGTTTGTCTCTGTTAATAACCATAAATTAATCAGTACAAAAATAAATCCAAACGTGTAAACACCTAACACGTGTTGTGTGATTTTGCTTTGCATAAAGTCCTGAAGTGCTCGAGGCGAAAACTGGGATGAATACGTCGTTAACATCACCATAATCGTCGAGAAACTTATCGTCGTCATAGTAAGCATAGCTGTGATTAAAGCAGAATAAAGCTGCTTGGCTATACTTTGACCTGTAAGTAAAATGTTCGGAATGCCGCTGGATATTTTAGGTACTAACCAAACATCCGAGGCTGTTATTACAGCTGCTGCAATTATTGAACATAACCCATATACAATGGGAAGAAACCAAAAACTATCGCGAGAGATTGTCCACAATTTGGTTTGGTTCATTCCAACCCTCTTTTCTAAACAATAATCACCATGTACCCTGATTAAGCAATAACAAAACTAAAGACGCATCTACAACAAATAATGATCTAATTGAAAATGCCCCTTTTTACATGAGGTGTTCCATGTTTTAACAAAATGCCCCGTTCGTATTGAGAAACACCTTTATTGTCATTGATCGCCTTCGTTTACATATTTCATCCTCCGTCAGTTTCAAGATACAATCTGGGTAGATTAACATCTCACTTCACTCGATGTTCTAAGTATTTGAGTGAAAACGTAAACTTATTCAAACAACTACCTGATTGGAAAAAGCAACAACCTTATGGAGAGCCTCGAAATCAACCATGATAACGATGGTTAATAAGGCTTGAGGCGGATACATGAAATTCAGAAATGAACTATACTATTAGTTAGTGAGAGTCTAGGGGAGGAATTTTAATGGAGAAAGTAATTGGCGAGAACTGGAGTCTTGATTCCCTGTATGCAGGTGGAAAGGAATCAAGTGAATTAAATGGATTAATTTCGCAGTTAAAGCATGAAATGAAGGGACTTCAGGAAATTGTTCAAACGTTTGATCAATTTTCCTCTGAGCAAGATTTAATTGATCTTTTGCAACAAATCCAGGAGTTCAAGCAAGCGTCTTTTGAACTGGATGAATTTATGGTTTGTCTCTATTCGGTAAATGTTGATGATCCAGATGTATCTAAATTAGTGGATGAAAGCGCAAAGCTTCATGCTGATTATGAATCACTAAAAATTGATTTAGACGAAATCTTGGCTGGAATTTCAGAAGCCAAATGGAAAAATTTAATGAATCACGACGAAGTGAAAGAATATCAATTTTACTTAGAAGAACGAAAGCAAAAAATGGACGATAAGTTGCCAATAGAAATGGAAAAAATGATAAACAAGCTTTCCGTCAATGGGTTTATTGGCTGGGAAGATTATTATGAACAAATGATGGGTGCTCTGCGATTCCCTGTTGAAAAAGACGGTAAGCAAGAGGAAATCTCGTTTGGACAAGCGGGAAGATACCTGTTTTCAAGTGATCGATCTGTACGGCAAAATATAGCGCGAAATATCGTTGAGGTATGTGCGGAACGGGCAGAATCCTTTGCAACAGTTTTAAACAGGATTAATGGTTTCAGGCTTGATGTCTATAATCAACGTGGCTGGGACAATGTGCTAAAGGAAGCGATGGAAGAGAATCGAATTAATGAACAAACAGTACAAACAATGGTATCAGCAATAAATGACAAAAGAGAAGTCGCTCATACTTTTTTTAAGCGGAAGGCTCAAGTAATGGAGCTTGAAAAACTAGCCTGGTATGACATGGATACACCAAGCTTTACATCGGATAAGAAAATTTCTTATCAGGAAGCTGCCGATATTATTATTACCCAGTTTCAAAAGTTCAGCGACAAGCTTGGCAAGTTTGCTGAAAAGGCATTTCAAGAAGGCTGGATTGAAGCTGAAGATCGTAAAGGTAAAACGCATGGCGGGTTTTGTGCCTTTATGCCACTGAAAAAAGAAAGTCGGATATTCCTAACATTCACAGGTAGCTATCAGGACGTTGTGACCATTGCCCACGAGCTTGGACATGCTTACCATAACTATATTTTGCAGGATGAGCCTGCTTTTACACAGGAAATAAGCACAAGTGTTGCGGAAACCGCATCTACCTTTGCGGAAAACCTAGTACTGGATGCTGCTATTGAGCATGCATCAAGTGAAGAAGATAAATTGTCGCTACTGGAAGTGAAGATTTTAAATGGATTAAAATATCAGGTTACTGTACCAACTATGTTTGAATTTGAACAAAAGTTATATGAGAGAAGAAAAAAAGGGCCACTGACAGCAAATGAAATTTCAAATTTAATGGATGGCATGATAAAGAAAATTTATGGCGATGCTTTGGATGAAAATAATAAGTATTTGTGGATGACCATACCTCACTTTTTTCATACAGATTTAGCTTTCTACAACATCCCATATACCATAGGTTATTTATTCAGTAATGGTATCTACGCCATGGCAAAAGAACAAGGTAAACAATTTCCGGAACAATACGATGCCTTGCTGCAGAACTCTGGAAAAATGACAGTAGAGGATTTAGCAAGTCGTTTCCTCAACAAGGATATTGAAGAGAAGGAATTTTGGGAAGCATCTCTGGAACCAACTATTGAAGCGATAAACGAATATATGAAGCTAACAAAGAAGATGATATAAATTTTTAAAAAACGGACAGTAAAATAGGGCGCTGTTCGTTTTTTTATTTTTCTTCTGTTTCAAACAACCCTTTTTGTGCTATTTTAGATATATATGATTTTTTTCAAGGGAGTTCTGATGATGACGAAGAAAAAAGTTGGTATTATATTTGGCGGAAAGTCGGCTGAACATGAAGTATCATTACAATCAGCTAAAAATATTGTTGATGCAATTGATAAAAATAAATATGATGTTGTTCTTATCGGGATTGATAAACAAGGTAAATGGCATATAAATGATCAATCTTCCTACTTAATTAATGCTGAAAACCCAAAATTAATTCAATTAAACAAATCAAACGATACGATAGCAATAGTGCCCGGTGAAACCGATAATCAAATGATACATGCAGCAAATGCAGGTGCGCTGGACCAGCTTGATGTTGTGTTCCCAATTGTACATGGCACATTAGGAGAAGATGGCAGTTTACAAGGAATGATGCGGATTGCAAATCTCCCATATGTCGGTTCGAACGTCTTGGGGTCATCTGTGTGCATGGATAAAGATGTCGCGAAACGTTTGCTAAAAGAAGCGGGTATTAATGTTGCAAATGGCTTAGCATTTTCAAGTGCAAAAAAAGATAAGATTAATTACGACGAAATAAAAGAGCAAATTGGAACGCCAATGTTCATAAAGCCAGCAAATCAAGGATCTTCAGTTGGAGTTAGTAAAGTATCGACAAAGGAAGAATTTTATAAAGCGGTTAGCGAGGCATTTCAATATGACCATAAACTTATTGTCGAAGAAAGTCTGGTAGGGCGTGAAATAGAATGTGCTGTATTAGGGAATGAACATCCTAAAGCATCAGTGCTAGGTGAAATTTTGCCACAAACGGAATTTTACTCCTATGAGTCAAAGTATATTGATGAAAGCGGAGCAAAGCTGGAAATACCAGCAGATCTATCAGACGAAATGGTTGCAAAAGTGCAGAAGGCAGCTGTTGAAGTGTTTGAAACACTTGAGTGTGAAGGCTTAGCCCGTGTTGATTTCTTTTTAACTGAGGACGGAGAAGTGTATGTAAACGAGGTTAACACATTACCTGGATTCACTCGAATTAGCATGTATCCTAAGCTGTGGGAAATCAGTGGGGTTTCCTATCCGGAATTGATTACTCAATTGATCGAGCTAGCTATTGATCGTCATCAGAAAAACAGTATGCTGAAAAGCGCTGTTTGGGATGAGGAATAAGGAAAAGGATTGGCCGCTGGGGTTACAGTTGTAACTCTAGCGGTCTTTATTAATTTGCTGTAGATCAACAGAAGAGGGCGAGTATCAACAGAAGAGCGGAAACATCGACAGAAGAGGGCGAACATCAACAGAAGAGAGCGAACATCAACAGAAGAGGGCGAACATCGACAGAAGAACGAGAAACATCGACAGAAGAGCGGAAACATCAACAGACACCGCAATACATCACAAAAAAGGGTGTCATATTAAGCTATGCTTACATGACACCCTTTTCTATTATCCTTTAAACGTTGAGAATTTCTCGCTAACTGGTACTCTACCTTTTTTAATAGGCTTTTCATCAAAGTACCCAAGATGGATGAACCCTACTATTTTCTCATCCTCACCAGCATCGAGGATTTCTTTTACTTTTGGATCATAAATGTGTGGATTGGTTTTCCATACGACACCAAGCTGTTGTTCCCAGGCAAGCAGCCAAAAGTTTTGAATCATGGATGCTGTTGCTCCAAAGTTTTCATCCCATTGCTTCTGATTATCGGGTACATCCATCACAACTATTAGGAATGCATTCGGTTCATTCAAATACTCTCTACGATTTTCCTGCTTTTCTTCTGGATATGTGGCAGCAACTTTTTCTGCAAATGTTTCTTTTTGCTCTGGCCCAACAAAAATAAAGCGCCATGGCTGTCGGTTACCGTGAGTTGGGGCCCATGTTGCATCATCTAATAAGTTCATCACCGTTTCTTCTGTTACAGGTTTATCATTATAGCCTTTTTTAACAGCACGGCGTTCACGGATAATTGTTGCAAGTGCTGTTGATTTTCTTGTTTGTTCCATTTGATGTCCTCCTCGTTGTTCCCTCTATAAATCTATATGTGCCTGACTGATAATTATTTTCAACTAAATTGTAGTCGATGAGACAGTAAAAATCAATGGACTAAAAAAACATAGTGATGTGTGATGTTTATCACATTACTTCATTTTGATATTGGTTACACTGTAGGCAAGACTTAATTTAAATAATGAAAGGTTGTGTCAGAATGCAACTTATAACAGTAGACCATGAGATAACGAAGCCTGTTGAGGGGAAAAAGGTTTTTGATGAGGATAACCGTGAGATTATGCACATCAAATTAAAAGCTGGTGAAGAAATTAAAGAGCACGATTCACCGAAACACGTGTTTATATTTGTTAAAAAAGGTGAGGTTGAATTCACGCTTAACAATGAGGGTTATATGATTAATCAGGAAACGATACTGCGTATGGAACCATATGAGCGCCATGCATTAAAAGCTCTAAGTGACGTCGCCATCCTTGTTATGAAATGCTAGTTTAATTAGGATTAAGGCCTTTGGCAGGTTGGGGTGAAAAGATGCTGGATGTACAGTTGGAAGGGAAAAGAGCTATTATTGATCTACGTGAGCGAATTCTAAACGGAGAACATCCGCGTAACGAGGTGTTCAATTATGTAAAACAAGCCCCTCTTGGGATGATAATTGAGGTACACGTACCACATGAAGCGCAGCCTCTAGTCGGGGGACTGGAGAGTTTTGGTTTAAATGTGATTACTGATCAGCTAGAGATTGGACATTATCGATTAATGACAGTAAAGTTAGGTTAAATACAATGTAGAGGCAGTTATCTTATGAAGGAGATAGTTGCTTTCATAAGATACGAGGAGGGTACAACATGGATAAATTTATGGAACGAGCAGTGGAGTTAGCTTCAGATAATGTTCGTAATGGTGGTGAACCTTTTGGTGCAGTCCTGGTGAAAAACAATAACCTGGTTGAAGAAGGGGTCAATGAATTACATAAACGCTTTGATATTACTGCTCATGCAGAGATTCAAGCAATGCGAAAAGCCCAGAAGAAGATGCATACGCATGTTTTACAGGGCTATACAATGTACGCGAGCGGAGAGCCGTGTCCGATGTGCATGACAGCAATGTATTATGCTGGGATTGAAACAATATATTATTGTGCCACAGCTGAGGATGCTGTTGAAGCAGGGTTAGGAAAGTCGGAGTTTGTTTATAAAGAGTTAAAAAAACCAAAGGCTGAACGTCAAATTCGTATGGTGCATATGCCCTTAGAAGAAGCGCAGGAAAATCCGATGAAATTGTATCAAGAAGACGACAAAGCGTAATTTGCCACCGCAGCATTACATCCGTATGATAAAAGAAAGATTAACCAAAGGAGGACCTACCCGACAATGAAGTAAACCCACGTTTTTTCCAATGAAGTTTGAAAAAATTCAAACGAGCGTTTCTGTCTGAATGAAACGAATGGGATACGTGTGTACTTTTAACGGGTGGCAATCATAATCAAAAATTTTTCCGTGAATCGGTATATCCATATTTCCATCGTAATCATTCGCAGGCAGATTCCTGTGTTTTTTTATTATGTACCAAACTATAATATGGTTGGGCTATGGTTAACTTAGAAACGAAATTAGCCACGTCCAGCTCCAGCGCCCAGTGACTAGCGCGACTTCCCTCGCCTCCGTACGATAAGGCAACATCGATTCGCTATCGCTCATCGTGTTTTCTTTATCTCCTGCGACTATTAGAAGTTCGACTAAGTCCGTCGCGATGCGCGGCAACGTCGAACCACCCGCGATGCGCGGGCGCAGTCCGTACGTCGCTAACCGGGCGCTTCCGCTTTTGTATAAAAATGGGGGTATGGATATGTTTATTTTTAAGGCGAAAGGTCTTTGCAAGGAATGGAACGGCAATATTATTTTTCAAAACATCGATATTAAGCTGCAACAGGGTGAACATGTGGCACTATTTGGTCGGAATGGATCAGGTAAGACATCGCTTCTGAATGGATTGCTCGAAAAAACAGCATTTGATTCGGGGTCTATTCAACGATTTATTCCGTCAGATGATTGGGGTGTGCTTGAACAGGATCCAGCTGTTGATTCAAACCTAACGACTTTGGAATTTGTCCAAAGTGCTGCTGGGAAGGTTTATCACCTGAAAAAAGAACTCGAGCATGTGCAAACGCAACCCGAAATCAATATGGAAAAATATACACAAATCTATAATGAATTTATAGGTCTCGATGGATATAGCCTGGACACTAAGGCAGAATCTGCATTACATCAAGTTAAATTAACTTCAGAAGTGTGGGGAAGTTCGTATGATCAGTTAAGTGGTGGTCAAAAAACGAGGGCTCAGCTTGCCCGCCTTATTTTGCAAAATCCGGAATGTATTATCATGGATGAACCGACAAATCACTTGGATAAAGAAACGATTGAATGGCTGGAAGAATGGCTTGTGAATTATAAAGGTGCTGTGTTGTTTGTCTCCCACGATCGTTTATTTCTGGACCGTACAGCTCATGCAATTTATGAACTGAATACAAATGAATGCAAACGATATGAGGGGGGTTATTCTGCTTACCGTGAACAAAAAGAAGTTGAGCGACGTACACAGGAATCGACTTATCGTAAGCAAGAACAGAAAAAAGAAGATTTACTAAAGACAATTCAAAACTACCAGCAATGGTTTCAGCAGGCTCATAAAGCAGCTGGACAAAATGACTTCGCGCGATCAAAAGCAATAAAAAATGTCTCACGGTTCAAGGCGAAAGAAAAAGAACTGGAACGGCTGGAAAACAATAAAGTGCAGAAACCTCAAGCTGATAAAAAATTAAATGTAAAGCTCGATGACAGTGCTTTTTCGGCAAGAAGATTGCTGCAAATAGAGAATCTGTCATTTTCCTACGATGAGGAAAAGGAACTTTTTACCAACTTAAATACGTCTATATACAGGGGTGATCGTGTTGGGGTGATAGGTCCGAACGGTTCGGGAAAATCGACGTTATTAAAGCTTATTACAGGTGTCCTCACTGCTGAGAAGGGTGGTATAAGGCAAAACCCTCAAACGAAGATCGGCTATTTCGCACAGGAACTGGAAAATCTGGATGAACAAAAGACGATTCTGGATAGTATGCTTGAATTGCCAGGGATGACGCAAACTGATGCAAGAACAATTCTGGGTTGTTTCTTATTTTCAAGGGAATCTGTTTTTAAGCAAATTTCAACCTTGAGCATGGGAGAGAAATGCCGCATAGCCTTTCTCAATCTTTATTTCAGCAACGCCAATCTGCTAGTGTTGGATGAGCCAACAAACTTCCTGGATGTAGATACGAAGGAAGTTATTGAGGATGTTTTACAAGCATATCCTGGAGCGCTAGTCATTGTTTCCCACGATCGTTATCTAATTAAAGAGACCTCAAATCGTATTATCCAGCTGGGAGATCAGGGAATGATCGACTATGTTGGAACCTATGACGAATTTCTGGAACACAAAAATAATGCTACTGAAAGTGATCCGAGAAACGATAATGAAATTCGGGAACTTAAACTTAAACTGACCCAGCTAATGAGTATGGAAGCAGAAGACGAACAGGAAAAAGAAGAAATTCTCTATGAAATTAAAAAAGTTCAGAAAATGCTCCATGATAAAGCATAATTTCTGATAATATAGTGCTAAAGAGAGTTTCAGGAGGATGTTAATGTTAAAGAAACTTTATTACACATCGGAAATAATGACCGCAACTATTATCGGTTCTGCTATCATGTTATTATTCTATATCGTTGAAAACATTATGGGGAATGATGTTGCGGTAAACGCACTTATAACAAAATCTATTATTGTGGTATTACTCTATTTCATCGTTTACTTTATTGCATTTTTCTTTTTAATAAATCCGTTTTTTGATTTTTTGAAAGGAAAGCTAAGTTTCCAGCTTACAGCAATCGTTATTCTCATCATAGCAAATCTTATATTATTCGCTGGTTTATATGTAGATACATCCCAGACACTACTGGAAGTAATTCTAGATAATTATGGTTTATTTTTAGCAACGAATCTATCGATTATTTTCTTTTCCTTTAAAAAACCGTCATAGAAAGTGAGGCATAATATTGAACAAATTCATCGAACAAGCATTACATGTAGCAGGTGACTTTTCAACACTAAAGCAGGTTAAGCAAACTTTCGGTGGATCAATTAATGAAAGCTTTTTTGTTGAAACAAATGAACGAAAGTATTTCGTTAAATATCATACGGATGCGCCTAATCGTTTTTTTGAGCTGGAAGCGAAAGGTCTTCGTTTAATCAGGGAAACAAATTCGGTTTCTGTTCCTGAAGTGCTGGCATATTCTGATGAAAAAAATAATGCATTTCTTCTAATGGATTGGGTTGAAGGACGAAAGTCGCAGGATACAGAAGCAAAGCTAGGTAATCGAATAGCAAAAATGCATCAGACCTTTAACAGTCAGCATGGCTTTCCGGATGATACATTCATTGGCGTACTGCCACAGCCGAATGGACTGTTTTCAAGCTGGCTGGAATATTACCGGGATAGCAGGCTTTCCGCCCAATTGACACAAGGGATTGAGCAAAACAGTATTACGGGAAATCGACGACTCCGAATGGAAAAATTACTGATGAATCTGGAAAAGTGGATCCCGGATGATGTTGGGCCATCTTATTTACATGGTGACTTATGGGGTGGAAATTGGCTTGTAGGCGCAGGTGGCAACCCATATGTGATTGATCCGTCATTCTTGTATGGAGACCGACATTTTGAACTTGCTTTTACAGAACTGTTTGGTGGCTATTCCAGGGGTTTTTATCAAGCCTATGAAGAACGTTTTCCTTTGAGGGATGATTATGAGGATATTAAAGCCTTATATCAGCTCTATTATCTGCTTGTTCATTTGAATATTTTTGGGGAGTCGTATGGTCCCAGGGTCGATTCAATTCTGAAACGATATGTAGGGGTGTACTAATTTTGGACACAAATTTGTTACAAAGTTACTAATAAATGTGTGGAATGTCACAGCCCCTATGCAGGTAAATTTATATGATTGCAGTGAACCAAGTTTTACTTGAGCTTATGAAACTACAAAATTTAAGTGCCGTTGGATAATTGGACTACCGAATCATCCATATCCAGCTTCAGCGCCTAGCGCCTGCGCTTTTGTTCCAGGAGGCAATTATAATGACATTTTATGAGTTGCTTGTTTTTATCCATGTTTTCTCAGCGATATTAGGTATGGGCCCGGGGTTTGTGATGATTTATATTGTGACTAAAGCAACAACAATGACTGAATTGAAGCATGCTTACATAATACGTAACCGACTGCATATCTTTGTAATGGTCGGTGGGTCGCTGCTATTGATAACCGGCTTGTTGATGGGTTATCTACATCCATATCTATTTGAACAAGGCTGGTATGTAACCAGTTTGGTATTGTATTTAATAGCGTTAGGATTTGGCCCTACTGTACTATCACCAAGGTCCAAGCCTATTAAGGCGCTGTTAAAGGAACACAATGGTGATGAAATTCCAGCTGAATACTTCATATTATCCAAAAAACTGTTTTTCTTCGAGCGCATTGAAAATGTTATTTTTTTAATAGTAATTGCCTTAATGATATTGAAGCCTTTTTAATATTTAATAGTTAAAAAAGTGGGACCTATTCCACTTTTTAATCGTCTAAAGAAATATTAACTAAAAAGCGGGTGTTAAATTTGGGGCAAAGGGATAGGGATACCGAGATTTTATAGAAATCCAAGTTAGAAATTAAGTGTTTATTTTTCACATACATATGATAAGGTAACATTAGATAACGGAATTGTGGCAAAAATTACAGGGGAAAAGGCATTGAAATGGAAAAATGACAAGGGACATCTCCATGAGTTATCTATAATGGAGCCTCCTGATGCTTCTGAGTCCCAATTTTCTATAGAAGATGTAGTAAATATCGCTAATTCAATTGAATAGAATCTAGTTATCCGAGCGAATCGTTATGTCTTAAAAATGAAAGAGGTGACTTAGAACATGTATATTGTAATTGGCATTTCTCTCATAGTCCTTATAATACTTTTAGTAGTGATTGATAAGTTTGCGACTTTTTCGGAGTTTATGAGCAGCTTTAAAAAGGGAACATTTCCAAAGCTCATTACCGGGCTTTCTATTGCTGCTGTACTATCTATTTCATATGGTATTTATCATGAAATTACATATCAGCCATCTTACCTTGATATTCAAGTGAATGGAAGTAATCATACGGTTTTTGGAGATATCGGGGAAATTGGCTATTATGCTGATAGTCTGGTAACTGAAGACCAGGAATCTAAAATTCATTTAGTTTCTTGGAGTAACTTAAATTTAAAGAACGATAGCAGAATTACTGTAGAATATCCATCTGGTAAAGAAGAAATTTGGAGTCCGTCCGTATCGTTAGTTGAAGGTTCATCCCAAAGTTTGAAAGATGAATATGAAATTGAAGAAATTTATGAATTAGAACCCTATTCCTTTAGTGAATCAGGAGTGGTTAGTGTAACGATCGGTGATGACCAGGAATTTTCTATCGATGTAAAGTAATTAAATAGCCAAAGCGTACCCAAGACGAAATGGATGCGCTTTGGCTTTTATTTATGCTGTTTTTCCTACGTTCTTTTTCAGTAAGCCTGCAAGTAATGCTGTTACTACTGTTCCTATAATAATGGCTACTAGATATAATAGAACTTTACTAACTCCACCATCGACAAGGCCGATTACAAATAACCCGCCATGTGGTGCGCGTAAGGCGATATCAAACATCATTGTCAGGGCGCCAGTTACTGCGGAACCTGCCATGATTGATGGAATAACACGAGCAGGGTCAGCTGCAGCAAATGGAATAACCCCTTCTGTGATAAAGGATGCACCTAGAGCGTAGGCTGTTTTTCCTGCTTCACGTTCTGTTTTTGTGAATCTATTTTTAAATAATGTTGTTGCAAGCGCCATCCCTAGAGGTGGCACCATGCCGGCAGCCATAACAGTGGCAATAAACGTATAGTTTTGTGCATCCAGCATGGCAATCCCGAATGTGTACGCAGCTTTGTTAACTGGTCCACCCATATCGAATGCCATCATAGCACCTAAAATAAGTCCGAGCAGGATTTGGTTAGACCCACCCATACCTTCTAAAAATGATGAAAGACCTGTATATATTTTTGTTAATGGCGGGTTAATCATCATCATAATCAGCCCGGTGATTGCGATACTGAATAAAGGATAGAATAAGACTGGTTTTAGACCTTCTAGTGATTCTGGTAAACCTGCAAATGCCTTTTTAATTAGTAATGTTACATAACCTGCTAAGAAACCTGCAATTAAACCACCAAGGAATCCAGAGCCACCACCAGCACCTTCAGCGCCTGTGACTGTAACTGCTATCAAACCACCAACCATACCCGGTGCAAACCCTGGCCGGTCAGCAATACTTGATGCAATAAAACCGGCTAACACAGGAACCATTAGGAAGAATGCTTTCCCGCCACCGATAGTATTAAGCATACTAGCAAACTCGTTATCTGATTCAATACCCCAGAAAAATGAAATAGCTATTAGAATACCACCACCAACAACAAAAGGAAGCATGTTGGAAACACCATTCATCAAGTGTTTGTAGAAACCGCTGCGTCCTTCTTTTTCACTACTTCCTGAATCTGACTTTTCAGCATGATATATAGGTGCGTCGTTATTTACTGCACGCTCTAATAGGTCAGTTGCTTCATGAATTGCCTTTCCAACACCGGTTTCAATTACCGGCTTTCCATCGAAACGCTCCATTTCAACTTTTGTGTCGGCAGCAACAATGATGGTGTCTGCTTCTTCAATTTCTTTATTTGTCAGGCGGTTTTTTATGCCACCAGATCCATTTGTTTCTACTTTAATGGAAATGCCCATTTCTTTGGCTGTTTCTGACAGTTTCTCAGCTGCCATATACGTGTGCGCAATACCTGTTGGACAGGCGGTTACTGCAAGAATTTTTTGTGCTGCTTCTGCCTGTTCCGCTGGCTTTTCTTCAGCATTCACTTCTGCTTCTTTATCAGTTACTGCTTGCAGAACTTCTTCTTTTGTCGTTGCATCTAGAATCTTCTTACGGAATTTTTCGTCCATTAAAAAGGTTGATAAGCGGGATAGGGCTTCTAAATGATCGTTATTTGCTCCTTCACTTGCAGCGATCATAAAAAATAAATGTGCTGGTTGGCCATCAAGTGATTCATAATCAATACCATCTGGAGATCGGCCAAATGCAATTGCAGGATTTTTTACTGCATTGGATTTGGCATGCGGAATGGCAATACCTTCACCAATTCCTGTAGTGCTTTGTGATTCACGTTCCAGAATTCCTTTTGTAAAAGCATCTTTGTCATTTAGATTACCTGCTTTATCAAGCTGTCCAATTAATTCCGTAAGCACTTCCTGCTTGGAACCTGCCTCTAAATCAAGAATAATCGTTTCCTTTTTTAACAGTTCTGTAATTTTCATAGTTTCACATCCTATTCATTGAATGAGTTAATTTTTACTTGGTTTACCAGTGATTCGACATCTTCTTTCCTGCATAAATCTGTCTTAAATGCTGTCGCACTCCCGCTTGCTATCCCATAACGAAATGCTTCTTGGGGATCGTTGGTTTCTATAAAAGATGAAATAAAACCAGATACTAATGAGTCACCGGAACCTACCGTATTAACGGCACTTCCCTTAGGGGCTAAGGCTTCAAGTGCGAGCTCTTTCGTGACAAGTATTGCACCATCACCACCTAACGAGACAATGACATTTTGTACGCCTCTGTCTACAAGCTTTTTTGCATAATAGAAGGCATCCTGCTTGCTTGAAATACTTGTATCAAATAAACCTCCAAGTTCTTGCTGATTTGGTTTGATTAGAAAAGGCTTTGTCTGTATTAAATCTTTTAAAGCTGGACCAGATGTGTCGAGTACAAAACGGGCACCTTTTTCATCACATATTTTTGAGATTGCTTGGTAAAATGATTGCGGTATTGAATCAGGAAGGCTCCCCGCTAATATAAACCAATCGTTTTGCTGTAACGGTTGTATTTTGTTTAGTAATTCTTGCTGCTGCTCCTGGTTAATGGTTGGTCCTGGTCCGTTTAACTCTGTTTCCTGGTCGGACTTCACTTTGACATTAATCCGGGTGATTTCATGTGTATCGACAAATGCTGTCTCGATGCCTTCCTGCTGTAGAAATTGTTTAATATAATCCCCAGTGAATCCACCTGCGAATCCCAATGCTACACTTTTTACCTGAAGTCTCTGCAAAACTCTGGATACATTAATTCCTTTTCCACCCGGATAATAGTAAACCTCGCTTGAACGATTTAATTTCCCTGGTTTAAACGCTGGGAGGTATGTTGTGTAATCAATTGATGGTGTAATTGTGCATGTGTAGATCATGATGAAAGCCCCTTTACGGTGGTGATTTTTGACAGTTTAGCTAAATCTTCTTCATTGATGTCACTTGTGATGATCTCTGCATCCTGCAGTTCGCATATTTTAGCAAAACTTACTTTGTTATGCTTTGAGTGGTCTGCTAACACATAAGCGTTTTTTGCGAGTGTAAATGCAGTATGTTTTATACTTGCTTCTTCTGGATCCGGTGTTGTATATCCATAATCCTCGTGGAAGCCATTTACGCCTAAAAAGCATTTATCAAATCGGTAACTTTTTAGTGATTGAATAGTTTGTGGTCCAATCAGTGCACTTGTTTTTACTTTAATGAATCCTCCAGTTAAATACGTTTGGATTCCATGTTCAATTAATGAATCAAGGTGTGTAAGTCCGTTTGTAACAACGACTACTTCTTTATCTTGTAAAAAAGGAATTAATTGCAGTGTAGTTGTCCCTGCATCAAGAAAAATACAATCTCCCTTTTTCACTAGTGAAGCAGCATACTTGGCAATATTTATCTTTTCCTGAAGGTTTTTGGCTGATTTTTCCGATATACTGTATTCCTGCAGTTTCCGTTCACTTAAAGTTGCTCCACCATGGATGCGTTCCAGTTTATCTAACTTTTCCAGGTCTGTTAGATCGCGGCGTATTGTTGATTGAGAAGCTGAAGTTGCGTCAGAAATGTCCTGTATTGTGATAGTTTGTTTCTCTTTTAATAAATTTAAAATAATTTCATGGCGTTCGGTAGTCAGCATCTGTTCACCACCTAATATTTTGATACTTTTAGTATAAAGGAAACGTTTTCATAATTCAATCATAAAAATTCAAAAACAATCAAAAGTAATCATTTTTTTAATAGTATGCTGTCACATGTTTAAAAATTCCATAAATCGGTTATTATCAATTAAAGTATATTATTTTAAAAGAAAGGAGGACTTCAAATGCGCAATGTATGTTTAGAAGATATTTTCTTACACCCGATCACCCAAAAAAGCCTCAAGCGTTCAGGTACTGCACATGCGATTGCTGCTGCAGAATATGCTTATATGTTTGCCAAAAGATATGGTGTCAATCCAGACCATGCAACAAAGGCGGCGCTCTTACATGATATTGGACATTATACGTGGTTCCGTGATGGGGAATGGGATTATGAGCTATATAAGGAAAGTGATATTCATGCAATAAAAGGTGCAAGTCGTGCACATAAATTGCTCGTCCGTATTGGAGAGGATCGTCATGTGGCAAAAGAAATTGCCGTCGCAATTCTGTTGCATACAGATTCATATTTACCTAATGGTGAGCTGGAATTAAAACCATTGCAAAAAGTTGTTGCACTTGCCGACGAAGCTGATGAAGAATTTAATGGAAACCATCATTATAAAACCATTGAAGATCATGTAGCCTTGGAACGTATTCGAGCGCTTGACACGCGAATTGACAATGGAGAAAAATCCACGCATGGAATAGTTTAACCTCTTAGAAAAACTTCTCTCTTTTCACTCCCCTTGATATTTCATAATTTTATATATTTTTGAACCGCTTTCACTGGTATAATATAGAAGAAAGGGGTTTTTTGAAATGAAAAAATGGTCAGAGGAAATTGAAATTAACGCACCTATCGAACAAGTCTGGAAACTGTTAGATGGTACGTTGGAAGATATGCAAAAAGTAATGCCAAATGTTATTGCAAATGAACCAGTTAAGGTCACCGATGACGTAGTGGGCAGTATCCATCGTCAAAAATATCAGGAAGGTAAACGTATTGAGGAGTATGATGTGGAGACATTACTTTACCAAAATCAGCCTGATTATAAAGAAATGAAGGTTGGTTTCACACTGGCTAATATGTTTGATATTACCGCATACTATGAATTGAAAAAGTTAGATGAAAGCAAAACTTATTTCCGTTATGAAACAACAAACCAGCCACTAAAGTGGTTCATGAAACTATTGATTAAGCTAGCCATTAGCAACAAAGTAGTTGTGAAGTTTGTGAACCGTGTGAAACAGGTAGCTGAAAATGAGAGCAGCCGTTAATACATAAAGTAGTAAGAAGTGAATCATCAAAAGTTAACTATCTATATATCTAGCGGCGGACATACTGGACTTCTGTCAAGAAAGTAGACACCTAAATAACGAAACAGTTGTGGCATTGTTTTTGTGCAGTAGGCGGTTCTTCACTTTTTAAAATCATAGATGATAAAGTGGATGCATCAAGCCCAAACCGCTTGACCCCTCCACTTAATCATCTGCTTTGTTGGTAAGTGAAGAAAGCCACCATACTGCCTAGTAATGCTGCTCACAATTTATGCTAAAAGCCCCTGATAGTACTGCTGTTCATATTGCACTGGCGACAGATACCCAATCGAACCGTGTATTCTTTTACGATTATAGAAAAACTCAATATAACGGTATAGCTCCGTATAGGCTTCCTGTTTGGTTTGAAACCTTTTTCCTTGTAATAATTCTTTTTTTAAAATGCTGAAAAAAGACTCTGCACATGCATTGTCATAACAATTTCCAGTACGACTCATACTTGCTTCCATCCCATAACTTTCAAGCTTTTTTTGATATTCCTTGGAAGCGTATTGCTTGCCCCGATCTGAATGATGAAGCAATCCTTGTTCCGGTTTCTTTGCTTGATATGCATCCTCCAACGCATCAAGAACCAACTTCGATTCCATATGGCCATAAAGTCGCCAGCCAACAATTTCACGCGTAAACAGGTCAAGAACAGTTGCCAGATATAAACGGCCTTCACGACAAGGAATATAGGTGATATCGGACACCCACACCATGCTTGGCGCTGATGTGGTGAAGTTTTGATTCAACTTATTAGGTGCTATCGGATACATATGATTCGAATTCGTGGTAGCTACTTTAAATTTCTTGGATACACAAGACCGGAGACCAAGTTGCCGCATATAAATGCTCACTGTTCTCTCTGTGATGGTATAACCCTCACTCTGCAGTTTCCCCGTAATCTTAGGGCTGCCGTATCTTTTTTGAGTATCATAAAAATGAAAAACTATACGCTCTTTGATTTGATTTCGACGTATTTCCTGTTGGCTTGGTTGGTGATTCTTCCATTTGAAATAACCGCTCGGTGATACATTAAACACGTCACACATCTTCATCACTGAAAATTCCGAGCGATGATTATCAATGAATTCGAACCTCATGGCCTTGGTCTGCTGAAGATGTGTACCGCCTTTTTTACAATAGCTAGTTCCTCTTCGGTTTCTGCTATTTTTTTATCTTTTATTTCTAACTCTTTTTCCAATTGCTTCACACGATCTCCAGTTACAACGGGCTCATTTTCAAATTCACGATAATGTTTCATCCATTCATGAAGACTGCTTAGCGGAACCTGCAGTTCATCCGCAATATCAGTCATATTCTTCTTTTGTCGTTGTTCCTGTGCAAACTTAACTGTTTCTTTCTTGAACTTTTCACTGTATCTTTGCCGATGTTCACCCATGGGAACCCCTCCTAATTATTATTATCATAACAAATTTTGATTTTCGTTAAAGGGGTGTCCACTTTTTATTCTAATCACATACGTTCCGTTATTTCTAGTAAAAAGTGGTTTTTGAGATGATATGCGGACACAGGAGCCCTTATTTAACATATATCAGTGTATAAAATGGCCGTTTCCATCAAATAAGGTCCTTGGTGTCCGTGAACATCATAATAATGATTGTTTTATGTGAAATAGCGTACCTGATGTCCGCTAAAGTAACTATGGGCAATCACGTAACCAATCATCCTCTATATCAACTCTATTTTACCCCGAGGTATTCTTCCAAGGTTAGTCCTTTTTGCATTATCTCCTCAGCGGCATCTTGACCAACATAGCGCAAATGCCATGGTTCATATTGATATTTCGTGATTTCTTCCTTACCTTTAGGGTACCGAATGATAAAGCCGTATTCTGCAGCATGCTGTTGAACCCATTGTCCTTCATCCGTTTCACCAAATTCGACTGTTAATTTATATCCAATATCGGGACTAGTTACATCCATTGTTAAACCGGATTGGTGCTCACTTTCTCCAGGCCTTGCACTAAAGGTGTTGGCAGCTTCCTCGCCGTGCTGTGCAACGTTTGAGGCAAATATAGCATCCTGTCTATCATAGGATCGATATCCTGATTGGGCGAATAAATCAATCCCGGCATTGTCTCCTGCCTGAAACATTTCTTCTAGCGCACCTGCAGCAACCTCTCGCATTTGCATTTTCGGCAGAGATTCAGTAAAAGGGAATCGCACATCTGGTTTTACTAGATTACGAGGAACGAAATTTGCAGGTAATGCATGTTCCTTGTTTACTAGTGTTAAAATTTCATGTGGATTGCTGATAGTACTTTTATCATTATCTGGTTTTTCCAGTCCTGCTGCTGGTTCAATCGATGATTCGTTTTCAAGCGCATTGCTAAGAGCCTCTTTTGTAGCTTCATTATAAATCCCTGAGACAGCCATGCCTTCCTGTTGCATTTGAAAATCTGTAACTGCCCAAGTTGTCATAGCATTGAACTCACCATTTACGGTAAGTGAATAGCCTACTTTATTTAGAATTTCCTGTAGGGACTGAACAGATTCACCCTGGTCCGTTTTATGCAAAGTCGTCTTTGGCAGCGTTATTTCTTCCTCTGGTTTTTCTTTCATATCCTGACCATCTTTTTCACTAGTTGGCGCTGAGTCAGTATTACCGTCTTTAGGTTCTTGATTATTGCATGCAACTACTAGTAATAATAGTGCCATCAGTACAAAAGCGACTGATAATCCTTTTTTGAGCATTCATGTTCTCTCCCTGTTATCTCTCTATCCTACTATTCGAATATGAAGGTAAAAAAGTGTCATTGATAGAGGAATAATACTTTTTTAATTTCTAAAATGCCACTTTTCGAGCTTCTGGTTCGATTGTAGTATTGAAATCATAGTTTTATTTAATCCATTAAATATCATAACACTTGATGTTTTGGGCCGTCTACACGAATTGGTTTTCACATCATTGTATGAATATTGCTTTATTAGAGTAAGTCTATTTTTTAAGGATATTGTTACGCTTCGGGAAGTTGTGCACCTTAAGGCTAAGCCTCAACGCGAGCACAAGGAAGGGGGAGTGTATTTCCGGAGCTGTGTCACACACTTACTTATTTTCCTGCATTATGTAACAGGCTATATCTAACTGCGGAGATTAAAACGTATCAAAATTTACGAATCAGCTTTGATTAAAGTCTTTGGGGAGAAACACAATTATTTCGCCTCTCTCATAGTTATATTGAAGTGAATATGACTGGAGGGAACAGGTGTGAATACTATGACAAGCATGCCAAAGCATGTTGAACCCAATTATAATTTGATAACATTCTTACTTTTTTGGTGTGCATTGATTGTTGTCTCAAGTGTTTATGTAACTACTCCTCTTATTGGTGTGTTTGTAAAGGAATTTCAAGTAACTCAAACAACCGCTGCGTGGACGGGAAGTATATTTTCTCTGTTTTATGCGGTGGGATTTTTAGTTTTGGGTCCGTTAGCTGATCGTTATGGCCGAAAACAAATGATTGTATTTGGTCTGGGTGTTCTTTCACTGGTTACCTTTACGATAGGGTTCGTGAATCATCTCATATGGCTAATAATACTTAGAGCATTACAAGGATTTATCTCAGCTGCATTTGCTCCAGCAGCTTTAGCTTACGTGTTTGATGTTTTTCCGAAACGTAAGCTGGTTACAACAATTGGCTTTACTAGCTTTGGATTTTTAACAGCGGGAATTTTCGGTCAGGTAGTAGCAGGATTTATTGATCAAACGTTTGATTGGCATTTTGTTTTTATACTATTTGGAGGATTATACCTAGTTAGTTTGCTTGCAGTTGCTAAAATATTGCCAACAACCAAAAGCGAAAAAACTCCTATTAGTATGGCTTATCACATCAAACAAGTGAAAAAAATCTTTGCTCAAAAAAACTTCCGTTTATGCTATGTAATTACGATCATGTTACTGCTGACCTTTATTGGTATGTACACTGTACTTGGTGATTATTTGAAAGATGCACCGTTTTATCTTGGGGATAGAGAAATTCTCTATGTTCGGGCAGCGGGGCTAGCTGGAATGATTCTTTCACCATTCACCGGATTTTTGGCAAAGAAGTTAGGATTGTTAGTGGTTTTACGAGTGGGTTTAGCGGTTTCGGTAGGCGGATTAGTAATGTTAGGGATAGACACTAATTTACCAGTAATCATTTGTATGAGTGTAGTTTATGTAGCCGGTATTTCACTAACATTTCCAGCAATTATGACGTTAATTGGTGAATGGAGTGGAAACATCAGGGCAATTGCTGCATCCATATATACGTTTATATTATTTATTGGAGCATCACTTGGGCCGATAGTTGCCAGCGGTTTAATGCAAACAGGAAGTTTCTCTATAACATTTTTCGTTTTGGCTTTATTGTTATCGGGCGGACTGGCAGCTTCGTTTTTTATTCGTAATTAGTGTGAAATTTCTTCGATAAGTAAGGTCATATAAAATAATAAAGCTGGATTCATTGTGCCTGAATCCAGCATTGTTTGGATCTTATTTTGATTCGAATAATCTAGTGATTTCAACAATGACGTTTGTTGCTTTCTCCATGTTATCGACTGATATATATTCAAATTTCCCGTGGTAGTTTTCACCGCCAGTGAAGATGTTCGGTGTCGGCAAGCCCATATAGGAAAGCTGTGATCCATCTGTCCCGCCGCGAACTGGTTTTACAAGCGGGTCAATGTTCAAATTTGTCATAGCTTTATAGGCGATATCAACAATCTCTTTTACAGGCTCAATTTTTTCGCGCATGTTGTAATATTGATCAGCCATTTCCAGTTCTGCACAATTTTCGCCATAGGCTTCGTTAATGTCATTCGTAAATTTAAGAATTGTTTTTTTTCTGGATTTAAAATTATCTTTATCAAAATCACGAATGATATAAGTTACGACAGTTTTTTCAACATCACCATTTACGGAAATCAAGTGGTAAAAGCCTTCGTACTTTTCTGTATGCTCAGGTGATTCGAGTTCGGGGAATTTGCTGATGAATTCCGCTGCCAATTTTCCGGCATTAATCATTTTGTTCTTAGAAGTTCCAGGGTGCACACTGTTGCCTTTAAAGGTAACTCTGGCAGCTGCAGCGTTAAAGCTTTCATACTGTAATTCTCCCAATGGACCACCGTCGACGGTATATGCAAAAGGAGCATTAAATCGCTCCACATCAAAATTGTGAGGGCCACGGCCGATTTCTTCGTCAGGTGTAAAGGCAACACGTATGTCTCCATGTTTAATCTCAGGATGATTGATTAAATAATCCATTGCGGTCATAATCTCAGTTATTCCTGCTTTGTTATCAGCGCCAAGCAAGGTTGTCCCGTCTGTAGTCATGAGGGTGTGTCCCTTGTAGCCTGGGAGCTCAGGAAAATCTTTAGCAGTTAAAGCTACTCCTAAATCTTTTTTCAATGTAAGGTCATTCCCATCAAAGTTTTCCACCACTTGCGGATTCACACCTTTTCCGGTGAAATCAGTAGCAGTATCCAGATGCGCCAGAAATCCAATTGTAGGTACTTCTTTATCCGAATTTGATGGTAGTGTCGCCATTACATATGCGTTGTCATCGACTGTTACATCAGTCATGCCAATTGTCTTCAGCTCTTCTACCAATAAGTTAGCAAGTTTAAATTGACCTGGTGTAGATGGGGTACTTTCATTGCTTTCGTCAGACTGTGTATCGATTTTTACATACCTTGTTAGGCGTTCGATTAACGCTGTTTTCATATGTATTCATCTCCTTATTGAGTTAATTTTATCATAAATTTAGAAAGGAAAAAGAAAATAGTTTAGAATATAAGATAGAAAGAATTATTTGGAGGAGGGGCGATTATGTCAATAATAGTTAATGATACTTGGCTTAAGGAACGGTTGGAAAACAAGTTAGAGAATACTGTTGTCGTTGATGCCCGGTTTCAGTTGAATGACCCTGAGGCTGGGAGAAAAGCTTACTTGGAAAGTCATATTCCACATGCAGTTTATTTGGATTTAAACAAAGATTTATCAGGAAAAGCAGAGAAGCATGGTGGTAATCATCCATTACCAGATATGGATATGTTTGCTGCAAAAATAGGCAACATTGGAATTGACCATGATACAGCAGTTGTGATTTACGATCAGCGAAATGATATGTTCGCCGCGCGTTTATGGTGGTTGCTTAATTACATGGGTCATGAAAACGTATATCTTTTAGATGGTGGCTTTGAAAAATGGGTTGAGCAAGGACATGAGGTGTCATCGGAAATACCGACTCTATCTGCAACAGATTTCCAGCCAATTTTTCGTGAAAACCAGGTTGCTGACATTGATGAGGTAAAAGAAAAACTGGATAATAAGTCTGCAGTATTAATTGACTCACGTGGAAGAGATCGTTATTTAGGAAAAACAGAACCACTATATCCAAAAGCAGGGCATATTCCTGGAGCCAAAAACTACTTCTGGAAGAATGTTTTGGATGAGGATGGCAACTGGAAAAATGACACTGACCTTCAAGAGAATTTTTCCGCGTTATCTAAAGATGATGAGATAATCGTTTCATGTGGCTCAGGGGTTTCCGCATGTCCGAATGTGCTAGCTTTGAAGAAAGCAGGCTATAAAAATGTTAAGCTTTACCCTGGAAGTTTCAGTGACTGGATTTCATATGAAGAAAATGAAATTGAAAAGAAGGACGAGTAGCAAATGGATATAAGACAAAAACGCTGTGAATGGGTAACCGATGAACAAATATATATTGATTACCATGACCATGAATGGGGAAGGCCAACACATAATGATCAGGAATTATTCGAAATGCTTTCATTGGAGGGTGCTCAGGCGGGTCTAAGTTGGATTACGATATTAAAGCGAAGAGAAAACTACCAAAAAGCTTTTGATTACTTTGATCCCAAGATCGTTAGTAAATATGATGAAGGTAAAATTGAAGAGCTGTTAAACAACGAAGGGATTATCCGGAACAAACTCAAGGTTAATTCAGTTGTCACGAATGCAAAAGCGTTCTTACAGGTTCAGGAGGAATTTGGTGACTTTGACAGTTATATCTGGAATTTTGTTGGTGGCGAACCTGTTCTAAACAGCTGGGATATGCATGCTGATGTCCCCGCCTCCACTAAAGAGTCAGAGGCAATGAGTAAAGACCTGAAGAAACGCGGGTTCAAGTTTGTTGGTCCGACTATTTGCTATGCATTTATGCAGGCAACAGGGATGGTTAACGATCATACGAAAAATTGTTTTTTGTATCATGATAAATAAAAAGATAGCTACTTCCTTGTTGTAAAGGAAGTAGCTATCTTTTTAAATTTTAGGTGCTTTTCTTTGTTTCGTAGCTTGTTCATAGGCATATGCTAATGCGATTAGTTTTTCTTCTGTGAAGGCTTTTCCTGTAAATGTTATGCCGACCGGTTTTCCTTTTGTTGTATATCCTGCTGGAACGGTTATGGAAGGGTAGCCTGCTTTTGCGGCAATACCCGCACCATAATTATTTGCAAAAATTAGTGCGTCTAAATTATTCTCATCCATTGCCAAATCGATACCTTGCTCCTGTGACATCTGAATATCACTTAACCGCGAATTAATATATTCTGCCTCAACTAGTTTTCCACTTTTCTCATCTGACTGCTCTAGAACAGTTTGTCCGTAATTCAGCGCTTCTTCTCCATAAAATTCATTTAACTGAATGACTTCTTCTAACGAATGAACCGGGAAGTTATTGGATAAGTCTTTTAAGTATGCATTTACCCCACTTTTAAACTCATGAAGGAGCACGTTAACATCGTTTAAATTGGTGGGCAAGCTAATTGGGTCAATCAATTCTGCACCTGATTTTTGTAAATCTGCTAAAGCGGTGTTAATTATGGTCAGTTCTTCATCATCAAGTCCTTCCAGGTAATCACGTGAGATGCCGAGTTTGGCTTTATTTAATCCGTCCATACTTAGGGCTGAGGTATAATTTTGTGTGTGACCTTTCTTGATAAGTGAAGTAGCTGGATCTTTTGAATCTGCACCTGAAAGTGCCCCTAATAAAGTGGCAGCATCTTCTACAGTCCGAGTCATGGGACCAGCAGTATCCTGGCTATTTGATATCGGGATAATTCCCGTTCTGCTTAATAATCCAACAGTAGGTTTAATGCCAACAAGTGAGTTACTGCTTGCTGGGCTGAGAATTGAACCACTCGTTTCTGTACCAATTGCACCTGCAGCGAGGTTAGCTGCAACGCCTGCTCCAGAGCCTGCACTGGATCCTCCAACATCAAAATTGCCTAGGCCATATGGATTCATAACTTGGCCGCCTAACGAGCTGTATCCATTCGGCATACCATCTGTCATAAAATTCGCCCACTCAGTCAGGTTGGTTTTTCCCAGAATTACTGCACCTGCTTTGCGCAGCTTGCTCACGATAAAGGCATCTTCTTTTGCATAATTGTTTTCCAAAGCCAGTGAACCAGCAGTGGTATGTGTTTTATCCCCTGTATCGATGTTGTCTTTAATCAGGATGGGGATTCCGTGAAGCGGTCCACATGGTCCCTTTTGTTCTCTCTCAACATCCAATGCTTCAGCGATATGCAAAGCCTCAGGATTGACTTCTAATACAGCATTAATCGTTTCGTTGTATTTAGCGATATTTTCTAAGTACTTCATCGTTAGCTTCTTAGCTGATAGGTTTCCAGTTTCCATTTCGTTCTGCATTTCGGATATGGTTGCTTCTTTAAGTGTGAATGACAATATATTCTCCCCTTTGTTAAAAACTTTTATCGTATGTTATTCGATTTTCTGATTCCACTGTACTGTAAAAATGAAAAATCACATAATTATAAGTTCATATTAACATTTTTACTGGTTTATTATCCTACTAATTTTAAATTTAACGAAAATTGCATCATTTATATGGTGGCAGTATACTTATATCAATAAGTAATGTATTACAAGAAGTTAGTGTGAATTGCGAAAATATAACATCGCACGAAGATTAGAAATTATGTTCGATAAGGGAACAGAGATAGAATTTATTGAATTTAATATAGAAAGGGTTCTTGACCATCCACTTGACGGTAACGCATCTCTGAATAATCTAGTGGTAGACCAAAGTTGGGGCATACTAAACCGAAAGGAGTTGAGCGTTATGGCGGATAAGGAACAAGAAAAGAAGGAGCAAGAACGATTCACGCAAACCTTTGAACAAATTGAAATAATACACAATCCAAATACTAAGAAATCCAGCAATAAAGAATAGATAATTGAAACAACTGAACGAGAAACAACATATAATGAACAGTCTATCATAATTGATTCGAGTATCGCAGCAGTTTATATCAACTACGACATGATTCATTATTATGATCAGCAACAATCTTTTAGAAAACAGCCCAGGCATTATTGACTCCCATCCGTTTTTCGAATAAACTAAATTTAAAAGGAGGTGGGTTAGGTGAATATTACTGGTAGTGGCATAGCAAAATTCAAAGAATATCTTTGGATGCGTTATGCGATTTTTTCCGATGTTTCTTTACAAGGGATACGTATGTCCTTTTTTAAGACAACTTAACGGAAAAAACTATCAGTAGGAGACATCTACCCACAAACGGAATTATTATCAAAAAGGCGGTGGAGAATGACTCTCTAGCGTCTTTTTTATTTGGCTTAGTAGTGTCTCTTCTAAACGGAGGAAGAGAATAATGATAATATGCAGTATACAAAATGTCACACAAACAATTGCCGCGAACACAATCTTTGAAGAAATTTCATGTGAAATCAAGCAAGGTGACCGAATAGGATTGATTGGAAGAAATGGAGAAGGGAAGACAACTTTATTAGATTTAATAGCTAAAAACACGCAACCTGTTGAAGGCGCAATTACCTGGAAAAAAGATTCGACAGTGGGGCTTTTGAAACAAGTACCGCAAATTGCTGAAGATAGGAAAGTCGAAGCAATACTCTATGATGTTTTTGCGGCTATGGAAGAATTAAAACGACAAATGTCAAAATTGGAACGTGCTATGTCGGAGGAAACGGACCCAGATAAACTAACACGTCATATTGAGAAATATGGATCGTTACAGGAAAAATTCCAGCAGGATGGCGGTTATGAAATTGATTCGCAAATAAGAAGAATTATGAGTGGACTTAAAATAGATGACCTGGCTGAAAAAGAATGGCAGCAGCTTAGCGGCGGTGAGCGGACAAAAGTTGGTTTAGCACAATTACTATTAAAGTCACCTGACCTATTGCTATTGGATGAGCCAACGAATCACTTGGACCTCTCAGCGATTGAATGGCTAACTGATTTCATCAATAACTACCGTGGAACAATTATTATTGTTTCACATGATCGCTACTTTTTGGATGAAACGGTAACATCCATTTTGGAGATGGATCAAGGTGAACTGATTAAATATCATACCAATTATTCAAATTACGTAAAAGAACGGGAAGAGCGCTTACTTCAGGAATTTCAGCAATATGAGGATCAGCAAAAGAGAGTTAAAAAGATGAAAGAGACAATAAAAAGATTGAAAGAATGGGCTAATCAGGCTAACCCGCCTAATGCTGGATTACATCGCCGGGCAAAAAGTATGGAAAAAGCTTTAGCCCGAATCGAACTGATGAAAAAGCCTATTCTTGACCATAAAAAGATTGACCTTGATTTTCAATCGAATAAACGAAGTGGAAATGATGTTGTGTTCGTGGAAAGGGCTCGAAAAGCTTACGGTGAAAAGCAGTTATTTTCAAATATTAATATGCATGTCCGTTTTCAGGAGCGAGTCGCAATTATTGGTGAAAATGGTAGTGGAAAATCAACAATGCTGAAAATGATTTTAGGTACTGAAAGACTGGATGCGGGTGAGATGAAATTAGGCAGTAATTTGTCAGTAGGGTTCTTATCACAGCATATGTTTGAGATGGATGGTGAACGGTCCATAGTAGATGAATTCCGTGATCAGGTTCATGTTACAGAAGGTGATGCGCGAGGAATATTGGCGAAATATCTTTTTTATGGGAAAACAGTCTTTCAAAAAGTGAAAAGCTTAAGTGGCGGAGAAAAGATGCGACTTTGGTTGGCACAATTAGTTCACCAGAACCACAACCTGCTAATTCTGGATGAACCAACGAACCATTTAGATATCGAGTCAAAGGAAGTATTGGAGGAAGCTTTAGATCAATTTGATGGAACCATAATCGCTGTCTCTCATGATCGTTATTTTCTTGATAAGATTTTTTCAAAGACGTACTGGCTGGCTGAAGAAAGCCTCACGAAATACGAAGGGAATTATACCTTTGCGAGGGCAAAGCGACAAGCATAGTATTTTTTCCTGCGTATACCGTGTGATAAACTATACTTCATTACAGCATGAAAGGGAGTATATAAATGCAATATATTACACTAAACAATGGTAATCGCATGCCCCAACTTGGGTTTGGTGTGTGGCAGATACCCGATGAAGAAGCAACTCCAGCTGTATCGAAGGCACTTGAAGTCGGGTATCGATCCATTGATACGGCAAAAGTATATGAAAACGAAAGTGGAGTAGGTAAGGCACTAGCAGCTAGTTCTGTGTCGCGAGAAGATTTATTTATTACGACAAAGGTTTGGAATAGCGACCAGGGATACGACAATACATTAAAGGCATTTGATAAAAGTCTGGAAAAGCTGGGAATTGATTATGTTGATTTATACCTGATTCATTGGCCAACCCCGGAATTTGATGACTATGTCGAGACGTATAAGGCGATGGAAAAGCTTTATAATGATGGCCGAGCTAAAGCAATCGGTGTTTGTAATTTTAACATTGAACATCTCCAGCGTTTGTTAGATGAATGTGATGTAGTGCCAGCTGTGAATCAAGTGGAGTGCCACCCATATTTACAGCAAAATGAGCTAAAAGACTTCTGTGAAAAGCATAATATTTACTTAGAAGCTTGGAGCCCGCTAATGAATGGCGGGGAAGTTTTAAATAACGATGCAGTTAAGCAAATTGCGAATAAATATGATAAAACTTCAGCACAGGTAATTATTCGCTGGCACCTTCAATCTGATGCAATCGTCATTCCAAAATCAGTTACACCATCACGAATAGAAGAAAACTTTGATGTGTTTGATTTTGAATTAAGTGCAGATGATATGAATGAGATTGCTAAACTGGATCGTAATCAGCGAAAAGGTCCTGAACCAAGTGAAATGAATAAGCGGTAAGAAAGGAACAGACGTGGATTGAATCTGCGTCTGTTTTTTTAGTTTATTATCTAAAAATAGCGGGTAAGTTGCAATAATAGAATAGAAATTATATAATAATTGCAAACAATTTTTATATTAGGATATTAACTCCTAATCAATAACAATATACATTCGTTATATAAATGCAGGGAAGTTTCCCGGTGATGTCGGGAACTTAACAATATAGAAAACTTTTATGAAAAATACTTAATAGGGAGTGTTTAGAATGAAAGATCTATATCCTTCAAGAAAAAAGGACCAGCCGGAAATTTTGGAACGGAAGGACCCTGTGATTCACACAGATCGATCTCTTGATCATCATGCTCCTATTTCCAAACAACAACTTGATTCTTATGAAAAAAATGGGTTTTTGCAAATTGAGAATTTCTTCTCTGATGAAGAAGTTAAAGATATGCAGAAAGCCATTTTTGAATTGCAGGATTCTACTAAAAATGTCACGTCTGATAAAGTAATTCGAGAGCCGGAAAGTGATGATATTCGTTCCATTTTTCATGTTCATAAAGATGATAATTACTTTAAAGATGTCGCAAATGATCAGCGAATACTGGATATCGTTAACCATTTGTTGGGGAGTGAAGTTTATATTCATCAATCTCGCATTAATTACAAGCCAGGATTTAAGGGAAAAGAATTTGACTGGCATTCTGACTTTGAAACATGGCACGCAGAAGATGGTATGCCACGGATGAGAGCTGTCAGCTTATCAATTGCATTATCCGACAATTATACGTTTAACGGGCCTTTGATGCTTATACCAGGGTCCCAAAACTACTATGTTAGTTGTGTAGGGGAAACGCCCGATAATAATTATAAAGAATCACTGAAGAAACAAAAAGTCGGTGTGCCTGATGAGGATAGCCTGCGCTGGCTTGCTGAAAAAGGCGGAGGCATATCTGTGCCAACTGGAAAAGCAGGCTCGATCACGCTGTTTGAGAGTAATACGATGCATGGTTCAACAAGTAATATTACACCTTATCCGCGCAACAATTTATTCATGGTGTACAATAGTGTGGAAAATCGCTTGGTTGAGCCGTTCTCAGGAAATAAGAAACGTCCTGAGTATATAGCTGTACGAGATAGTGGTATTCCAGCAATGAGCTAAAATAATTAACATTAGCCGGGAAACTTTCCTGATTAATATGTTAGAAGAAAAGCAGTTGTCTTTTAAATAGAAGACATCTGCTTTTTTAGCAGTTAAGAAAGATACAACCTACAACGTTAAATTTTGGAGATAATTTAAGGTTTCTAAATTTGACTTTTTTCAATAAAAGTATAATTATTAGATTATAGAATTTTGTTCATCCATTTTTGAAAGGAGTGGTGTTATATGGCAATTGTAAATCTAATTTCAGTAAACCAGCACACACGTAGTAAAGTGGAGGGACAGTCCGTGTAATGTACGACTTTTCCTCCAATATTAAGGAGGAAATTTTTAATTGGAGAAGTTAAAACAAATTGGATGGGATGATACCATTCAGGATATTGCAAAAGAAAATCTTGCCCGTGTTATTACGGTGCAGAAAAATAGTTACCGGATTACTGACGGTGACATGGATTACTTCGCACATTTAAGTGGAAAATTTTTAAATCAGGCATATTCGCCACTTGATCTTCCAGCAGTCGGTGATTGGGTTGATGTGCAGAAGTTATCAGATGAACGTAAAGCAGTAATTAATCGTGTTCTGACACGAAAAAGTCAGTTTATCAGACAGGCTGCTGGTACAAAGACTGAGGCGCAAATCGTTGCTGCCAATATGGATACTGTTTTTATTGTTAACTCACTTAATCATGACTTGAATCTTCGACGGATTGAACGCTATATATTATCAACATATGAAAGTGGTGCGTCTCCTGTTGTTGTATTAACGAAGAAGGATGAATGCACTCGAGACGAAGTTCAGGATGTTATGATTCAAGTAGAAGAGATTGCGATTGGCGTGCCAATTGTAGCTGTTAGTAATGTGACACGAGAAGGTATTGATGAATTGATGGAGCATCTAGCACCACAACGGACTGCAGCATTGCTCGGTTCATCAGGTGTGGGTAAGTCCACATTGGTGAATACGTTATTGGAACAGGATATACAGGATACAAAAGGTGTTCGTGAAGCCGATAGCAAAGGTCGTCATACCACTACTCACCGTGAGATGTTCAGGCTGCCGAATGATGCTCAGTTAATTGATACACCGGGGATGCGTGAACTGCAGCTATGGGAAGGTGAATCAGCGATAGAAGCTACTTTTCAGGATGTTGAAGCATTTGAAAAAGAATGCAAATTTAATGATTGCCAGCATGATACAGAACCAGGCTGCCGTATTCGGGAAGCATTGAATAATGGTGAGTTGGATGAGGACCGCTATCAAAGTTACCTGAAACTGCAACGAGAACTTGCGTATGAAAAGAGAAAACAGGATCAAAAAGCAATGCTAGAAGAGAAAAGTAAATGGAAAAAAGTATCGAAACAGCAGCGGGAAAACTATAATTTCCGTAAAATGCGATAAAATAAGAGCGTTCTTCCTTGTCCTAACAAGGAAGGCGCTCTTTTTTATCCGTTAAGAAGGAAGTGCGCAGCCATCATCTACTATGAAAAAGGCAAACTAGAATATTTAACATTAGATGCAAAGTACTTTCATAAGAAATCCTTCTAACGTATGCCAATTTTTCAAAGGTTGACGTAATAATAAAGGTGATAAGCTTTAACCAAATACACGTTTAACCGCGTCAGTGAACTCATGAAAGTAAGCTGGTATCTCACTATCTTCTAATCCTGCACTCATATTTTCAGCAATTGATTCGTTATACCATTTCTGTTGATTATACCCGGCATTAAAATTCTCCCACAGTAAATCACCTTGGCGTGCATATTCTTTTTCGATAGAAAGTAAGTTATCTAATTTGTCGGCAACAATTAGATATTTCACTTCTTTTTCGGCATATTTTACTGTGTTGATTGTATGCTGTTTACGCTCCTGCCATGATTTCGATTTATCCTCTGTATGAGCAGATACAAGATGTGCAACCCTAGGGCCGAAAACTGATTCAATATCCTCGATTTCATATGGGGTATCTTCGACGACATCATGTAAATATCCAGCACAAACCACTTCATCACTAAAGCCGGAGTATTCCAATCTTTCAGCGACACGAATTGGATGTGTAATATATAATGCATCTGAACTTTTTCGTTTCTGTCCCTCATGTGCTTTTTCAGCAAAGGCCTTTGCTTGTTGTTTCATGTGTTTTCCTCCTCCCTATATTGCAGAGTAATTCCTAAATGCTATTGTTATATAACTGTACTATCTAATTCGTTATTTTGCTATGTTTTGGTAAGAATTTTGGTAGATTGTATTATAAGTTTCTTCCAATCTAATAACCAAGCAAGTATACTTAATAACAGACTATATAGATGTTTATATAGAAGATTATTAGATTAAAAGAAGTGGTTAATTCGGTTAGTCGTTTTAATTAGTATGATTTTAGAAAGAAGGATATAGATGAAAAATGACCAATCTATTGCAATATATTTTTGGCTGCTTCTTGTACCTTTGTTTTGGGGAGGAGCTTTTGTAGCAGCTGAGCATATTATTACGGAAATACCTCCTGTTACGGCGGCTGCTTTTCGGTTTGGGTCAGCCGGTATTTTATTACTAGTATTTGTTTTGGCACGAAAAAAACTGGATTTCACAGCCATTAAAAAGCAATGGCTCTCCATTTTGTTAATGGCTATTACAGGTATTTTTGGCTATAATTTTTTCTTTTTCACAGCGTTAGATATTACTTCTGCAATCAATGGGTCACTCATTGTAGCAACAACGCCTGTTCTTCTAACATTTGGAGCTGTTCTTTTTTTGGGTGAAGTTTGGAATAAACAACTTGGGTTTGGTCTTATATTATCACTATTAGGAGTTGTAGTTGTAATCTCGAAAGGATCAACAGATACACTGCTGAATCTGGAGTTTAATCTAGGTGACCTGTTATTTATTGGCGGGTTAATATGCTGGGTTAGTCATGGACTGTTAGGTAAAGTGGCAATGCGTGATGTTTCCCCTGTTGTAACGACGACTTTAACAACATTAATTGGTTCTGTATTTCTTGCAATCTTCTCTATCCCAGAAAAGGGCTGGGACAATATCTTTTCCATGTCTACTCAAGGCTGGGGAGAAATGTTGTTTATGATTATTTGCTCTTCTGTCGCAGGTTTCTTATTATGGAATCATGGGATTAAGCAAATTGGAGCAAGCAAAGCGAGTATTTATATGAATTTAGTGCCAATTAATACTGCTTTGTTAGCAGTATGGCTTTATGCTTCTCGAATTACATGGCCGCAAATTATTGGTATGATAATGGTAATAACAGGTGTTTATTTTGTAACATTTCATCAATATTTAAAGAACAAACGTGTACGCCAAAAAATGGCTCGTTTTGAAAATAAATCAGTAAATAATTAGAGTTGGGATGTGTAAAGATGGAGGAAGGAATTAACAAGCGTAAAACAGAACATATTCGCCATTGCTTAACAGGTAATGTAGAAGGGGTGAACAAATCAACTGGATTGGAAGGGATATCATTTATACATAATGCATTACCTGAGATAAACTTTGATGATATAAATTTGTCTGCCACCTTTTTAGATAAGCAATTAAAGGCACCTTTTCTAGTTAGTTCAATGACTGGCGGGTCTGAACTTGCAACTAAGATTAATCAAAACCTGGCTGTGGCAGCAGAAGAAAAAGGGTGGGCAGTTGGGCTCGGTTCAACTCGTGCATTTTTGGAAAGTGATGCACATAAGGATTCTTTTTTGATTCGTAGACAAGCATCCACTGTACCGTTAATAGCAAATATTGGTGCAGTACAGCTGAATTATGGATATGGTGCCGAAGATTGTCAGCGAATTGTAGATTTGACTGGTGCGGATTCAATCTACTTACATCTTAATCCATTACAGGAAGCAGTTCAGGATGAGGGAGACTTGAATTTCGAAAATTTGCTGTCCAAAATAGAGAAAGTATGTACCGCATTGGATGTTCCTGTAGGTGTAAAAGAAGTCGGGTTTGGTATTGATGGAACTGTAGCAAAAAAGTTGTATGATGCAGGAATTTCGTATATCGATGTTGCCGGTGCAGGCGGTACTTCTTGGAGTCAGGTTGAAAAACTTCGTTCAAAAGATCCGTTGAAAAAAGCGGCAGCCGAGGCGTTTAATAACTGGGGAATACCAACGAAAGATTGTATTGTTTCCGTAAGAGATGCCTTGCCTGATGCTTCAATTGTGTCAAGTGGAGGTATGAAGACTGGTGTGGATGCAGCCAAGGCACTGACGATTGGAGCAGATATAGTAGGGTTTGCCCGTAAATTACTGCAGGCTGCAACTGAATCAGACGAAGCCGTTATTCAGACAATGGATCAGATTGAGCTTGAACTGAAAATGACGATGCTAGGTGTTGGAGCAAAAACGATTACTGATTTAAAAAATACGAAGCGAGTCACGATTATGGGACAATCGTTGCTCGACGATTAATAAATTAGCTGTTTGCCATCGTGGCAAACAGCTTTTTTCAGGTTTAGACTGTTTTTTGTTTTTTCTAATCAAGGCTTTTAATAAGTAGTTGATATCCACTACGTTATGACTCTATTACTTTAATTAAGCGATGATAAAAACAGCCTAAGTTAAGGAGCATGGGTTTAAGGAGCTTAGTAAAGGGTACACTACTTAAAAAAATTGAGGAGGATTGTCAATGCCTTGGACATTAAACGATTATCCGTCGTCGATGAAGAATTTAAATCATGTAACAAAAAAGAAGGCGATTGATATTGCTAATTCAATGATTGATGAAGGTTACGAAGAGGGACAGGCAATTCCAATAGCAATGGAACAAGCAAAAGAATGGCGGCAAAATGCACACCAGGACGAAATTGATTCGTATGAGAAATATGGTAAAACAATAGAACGTTCAGAAGAAGGAAAAAAGTATGAAAGCAATCCTGAACGGTTGGAAGAAGCAGAGCATGTTGTAGCACATAATAATGGTTGGGCCGTGAAATCAAGTAATGCCCAACGAGCAAGTGATGTTTTTGATAATAAAAATGATGCTATCGAACGTGCTCGTGAAATTGCCAAGAATAAAGGGACATCTTTAAAAATATACAAACAGGATGGTTCTATTCAGGAAAACCATTCATATTAGGAAGCTGATTAGGAAGCTGAAAGTGGCTGGGACTTATCAAAAACTTTCCACTTCAAAATCAGCAAAATAAATCCGAACTAATTCGAATTCTGTTTCAAGAGTTTTGAATCATAGTTCGGATTTTATTTTAACTAAAACACTTTCGTCTCAGCCACTTTTTATTAATAAAAAATAAATATATCCAAATACTAAGGGAAAAAGGAGGGCGTTTTCAAATGGATGAAGAGCTACATGAAAGTAAAGATAATAAGACAATACCAATGACTTCAATTACAAGTGGGTCGGGGCAAGAAGTTTTAAATGATCTGTATTATTATACAGATCAAATTGTGAACATAAGTTTTATAGGCTTTCCAAATGAAGGGGATTGGGTACTTGTTGATGCAGGACTGCCAAAAGCAGCAGCTGAGATACGCTCCGTTGTAGTGGATCGCTTTGGAAGAGATAGCACGCCATCTGCGGTTATCCTGACTCATGGACACTTTGATCATGTAGGAGGATTGCTTGAATTAGTTGAAGAATGGGAGGTGCCGGTTTACGCACATGAACTGGAACTTCCTTATTTAACTGGAGAAAAAAGCTATCCAAAGCCAGATTCAACAGTTGAAGGAGGGTTTTTGGCTAAAATTTCCGGGATGTATCCCAATGAACCGATTAATATTGGAAATGCAGTTCAAGCCTTGCCCCAAGATAATAGTGTACCAGGACTGGATGACTGGAAATGGATACATACACCTGGTCACTCACCGGGACATGTATCATTTTACCGAGAAAACGATTCATTACTTCTATCAGGTGATGCTTTTATAACCGTTAGACAAGATTCATTTTATAATGTCTTGATGCAAACTGTAGAAGTTAATGGGCCGCCTAGGTATCTAACAACAGACTGGCAGGCGGCAAAAGAGTCGGTAGAAAAGCTTGAAGCATTGCAGCCGGAAATCGTAGTACCTGGTCATGGATCAGTTATGAAAGGCGAGGAACTAAAGCAAGGGTTAACAAAACTTGTTCAAACGTTTGATCAATCAGCAATACCGGATTATGGGCGGTTTGTAGACGGCGATAAAAAGCATTAAATAAATATAAGCACAACATTTACTGTAAAGGATTAAGCTATGCTACAATAATTACAGAAATGAGGTGTTTTCCATGAAGATAGAAGTATGGTCAGATTTTGTATGCCCATTTTGCTATATTGGTAAACGTAGGTTGGAAATGGCATTGGAGAAGTTTTCACATAATGATAAGGTAACTTTAGAATATAAAAGCTATGAATTGGATCCTAATGCAGAAAAGAACCCTGAAAAGAATATTCATGAATTATTAGCCGGCAAGTATGGAATGAGTGTAGAGAAAGCAAAAAATTCAAATGAAGAGCTGGGTAAACAAGCAGCTGAAATAGGGTTAACGTATAATTTTGATACGATGCAGCATACAAACACATTTGATGCGCACCGTGTTGCGAAATATGCTGATGAGAATGGTAAAGGAAAAGAAATGACAGAACGACTGTTAAAAGCATATTTTACTGAATCTAAGCTTATTAGTGATCATGCTACATTAATTGAACTTGCGGGTGAAGTTGGGTTAAGTAAGGATGAAGTCACAAAGTTGTTAAAAGTCGATGATTATGCAATTCATGTTCGTGCAGACGAAGAACAGGCAAGACAGATAGGCGTTCAAGGTGTTCCGTTTTTTGTATTTAACGAGAAATATTCTGTGTCTGGTGCACAGCCATCAGAAGTGTTCTCAGAAGTCCTCGAAAAAGTCTGGGAGGAAGAAAACGAGAGACCAGTGTTACAAACATTAAACCCTAAGAAATCAAAGACTACTTACTGTACAGACGAAGGTTGCGAAGTAGAGGATGAAGACTAGGGGAATACTGAACTCAGCTCTTAATTTTTTCTGAAATTAATTACGGCAGAATTATGTAAAAAATATAAGCTAACGTAACTGAAATGTTAATTAAGGGCATAAATGCTTATGTGGCAAGCCTGGAGGATAATTAACCATATTTTTAGGTATTTGCTTTTACCCTGCCAAATATGTTTGAATGTAGGAACAATGAAATGAAATGAGGGAACTATCAATGAAAAAATTTATAATGTTTATAATGGCATTGAGTTTAGCCACTATTTTAGCAGCATGTGGCGGTGATGGCTCTGAGGAAAGTGAAGATAGCAAAGATAAAGAAGGAAATGGAAAACAAACAGAAGAACAAGCAGGACAAGCCGGACAAGCGTCAAGCGAGCCAGTTGAAATTACAGATGAAGAAAAAGTTAAGAAGGATAAAGTTGTAACAGAAATAAATGGCGAAGAAATTAAAGGTCAAACATACAATGCAACGTACGCACAAACGAAAGTAATGATGCAACAATATGGACAAGATGTTAGTGACAAGAAAAAATTAAAAGAACAAACTCTAAATGCTATTGTACAACAAGAATTATTGAAACAAGATGCAGAAAAGAATGGAATTGAAGTATCAGATAAAGAAGTACAGTCTCAGTTTGAGGAGGCTAAATCAAGTAATAAGGAACAATTTGAATCAGTATTAAAACAGTATCATTTAACAGAAGAAACCTATAAAGACCAATTAGATTTTGAACTTACAGTACAGAAATATAAAGAACAACAACTAGAAGATACAAAAGTAACTGATAAAGAAGTGCAAGATTACTACGATAAATTAAAAGAGCAACAAGCGAATGCTTCGGAAGAACAACAACAAGAATTGCCTAAGTTGGAAGACTTAGAAAAACAAATTAAACAACAATTGAAACAGCAAAAAGAACAGGAAAAGCTGCAAGCTAAAGTACAAGAGCTTCAAAAACAAGCAGAAATCAAGCATATGATCTAAATAGAGAAAGAGACTGAGACAAAAGTGTTTTAGTCAAAGTAAAATCCGAACTATGATTCGAAATTCTTGAGAAAGAATTCGAAGTAGTTCGGATTTATTTTGCAGTTAAGAAAGCATAACTTCTTTCTTACTGCATAAGTGCAACTAAGCATTCACCAAAAGGCTTGGTGAATGTCTAGTTTACTAATGTTGCTAATTAGATATAAACTGCGAAGTAACTGCAGGAATAAAATCTATAAACTCTCGTCCCGCAATCCGGGGTTCGCTACGGGCGGATGCTTTCCGCGGGCACGACCTCAGCCTCCTCGAGAAGACCACTCTGCGGGGTCTTCGGAACGTGCTATTCCCGCAGGAGTCACCGCCCTCCGCTCACCCGGACTACTGTAGTGCTGTCACAAATTTATTCTATAGCGATTCAGCGGAGGAAAAACACGTAGACTCCTGTGGGAGCTGAGGCCTAGATGAGACTACGCAGCGACGTAGGAGCAAGGAGGCTCATCAGCCGCCCTAGGTGCGCGAAGTGTATTTCCGGAGCGCCATCATAGCACTCAAAATTTTTAAAAAGTGCTTCAAAGTTTATATCATCTACGTAACAGATCCAATAATTGAAAAAGAACGTTCTATACATCCTATCTTGTTATTATTCGGCTTTAAAGTGGAAAGTATTAGTTATGTCCCGACCTTTACTTTTCTTTGGACATTATCAAGTCCAGCGTTTGTAACAAAGCCTGCATATTTTCATCTGTACCAATTGTTATTCGCAGGTAGTTTTCAATTCCTGCTTTATTAAAATGTCTTACTAGAATGTTTTGTTTTTTCAGTTCTGTATACAATGTTTCTGCATGGTAATTATAGTGACTTACAAAAATAAAATTTGTACTTGATGGAAGTACATAGAATCCTCGTTTTTTCATCTCTGCAGTGATCCATTCCCGTGTATTGATAATTTTATGGGTTGTATCTTTAAAATGTTCACTATCCCTAATAGCTGATTCTGCGCCTGCAATAGCAAGACGATCTATTGTATATGAATTAAAGGAGTCTTTGATACGTGTTAATGCTTGAATCAAATTTGGATTCCCTAATGCAAACCCAACACGTAAGCCTGCAAGTGAACGTGATTTAGACATTGTTTGAACAACGAGCAAGTTATCATATGTGTTGATTAGAGAAACTGCAGAACCTGGAGCAAAGTCTATATATGCTTCATCAACAATTACGACCTGATCTGGATTATTATCCAGAATATCTTTTATCGTTTCCAATTCCATGTATAAACTAGTTGGAGCATTTGGATTGGGAAAAATAACGCCGCCTTCTGATTGGAAAAACGCCTCGGATGGAATACTGAAATCACGATTAAGAGGTATTTCTTCATAGGGAACGTTAAAAAGTTTAGCATACACCGGGTAAAAGCTATACGTGATAGCAGGAAAACGGATTTTTTGCCCACTTTCGAAAAAAGCCATAAACGAAAAGGCTAGTACTTCATCTGATCCGTTTCCAATGAAAACATTGCTTGATTCAAGATTATAATATGCACCGATTGCCTCACGGAGTTGATCTGCACTCGGTGATGGGTATAAGTGTAATTTGCGTTCAAGTTCTGCTTTAATGGCATCCACTACGTTTGGGGATGGAGGATAGGGATTTTCATTTGTATTTAACTTCAGTAAATTGGGAATATCAAGCTGCTCGCCGGGTACATATGGCACTGTGCGCTTAACTGCTTCACTCCAGAATTTACTCATTTTTATTACCCTCTTTTGTAATGTGGCGTCCATAGAGTTCGTTTTTTATATCCTCGACTGTTACATCTAACAGTTCCATTAAAACGAGTGTATGATAGGTTAAATCAGCAATTTCCCATGTTACTTCCTGCTTATCATGATTCTTCGCGCCTATTATTACTTCACTTGCTTCTTCACCTACCTTTTTGAGAACTTTATCTATCCCTTCTGTGAATAAGTAAGTTGTATAGGAACCATCTACCGGCTGCTGTTTTCGTTCACTTACTTTTTTAGCTAACTGGTGTATTACGTTTCTAGTTTGTATTTCATCAGAGAAGAGAGTTTGAAAAAAGCAAGTATCATTGCCTGTATGACATGCCGGTCCAGTGGGATTAACTTGAACTAATAGGCTATCTGCATCACAATCATAGCTGATGTTTTTGACGATTTGTTTGTTTCCGGATGTTTCTCCTTTATTCCAAAGCTGCTGCCGTTTGCGGCTGAAGAACCATGTTTCACCTGTCTGCAGTGTTTTATTTAGTGAGGTTTCATTCATATACGCAAGTGTCAGCACTTCACCTGTTTTAAAATTTTGTATAATTGCTGGGATAAGCCCATTTTCGTCAAAAGAAAGCTGGTTTATATTCGTTTCCATTAGATTTCCCTCCTTACAATGATATTGCTGACTGCAAGATATTCTTTTAAATCCGGTATTTGTATTTCACTATAATGGAATACCGATGCTGCTAGGGCAGCATCGGCACCACCTTTTTGAAGTACATTAGCAAAATGCTCTTTAGTTCCTGCACCGCCACTTGCAATAATTGGGATATTTACTTTATCTGCGATTGCTCTGGTTAGCTCCAGGTTATATCCGTTCTTTTCTCCATCAACATCAATTGCGTTGATGACAATCTCTCCGGCCCCAAGCTGTTCCCCTTTAATTGCCCATTCGATTGCGTCCATCTCGGTATTTGTTCGTCCGCCGTTTATATATACCTGCCAGGTGTTTTCGCTTACCGCTTTAGCGTCAATGGAAAGTACGACACATTGACTGCCAAATTTTAAAGCAGCGTCTTTTATTAACTGAGGGTTTTTAATTGCTGCACTGTTTATTGATACTTTGTCAGCCCCGGCTCTTAGTGTTTGATGAATATCAGATATAGTCCTTATACCTCCACCTACAGAAAAAGGTATAGCTATTTCTGCTGCAACATTTTCAACTACATCAAGGAAGATGTTGCGGTTTTCATTGGACGCAGTTATATCGTAAAAGACAAGTTCATCAGCGCCAGCTTGATTATATTTTTTAGCTAAGTCTACCGGGTCATCAACATCCTGGATATTTTGAAATTTACGCCCTTTAACAACACGTCCTTTATCAACATCGAGGCAAGGAACAATTCGTTTAGCCAGCATTATTTTCACCGTCCAATAGCGATTCAAAGGTTACCGTTCCGTCATATAATGCTTTTCCAATAATAGCACCATAGAGGTTCATCGACTTTAACCGATCGATGTCCTGCTTTGTGGAAACACCACCAGAAGCAATCAGGTTAATTGAAGTAGTATCTTTTAATTGCTGCAGTTCAGCAAAGTTTGGTCCTTTTAGCATGCCATCCTTTAAAATATCAGTATATATAATTGTTTTTACACCTAACTGCTCTAACTCTTTAACAAGGTCAGTTGCTTTTACACTGCTTGTTTCCGTCCAGCCATCAGTGGCTACATATCCATTTCTTGCATCAATCGATACGGCAATTTGGTCTCCGTGATCACGAATAGACTGTTGCAGGAATTCTTTATCATTAATTGCTGCTGTACCAACAATAACTCGTTCAACTCCTGCTTCTAAATAGTCTTTAATTTTATGTGAAGAACGAATTCCACCACCAACTTGAATAGGGATTGTTGTTTGTTGGGCAATGGCTTTGATGGAATCTATATTGCTTGATTCACCTGTTTTAGCTCCATCAAGATCCACGATATGAAGATAGGTAGCTTGTTTGTCCTGCCATTGCTTTGCTGCTTCAACTGGAGAATCATGATAAATCTTTTCTTGATTATAGTCTCCTTGGATTAGGCGAACACATTTGCCATTTCTAATATCGATAGCTGGAAATAGAATCATGAAATCATCTCCCCGAAGTTTTGTAATAGCTGTAACCCAACTTCACCACTCTTTTCAGGGTGAAATTGCATGCCGATAATATTTTCTTTTTGTACCACTGCAGGGATAAGACCACCATAATCAGCACTACTTACAAGGTCTTCCTGCTGATAAGAGCCAACTGCATAGGAGTGAACAAAATAAACATAGGCATCTTCTTTAATGTTATTTAATAATGGGGTTTTATGTTGGTGTGATAAGGTATTCCAGCCCATGTGCGGCACTTTTACTGAATCAGTAATTCGTTTTACGTCACCGTGCAGGAGTCCAATTCCTTGCCAATCTCCATCTTCATAGCTTCGCTCATAGAAAAGTTGCATACCTAAACAGATTCCAAGCAATGGTTTGCCAGAAGATGCCTCTTGTTGAATAGTACGAATTAAATCTAATTCACCAAGCGCTTCGATTGCATCTTTAAATGCGCCAACACCAGGAAGTATGATTGCTGTGGCATTTTTAATTGTTTGTTTATCAGTCGTTAAACAGGAATCCAGGTTTAGCTTTGTTAGGGCGAACTGCAGGCTTTTAATATTACCAGCCCCGTAGTCTATTAATGCGATCATAGATAATATCTCCTTTATAGTGCGTGTTTAAAAAAGGAGGATAAAAAGGACCAAGAAGTTCGAGGCAGCGTAGCTTTGAGTAGCGGAACGTATGCTATTAATACGTGAGCAACGGAAAAGCAAGCTAACGAAGAAATTCGATGTGTCATTTTTACCGGACTTTTTAAACAACCTTTATAGGGTTCCTTTTGTCGATGGGATCCCTTTTATGCGAGGGTTCTCTTGGCTTGCTTGGTCTAATGCACGTCCAAATCCTTTAAAAATAGATTCGATAATATGATGCGTGTTTGTTCCGTATGCCAGATTGATATGAAGGGTAAGCTTGGCATTGCTTGCAAACGCCTGAAAGAATTCTTCAACTAGCTCTGTGTCAAAATTGCCAACTTTATCTTTTAAACCATAAACATTATATACAAGGTAGGGACGTCCACTAATATCTACCGAAATCGTAGAAAGTGCTTCGTCCATTGGAACCGTTTTGGTGGCGTAACGAGTTATTCCTTCTTTATTGCCAAGTCCTTCATTAAATGCTTGCCCTAAAGCAATTCCAATATCCTCTACAGTGTGATGCTGATCAACATCTAAATCGCCTTCACACGACAAATCAAGATTAAATAATCCATGCTTTGTCATTAGAACTAACATGTGGTCTAGAAATCCTACTCCAGAATTGATTGACGACTTACCTGTACCATCTATTGAGAAATCCAGTGCAATCGATGTTTCTGAAGTCGCGCGTTTAATAGAATGTCTACGCATTATGATTATCCTTTCTTATTTGAATTGAATTAGCATGTGCTGATAACCCTTCAGCGTTTGCTAAGGTTGTTATATGTCTAGAAGCATCTAGTAACGAATCCCTTGAGTAACGGATAACACTTGATTTTTTCACGAAATCGTACACACCAAGCGGAGAAGAAAAAGCAGCTGTTCCACTTGTTGGCAGGGTATGATTTGGTCCGGCAAAATAATCTCCTAACGGTTCAGGCGAGAAGTTTCCTAGAAAAATAGCTCCTGCATTCTTGATATATGCTACTTTCTCGGTCGCGTTTTCTATCATAAGCTGTAAATGTTCTGGCGCAATCTCATTAATTAAGTTGAATGCTTCCTGAATATTTCCCGCAACTATGATTCTGCCATTTTGTGTGAGTGCTTTTTCAATAATATCTTTACGGTCAAGTGTAGCTGTTTGTTGGTTAATTTCTCGTTGAATTTCTGTGGCTAATGATTTGCTTGTTGTAATGCAAATTGAACTGGATTGTTCATCATGCTCCGCTTGTGAGAGTAAATCTGCTGCAACGTAATCAGCTGGAGCTGATTCATCTGCAACAACACATATTTCACTTGGCCCGGCTATCATATCGATAGCAACATCACCATATACCCATTTTTTCGCCCGTGCCACAAAAGCATTACCTGGGCCAACTATTTTGGCAACCTTTTCTATACTTGAAGTTCCGTACGCCAGTGCAGCTATTGCCTGCGCACCGCCTAATTTATAAACTTCGTCAACACCGACTGCCTCTGCTGCTGCAAGTACCTCTGGGCTGATTTTTCCGTTTGCATCTGGTGGTGTAGTGATAACGATTTTTTCCACGCCGGCAAGCTTAGCTGGGATGACGTTCATTAAGACTGTAGAAGGATAGGAAGCCTTACCTCCTGGGACATAAACGCCAACTTTTTCTAATGGAGTGACTTTCTGTCCGAGCATGATACCTTCAGCATTATCAGTAAACCAGGAATATTCTTTTTGTACTTCATGAAAAGCAGTAATGTTAGTTTTTGCTGCTTCTAGTGCCGATCTGAATTCGTCAGTGATCATGCCATTAGCCTCAATGAATTCATCCTTCGTTACGGCTAACTGCTTTAGTTTTATACCATCGAATTGTTCAGTAAAACGATACAATGCCTCATTCCCATCTTTTTTAACCTGCTTAATAATCTCTAGGACGGTTTCATCAATGTTATTTTCATCTGTTTGGGAATAAGTTTCACTTTTTTTCTCTTGCCTAAATTGCTCGGGTGTTATCTGCATCATCAAATATCACTCCATAACCGATTTTAGTTTATTAATAAGTTCGTGTATTAAAGCAGATTTCGTAGTGAAACTTGCTTTATTGACGATTAACCTTGTGCTGATGTCCTCAATTTCATCGATGATTTTCAATCCATTTTCATTGATGGTGGTTCCAGTTTCTACGATATCAACAATAATATCAGCTAAACCAATAAGTGGGGCTAGTTCAACTGATCCATTTAATTTAATTGTTTCAATTGGGATCCCCTTTTGCTGGAAATGACTCTTAGCCACTGTTGGGTATTTAGATGCGATAGTTAGTTTCTGCGTGCTTTCCAAAGATGTTTCAGGCTTTCCAGCGACAACAAATTGACATCTGCCTAACTTTAAATCTAGTATTTCGTAAATATCTGCTTGTGATTCCAATATATTGTCTTTTCCGACAACCCCAATATCAGCAGCCCCTTTTTCTACATAAGTTGGGACATCAACTGCTTTAACAAAAATTAACTTAACAGTTTGATCGGTATTGTAAAAAACCAGCTTACGGCTTTTCGTATGAAAGTCAGGGAAATCGATACCAGCATTATTAAGTAATTCAATCGTACTTTCCGCTGTTCTGCCTTTTGCTAATGCTAATGTTACATATTCCATTTAATTATCCCTCATTCCTTCTTGAAGCAGCAGTTCTAACTCATTATAGTTTGTAAATGGAGTTTTTCGGTTTTTGTCGATTACTAGATTTTCTTCAGTTTGAAAATAAGCAATATATTTAGCGCCGGAGTCATCAATATTACGGTTATCATCCATTGTATAAGTGATAATGCGATAGCCTGCCTCACGCAGTGTATTAGCAGCAAGTAACGCATCTTTTTGCCTGGAATCTTCGTAACATATAATCATATCTATAGATGGTGTGTCATTTGCTATCAGATTTTTCCGTGTCATAGAATATAAAAGGTTATCAACTTCACAGGCGAATCCAATCGCTGGTATGGAAGTATCAAAATGTTCGGCCAGCTGATCATATCTTCCACCCATTAATACTGGTTTGCCGAAGCTTGCCACAAATCCTTGAAAAATCACCCCTGAATAGTAGTTCATATTGTTGATTAATCCAAGGTCAAATATGACTGAGTCATCTACACCATATGCCTTGAGTACATCGTAAATATCACTGAGGTTTTTAATCTTCTGTTGCATTTTTTCATTTAATGCAATTTTGCCAGCACGTTTAATTACATCCTCTGGATCACCATATAGAAGGGGTATTTCTTGAACAGCTTCACAAAGTTTTTTATCAATGGACAATCTTTCAAGGAATGGTCCAATTTCAGTAAGGTTCTTTGATTGAATTAATCCTTTCAACTGATCTAATTCACTCTGCGATAATGCTAGTTGATTTACGAGTTCCTTAAAATATCCTGCATGTCCAACCTCTAGTTTAAATGATTCAAATCCTAAGTCTTTTAACGTATGAATTGCTAAAGCAATAACTTCTGCATCGTTTTCAGGTGTGCTTTCACCAAAACTTTCAATACCTGCCTGTGTTGTTTCTTTGTTGTCTGCTTGCTCGGCTGATTGACGAAACACATCCAGCACGTAGAAAAATCTTGATCCTTGTGAGAGTGGTTGTTTATTGGATGCAATCATTCTCGTAATTGGAATTGTTACATCAGGACGCAATACTAATACTTTTCCGGAAGAATCAATTACTTTAAGCATTTCATCTTTATTTATGGTACCGGCCATCGTCGAATATAAATCGTAAAATTCAAATGTAGTTGTCCGTACTTGTTTATATCCATAAGTGCTAAAGCGATTTTTTAATATTGATATCAGATTATCCCGTATTTGAAAATCTTCAACACTAGTATCTTTTGTACTTTCGAATAAATATTGATCCATTAAAAGTAGTCACCTTCCATTCACTTTATCACTTTATCGCTTTACTTAATTAAAGTTATATATTATTCTAATTAGTAATAGATAAAATGTCAACTGTAAGGGGAGTTATTGAGTATGTTTGATTATCATGTTCACAGTGATTTTTCGGCTGATAGCACGACACCAATGGAAAAAACGATTGAAAAGGCAATCGAATTAGGGCTAGAAGAAATTTGTTTTACGGACCATATTGACTATGACTATCCAGATGATTCGATTGTATTTTATTTTGACCTGGAACAATATGATGAAAAAATAAAAGAATTGAAAGCTGTTTATGCTGATTCTATTTCTATTAAAAAGGGAGTAGAAATTGGAATACAGCCACATCTTGTAAAAAGGTACAATGATTTACTTGCCGATAGAATGTTTGATTTTATTATTTGCTCAATGCATACTTCCGAGCAAAAGGACCTGCATTCAGGCAGATTTTTTAATAATAGATCAGTAGATGATTCATACCTTGCGTATTATGAGGATCTGTTGTATTGTGTTAAAAACTTTAATCAATATAACGTACTAGGGCATATTGACTTAGTGAAGCGATATGCTAAACAGAACAGCACACATGATTTTCATGACATATTGCAGCAAATTTTTAAGGAGATAGTATCAAAGGGTAAAGGTATTGAATTGAATACATCCGGGATTCGATATGGTTTAAAAAATGGAATGCCTAGCTCCGATATTCTAAGGCTTTATAAGGAGTGTGGTGGTGAAATCCTGACTTTAGGATCGGACTCACATGTAGAATCCACACTGGCATATGACTTTAAGGAATCACTTGATATGCTTAAGGGACTGGGTTTTAACTATATTGCAACATTTAATAATGGTGTACCAGTATTTCATAATATAACGAAGCTCTAATATCATTAGTACAGAAATTGTCATAGTTTTTATGAAAGGTAGGAGGTATAATAGTATTTTGGATGCTATAATGGTTATATAAAAAAATATCACTTTTAGCTGGTGTAAAACATATGAAACAACTTACGAAACTTCTATTAATTATTGCGGGGTCAATATCATTGGCTTTAGGACTATTGGGGATTATTCTTCCCTTACTGCCTACCACACCATTATTACTCTTGGCTGCTGCATGTTATGTAAGAAGCTCCAACCGATTATATGAATGGTTAATTACTAATAGATATTTTGGTTCGTATATTGAGAATTACCGATTAGGAAAAGGGATTCCATTAAAGGCGAAAATAATAGGTGTTTCTGTTCTATGGTTATCGATGGGATATACTATCTTGTTTGTTATTCCATTAATTATAGTTAAATTATTATTAGCTTGTATCGCCATGTTTTTTTCGTGGTTTATTTTAAAACAGAAAACATTGCATAAGACAGAAAGAAGTTAGTATGTTAGTGGGGTCAGTTTTTTGAATAAGAAACATATTATAAGTGTAGTGTCACTATTCGCGATATTAATAAGTATAATACTCGTGATTTATATACCAAAAGAGACAAAATCAGAACAGAATATAGGAAATCCAACGGTATTCGTTCACGGCTACAAGGGTACCTTTAATTCATTTGGCAATATGCTGAACAGGTTTGAATACAGGTATGGCTGGGGTAATAAAGTATTGGTCTACCGCGTTTCGCCTCAGGGAAGAATAAATGTTGCCAACCTCAGCAAAGGAAAGACAGAGCCTGCTTTTGTGCAAGTGATTTTTGAAAATAGCCGCGCAAGCTTCATGGATACTTCGAGTTGGCTTTCATCTGTACTTTCACATATGAAGGAAACGTATCAAATTGGTACTGTTAATCTGGTTGGACATTCTATGGGTGGACTTGTTGCATTGAAGTTTATTGAAGAATATCAGGATCAAAAGCTTTATCCGCGTGTTGCAAAGTTAGTCACGGTTGGAAGTCCTTTTGATGGCGTATATAGTAAACAATACTTCCAGGTCCATCGTGATGCAGCAGCTGCTGATTTAAAACCTGATTCTGTTGCATTGCAAACGATACGTAAGAAAAAGCATACTATACCAGGAGGACTTAATGTCTTAAACATTGGTAGTACTGGGGATCTTGTTGCAATGCCAGAAAGTGTGCAATCATTACGAAGTATTGTAAGGAAAGATCAATTGCAGGTTAAAATGATTGAGGATGATATGCTTGGCCATAGCGAGATGCATGAAGACACTCGTGTTGATAAATTAATTCATTCATTTCTTCAGTCTAAGGGTGCAACACAATAATTTATTATTAAAGGAATGGTTTTAGTGGTAAATGATCATCATACGTACGAAAAATTAACAACAATTGCATCAGAGAAAAATGTGATGGTTAATGAACACTTGAAAAATCATACGTATACCCGCCTTGGCGGGAAGGCTGATTTTTTTGTGACACCAGAAACATATGAACAAGTGAAGCAAATTGTAAAGTTATCCATAAAGGATGATATTCCTTTTACACTGCTCGGAAACGGATCAAACCTAATAGTAAAAGATGGTGGAATTCGTGGTATTGTATTGAATTTAAAGCAGTTAACATCGATTGAAACAACGGGGACAACAATTGTTGCTCAAAGTGGTGCTAGGATTATTGATGTATCCAGGGAAGCATTATCAAAAAGGTTAACAGGGCTTGAGTTTGCATGTGGAATTCCAGGTTCGGTTGGTGGTGCTTTGTTTATGAATGCAGGTGCTTATGGTGGAGAGATTAAGGATGTATTGGAAAGTGCCATAGTAGTTGATCGCAATGGTGATTTATATACGTTGTCTGCACATGACCTGGACCTAGAATATCGCTCAAGCAATATTCCAGAAAAAGGATATATTGTATTAGAGGCAACTTTTTCTATGAAGGATGGTACCTATGAGGAAATTAAGGCCATAATGGATGACCTTACCTTCAAACGTGAATCCAAACAGCCGTTAGAGTACCCGTCATGTGGGAGTGTGTTCAAACGTCCGCCTGGGTATTTCGCAGGGAAGCTGATTCAGGATAGCGGCCTCCAAGGAAAGGAAATTGGCGGAGCCCAAGTTTCATTGAAGCATGCAGGTTTTATTGTGAATAAAAATGGTGCTTCTGCTGAAGAATATATTGGTTTAATTCACTTTGTTCAGGACACAGTTAAAGATAAATTTGGTGTCAATCTTGAGCGGGAAGTTAAAATAATCGGTGAGGATTAAATTGAGTTAAAGAGTGCTGTGACTGCTATTAAGTGGTCACAGTTTTTTATTTTGAAATGCTTTGTTCGTAAGTTTTATTGCTTATTAATCTTAGCAGTAGAAATAAACTGCGACATAGTGAAGGTTTTCTTGCACCTCTCCGGTACCAATGCAACATCTGCTCAAGCTAGCACTATCGTAGTCTTACTAGCCCATGGCTCACTTATCAAGGTTATGAGAGCACGAACACTGTTGAAATTGCATGAAATGTGTCTTCATCAAGGTTATGAGAGCACGAACACTGTTTAAATAACGTGAAATGTGTCTTCATCAAGGTTATGAGAGCACGAACACTGTTTAAATAGCGTGAAATGTGTCTTCATCGAGGTTATGAGAGCACGAACGCTGTTTAAATTGCATGAAACGTGTCTTCATCGAGGTTATAAGATCGCGAATTCTATCCAAACATCGAAAAACGGTCACTCATCAGGGTTATGACCCGGCTGAATATTTTCCACAGTACGTCGCAGTTTATAGATTTTGTGATCAAAAATAATAATCTATTAGAAAATAGCCAATAAAAAAGCTGACTCAATGATTGAGTCAGCTTTACAATTATTACGTTCTGAATCTGTGTAAGAAACTTTGCAGTCGCTCGTTAGTTGAGTTTTCCAAGACATCCATCGGTGGACCTTCTTCAGCAATTACGCCATTATCAAGAAATAGTATACGATCAGCAATGTCACGAGCAAATTCCATCTCGTGCGTAACTAATACCATTGCCATTTCACCTTCATTAGCTATGTCACGGATAACTTCTAATACTTCACCGACCAGCTCAGGGTCCAAAGCAGATGTCACTTCGTCAAAAAGCATTATTTTGGGATGCATAACAAGTGCACGGGCCATTGCTACACGCTGCTTCTGACCGCCTGACAGCATAGCAGGATAGTCATCCAGCTTATCCCCTAGACCAACTTTTTCCAACATTTCAATCGAGTCTTTCTTGGCCGATTCTTTATCCTTTTTCTGTACATGAATTGGTGCTGTCATGCAATTTTCTAAAATTGTCATGTGTGGGAAAAGATTAAAGTGCTGGAATACCATCCCGATATCCCCACGGACCTGTCTTAAGTGTTTCTCATTGGCAGGAACGAGGTCACCGTCCTTTTCCATATGCCATAAATTCTTGCCATCGACAATAATACTGCCTGATGTTGGCTGTTCCAATGTCATTAACATACGAATAATTGTCGTTTTACCGGACCCACTTGGTCCAATGACAGCAACCTTTTCAGCCGGCTGAATATCCAAGTCAATACCTTTTAATACTTGGACATCGCCAAATGACTTATGCACATCATTATACCTTACAATAGGTTCAGACATATTATCACTGCTCCTTTTCTCTTAAACTGCTTTACTTCCTGTTGGTTCCTTTTTATCAAAACGTTTGTTCATTTTGCGCTCAAGTTTATTAATTAAGATTGCTGAAGGATAGCTTAACACTAGGAATAATATTGCCACGATTGTAAGTGGCTCTAAGTATCTCCAATGTTGTGCGCCATAATCATTTGCCATTGCCAGAATACCCAAAACCCCAATTGTTGAAGCTAAAGGAACTTCCTTAAACATGATAATTAAATAGTTTCCTAGCATCGGAATGGTCGGGGGTAGTGCTTGTGGCAAAATTATCTTAGTCCACTTTTTACTTGTTCCATAATTTAACGCTCGCGCAGCTTCCCATTGACCATTATCTACTGCATCAATTCCTGAACGATATACTTCACCAATGTACGTACTATAGTGAATTCCAAGTCCGATTACTGCAGATACGAATGGATCCAACGCCATACCGACAACAGGAACCATTGGCCATGCGTAGAAAATAAAGAATAACTGTACTAGTGGTGGTGTGGAACGTATAAATTCCATTACCCACAACAGTGGCAGTCTTATTACTTTTATTGGCATACGTCTTATTAATGTCCATATAAATCCGAAGATCAATGCAAATAAATAACACGCAATTGTTAATCCTAATGTAATACCCAGACCTTCTAATACCACAGGGAAGGCATCAGAGAATGTACTCCAGCTCCAATTACTCATTGACTAGCCACCCCTTTCTTAGAAGCACTTTCCATTTTCTTGGTAAGCCAAATTAATGGAAGAGCAAGAATAAAGTAGAATAATAGTACTAAAAAGTATACTGTTGGTGCTTGGGATAGATTGGAGCTTCGCAGTATATCTCCATAGTATAAAATATCGGTCATACCAATTAATGATACAAGTGATGTTGATTTCAACATAAGGATGAGGTAGTTACCAAATTCCGGAAGCATCATACGGACTGCTTGAGGGAAAATTACAAGTCTCATGCGCTGAAAACGTGACATGTTTAGGGCTGTTGATGCTTCTGATTGTCCTTTTGCCACAGCCAGTATTGAGCTGCGAACGATTTCAGACATGTATGCTCCATAGTTAAGGGAAATAGCAAGTACACCAGCCCAAAAGTTACTTCCTACCTCTATTCCGAATAATATTGGAAATGCATAGTAAAGCCAAAATAATTGTACGATAAGGGATGTTCCGCGGAATACTTCTACATAAAAGCCTGTAAATTTGCGGAGTAAGATATTATTTGAGAGCCGGCAAAACCCTGCAATAAACGCCATTAAATAGCCCAAAACTATTGAGGCAAGCAGTACAGTAACTGTAATCTCTACACCCTTCATCAGAACTGGGAAAATATCGGCTATCGCATTAATGGTAATCACTCCTTCTCTGTAATTTTTGCAAAAGCATAGGGTCTGACATCCCTAGGTAAGGGAGCCGACCCTATGGAGTCATGTTAATTATTTAAAGAGTAAATCTTAATACTGTTCACCGCTGCAAACGCCTTCTGTTGTAATGTCAGAAGGAACTGAATTAGTTTCACCACTAAAGCCATTTGCTTCTAAAAGTTCCTTAACTGTTCCATCTTCTTTTAGTTTAGCTAATGCTTCATTGTACGCTTCACGTAATGCATCACTATCCTGGTGGAATGCTGCAGCACCGTAACTTGGAATTCCTTCAATGTCTGGCTGTTCAAAGTCACTTACGAATTCAAGTTTTTCATTTCCTGAAGATTCCAGTGCGCGTTTTACTGTCATTTCTGTACCAGTAGTTGCATCAGCGCGGCCTGAAGCTACAGCAGAGAATGTTCCAGGAATATCTGAAGCACTCTGAACTTGGTCGTCACTTACACCCATTTGCTTAACATATTCATGTTCTGTTGCACCGGCCATAATTGATACGGTTGCGCCAGTTTCTGCGATATCACTGTAACTGTGTAAATCCATTGGGTTACCTTTCTGAACGATAAGCCCTTCCCCATATTGCATTTCTGGCTCACCGAAGTCAGCATTTTCACAACGATCAGGGTTAATTGCCATACCTGCTGTAATAACATCGAACTTACCAGCATTTAAGCCGGGAATAAGTTGACTGAAATCAGCCAATTGGGCTTCCATTTCGTCAATACCAAGTTCTGCGAAAACAGCTTGTGCAATGTCGACAGCTGCACCTTTTAATTCCCCGTCTTCCTGATATCCGTATGGAGCTTCGTTAGCAAAGCCGATTGTTACTTTGCCTTCTTCCTGAAGTTTTGTTAGCAAGTTGCTTTCACCTTCACTGCTGCTATCGTCTGCGCTTTCTTCTTCGCCACCGTTACCACTTGTGTCATCAGAACTACTTGTATCATCAGATCCGCAAGCAGCCAGCAACATAATTGAAATAAAGAAGATTGAAGCTAATAATAATTTTTTCATCTCTTTAATGACCTCCCTTTGTATTAAAAAAAATAATAAGTAAGTAAAGTAAAAAACGCATTTTTTGGAAAAATGCTAAGTCAATTTCTCTTTATGCTTATGACTTTTTTACTAGAAAAAGAACAGTAATTTACTGTAAAAATAATGTGAAAAGCTGGGGAATTTCTTTTCAAATAGTGATACTATAATATTATAGGGTATTGTCCAATGGTTCAAACTTGATATTTTCTGATAATTTGGAATAAGCCTTCATATAACATTGTTAAGAACATAAAGCTCGTATATACCAAATTATGCTTTCATATAGATAATATTGCTCTTATATACTCAGTATTTGCTATATTTTCAGAAAATTACCGGTTAGTTTGAGGATAGACAAAAAGGTAGGAAACAAGATACGATTAAAAGTAATAATACTGTTATGGAGGCGATTAAGTGCATATTGTTGTATTGGGTGCAGGTGCTTTAGGTGGTTATTTTGGTGCTCGATGGGAAGAAGCTGGTGCAGATGTAACCTATCTGGTAAGAGAAAAAAGAGCAAAGCAGCTCCATAAGCAAGGGCTGAATATTAATAGTACACAAGGTAATTATTCGGTTAGTGATCCACGTGTCGTTACGGATGTACACACTATTGAAAGTCCGGACTTGGTTTTTGTAAGTGTAAAAGGTTATCATTTAACAGGAACTTTAGAAGACTTAAAAGTACTAATAAATAAAGGTGCGTTCGTCTTACCCGTTTTAAACGGAATAGAACATATAAGTGTTTTGCAGGATTACCTTGGTGAGGAGTCGGTTATTGGCGGTCTTTCCTTTATTGTTGCTACCTTGAATGACGATGGGCATGTAGAGCACTCAAGCGAATTTCACAAGCTGGTCTTTGGCCCATTGAATCCTAAACAATCAGATATTTGTCAGCAATTACGGGAGCTCTCAAGTAAAGCGAAAATAGAGATGATTTACAGTGATTCTATTTTACAAGAGCTGTGGAAAAAGTACCTATTCATCAATGCCTTTTCTGGTATTACGACAGCAACAGACCTGCCCATTGGACCAGTACGCGATAATAAGGATACACTTAAGGTAGCTGAGTTAATTTTAAACGAGATGCAGCAGTTGGCAAATAGCTACAATATTGAAATTACAGATGAAGACGTCGCTGGGGCAAAGAGCAATTTACAAAACTTTGGATACGATGCGACGTCGTCTATGCATCAAGACCGTCGCAAAGGCCAAACCCTTGAATTGGATCATCTGCATGGTGGGGCACTGCGGTTAGCGGAGGCGAAAGGTTTACAAATGCCATTTACTGAAGCAGTTCACGGCATTATCAAGCCATTTGAAGGAGCATAAGTCTATGTACAAGCTGAGAGAGGTTAAATATGAAGACTATGAATCAATTAAACTGTTAACATATAATAAGGAGGAAAATATACATTTACACGAGAACATATCTTATATGGATAAAGTTTTTTTTGACCGTATGTTAGTAGATGAAACTGTTAGATGGTATGCCGTGGAAAAAGATGCGCAAATTCGTGCCTTTGTATTATTTCATCTGGATGTATCCACTAAAGAAATTCACATTGATAGATTCACAATTGATGGAACATATAAAAATAAGGGCCTTGATGAACACTTATACAGCAAAGTTGAACGATTGGCAGAAAAAAAGTCTTTTACAAAAATTAAAACAGAAATTTCCACAACTGAGCTGGATGTGTATGATTTTTTTGAAAGCAAAGGCTGGATAAAGGCTGAAAATGGAAGCTATGTATTAACAATGAAAAAGTAGAAGGTGTATTTATATGATGGTGTATATTATTATAGCAGTTGGTATAATGTTAGCTGTTCTTGCTCTGACCTTAATGGCTATATCGAAAGGTTATGATTACAAGCATTCGATTGATCCAATGCCTGATAATGAAAATAAGTCAGAGGATGAAAAGGACCACACAGGCTAGTGTGGTCTTTTTGGCAGTAAAGAAAGTATAAATACTTTCTTACTGCAAAAGCGCAACTAAGGCTTATCTATATTAAGGCTTGGCGATAAGCCAAGTTTTCAAATATCCAAAGGTTTTAACTTTGACTCGATTTCTTCACGACGATGCTCAAAGAATGGTGGCAGTGCTAATGATTCTCCAAGATGGTTCATATCTTCATCAGTAGCAAATCCGGGTCCATCCGTTGCTAATTCAAATAAAATACCATTTGGTTCTCTAAAGTAAAGTGATTTGAAATAATACCGGTCCACTAAACCTGAGTTAGGTACGCGTGCTGCCTGTAGACGATCTCTCCACTGTGCTAATTCTTCTTCATTATCTATACGAAATGCTACATGATGAACACTTCCCCGACCAGGTCTTTCCTTAGGCAGGTCATTACGCACTTCTAAATGAACCTCGGCACCTGTTCCACCTTCACCAGTTTCAAAAACAAGTATGTCCTCATTTTCATTTATCGGTGACGGATAGGTTCCAGTTTGTTTAAAGGTTAATAATTCCGTAAGTATGCTAACAGTAGGTGCTGGGTCCTGGACAGTTAATTTTGCAGGTCCTAGTCCAATAATACCTTTATTAGCAGGAACGCTGCTATGGTCCCATACTCTACCGCCTTTTACTCCACGGTTTGTTTCATCAGAGATAAGCGTCAATCGTTGTCCTTCTGGATCCCGGAAATTAATAACATGACGTTCCCCTTGTTTGGTTATTCCGTCATGGTCAATATTGTAATCGGAAAGTCGATTTTGCCAAAATTTTAATGCACTATCGTTTGGGATGCGTAGTGAAGTTCCCGAAATGCTACCTTTACCTTGATATGTTGTACCCGCATTGGGTATTTCAAAAAAGGTAAGGTCAGTACCAGGATTACCTGCTTCATCTGCATAAAATAAATGATAGACAGACGGATCATCCTGGTTAATAGTCTTTTTAACCAGTCTCATCCCTAGAATTTCTGTATAAAAGTGATAATTTTCTTTTGCCTTTGCAGTAATAGCTGATACATGGTGAATACCTTTTAATTCCATTTTAAAGTCACTCCTCGTAAACTAAAATTTATTTTGAATTCAAGATGTTTCTAGTGTAATGGATTTTTTGTACAGATGTCCAGTTTATTGCCTCATTTCTCATTTTGGTCGTGTGACGGGCGAAGACCTTTTTTCAGCTGTCGAATGCTTAATCCGAAATCCATTTGCAGATGTGGATAATCCTTAAACTTACTCCAATCACCGCCCCATTCAAACCCTAATTCTTTAGCTATTTCGGCAACCTCGAACCAGTCTGATTTCCCATTGTTATTTCCATCATAATTTATATTCCAGATAATTTCCCCATCTTTATTACGTAACGCATAATCAACAGCAAGGCCATAATTATGGTATGATTCGCCACCTTTCGCATACGTGACGACTTTTTCATCAGATAATCGACCCTGTTCATATAGTTTATTCTGCCGTTTAATGGATCGTACTTTCTCTGTGATGACGACATCTATACCTTGCTGGGAAGATTTTTTAAGAAGTTGACTGGTTTTTGCGGCGACAACCGGGTCCAATTTTTCAGGCGGTGCTGTGTTTTTGCCGGTGTCGATGTATCTGTCATTTTTTTGTTCATTATATATAATGATAAGTATCGTTAAAAATAAAATAATGAGTATCCATGTTGTTATATCTTTGCGGTAGCGTTTCAATTTGTCAGTCTCCTCAAAAGAAATAATACTTTTGGGCAATTATAACATTTAAGGGAAAACAGCAGCTGTCATTAGTATTCAGGGTAACTATCTTGCAGTGTTGAAATTATCCATTTAAAATAAGACAAAAGGAGGGGTGCTATGTATGTGCTTCTAGTTAGCTTGATTGGCTATTTGATCGGATGTGTTCATGGTTCACAGGTAGTTAGTAAATATAAAAAAGTGGACATCAAGAATAAAGGGGTAAAGAATTCCGGTGCCTCCAACACAACGATATTGCTGGGGTGGAAATACGGGATATTAGTGGCACTTATTGATGTATTTAAGGCTACACTATCGATCTTATTAGTATTATATATTTTAAGTGAACAAGGAATTACTGGGGAAATACAGACTTTACTTGTGTACATTAATGCATTATTTATCATTTTAGGACATAATTATCCGATCACAATGAAGTTCAGTGGCGGGAAAGGAACAGCATCATTAGTGGGGGTGCTGCTGGCAATTGACTGGAGGGTAGCTGTAATTGGTATAGGCATCCTGCTTTTATTTACACTGACTACAGATTATTTAGTAGTTGGGGTTCTGTTTATGTATTTCTCATTCTTGGTGACGACCTATTTCTTCTTTGGAATCGAACCAACTATGGTGGTTGTGCTATTATCTATTATAAGTATTATGAAACATTTGGAAAATTATAAGCGTATATTAAATAAAGAAGAAACTAAACTATCAAGTATGTTTAAAAAAGAATCATAGACGGAGGAATTAAATGCTGGATATCATAATGTGGATTGTCATTGTAGCTTTATTTATCTTAAGTTTTGCAGGAATTATTTTTCCAATCATTCCATCACCATTAGTCTTGTGGGTTGGTTTTTTACTATATCATTTTGTGATAAATGCAGGGGAATTAACTGTAACGTTTTGGATAGCGATAGTAATTTTAACGGTATTATTAATCGTATCTGATATTATTGCAAATAGTTATTTTGTAAAAAAATTCGGCGGGAGCAAATGGGGTGAACGTGGTGCAGCAGTAGCTGTTATTGTAGGGTCGTTCATTATTCCTCCATTTGGTATATTAATCGTGCCATTTATAGTTGTTCTAGTGATTGAAATGGTACAGAAAAAATCATCGCAGGAAGCATTGTATGCATCAATCGGATCGTTAATTGGATTTCTTGGAGGAGCGGTAGCAAAAGTAGTTATTCAAGTGATTATGATCATTTGGTTCTTATTAGTCGTCATAATATAATGCAGAAGGGATTTTAAACAATGAGCAAACCATCAAGAGTTATTACAATTGCAGGATCTGCAGCTGGAGGTAGTGCTGGCATTCAGGCGGACTTGAAGACATTTCAGGAACTGGATGTATATGGGATGAGTGTCGTAACAGCGATTGTTGCAAGGCATCCAGAAACGAATAAGAATGTTCATTCACAATCACTAGAGGCGATTGAAGCACAATTTACAACTGCAATGAAGCAAGTAGGGGTTGATGCAATAAAAACCGGGATGTTATTTTCCAAAGATGTAATAGATAATGTTGCTGGACTTATCGCTGGAGCAAAAATAAAGACGTTGGTGATTGATCCTGTAATGGTCGGAAAGCTTGATTCGAAACTGTTGGAAGACGATGCGATCGATTCATTAAAGACAAGGCTATTACCACATGCCACTGTTATTACGCCAAACATGCCGGAAGCTTCTTACCTTTTGGATGGACGTGATATTAACGATGTTGCAGATTTAAAACAGGCTGCCATCGATTTGCATGAATTGGGTCCACGATTTGTATTGGTTAAAGGTGGAAGGTTGAATGGTCCAGCAGTTGATGTACTGTACGATGGTGAAACACTTACGACCTTTGAGGCTCCACGAATCGATACAGTAAATACAAGTGGGGCAGGATGTACATACTCTGCAGCAATTATTGCATATATTGCCAACGGATATTCAGTATTAGAGGCAGTTCGTTCCGCAAAAAGTTTTGTAACAACCGCAATCGAATATGGATTTTCATATACAGAATTGGTTGGCCCTACTTATCATGCAGCACCTCGTAAGCATGGTGAAGCACATGAAATTAAAGTGAATTGACTTTAGCAGGAGGAAATGCCAGGGGAACTTCGCCTAGCATTTCCGGTTGAACTGTGTGGGTGATATTCCAGTTTTATTTTTGTAAAAGTTTCACATTTTCCAGCCATACTGAGATATTGGATAAATCGTTTCCCAAAATGAAAACCCCAGTAATGGTAAGGCTTGACTTTGCATTAACATCCCTATATATTTGAAAATATAATAGAAGAAACGTTGATAAGGAATAGTACAATTTGCAATGTCTTTCACAGAGAGGAAATGGTAGCTGGAAATTTCCAAAGAGACAAATTGGAACCTGCCTTTGAGTTCGCTATTTATACGGCTTATGCTGTAGAATATGCGCGGTTCATGACCGTTATCATGCCAAGTGTGCAAGATTTTATATCTTGTGAACAAGGGTGGTACCACCAAACCTCGGTCCCTTTTACAGGACGGAGGATTTTTTGTGGTATAGGAAATTATAAAATTTAAGTGCTGTGGATAACTGGACTTCTGAATCAGCAACGTCCAGCTCCAGCGCCTAGCGCCTAGTGGACTTCCCTCCCCGTGTCTACGATAAGTCAACATCGAATCGCTTACGCTCTTCGTGTATCCTTTATCTCACACGGGTCAGTCCAGTCCATACGGCGCTGAACAGGCGCTTGCGCTTTTGTTCTATTTAAGGGCTGCCAAATGCGCAGAAACCATCTGTTATGAAAATAATGATTTGTAATAAGGCTTATCTCTATATTAAGGCTTGGCGATAAACCAAGTTTTATAATATACAAAAATCTTAAAGAAAAGGGTGTTTAATTTGGGTAAAAATAAACAATTCGTTGAAAAAGTTACCGCAATGGAAGATGACTTTGCGCAATGGTATACCGATGTAGTGAAGCAGGCAGAACTTGTTGATTATGGAACTGTCCGTGGAACAATGATTATTAAACCGTATGGGTTTTCAATCTGGGAAAATATCCGTGATGAACTTGATCGAAAGTTTAAGGAAACAGGGCATTCCAATGTTTATTTTCCATTATTTATTCCTGAAAGCATGCTGCAAAAAGAAAAGGATCATATAGAAGGATTCGCACCAGAAGTAGCCTGGGTTACACACGGTGGAGATGAAGAACTGAGTGAACGTCTCTGTGTACGCCCAACTTCAGAAGTTCTTTTTGGTGAATATTATTCAAAGAATATTCATTCCTATCGTGACTTGCCAATGCTATACAATCAGTGGAGTAATGTGGTTCGCTGGGAAAAAACAACTCGCCCATTTTTACGTTCACTCGAATTTTTATGGCAAGAAGGGCATACATGTCATGCGACACGTGAAGATGCACAAGAGGAAACAGCTAGGATGCTTGAAATTTATGCAAATGTTCTTGAATATTACTTAGCTATACCAGTGTATCGCGGCAAAAAAACAGAAAAAGAAAAATTCGCTGGAGCTGATTATACATTAACAATTGAAGCTCTTATGCATGATGGCAAGGCATTACAGTCAGGTACATCACATTATCTGGGCACAGGCTTTGCTGAAGCGTTCGATATCCGGTACTTGGATAAAGGTGGCGATCAGCAACCCGTTCACCAGACATCATGGGGTATGTCCACACGCGTTATGGGCGGATTGATTATGGTACATGGGGATAATCGCGGGTTAATTGTTCCACCACGAATTGCGCCAACGCAAGCAATGATTGTTCCAATCGCACAACATAAAGAAGGTGTATTGGATAAAGCATACGATCTTCGCGACAAACTAAAAGGTGTTGCACGAGTTGGCATTGATTCAAGTGATAAAATGCCGGGCTGGAAATTTAATGAGTATGAAATGAAGGGTATACCTGTTCGAGTTGAAATGGGTCCTAAGGATATTGAGAAAGACCAGGTAGTACTCGTACGACGTGATACTGGTGAAAAAGAATTTGTTTCACTTGATGAAGTGGAAGCACGCTTGCCAGTGCTGTTAGAAGAGGTTCAGCAGGGATTATTTGATAAAGCGTTGAATCACCGTAACGAAAAGACAACTACTGCGACCAATATGGAAGAATTCAAAAAGTCATTGGAAGAAACTTCTGGATTCATCAAGGCAATGTGGTGCGGTAACATGGAATGTGAGGAAAAAATCAAGGATGAAACGTCAGCAACATCCCGATGTATTCCATTTGAGCAAGAAAACATTTCTGACTCCTGTGTATGCTGCGGAAAAGAATCAAAAGAACTAGTATACTGGGCAAAAGCATATTAATGATAAAAATCGAGCGCCGATAGATGCGCTCGATTTATTTTATATCAACCGAAGAATGAAAATATCAACCGAAGGAAAAACTTTTAAAGAGTAGTTGCATTTTTTGTGTGAACTATGTTATAAATATACATATTAATTAATAATTATACAAAAAGGTGAATAAATATGAAGCATTTACTTAATGAGGAAATAAACAAGATTGAAAAGCAGTTGTGGAATATGAGCGACCATCTTTATTCTAATCCAGAGTTGGGTGACGAGGAATTTCAATCTATGAAGCTGCTTACAGAATTTCTTAAAGAGAATGGATTTGAATTGGAGACTGGCATTGTGAATCGGCCGACAGCTTTTAAAGCTGTATTTAAGAGCCAGAAACCGGGTCCAACTATTGCATATTTAGCTGAATATGATGCACTGCCTGGTGTTGGTCATGGGTGTGGACACAATATGATCGGAACAATGGGAGTCGGTGCTGGTGTAATACTTAGTAAACTGGTAAATCAAATTGGTGGAACGATAGTAGTTTTAGGTACTCCGGCTGAGGAAACAAACGGAGCGAAAGTACCAATGAGTGAGGAAGGTACATTTGCCGACATAGATGTAGCAATGATTTTACACCCTGCTGACCAGTCATATGAGAGTGGTGAGTCACTTGCAATGGATGCTCTCCAATTTGACTATTCAGGCAAGTCTTCACATGCTGCGGCATCACCGGAGAAAGGAATTAATGCGTTGGATGCAGTGATTCAACTATTCAATGGTATCAATGCACTCCGTGAACACCTTCCTTCTGATATACGGATTCATGGCATCATATCTGAGGGCGGTCAAGCGGCAAATGTAGTGCCTGATAAGGCTGTAGCACAGTTTTATATTCGTGCAAAAGAACGATTGACGTTAAATGGCGTGGTGGATAAAGTTAAGAATATAGCACATGGTGCAGAACTTATGACTGGAGCAACGCTGGCTATTTCAAATTATGAATTAAGTTATGATGAAATGATTACAAATAATGCACTTTCCGAAGCTTTCAATAAAAATCTGCAACTAGTAGATTCTCAGAAATTGAACCCCGCGAAACAAGGATACGGTTCAATTGATATGGGAAATGTGAGTCAGGTTGTTCCAGCTATTCATCCATACATTGGCTTACATGAACCTGAACTAATAGCACATACGAAGGAATTTGCAGACAAAACCATTACCAAAACAGGTCATCAAATAATTTCAAACGGAGCACTATCATTAGCGCAGACAGGCTACGATATTTTAACAAATAAAGAATTATTAAAAAAGATTCAAACTGACTTTTTACAAAGTAAGTAGTATTTATGAACGCAGTATAGAAGGATCAAATTATAAATTAAGGGGAGATATCATGAAATATTCATTCGGTAAATTCATTGCACTATTATTAATTATTAGTATGCTCGCGGCTTGTGGAACTAGTGAAGGGGATGCAGATGCTTCCTCAAGTGATTCGGAAGGTAAGAAAGTATTAAAAATGGCTACATCAGCAGATTTCCCACCATTTGAATCCCGTGATAAAGATGGGAACTTTGAAGGCTTTGATATTGATTTAGCACACTTGATTGCAGACAAATTAGGGTATGAACTGGAAATAGAAGATATGAAATTTGATGGGTTAATTGGTGCTTTACAGTCTAGTCGTGTCGATATGGTTATGGCAGGAATGAGTACGACTGATAAGCGTAAAAAAAATGTCGATTTTTCGACAGAATACAACCATTCAGGTGAAATGTTTATCAATCAAAAAGATTCAGAGATTAACGGGTTAGACGACTTGGAAGGTAAAACAGTTGGTGTTCAGCTTGGGACCATCCAGGAAGAGGGTGCGGAAAAGCTTAGTAAGGAATACGGATTTACTGTTAAAAAAGTGGACAATTCAAGCATCCTAATTCAGGAGTTAAAATCAAATCGGGTTGATGTAGCCTATATGGATAAAACAGTTGCAGTAGGTTATATAGAAGAGCAAGGATTTGCAGGTTTTGATGACCCTACAACAAGTTCACCAGGTATGGGAATTGCCTTCCCTAAAGGCAGTGATTTACGTGATGATGTAACTAAGGTACTTAAAGAACTTGAAAAGAATGGAAAACTTCAAGAATTAAAGGATAAATGGCTATCAGAGTAAAAATAACAGCTAGAAAGATGAGGTGGCAGGCATGAATTTGGATTTCACCCAAATCGTGCCTTATATTCCTTTTATACTTGAAGGGATATGGGTTACATTAAAATTTGTAAGTATGTCTATTATTGCTGGTTTTATTTTAGGTATACTTTTAGCATTATGTAAAATTACAAAAGTACCTTTCCTAAAAAGACTTGCTGATGTATACACATCAATTTTCCGAGGTACACCACTGATTTTACAATTGATGATTATTTATTTTGCAGTACCGCAGTTAACGGGTTATGATATTCCGGAATTTTTAACCGCAGTTTTGGCATTTGGTCTGAACTCAGCTGCCTATGTATCTGAAATTATACGTGCAGGTATTCTTGCAGTGGACAAGGGGCAAACCGAAGCTGCAGAAGCGTTAGGTGTTCCATATAAGCCGATGATGCTGAATATCATACTGCCGCAAGCAATAAAAAATATTCTGCCAGCCCTGATGAATGAATTTATAACATTAACGAAGGAATCTGCAATTGTGTCTACCATTGGCTATTTGGATCTAATGCGACGAGCACAGATTGTTGGCGCCGATATATACCGTAATTTTGAGCCGTTATTACTGGCAGGTTTTATATACTGGGTAATGGTGTACGTAATGACACAGATAGGAAAAGTAGTAGAAAGGAAGTTGAGATACAGTGATTAAGGTTGAAGGAGTGACGAAAACGTTTGACAGTAATACGGTACTGGATGATATATCAACTACGATTAATCAGGGAGAAGTGGTTGCTGTAATTGGTCCATCTGGATCCGGGAAATCAACCTTTCTGCGGTGTTTAAACTTATTGGAAAAACCATCATCAGGCGCAATTTGGCTTAATAATAGTGAGATAACCAACCTTACTAATAAACTGGAAGTCCGTGAACAGGTCGGTATGGTGTTTCAGCACTTTCATTTATTTCCCCATATGACAGTGTTGGATAATGTTTCTTATGCACCACAGAAAGTAAAAAAGTTGAAGACTAATGAAGCGGAAGAAACAGCAACCCAGTTAATAAATAAGGTGGGATTAGGTGACAAACTTGATGCCTATCCGAATAGGTTATCAGGTGGCCAAAAACAACGCGTAGCAATTGCCAGAGCACTAGCAATGGAACCTGCTGTTATGTTGTTTGATGAACCGACTTCTGCACTTGATCCTGAAATGGTCAAAGAAGTGCTTGATGTAATGAAAGATTTGGCACAAACGGGGATGACAATGGTTGTGGTCACACATGAAATGAATTTTGCGAGGGAAGTAGCTGATCGTGTTTTATTTTTAGATGAAGGCAAATTAATGGAAGAAGGAAAGCCAACTACGTTTTTCAGTTCACCTACAACAGATAGGGCAAAAGCGTTTTTGGATAAGATATTATAAAACATTACCCGATGGGACTGCCACTCATCGAGTAATGTTTTTAAGCGTGAATTGCGTTTTCTATATCTTTCTTAAAGCTTCCAGGCTTTGTCTGGGGAGCAAATCGGTCAATTACTTCCCCTTGTTTATTGACTAGGAACTTAGTGAAGTTCCACTTTATCTGTTTGGTTAGCATACCTTTTGCTTGTCGTGTTAAATAAACAAATAAAGGATGGCAATTTTCGCCCTTAACGTCTACTTTACTAAACATTTGAAAGGTTACACCGTAATTGCGCTCACAGAAATTGGCAATCTCATCATTTGAACCTGGATCCTGATTATTAAATTGGTTACATGGAAATCCGAGCACTTCAAAACCTTTATCCTTATTAGCTTCATATAACTTTTGGAGTCCATCGAGTTGGGGGGTGAAACCGCATTCACTTGCAGTGTTCACTATTAGAAGAACTTTTCCTTTATAATCTGCCAGTGATTTTTCCTCGCCTGACATCGTCTTTGCAGAAAAATCATATACACTGATGCAAATCAGCCTCCTTTTTAGTAGAAAGTAAGTATTTTTCCTTTCTTTATGCATAAGTGCAGTTTAGGTTTGCCATTATGGGTTTTGCGATAAATCAACATTATAATAAAAGGATAGCAATAAATATGCATAATTGTCAAAAAACTTATGTATTTATTATTAGACAACATACGAAACCATTTTGTAACTTGAACTATACTTAAATAAAAGGTAAAATAATATGGCAAAGCGTTTTCATTTACTTCTCTAGTAGAGAAGGTCGTTTATTCTGGTTTGAAACATATTGGTTTTGCTAATATGGTTTAAATAAAAAATAATTTAAAAGGGGGAGTTACTTTGAGAAAAAGAACTCTATTCTCGTTAATTTTAATTCTTGCCATAAGCATGGTAATAAGTGCGTGTGGCGACAGTGGTGAAGGTTCAGGCGGAGGAGACTCTGATGGAACTATGACCAACCTAACCATGGGAACTGGCAGTGTTGGTGGTGTTTACTATCCACTTGGCGGTGAAATGGCAAATCTATTTAAGGACAATATTGATGTAGATGGCTTTGATGTTAGTTCGGTGGAATCAGGTGCTTCAGTTGAGAATATCGCAAAGATACAATCAGGTGATTTTCAACTAGGTATAGCACAGAATACCACAATGATCAATGCTAACGATCAAACAGGAGAGTTTGAAGGAAAGACTACTGATAAAGTAGGTGTAATCGCTTCGTTATATCCAGAGGGGTTACAAGTAGTAACACTTGATTCAACAGGAATCGAATCAATAGAAGAATTAAAAGGTAAAAAAGTTGCAATCGGACCTCCAGGTGGAGCAACTCGTGAAGCAGCAGAGATGGTCTTAAGTGCATATGGCATTGAAGAAGGCGATTACGAAGCTTATGAAGAAGGATTTGGCGATGCCAAGAGTAAGTTACAAAATGGCACAATCGACGCTTCCTTTGCAGTTGTAGGTGTTCCATCTTCAACAACAGACGAGCTTGCTAACGCTACAAAAGAAGTTAAATTCCTTGATATTGAGGGAGACGCTTTGCAAGAAGTAGTTGATAACAGTCAATATGAAGCATATACAGTTGAAGCAGGAACATATGACTGGCAGGAAGAACCAGTTCAAACAGTAACTGCTATGGCGTTACTGCTAGGTTCTACAGAACAGGTAAGTGAAGACCTTGCTTACCAAATAACCAAAACGTTATTTGAAGAAACCGATGCCATGACTATTGAACAGGCAAAATTAATAACAGAAGATAGCGCACTAACTGGTGCTAGTGATTTACCACTACACCCAGGTGCAGAAAAGTACTTTAAAGAAGTCGGTATTATTGAGTAATAGAAAAAACCGGACAATTTAGTCCGGTTTTTTCTCCTCAATACATAGACAGGAAGAAATGGAGGGGGAAGCGATGGCTGATCAGAATACAGAAGAAATCGACAAGCATGAGCTGATGGCTAAATACGACAAAGAAAGTGCTTTCCGTACTAATCTCGGACCTTGGGGGTGGATTACCCTTATAATTGGTGCTGCTTTAACTATTTTCCAGCTTTACACTGCGTTTTATGGATCCAAGGTTTCCTTAATTCAAGGGGCAATACATCTTGGTGCAGGCTTGAGTCTGGTATATTTGTTATACCCGATAAAGCCATCTATGACTAAACGTAGAGGGGTTCCATGGTATGATGCCCTATTAGCCATAGCTGCACTTCTATCAAATTACTATATTATTTACAATTATGATCATCTGATTAATGAAGCGATTATATTTGGTTTCACAGCGCTTGATCAAATCGTAGCAACAGCTGGAATAATTTTATTGCTAGAAGCTACTAGACGTGTTGTTGGACTACCTATAGTTATAATTGCAATACTTGCCTTGCTTTATGGTTTATTTGGTCAGTACATTCCAATTATTGGACACGCTGGTTATGATTGGCCGTCTCTTGCAACTGAAATGTTCTTTAGTTCAAGCTCCATCTTTGGTATCCCTATACAAATTTCATCCACATACATTTATTTATTCCTCTTCTTTGGAGTAATCTTGGTAAAAACAAACATCGGCCAATTTTTTAATGATATTGCGTTGCGTTTAACAGGTAAATACACTGGTGGGACTGCTAAAGCTGCTGTTGCAGCAAGTGGGCTTCAAGGTATGGTAAGTGGTAGTTCGGTAGCTAATACAGTTGGCTCAGGCTCATTTACTATTCCTATGATGAAAAATGCAGGATTTAAACCGCACTTTGCTGCTGCAACTGAGGCTGCAGCTTCTACTGGTGGACAAATAATGCCACCGATCATGGGTGCTGCTGCATTTATTATGGCATCTTATACTGGGGTTCCATATAATGAAATAATTTTAATTGCTATTATTCCGGCAGTTCTTTATTTCTCTGGTTTGTTCATGGGTACACATTTTGAGGCTAGAAAGCAGGGCATATTAGGTCTTGCTAAGGAACAATTACCTAATACGAAAAATCTTATTAAGAGGCTAGATTTATTTGCACCACTAGTCATAATTGTTGGATTCTTGCTTGCTGGATATACACCAACTTTCGCGGCTTTATTTGCAATATTTGTTGCATTTATCATTAGTTTCTTTAGAAAAGATACTAGAATGTCGTTTAAAGGTATTGTTAATTTGCTAGAAGAAGGTGCCAGGACAGCTTTGCCAGTAATTGCAGCTTGTGCTACTGCGGGTATTATTGCCGGGACTGTAACAACAACAGGATTGGGTCCAAAGATTGCTGGTGGAATAATCGATCTTGCACAAGGTCAATTCTTCCTTGTAATGGTATTTACCATGGTAGCATGTATTATTCTAGGCATGGGACTGCCAACCACTGCAAACTATGTAGTAACAGCAACAATGGCAGCACCTGCACTACTGGCATTTGATGTACCAGTAATTGCTGTTCATATGTTTGTATTTTACTTTGGAATCGTCGCTGATATTACACCGCCTGTTTGTTTAGCTGCATATGCGGGGGCAGGGATAGCAAAAGCGAATCCAATGAAAGCTGGTGTAACTGCTGTTAAGCTAGCGATTGCAGCATTTATTATTCCATATATGTTTGTTTCGCAGCCGATCCTGTTATTGCAAGCAGATGCGAATGTAACAAATGTATCGATAGCTGTTATTACAGCAATGCTTGGAATGGCTGCAATTAGTTCAAGTCTGATAGGATATTATGTAAAAACATTAAATCGGATTGAACGAATTGTTTTAATAATTGGAGGATTACTTCTAGTATATCCAGATATCAAATTTTCATTATTAGGCTTAGTGGTATTTGGAGTTGTTACAACAATGCAATACCTTCAAAATAAATCAGATAAAAAGAAGCAGCAAACATCTTAGAAAAATTTTGGGGATAAAAAAAGGCAGGTGAGATTTTCTCACCTGCCTTTTTATATTGTAATTAAGCTTCTTGCTTTATATCCTCTTCAAGTGCTGCAAGTCTTTCCTGAATTTCTTCCTCGGATAAATCATGTTCTTTCACATACATATTTCGAGGGCTAATACGGCACTCTGGTGTACAGCCGCGCATATATTTATGCTCATTTTCTTCTGAGCAAAGAATTTGTTTATTGCATTCAGGATTAGCACAGTTAACATAACGTTCACATGGCTGACCATCAAAATAATCCACGCCGACTACAACGTGTTCTTTTTTATTAATGGGTACGGAGATTCGCTCGTCAAAAACATAACATTGACCATCCCAAAGTTCTCCTTGTACATTAGGGTCTTTCCCATATGATACAATTCCGCCATGCAGCTGCGCAACGTCTTCAAAGCCTTCTTTGACTAACCAGCCGGAGAACTTTTCACAACGAATTCCGCCAGTGCAATATGTTAATACACGTTTTCCTTCGATGAGGTGTTTATTTTTTTCCACCCACTCAGGTAATTCACGGAATGCTTCAATGTCTGGGCGGATAGCTCCACGGAAATGCCCAAGATCATACTCATAATCGTTGCGTGCATCCAGGACAACAGTGTTCTCATCCTGCATTGCTTCAAAAAATTCCTCTGGTTCGAAATATTTGCCTGTCGTTTGTTTAGGATTAATGTCATCCTCTAAACGGAGTGATACTATTTCATTTCGTGGACGTACATGCATTTTTTTGAATGCATGTCCTTCATGTTCGTCAATTTTGAATGTCATATCAGCAAAGCGCGGATCATTATGCATTGCTTCCATGTACTTCTCTGTTTGTTCTATTGTTCCAGATACTGTTCCATTGATGCCTTCTTCAGCCACCAGAATACGTCCTCTTAAATCAAGATCCTTACAAAATTGGAGATGCTCCGTAGCATACTCTTCAGGGTCTTCAATTTGGATATACTTGTAGTACAGTAATACTTGGTACTCCTTACTGTTTATCATTTTTAATTACCACCTGTCATTCATATTTGCAAGATATAAATGTTTGGTAGTCGGTATTTTTTTATATTCTTGCAAGATAATAGTTTACCAATTTATTTAGATATTTTCAACTATGGCTTTTGAAGTAAAACCTTGGAGAAAATAATTTATCAAATTACTTGCTTTTTATTTCTGGAAAGGGTAAAGTAATAAGTGCAATAGGAAATTGAAGTTTGTAATACTTTACGATCTCTTTATCAAAGTGGTGTAAAAGTATTTATGATTCAATTACTTTGCACGATATTTGTATATAGGGAGGTCATTTTAATGACTGGTAAAGTAAAATGGTTTAACGCTGAAAAAGGATTCGGTTTCATCGAACGCGAAGACGGAGACGATGTATTCGTACATTTCTCAGCAATCAATGCAGAAGGTTTCAAAACTCTTGAAGAAGGTCAAGACGTTGAATTTGAAATCGTTGAAGGTAACCGTGGACCACAAGCAGCTAACGTAACACGTCTATAATAGATGATACAAAAAGGTTTATCTCTTCGTGAGGTAAACCTTTTTTTAGTTTATACTGAAAGTATTCTTAATTGGAGGGATTTTGTGGCAGATTCATTTAATTGGCAAAAAGAAGCTGAAGCTCAGTGGGATGACCGTGCAGCTTTTTGGAATGAACGTAGTACAAATATGTGGGATAATGGCAGCAGAAAAGATATCGTTCCTTTTATAAAGAAGCATTTAAAAGCAGGGAGTACTATTATTGATATTGGATGTGGAGATGGTTATGGATCCTACAAATTACATAAGTCAGGATATAATGTAGTAGGAATGGATCTTTCAACTGAAATGATTGCACGGGCAAAACTACGGTTAGATAAAGAAGAAATAGAATTTATGCAAGGAGATGCCGGGGAACTGTCGTTTGACACTAATAGCTGTGATGGTATTATGGCAATTAATGTTCTGGAATGGACGGAATTTCCTGAGAAGGCTGTACGTGAGCTTCATCGAGTTCTTAAAAAAGATGGTTTACTGTGCGTTGGCATTCTTGGGCCGACAGCAGGACCAAGAACAAATAGTTATCCCCGTCTTCAAGGTAAAAAAGCTATATGTAATACGATGATGCCTTGGGAATTTCAGAAACTTGCATCTGAAAATGATTTACAGTATGTTGATGGATTTGGTGTTTTCAAAGAAGAAGTAAAAGAGCATCACTATAAGGATTTACCCCTGGAGCTTAAGCAGGCTTTAACATTTCTGTGGGTATTTATTCTGCGAAAAGTAGGTGAATAATATGGATAAAAAAGAAGTTGAGCAACAAGTAATTGAAAGTTATCAGCATGATGAGAAAATGATGATTTTAATTTATGCGCAGTGGTGTATAAACAATGACCTTGACCCTAAATCATTGTATGAAAAAGCGTACCCTTCACAATCGAAAAATGATGCACTTAGAGAAGCATTAGAATTAACTGTACCCAAGAAGGAATCTGAAGAAATTCCAAGTCAAACGGTACTTAATGTACTGCAGCTGTTTGGTAATGATGAATTGGCCTTTATAGTTCAAGAAGAAATTGATAAGGAAGTGAAAAGATAGTGGAATGGTCAATAAAGACATTCGATGAACTAACGAATGATGAATTATACGGATTGTTGAAATTAAGGGTGGATATTTTTGTAGTTGAACAAGACTGTCCATATCCTGAACTAGATAATTATGACCAACTTGCACTACACTATTTTTTGAAAATAAATGGTGAGTTTGCCGCAAATGTCCGTATACTTCCAAGTGATTCCAAGTACGAGGAAGTTTCAATAGGCCGTGTATCAGTTGCAGAGAAATTTCGCCACCAAGGATATGCCCAGCAAATTATGCAAAAGGCAATAGATTATGTATTAAACGAGTGGAATGAAAAAAGGATTAAGATTCAAGGACAGGAATACTTGAAAAAATTTTACTCAGGGCTCGGTTTTAAACAGGTTACAGATTCTTATTTGGAGGATGGAATTCCCCATATTGACATGGTTTGGGATAAAGACAATATTACCTGTTGATGTGACAACACTTTCGGTGACTTTGATGTGAAAAATACTCAAAAAATCACATTAAAGTCACATCTATTTTAATAAAGATATATTTTCAAGCAAATCACCATATGCATGATTGATTTTTTCAGATGCTTTTTTCATCATCTTGTTAGTAACGTGTGTATAAATTTCTAACGTAGTTTTCGGACCTTTATGACCAACTCGATTCATGATAGTCGGTAAATCGATTCCAGCTTCAGTTAACATCGAAATATGTGTGTGCCTGAATATATGAGATGATGCGTGCCTGTTAATTTTTGCTTTCTTGAGCATTCGGTTGATTCTGCTATTCACATCAATACCAAAATAAGGATATCCATTCTCCCTAGAAAATACAAAATCTCCATCATGAAAATCTTCCATTTGTAAACGGTACTTCATTTTATGAGTATCGTTTCTTCTTATTAAATCACGCAGCATATCCATTATCGGTTTTTCCATTTCTACTTTACGAACAGATATGTCGTTTTTTGGTGTTGTGATATCATATTCTCTCATGTTGTCATTTTTGCTATTGATTGTTTTCGTCACACTTATAATGTTGTTTTCAAGGTCTAAGTCACTTTTCTTTAAAGCGCATAATTCACCTACAGGTAGACCCGAAAAGGCCAGTGTATAAAATCGCTCTTTGTCTAGTCGTAATCCGTGTTTTAAAGTAGCTGTTAAAAATGCGTCTAATTCTTCTCTTTCCCAATCTTTTTCCTCAATTTTATCTTTTTGCAAATCCTCAACCGTTTTCCTCTTTTTCGGTATTGTTACATCTGAAGCTTTATTATTTTACTTTTGACGCCGAACTTAAAAACCATATTAGCGCATACATTCACACCACGAACATAGTTTTCAGTACGCTCTACAGCTATATCATTAATGACCTTTTGATACATAAAATGATCTATTTTGCTGACCTGAGCTTTTGCTATATGATCGTTCAAGGCTTTTAATTCCACCTTCCTGGTATTGATCGTGCTTTTTTTAACACCTGTCAGCTTATACATTTCCAGCCATTCATCTGCTAATTTATCAAAGGTCATGTCTTTTGTTTCTTTATGATTTATACCAGTTTCTAATTCATCTTTTATTGCAGTCTCAACTCGTTTTTTAGCTTCTTTTTGTGTTTTTCCTCTCCTTGTTATTTGTTTGCGTTTACCAGTTGCAGAATCCCGTGGACTATCTTCTACACATACCCATCTTACTTGCCCGTTTTTAGTCTTAGTTTTACTACAATGCAACGTGATTACCTCCCATAATTAATTTGTTCTGGTACATTGATAATCTTGTTTGGGCAAACTCATATTCTACATTGAATAGATTCATAACTTGATAGACATTTAGGTCATATAAATCTTGCAGCATAAAAGTCGGAATACAAAAATGATAAGCAAAGTGGTTCGCCTGGAGTTCTTGAAGATCCATGAATAAATAATGCATCACTAAATGATTTCCATAGTGTCTGAGATAGTGACCAACTTCATGCCCAAACAATTGCCATTCCTTTTGTTTAGTAGACTTCTTGATTACAAAATCATTTCCAAAACGTAAGCTAACGCCACCATATAAGACATTAAGATTCAATTTTCTTGCAATAACATCGATTCCTAATTCTTGCGGCGATTGTATTTTTAAATGCCTGTACAAATCACGAACAGAATCTTCTAAATGTGTATACCTAATGATGACCACCCTCTAAAATAGAATGTATGTTCGTATTTAGTTTACAAAATAGGGTGTACAATTATATGCACACCTTAGTTTTTTATTTCTCTAGTTGCGTCTCAAAGTCGATTTCTTTACCAATATCTTCATAATTATCGTCAGTTGCCGCGCTATAAATCAATCTTACAGATGACAACATTTAATAATCCAACAGATACAAAAAGAGTAACAAGTGATTTTAGGACAAGTCACCGTTCAGACCATAACGGTACAGATTTTGCAGACGGTGGTTATCATCCGATTTATGCTGCGGCTACAGGTAAGGTGAGATGTTCCTATTTATCAAGCTCATATGGTGAATGTATTATGATTGAATGGCGATACATGGGAAACAGTTTATGCTCATATGCAAAGTGGTACACGTAGAGTTCACGTTGGTGACCATGTTAAGCAGGGTGACAGATTGGTGTCATGGGTAATACCGGACATTCTACTGGTCAGCATCTACATTTCGAATTGCATAAAGGCGGTAACTGGAACATTGATAAGACAAACGCAGCGGATCCTGTAGATTATATTGGGAAGGATTTATATTCTAATAAATCTGTAAGTAAAGAAGCAATCGTGCCTTATCCGGGGCATTATATCGGACAAGGGTATGTAGATACTGGTATTGACGTAGAGCGCATTCAACGTGCAGTAGGTGTTAAGCCTGATGGTATATATGGACCGATTACAGAAGCAGCAGTTCGAGATTATCAGCTTAGACATGGATTACAGATTGATGGAATAGTTGGTCCTGAAACGTGGAATGTAATGTTTTAATAAAAAAGACCCCTTCTCGAGGAAGAGGTCGGAAGAGAGGGGAGAGGCTTATGTAAGCCCTCTTCCTTTAATTACTATTGCCATTTGATTTAAAAATATACAAATAAACCTCATCTATTAAAGGTGGGGTTATATACCTCTCAGTGTCCCATTACATCCCGAACTTGCTCGATATGTTTGACGCCAAACTCCTGTTTAACCTTCTTAACTATATCTAGCGTTAATCCCCTATCACCAGTTTCAACCTTTGCCACTAGTGACCGGCTAACTTCAATCTTGGCTGCCATTTCGTACTGTGATAATCCGTTTAACTCTCGAATGTTCTTAAATAAATGACGATCCATAACACTCTCCTTTTGTGATATTTTATTCTTACTCTGTAAAAAAATCTTTTGATTTTGGTACCTAGTTTATAATCCTTTTTCATTATATAATATAGCTAAAGTCACAAAATACAAGCGTCTAATCCTCTGTATACTTATTATTGCTTACGTGTTTTTTATTAAATTAAATTATAAAAGCCATAGTATTAAACTATGGCCTATTTTTTTGGAGTAACAACAACTTAAGTTGAGGTATGGTTGTTACAGTTACTAATTATTACATTTTACACTTTAGTGTATCAATATTTTTCCAACGACTTTTGTGACGAAAATGTGACAAACAAAATGAATAAATATATAAGAATTACTCACATAAATTCGTGAAAGGTTATTAATATCATATTCACTTCTTAATCCTATACTTTTGAAATCTTTCCTCGACAAACCCTATTTGTATTAAATTGTTTATATTTTCTCTTACTTGTCCATCATTTGTTACTTCTTCAATAGCTATTGTTTGGGGATAATTCTTATTAAGTTCAACCAGGATGCTGACTTCAATTAGGTTAAGATTATTTTCCTGGGCAACTTCTAATATGTTTTTCATATTATCGATCGTCCTCTCTTGTTGGATTACATTTGATACAGAAAATTTTACCAAAGATTAGGTTAAAATAAAAAGCCATAGCATTTAACTATGGCTTAAATCTTTTAGGAGTAACAACAATTATTGAGGTATTGTTGTTACAGTTTTAAATTATTACATTTTACACCTAAATGTATCAATTTTTTTCCAACATCACTTTTTCTACCTTTGACTGTATTTGACATCGGTCGAACCCTAGGTATTTGTACAAACAATCTTAACCCCTTCAACATAATATAAGGTAAGGCTATTTTGAAAGGAGGAATCATAAATGAGTGACTTTTTTGGCGGTTTTGATAAAAAGAGGGATAACAATTTTGAGTTAATCGTTGTTCTTTTTATATTGTTAATTATTGTAGGTGCTTCTTTTGTGAAAAAAGACTATTATTAAAAACCTTACACTTGAGAAAAAGATTGAATTGAGATAGGGAAGACTGCCACCCCTCTTCCCTCCCCTCTTATACCAATGTACGGATCCATATACTGCTGTTTTAATTATGTTAAACGCAAAGCCATATCTCACGAAATTCTCTTTCACCCTAGTTTCGCCCAATTAGTGATACCTTGGGTTTTTATAGTAATGGAGTCTTTACAATACGCCAATATTTGTTTCCTAGAGTATTTACGCCACCCATCACCTGGACATTATTGTCACCACAAGTTTCTTTTCCTTTTCCATTGCTTATCCCCTCCTATAACCACTATCGTTTGCGAAGGGCGTTTGGTGGTATTTAAATTGAAAATAATTAAATTTATTCGCATTCAAACAAAAAAAGCCCTCATAACAGGGTTTAATTCATCCAAGTATCTTCCTTTAATTCAGAAAAAATCGCTTTATCTCCGTACAGATAATCCCGCATAAGTTCACTCGTTAAACTTCTTAATTCACTAGGAGTAAATTCAAAAACTTTATTCATCCCATTACCACACACATTGTATTTCATGGTATCGCCTTTTTCTATACAACTTATCTTTACATAATCGACAGTATACAAGTGTTTCTTGGTTGCGTTGAAATCATGCTGCAATTGATCCATAACCGCATCAATTTTACTCAGATAAATGCGATACATTTTAAAGTCATTAAATACCTCACAATCTTGCTGAAGTACTTTTATAGCCATTGGGATAGTTACGTAACTGGCAATCACTTCTTTATTCATTAAAACACCCACCTTATAACGAACATTTGTTCTTATTATGCATAGATGGGTGTTAGTTATCTAAGGATTATTTTCGTAAAAGGTAATTTTAGGGAGTATTAACTAAAAATCACCTTTCAGTTTAAAATATACGAATATAATCCTTAAGAATAGAAAAATAGCTATTATGGGTAATACATATTTATACTGTGATATAGTAATCTAGTTTTAATGAAATTTTTGGAAGAATAGGAGGAAATAACATGAAATTTGTCGAATCATACCAGTTTTCGGACCAGGAAGTAGTTGATATTATTTATGCTATTGATTTAACAATTGAGGATAAAGACGATACCGATGAAAATCAAATAATGAGATTAGAAAATATTAAGAATACTTTTATAGCCTACTCCAAGGATACGGAAAGCGATTTTGAGGTAAAAAAAAACAATTGACTAATCGAGAAAGTCAAATTTTAGATTTGTTAAAAGTAGGTTCCAGTTCAAAGCAAATTTCTAAGGAAATTAATATTTCAATCAATACTGTCAAAGCGCACATGAAACAAATATATAGTAAATTGGAAGTTAAAAATAAGGTTGATCTTATATTGAAATGTAAATAGTCTCCTTATATCCAAAACTATAAACAACATATTTCATTTTCCGATAATGGCAACCTTGTTGAAAAATAGGGTACGCAAAGCCACGGGCCTAAAGAGAAATCTATGGCAGCCGGGATACCGAAGGATTTGAGACATATTAAGTAGTCTCTGTTCAGCGGGGGTGCTTTTTTTTATTTAAGGGAGGGAAGTTAATGGTTGCTCAAAGTGATTCAGTAGCCAAGATTAATTATATGAAATTTCATCACCATTATCAGCCAATATATGACTTAATTAACTGGGAAACGTGTGGTTTCGAAGTACTATTTAGATCAGCAGGTTATGACAACCCTTTAAATGCTTTTAAGGATGCAAGTAATGTTAGTCGACTATTTGAGTTGGATACGCATTCACTAAAAAAGGCTATGACGAATTATTTTCAATTTATGCAGATTAATAATGGTGCTAAATTATACGCTAATGTTTTTCCGTCTACATTGCTAAATCCCAAATTTGTAGCATTTATTCAGGATGAGCACTTTAAAAAAATATTAAGTTCAATTGTGTTAGAAATAAGCGAGACCGAAATAATAGAGGACGTTGAGTCATTAAAAAAAGTTATCAGTCTTTTAAAAAAAACGGGGGTTCAAATTGCCCTAGATGACTTTGGAAAAGGACCAGATGATATTAAGAAATTGATTGAATTAAAGCCAGATATTGTTAAATTGGATAGATATTTTTCACATAAGATAGATGAAATTGAGGAAAAGCAAGAATTAGTAAGGAATATAGTTTCCTACTGTATAAAATTTAATATTAAGCTAATCTTAGAAGGAATTGAAACACCAACTGAATTGGCAATTGCTAAAGTATTAGGAATACAATTTGCACAGGGTTATATTCTTGGTAAACCTGAGGGATTATCTGTTGGGGGAGTGAGGTAGAAATGAACACCTTATTAATATATGTTTTAGCTTTAAGTGTATTTCTAGGGTTGGTATGTATATATGGTTGTAAGATTGTAGATAATCAGCGAGGTAAAATTGCATCATTAAAAAAAGAAATCAATGACTTGAAAAAACAACCCGCAGTACAAAAAAATAACTTGAGAGGAGATTTCAGGATAGAAATTTCCCAACTACCTTGTGAAGTAACTTTTCTAAGAATTGAAAACGAAAAAATGAAAAAGCTCGAAAATAATAAAATAGCTACTACTATAGAGAATATAAGCTCAACTGGTTTGAAGCTAGATAGTGAGTATAACCTTCCAGTCAAATATAAAATAAAAATTAGAGTGGAATTTGAATTGAAAGATGATTTATTTTCCTTCAATGGTTACATTGTTAGAAAAGAAGAACATGTCAAAAGTAAGATGATTTCCTATGGGATTCAATTTTTTGAGGCCACAACGAAAGAGCAACAAAAACTGATAGTAAAGTTACATCAAATAGAAGCAGAAAGAAGACAGAGGAAAATTTCTTGATGAGAATTCAATGAAATTTATACAAGGTATTGATAAAAGCTAGGATGTTAATGGCTTTTTTTTATGATATAATACGAATTAATGTTTTATCATAAGGTTAAAGGGAAAATACTAACAGTTGACGTACTTAATAATTGTTTGAAAATAGATAATGATATTGTTCCACTCGATAACATAACTGGTGCTTGGATAGAATAACCCCTCATATGAGGGGTTATTTTAATGGATAATTTTCTATTATGGATGTACTTCTTTTTATGTAATATTGTAGTACGCATAATAAAATTTAGATTCGATATAGTCTAAAGAATCGTTAGTTACTTCTCCGGTTTCAGCAAAACCTAATACTGCTCTAAGTAACGAATCAATTGCTAAATCTTTTTCCCTATCCGACATCTCCACGTTAAAATAAAACGGTTCATCAGTATCTAAAATTTCCCTATCTTATGAAATTCAGAGTCAGTATATACTGGATTAAAAATCACATAAAACTCACAAATAAAAATAAATAAACGAAATCATGAATAATATTTGTTAAGTAATAGTGTTCAGAAATAAGTTAATTACGCGCAAATTGAAATTTCGTGAAAACGCAAAAAATCATATGCCGAATTGACATGATTTGGGAGGCAAAATAAAGTATCAACCTTTATGTTTTTTCACATAGTATAGTAAGCGAGCCAATTTTAATTACATGAATGGAGGCTGACTGCTGTGATAAATAACAATCAACTTAATCAATGTAAAGCAGCTCTATCGGAACGACAATCAGAATTAATCAATCATGTGCAAGATCATTTTGGTACTAACCTCGAATTGATAAAAGAATCAATGAGTGAATTGTCAAATTACGATAATCACCCTGGAGATCAAGGAACAGAGATGTTTGAACGGGGAAAAGATATAGCACTGAATGAACATGCTGAAAAAGAACTCGAAGATATCAATGCCGCCCTTCATGCTATTGCGGATGGAACTTACGGTATTTGCAGTAAATGTGGTGAGGATATTTCGTTTGAACGACTACAAGCAATTCCTACCGCAGATCGATGTCTGGAACATGCGGAACATGATAACTTCATGGATGATCGCCCTGTTGAAGAACAGGTGTTTAGTCCTAACATTAATCCTAATGAGGTTACGGAAGAAGAACAGACTGGTTACGATGCAGAAGATGCTTGGCAGGAAGTAAGCAGGTATGGTACATCTGAATCGCCATCCGATTTTTATGGTGAAAAGGATAGCTATAATGAAATGTATCCAAACAGTGATGAAAATGTGGGCAGTGTCGAGGATGAGGAGAGTTATCTTGCAGCTGACCGGGACGGTGATTTTATAGGAGTGACACCTAATCATCAGAAATATGAAGAAGAATAGTCGTACACAGCTTAAGTTTTTCCTGTGTACGAATTTTTTTGCAGTAAGAAAATAAAAATACTTTCTTACTGCATCAAGGAAATTTTTGAATTCTAATTTACAATGGTAAATCACGTTTATTGAAAATAAATACAGCCACGGAATATAGTATAATGCCGGCAACACCTAGCCCAATGCATATAGGAATTATATTGACTGTCCCTTGAGCAATTTCAGTTGCTTTAAAAGTTGAAAAAATAGTAAAATTTTGCATCCAGTCCAATTTATCACTAATTTTGGAAACCATATCAACCGCAAAAAATACGAATGAAAGACCACCTGCTATCGATAGTGTTTTTTTCTCGTCATTAAATAAACAAGAAAAGAGAAAGCAATAACTACTTATTACAAAGAATAGTAAGAATGTGACAATATTTAACTCAACGAAATTTGCCGCATTAAAATTGTCTTCTTCAATAAAAATATCTGCTCCTACAACTCCGGAAATGGTAGTAACAACAATGATAAAGATGAGTCCCAACAAGATTACAGCTATTTGAGTCATGGCAATTTTAGATCGTGATAATCCGCTTGATAACAAGTAAGCCATGGACCCTTGATCAACTAGACGTACTATAAGTTGTGTCGCTGTTGTCACACAATAAATAAGTAAAATAATAATGAATAAAAGTCCATAATACTCGCCTGCGACAAAGCCGCTCAAACTGTTGATACCTTCATTAAATCCAAAGGCACTCATCAGGCCTTCAGGCAGTTCTTTGAACATGGTATCAAATGCTTCAGAATCCGCTACAGAAGGATATAGCCAGATGACTAACGATAAATAAAAGATTGATCCGAGTGTAAAGCTAATAACTGTTTTGGCCTTATTTTTAAACATTGTAGCAAATAGGGATCTGCTCATTTTGAGTCACCATCCATTTCGTAAAAGTGCATGAATATATCTTCGAGGTTTTGGTGATGTACATCAATGCTGTTAATCCCACAGTTACTGATTATCTTTACAAACTGCTCATAATCTCCTTGAACTGTAATCTGCACCCGAAGTTGTTCCGTTTGTAAAACTTCCAGAGGACTATTTCTAATGATAGTAATGTCTTCTTCCGATTTTACTGTTACATCAAAGATTTTTCGTTGTATGGTTTGCAGTTTACGTATTTCTTCAATCGCAACAAGTTCTCCACCCTTAATAATTCCGACACGGTCACTTGTACGATCAATCTCGGAAAAACTGTGTGACGACATTAATATAGTTTTCCCTTTATCTTTCTCCTCGCTAATCAATTCAACAAAAATACTTTGCATTAATGGATCAAGTCCGCTTGTTGGCTCATCTAGAATGAGTACTTCTGGATCATGCATAAATGCTGCTACAATCCCCACTTTTTGCTTCATTCCTTTAGACATTTTTCGAATGGGTGTATTGACGTTGAACTGAAATCGCTCAATTAATTCCTTTTGGCGTTTAGTATGTTTCATGTTGCGCATACCAGCCAGAAGATTTAGAAATTCTTTTCCAGTCATACCTTCTAAAAATGCCGTTTCTCCTGGTAAATATCCAACTGACTTTTGAATTTCGGCACTGTTTTTCCAGCAATCAAGTTGATTAATCTCTACACTGCCTGATGTTGGCTTCATGAATCCCATTAGATGTCTTATAGTAGTTGATTTTCCTGCACCATTTGGTCCGAGAAAACCAAATACCTCCCCATCCGCGACTGTAAATGATATATCAAAAATTCCTTTGCCATTTGAAAATTCTTTGGTTAAACCATTAATTGTAATGGGCATTTTCTCATCTCCGTGTAATAAAAGTTATGAAATATTTTTATCTATATAGTTCATAATATATAAAATAACGTTCATTTACAATAGTTTATGAAATATTTTAATTGTTTTATTACATAAATTTTAATAAAATAAAAATGTGAGGTGAAATACATGGACGGTTTTCAAAGGCGAAAGGAACGGAAAAAGGATACAATATTGTTTGCTGCCTTAACTTTGTTTAAAGATTTTGGCATTAAAAAGGTATCTGTAACAGAAATAGCCGATCAAGCTAATGTATCCCAGGTTACTATTTATAACTATTTTGGCAGTAAAGATGATCTTATACATGCAGTTATGGTTTATTACCTTGAGGAGATATGGCGGGACTACGAAATACTATTAGATAGTAACCTTTCGTATGACAAAAAGATTAAACAGATAATCTTTAAAGAAGGTGAAATAGCAAACCAAATAAGTGAGACATTCTTTAAGGAGTTCATGACGTATTATAAAGCAGATAGTTATATTAATGATTATTATACGAACAAGGTTGTTCCGAGGATGATCCAATTCTTTGATGAAGGGAAAAGGCTGGGGTATGTAAACCCAAACATATCAAATGATGCTATCTTCTTCTATATACAAATGTTTATGGAATACATGCAACGTGAAGAAGTTAATACAAAAATGCTTTCGTTAACAGAGGATGTTATAACCCTTTTCTTCTATGGGATATTTGGAAAGGACCAAAATTAATTGAAACCATCCTAAAATTATATCGTATAAATTACTAAGGAGTTGATAGAGGTGGCAGAGAAAGATGGATGTATTAAATGTGGCAGTACCGATGCCGATCAGAAAGAGGTATCTATGACTGGGACAGGCCTATCTAAAATGTTTGATGTACAAAATAATCAGTTCATCGTAATTTCATGCAGTAATTGTGGGTATTCGGAGTTTTATAACAAAAAAAGTTCATCTGGAAGTAATATTCTGGACCTCTTTTTCGGATAGGCAAAAGCTCCTCGTTTTGAGGAGCTTTTCTACTTTTAAAAACCGCTATTAAACATCATGTTCATAAAGTTTCCAAGCATTGAATCCATGAATGATTGTATGAAAAATCCAAACACTAATAATATAATAATGTGTAACCCAATCAATACATAAATTCGATCAAATCCATTAGGTGTCTGTTCTACTAAAATAAATGTAGGTGCAATAAGCAGAGTGCTAAGAATACTTAAAAGTAAAAGCAGTCCAGCTATTGATGTAATGCCAATTAGCCAGAATAGTATTCCTGCAGTAAATAAAAGTAAAAACGGAACTAAATATGCACCGTATTTGGCAATAACATCAGGAAACGTAACCGCTTGAACGGAAAGCTTTGCACCAGCGAATGTTAATCCAGCAATCAGTAAGTACAGAATGGTGAAAATTATAAATGGTAAAATAAAGCTATCCAAAAATGTAATTTGCATAAAGAATCCAATTTGAATGGTACTAAGAATTAAATGGTAGCTTAAAGCAATTACTAATGAAAATAATACAAATGTAATTATTCCTGAACTCATATCGGATCCATTAGCTTTTTTTGCTTCACTTGGATTTTTAACGAGTGTTACAAAAAAATGGCCAAAATTAGATCCGGTAGTCTTTAATTTCTCAACTGTTTCGTTTGGATTTTGATTAGTTGATGGAGAAGTGCTGACAGTTGAATCAGCGACAGCTTCATATCGATCATCCTTGCCTAATTCAGCACCACAATTAGTACAAAACTTTCCTTCAGCTGTTTGCTGGCCGCATGAAGAGCATTGCATAGAATCACTTCCTTTAAAAATTGATAGGTTAAATTATAATGCATGTACTATTATAGTACATTATATAATAAATTCGACATAAATAGGCGAAATCCTTGTATATTTACCTTTGAAAATTAGAACTTAGCATTTGTTAGGAGGTCAAAAAGCGTATGTTTATTTAGCAGTTAAGGAACCATCATGGCTGCTGAATGCGCAGTCACCATCTATCATGAAAATTATTTTTCATATAGCAAATTTCAGGTTAGCGGACACCAGGGACCTTATTTGGCAAAAATCCACGAAAATGGTGGTGTTTGCGGACACCAAGGACCTTATTTCACACAAATACAGTTAAATAACCATGATATATGTATAATAAGGGCTTCTGTGTCCGGATAACTTCGAGAAAGTTACTTTTATATAGAAATAGCGTCTCCTGTGTCCGCTAAAATCAATTTACAGATTGGCGATAAGTCAAGTTTTTAAAAAACTGTACAATAAAAAACTTGCAGCGAATATCGCTGCAAGTCTTAAAAGGGGGTATTTATTTTTCACGTTTGACTAACTCTAACGATATCTTCTGAGGCTCACCATCCCGGTAGATCTCCAGCTCAACTGACTCACCAATCTTTGTTTCATTATATAAATATTTTCGCAGATCTAAAATGGATGTGATTTTATTCCCATTAATTTTGGTAATCACGTCAAACTGTTGCAATTCTGCTTTGCTTGCTGGTGATCCTTGCTGGACTTTGGCGACTACCATACCGCCCTCAACATTTTCTGGCAGTTGGATTTGATCACGATATTGCGGAGGCACTTGTCCCATTGATGCAGTACTTATTCCAATGAATGGACGTGCTACCTCACCATCTTCTTCAAGTTGTTTCATAATTGGCCGTGCTTCATCAATTGGTATGGAAAAACCAATACCTTCTACTGATGTTTTTGCTATTTTCATAGAGTTAATGCCAATTACTTTACCTTTAGAATTGATGAGGGCACCACCACTGTTACCTGGGTTAATTGCAGCATCAGTCTGAATGACTTCAGTAACCCAATCTGGCTGTCCATCACCATTTGTATCAATACTTACTGAACGATCAAGACCGCTAATTATACCTTTTGTTACAGAGTTGGCGAAATTCATTCCTAGTGGATTTCCAATCGCAACTACTGTGTCACCAACTTTTAAATTTTTAGAGGAGCCAAGGTCAGCGATTGTGTTTACTTTTTTACCATCAACTTGAAGTACAGCTAAGTCTGTAAATGAATCTGTTCCTAAAACTTTTGCTGAGATACGAGTGTCACTATTTAAAACAACTTCTACTTCTTCAGCACCCTCAACAACATGCTGATTTGTTACGACATATGCTTTTCCGTCTTTTTCTTTATAAATTATGCCAGAGCCAGCCCCTGCTTGTTTGCTTTGGGTCCATACACTTTGTTGCTGTTTATTAATAACCCCAACGACGGCCTTAGAAACCTCATCCATGTTGGAAGCTATATTTGAATTGTCTGACGCCACTGTTTCCGCTATTTCAGGTGCCGTTTGCTCATTGCCTTCTGATGAAGCAGAGTCACTTTCTTCCTGCTGATTTAAAGGAATAATGTTTGTTGTGAATAATAAGGCAACTATTACTGCTGAAATCACACCCCCAGCAATTCCGCTCATAAGTGTCTTGAAACCTGACTTTTGCTTAGGTTTTTCCTGCTTTGGTTTAGCATTTTGTCTTGCTGTTTCTGCAATACCAGGACTTGCTTCTGTCTTTTGTTCTTGTTTATCTAAAGTGTTTTCTTCCAACTCTTGATTATTATCATTATCGTTGCGATCCATAAAAACATCACCCTTTTCATGTATAGTACAATTCTTATTATAAGTTTTATATTTGGTATGAATTTGGTATAAATATGGAAAAAGTGTGTAATTTGCTTATTAGTGTTCACAAATACTAAATTATGTAAAAATATAAATAACAATAATATGACGATTAGGGGGGCGATTACATGAATGATCACATTGGTGTAGTAGAAGATGATACGAATATTCAAAACATCGTTTCTGCTTATTTAAAAAAGGAAGGCTTCCATGTAACAGTTATGGATTCTGCTGAGAAAGCCTGGGAACTTTGGGAAACTCAACCTCCAGATATGTGGATACTGGATATAATGCTCCCTGGTATGGATGGTTATGAGTTTTGTAAAAAAATCAGAAATGAAAGTAATGTACCAATTATCATAATTTCTGCCAAAGACGATGAAATTGATAAAATCCTTGGACTAGAGTTGGGCGGGGACGATTACTTAACAAAGCCATTTAGTCCAAGAGAGTTACTTGCACGTGTGAAAAGGGTGTTTAAACGCTCCCAGCCACAAGTGAAAATGAGTGAAGTCGGACATGACAAGTTAAAGGTAGACAATCTGTTAATTCATGAGAGTGACCGCAGAATTTTTTGGAGTGGTGAGGAACAGGATGTGACTACCAAAGAATTCGATATGCTCTTATTGTTTGCTGAGAATGTGAATCGTGCTTTTTCGCGCGAGGAACTTCTAGTAAAAATCTGGGGAGAAGATTATTTTGGCAGTGATAGAGCTGTTGACGATCTGGTTAAACGAATACGTAAAAAATTGAGTGATATTCCATTAGAGACCGTCTGGGGATATGGATATCGTTTACGCAGTGAAGAGGATCAGACATGAAACTTCAATCACAGCTTAACTTGGCTTTTACTACGTTACTCCTTGTAATGCTTACTGTTACAGGGCTTGTCATCTACTCTTTACTTATGGACATGCTTATTGAGGATGAGCAGGCTGAATTAAAACAAAATGGTGAATTACTGGTTCAGGTCCTAAATGAAAATGGCAGAGGGAATAGTTTGCAGGGATTCAGTGATTTTCTGGATGAACAGGATTTGGATTTATTCCTATATGATCGTAAACAGAATCGTGTGCTGGATTCGACAATGCCACCGAGGTATGTAAATGGGTTTTCAGCAAATAATAATTTTGCGGACGATCAAAAGGAGCTATGGGAAATTGGAAATAATAAATTCGTCACTTCCCGTATATTATTTAGCCCAGAAAGTACTGGATTGGAATTAATTCTATTAACACCGATAAATGATTTACAGACAGTACAACAGGATTTTTTTCAACGGCTGATGATTGTCTTTATAATTGGAGCAATTGCAGCTGTATTCCTTAGTTATTTCCTAACGAATAAATTGGTAACGCCTTTAAGCAGATTAAAAGGTCAACTAAAGAAAATAGAAAATCGTAAATTTGATGAGCTTGAATCAATCAAAGCAACCGGTGAAATAAAAGAAGTGGAGCAAAGTGTTTACGAAATGGCATCTGAACTTCAGCGTTACGTAAATTCGCAGCAAGCCTTTTTCCAGAATGCGAGCCATGAATTAAAAACACCTCTAATGACAATACAAGGTTATGCAGAGGGGATACGCGACAAGGTCTTTGATGAGCAGGAACAGGAAAAAGGGCTGGATATGATGGTCACGGAAGTTAAACGGCTCAAGATGATTATAAATGAAATGATCCTTTTGGCAAAACTTGATAGTGAACAAGCAGCTTATCAACCACAAAATGTAAGTACTTCGACGCTAATTAATCAAGTAATGGACCGAACGTTACCAATGGTTAATGAAAAAAATATAACAATTAATCAAGAGGTCGATGAAGGAAGCTCCCTGTTCGTTGATCAGGAAAAGGTTCTACGTGCATTATTAAACATAACCTTCAATGCGATTCGCCATGCAAAGACGCGTGTTGATATAACTGTTGAAAAATCTACAATTGTTATTGAAGATGATGGCGAGGGAATTTCAAAGGATTTACTTCCACATATTTTCCACCGGTTTGTTAAAGGTAATAATGGGGAAACTGGTTTAGGACTAGCAATTGCACGAGCTATTATTGAACAATCAGGCGGGAAAATCATGGTACACGAATCCAAGCTTGGCGGTGCTAAATTTATTCTTTCTTTTACTAATTAGATTTTTGTGTTACAATTGGATAGTTTGATTCACCCCGTAATAATAGAGGAGCGTACTTTTATGCAATTAAGAGAAGATATTCGTAATATCGCAATTATCGCCCATGTTGACCATGGCAAAACAACACTTGTTGATCAGATGCTGAGATACTCAGGAACATTTCGTGAGAATGAACAAGTGAATGAACGTGCCATGGACTCCAACGATATTGAACGAGAACGTGGAATTACCATTTTGGCAAAGAACACAGCGATTAAATATAATGACACAGCTATTAATATTTTAGATACGCCTGGCCACGCAGATTTTGGTGGGGAAGTAGAACGTATTATGAAAATGGTAGATGGTGTTATATTAGTTGTTGATGCGTATGAAGGTACAATGCCGCAAACGCGGTTTGTATTGAAGAAAGCGTTGGAACAAAAATTGACGCCTATTGTCGTTTTAAATAAAATAGACCGACCTAACGCAAGACCACAAGAGGTTGTTGATGAGGTATTGGATCTATTTATTGAATTAGGAGCAGATGATAACCAATTGGAATTCCCAGTTGTTTATGCTTCAGCAATAAACGGAACGTCAGGGGAAGAGCCTGATGACCAGCAGGAAACAATGGATCCGGTTTTCAAAATGATAATGGGGCATATTCCTGCACCTGCTGATACCCGAGAAGAGCCGTTACAGTTTCAGATTACACTACTCGATTATAATGACTATGTCGGAAGAATCGGTGTGGGGCGTGTAGTTCGAGGTAAAATAAGCGTCGGACAGCAAGTTGTTGTAATGAAAAAAGACGGCACGCAAAAAAACTTCCGTATCAGTAAACTGTTTGGCTTCACAGGCTTAAAGAGAGTTGAAATTGAGGAAGCCAAAGGTGGCGATATCGTCGCAATAGCAGGTTTGGATGATATAAATGTCGGTGAAACAATCTGTGCACATGATCATCCAGAAGCATTACCATGGTTGCGTATTGATGAGCCAACACTGCAAATGACATTTGTTGTTAATAATAGCCCATTTGCTGGTCGTGAAGGTAAATATATCACATCTCGAAGAATTGAAGAGCGTCTTATGAAGCAATTGGAAACGGATGTCAGCTTACGTGTTGAACCAACCGATTCACCGGATGCGTGGACTGTTTCAGGCCGTGGTGAATTGCACCTTTCAATTCTGATTGAAAACATGCGTCGCGAAGGCTTCGAATTACAGCTTTCTAAGCCACAAGTAATCATTAAAGAGATTGATGGAGTAAAATGTGAGCCATTTGAGCGTGTTCAAGTAGATGTTCCTGAAGATTACACAGGGTCTGTCATGGAATCGCTTGGTGCACGTAAAGGCGAAATGCTTGATATGGTTAACCAAGGTAATGGCCAAGTTCGTTTGGAATTTAAAGTGCCATCACGTGGATTAATCGGGTATTCAACCGAGTTTATGTCACAGACACGCGGTTATGGTATCATAAATCACACATTTGACGCTTATGAGCCTTTCGCTAAAGGACAGGTTGGTGGCCGCCGAGAAGGTGTACTTGTTGGAATGGAACAAGGTAAAGCATCGACTTATGGCATCATGCAGCTTGAGGATCGTGGAGTAATTTTCGTAGAACCTGGTACAGAAATCTATGCTGGAATGATTGTTGGCGAGCATAATCGTGAAAATGATTTAACTGTTAATATTACAAAAGAAAAGCATTTGACGAACGTTCGTTCAGCAACCAAAGACCAGACATCTACGATCAGAAAGACTAGAGAGATGTCATTAGAAGAAGCAATTGAATATTTGAATGATGATGAGTATTGTGAGGTAACACCAGAATCAATCCGTCTTCGTAAAAAAATATTAAACAACAGTGAACGGCAAAAAGCATCAAAAAAAGCAAAAATTTAATATTGAATCTGTACGGCAGGGGCATATCATAGTGCTTCTGCCGTTTTTGCTTTATTAATAGACAGACGGCTTATCATTGGAAGCTAGGAATGAGCAGCAGGTGCTCTGAATCCATGCTTAAATATTGAAACAAGTCCTCTTTAAAGGTAAACTGAACGAAATAATCAATTGTGAGGTGATTCCTTGACCCGATATTTAATCATAATTTTCACATTCATGCTTATAGCCAGCGCTTGTTCTCAAGATGAAGAAAGACAGCAACAATCAGATGAGACAAGTGTTGATATTCCAAATACAGAAGGGAATCTTCAAGTTATTGCTGAAAATCTTCAGGAGCCTTGGGAGATTGCCAAACTAAATGACGCATTTTACGTAAGCGAGCGAATTGGATCAATTGTTACGATTAGAAAAGGTGAGCAGACACGTAAACAGGTACAATTTTCAAAGGACCTATCTAACCAGGCAGAGGCGGGATTATTAGGCATTGCTGTTCCTGGAAATTTTAGTGAAACGAATGAAGCTTTTGCCTATTATTCCTATCAGGAAGATAATCAGTACTATCAAAGGGTAGTTACAATTAAAGAGTCAGACGAACAATGGGAAGAAACATCTGTGTTAATAGATAGGATTCCTGGAGGGCAGTTCCACCAGGGCGGTCGTATTGAAATTGGGCCAGATAATAAACTGTATATAACAACCGGTGATGCGACGCAACCCGAATTGGCACAGGACCTAGATAGTTTAGCTGGGAAAATTCTACGGATGAACCTTGACGGGTCTATTCCAACTGATAACCCGTTTGAAGATTCCTATGTATTTACGTTTGGACATCGTAATCCACAGGGAATGGCGTGGAATGAAGCAGATGAAATGTTCGCAACGGAACATGGCTCAAGTGCTCATGATGAAATTAACCTTATAATTAAAGGGAGTAATTATGGCTGGCCGGAGATTCAGGGTGATGAAACAGCTGCTAATATGGAGCGTCCGATTATTCATTCTGGTGAAAATACCTGGGCACCTTCTGGAATGACGTATCATAATGGTTTTTTCTACTTTGCTTCATTAAGAGGTGAGGGGCTACGCCGGTTTGACCCAGCAAACAAGACCCAGAAGCTAATAGTTTCAAATGTAGGGCGAGTTCGTGACGCTCTCGCCACTAACGAAGGAATCTATTTCCTGACAAATAATACGGATGGTCGTGGAGATCCTGCAGCGAATGATGACAGGTTGCTATTCTTACCATATAACGATCTAGACTAGAATGAACTACCTTGCACAAACTATGCAAGGTAGTTTTTATATAGATATTCGGAAAGTCCATCAGATTTCAGAAGAAATCATCTTCTTTATTAATGAAAGCCCTTGCAAAACATGTATATACAAGTTAAACTTAAATAAGTTACTTGTATATACATGTTTAAAAGAGTTTCTAAAAATTAGGGAGGTATTCCTGTGGTAAATAATAAAGAAGTGATCTATGCGCCACTTAGTGGTCAGATAAAAAAACTTGAAGATGTTCCGGATCCAACCTTTTCTGAAAAAATGATGGGTGATGGTCTGGCAATTGACCCTAGTGATGGTAAAGTAGTAGCACCATTGGATGGTGAAGTTGTTCAGATTTTTCCTACAAAGCATGCTGTAGGAATTCGAGGAAACTCTGGTGTAGAGGTATTAATTCATATTGGTCTTGATACGGTTTCTTTAGATGGTAAGGGATTTGAAGCACATGTGAAACAAGGCGATCAAGTGAAAATCGGGGATCCTCTAATTACATTTGACGTAGACTTTATCCGAGAAAAAGCAACTGATGTAATTACGCCGGTAATTATCACAAATGGCAGTGAACTGGAATTTATCGAAAAAACAAATGATTCAACAGTTGTCGGTGGTCAATCAAGATTATTTAATGTGCAGAAAAAGAAAGCTACTGATGAAATAGTATCAGCAACAGGAACGGATCAATACAGCCAAGAAGCGAGTGAAATTGTTGAAGCACTAGGTGGCGAGGGAAACATTAACGTTGCCACCCATTGTGTGACACGTCTTCGTTTTGCGTTATCGGATGAAGATCAAGTCAATAAAGATACTCTGGAAAACATGGATATCGTAAAAGGATCATTTTCAGCTAACGGTCAATTTCAAGTGGTAATCGGTCAAGGAACAGTTGACAAGGTATATGCTGCAATGGTTAATCAAACGAATATTGGTGAAGCCTCTAAAGAAGACGTTAAAGCAGCTACGGCGCAAAAACAAAATCCGCTTCAGCGGGCTATCAAGGTATTAGCTGATGTTTTTATTCCCATTTTACCTGCAATCGTAACTGCTGGTCTACTGATGGGTATCAATAATATACTTGTAAATCCGGTTTTTGCTGATCAACCGATTGTGGAAATGTACCCGCAATGGGCTGGATTGGCCGATATGATTAATATTATAGCAAATACGGCATTTACCTTTTTACCAGCATTAATTGGTTGGTCAGCTGTCAAACGGTTTGGCGGTAATGAATTGCTCGGTGTTGTTCTCGGACTGATAATGGTTCACCCAGCACTTCTCAATGCATGGTCTTACGGTGATGCTTTGGAAGCAGGCGAAATTCCAAAGTGGAACCTGTTCGGGTTTGAAGTGGATAAAATTGGTTATCAAGGCCAGGTCCTGCCTGTGCTATTTGCATCATGGGTTCTTGCGAAAATTGAAATCCTTATGAAAAAACGTGTTATTGATTCATTACAATTACTTGTGGTAGCACCTGTTGCCCTACTGGTTACTGGATTCCTCACATTTATTATTATAGGCCCAATCACTTTTGCTATCGGAAACGGAATCACTGATGGACTTGTAGCATTATTTGATCAGTTTGCATTGATTGGTGGTCTTGTTTATGGAGCAATATATGCACCAATGGTTATCACAGGTATGCATCACACATTCTTAGCAATTGATCTGCAGCTGATTGGCAGCACTGGGTCGACTTTTCTGTGGCCAATTCTGGCACTATCTAATATAGCTCAGGGCGCCGCAGCATTTGCGATGATGCTTGTTGCAAGAGAGGAAAAACTAAAAGGACTTGCAGGTACATCAGGTCTATCTGCCTGGCTTGGGATCACTGAACCGGCGATGTTTGGTGTGAATTTGCGTTTTAAGTATCCGTTTATCGCTGCGGTATTTGGATCGTCAATAGCTGGCGCATTCATCACGATGCAGCATGTAACTGCAGAGTCTATCGGGATAGGTGGCGTTCCAGGATTCCTATCTATTGCGAATGGAATGCTTTCATTCTTTATCGCAATGGCGATTGTTATCGTTGTGCCATTTATAATTACGTATTTAATTGCAAAAAGAAAGCTTAATACACATTAATACAACTAGAATTACGAGGTGTTAGCAATGAATGAAGCATGGTGGCAGAAAGCTGTTGTTTATCAGATATACCCTAAGAGTTTTCATGACACAACAGGTAATGGTGTAGGCGATATACAAGGGATTATCAAGAAGCTTGATTATATAAAAAAAATAGGTGTCGACGTTATTTGGCTGACACCTGTTTATCAATCACCGCAAAAAGATAATGGCTATGATATTAGTGATTATTATTCCATTGAACCAACGTACGGAACGATGGAGGACTTTGAAGAATTACTGGCTGAAACGCATAAACGGGATATGAAACTTATAATGGATCTCGTTATCAATCATACGTCAACTGAACACGAGTGGTTCAAAAAGGCATCGGAATCTAAAAATAATAAGTTTCGTGATTTCTACATTTGGAAGGATGCCACCAATGGTGATGTGCCAAATAATTGGCAATCGAAATTCGGTGGCTCTGCTTGGCAAATTGATCAAAAAACAAACCAATATTACTTGCATTTATTTGATCAAACACAAGCAGATCTGAACTGGGAAAATGACCAACTCAGAGTAGAAATATATGAAATGATGCGATTCTGGGCTAATAAAGGAATTGATGGATTTCGCCTGGATGTAATTAATCTTATTTCGAAGGATCAGCATTTTCCAAATGATTATTCTGGAGATGGGAGAAAATTCTATACTGATGGACCTCGGATTCATGAATACTTACACGAGATGAATCGAGCTGTTTTTTCACCACATCGTATGATGACTGTGGGCGAAATGTCCTCAACAACACTGGATAACTGCGTGCTATATACACGCCCAGAGCGACATGAACTTGATATGACGTTTCAATTTCATCATCTGAAGGTCGATTATCCTGATGGTGAAAAATGGACAAAAGCACCTTTTGATTTCCAGGAGTTAAAGGAAATTTTATCTAAATGGCAAGTCGGCATGCATAAAGGGGGTGGCTGGAATGCATTGTTCTGGTGCAACCATGACCAGCCACGTGTTGTTTCGCGCTTCGGTAATGACGGAAAATACCATAACGAATCAGCAAAAATGCTTGCAACAACTTTACACATGATGAAAGGAACTCCCTATATTTATCAGGGGGAAGAGATTGGGATGACTAACCCTAACTTTACGCAAATTGATGACTATCGTGATGTGGAATCACTAAATGCTTATGAATCGTTGCTCCGTTCTGGGAAACCTGAGGATGAAGTGTTGGCTATCCTTCAGCAAAAGTCACGTGATAACGCCAGGACACCAATGCAATGGTCAGCAGGCAATCATGCTGGGTTCTCTTCCACCACTCCGTGGATACCAGTTGCAGACAATTATGAACAAATAAATGCGGGAAAGGCCTTAAGCAATCCGAATTCAATCTTTTCACACTATCAGGAGTTAGTAGATTTACGGAAAAAGTATGATATCATAACATATGGTGACTACCAGTTATTACTTAAAGATAACGAGAGTGTATTTGCGTATAAACGTAATTGGAACAATGAAACCTTGCTTGTTGTCAGTAATTTCTATGGAAAAGAAGTAACAGCACATATTGACTTAGCGAAATATGAGAATATAAAAATGTTACTCTCGAATTATCCGGACACTGATCAAACGTTTGATCAATTGAAGTTAAGACCATATGAGTCAGTTGTGTATTATTTGAAATAATGGGGTAGAGCGATGCAAAAGTATTTAACGATATATCATGAACTCGTGAAAAAAATTCAGTCAAATCAATTGCCAGAGTCAACAAAGTTACCATCAGAAAACGAACTCACAGAGATATACTCTACCTCACGGGAAACAATCCGAAAGGCACTGAACCAATTGGCTCAAGATGGGTACATTCAAAAGATTCGCGGGAAAGGTTCTGTGGTAATTGATACCAATAAGTTTGACTTTCCAGTCTCAGGGATTGTTAGTTTCAAAGAACTGGCAACAAACTTGCAATTACCAGCCAATACGATAGTTAATGAACTAGCAATCGTTGAAGCGGACCAGGAATTACAATCAAAATTAAATATAAATCTTCGTGACTCAGTATGGAAGGTAGTTAGAGCAAGAAAGATTTCAGGTGAAAAAGTAATATTAGATAAAGATTATTTTAATAAGGATTATGTTCCTGAATTAACTAGGGAAATATGTGAGGATTCAATTTATGATTACCTAGAGAATCAGCTTGAATTGAAAATAAGCTTTGCCCGAAAGGAAATTGTTGTTGAAGAGCCTTCTGAAGAAGACCGAGCTCTACTGGATCTTGAAGGCTATTCTAATGTTGTGGTAATTAAAAGCATGGTATACCTTGAGGATACAAGTTTATTTCAATATACAGAATCACGGCACCGCCCGGATAAATTTCGATTTGTTGATTTTGCCAGACGTGTAAAATAATAAGTGGCTGGGACAAAAGTATTTAGTCAAAGTAAAATCCGAACTATGATTCAAAATTCTTGAAATAGAATTTGAATTAGTTCGGATTTTTGCAGTTAAGAATGTATAACTACTTTCTTACTGCATAAGTGCAACTATGGCATTCACCAAAAGGCTTGGTGAATGCCTAGTTTTCTAATATTGCAGATTAGATATAAACTGCGACATAGATTCGATTAATATCATTTAGTGAAGCTCACTAGCCCCGCAGTTGGAATATACTCGCTTTCCGTGGGCTCACCACGAGCCTCCTCGCTCGCAAAGAACGCTCCCTGTGGGGTCTCTTTGGCTCGTTGTCCCACAGGAGTCTCGCATATTCCATCTGCTGGTTTAGATGGTCTAAAATCTTGTTTATATCATCACAACATGCATTGATTTTTTGAATTAGGGAGCAAACCTAGCGGTGGAAATACACGTAGACTCCTGTGGGAGCTGAGGCCTAGATGAGACTACGCAGCGACGTAGGAGCAAGTAGGCTCATCAGCCGCCCACGGAAAGCGAAGTGTATTTCCGGAGCGGCATCATAGCACTCAAACTTTTCAAAAAGTACTTCGCAGTATATAGGAATTACGTATTAGATTCAACCATTGTTAATGAACGTTCTAAAAAACCTATCCTGTTATTATTCGTCTTTAAAGTAGAGATTTTTAGTTATGTCCCAGCCTCTTTATCAAATGTTGAACTATTGGTATTTGGTGGCAGGTTCCCGGTTGGAGGTGTACCGTGAATATAGGCTGGTGATGGTTTAAGAAATGGAACTTGACCCATAGCTTCAGGGTTCGCTACATATTCAAAGTTACCCTGTCCATCATAGGAAGGTCCGTTTGCCCATCTCCCCTGTGCACTTTCTTCTCCCTTGGAAAAATTCATGAATGAATAGGAGACCTGTTGTTTTTCGTTTTCCTGTGGGAATGTGCTAGGAACAATTGCCTTTTGATTTTGTTCCAGTTCTTCAATAGCAGCTATCCACTGATTTTGGTGCATTGTGTCTCGTGCAATCAGGAATGAAAGCATGTCTCTGACACCTGGATCTGTTGTTGATTCGTATAGACGCACAACTTGTAATCTTCCTTGTGATTCAGCATTTAAATTTGCCCGAAAATCAGCCAATAAATTACCGCTTGAAATCGTATAGCGGGAATTCCAAGGATAACCGGTACTATCTGTTGGCGTAGCGCCTAACCCTGAAACTATAATATGCTGAGGATTCATTCCCCCTAGTGCTGCTTCTACAACTGGATCCTTTGCTGCTTCATCCTGTTCCTTCGCTGGGGCTCCGTCAAGTAATTGAGCGATCATTGTTGTTATCATTTCTACATGGGCAATTTCCTCTGTACCTATATCAAGTATCATATCCTTGTATTTTTGGTCGCCACGACAATTCCACCCCTGGAATAGATATTGCATCATAACTGTCATTTCTCCGTACTGTCCGCCTAATACCTCTTGCAGTTTCTTTGCGTATACAGGATCTGGCTTTGAGGGTTTTGCATTGTATTGCAATTCCTTAATATGATGAAACACATCAATTCCTCCTTTTTATGATAAGCTACTTTTATAGTTTGTTTAATAGTACTGTAACTATACGGAGAAAGCAGGTGCATTGAATGAGGATATACTTAAAACGAATTCGGTTTTTATTTAAATTTCACAAATCTATTCCATTTCTAAAAGACTTCTTTATATCCAAAGAGATTAAACCCGTTACTAAATTGGTATATGCGCTTTTAATTATTAGCTATATCGCTATTCCATTTGATATTATCCCGGACTTTTTGTTTATATTTGGGATTGTTGATGATATAACGATTGCTATATTCCTTTTGGAGCGAATGGTTAACTCTGCTCCTCAATCACTAAAAGAAAAACATGAATTATTTGATTAAATTAAGGTTGTTATAGTGCTATCACAACGTTTTGGAAATACACTTCGCGAACCTGGTCATAGAACAAATACTAAATACAACAAATGGGTTAACCTTAGCTTGTGTAACAGTGTATATCAACTAAGACCATTGCATGGAAAAGGCAATTATTGAATAGCAATAAAAACCGGAATGCAATTTTGTAGTTTTGCATTCCGGTTTTTTATGACCGTTTTTCGTCTTTTTTGTCATTAGGAATATACTTTGTATAGTATGCTGCAAATATTAAGCTGATGAACGATAAGCCCCAGGCAGCTATTCCACTCCACTGCAGGTTCATTCGCAGACCTATAATTAGTATGATAGCACTCAGGATGAGAAAAAAGGTTGATAAATAACGTTTCACTGATAACACCCCAATTATTAAAGGTAACTGATAATTACGATATGAAACTTTTTAATCTCTCGTTAATAATAATATGCCTTTCATACTAGTTATAACATAACTCCTGCAAATTTTTGAAGGATTCTATTGTCCAGCCACATCCCTTTTTGTGAAAAATACCCAGGATAGAACAAGGAAAATTAAGTAATATACCACCAAGACTATTATAGAGAATCCTAGGCTCATTCCATCAAGCCAAGGTGTGCCATTTGTATACTGACTCAAATCTGTATTCGCAAACATGATGTATTTTGCCCAACTATAGTCTGCGAAAAAGGTTACAATCGCATTACCAGCAAGCATGAGAAAAATAGCTATCCCGATTGCTAGTGAGCTTTGACGGAAAATTGCTGAAATCATGAACGCAAATGTTGCCATCATTAATAGTGTTACAAGCTGGAATCCATACCCTTCAATAATTTGCTGAATGACAGATACGTAAGAGTAGCTTTCACTTTGGTTAAGAACGATATGCGGGTCGATTCCGTTTATCCCGAAAAATAGGATGCCAACTACCCAAGAAAACACTAAAACATATAGTAGTGTAAATAATGCGAACAACAGAACCGACACATATTTTGATAATAATATCTTCGTACGTGTGATCGGCCGGATGAGCAGCAGTTTAATGGTACCCCATTTAAATTCATTTGCAATTATTCCTGCTGCAACGATTATGGTAAATAAGCTCACTAGTGATAGCAAAAATTCATTTTCCATCACAAATTGCCAAGCATCATAGCTGTTAGGTTGGATATCATTATCAAGATAGTAGTTATTTTCTTCAATCTGCCGTGCGTTATAGCCTTGCATCATTTCTTCTTCTTCTAATTGTTTCTTTAATTCTTCATTTTCCTGCTGGAGTGTTTGTCTCCAATTACTATCCTGGTATTTTTCATTAGTCCCCGGAGCATTGGCACCTTGTGCAAAGTTAGCAAGGAAAGCTAACCCAAGAATAATGAGAGATACAAGAATGTACATTACCCATGTTGACTTACGTATGTATAACTTATACTGTTCGTTAACTAAAAGCTTAAAAAAATTACTCAATTGTATTCTCTCCAATCAAATCAAAGAATTTATCTTCTAGTGTTGATTTCGTAATAGATACCTGGTAGACAAGGACGTCATTATTTATCAGTGTTTTAATGATTGATGGTATTGTATCACGCTCACTCTGGATTGTGATTGTGCCGTTGTCTGAAGTTGCATCAATATCATGGTTTGATTTTAGGAGTTCGATTGCATGTTCAATTGGCGTTACTTCCATTTGTACTGGAGTTGCGCTATCCTGATCAGTTGCTGCGTTAACGTCCTGTGTCGCTACAAGTTCGCCATTTTTGATAAGTCCTATGCGATCACACATTAGCTCGATCTCCGATAATAAATGACTTGAAATAATCACAGCAACGTTTTCTTCGCTTGCTAATGCTCTTATATACTTACGAATTTCGCGAATACCGGCAGGATCTAATCCATTGGTAGGCTCGTCCAGGATTAGTACTGAGGGTTTATGTAAGAGTGCTTGCGCGATCCCCAATCGCTGTCGCATTCCCAATGAGTATTTTTTCACCTTTTCATTTATAGGCTTTTCTAACCCAACCAGTTTAATTACTTCATGAATGCGTTCCTTTGTAATCCCCGGAATCATACGGGAAAAATGCATCAAGTTTTGCCATCCGCTCATGAATGGGTACATTTCAGGATTTTCGACAATAGCACCAACTTCGCGGATTGCTTCCTTGTAATCGGTTTTGATGCTATTTCCCAGTATATGGACATCACCCTCTGTAATCTGCATCAATCCTACCATCATGCGTATTGTTGTTGTCTTGCCGGCACCATTTGGGCCAATAAAACCAAATACTTCTCCTCTATCAATAGAAAAAGAAAGTCCTTTAATAATTTCTTTTTTGCCTAGCGATTTTTTTACATTAATTAATTCTATAGCTGCATTTGACATAAAAATACTCCCTTCCCTAATACTATACATAAGTACGAATAAACACTTAAAATGTTTCATTAAATCACAATTCTTAGATTAGAAAACTTGGCAATCGTTAAAGGGATTCTTATGAAAGCGTATTTTGCTTTCTTAGAACCCCTTATACTCTGGAGTGCAAGTCTTAATATAGATAAGCCTTAGTTGCACTTATGCAGTAAGAAAGGATTTATACTTTCTTAACTGCCAAAAAAGGTACCCCATACGAGATAGAACGTACAGAGTACCTGGGAAAATAGGGTTATTTGATTAAATCGGGATTTTCTCCTTTTGCCTCTTTAACTCGAGATCGCCGGTATCCGGCAGCTATGTCTGCTTTCTTAAATTCTTTTGAATAATGAACTTCCAGAGCATCTGGTAATTGCTTGTTCTTTGTTGGCTGATATTGAGATTTTCTCATAATAGACTTCCTTTCTAATAATAGATTATCAGTCTATTATTTATGTTCCCAGTGAGTATAAAATTAAACATGGAATTATTCTTCATATATACAATCGTTTCCCAATCATAAAAAGTGGCACCTTTTAAAAATATTTGTTTTGCCACCTTTTCCTTGCGGGATTCGATTGTATGAGTAGAAGCAACCTTTTATTTTCAAAAAAATCAGATATAATGGAAATAACTATTTAATTAAGAGGGGTGTAGTTATGCGAGATGTTGTTATTGTAGAGGGCTGCCGTACAGCAATAGGCAGAAGAAAAGGTATGTATGCAAATTACCGATCAGATGAATTGGCTGCAGTTGTACTGGAAGATTTAGTTGAACGCTCGAATATTAATAAGGCTGATGTTGAAGATGTTATTTTAGGTTGTGTAACACAAGTCAATGAGCAAGGTGGAAACATTGCAAGGACTGCAGCTTTAATTGCTGGTTTTCCAGCGCATGTACCAGGTGTAACAATTGACCGACAGTGTGGTTCAAGTCAGCAAGCTGTGCACTTTGGTGCGCAGGCCATTGCGGCTGGAGATATGGATATTATGATTGCAGGCGGTGTTGAAAGCATGACACGCGCACCAATGTTTTCCAATATGCAGGATACTAAGCCAAGTGAAAAATTAACAGCACAATATGAGATTGTTAATCAGGGAATATCGGCAGAAAAAATTGCTGATAAGTGGAACTTTACGAGAGAAGAATTAGATCAATTTTCTCTGCAAAGTCACAAACGTGCATTAGCAGCAATTAAAAAGGGCAATTTTGAACAGGAAATCGTACCGGTTGAAACAGAAAATGAGAATGGACTGCCGGAACTTATGAAAACCGATGAGGGACCAAGAGCTAATACAACTTTAGAAGCATTAGCTGAGCTGAAGACAGTCTTTAAAGAAGACGGTAAAATAACTGCTGGGAATGCAAGTCAAATGAGCGATGGGGCAAGTGCTGTACTATTAATGTCCAGCGAAAAGGCAGAGGAACTTGGTTTGAAACCGAAAGCAAGAATAGCAGCCCGAACCGTTGTTGGATCAGACCCTACTCTTATGCTGACAGGACCAATTGAAGCAACAAGAAGGGCGCTGAAAAAGGCTAACCTTTCAATTGAACAGATAGATCGGTATGAAGTAAATGAAGCATTTGCTCCAGTACCGTTAGCCTGGCTGAATGATATTGGGGGAGATTCTGATAAGCTGAATGTGAATGGTGGAGCAATTGCACTTGGTCATCCGCTGGGAGCAACAGGGACGAAGCTGCTTGTTTCGCTAATTAATGAACTGGAACGTACGGAAGGCAAATACGGTTTGCTGGCAATCTGTGAAGGTATGGGAATGGCGAATGCGACGATTATTGAACGACTTTAACTCCAAAGATAATTATGAAAAGGCTGTGTAAATATGGGTAAATTTACAGTAGATTCGTTTAATGGAGGAAATATGTTATATTAGGGTAAAAGTGCTAAGGAGCAAGAGTCTATGAAATGGGGTAAATTAGTTTGGGTTCTGTTGGCATTATTATTAGCTGTTATTATTACAGCTTGCTCAGACAAGAAACCTGAGGAAACTGCTGAACCAGAAAATGAAGAACCAACAGAATCCAAAGAACCTACAGAACCAAAAGAACCAGAGGTAGTCCACAAAGAAATTACAATTTCTGCAATAGGTGATATGCTGATACATAGTTCTGTATACAAGGATGCCCAAACGGCTGATGGTTACGACTTTATGCCAATGCTTGAGCGGGTTAAACCATTCTTAAATGACACGACGCTTACGTTCGCCAATCAGGAAACGATGATCGGAGGTAAGCAATTAGGATTATCTACTTACCCGAGATTTAACAGCCCTTATGCAGTAGGTAATGCATTGAAAAAGTCAGGTGTTGATGTCGTTTCTTTAGCTAACAATCACACATTGGATGGTGGAGAAGAAGCAATCCAAAGTGCCATAGAACATTGGGAAAGCATAGATATGATGTACACTGGTGCATACAAGAGTGAAGCTGACAGTGACAAGATTCGGGTATATGAAACAAATGAAGGTATTTCTGTTGCATTTTTAGCTTACACATATGGGACAAACGGACTGCCGGTGCCAGAAGGTAAGGATTATTTAGTTAATTTAATTGATAAAGAACTAATGGCAAGCAGGATCCAGGAGGCAAAGAAACAAGCAGATGCTGTGGTGTTAAGTATGCATTTTGGTAATCAATATGAGCGATTACCAAGTGATGGACAAAAAGAACTCGTCCAATTTGCTGCTGATAGTGGTGTAGATGTTGTTCTTGGCCACCATCCACATGTCCTCCAGCCCATTGATTGGATAGAGGGATCAAATGGAAACAAAACGCTAGTTGCATATTCACTAGGGAATTTTTTATCAGGTCAGGACGAATTTTACCGACGAATTGGCGGTATTTTTAAATTTACTATTCACAAAACAATTGAAGGTGAAAAAGAAACAGTTGAAGTAAAATCACCTCAATTGATGCCGACCTTTGTAAAGTATAGCAACTGGGCGAATTATCAGGTTGCACCGATGTATCAGCTGACAAATGATGAACTTGCAAATGCTGAAAAACACTATCAGGAAATAAAAGACCATATGTCTCAGTGGGTTCCAAAGCTTGAGTTTATTGAGGAATAGAAAAAGGGATATCAGCATCCTAGCTACGGGTTTAGTTTTGGAAGAGGAAAATGTTAATCACATTAGAATTTAGTATACGCCCGTTACTGAATTTAACGGAATGAGGATCCGGATTACTGATTTGGCGGATCCTCATTCCGTTATTTCCTTGAAAACCCCCGTTTTAAGCTTGGGGTCGGATCCTCGTTCCGCTGATATGAACAAAACTGTCAAGTCCCAAGCTGTTTTTCCCTTTTTTGGGTATACTTAATACAAGAAGCCATTTTAACTT
>NZ_JAGGKK010000005.1 GCF_017873675.1 Virgibacillus litoralis | reverse complement strand
CCCTTGGTTTCTTATACTGAATTAAAGAAGGAAATCGAGAGGTACATCGATTATTACAATCACGAACGCATAAAAGAAAAATTGGCTGGTTTAAGCCCAGTGGAATACCGAACTCAAACCAGCCAAACAGTTGCATAATCAAAACTCTAACTTTTGGGGGTCACTACCTACATTGACCTTTTTAGTTAGTTAGTTCTGATTTGTCCATAGATTGATATCATCAAAATAAACGGTTCCAATTTGATAGCTTGTTATATATGCATAGATCCGTACATATGCAGCATTATCAGGTGCGGTACCTTGCGTGTTAACTTCCTCCCATTGGCCAAGCATGGTCTCAAAATGGTTAGCATAGTTAGCGACTTGGTTACCATCTTTATCGTAAAAGCGTAACAGAAAGCTTGCTGAACCTTCTTCAGTAAAAGCTTGGGTTGAAGCCATATACTCAACGCCAGGTTCTACATCTATTTTATCACTGTACAGTGCAACAGATGCAGATCTTACATTATCATCAATCTTTAAACTATTGTTTCCACTAAAACTGCGTTCATCCGTAACTTCATAGTAATGATCTTCACCTTCTTGAAATGCAGATGTCCACCCAGGTATAGCCTCATCTGTCAAAGGTTCCTCAAAGCCAGGATTTATTAGTTGTATGGAATTCACTGGCGGTTCCTCATTTTCAGATGACAAGGTTTCTATAAGATTCTCGACTTTTGAATTCAATATATCCTTTGCATCATCTGAAATAAATTCTTTCATAGAATCGTTGTTCAGAAGTTTAAGCAGATCATTCAGATGCTTAACAGCCTGGCTTGTATCATCCTTATTTAGATGGTGTTTTGCTTGTTCCAACTTATTAGTCAATTGAGAATAGACTGGTTCTGCAATGTCTTCTGAGTTGTGATAACCGTCAAGAATTTCCTGTATAAGCCCTGCACTTGTTACCTCAACCTTATATAGAAGTGTACGGTTAGATGGAAGCGAGTAGTATATGTTCCCATCGTCTCCTATCGTAAAGGATTTTGCATCGGTGATCTTATGACTGACAAGTGTTTCAGGGTCTATTGCAGTTAGATTATTATCAAATTTTGCATACAATATATCGTTTGACCATTCTAAATCAATAGTTTGCCAGTCAGCGTAATAAAGAGCGCCGTCCGGATAAATCTTTTTGCTTTTTACTACGTTTAACGTGTCGGGATCCAATGCAAAAATAATGTTATTTGCGGCACCCCATAACAAGCCGTTTTTACCAAAGGATAAATCGCCAATTGTCTGTGGGTTGTCTATACCTTCGATTGGTAGCGATATTTCTTCTATTTTCTGTTCGTTTTCAACATCCCATTTGAAAATTTTGGCCTCTTCAGCAACTGGATCTATCCCCAGACCGCCATTAATGGTTGTTGTACCATAAACAATTCCATCTTTATAGGCTAAGCTAGCAATACTTTGATTTTCTACTACATTACGGTAGACTGTTGGATTGGTTTGTTCTCCAGTTTGGTCATATACCGTCAAAGCACCACCTAGCTTTCCATAGTCGGGAATACTTCCGATAAACGTCTTTCCATCTGCGCTAATAATATCACTGATTCTATCTTGTTCTTTCCCAATTTGAAACAGCTGCTTAGGATTGTTTTCTCCAGGCTCTTCCTTTGTGTCATATTCAAAAATTCTTGCCCCGGGATACACTCCAAATAGCATTTTGTCCTCAAAAGAACTCATACTGTCGCCCTGTCCTAAAGCGAAAGAGGTAGTAGAGTTGTCAACTGGATTAAAGATAGCACCTTCTGTGGCTTGTGTACCAGTAATATATATGTTTCCATCGGGTCCATTCTTTACTTTGCTCATAATCGCCGGAGCCCCTTCTACTAATGAAGGACGTTCAATAACCTGGTTTGTCTCGATATTAAATATTGTTACACTGCCAGCCCAGTTAATAGTAACCAGACTTTTACCAGGTAGATCCGGGTCGCTTAGTTCAACCCAATCTGCTCCACGTAAGCCACTGCCATATCTCATACCTGTGTCATTAATCTCCAATGTGTTTAAATCGATCGACATGAATTTATCATCTGGTGTCATGTAATACACTAATCCGTTGTTTGATTCTTCTTCAACATGCAAACCTCTTACGTTTGGAACGACAACATCAAGCCACTCTTGTGTTTCTGTATCGTAAATGTAGCCATTGTTGGTGTCGTTATACCTGATAAACAAATAACGATTATCCACGCTGTCCATGTCATAGACAGTACCGGTTTCATCTAAAGAAGCAGCAATATTAGTTTTCTCTCCGGAAGCAATATTGTATTTAATTATTTTATCTTTAGCAGTTCCGGCGTAAATGTTTCCGTCCACATAAGCGATTGATCGAATATATTGCCTTGAAGACTCATCAATCATTTTGCCATAATCTGTAACTTCTTCATTTTCCGGGTTAAACTTATATACTTTCCCACCCGGATAGGTCCCAACATAAACATTTCCTTCAGGATCCGATGTTATTGAATAAGGAAATGTTTGGCCTGGGAATGTAGCGACAACCTTGGCATCCTTCGTTTCAGGAGAATACTTCCAAAGTTTAGCTCCTCCGCCAATAGTAGCTATATACAAGTCACCATCGACTGTAACCTCGTGTGCCCATGTACTCTCGGCACCTTCAAGGGTAATCGTCCGCAGCAATTCATAATTATCTAGGTCTACCACATTAAGCTTGGCAGGTATTCCTTTTGCGGTAGTGTACATGACGTCATGGCCATCTTCTTTTCCAACTGCACCATCGAAGATACTAACTGTTCCAGTAAGAGGTGCCAATACCTTTTCGGGTTCCCCATAAGTGGTGTTAGCAAGTTCTGTTGATTCCTGACCCGAGTTTGCTTGTGCGAGCGATGGAAGTCCGGCTAAGACAAGTACTAACAATCCTGCTAATAAATAGGACCATTTGTTTAAAATAGGATTTCCTTTCATTTAATATCTCTCCTCATTTATTATCGTTGATATTGATAAAGTTTATGGTCTCTTGCGAAGTAGAAGTTTCCATCAGCATCTTGCGCGAATAAAGATGCATCTTCAGCTAGCGTTTCTTTTTCCCATGTTTCTGGATTTACTTTGAAAAGTTCATTATGTGTCTGACCATAAAGATTACCATCATCATCAAATGTTAATGCGCCTCCGCGCCATAGGTGACCAACTCTATCCCAGTTCAATGAATATAATTTTTCGTGCCGAACAATTTGATTGGATTGTGTGTCATATTTAAATAGAACACCTGATGTTAATCCCCATAGGTTTCCTTCATCATCAAGGGTTAGTGCTGAAATTGCTTTTTCACCAGGTACTGGAACGGTCTCTAATACTTTTTGTTCATTTTCCATATCCCAGATGAATAATTTTGCCTCGTCTTCAGTTGGTTGGATTCCTAGTCCTCCCCAAACCGAAGTTCCTCCATATACTAATCCGTCTTTATAAGCAAGTGATATTACACTTTGGTTTTCCACGACGTTTCGATGGAAGGAGTATTCATTTGTTGCGGGATCAAAGATAGTTAATGCTCCGCCTAATTTTCCGTAATTAGGCACAGTACCGACTGCCAGTTTATCGCCAGCAGAAACTAGTGCAAAAGGTCGATCCTGGTCTTTGTCTTTTAAGCTGAAGTGCTCTACTGGATTTTTACCTAGCTCATATGGGTTATCAGGATTGTAAGAAAAAAGCTCTGCTCCTGTATAAATGCCCATATACAATCTGTCATTATGCGTTACCATACCTTCAATTTGTCCTAGACCTTTATACTCTGTAAGTTGATTTGCCTGGTAATCGAATTCAGCAAGCCCACCGGAAAAATAACCTCCAACAAATATATTTCCGTTAGGTCCTTGAGTGAGGGATTGAATATCAACTGGTTCCCCCTTGATCTGTCCAGGTGTGATTTCAGTGTTACCGGTTATCGGGTTATATTTTCGGATTTCCCCGTTCCACGATATGGTTGCTAATGTCTTACCTGGAAATTCCTTCGTTCCGAGATTAATCCAGCCAAATCCTCGTGCTGAAAAGAGGTCGTCAAATCCTGTTGCTTTTAACTCAAGTGTATTTAAGTTATAAGAAAAGAGTTGTTCATTTCTGATTAAATAAATGTTGTTCTTTGGCCCCGCTTGGGAGACATCTATTCCATTCGCATCTTCAATCTCGTCAATAACCTCCATTGTTTTCAAGTCATATACAAGAATAGTGCTAACACCTGTGACTCTGGCAAATAGTTTATTGCGGACAACATTAATATCGTAAACATTTGTTGCCTCTGAAAATTTGTCAGGCAGTGGTATTTGCTTGGTTTCTCCTGTTTCTGTATCTAACTCGACAAGATTTGCCCCATTGGTTCCAACCCCGGCATATGCCTTGTCCTTATAAATATCTATACTTCTAACATATTGCTGTCCTTCAACCATTTGACCATAATCACGGAACTCGTCCGTTTCGGGATTATATTGAAATACTTTACCGCTTGGATATGTCCCGCCATAAATGTTACCGTCCTCATCGGAGCTAATGCGCCAGATGAATGATTCACCTGCAAGGGGCTTTCCAAGGTTTTCAACTTGATCGCTGCCTGGTACATAACGGTATAGCGTGCCGTTTGAGTAGGTCCCCATATAAACATTTCCGTCTGGGTCTACTGTAAGTGCCCAGCTGTTACTAGCGCCTTCCAATGAAAAGCTATTAATCAGTTCACCGGATTCAGCATTCACAACATTAAAAACAGCAGGCGATCCTCCGGAGACTGCATAAATCCAATCTTCTTCACCATCTGGGCTTTTACCATAGGCAGCTCCAGGAATTGAAACAGCATTTAAAGCAGTTCCAATTTCGCGTACGTTACTTTCTGCTGCTTCTGTACTTTTGTTTTCAACAACACCTAAATAAATAGTGAATAGCAAAGGTAATGCCAATAGAAATATTACTTTACGCATCTTAATAACTCATCCTTTCCATTGTGAATTGTTAAAAGTAAAACCCTAGTCCGAATTCACCTCCGATTACTCGGTTCCCTATTACGAATGATGGCCTTCACAGAGAAAGCGTTTTCAATTTTCTCTATAGTTAATATTTTTAGACAAGTATCCACCTATAACAAGTCTTTTAAGAGTCCTTATGTTAATTAGGACAAATGTACTATGCGAAACTAACTGCAACAAAAAAAGGTCTAACCTTTGAGGTTAAACCTTTCCTTTAATATCACTCTATACCTGTTTAAGTTAATCCTTTCCTGCGCTCAATTTTTCTGAAAGCTCTAAAACTAGTCCAAGTCATCGCAATTGCCAAAAGACTCCCACTAAATAACGGAATTATTCCTGGTAAAAGCGTGATTGCAAAATATAGTAATACAATTGAAACAGCACTTAGTATGGTTTCAATTGGGGAAGTTATTGCAACTAAAAAAGATTGTTTAATATATTGAAAGAATTTCAAGTCAAAATGAACGAATACAGGAAAGAAAAATAACAAGGTCACGGCATATGAAATAAGTATAAAAATAAATACTGGAAGCAGATAGGCTAATTTACCATCGTTCACCTGCAGAAAAGTAAAGTCGTAATAAAGGATGTAACCGACAGTAATAAATAATAAACCCAGACCATTTGCCTTTATAAAATCAGTGCGAAAAACTGTCCAAAATGCTGGGAAGATCTTAAAGTTACTTTCTTTGCGCATCCATTTGCGGACAACTGTAAACATTGCCACGGTTGCTGGAAACAATCCGAAAATTACTAGTCCTCCTATTGTAAATAAAATCCAAAGTAAATTTATGTAAGCTAATTTGATCATCCAAAAAGCAGCCATATTAAATTTTTCCCAACCACCGAATGTCATGTTGTTCCCCCTTCAATTAAGCATGCAGTATATCATTATTGTTTTCCACAAAATTTCTAATATTTTAATTCATTATATGGGTGTCCAAAAATCATGTCAACACGGTTGAATAAATACGATTTTCTACTGGCAGGAAATTTAGTTTTATTAAAGACACTTTAGTGACTTGTCTCTAGACGAAAAAAAACATAGAATAATAGCAAGGCAATGAATATTTTGATAATTAAAGCATTTTTAGAAAAGATGGCTTTCTTGCCAAGCCTTAATAGCGAAAAGCCTAGTTGCACTTATGCAGTAATTCTTAACTGGTAAAAAATAATTTCCTGCATCCCATTCATTCTAATTGTACATATATGACAGCGCTTTCTATATTAAGGCGGTTTGTATGCTTCAAAAATAATATGCAGGAATTCTAAGGGGGTGTCTGTTCATTTTGTTATAGTGTCTTAGATTGTTATGTAACAAATTAATTAAGAAGAGAGGGGTTTAATTAAGATGAAGAAACTAAGCATTTTTTTACTACTAATTCTCTTGGGAACTGTATTAGCAGCTTGTAATTCAGATGAAGATGCCGCTGCAACTGATGGAGAAGTATCCGGGGAAATAACGGTATGGGTTCATCCATATACGGGAGATGCTGAAGCAGAAGAAGCGATGTGGGATGAAATCGTAGCATCTTATGAAGAAAAATTTGATGCAACAGTAACAATTGAAACAATTCCGTGGGGTAACCGAGATCAGAAGATACTTACGGCTCTAGCGGCTAATAATGGTCCAGACGTATTTTATGCTATTCCGGATCAAATGCCACAGTATGCAGATGAGGGTATGTTATTGGAGCTTGACCCATATTTAGAGGATAACAATATGGATGATTTCGTAGACACTGCTTTGGTTTCAACAAAATGGCAGGATAAAACATATGGTCTTCCTATTTTGCAGGAAGCATATACGCTTTTCTATAATGTTGAAGTAATTGAGGCAATTGGTAAAGATCCTGAAAATTTACCTTCTACATGGAGTGAATTTGAAGAGTGGGCAAAAGCAGCAAAAGAAGAAGGTTACTATGCATATAGCTATCAAGGCGGAGGTTCAATGAATGGAACGTTATATCCTTTCCTTTGGCAAGCGGGTGGAAAAGTTGTAACACAGGATGATGAAGTGATGATCAATAATGCTGAAGGTGTAGAAGCTTTTGAGTTTATCAATAAAATGTATGAAAAAGGATGGGTTCCTGAAGACTCAATTACTGCTATGAATCATGACGCAATCTGGAATGCAGGAGAGATGTTGGCTGTACAAGGTTCAGGGATCTCATTAACGAATTTACAGGAAAGTGGCTTGGACTTCGTTATTGCACCACCACTTAAAAATAAAGAGCAAAAAACATATGGTACAACAGGAATGTTCGTTGTCCCAACAAATAGTGATAACCCTAATGCAGCAGCCGAATTTGTGAAAACAGTTACCAGTGCAGAAAATCAAAGAAGATTTAACACAGTAACTCAGTATATTCCAACAAGGGAATCTGCAAAGGATATTTTTGATGATCAACAGTATTTGAAGCAGCTTTCACAATATACACAATATGCATTACCTGGAGTAATTCATCCAAAAGGACGTAATATAATGCCAATGATTCAGGCTGAAGTTCAAACAATGATGGAAGGCGAAAAAACTCCACAAGAGGCAGCAGATGCGGCAGCAGAAGCTATAGAAGCTGAAATTGCTAAATAATAAATTCTAGATAGAACAGAGGGTTTGACCGATATTACAGTCAAACTCTCTGTTACTAACTTACATATGAAATAAGGTGATTACACTGAATAATGCAGACAAGATCAACGAAGAATTGGAATCTTATAATAAAGGGAAAGTCCCTTTAAAAGATCGAATGAAGAGAAAAAAAGGTGATAGTTCTTATTCCAAAAAGCCAAAGCTGCCTTTTAAAGAAAGAGTCAAGAGGCAATGGGATCGCAATGCAATAGTGTATATTTTTCTTGTGCCTACATTACTTCACTTTTTTGTTTTTCAGGTGTTCCCATTTGCATTCAGTTTTGTTTTGACATTTTTGGATTGGAAAGTAATCGGGGATCCGGAATTTGTAGGACTTAAGCATTGGATAGCGTTTATGAATGATGGATTAGCTTGGAAGGCAATTTGGAATACAGTACTATTTTCCATCTATTATATCGTACCTACTATGGCACTTGGACTGATCTTAGCATTAATCATTAACTCAGGTGTTAAAGCATCAGGGTTGTTTAAAGGAATCTTTTTCTTACCAGTAGTTACATCCTTTGTAATTATAGCTGGTATCTGGGGATGGTTATTCCGAGGTACAGAATCAGGTATGGTGAACTATCTGTTAAGTTTTATTGGAATAGATACACAACTATTTTTAGCAGACTCTGATCAGGCGCTAATGGTGCTTGCTGGTTTAAGTATATTTAAGGTTGCCGGAAGTACAATGATCTATTATTTCGCAGGTCTTCAATCAGTAGATAAACAATTGTATGAAGCGGCTCGGATTGATGGTGCATCACCTTTACGAATATTTTGGACAATAACCTTTCCGTTGCTAAAGCCGATTCACTTTTACGTGGCAATTATTACAACGATAGGTTCGTTCCAAATTTTCGATTCCACATTTTTACTTACAGGTGGAGGACCAAACTACTCAACAACAACAATTGTATTTTACCTATATCAACAAGGGTTTGCAGGGCTTAACTTAAGCTATGCTGCTGTTCTGTCTTATGTATTGTTCTTTATAATCTTGGTTATTTCACTTATCCAAAGAAAGTATCTAGGACAAGACACGAATCATTATTAATCATCAGGCCTTTTTGGAAGGGAGATTAGAAAATTGAAAAAAACGATCACATATACCTTATTGTTTCTATTAGCCTTTAGTTTTCTCCTGCCGTTTATCATTATGGCTTTGGGATCGTTTAAAGATATGAAATATGCATTGCTGGATCCACTTTTTTGGATACCAGAAGATCCTACCCTTAGTAACTATTTATACCTGTTTAATGACGGAATTTTTCTTAGGTGGATTTTTAACTCGTTAGTTATTACCATCATTCCTGTCTTTAGTCAGATGTTATTTTGTGCAATATTAGGGTATATTTTTGCCAAGAAAAAATTCCCAGGGAGAGAGGTCATATTTTGGGTATTTATGGCCGTAATAATGATTCCGCAACAACTATTAATTATTCCGAAATATATTATGTTTGCAGATTTCGGTTGGATTAATACGTATTGGGCTTTAATTATTCCTGAACTTTGGGGGATTATGGGAGTATTTTTAGTACGGCAATTCCTGCAAAATATCCCGAATGATCTGGAAGAGGCTGCACGTATTGATGGTGCTAATGATATTAAAGTATTCTTTAAAGTTATCTTACCCTTATCAATACCAGTAGTTGCAACAGTGGGGACTTTCTCGTTTATATCAAATTGGAATGACCTATTCCAGCCATTGATTTATATGACAAAAGAAGAGATGTTTCCTGTGACAGTTGGTTTAGCATCGTTGCTTGGTAAAGAAGGGGATTTCGGTATTGAAATGGCCGGATCGACACTTTCATTTGTTCCGACCTTCATTATATTCCTGTTCTTCCAGCGTTATTTCACAGAAGGAATTCAGATGTCAGGGCTAAAATAAAAGGTATTATCGCTAAACTGAAAGGCGGCAAAATATGTCAGACAACTTGAAGGTCGGCATCATTGGGTTAGATACATCGCATGCTGTAGCCTTTACAAAATTACTTAATGCCCCTTTGGAAAAATATCATGTACCTGGTGGAAAAGTTGTGATAGCTTTTCCTGGAGGTTCCCCTGATTTTGACCTTAGTATATCTCGTGTAGAGGGTTTTACAAAGGAACTTCAGCGTAAATATGATGTCAACATTACTGACTCTATTGAACGTGTAGCAGAAGAAAGTGATGCAATTTTATTAGAATCAGTGGATGGAAGAGTCCATTTGGAGCAGTTGCGAAGAATTATTTCCTATAAGAAACCAATTTTTATCGATAAACCGTTCAGTCTGAAGTCAAAAAAGGCTGCTGAAATGGTTAAACTTGCTTCAGTTTACCAGACTCCAGTTATGAGTACGTCTGCTCTTCGTTATGCAGATGCATTGGTAGAAGTATTATCAATGTCTGATAAAGGAGAAATAATAGGTGCTGATTGCTTTGGCCCGATGGAACTGCAGGAGAAGCAACCAGGCTTTTTTTGGTATGGAATCCATTCGATTGAAATGCTGTTTGCGATTTTAGGTGAAGGGTTCCAGTCAGTAACCACCACAACAAACGGTGAACATGATGTTATTGTTGGACAGCGTCGGGATGGGCTTTTTGGAACTGTTCGGGGCAACCGTGAAGGTAACAAGCAATTTGGAGCCGTAGTTCACTTTGAACGGGGTACCGAATATGTCGATATAAACACCAGTGCAAAGCCTTATTATGCCAGCTTACTAGATCAGATAATGGATTTCTTTCAAGATGGAATCCCAAGAGTATCGTTAGCAGAAACGAAAGAGATAATTCGATTTATTGAAGCGGCGAACGAAAGTAGAACTACTGGAAAACAGGTTTTAATTTGAGGTGAGTGAAAATATGACGTCAGTAAAATTTGGCATCATTGGTGCAGGTGTATTAGCACCATTGCATGCCAAAGCAATTACATCAAATCCCCAGGCTGAACTTGTGGCGATATCGGATATTGATCAACAAAAGGCTGCTGTTTTAGCTGAGGAATTTGGCGTAGCAAAAACATTTACAGATTACCAGGAAATGCTTCAAGAACAGATTGATGTCGTTTGTATCTGTGTGCCAAGTGGCATGCACGCAAAATTTGCTCTCACTTGTGCCGCAATGGGAAAGCATATTTTATGCGAAAAACCTTTAGATATTAAGTTCGAACAGATGGACCAGATGATCCGCGCATGTAACGGTGCGGGCGTAAAACTAGGTGCTGTTTTCCAAAGGAGGACATTACCGCATTTTATTGCTGCAAGGAACGCCAAGGAAAACGGGCTACTTGGAAATATGATGATGATTCACGCTTATTTGAAGTATTTTCGTGATGATGACTATTATGCCAGTGCTGGCTGGCGTGGTAAATGGGAACTTGATGGCGGCGGAGCACTGATGAATCAGGGTGTTCATGGTATCGATCTTTTACAGTGGATTGGCGGGGAGATTGAAAGTGTATTTGCTTATAATGATACATTAGCTCGCCAAAATATTGAGGTCGAGGATACTGCAGTTGCTGTGGTGAAGTTTAAACATGGTGGATTCGGGACAATTCAAGGTGCGACTTCCGTATTCCCGGAACAGCAGACATCCATTGAAGTTAATGGTGACAAAGGAACAGTAAAAGTTTCCGATACTACTGTGGACATTTGGGAATTCATGAACAATGATAGAGAACTTAAGAAGCCACAATTGCCCGAGGCTGATCATGACGGACACTCCATTATAGTTGGTGACATGGTTGAAGCTATTTTAGAGGGTCGTGAACCAATGGTATCCGGAATTGAAGCAAGGAAATCAGTTGAAATTATTTTGGCAATATATGAATCAGCTCGCTCAGGTCGTGAAGTAGTGCTATCGGATTTCCACCCTTTTAAAACGTGAGGAGGTATTTGATTGACTTACAAGCTGCATATGTTAAATGAACAAGGAATCCCATCCCTTATTGAGGGTATTGATTCTACAGAAGATTGGTTGAAACAAAGGTCAGATATCTTTAAGCGGTGGCAGGATATGCTAGGAAAACTTCCGGAGAGGGTACCGTTAGATTTAAAAGTTCATGCAGAGTTAAAAGAAGAGAGCTTTATCAGACAGCATATCACATACAATACAGCCGATGATGATACTGTTACGGCATACTTACTGATTCCAGAGGGAGCAGTAGAAAAAAAGCTGCCAGCAGTAATTGCGCTGCATGGTACAGATGAAATGGGGAAGGATTCGATTAGTACAAATAATGCCAAACATTTTAAAAATTATGCGACTGAACTCGCCAAAAGAGGCTATGTTGTACTAGTGCCAGATGCTTTAACTGCTGGCGAACGGATCAAAACAGGCGAGAAGCCGTTTTATAATGCTTATTTTTATCGTGATTTCCCGCAATATTCATCGATTACCGCCAAGAACCTTGTGGATCATCGGCAAGGTATAGATTTACTCGAAAGCCATCAGGTTGTAGACACGAATCGTATCGGAGCTATTGGTCATTCATTCGGTGGCTACAATGCTTATTATTTGGCTGGAATAGATGACAGGGTAAAGGCTGTTGTAACCAGCTGCGGATTTTCTATGTTTACTGGGGATTATCGGCCGCAGCGTTGGGCTGACCGGGATTGGTATACACATTTTCCAAAATTAACACCAATGATAGCAGAAGGTGATATCCCTTTTGAATTTCACGAAATTTTGGCTCTTGTAGCACCGAAGCCAGTGTTCAATTGGAGCGGGCAAAGTGATTCAATTTTTCCGCATTGGAAATCGATTGCCAGCGGATTGCATAATGTGTACCAGTTATATGAAAAGCTGGGTTATCATGACCACTTTACATCATTATTTGGTGCAGAAGGGCACGAATTTCCACCACACATACGAGAATCTGCATATCAGTTTTTGGATAAATGGCTTGATAATGAAATGTCATCCTAAAAGGAGTAATCAATTTATGCGTATAACTGCTATCGATGTTTTTCCTTTAAATTTACCGATGCTGCAAAACTTCTCCATTTCCGGTGGGCAAGTTGGGAGCAAGAATGCAGGTGCACCACATGTGTATGTACGTATAACGACTGATGATGGCAAGGAAGGCTGGGGAGAAGCACGGCCAAGTCATCGCTGGAGTTATGAAACATTGGAAACAGTCGTAAGTACGATCCAAAATTATTTTGCTGAGGCATTAAGGGGCATGGAATTAGTTAATCTTGAGGAAATTCACAGTGTAATGGATCAGCAGATATCATCAGGAATAACTCGCGGGCAACCGATAGCGAAGGCTGCAATTGACATGGCTGTTATGGATGCTGTCGGAAAAAGCACAGGGCAACCACTTGCACATGTATGGCTGTCTCCTCAGCAAAAGAAGATTGCACTCTCCTATTTAATTAGTGCCACAAATGTGGAAGATGCTGCAGAAAAGGCACGAATTGCGAAGGACCAGGGGTATACAGGCGTTGACGTTAAAATAGGATTAAACCCTGAGAAAGATATCGAAATAATAAAAGCTGTAAAGGAAGTAATACCTGAAGCTTATTTTCGTGTAGATGCCAATCAAGCTTACCGACTAAAAGAGGCAATGCGTTTAAGCAGAGAAATGGAGAAAATAGGAGTCAATGTATTTGAACAGCCATTAATAGCTGGTGATTTACAAGGACATGCGAAGCTTCGGGAGTTTACAACCATTCCTATCGCTTTAGATGAGAGTATATGGACGCCTGAAGATGTCGTTCGAGCTATCCGGTTAGAGGCATGTGACGCTATTGTCATTAAAGTGACGAAAATGAGTGGCCTATCACGAGCGAAACAATGTGGTGAAATTGCTCAAGCTGCTGGATTGGAATTAATCGGTGGAGGGTTAACGGAATCATCATTAGGACTCTATGCAAGTGCACAGCTGTTTCATGCGTTAGGGATTACATCACCAGTCGATTTGAATGGTCCGCTATTTCTGGCAGATGACCCCTCTAAGGTGAAAGCTGAGATTGAACAAGGCGAAGTTACACTGCCTAGCGGGTTGGGAATAGGATGGGAAGTTGATGCTGCTAAGCTGGAGAGACTATCAGTATAGCAGTGTCCTAAAGGTGGAAGGAAGTTCCTTGGCCGAGCGGGGGCACGCTGAATTGAGCGAGGGGGTACGCTGAACTCGAGCGAGGAGCGGGCAAACTCGAGCGAGAGCGCACTAAAGTCGAGCGAGTAGCACCCAAACTCGAGCGAGGAGCGGGCAAACTCGAGCGAGCAGCGCCCAAACTCGAGCGAGGAGCACTCGAACTCGAGCGAGGAGCACTCGAACTCGAGCGAGCAACACGCAAACTCGAACGACAACACACATGAAAAGGAGTTATTTCAGCTGTTCATCCATTATAAAAGTAAGACGATAGATTCGGCGGGGTCTGCCTTTATAGGTTACTTTTTCCTCGCCGATAATCTCGACTAGTTCAGCATCCATCCATTTTAACAAGATCCGGTGTGCACTTCTAATCGTTATTTTTAGAGTTGTAGCCAGTTCTTGTGCAGTATAGTCAATGATTCCGTAGCGGGCAACACGTGCCATTAGCTTTGTCATATAGGATGCAGACATACCAGCCTTTTCAGCTCGCTCTAGCAGTTGTGCATCTGTAATAGCTAAATCATATCTTTCGTATTGTGTATTGGTAGTAATATCGACCGGACCTAAGACACTTTTATCTTCGCGGACAATATAACAGACATCGCCGCCCAGTTCTTTTGACTGACGTAATGCTAATCGCGCGTGAGTGCCTGCCTCGGCAGCAGAACTTCCAAAGCCGACACCAATACTTAGCGTAATTCCAATAGCATTATTGGTATCTTGAAGTAAGGGTATGAACTTATATCCTCTGGTTTCGCGTTCAAAAATGCCGCGTGTTGTGATGAATGAATATTCTTCTCCTCCTAGATTTATTAAATGTCCATCAAGCTGTTTTATGTAATCGAGGAGAATCTGCTGGATGTTTAATTTTAGTAGTTGTATATCATGTTCTGATTTATATTTTTCAGTGACTCTTTTAAAATCATCAACGTTTATTAACCCAAAAACAATTTGTGACTCTTTGTTCCGGCGGGTATTTGTTGCAAGTAAAGCACGTTCTAAGGAAACAATCATGTCCTGTTGTGTAGGTGTTACCCACTCATTTGGAATATTCATTTCTGTCAATCTAATAGAAACTTCCTGTATTCCTGTTAGTACAATTGATTCATCAGACTTATAGTTTTCAATGTGGAAAGCTATAATGTCTTCAATCAATTTTGGCTTGGAGTGGTTTGGAAATACTTTGAACTCATAGTTTTCTTCACCTAATTCGACGAGTATTTTTTCGACATATTTTTCTTCAATCGTGTCGACTGATAAACGTTTTAAGCCATAGTTGCTTTTGATAAGAAATAATGATCTATATAATCCAGTACCCATTAATGGAACATGATGAACAGGGATTGAAAAATCTAACGATTGCTTGGCGAGATTGTATAAATGGAACTCTGTAAACACTAGAACATCAACATCATGCATTAACTCTATTGCTAAATCTGTAATTGCAGTGTCAGCTTCAACAACACCAAAGACTGGTTTAAAGTTTGGAAAAGATTTTAACGTTTCTTTTGTTTGGTCTAGGAGGGACTTTGATCCGATAATGCCAATATTAATTTCTGAACTATCATCAACTCGTTTATTAATTTGCATAAAATCATCTCCCTTAGAAAGACAAATGTATAGACATGTCTTTTAGTCATCATTATATTTATAATACTTTTTATAATTAGAATTGTCAAAATTCAATGATCGGATGAATTTCAAGAGTCTATCTAATAAAGACACATTCAAGACTTGTCTTTTAATGAAATTGTTCATAGAATAATAAGTATATTATCTGAAATTTCAATCGAAAAGAGAAAAAACACAAAGTAGGAGTGGTTAAATGAAAACGATCTCAGAGCTGGAAAAGTTTATGACAGAACCATCTGAAGAATTAATTGAAGACCTTTCAAAATTGGAAGGTGATATTATGATATTAGGTATTGGCGGAAAAATGGGACCTTCAATGGCAAAATTAACGAAAAGAGCTATAGATGAAGGCGGATTAAATAAAAAAGTAATTGGTGTATCAAGATTTTCTTCCGGATCATTAAAAAAAGAGCTAGAAGATTTCGGCATCGAAACAATCGCAGCTGATTTGCTAAATGAGTCCGACCTCCAATCACTTCCAACGGCTAAAAATGTCATTTATATGGCCGGGAATAAGTTTGGAACTGTCGGGAATGAGCATTTCACCTGGGCTATGAATGCGTATTTGCCAGGCAGGCTTGCTGAAAAATTTGCCGATTCCCGTATGGTCGCGTTCTCAACTGGGAATGTATACCCCTTTGTAAATGTATTAAGCAGCAATTGCTCTGAGGACACACCTGTTAGTCCGGTTGGGGAATATGCACAGTCCTGTTTAGGAAGGGAACGTGTTCTCACCCATTTCTCACATAAAAATAAAACACCTATGCTGCTATTCAGGCTAAATTATGCAATTGATCTCCGATATGGTGTGTTACTTGAAATTGCTAAACAAGTTTATAATGGTCAGTCCATTGATCTTGAAATGGGAAACGTCAATGTTATTTGGCAGGGTGATGCAAACGAATATGCTGTTCGCTCATTATTACATACAGAAGCCCCACCGAAAATATTAAATGCCACTGGACCAGAAACAGTATCCGTTCGCTGGCTTGCTGAGGAATTTGCTAAACGATTTGATACAGATGCTAACTTTTATAATGAGGAAAATCCTACTGCTTTACTAAATAACGCTTCACATGCACATAAATTATTTGGATATCCAAAAGTAACGATACAGCAAATGATTGATATGACTGCAGATTGGCTGAAGAATGATGGCTCTACATATGACAAACCAACTCATTTCCAAGAGCGGCAAGGGGCATTTTAAATGTTAAAAAGTCCGGTGAAAAATTATTTGCATGAAGGAGCGTTTATACCAGCACATCCATTAGCTTTAACAGAAGAAAGAAAACTTGACGAGCGCAGTCAGCGAGCACTTACCCGGTATTATATTGATGCGGGAGTAGGGGGACTGGCAGTTGGGGTCCATACAACACAGTTTGAAATTCGTGATCCTGCGTTTAATCTGTTTGAAAAGGTGTTAGCACTTGCGATTGAAGAGATTGAAAAGGCCCAGGTACCAGATTCATTTATTAAGATTGCTGGAATTTGTGGTCCTGCCGAACAAGCAGTTAAAGAAGCAGAATTTGCTAAAAAAATAGGCTATGACCTTGGATTGCTAAGTATGGGAGGATTGCAGTCTCTTACAGAAGAAGAGTTACTTTATAGAACAGAAAAGGTAGCTGAAATTATCCCTGTTTTCGGGTTTTACCTGCAGCCTGCTGTTGGTGGAAGAGTCTTTTCCTATGATTTTTGGAGGAAATTTGCGGATATTCCGAATGTACATGCCATTAAAATTGCACCGTTTAACCGCTATCTTTCACTTGATGTGGTAAGGGCAGTATGCAATTCGCAAAGAAATGAGGACATTGCCTTATATACCGGGAATGATGACAATATCGTTAATGACCTGTTGACTACTTACAATATAAATGTCGATGGGAAAAAAGTAGAAAAAAAGATTGTTGGAGGATTACTGGGACACTGGTCAGTTTGGACAAAAAAAGCTGTAGAAGTATTTAATGAAATAAAGAAAGTACAACATTACGACCATATTCCAAGTACGTATTTAACATTGGCACAGGAGATTACCGATGCAAATGCTGCCTTCTTTGATGCTAAAAATCAATTTAAAGGGAGTATTGCCGGAATTAATGAAGTATTAGCCAGACAAGGCCTGCTGCAAGGACGTTGGTGCCTGCTGGAAAAAGAAGAACTTGGGCCTAATCAAATGGAAGAGATAAATCGTGTATATGCAGCATACCCGCATTTACATGATGATGAATTCGTGGAAACAAATCTTTCAAAATGGTTCAGCTAATTAAGAAGTTCTGGAAGGAGTAAACGAACAATGCAAAAAATTATTGCAAACAACAAACGAGTTGAAATAGTTGAGGATGATTCACCTGCAGTAAAACCTTCCCATTTATTAATCAAGACAATGTACTCTATTATTTCACCAGGAACCGAATTAACAATTATCGAAAATAGTACCGATAAAAAAATTACGTTAGGCTACAGCGCGATGGGAGTAGTCGAGGAGTGCGGAAGTGATATAACCAATGTGAAGCCTGGGGATTTGGTAGCTGTTTATGGTGCCCCGTATGTGCAGCATTCCGAGTACTTATTAGTTCCGAAAACTCTCTCTGCAAAAGTTCCTTCAAATGTTGAACCGAAAGAAGCAGCGCTCGCTGGTATTGGTGCGATCGCCATTCATGCACTGCGGGTTGCGAATCTTCAATTTGGTGAAACAGTATCTGTAGTAGGGCTGGGATTACTTGGTCAAATGATTGCTAAAATTGCAGACGCCGCAGCCTACAATGTTATTGCTTATGACTTTCATGAAGAACGGGCATCAATGCTGCAAGAAGAAACGAATATAAAGTCATTTTCTACGATTAATGCTATGGAACATGAGATACAAAATGGTACAAGCGGAAATGGTGCAGATGCTGTACTTCTATGTGCGGGTGGAAAGAAATCGCCATTAACAGCACAAAGTCTCGAATGGATAAGAAATAAAGGGAAAGTTGTTATTGTCGGTGACATTGAACCAGATTTCCCAAGAAACCTGATGTTCAGCAAAGAAGCCCAAATTCTTATTTCAAGAGCAGGTGGCCCAGGCAGGTACGACAAGAATTACGAAGCACAGGCTAATGACTATCCATATGGATTTGTTCGCTGGACAGAAGGAAGAAATATAGAAGAATATATCAGACTAGTAAGCGAAAAACGAATTAATGTAAGCTCTTTCATTAAAGAAGAAATTAACTTCAGTGATGTATCTGCTGCATTTGATGAACTAGTAGATAAAAAATCAACCACGTTAACAAAGGTAATAAATTTCTCAAAATAAGGTGATGATCAAAAGTGGAAAATGTCAACGTAGGGATAATTGGACTTGGTGCAATTGCGGAAACGAGCCATATCCTGCATTTAAACGACTCTGAAAATGTAACGATAGCTGCTGTTGCGGATTTGGATATCAATAGGGCAAAGGATATAGCTGAAAAATATCAAATCCCACATTCTTTTCAAGAAGCTGAAGAGATGTTTAACGAAGTTACAATCGATGCAGTTATTATCTGTACACCAAACCAAACTCATATTCCGATTGCTACACTGGCGGCCCAAATGGGAATACATGTATTTATGGAAAAACCAATCGGTACTGATTTACAGGATGTAAACGACTATTTGGAATTAGCTAAAGCAAAGAAAGTATTGACGATGGTTGGAATGACCCATCGTTTTCGTCGTGATACGGGTATTTTAAAAGAATATGCAGAACAGCAAGCATTTGGCGATGTTTACTATGCAAAAGCAAAGTTGTTCAGACGTCGAGGAACACCAAAGGGCTGGTTTACCAATAAAGCGTTAGCTGGTGGTGGTGCGATGATGGATATCGGTGTCCATGCACTTGATTTGGCATGGTGGCTGATGGGAAATCCACAGGTTCAATCGATTACAGGAAAAACGCTCAATGGATTAGGGAATTATCAAACAAAGTACACCTCAAGCTGGGAATCGAAAAACAAGAAATTAAATGCAGAACATGTATTTGATGTAGAGGATTTCAGTTCCGCCTGGATCCGCTTTAAAAACGGATCTGTTTTATCACTTGAAATTGCTTGGGCCGTGAATGGGGAGCAGGACGGTAATATCGACATCGAATTATTTGGCAATAAAGGCGGTGCAACCTTATCACCACTTACTATTTTTAAAGAGGAGAACGGATTGCTCAGCAAGACAAGTCCATTATACGAGAGCAGCATACCATTTAAAGCTGAAATCGAGCATTTTATTGAATGTGTGCAAACAAACACAACTCCATTAATAGATGGCAATGATGGGTATGAAGTCTTGAAAATGATTCACGGAATTTATGATTCATCCGATCAGAATAAGGAAGTCATTTTTGAATAGTTAGCTAAAAAAAGAAAGGAGTTTACCAAATGTTGAAAGTTGGAGTTATAGGTGTAGGATCGATATCAGAGTTTCATATTAAACCGTATCTTGAAAGTGAGGAAGCAGATTTAGTTGCGCTATGTGACACCAATCAAAACCGTCTGAATGAAAAAGGTGAATTGTATGGAGTGACCAAGTTGTACAGTGACTATCAGCAGCTATTGCAAAATGATGAAATCGATGCTGTCAGTATTTGTACATGGAATAATACCCATGCAAAAATTGCTGTCGCAGCGTTAGAAGCTGGTAAGCATGTCTTGGTGGAAAAACCATTAAGCATGACAACCGAGGAAGCTCTAGCAATCGAGGCGGCAGCCAAAAAGTCAGGAAAAGTATTGCAGGTTGGTTTTGTTAGACGGCATGGTGATAATGCAAAACTATTAAAAACGTTTATTGATAATGATGAGCTAGGTGAAATTTATTATGCCAAGGCCTCATGCTTAAGAAGACTTGGCAATCCTGGAGGCTGGTTTAGTGATATTTCAAAATCTGGTGGCGGTCCATTAATCGATTTAGGCGTTCATATGATTGATATCTGCTGGTACATGATGGGGAAACCACGCCCAGTATCAGTCAGCGGCAATACGTATTCAAAGTTAGGGAATCGCAGCCACATTGAGAATCTATCATTCTACCAGGCTGCTGATTATGATCCAACATTGAATGATGTAGAAGATTTAACAAATGCATTAATACGTTTTGAAAATGGTGCTTCCCTTTTAGTAGATGTTAGCTTTACCTTGCAAGCAAAAAAGGATGAAGTAAATGTTAAGCTGTATGGCGATAAGGGCGGAGCGGAAATTGAACCCGAGCTATCTTTAGTTACGGAGAAGCATAATACCATTTTGAATGTTACACCACAGCTGGATACACTTAAATTTGATGTCCATAAGGCATTCGTGAATGAGATCAACCATTTTGTTACGTGCTGTAAAGATGGAAAAGAAACAATCGCGCCTGTTGCAGATGGTGTCCAGGTGATGAAAATGCTCAATGCTGTTTATGAGTCAGCAGAAAACTGCAAAGAGGTTTACTTGTAGATGAATAGTACGAATGCCGAGCTTGTAATTGTTGGAGGCGGATTGGGTGGCTGTGCAGCAGCACTCTCCGCCTGCGAAAGTGGACTAAACGTTCTGTTAACAGAAGAAACGGATTGGATAGGCGGCCAGGTAACATCTCAAGGGGTTCCTCCCGATGAACATAAGTGGATAGAGGAGTTTGGTTCAACAAAGAGATATCGTGATTACCGTAATAAAGTAAGAGATACCTACTCGCGTAATATGAAGGTAAAGTCAAATGAAGCGATCTTTAACCCTGGAAACGGATTAGTGAGCAACATATGCCATGATCCCCGTGTGACGCTGCATGTATTAAATGAAATGTTAATGCCTTATGTACTGACGAATCAGTTAACAATCGATTTAAACACAAAGGTTACATCCGTAAAAAAACCCGAAAATACGGTTCATGATATGACGTTTGAACATATGCAGACAGGTGTGAAGAAGCAGGTTACTGCGCAATATTTTATCGATGCAACAGAAGCGGGCGATGTACTGCCATTAGCCGAAATGGAATATGTAACAGGTGCAGAAGCAAAGAAGGACACTGGTGAGCCACACGCATTGGATGTTGCTGATCCTGATGATATTCAAGCGTTCACTTATGTTTTGGGTATGGAGTATCGAGAGGGAGAAGACCACACCATCCAAAAACCTGCGATGTATGAATTTTGGAAGGAGTTCCATCCATCTATTTGGCCGGATAGACTATTAAGTTTTTTTGCACCACATCCTATTACAAAAGAAAAGCGTGAATATACATTATTTCGGGAGGAAACAGGATTCCCACTGTGGGAGTATCGCCGAATATTTGATAAGAACCAATACGAAAATCCTTATAATCCAGGCGATGTCTCATTAATGAATTGGCCGCAAAATGATTACTTTTTAGGGAATATCTTTGATGTTACAGAGTCAGAGAAAGACAAAAATTTATATCAGGGAAAACAGCTGAGTCTTTCTCTATTATACTGGCTGCAAACCGAGGCACCAAGATCTGATGAGGCACAGGGGTATCCAGGATTAAAGCTCCGAAAGGACATCTTTGGCACAGAAGATGGGTTGGCAAAAGCTGCCTATATTAGGGAATCAAGAAGGATTAAGGCGGAATATACCATCACTGAGCAGGATGTGTCGCCAGATTATAACGCTGGTCAAGCTGGTAAACGATACAAAGATAGTGTCGGGGTCGGATCATATAGTATTGACTTACACCCAAGTATGGCTGGAAAAACCTATCTTGATATTAAAGCGCTTCCTTTTCATATACCGTTGGGCGCACTGATTCCAAAGGATGCAGATAACGTTTTGGCCGGGTGTAAAAATATCGGTACGACTCATATTACGAATGGATGCTACCGTCTTCACCCGGTGGAATGGAATATTGGTGAGGCTTGCGGTGCATTGATTGGATTCTGTATTAACAATGATACAAATCCAAAAACAGTTCGTAAAAATGAACAATTGTTAGCAGCATTTCAGAGTGAGTTAAGGGAAAGCGGCTTTGAGCTTGAATGGCCTGATGAATTTTATAAAGAGTAATGAGGTGAGCTGTTATGGGAAGGCAAGTTGGGGACTTTCCACTCGAAAAGCTTCGTGATTACCGTCCGGCATTAGGAAATAAACCACACGATTTTGACGCATTTTGGACTGAGCAAAAGAATAAATTGAAAAATGAGCGTTCAAAGGTTGAAACAGATTTACGAGAATATCCTGTTCCATCTATAGAAGTCTTGGATATTGTCTTTTCAAGCTGGGATGATTCGCCGCTGAATGGAATATTAGTAAAACCAAAATACATGACGGAATGTCCGGTAATTGTTTGTTTTCCCGGGTATACAGGAAGTTGCGGGCTGCCCGTTGATTACTTGAAATGGGTGTCACTTGGATTCGCGGTCTATTCATTTGATGTTCGTGGGCAAGGGTCATCACCTGATTATGGAAAGTATCAGAATGGAAGCAGAATTCCCGGCTGGATGTTACTAGGAATTTATGACCCTGAAAACTATTACTTTACCAACGTATACCGTGATATTTTAATGCAAATAAAATGGATCAGGTCTGAGGATTCTCCCATTACGCCAACGAAAATGGGGGTTATGGGCTCTTCGCAGGGTGGCGGGCTGGCTACTTAGTGCAGCAGGATTGGATGGAGATATGGATTTTGTGTTGGCTGATTGGCCGTTTCTTGCACACTTTGAACGGGCAATGGATGTTGCTTTGTCTGGTCCCTATATGGAAGTTGTAAACTATTTCAAGTGGAATGACCCACAGTACAATACTTACGATCAGGTTGCTGAGACATTAGGCTATATTGATTGTGTTCATTTCTGTGAATCTATTAACTGCCCAACTTTAATGGCAGCAGGGTTAGAGGATGCAATCACACCACCATCAACAGTATTTGCAGCCTTTAACCACATTAAGTCATCCAGCAAAAAAATCGAGGTATATCCACAGTTCACCCATGAGCTTAACCCGTTTCACGACGAAAAAAAGCTCGAATTCTTGAGCAGACAATTAGAAAATAAGCCCCATGACATACCAGGAATAGGTAAGGAACAACTATTTGATTTGTAAAGTATAGTTTCCAGGACGTAGCTTACTAGATCAAAAATAATATGAGTACTATGACATCGCTGCGGAAATACACTTCGCTTTCCGCGGGCAACGCTTCAGCTTCCTCGGAAGCAAAAAACGCTTCCTGCGGGATCTTCAGCTGTTGCTATTCCCGCAGGAGTCTTCGTGTATTTCCTGCGCTGGGCTTTGCTCACTTAATTTATAAACGTATATTGTGATTGAATATAAACAAGGTTCTAAACAACCAGCAGTTGGAATATGCGAGACTCCTGTGGGACAGCGAGCCTAAGAGACCCCACAGTGAGCGTTCTTTGCGAACGAGGAGGCTCGTGGTGAGCCCACGGAAAGCGAGTATATTCCAACTGCGTGATTAGAGAGCTATACTAAATACTAGGAATCTATTATCTTTAGTTTACGTCGCAGTATTATCTAAAAGCTTAAAAAGCCACAAAACCTACGAAAAAAAGAACTAGAAAGCCCAATTTAAAGCACCTAAATACAAGGAGGATAATTATGAATATTAGTGTCAGCATGTACAGTTTAGTCTCAACCGTAAAAAAGGAAAATTGGTCTACTGTCGATTTTATTGATTATGCCAATCGTATTTCGCTAGACGGCGTCGAACTGCTCGATATTTTCTGGCAAAATAAAGACGATATTAGTAACGAACTCGAGCAGGTGACAAAAGCACTGAAGAAACATAACTTAAAAGTTTCTGCCTATGACGTCACAAATAATTTTGTAAAAGAATCAAGTGAAGATCGTGCAAAGGAAGTCACTAAAGTAAAAGATGCTATTCAAGTAGCTAAGCAATTAAACACAAATATAATCCGTGTGTTTTGCGGGGACATACATGATGACTTAACTTATGACGATGGTCAGGGCTGGATAGTTGATGGCTTAAAGCAATGTGCTGAAGCAGCTGAAAAAGAGCAGATTTATTTAGCAATTGAAAACCATGGTCTATTAGCTGGAAAGAGTGAGCAGGTTGAAGAGATCATTGAAAAAGTTAATAGCCCGTATGTGAAATCCACATTTGATACAGGTAACTTTTTATTAGTACATGAGAAACCTCAACAAGCTTTTGATCGACTGAAAGATAAAATTGTCCATGTTCACTTTAAGGACTTCCGGGAAAAAGAAGCCAGTGAAGATATCAAAGGATTTCGTTCAACACAAGGTACGGAATTGATTGGTACTATTCCTGGAGATGGACAGGTGGATTTAGCTTACATTGTTCAAGGTCTAAAAGAAATGGATTATCAAGGATGGCTTTCAATCGAATACGAAGGTAAGGACGATGCTAAGGAAGCCAATGAAGAAGCGGTAAATCGTCTAAGGAATTTACTTCAGTAGGAGGGAGAAGAATGGGGAATATTGTATTTGCAAGGTTAGATAAAATTGATTATCAAGCTACCTTACGAACCATCGTAGACTCCGTTGAACAACAGGCAAAACAAGATGAAACGGCATTATTATCTTTAAGCAAGACTAAACTGGATGCTGTTTTAAATGAAAATAATAACATTTTTATTCCATCGACCTTACTGGATAACGCTGCAGAAGGGGTAAATGTTTATTTTGACTTGGAAAACTATCCGTTTTTCCAAAAAATAAAAGAGGTTATTGAAAAAGAAAATAAGCCAAAGGGTGTTTTTCGTTTAAGGAGGATCATTGGTAATGGTGAAAGCAAAGAGCTGATTGCAGGTGATTTATATGTTCTTTCCTCACTATTAGGTGAAACGCAGGATATTCAAGTGAAGCATACAAATCAGACAGTTTCTCCCTGCCATGTGATTGTTACTGTCAATTTTGGCGGTGGAACAATGGCACATCTGGAATATACATTTTCTGAGCAGGATGAAAGCATTGAACTTGAGTGGAGCGGGATAAAAACTATTCTGGAATTCAATAGTGAAACGATGAATCCAACTGACCCATCGTTAGTTTATTCCGTAGACTCCATCATCGATACTGCTCATCCAGCAGATCAGAGTTTGATCAAACGTTTGAACAATTTCAGTCAGCTTGTAAACGGAGGTACTAATTAATGAAAATTGGAATGATGAGTTTCGCGCATATGCATGCACACAGTTATGTGGACGGTTTGATGAAACTGCCCAATGTTGAATTAGTTGGAATCTTTGATGATGATTCAGATAGAGGAAAAGAAGTGGCTGAAAAGTATCGTACAAAGTATTTCAACAATCAGGAATCGTTTCTTGCGATGGATATGGATGCTGTCATTATTTGCAGTGAAAACTTCCGCCATAAAGAAATGGTCATAAATGCTGCCAAAGCCAATAAACATATTTTATGCGAAAAGCCTATTGCCACAACAGTTGAAGATGCGCAAGAAATGATTAACGTTTGTGACAAGAATGACGTAGTTTTACAAACAGCATTTCCAGTAAGATTCAGCTCGCCGATGCGTCAGCTTAAAAATATGATAAATGATGGAGATCTTGGTGACATTGTAGCTTTTCGCACCACAAACAGAGGTCAAAATCCCGGTGGCTGGTTTATCGATAAAGAGCAATCGGGTGGAGGTGCTGTATTAGATCATACAGTACATATGGTTGACATTATGCGCTGGTATTTAGGAAAGGAAATTACGGAGGTACATGCGATTGTAGACTCTTATTTTCATGACATCGCTATTGATGATGCAGGTTTGCTCACATTGGAATTTGAAAATGGTGTTGTCGCGTCCCATGACGCCAGTTGGTCACGATTTAAAGAATATCCAATCTGGGGTGATGCAACAATTGAAGTCGTCGGCACAAAGCAAACAGTGAAGGCGGATGCCTTTAAAGAACATGTTAGAATGTTTACTAGCGGGTCCAAATCGCTAAGTCATGTTTTTTATGGAAATGACATGGACCTTGGACTGATTCGAGATTTTGTTAACTGTGTAGAAGAGGGAAGAAAACCATCCATAACTGGTAGGGACGGTTTAAAGGCGCTGGAAGTTGCTTTAGCAGCGTATAAATCGAGTGAAAAGAAATCAGCAGTAAATTTATAAACATTGCGGGCACCTGTATAAGGTGTCCACTTTTATAAGAAGGAGGTAACAGCCAGTGTACACGATTGGAATTGATATCGGCGGTACCAAAATTAAGTTCGGCATGTTTGATGGAAATAGTCAGCTTGTTAAAGAAGATCAAATAAAAACGCCTAAGGAAGCAATTGTTGAAAATATGATTGTTGCGCTAGAAGAACTTATCCAGGATGAAAAAATTCAAGGTATTGGGGTTGCTTCAGCTGGGATAGTTGATTTTCATAATGGCGTAATAAAAAGCTGTCCTAATTTACATGCCTTAGCAAATGTGCCAATCAAAGCTATGCTGGAAGATGCTTTTCAGGTCTCTGTTGTGGTGGGTAACGATGCGAATTGTGCAGCTTTGGCAGAAGGAACTGCAGGGGCTGCAAGGGCTGTCAGCAGTTATATTTGTATCACATTGGGAACAGGTATTGGTGGTGGAATTGTTCATAACAATGAGTTGGTTCATGGAAATAGCGGGTATGGCGGCGAAGTTGGTCACATGACACTTGTTCCGAATGGAATAGTATGTGGGTGCGGGCGCAAAGGCTGCTGGGAGGCATATGCTTCAGGTAAAGCACTGGAAAGAATGATTTCAGATGATCCTGAATTGGCTTCGAATAATTACCAGCCAAAAGATGTATTTGAAAACTATAATAATGATGTATCCTGTGAACGAGTTGTTGACCACTACTTAGAATATCTGTCAATCGGGCTTATTAACCTGCAATATGTATTCGATCCGGAAATGATTGTTATCGGTGGTGGTGTGATTGATTCCAGCAAGTATTGGTGGAATCAATTGGAAGAAAAAATGGCAGCAACAGCATCTATTCCGGTAGCATTACAGCAGGCACAACTGAAAAATAATGCGAGCATGATCGGAGCAAGTTCGTTAGTCAAACAAGGTTAGTGAGGGATTTAAATGTACTATTTAAAAGGTGATGTCATCACGGATGGGCGTATTATAAATTATTGTTTTGTTGAAATAACAGATGGCGAAATAACCTTCGTTGGTAGCAAGAAAGCAGCTAATAATGGTGCCGTATATGAAGTGAATGGTTTTATCTGTCCTGGATTAACAGATATTCACATTCATGGTGTAAATGGGTCTGATTTTATGGACAATCAGGAAGCATTTGCTGAAATCTCAAAATGCCTGCCGTGTTACGGGGTAACATCTTTTTTAGCTACTTCCAGAACAGGTACAGTTACCGATGTGAAGAAGTTTCTTGAGGGTGCCAAGTCGTATCAGGATAATCCAGCTGTTGGTGCTAACTGCCTTGGCGTTCATCTGGAAGGACCTTGGATTAGTCCGAAGTATAGCGGTGCACAAAGTAAGTCCTATATACGGCAACTCACCTGGAATGATGTCGATAATGTTTTGGATCCTTTTTTAGATATCATTTCTATTATTACATTGGCTCCAGAGGAAATGGAAGATTATGCGATATTAAATCATTTACATACAAACGGCATATACGTTTCTGCTGGACATACAAACGCAACAATTGAAGAAATTGGATTAGCAATAGAATCTGGGCTGACACAAATAACGCATACATTCAATGCGATGAGTCCAGTGCACCATCGAACACCCGGTACCGCTGCTGCTTCTTTGTATTATGATAACCTAACATGCGAAATTATTACGGATGGTATTCATATACATCCCAGGATGATTGAGCTTCTATATAAGGTGAAGGGCGGTGAAAGGATGGTCCTTATATCTGATTGTACGGGATATAACGAATTAGCTAATGGAGAATATTTTTTCCGGGAAAAGAACCTTATAAAGACCGGCAATAAAGTAACATTGGATAACGGTCAATTAGCAGGAAGCGCAATAACCTTGGATAAAGGGATTAAGTATGTTGTGGAAGAGTGCAATATTCCATTGGAAAAAGCTGTTTACATGGCAACACAGACACCGCTGAATACAATAGCTCAAGGAGAAAATAGAGGTAGAATTGCTGCAGGATATAAAGCGGACATCATGATTTTGGACAACAATTTAACTGTTGAGAAGACAATTGTTAATGGGGAAACAGTTTACGCTGGAGGTGCATGATAAATGGATATTCGCCATTTAAAAGAACAGGAATTTGAACAGGCGATAGACTTATCCAATCAAACGTTTCGAGAAGAAGATCATACGTCAATGGGAGATGCATTCCCGCAGGTTTTCTCTAAACAATTAAACCAGTCATTCGCTGCCTTTGATGGTGATCAATTGGTGAGTTTTATTGGACTGGTTCCATCGAAAATGATTATTGGAAATGCTGTATTAAATACTTTTTCAATTGGGTCTGTTTGTACTCATTCTGATTACCAGGGGCAGGGCATATCAACTGCTATTCTAAATAAAGTATATGAATTCATCGATCAGGCCGGAGCATCATTGTTGTTTGTGTCTGGTGATCGCGGATTGTATAGGCGAAATGACTGTTATCATTTTGGAAAAATGTACAATTATAAAATCGATAAAATCTCTGGGGAACAAAATTATAAAGGATCGGTAAGGAAAGGTTCTGCGACAGATCTCTTTCAAGTTGATGATTTAATAAAAGCAAAAGAAGTTCGCTATGAAACTAATATATGGGAGTGGGCAATGCTTCTTGATGCAGGCGGTTATGCAAGTATTTTTAAGCAGAAACAAGCGTTATATGTTGCTGAAGATAACCGAGCAATCGAAGCATATGTGGTAATTGGACTGCCGGAGAATGAATCTGCTATTGTAACGGACTGGGGTGGTAATCCAGCAGCAATCCGCGGGATATTAACGGATTTATTGGCCAACAATGTTGTACCGAAAATAGATTTAACTGTCCCTTGGCAGGAGTCGCTTCATGATAAGTTAAGAGATCTTCCGTTCAAGGTCGAGCAGAATGGTGGCACCGTACATATTGTTAATGCTGAGAGATTAATAGAACAGGTAATGCCGTATTTGGCGGATAAAGATCCAGATGTGGCTGAGCGTTTAACGGTAACTGCAAAGGCCGGTGTGACCCTTGAATATAATAAATCGGATATGACCCTGTCTCCTCAAGAGTTTGTTAAGGTATTATTTGATTTTAATGTTGATTCACAAATGGGCGAAATACAAAAATTGTTTCCCATTCCATTGCCAAATACGTTTGGTATTCATTATGTGTGATGAATTTAGCAAGGAGTAAGCAGCTACTTTTTTAAAAAAGTGTATATAAACTGTCTTACTGCATGTACAACTTAGGCTTATCTTTATTAAGAGGGGGTTCAATAATAATTCAAAACATGCTTTTATAAGAATCCCCTTAACAAATGCCAAGCTATCTATATAGCCCTAAAAATTCTAGTTCTTAAGTACCTTCTTATGTCTTTTAATGGAGTAGAAACCTGAGATTAAAGGAAGAAGGTAGAATTTAGCAGAAATTTGTTAGCATATGCTAAATAAATTTTGAAAGGAGATTCAATAATGAGCAGAAAATTTTTAGGTGTTTTTTCGATCGTCCTCTCAGTTCTGGTAGTAGCTTCACTCTTCCTACCGTCTAATCAAATGCAAGAAGTTTATGCAGAAAACGGAACAAATCCAGTGATTAATCCCTCACCACAAGAGGTGAAATCTAGTGGGAATGGATTTCCGCTTACACCGAAAGTAGGGATAGTAGTAGGAGAAGGTACTGATGCGTCCGCTGTTAATGAAGTAGTAAAAACATTAAATGAAGCGGATGTTGAACAAATTATTAAAAAAAGTGATAGTGAACCTGCTCCAAATACGCCAGTAACTATTTGGATAGGTGGACCATCAGAAAATAATGCTTCTGAACCAGTGCTGAAAAAACTTGGAGTGGAAGGACCAGAGGAATTAAAGAATGAAGGTTATGTCCTCGTTTCAGGAGATAATAGCAATAAGCAGATTGTTCTTTCGGGAAAGGATAAAGCAGGAACCTTTTATGCAGCAAAAACATTCAAGCAACTTGTCACCTCAAGAGAAGGCCGTGATTGGGTAACTTCCGTTGAAATCCGTGATTGGCCGGAAATGCCATTACGAGGAGTTATCGAGGGTTTTTATGGTAAACCATGGTCACAAAAAGAACGGTTAAGTCAGATAGATTTTTACAGTGAGAACAAAATGAATACGTATGTTTATGCACCAAAAGATGATATGTACCACCGTGATAAATGGAGAGAACCCTATCCTGAAGAGAAGCTCTCTCAGATAGGGGAATTGGTTAATGCGGCAGATGAAAAACATGTGAATTTTATCTTTACTATCTCACCTGGTCTTGATATCTGTTATTCTAGTGAGAAGGACTTTGAGAAACTAACAGAAAAAGCACAGGCAATGTGGGATCTTGGTGTGCGTGACTTTGCGATTTTATTGGATGATATTTTTCAGGAAATGAATTGTGAAAAGGACGTTGAAAAATTTGGCTCGTCCTCAAGTCCGTTTGCTTCCGCTCAAGCTTATTTACTTAATAAATTCCAGAAAGAGTTTATAGAAACACATAAAGGAGCTAACCGTCTAATTACTGTTCCAACTGAGTATTATCAAGATGGTACAAGTCCATATAAGAAAAAGTTTGCCGAGCTGGTTGATCCAGACATACTTGTTTACTGGACAGGGATAGGTATTACAACGGATACAATTACAAATGAAGATGCTGAAAAAATGTCAAACATCTTTAAACATGAATTGCTGGTTTGGGACAATTTTCCGGTAAACGACTTTGCACGAGATCGTTTGTTCCTTGGGCCATTGACTGGAAGAGATGCTGAACTGACAGAACATGGTGTTAATGGATTAACGGCGAACCCAATGGAACATAGTGAAGCTTCTAAAATCCCTTTATTCACTGTAGCAGATTATACGTGGAATTCTGATGACTATAACCCCGCAAAGTCATGGGAACAAAGTATTCATTCATTTGGTGGAGACTACAAAAAGCAGTTGCAAACGTTTAGTGAAAATGCCTTATCATCTCCATTAAACCAAAATGAATCACCAACATTGAGCCCTTTAATAGATTCCTTCTGGCAAGCTTACAATACCGAAACAATAGGTGATGAAGGAAATGCCCTATTAGAGGAATTTAAAAAGTTTAAAGATGTTCCAAAAATATTAGAAGAAAATTTTAATAATAAGGTATTTCTCGAGGAAGTTAATCCATGGTTAGATAAAATGGAATATTACGGAATAACTGGAAGTATTGCCACTAACATGCTCCTGGCACAACAAAAAGGTGATAAGGAGAAGGCACAGGTCTACCGTGAAAATTTGAATGAAGCCATGGATAATGATTTAACGGATATTACCATACCGGAAAGAAGAACAGCTTCAAGATCTCTTGATGGGATAAATAAACCAAGAGGGTCAGCGGAACTCGTGATGTATACATCGGAATATGGTGAAACAACAGGAACAAACCAATGGGGCTATGAAATCACTGTTGTCGATGGAAAAGTAATAGCAGTAGGAGGTAACGATACTGTTATCCCAGATAATGGATTTGTCTTAAGTGTGCATTCTGCAGGTGATGGGCAATGGCTTGAACATAACTCCCTTGTTGGAAGCAAAGTTTCAATTGATGACTCCATTGCAACGCTTATAACGGAAGAGGGAGTCTATCATATTCCAAACGAGAAAACTTATGCATATGGTGTCACTGAACCATTTATAAACAAGGCAATACAACTGAATGATAATTGGCTTGGAAGCCGTGAACATGAAGGCCCTTTTTCTACAATTGACCACTACAGTTCCTATGTACTTGAAAACATGAATGATGGCAATTTAGATACACTATATTGGACTAAAGGTGCCCCAAAGCAAGGTGATTATATCGGAATTGACTTAGGAGAAGTAAAGAAAATTGATACAATAGAATTATATATGGCATCCACTTCAGGTTCTGTTCCAAGGCCAGAAGATTATATATATCACGGTGAAATACAAATTTCAACAAACGGTTCAAATTGGGAAGAACTAGGAGAGTATGAAGACCAACCTGAGATATCTATTAATTTAACTGAAGGAAAAGAAGCTAGATTTATCCGTTTTAAAGTTCAAACAGATCAGACAGGATGGGCTCAAATCAGGGAATTTATTGTAGAATAAGAAAAGACTGAAGGGGGATATATTTATCTCCCTTCACTTTTTAATATAAGTTTGGAAATTTAAAAATTCCAGGAGCTGTTACAGTTGGGAATTAACAAAAAGTTTAAAAAGAGCAATTTTCTAAATAAGGATATTGAATACTATGTGCTACGCTCAAATACCACAATTGAAGAAGCCTATCTTTTATATGTGCACGATGGTGGGGACTATTTAGAGTTAGGCGAACTGGAGAAGAGTTATCAAAAGCTGCTGCAACACGATTATAACCGTGCCCGGAAACTAGTATTTGTGTTAATTTCACCTGGTTCTTCTAGTGAGCGATGGAATTCCTATCATAGAAGAGGAAAGGACTTTGATAACTATATTGATTTTATGAACCAAGAACTTATTCCAGAGGTTGAACAGGAATTATCCGATTCAGGTATCAAAATAGTTAAAAGAGGGATGCTGGGGGACTCGCTGGCAGGGAACATTAGCTTAAATATTGCGGTGAGTAAACCTCGTTTGTGGACGCATTTATTATTACAATCCGCAGCCATCAGTAAGCATGATATTGAATCACTAAGTGATATGCAACAAGTTAACTGGAATATCTACCAAACTGTCGGCCTATATGAAGATGAATTTATCTCACCGATAACAGATGAGAAGCTTTATATCTTGAGCCGTAACCGTGAACTATATAGTGCCTTTTTAGCCTTAAAGATTCATAAAATCCGCTATATAGAATGTAAAGAACATCATTTGTGGGATTTTTGGAGAAGAGATCTTCCCAATGTGCTGCATTACTTTACGTATCACTCCTAAGACAGGTCGGCCGGTAATAACACGAAAATTAACCATTGCAGAAAATTTTTGAATATTTTATAATCTATTTAGGAGAAAATATCCTTTTAACGAAATAATTATAAAAATATTTTCCGTTACTTAGGAGAATGGGGGTTCTAGATGGGTGACTTTAGTATTGGGATCGATATTGGGGGAACCAAAATTGCAGCAGGGATTGTAAATAAAACTGGAGAAGTCTTTCATAGAAAAGTTACTCCTACGCCAAAAGAAACGAAAATGCGTGTACTGGAGTTGTTAAAAGATATAGTTTCTTCTTACATAAGTATTGCTGAAAAGGAAAGGATGCACTTAATTGGTATTGGCATTGGATCGGCTGGTCAAATCAATTATAAAGAAGGGAAAATCCTGACAGGTACAGATAACATTCAAGATTGGAATGACGTGGCCATATCGGATTACCTATCTAAGTATACAGATCTGCCTATCTTTTTAGACAATGATGCAACGACTTTTGCTATTGCAGAGCACCAGCTTGGCAGTGGAAAAGGAATGAGTGATGTTGTTTGTCTAACGCTAGGTACTGGAATAGGTGGAGGAATTATTTCAGGTGGAAATGTTATTCGGGGTGAATGGGGAGGCGCTGCAGAATTAGGTCATATAACAGTTAATATGGATGGACCCAAATGTAATTGTGGATCACATGGCTGTGTCGAGACATATGCATCCGGTAGTGGAATTGCCAATCGGATGAAAGAGAGATTGCATGAATTGGATACCACGACTAATGAATCTGCTAAAACTTACTTTGTTGAAAACCCAGACAAGCTTACAAGTAAAGAAGTTTTTCAATGGTATCATGATGGATGCCCCATTGCTGATGAGGTTATTGACACAGCGATAAAAGCTTTATCATATGGGATGATAACAATCATTCATACGTTTAACCCATCACGAATCATACTTGGTGGAGGAATTGTGGAAGACAGAGAATGGCTGATTGTAAAGATTAATGATCGTTTAAGCAACTTAGGAATGCACGCTTTAGTCAACCCGGTAGATATTCAAATATCCAAACTAGGATATGATGCTGGTCTTATTGGTGCTGCATATCAATCCTGGATTGCAAATAAATAGGAGGGTAAATATGAAACAAACATTACCAGAAACAGCTAACATCTTGTGGGTCGACTTTTTAGCAAATGGACAGCGTTTAGCCGAGCATAGTGAACAAGTACGATTAATTGAAAACGCTATCAATTCAGGTGTGACCCATTTAATAATTGATGCGAAGGTTCCGTATGGGCAGACTACTTATCCCAGCAAGTTTGCTTACCATATTAGCAGCTGGTCAGATGGAAGTTACCAGATGTGGGAAGGTCGTAACTTTCTAAGTGAATTTTTAAGTAAAACAAAAGGTCTTGATATACAAGTACTGGCAAATGTAGATGTTTTCTCAGAAGGGATCGCTACTTCTCGTGATGGATTGGCCTACGATAAAAAGGATTGGCAAGTTAAATTCTACAATGAAGTGGTTTCCAACGAATCGAATGCGGCAGAATACGCTGATGCTGCAACTATTTTTGTTAACCCGATTCATCCAGAGGTGATTGATCACGAATTAAATATTATAAAGGAAATGTGCGCTTATGACTTGGATGGAATAGTATTAGATCGATGCCGCTATCCAAATGTTTATGGGGATTTTAGTGACTTAAGCAGAAGTAATTTTGAGGATTATATTGATAAGAAGATTCCAAACTGGCCTGAAGCTATTTATACAATTGACGAAGAGAAAAAGGTTCAGTTCGGTAAGTATTTCTCTCTTTGGACAGAATGGCGAGCACTCAATATTAAAAAATTCGTGCATAGAGCACGTGAGGTTGTGAAATTACACAATCCTGATTTTTTATTCGGTAATTATGTAGGTTCATGGTACCCGCTCTACTATAATGAGGGCGTTAACTGGGGGAGTGAAACATATCAGCCAGAATCAGACTGGACTTCTGATAACTACTCTGTCTCTGGTTTAGCTGAAGAGCTTGATTTTATTATGACCGGTTGTTATTATCCAGAGGTTTATATTGAAGAAGCGGTGAATAATAAACGTCCTGAAAACTGGTATTCAGTAGAAGGTGCCGTCGATAAAAGCTTAGAAGTAATCAATGGCAGTATTCCTGTTGTAGGCGGATTATTTTTAAAAGACTATAAAGATAATCCAGAACAATTTAAAAAAGCAATCCAAATGTGTAAGGGGAAATCAAAGGGTGTAATGCTCTTTGATGCGGTTTATCTGGAAGACTATAAATGGTGGAATATACTTCCAACAGAGTTGAAAGATACTAAACACGTGAAATGAAAGAAGGGTATGCATGACTAGAAAAATAGCATTAATACCAGTAGATGCTAGACCAGTAACCTATGACTTACCAAAGGAACTTGGGCAGTTAGTAGATTGGGAACTGATTACTCCTCCAAAGGAATATCTAGGCTTTTTAAAGGAACCAGCAAATTTTTCTCAGCTTTTTCAATGGATAGAGGACGTTTCCACCCAGGTAGAAGGGGTTATTGTATCAATCGATATGATTCTGTACGGGGGACTTGTTCCTTCAAGGATTAACAGTGAAAATGAAGCAGTTATATTCAATCGACTGGAACAATTTCTGGAAATCAAACAAGAGAATCCTCATTTATCCATCATGGCTTTTAGTTCAACAATGCGATTGTCTAACAGCTATGTCAATGAGGAAGAAAAGTCCTATTGGAATCAATATGGCAAAGAGATCTGGAGATACTCGTATCATTCACACCGCTATCAAAAGCTTCAAGCAGATGAGGACAACGAGATTGTTCAAGAAATGAAGAAGGAAATTCCAGACTGGGTTTTAGAGGATTATCTAACAACCCGTGAGCGGAACTTTCAGGTGAATTTATCTTTAATTGAATACATCGAACAAGCAGTTATCGACCTGTTAATTTTCCCACAGGATGATACAAGTGAATATGGCTTAAATATAATGGAGCAGGAAAAGCTGGCTGACGCAGTTTCTCAACAGGAATTATACGAGAAAATTTTAATATACCCGGGCGCAGATGAAGTTGCCAGCGTTTTAACGGCAAGGATGATTTACCTTTTAGAAAAGGAACCAACGCCTGTATTTTATCCCATCTATAGTGGCAAGAAAGGCTCGTTGTCAATAGCGATGTATGAGGATAGGGCAATCGATGAATCTATCAAAGGTCAAATTTATGCTTTTGGCAGTCATACGGTGGAGGAAACAAGCGATGCTGATGTAATCATTGGTGTAAATGTCCCAGGTAAACTTCAAGGGGATCTTGCATTACAACAACAACTTAATGAAGTAAATACGAATGATCGTAATATTGCCGAATGGCTTAAGAAATTAAGCTACTATCGTGATAAAGGGAAATTAATAGCCATTGCAGACGTAGCTTATGCGAATGGTGCAGATGTTACTATGATTCCGCAGCTGTTAAAAACCTTCTCATTAAGTGATCTGGCAGGACTTGGTGCCTGGAATACAGCAGGAAATACGATAGGGACGGTAGTTGCTCAGTCTGCATTAATACACTTATCTGCAAAAAAAGAAAAGAATACAAATGCAGTTAAAGAAAGACAGTTATTGCTGCGTCTGTTAGATGACTACTTATATCAATCGATTATCAGGCAGGAAGTACGAAAAGAAATTAATGAAGAGAGTACCTCTGCTGAAACTATTCGAAAAAAAGTAAACGAATTATTTTATGAAAAGGCAGTTGAAATGATAGGCAGGACTGATGTTGCATGCAGCATAGTAAACATTTACCTTCCTTGGAATAGAACGTTTGAGATTGGCGTTGAATTAGCGAGCAAGAAAGTATAAAGATTATAAAGAAGCAAAATACACTTTACAGAAGTTGATATAAACGGCGAGGGTCAGAGATCCACACCAAATACTACGAATCGGTTGTCCATTATAGCAACTACAAGTAAATGTTCAATCAAATTTTAGAAAATAGCTTTTAAAAATCAATGTAATGGGAGTGGTATTTTTTGAAAAAAGATATTGCCATTATTGGCGGTGGGATTGGCGGCTGTTTGGCAGCGCTAACTGCAGCTAAGCAGGGAAAGAACGTTGTACTAACAGAAGAAACACAATGGATCGGTGGCCAGTTGACAAGTCAGGCAGTACCCCCTGATGAGCATCGCTGGATCGAGGAATTTGGATGTACAAACACATACAGACAGTTCAGAAATGAAATTAGAAGCTATTATAAAAACCATTATCCGTTAGCTGAGGATAGCCATACTGATGGTTTGCTCAATCCAGGCAGTGCATGGGTTAGCAGAATTGCGCATGAGCCTAAAGTTGCGTTAAAGGTCCTTTATGATTTTTTGCAGCCTTATCTTTCAAATGGGCGAATTGAACTGTTACTGGAATATAAAGCTATACGGGCCGAGGTAGAGCATGATGAGATAAAGCGGCTATTTATTGCAAGCACGCGAGACGAAGAGGAAATAGCAATTGATGCTGCTTATTTTCTTGATGCAACAGAACTTGGGGATGTTCTGCCTATAGCTGGTGCGGACTATTCTCTTGGAGCAGAGTCTAAAGAAGAAACTGGGGAATTACATGGATTAAACAAGGCGATCCCTCAGGACATACAATCAATCACACACGTTTTTGCCCTGGATTACGTCAAAGGTGAAAACCATACAATTGAAAAACCAGAGCAGTATGACTATTGGAAGAACTACCGCGCATCTTTCTTGAATCACAATCAGTTAAGTGAATATATGCCTGATGCTGGTACTGGTAAGTCAAAATATCTGCCTTTGTTTACAGACGAGAATGCTCTAGGGTATTGGGAGTATCGAAGAATTATAGATACCAATAAATTTAAAAAAGGTTTTTATAAAGGAGATATTTCCCTAATTAATTGGCCGCAGAATGACTACTGGGCAGGATCGATAATTGATGTTTCTGAAAAGGAAAAAGAAAAACATTTACATGGAGCAAAACAGTTAAGTCTTTCGCTCCTGTATTGGCTGCAAACAGAAGCGCAACGCAAGGATGGCGGAAAAGGATACCCTGAATTCAGACTAAGGCCGGACATAGTAGGGACAAATGATGGTCTGGCTATGCATCCTTATATACGGGAATCCCGCAGAATTAAAGCATTACATACGGTGGTCGAACAGGATGTTAATGCAGACCTGCGAGGAGATGCGGGGATAAAGAAACTGGATGATTCTGTCGGGATAGGCGCTTATCGTATCGATTTACATCCGACAACGATTAAGAACAGGTTTTTTTATGCGAATAGTTACCCTTTTGAAATACCTTTAGGGAGTTTAATTCCAATTAAAATCAAAAACTTGATTCCCGCCTGTAAAAATATCGGATCCACCCAGTTAACGAATGGCTGCTTTAGACTTCACCCCGTTGAGTGGAATATAGGAGAATCAGCGGGTGCGTTAGCTGCCTATGCTATGGAACATAACCTTTCGCCAGCAGATATTTATAAAAATCCGAAACTAACATCCGATTTTCAGCGCTTATTACAGGAATGTGGAGTATCACTTCACTGGCCGGAAATAGGTGCTCTGTAACACTGTCAGAAATTTCTTTTTATAAAATTCATAATTTCAGAAAATTGTGTTGACAGAATAATTCCACCCATTTATACTTATTATGAAGAAAATGTTCACCTTAAATACATAAAAAGGAGGTAAATTCCGTAAACGCTTACATTGATTAATTAGATATGAGGAGGGTTTTAGTTGAATATCTTCAAAAACAAAGAAAAATTTATTTTGATTTTGCTCTTCAGTGCCATGTTGCTAGTGATTGCTGCCTGCTCAGACGATGCAGCTAATTCAGATGATACTATCGATGACTCGGGAGAAGATACTGCTGGAGACGAGTCTGAGGGGCTATCTGGGGAAGTAGAATTTATGACAATTTCATTAAGTCCAACTTTTGATGACTACTTAAATAATTTAAAAGAAGAATTTGAAGCTGAACACGAAAATGTAACGATTAATTTACGTGACGTGCCATATGATCAAGTCGAACAGGTTGTATTAACGTCAGCGTCAAGCGGACAATTGCCTGATGTAATGAACTTAAATACGGATTTTGTTAAAAAGCTTGCTGCGAATGGTGCTGTGGTTAACATGGACGAAGCAGCAGCAGATGTAAAAGATACATTCTTTGAAGGACTATGGGAAACAGGAAGTGTTAATGGAGAGGTTTACGCGTTACCTTGGTATACAACAACTAGTGGTTTACTGTACAACCCGGATCTTCTAGAAAAGGCGGGTTACGATGCACCACCAACAACATTTGAAGAGGCATGGGAAATGTCTGAAAAAATCAAGGAAGAAACTGGAGCTTATGGCCAGGTTGTTACGGATGAGATGCACTTATTGATGCCGAAAAATGGTATAAATATTCTTAATGAGGATAATACCCAGGCAGCTTTTAATACTTCAGAAACAGAGGAAATGTGGAAGGATTTAAAAGAAAAATATGACAAAGGTCTCTTTCCAGAAGATGTAATGCTTGGACAGGTTAAGTTGCCTGAACTATATGCACAGGAAAAAGTTGCATGGTGGTCAACAGGGCCACAACTATTCCGCCAGGTTAAGGATCTTGCGCCAAAAGTTTACGAAAAGTCATTAGGTGCACCAGCTCTTGAAGGAAAAGCTGGAGTACAGCATGCAAATCCTATGAATATTGCAGTTTCTTCAAATAGTGAATCAAAAGAAGCGGCAGTAGAATTTGCTAAATTTGTTACAAATGCAGAGAATCAATTGGAATTTGGTAAATTAGCTGCTGTGCTGCCACCAGTTAAAGAGGCAGTTAATGATGAATTTTTCACAAAAGGAAAAGACTCAGAAGATGCAACAGAGAGTGGTAAGTATTACGCTGCACAGCAACTGGAAAGTGCAGTAAATATGACCCCGCCTGTTGAAGCAGTATCAGAGATTTATAAAGTTATTCGCGAAGCATTTCATAGAGTGATTCTGGAGGATGTGGAACCAGCTAAGGCACTGGAAGAAGCTGAAGCAGAAGTAAATAGTTTACTTGAATAATTGGCTATGTATAAGGGGTCTCCACATAGGAGGCCCATCTTCTTCTCAGGAGGGTGAATTATGTTTAAGGCACGACATGCTTGGGGCTTTCTATCAATACCACTTTTGTTATTAATCGTATTTGTCTTTCTGCCTAGTATTGCTGCATTTGGATTAAGCTTTACCAAGTATAATGTATTTCAGCCAATGGAATGGATTGGTTTGGATAATTACATAGCAGCTTTAAAGAGTAACGATTTTAGGGAAGCAATGCTGAACACAGTCTATTATTGGTTTATGGTAACACCAGCACTAGTTACGATACCAATTCTGATAGCAATTCTTGTAAATCAAAAATTAAGAGGTATTAAGATTTTTAGATTAATATTTTACTTTCCCGTATTAGTTTCTGTAGTTGTAACAGCTTTGTTATGGAAATGGATGTTTGCTGAGGAAGGTATTGTGAATTATTTCTTAGGACTAATCGGAATAGATGCTTTTGGTTGGCTTACAGATACAGCAACCGTAATGCCGGCGTTAGCATTTGTTACAGTTTGGCAAGGCTTTGGTTACTATATGCTGTTTTATTTAGCGGCCTTGCAAGGGGTGCCTAAAGATTTATATGAAGCAAGTGAATTAGATGGTGCAAGTTTTTGGCAGAAGCATCTGTTTGTAACGGTACCATTAATTAAACCTATGATTTTCTTTGTTGCTGTTATATCTACAATGGGAGCATTTAAGGAATTTACGTTAATGCTAACAATGACATCAGGGGGGCCTTTAGGGTCTTCAACAACCGCCGTATTACTTGTGTTCCAGGAAGCGTTTGAGAGGCTGAATATGGGTTACGCAAGTGCAATTTCGTTTATTTTGTTTGTGATCATTTTAATCTTTACGGTCATCAATCAAAAATTGTTGGATACCCCAAATAATTAATGGAGGGGACTATTATGGGACAACCAGCAACTGATAATTTCGAACCAAAATCTATTACACAATTTAATAAAGATAATCCGGATCCTAAAGATAATAAGCAAAAAAATACAGGCAAAAGAAAAAAAACGACCAGAATGCTAGTATCTTATGGGTTTTTGTTACTTATTACATGTATAACGATTATTCCGTTCTTGTGGACAGTGTCATCATCCTTAAAGGGAGCAGGTGATGCGATATTCTCCATACCGCCAAAGTTCATTCCTGGAGATCCAACTTTTAGTAACTTTGTAACGGTTTGGAATACTTTACCGATTCCAAGATACCTGCTCAATAGTGCCATACTAACCGTATTTGGGGTAGTACTTCCCCTATTTTTATGTTCACTGGCTGCCTTTCCTCTTGCAAGAATAAACTTTAAGGGGAGGAATTTAGTGTTTATGGCAATTATCGCAACGATGATGATTCCTAACGAGGTTACGATGATTCCTGTGTATTTAATCATTAATAAACTTGGGTTAATTGGCTCATATACTGGTGTAATTCTGCCAGGGGCAATAACTGCATTTGGTATCTTCCTTATGCGGCAGGCATTTATTGATATTCCGAAAGAAATAGAAGAATCAGCGGTAATTGATGGAGCAAATGTCTGGCAGGTTTTCTGGAAAATTATGTTTCCTATGGTGAAACCGATGCTTGGTGTACTAGCGATTTTAAGTTTTATTGCTGCGTGGAACAATTTCCTGTGGCCATTACTAGTACTTGACGACCCAGATACATATCCAATTACGCTAGGTCTTTACAAGTTGCAGGGAACTTTTTCAGCAAACACAAGGTTAATTGCAGCCGGGGCAATGATAGCATTGATTCCAATAATCTTTGTCTTCGTGTCGTTCCAGCGTTACTTTATTGAGGCAGCATATAATAGTTCCGTTAAAGGTTAATATACAGAAGTTGGTGATTCTTAATGAACATTACATCCGTCATCCTAGCAGGGTTTGATTGGTTTATGCGAATTGCAAAGTTAAATATAATCTGGTTTATTTCCTGTTTAGCTGGGTTGTTTATGTTTAGTTTTTTTCCTGCAACTGTTGCCGCGTTTTCGGTGACGCAACAGTGGGCTGCAGGAAACAGTGACGTATCAATATGGAAGACTTTCAAGCAAACCTTTAAAGTAAAATATTGGCGAGCACAGTTTATTGGTTTGCTGTTAAGTTTAAGTTTTCTGGCACTCTATGTAGATATACGTTTGTTTAGGACAATAGATAGTCAATTCTTCAGTAATATTTTAGTTGTCTTCATGGTGCTTTTGTTGTTTCTATTGGTAACAATAACTTTATATATTTTTCCAATCGTAGCACAGTCAAATCTGCAATTAACAGATACATTTAAGAATGCCTTATTTTCTGGACTTTCCTATATTCACTTAACGGTTATTAATTTAGCAGGCGTAATCGGAATATTATTTGTTTCCTATTTATTTCCGGCATCGCTTCTTTTCTTAACAGGCGGTGCAGTGATCCTATGGCTGACATGCATGGCGTATATTGTAAATGGTAAAATTGAAACGAAGTATGCTCAGTTAAATAGTACACTAGAATGTGATTAAATTAAGTTATGAGGTGAAGAAAAGTGAAAATTCGCTTGCTTGGCAGTGCAGCAGCTGAAGGTACTCCGGCCATCTTTTGCCGATGTGAACTTTGTCAAAAGGCTAAGGAACTCGGTGGAAAAGACATAAGGACGAGAACGTCAGCATTAGTTGATGACAATTTGAAAATTGATTTCCCTCCAGACACTTATATGCATGTATTGCGTGACGGAGGTAGGATGTCAGAGTTTGAACATTTAATCATTACCCATACACACCACGATCATTTTTACCCGGAGGACATAAGAATGCGGACCCCTGATTTTGCCAAAGACTACGGGGATGCTCTTAATATATATGGAAATGAAAATGTTGTTCAGCGTTGTCGTGAAACACTTGCAAATGAGATGGAGCATTTTAATATAGCGCCGCTTCAAGCATTTACTACGTATGAAATAGGAGGAAAATTAATTACACCATTACCGGCAGACCACAAACCGGACGAAGATAGTTTTATTTATTTTATAGAAAAAGACGGAAAGACTTGTCTGTATGGTCATGATACAGGGGTATTCCCTGAAGAAACCTTTAATTGGCTGGCTAAACGTGTCATAGATATTGCTATACTTGATTGCACAAATGGGTTAATAGATAGAAAGGCAATCCACATGAACATAGAAGCAGTTAAGGATACGAAAGCAAAATTTACTGAATTAGGTGTGCTTCACGAGAATTCTAAAGTTATCGCAACACACTTTTCTCATAATTGTGGATTGTTACATGAAGATTTAGAAAAATTACTCGTCCCATCTGGAATTGACGTAGCGTATGACGGGATGGAGTTAACGATTTAGATGGGTTGAAAATTGACAAAAGGGGTTTTTCGTATGATTAGGAACGAGGGAGCCTATATTGATGGACATATGTGGTGAGGAAAATATGGAAAAAACAAAATTTCTAAAACAGATAAAAGGTAATCTGATTGTTTCTTGTCAAGCCTTGGAGGACGAACCACTGCATGGATCATGCATAATGGCAAAAATGGCTTTTGCCGCTACAATAGGTGGTGCTGCAGCTATTAGAGCAAATGGTTACCAGGATATTATTGCAATTAAACAGGAAACAAACCTTCCAATAATCGGATTGGTTAAAAGAGATTATCCTGACAGCTCTATTTATATTACGCCAACTCAAAAAGAAATTGATGAACTATTAAAGGCAAATGCAGATATGATTGCTATTGATGCAACACATCGCAAGCGCCCCAATGGGGAAGAAATTCAGAGGCTAATAAACTATATAAAAAAGCATGATAAATTGGTAATGGCCGATATTTCAACTGTTGAAGAAGGTTTGGCTGCGGTAGAACTTGGCGCAGATTGTATCTCGACAACATTATCTGGATACACAGAAGAAACGCAACGCTTGAGTACAGGACCGGATCTTGAGCTTGTCAAAGCTCTCTGCCAGAAAACGGAAGTTCCAGTAATTGCAGAAGGCCGTATTAAAAGCCCACAGGAAGCGTTAGTTCTATTGAAAAATGGTGCTCATTCTGTTGTTGTTGGATCAGCAATAACAAGGCCTCAGAATATAACTGAATCTTTTACTGAGGTTCTAAAGACAATCTAAAATGAGGAAGGTACATCAGATGATAAAACCGATGACAGGAGTAATTAATAGTTATTATCCATCCCTGACGAACTCGGAGCAAAAAGTAGCTACATTTGTGCTGGATAACCTTGAAGAAGTTATTTACTATTCTGTAACCGATTTGGCAGATCAAGTTGGTGTAGGTGAAACAACCGTACTGAGATTCTGTCGAAGAATAGGATTAAAAGGATACCAGGAGTTCAAGCTGAGGATAGCTCAGAATTTATCCGATGAAAAGGATAAGTATTCTTCTGAATCAACTAATTTAATTCAATCGATTTCGAACAATACAAAGCAATCAATAGAAAACACAGCTGCCATGATAAGTGAAGCTGATTTAAACACTGCTATTGAATTGTTACATAACGCAAAATCTGTCCATTTCTTTGGAGTCGGAACTTCAGGGATAACGGCTCTTGATGCTAAAAGCAGGTTTTTGAGAATTGGAAGACGTACAGAAGCAATTGTGGATCCACATTTTCAAGCAATGTCTGCATCTACCTTATCAGAAGACGATGTTGTTGTAGCACTTAGTCTTACCGGGAGTACCCGGGACACAATTGAATCTCTGGAGGTTGCCAAAGAGAGCGGAGCAAAGGTAATTGCAATAACGTATTATTCCCGGTCGCCAATAACTCAGTTTGCCGATATCGTCTTAGTTGGCGGCAGCAAAGAATCACCATTGGAAGGTGGGTCTTTAACGGCTAAGATATCACAGTTATTTGTTGTTGATTTGTTATGTACTGGTATAGCATTACTTGAAAAAGATCATTCATTAGAAATGCAGCAAAAAACAGCAAAATCGGTAGTAAGTAAAATATATTAATCGTTAATGGAGTGCGGGCATGTACCGTGCTCATCTTTTTAGAAGTTTGCAACCAATACATCAAAATGGATGGGGCTCTATGAAAGTCCCCCTTTAACAATAAGATTTTTTAAAAAATTTAAGGAGGTGAGACAAATGTAACTTTTCATGATGTGACATGTTTCCTGCCCCATGAATGATCAACAAACCCTACTAGACTATTAACCACATTAAACTACAAGTCAATCAATTATATGCTGGTGAAATTTCAACTAGATTTGAGGGAACAGCTGTCATTAGGAACAACTTAACGTGAATCAGTATAGGTTCAACTTCACTCGTATTAAATGACCAACATAGTAAACATGGAGGGAAAAGTAATATGAAGAAATGGATAAGTTTCTTACTAATCACAGTTTTATTTATGTCTTTAGCGATGCCGGTCGGAGCAGCTTCAGATAAAGGCAGACAACAGGTTCTATCAAACTTGATTGAAAATGAAGACAAGAAAGCCAGGGTACTTTGGTATGATTTATCAGCAAATATTGAAAATCTCGATACCCCTGAAAAAGTCGAGGACATCGTTTCTAAAACAGCCAACGCGAATATTGATACAATTATATTGGATATCAAAAATTATACCGGCTTTGTAGGGTATAACAGTGATATCGCACCACACATGAGCCAATCAACTATTAAGAATTACAGTGATTTTCCAGAAGGATATGACCTATTAGCTACTGTTCTGGATGAAGCACATGAACAGGGACTAGAGGTACATGTGAATGTAAACGTTTTCTCTGAGGGGAACACTGATTACCGAGAGGGGCCAGCATTCGAAAATCCAGAATGGCAAAGTCAGTTCTATACCGCAACTAGGGTAGCTGAAACAGAAAATGGCGATACACATGAAATTACTGGCGTAAATCAGGAGAGAAGAACAAATGATTTAGTACTCTTTACACCTAGTGAATATGATGTATCCCCGTCAAATAGATGGGGTGCTGAAGTTCAAATAGAAGATGGTGTTATTACAGCTATTGAAGATAGAGCAATCAGTGGTGCGGACGGTCTTGAAGTACCGAAGAATGGAGCTGTTCTATCAGCACATGGAGAATCACGCCAATGGGTTTTAGACAATTTAAATGTTGGTGAAGCAATTGATTATGATCAGACTAAAAGTGAGATCATTCCAGCGTCAGAATACCCATCCTTTTCAACGTTTACGAATCCAGTTCGTGAAGATGTTAAGAATTATGAATTAAGTATTATCGAAGAAATTATCACTAATTATGCTGTTGACGGCATGGTTTTAGACAGAGCCAGATACTCAAATCAATATGCTGACTTTAGTGATTTAAGCCGTGAAAAGTTTGAAGAGTATATTGGTAAGTCAGTAACAAATTGGCCGGAAGATATTTTTGAAATAGAGATCGAGGGAACAAATGAAAATATTGTTAAAGGTCCATTGTACAAAAAATGGATTGAGTTTAGGGCTAACAATATCCAATCGTTTTTCCAAACTGCTGAAAACGTTGTCCATGAATATGACGAAGATCTGTTTTTCAGCACGTATGTAGGCTCCTGGTACCCGCTTTACTATAATGAAGGGGTAAACTGGGCAAGTAAAACATACCAGCCAGAATTTGATTGGGCAAGTGAAGATTATCATAAAACAGGTTATGCAGAAACATTGGATTACCTGATGACCGGTAATTACTTTTATGATGTAACGGTTGAAGAAGCAGAGGAATCTGGAAATCCATATTGGTATAGTGTAGAGGGAGCCGCTAACTTGGCGATGGAAGCAGTTAATTCATCGACACTCGTATATGGCTCACTTTACCTGAATCAGTACTCAGGAGATCCGGAACAATTCCGAAAAGCGATACGTGCTGTTGATGATAATTCACATGGCACAATGCTATTCGATTTAGTTTATCTGGAAATGTTCGATTGGTGGAATATTGTTGAAGAAGAATTCTCAAACGATACTAAACCACCACATCAAAACCCAGCAATAATGAAAATGATTCGAGAAGATAAATAGGATTAAAAAGACGAGGCTGTCTCATTATTGGTCGCAATTGTGACCTTTTGGGATGGTCTCTTTTTTTGCAGTCTTCCTTACTGCATAAGTGTAACTAAGCTAAATTTTCTAATGTTGCCTGTCTAGTTCTTTAGTACCTAGTAAAGTCTTTTAAGTGAGTATAAACCAGGGATAAAAGGATTTTGAAAGCGTTTAAAAGAAATTATATAAGTAAGGAGGATAGCTTTATAAAATTTTTGAAAGGAGATTTGATAATGAGTAAAGCTTTACTACGTATTTATTCTATTACACTCTCATTGCTGTTAGTTTTTTCACTTTTACCGCCTTCTATATTTAACAGTACTGTATCAGCGGAAGGGGAAGAAGAATGGGAGCAACTGCAAGTGGAAAACGGTGATTTTGAGGCTGCGCCAGATTCAGAAACAGACCTGCCATCCTGGGATTATTGGAGCGGCGGCTATAAAGAAGGCATGAATATAGCAAGTGATTTTGCCTTTGAAGGTGATCAAAGCCTTAGAATTAATAACGATGGAGTCGTTGGCCTCTTCAGTCAGCCAATTGATGTAACCGAGGGGAATACTTACCGATTATCTGCACAAATTTATGTGGAAGAACTAATTCAAGGGAACCCGGGAATGTGGTTGCGTTGGGTTAATGATCAAGGTGAAATCATTGAAAATAGCGCGAAGTATTTTGAAGACTTAACCCTTAACGAATGGCAAAAGGTAACCATCGAAGCGGATGCTCCGCCTAAAGCAACTGGGGTTAAACTATTTATTTACCAAACTTCCAATACAAAAACGAAAGGCTATTACGATAATGTGCAACTAGCGGAAAAGTCATCAGCAGTTGCCCTAGATTTAGAAAATGCTAGTTTTGAGGAACAATCCAGTGAAGAGAATATACCCGGCTGGGATAAGTACCCATCTTCACCTCGAGATGGAACATCCATTTCGCTTACTGACGAGAAGGCTTCTGATGGCCAGAAAAGTGTAAAGATAACAGATGAAAAATCAGATGCATCGGTGGGTCTGTATAGTCAAGCTGTTGAAATTGAACCTAGTAAAGTTTATACGATAGAAGGAAAAGCGTATATCAATTCAGGAAGTATAAGTCTGTACATGAAATACTATGATAGCGCTGGTAAAGAGGTAGGCAGTCATCGGTCGGGATACGATACACCTACCAATAAGTGGCTGGATATCAAAGCTGAAGGCAAAGCGCCTGCAGATGCAGTATCAGCTAAAGTATTTCTATATGCTGGTCTAGCAGGAACAAGTTCAGCTTATTATGATGACTTTAAGCTGTCCGTTAAAAAACAAATGGAATTACCATTTGAATATGGTGATCCAATAAATATGGGTCCATCTGCATTGGCTGCTAAAACACAAGGTGCAGCAGTCGGTGATGGTGAGTTATACTATGCTACAAATGGATCTCCAGCAACTTTTTACGCGGCAGATGCCTATACTGGAGAAAAGATATTTTCCCAGTCTATGCCAGGCAATGATGTTGTTTGGGGAATGACGATTGGATCTGATGGGAATGTTTATTTTTCCGGTACGTATAATGGAACATTGTACCGGTACCTTGTTGACGAACAACGAATTGAGTCAGTAGGAAAGAATCCGTCTGATAGCTGGGTTTGGGAATTAGAAGCTACTGAAGATGGTAAAATCTATGGAGCAACATATCCAAATTCAAAAGTTTTCGAATACGATATTGAGAATGACGAATTTACAGACTTAGGCGCCTTCCACGAGGAACAGAAATATGCAAGAGGGCTAGGCGTAACAGAAGAAAATGTTTATGTCGGAATTGGTACGACTGCATATTTATATCAAATGAATCGGGAAACCGGTGAAAAGCAGGAAATAGAATTACCTATTTCTGGTGCTCAAACATCCATTTCAAACATATGGAAATATGATGGTAAACTGTTTGTCGCATATGGCACATCACTATTAACGATAGACGCTGCAACTGGCGAAGTGTTAAACGAGATGAACTGGGAAGATGAGCATACGTTTGATGGCTTGATTTCACCCCCATCACCATACGATGAAAGTTTAATATACTTCAGAGATAAACGGACAAGTGAATTATGGACGTATGACTTAGACACAAATGAAGCGCAGGCCGTTGAGCCACGTATTAAGCTTCCCGCTTCATCAGCGAAAGCCATGGAATGGACAACAACTGAAGACGGCACAGAAGTTCTTGCAATCCTGCATCAGCAAATCGAATATTCGGTCTATAACCCAGAGACAAATACTGTAGAAGTTAGCTATCCGGAAGTTGAGATGCAGGGACTTAATATACAAAGTTTAGAAATAGGACAAGATGAAAATGTCTATATGGGTGGATACCAAGGTTCAATGGGAGTATTCGATACTTCTAAAGAGGAATATACGTTACGCGAACGAAATCCTCATCAAATTGAAGGCATTGGTTTCCTTAATGGAAATGTATATATGGGAACTTACGGTGGTGCCCGCATTTACGAGATGGACCCAGAAAAGCCATATCAATATACTGATGGAGGAGAAGGCGACAACCCTGAAATGGTTCGGGACATTGGAGACGAGCAAAGCAGACCATTCACCTTCACATCAGGTGATGATAAGCTATTTGTTGGAACGATTCCAGATTACGGAAAGCTAGGTGGATCGCTAACAATTTATGATGAAAATACCGATGAATGGAATAGTATACGCAATATAGTACAGAATCAAAGTATTATCGGACTAACATATCTAAACGGAATGGTTTATGGAGGTTCATCCATCGCTGGCGGACTTGGAATTGAACCGACCGCCCAAGAAGCAAAAATGTTTGCCTATAATGCTGATACAAAAGAACATGAAGTATTTGATTTAGAAGTAGATGGACTGCAGACACCTGAAATGATCGGAGAACTATCCATTGGTCCAGATAAAAACCTTTGGGGAACTGCATGGGGTTACGACAGCGAAGGAATAGCAAATAGTGTAATTTTCGCTATGGACCCTGAAACAAAAGAAGTTATTAAAAGTACAGAGCTTTACTCTGGTGTTCACCGAGGAAGTCAATGGCGTCCATTCTTCATGCGGTGGGATGATCAGGGAATGCTTTACACCACAGCAGGCCGAAAGCTCACAGTGATTGATCCTGAAACAATGATGAGCAAACAGCTTATTGGAAACACTGTGCACTTAATGGACTTGGATAGTGAAGGTAACATTTACTATGCCAACGGAGAAAATCTATTTAAATTACCTGTTCCATTAGAAACTGCTTCCGTAACTGCTGAAGAGGAGACAATAGTTCAAGGCGAAGAAACAAGTGCAATTCTTGCTGTCACACTGGCTAATGAAAATAATGTTGACTTAGCTGGAGCAAACGTTGAATGGACAAATAGTGCTCCACAAGTGGCAACAATAGAAAATGGAAAAATCACTGCTAAAAATGCGGGAAGCACTGAGATACAGGCGAACGTTTCCTATAACGGTGAAACTATCGCTTCCAATAAAATTGAGATCACAGTTCAAGTCACAACTGCATCTCTAACAGAACAAGTGCAATCACTTGAAGAAGCAGGAGATATTGAACACTCAGTAGCTCAACAGTTTGTAAATCGCCTAGCACAAGCCAACCATCATTATGAAAACGAGGATACAGACCAAGCAATCAAGCATCTAGAAGATTTCCTGAAGCACCTTGAGAATAGTAGTGTCGAGGAAGAGTTAATGAATCTCCTTAAGAGTAATATAGCATCGATAAAAGAATCGTATTTACAGGACTAGTGTTATTAGGGAAGAGTAAGCATCTTTATGTTGCTTACTCTTTTTTGTGGTTTGGGGTCGAGTGAGGAGGGCTGGATTTCGAGCTCGATCGAGGAGCGTGCAAACTCGAGCTAGTAGTGCCTAACCTCGAGGGAGTAGCGTTCAAACTCGAGCGAGGAGCATCAAAATTCCAACGAGCAGCGTCCAAAATTGAGCACCCTCTTTTCAAGATGGTGATTTTCGGCAGATGCCGAAAATCTTCCTTTTAAGTAAATAATTCAATAGGATATTTTCTGCTAAAGCAGAAAATTACCCTCTATTAATAAACATTGGTACTCAGATCAAGAATTTATATCATTAATTATCGCAAAAGGATTAGATTGCGAGCTAGTGCACTCCAATAAACCCGAGCGAGGAGCACCCAAACTCGAGCGAGCAGCGTCCAAACTCGAGCGAACAGCCCCCAAACTCGAGCGAGCGGCCCCCAAACTCGAGTGAGCAGCACCTAAACTCGAGCGAGCAGCGCTCAAACTCGAGCGAGCAACCCCCAAACTCGAGCGACGAGCCTTAAATCGAGTGGCACCTCTCTTCCCAATACGCTTGACACAACACATCATCCCCCTTAAACTCGTTACAAGGGTAATTATTCGGAACGGATGTAACGACACGCGCGCATACTCGAATATAATGTTATACTTAGACTAGAATTTAAGAGGAAAAGAGCGATATTATGTTGAATTGGGAAGAACGCCGTTTGATGGTAAAGGTGGCCAAGTTATATTATTTTGAGGGTTGGACACAGGCCCAGATTGCGGCACGAAATAATGTCTCCCGGCCGGTTATCTCTAAGCTGTTAAACAATGCCAAAAAAGAAGGAATTGTTGAGATATATATTAAAGATGAGACAGTTCAAACGGTTGAGTTGGAGCAAACACTTGAAAAGAAATATGGATTGAGCGAGGTTATTGTTGTTTCGACTGCTGGATTTGCGCCAGATATGGCGAAGCGGCAGCTTGGCAAGACGGCAGCTTCGTATATTGCTAAGAATTTAAAAGGTGTCAAGAGTCTAGGGATTTCCTGGGGTACGACGCTCCTTTCCTTGATTGAAGAGTATCCTTATGAACGAAGGGATGATATTAATATTGTTCCGATTGTTGGAGGGATGGGGAGCGATTATGTTCACCTTCATTCCAATCAGCTTGCATTTAATCTGGCTCAGAAAATGAATACGTCCTGTTCATATCTTTATGCGCCAGCGATGGTTGAGAGTGATGAGCTGAAGGAACGGCTTGTTAACTCAAAGGATATTGCACATGTTTTAGAACGTGGTCGCAATGTGGACATGGCTTTAGTTGGGCTAGGGAATCCGTTTAAAAGTTCAACAATGGAGACGATAGGTTATTTAGAGGAAAGTGATTTAGCATCTCTACGTAAGGCCGGTGCTGTTGGCGACATTAGCTCACGTTTTTTTGATGCGGTTGGTAAGGAAGTTGATCACCCATTAAATAATCGGGTAATTGGGCTGAATTTAGATGAGATCAGAAATATTCCTGAAGTAATAGGAATTGTTGAGGGCTCATACAAACTGGAGAGTATTGAAGCTGCGCTAAAAGGCGGGTATTTAAACGTATTAATTACCGACGACCGAACTGCTCAGGAATTACTGGAAGAATAATAAAAGGAATGAAGTTGGCCGCAAAACCAATTTCATTCCTTTTTCTAATTGTTACTCACTTGGCTTCACAACACATTTAAGTCCTTCTTTACTTTCCGCCGTTTCAAAGGCATTGGCCGTTTCGTTTAACGGAAAGGTATGGGTTATAAAGGATGAAAAATCAAGCAGTCCTTCATCAATCCATTTTACTGCCTCGATATGCAGGTGACGTGGTGCACCATGTGTTCCAACGACCTTCAATTGTTTGTAGATAAAGTGATTTGTATTAATCGGAACTTCGGTAACATTTTTTATACCGGCAAAGAAGAGCACTTTTCCCGTTTTCTTCACAACTTCTAATGCTTCCTTCTGTACTTCGGTTGAAGGTGCTGTGACAATGACAGTGTCAGTGCCTAGCCCTTGTGTTGCTTCAATAATTTCACGAGCGGTGTCTGCTGAATTAGGATCAATGACAATGTCGGCGCCGTTTTCTAATGCTTTTTGTCGTCTTGGTGCAGATCTTTGCACAGCAATTACCTTGGCAGCACCCATTTTTTTCAATGCAGCAATATACATGCACCCAATAGCTCCAGCACCGTACACTACGACATTTTCTCCGGGTTTTACGTCGACTTCATACAGGCCACTTAATACACATGAAAAAGGCTCAGACAAACTGGCTAATTCATATGAAGTTGTATCAGCTATTTTTTGAATGGAGCCATTTTCAACAAATTTCTTTGGCAAAACAACATATTCAGCAAATCCGCCATCGACATGGTATCCCATCGATTTTCCTTCTACACATTGATGTCCCTCATTTTTCTGGCAAAAAACACATTCGCCACATGGGATATGTGCACCAAGGGTTACTCTGTCGCCAGTTTGAAACCTGGAAATGTTGCTGCCCAAGTCGACCACTTCACCGGCGATTTCATGACCGATAACGCGTGGGAAGTCAACCCTGGCATCACCATGCTGGTAAACTCGAAGATCTGATCCGCATACGCCAATTGCATGAACCTTGAGTAATATTTCATCACTAGTAATCTGAGGATATTTTCGTTCCTGTAATTCCAATGTTTGTTTATCAGTAAGAGCAACTGAATACATAACTGGTTCCTCCTTGTTATTCAACAAATGTTAATGCTTTTTCAACCTCGTAATTCATTTTTTCTATTTCGTCAGTCGTTCTCGCCTCAGTCCATTCCAGTAATTGCGCCATTTCCTCAGCAACAACTGTTAAAGTGCGTTTTACTTTATCAAGGTCAAATAAAAGATAGCTTGTACGGCGATCATAGAAATCAGCCAATGATGCTGCCATTTCATGTTCAACTGTATATCTCACTTCTGCTGCGATATTTCTTAACTCTTTATCCTCAAGACGATCGTCATACCGGTCAATCAGTTTAAGCAGGTTTTCTGTGTTTGAGCCATATCGGAAAACATAGTCGTTAACCTCTTCAATAGACAGATTCAAATGTTTAAATTTGCCTTGTAAATACGGGACATGTGAAGTGATTTCTTCCTGAGAATTAAAATGTCCGCCAGATAATTTAACATGGTCTGTTGTGTTCTTGGATTTGATTGTACTGTCTTTTTTCTCCATATGCTGTAATACCCGTTCAGCCATTTTTCGGTAGCCTGTTAGCTTTCCGCCTGCAATCGTAATCAGTCCAGTATCCGATTCAAAAATTTCATCGTGTCTTGATAACTCAGCAGGTGAATTGCCGTCTTCTCCGATAAGCGGGCGAATCCCTGCCCAGCTTGAGACGACATCTTTTTTTCCTAAGTCCAGCGATGGGAACATAGAATGCAGACAGCCAATTAAATAGTCTACTTCTTTGGATTTAACGTAAATATCATCCATATCCTGTTTGTAGATGGATTCAGTTGATCCAACATAGGTGCTGTCACCACGTGGTATTACTGCAATCATGCGCCCTTTGTGCTGAAAATAGATTGAAGATTTGACTGGCAATGATTGATGGTCAAAAACAATGTGAATGCCTTTAGCAAGCACCATGTATTTTCCTGTTATCGGGCGATCTTTTTTTCGAACTTCATCGACCCATGGACCTGCCGCATTAACGACATGCGCTGCTGTTATTCGAATGTTCTGACCCTGGATAAGGTCCTTAGCTATTACACCTTTGACATGATTATTCTCATCCTGAAGAAAGTCTGTCATCTCAGCATAATTCAGGACAGTTGCCCCTTTTTCAGATGCTGTTTTTGCTACTTCTAATGTTAGACGGCTGTCATCTGTACGATATTCAACATACGCACCGCTGCCAGTAACGGTTTTCTCATTAAACAATGGCTCATATTGCAATGTTTTTTTCCTGCCGTAAATCACATGACGCTCGTCCTTCTTTACGCCAGCCAGGCGATCATATAATGATAGTCCAGCTTTTAATGTTAATAGATTATAAGATTCCTTTTTGATCAATGGAAAATTCATCTTAATCGGATAAACCAAATGACGGGCGTTGTTGTAGACAAAATCACGTTCGCTTCCGATTTCTTTGATAACGTTAAAGTCCAATTTCTGTAAATATTTTAGACCCCCGTGTATCAATTTACCTGAGCGGCTGCTTGTTCCAGATGCAAAATCATTTCTTTCAATCAATCCAACTTTTAATCCGCGATTTATTGCATCTAATGCGATACCACTTCCCGTTATGCCTCCACCAATAACCAGCAGGTCAAAATGCTCGTTCTCCATTTGTTTAATGGTGGAATTCCGGTCCAATGCAGAAAAAGTTTTAGTGCTCATAGTAGGTCCTCCAATCAAGCTGTTTTTTACATATGTTCTATATAACTTCAATTGTAAACTAATTTGAATTTAGTATATCTTTTTTATTATCCTTAGTCAATAAAGGTATGAAATCGCTTTCTGATTTCTTAATTTGTTGTTAATATTAAAGACATCGAATTTTACGAATGTAACAAGGGGGATTATAGATTGGATGCAAAAGAGCGGAATTTAATTGCAAAGGTCTCAAAATTATATTATTTGGAGGGCTGGACACAAAACGAAATTTGCAAGAAAGTAGGCTTGTCCAGACCTATTATTTCTAAATTACTTCAGCAAGCTAGAGAGAAAAAAATTGTAGAAGTTTATATGAAGGATGAAACGGTTCATACCGTGGAACTGGAACGAAAGCTGGAAAAAAAGTATGGCCTGCATGAAGCTGTAGTAGTTTCCGTCTCTAATAAGGGTCCGGAAATGGTGAGACGCCGTATGGGTCAAGCTGCAACTGCCTATCTATCTAAAAAAATAAATCAATTTAACACAATTGGAGTTTCCTGGGGTAAATCTATTTCTACTTTTGTAGAAGAATTTCAAAGTCAGCAGCAGAGTCATATTCATTTAGTCCCGTTGATCGGAGGAATGGGGCAGGGGTTTGTGCAATATCACTCCAATCATTTATCGTTTCAGCTTGCGCAACAGTTAAATACTAGTTCTTCCTATTTGTATGCTCCCGCAGTGGCTGAAACTGCTGATTTGAAAAACGCTATTAAAAATTCTAAGGATGTAGCTGCGGTGCTGGAAGAGGGAAGAAAAGTCGATATAGCAGTCGTTGGCGTCAGCAGCCCATCGAGTGAATCAACAATGGTTAGAATGGGCTATTTAAATGAACAGGATATTGGAACATTAAATGACTCAGGAGCAGTTGGCGATATTAATTCCTGTTTTTATAATAGGGATGGTCAACTTGTCCAGCATCCAATAAATGATAGAGTAATAGGATTAGATTTGGAAGAAATAAAAGAAATACCAGAAGTTTTAGCTATTGCTGAAGGAGCATATAAGGTTGAAGGACTTCATGTTGCCCTTAAAAGTAAATACCTGGATGTACTGGTAACAGATGACAAAACCGCGGAATCATTGCTGGAATACAGTTAGTGTTATGAAAAAACAAAAAACTTAAAAAAAATATTGACATGGAGATGAAAGCGTTTTAACATTGTATTTACAAAAGTTTCACATGAATACAAATGTAAAAAGAGGGGGCGATACAATGTGGGGAACTTTTATTTTCATATTTGCCTTTATTTGGGGATTGCAGTTTTTAATGACCCATTTTCAAGTGAAGCACTATAAGTCTGAAATTAAAAAACTGAGCAGAAGAGACTCTGGATATTTAGGGACAGGCTATTATAAGAAAAGATTAGGTAATGGCGCAATCATTGTACTTGTCTGTGATGAAAAGTCGCATATCATTGATGCAAAAGTTATGAAAGGGATAACAGTTTTTGCTAGATTCAAGGATATTAAACAATTAGTAGGCATGAAGTTGGAGGAGACGAAATTTGTAGATTTCTTATCTAAAAAAGAATTTCACGCTCTTTCCAATGCCGTTGATATGATTAAAAAAGAATTAAACAAAGGAAAGGGGAATGAAGCATGGATTTCTTAATCAAGCTTGCAGAAGGTTTTATTGGAATGTTCCAGGCTGGCGGAGATACATTTATGGGCCTGGTAACGGACATCATTCCATTGTTAATTGTTTTGATTACAGCTGTAAACGCTTTAATTAAATTTATCGGGGAAGAAAGGGTATTTAAATTCGCCCAATATTGTACGAAATATTTTATTTTACGGTATACGATCTTCCCATTTTTAGCAGTGTTTTTCCTGACAAATCCAATGTGCTATACGTTCGGTCGTTTCTTGCCTGAAAAACAAAAACCAGCTTTTTATGACTCTGCGGTTTCATTTGTTCATCCAATTACCGGACTTTTTCCACATGCGAATCCGGCAGAATTGTTTGTTTATACAGGGGTAGCAGCTGGTATAACACAGCTTGGACTATCTACTGGTCCACTAGCACTTCGGTTTTTACTTGTCGGAATAGTAGTAATGTTATTGAGAGGCTTTGTTACGGAGCTTATTACGAATCGAATGATTAAAAACAGACAACAGGAATCTGAAAATATTGCTGCATAGCAATAATGGCGAGGAGGATAATCAATGAGTGAATATAAAGCAGTAAAAGTGTCGAAAGGTTCATCCGGATGGGGAGGTCCACTTGTTATCCATCCGACTGACGATAAAAAATATATTATATCTGTAACTGGTGGCGGAATTCACCCAGTTGCACAGGAAATAGCAGATCGGACAGGCGGTATTGCGATTGACGGTTTCCAAAAGTCAGTAGCAAAAGAAGAAATGGTCTGTGCCGTTATCAACTGTGGAGGGACTGCCAGAAGTGGTGTGTACCCGAAGATGGGGATTAAGACGATAAATGTATTCAGTAATTCACCTTCAGGGCCGCTTGCCAAATTCATTAATGAAGAAAATTTTGTGTCAGGTGTTACCACAGAAAATATTGGCCAAGCTGATGGTTCTACAGAAGGAAATCAGCAAGAAGAAAGCAACGACCAGGAATCAGGAAATGATGAGTCATTATTGGATAAAAATGTTGCAAAACAGAAGAAAGAAGAAGCGAAAGGAAAAGTTGCAGCACAAGAGGAAAGTCAAGGTAAGAAGAAAAATATAATCAATCGGGTAATTGAAGTACTCGGTGACAAGGTTGGGAACGTTGTCAGCACATTCTTCCAAGCTGGTAGAGATACAATAGATACAGTTATTAAGAACATTCTGCCATTCATGGCCTTTGTCAGTGTGTTAATGGGGATTATCAACTATACAGGAATTGGTGATTTTATCGCTAATACCGTAACACCATTAGCAACGTCATTACTGGGGATGTTAATACTTTCCCTTATTTGTTCCATACCAATCATTTCACCATTACTTGCACCAGGCGCTGTAATTGCACAAGTTGTAGGTGTTCTAATCGGGGTTGAAGTTGGTAAAGGGAATATCCCGCCACAGATGACATTACCGGCATTATTTGCCATCAACCCACAAGTAGGGACAGACTTTGTTCCGGTTGGCTTAACACTTGGAGAGGCTGAGCCAGAAACGATTGAAGTCGGTGTACCAGCCGTACTCTTCTCCAGATTAATTACAGGACCAGCTGCAGTTGTAATTGCATACTTTGCAAGCTTTGGCCTATACAGCTAAGAAAACAAATTTATACCCTCTTTTCCAATGAAGGAGGGTATAAAAATGATTGTGTTTTTACAAATGTAAGTTATTGTTACAATTGTAAAAAAGTTATTGAATATCATATTTGTTTCGTGTAACATTCATCATAGAAATGATTTTAACACAGGTGAGGAGATGTATTAACATGGCTAATTCTTTTTATGAAGTAAAGGTTGTTGAAGTTGGAGAAGATGCTCCACTAATGTTTGAAGAAAAAATGATGATTCTTTTTAATGATACAGTTCCAGCAGATTTGAAAAGTATTTCAGTTATTCATACTGGCGACAAGTTGACTGAAGATATAAAAGCAGGAGACGAAATGGTCATTAACGATGAACCTTTTAAAATTTTGTTTGTTGGTGATAAAGCTAACGAAACAATGAAAGAGCTTGGTCACGCTACATTTAATTTTAATGGCGATTCACATTCAGAATTACCAGGGACTGTGTGCTTGGAGCAAAAACAAATACCTGAAGTAAATGAAAAAATGATTATATCATTCAGAAGATAATTACAACGCAGAAATGGAGTGAAGCAAATGCTTAATATTAATAGAAAACTGCAGAAATTAGAAAATGAAGGTTCTTATATTAAGGTAGGTCTTGTAGGTGCAGGACAAATGGGAAGAGGCATGATCTCTCAGATTGAAGGTATGAAAGGAATGCGTGTGGTTGCCACGGCAGACCTTGCTATAGAAAACGTGGAAAATGCTTATAAAAATGCTGGAATCAGTGCTTCAACTATTGCTGTGACTGATGATTTAACAAAAGCTGAATCAGCGGTAAATCAGAATCAGGTGGTAGCTACAACAAATGTAAAACTTGTTACATCGTTACCTGATGTTGATGTAGTGGTTGACGCTACAGGCATTCCGAATCTTGGAGCTGAAATTGCCTGGGATACCATTCTGAATAAGAAACACATCGTTATGCTTAACGTGGAAGCGGACGTCACTGTTGGACCACTATTGAAGAAAATGGCGGATTCCGCTGGTGTTGTTTATACAGGTACTGCTGGTGACGAACCAGGTGCAATTATGGAATTATATGATTTTGCCGATGCAATGGGCTTTGAAATTGTTGCAGTTGGAAAAGGAAAGAATAACCCACTGAATTTGGAAGCAAATCCTGACACAGCAGCAGATGAAGCAAAAGCAAAAGGGTCAAGTCCAAAAATGCTTGCCTCATTCCAGGATGGTACAAAAACGATGGTAGAAATGAACGCTGTTGCTAATGCAATTGGTTTTGCACCGGATCAGCCAGGCATGCATGGCTTTGAAGGATCAGTAGCAGAGCTTCCAAATATTTTTAAAGATAAATCACAAGGCGGAAAGCTTAATGGAAGAAGAATAGTAGATTTTGTTAACGGTGTTGCCCCAGGAGTATTTGCCATTATTACTTCTGATAAAGAAGAGGTAAATGCGGAAATGAAATACCTGAAAATGGGAGACGGACCAAACTATGTCTTATATCGCCCATACCATTTAACAAGTCTTGAGACCCCGCTATCGATTGCTAAAGCTTACTTTGACAATGAGCCTACGATCACGCCATATTTCGGGGGACAAGGCGAAACGGTTGCAGTAGCTAAAAAAGACTTGGATGCAGGTGAGTTCCTCGATAGTATTGGCGGATTTACTGTTTACGGGAAACTTTTGAAAGCGGATGAGGCAAAAGAACAAGGTGCGTTGCCGATTGGTTTGGTTGATAAAAACGTGAAGCTGAAGAGTGCGATTAAAAAAGGCGGTATAATTACGTACGATGACATTGTACAAACGGATGAATCTACTATCTGGAAATTGCGCTCAATGCAGGATAAGGGATAGCAAACAAAAGTTGCTCTTAGGTGACGTAAACTGCGATGTAATGTGGATAAATAGTGCTATGATACCGCTTCGGAAATACACTACGCTTTCCGCGGGCGGCTGGCGAGCCTCCTCGTGCTGCGCACTGCGGGGTCTCGCCTAGGCCTGTCCTCCCGCAGGAGTCTCCGTGTATTTCCTACGCTGGGTATTGTTCACTTCTGGAGATATGATAAAACAAGATTTTGTACCTAAACCAGCAGTTGGAATATGCGAGACTCCTGTGGGACAGCGATCCTAAGAGACACCACAGGGAGCGTTCTTTGCGAGCGAGGCAGACTATGTACGCCACGTCCTGTGGCAACGTCTGCACTAGCACATCCTATGCGTCGGAGGCTCGTGGTGAGCCCACGGAAAGCGAGTATATTCCAACTGCATGGTAAGAGAGCTGAACTAAATATTACTGTGTAACAGTTTATATCTTTTGCATCAAACAATAATCTCTAAAAACAGCCTAACTTAATAAATACCTCTTCACTCTTCATGTGGGGAGGTTTTTTTAAAACAATTAAGCAAGTATAAATACCTGCATACGAGCAACTAATACTTTCACCATAAAAGCTTGGCGATAAGCCAGATTTTCTAGCAAATCACTTGACGAAACAGCCAGAAAATTTTATCATTGTTACAAACGTAATTATAATGAACAAATGTAAAAGGAGTGAAATAAATGGAATTAAATAACGTGAAATTAGTACCTGATGTTGGCAAGGACAAATTGGTAGATTTATATAAACAAATGTGGACAATACGATTTTTTGAAGAGAAGGTTGATGAATTTTTTGCAAAAGGTGAAATTCATGGTACGACACATCTATGTGTAGGGCAAGAAGCTAGTGCATCCGGTGCATGTGCTGTTATTCAGGAGCAGGACAAAATTACAAGTACTCACCGCGGCCATGGACATTGTATCGCCAAAGGTGCCGATGTGAACAAAATGATGGCAGAACTGTTTGGTCGTACAACTGGCTACTGTAAAGGTAAAGGCGGATCAATGCATATCGCCGATGTTGAAAAAGGAAATCTAGGTGCAAACGGAATTGTTGGCGGTGGCATTCCATTGGCAGTCGGTTCAGCATTAACAGCCCACATGAAAAAACAGGATTATGTGACAATGTGTTTCTTTGGTGACGGTGCATCAAACGAGGGAAGCTTTCATGAAGCATTGAATCTTGCTTCAATCTGGAACCTGCCTATTGTGTTTATTTGTGAAAATAATCAATATGGCATGTCAGGTCCCGTTAAAGATATGGTTAATGTGAAGGATATTTCAGAACGTGCACAGTCATACGGTTTCCCTGGTGTTAAGGTTGATGGAAACGATATCGTTGAAATGATGAATACAACACATGAAGCAGTTGAAAACGCCAGAAGCGGAAATGGCCCAACGTTAATCGAGGCGAAGACTTACCGCTGGAAAGGTCATTCCAAGAGTGACGCGAAGAAATATCGCACACGTGAAGAAGAGAAAGAATGGAAAGACAAAGATCCGATCAAACGCTTTGCTGGTGTGTTGATTGAAGCGGGAATTTTCACGGAAGAAGAATCAAAATCGCTAAGAAGTGAAGCAAAACAGGCTGTTGAGGATTCAGTAGATTTCGCAAAAGAAGGGCCAATGCCAGCACACGAAGACCTATTAAATGACGTTTACGCATAGGAGGGAATAATCATGAGAGAGATAACCTATTCAGAAGCAGTTCGTGAAGCAATGGAACAAGAAATGAGAAAGAATGATGATGTATTTATACTTGGTGAAGATATTGGAGTTTATGGTGGTGCCTTTGGTGTAACTCGCGGCATGATTGAGGAATTCGGTCCTGAACGTGTTCGAAACACACCGATCAGTGAATCAGGGATCTCCGGAGCGGCTGTTGGTTCGGCATTAACCGGAATGCGTCCGATTGTGGAGTTGCAGTTCTCCGATTTTATTACCATCGCAATGGACCAAATGGTTAATCAGGCGGCCAAAATGCGCTATATGTACGGTGGTAAGGCTACAGTGCCAATGGTATTGCGTACGCCGAGTGGTTCTGGAACTGGTGCAGCCGCACAGCACTCACAAAGTCTGGAAGCTTGGGTAGCACATGTTCCAGGTCTTAAGGTTGTACAGCCATCAACAGCATATGATGCAAAAGGCTTGTTAAAAGCGGCGATGGATGACGATAACCCAGTTGTATTTTACGAGCATAAAGTTTTATACAAAACAAAATCCGATGTTCCTGAGGATCAATACAGCATTCCTTTAGGAGAAGCAGATATTAAACGTGAAGGTACTGATGTGACAATCGTTGCTACAGCGGTTATGGTGCATCGTGCACTGGAAGCAGCTGAAGAACTTGAAAAAGAAGGTATTAGTGTCGAAGTGGTAGATCCGCGAACAATCGTGCCATTAGATGAAGAAACAATTGTTCAATCCGTCTCAAAAACAGGACGCGTTGTCGTTGTCCATGAGGCAGTTAAACGCGGTGGAGTCGGCGGTGAGATCGCCAGTATGATAGCGGAAAGTGATGCATTCGATTACCTTGATGCACCAATTCAGCGCCTGGGAGCACTACCTGTGCCGGTTCCATATAATCCAGATTTGGAAAAAGCATCGGTTCCACAGGTTCCAGATATTGTTCAATCCGTTAAGAAAACGTTAAATAAGGCGTAAGGGGGGATCGTAATGGCTAAAGAAGTTTTCATGCCAAAGCTAAGCAGTACAATGGAAGTTGGTACGTTGCTTCAATGGTTGAAAGAAGAAGGCGATCCTGTTGAAATCGGTGAGCCTTTATTTGAAATCATGACTGATAAGATCAATATTGAAGTTGAGTCATATGAAGAAGGCGTCTTTTTAAAAAAATATTATCAAGTGGATGATGAGATACCTGTAAATGCGGTTATTGGCTATGTCGGCGAGGAAAACGAAGAGGTACCGAACGAACCGCCAGAATTAGCGGATGAGGAAGAGCCTTCTGAGGCTGGTGAATCTGCTAAGGAAGATGAGCAGCCAGCAGCTGAACAGCCTGTAGAATCTGCAACTGATAAAGTACGTGCTACGCCAGCAGCAAGGCGCGTTGCCTGGGAAAATAATATCGAATTGTCCAGTGTATCGGGTTCAGGTCCTAAGAGCCGTGTACACGAACAAGATGTTATCAAAGCGATCGATACAAACCGTGCCACTCCGCTTGCTGAAAAAATTGCTGCTGACAAAGGTGTGGATCTTAGTCAGATACAAGGTTCTGGAGCTCGAGGGAAGGTAGAAAAAGCAGATGTCACAGGATATGCTGCTGCTCAAACGGAACCAAGGGAAGAGCCTGAGCGCGTTAAGCTGAAAGGCTTGCGTAAAGCAGTTGCAGATAAGATGCTGGAAAGCACGCAGAGTATTCCGCATGTGACGCTGACAAGTGAAATTGACATGTCACAAGTAATTGACGTTCGTAAATCATTACTGCCAGTTATCGAAAAACAGACAGGCTATCGACTTTCCTATACTGAAATTATTATTAAAGCAACAGCACACGTATTAGGAAATCACCCGAAAGTGAATGCTTCGCTCGTTGGTGATGAAATCGTAATGAATAAAGATGTGAATATTGGATTGGCTGTAGCGGTCGAGAATGGTTTGATCGTTCCATCTGTTCCTAACGCTGACAAAAAAGGACTTGCTGAATTAACTGAAGCAAGTAAAACTCTAGGCTTGAAGGCACGTGATGGTAAATTATCACCAGATGAAATGTCAGGCAGCACCTTCAGCATCAGTAACTTAGGCATGTATGCTGTTGATGGGTTTACACCTATTATTAATCCGCCTGAAACAGCAATTCTTGGCGTCGGACGAATCGTTGAAAAACCAGTTATTGTCGATGGGTCGGTTGAAGTAAGACCAATGATGGTACTCAGTCTGTCATTTGATCATCGAGCAATTGACGGCGCACCAGCAGCTGCATTCTTAACAGAACTAAAAGATCGCTTAGAAAATCCATATGGTCTGTTAGTATAGGAGGTGGAATCCATGAAGACATTTGATCTAGCAATAATTGGCGGCGGCCCCGGGGGCTATGTAGCAGCTATCCGCGCTGCAAAAGAAGGTCTGTCTGTTGCGCTTGTTGAAGGACGTGACCTTGGTGGCACATGCTTGAATCGCGGCTGCATTCCTTCCAAGACGTTATTAAAGCATGCTGAACTAATTGAAGATATAAAAGATTCCAGGACATATGGAATCACGGTGAATGATTTTTCCTATTCAATAGAAGAAATGGTCAACCGGAAAAATAAAGTCGTTAACCAGCTGAAAAATGGAATCAAAGGCTTAATGAAGCAAAATAAGATCACTGTATTAGAAGGATTTGGATATGTTGATGACAGCAAAACGGTGACAGTTGAGACTGGTAATGGCAGCGAGAAACTTCAGGCTAATAATGTTATTTTAGCAAATGGTTCGAAGCCTTTTGTCCCACCGCTGCCTGACCTGGAAACTGTTGACTATTATACGAGTGATACCATTTTCGATATAAGTGAAGTTCCATCCCATATGGTAATTGTTGGTGGTGGCGTTATCGGTCTGGAAATTGCTTGTATTTTTAACAGCCTCGATACGAAGGTAGAAATCGTCGAAATGGCTGACCGTATTTTGCCTAACGAGGACCCTGATGCTGCTGATTATTTGGCGAAAGAATTCGCTAATAACGGGATTACCATCCATACAGGATCCAAGATTACCAGTTTTGCATCTGATAATGGCAAAACAACCGTTACAATGGAAAAGAATGGTGAGACGAAATCTCTTCAAACGGACAGTGTGCTTGTTTCAGTAGGAAGAACCCCGAATCTCACTGGAATAGAGGACTTATCCATTAATTTTGACGGTAAATTTGTCAAAGCTGACCGAAATATGAAAACCTCCATTGATGGCATTTATGCTGTCGGAGACCTAATTGGCGGATTCCAGCTTGCTCATGCTGCATCTGATGAAGGCATTATGGCCGTTAATCATATTTTAGGTAATTCTGCTAAAAAGGAATCAATCATACCGCGATGTGTCTATACCTTCCCTGAGATTGCGAGTGTCGGATTAACGGAAGATCAGGCAAAAGAAGCTGGATATCGCGTGAAGGCGAAGAAAGTCGACATCGCTGCAAACGGAAAAGCGATTGCAGCGGGTGAAACAAGCGGCTTCATGAAAATCATCGCTGAGGAAAAATACGGTGAAATACTAGGTGTTGTCATGGTTGGCGCCCATGTCACGGAAATGATCAGCCAAGCAACATCTTACATGCACCTGGAAGGAACCGTAGATGAAATCGAAAGCATGGTATTCCCGCATCCAACGATATCTGAATCGTTGTTTGAAGCTGGAAGCGCATGGCTTGAAAAAGGAATACATTTTAATTAATCTTATGCGGCCATCATTCAAAATGATGGCCAATTTTTCTATTAATAAAGAGTTAAAGAGTTGGACAATAAGGGTGATAAACATTTAAATGAAAACGCATACAATGACTGGTTTTCCGGTGATATAATGTGAATAGGGAAGGGGGAAAACAGAATCTATTTAGATAAAAGAAGTATCAGTATACTCGAGGAGCTTATAAGCAGCCCAAATACTTCCAGTAAAGAATTAGAAGAGAAAACGAAGTTATCCAGAAGGCAAATTAAATATAGCATAGAAAAAATTAATGATTGGTTGTTGGATAATAATTACCCCAGAATCAAGAGACTAAACAATGGGCAATTTCTAGTTGATTCGACATTAATGGAAATGTTCACTGGTGATCATAATATGTTAACTGATTATTACATTCCAACGGAGAGTGAAAGAGTACTTTTAATTTTATTTATATTGCTCTCACAAAACGACCTATCCTTATTTCATTTTACAAATGCATTAGAAGTCAGTAACGTAACTGTACTTAACGATATGAAAAAGGCTCGAACAAAGATTGATATATATGGGCTGACCTTAAACTACTCAAGAACTGAGGGTTATCAGTTAAGCGGGTTGGAATGGGATAAACGGAATTTGCTACTTGATATCATACAGGAAACACGAGATATGTATGGTGGTTTGTCTTTAATTCGGGATTTTACGATCCTCCACGATGAAAAGCTTAACCGTATCTCCGTTGAATTAGAAGGCATTGAAGAAATGTTAAATATAAAATTCACGGATGAAAAATTCGAGATACTAATCTATTGCCTTGGAGTTATTTTCGAAAGAGTAAAGCAAGGCAATATTATCGAGTTTGATTCTCAAATTGAATATGAGGAATTGTCTGATACAAAAGAATATAAGGCGACAGAACGATTATTGAGGTATGAAGGCAGATTACCTAGAATAGAAAGATTGTACATTACTTTGCAAGTGTTATCTACCAATGTTTTTTCCGGCGAACTATTAATGGAGCATGAAATACCACAGCTAGAAAATGCACTTTATAAAACATTAGATAAATTTGAAACAAATGCTTTTATTAATTTAGATAATAAAGAGGATTTAGTTCAAAAGTTGATACTGCACTTTAAGCCTGCTTACTATAGGATTAAATATGATTTGAGTAGTTATGATAAATCCATCGTAAAATTAGAAGATGCTTTTTTGGGATTGGATCAAATTGTGAAATTTTCGCTAAAACCATTAGAAAATTTTATGAAAAACAGAATCCCTGATTATGAAAGACACTATTTAACAATATTTATAGGTGGTCATTTACTAGAAACAAAGCAAATATTTACAACACGAAAAAAAGCATTAGTTGTTTGTAAAAATGGCGTGACAGTTTCAAAACTATTAAGAAATACACTTTCAAAATTATTTCCTGAATTTTACTTTTATCCAACTATGTCAATGCGAGAGTTTAATGAATTAGGACCAATAGATGCAGCTGTGATCTTCTCCCCGGTGCCGATTAAAACTGAAATTGATCTTTTTATTATAAATCCTTTACTTACAGAAGCAGATAAATGGAATTTAAGACAGCGAGTAATGAAAAGGATTTACGGGGTTGATAATGATCTTTTCAATAGTGATAAGTTAATAGAAATCATTGGAGAATCATCAACAATAAATAATAAAGAAAAGCTAAAAGAAGATTTACAAAAATACCTGCTACAACAATCTAACCACCAGGGTGAAGTGAAAGTGGGAGCGGACAACAATCCTAGTCTGGAAGATTTAATAACGGAAGAAACAATTACAGTTATTAACCAAGCAGAGGATTGGAAAGAAGCTATTAAGATAGCCTCCATCCCCTTACTAAGGAATCAATCAATTACAGAGAATTATGTTAAAAAAATGATAGATTCTCATAGCTATGAGAATCCATATATGATATTAGGCAAGCAGGTAGCAATACCACATGCTGAACCGAAGAATGGTGTTAATTCACTGGGGATGAGTTTGTTGATCGTGAAAGATGGTGTCTTATTTTCTCAGGAATTAAAAATCAATTTGGTTGTTGTAATTGCCGCACCTGATGCTAACCAACATGTGAAGGCAATCTATCAATTAACAAACCTATCAATGGATGAAGGTTTACTAAAGAATATTTTAGAAAATCCAACGAAAAAAGTAATTATTGATTCCTTACGAAAGATAACAAACATGGCATCCTGACATAGAAGGAGGACTATAGTATGAAGTTAGACAAAGAATTGGTCATGATTGATTTGGATTCAGAATCAAAAGAGGAAGCATTGACCTTATTAGGTAACCAACTATTTGATAAAGGGTTTGTTAAAGAAAACTTTGTTGAAAGTATTATTGAAAGGGAAAGGACGTTTCCTACGGGCTTACCCACAGCACCTTTTGGAGTTGCTATACCTCATGCGGATAGTGACAAGGTGAATGAGCCACAGATAGCATTCGCTTCTTTGAAAAAGCCAGTAAAATTTTCTGTAATGGGAAATAGTGATGAGAAAATAGATGTGAGGGTAATTTTTATGCTTGCTTTAAAGGACCCAGATGATCAGTTAGAAATGCTGCAAAAGTTAATTGGATTATTTCAAGATCAGGAAACCGTTACAAAGTTAGCTAATATTAAAAGTACTGATACATTAAATGAGTTAATTGGAGATAGGACACACCAATCACTAAACTAGTTATCAATTTATATAGAAAATAAATTTAGGAGGAGATTTCATGGGAGTATTACAATGGTTTGTTGACCTCGGTGCTAGTGTTTTGTTGCCCATTATAATTTTTATATTTGCATTAGTTTTGGGGACTAAACCTGGTAAGGCATTTCGTGCAGGGATTACAGTAGGGATCGGTTTTGTTGCAATTAATTTGGTTATTGGTTTACTTACAGATAGCTTAGGCCCAGCTGCTCAATCTATGGTCGACAATTTTGGTTTTAATTTAAACACTATTGACGTAGGGTGGCCAGCTGTGTCCGCTATCTCATATGGGACAGCATTGGGTAGTTTAGCCATACCTATTGGAATAGCTGTGAACGTTCTATTGTTGACATTTGGATTAACTAAAACGTTAAATGTTGATATTTGGAATTTCTGGCATGCTGCATTTACGGGCTCTTTAGTTTATGCGCTTACAGGTGATTTTGGATTAGGGATATTTACAATTGTAGTTCATTTACTTCTAATTTATTTAATGGCTGATGTACTCGCAAAAGATATCGAGAAATTTTATGGGTTTCAAAATATTACATTTCCACATGGTACGTCAACACCATCAGCATTTGTAGCAAAGCCTATGAATTGGGTTTTTGACCGTATCCCTGGCTTTAATAAGTTGGAAGCCGACCCAGATACAATTCAAAAGAAATTAGGAGTTTTTGGAGACTCAACGATTATTGGTGTTTTTATAGGTATTGTTATAGGTGTTTTGGCCGGGTATAACGTAACAGAGACCTTGCAGCTTGCAATTCAAACAGGAGCAGTAATGATGTTATTACCTAGAATGGTTTCCCTTTTAATGGAAGGCTTAACTCCTGTATCAGAGGCAGCGGGAGAGTTTGTTAAGCGACGCTTTCCGGGACGAGACTTATATATTGGGATGGACAGTGCACTAGCTATTGGTCATCCCGCAGTACTGTCTGCAGCATTACTAATTGTGCCGATTACAATTTTTATGGCAGTTATACTACCTGGAAATTCAGTTCTTCCATTTGCTGATTTAGCATCAATTCCATTTTTGATTTGTTTAATGGTACCAGTATTTAGAGGCAATATTATAAGAACTGTTATCGGTGGATCCATTTATATAGGTATTGGTTTTTATATAGCAACGTGGATAGCTCCAATATTTACGAAGGCCGCAGTTGCTTCCAATTTTGACACGGGAGCTAGCTCAAGTATTTCTGCATTGATTGATGGCGCTGTGTGGACAACATTTATCTTTGTATGGATACCTAAGATATTTAGCTGGTACGGCATGATAGCAATAGGATTGCTTATATTATTTGGGTTAATTTATCAGAACAAAATAAAACCAAATAGACAAAAGGCGAACGAAGAAAGCTTAGAAAGGAAGGAAGCTTAAATGAAAAAATTATTAATTATGTGTGGTACAGGAATAGCAACTTCAACAGTTGTTAAAGGCAAAGTCGAAGAATGGCTAAAAGAGAATAATTTAAACAATGAAGTCAAGATATATCAATCTAAAATAAGTGATGAAATAAATAGAATTGATGAATATGACATTGTCTTATCGACTACAATCGTTCCAGACAATATAAGGGAAAAAGTAATTGATGGTGTTCCACTTTTAACTGGGATGGGTATTGATGAGATGTATGCAAAAATTTCAGCTCAGATTAAATAATTATGTTTATTAATCAATCGATAGACTACTATTAAAGTTGGTTTGACATAGAGTCGTGCGAGTGTACTGTTATTATCATGCTTAACGCTCTATGTTAACCTTTTTTTCTCCGATGCTAATTTGAAGTGAGATCATCCTAAGCTATTGTATGGAGCCGGATGCGCCTGGCTTGAAAAGTGCATACGTTTTAATTATTCTTAAACTGGTCATCATTCATAGGTGGGTGATGGTCAATTTTCTATGGAATGGAGTAAAAAATGAATAAAAAATTAATCTTCTTTGATATTGACGGGACTCTTCTCGACCACGATAAGCAATTACAAGCCTCAGCAAAAAAAGCAATAGATGAATTGAAGCGCAATGGACATGTTGTAGCAGCTGCGACAGGTCGAGCCCCATTTACATTCCAACCAATATTGGAAGAATTGGATATCGATACACATGTCAGTATGAACGGGCAATACGTTGTTTTTGAAAATGAAGCAATTTACAAGAATCCCTTATCATCAAATGTTCTGGAAGAATTAAATAACTTTGCAACAACCAAAAATCATCCTATTATCTATGTGAATCATGAAGATTGGTATTCCAATACGGAAGATCATCCACAGGTGAAAGCGGCAATCGCCTCATTAAAAGTTGATCAGGAGTTAACCTATAATCCCAAATTTCATCATAGTGGAGAAGTATACCAAGCCCTGCTGTTCTCCCCGGAGGAGAGTGAACCGGACTATTGGGAAGCATTTAAGCAGCAGCTTGAATTTATTCGTTGGCATGAGCACTCCATGGATGTGCTTCCCCACGGCGGATCAAAGGCAGCTGGTATAGAAAAATTAATCGACCACTTACAAATAGCAGCAGATGATGTATACGCATTTGGTGATGGCCTGAATGATATTAAAATGCTGCAATCAGTCCGAAATAGCGTCGCAATGGGCAATGCATCAGATGTAGTAAAGGAGTCAGCCAAACTAGTGACAAAAGATGTTCAAGATGATGGCATCCTGCATGGACTTAGGATGGTAGGATTAATTAAAAGTTAATCAAACGTTTGATCAAAGCAGACTCGCTTAGGCGGGTCTGCTTTTTTGGTGTATGCGGAGAGCTCACGCCGCAATGTACTTAACTCGAGCGAGCAGTCCTCAAACTCGAGCGAGCAGCCCGACTAACTCGCGCAGCCAACCTCCCCAATAAGTTGATTTTCGGCATCCGCCGAAAATCTTCTACTTTTTAGAGAAGTATTCAATAGGTCATTTTCTGCTAAAGCAGAAAATCTCTTTCTTTTAAGTACTATCGTTTCTCAAACCAAAAAAGTGGCATTTTCAGTGAAAATAACTTTTTTTAATTATGATGCCACTTTTTAGTCGTGAGGTTCGATAGTATGTGTGAAAGGAGGTGAGCGACATGGCAATAGCACAAATGGTGAACACACGTATGAGCCTAATTTTGGATGACGGTATTGACGAAGTATCAGGTAAGCAGCTTTTCAAAACGAAGAGCTTCAACAATGTAAAGATCGCTGCAACAGCTGATCAGTTATATTCAATAGCTAACGCAGTCGTCGTTTTACAGCAACGCCCACTATTAAGTATCGAGCGAAAAGACAGTTCCGAACTAAGAGGAGCATAATCACTCACAGCTCTACAAAATAAGGGATGAAAGGAGGGAACTCAATGAAAAAATTAGAGCTTAAATTCTTAAATGCTGAAGGAAAAACAGTGACATACTCATTAGAAAAGCCAATTGAGCCGGTTGATCCAGTAGCAGTCAAGGCTGCAATGGACGAGGTCATCGCACAAGATGCTTTCACATCATCGGGCGGAAATCTAGTATCTATCAAAAGTGCACGCGTAGTTGAGCGCAATGTGCAGGAAGTTGAATTAGTATAATATTGAGGACCAGTGCGGGGGTGCACTGGTCCTTTGGTGTTTTATTTTCTATCAAACAAATACCGACAAAATTATTTCCGGGGAAATAATTTGTTAGATATTGTCGCTAGGTTCTAGATGCTTTTTCATATTGGATGTGTTGAATTTCGACGGATACCGAAAATATCTTCTAGAATTAATAAAATTATATTTTCCTATCACTAATATAGGTTGAATTTTGACTTGGGTAAAGGAAAATTCCATTCCCTTATTTTTAGTAGAATTAAATTTCATTTCTATTGCAACCTCAGTGATTGTTGCTGATTTCCCTTATGAAGTAAAACGTTATATTATTGCTAAAAACGAATTAAGGAGAAATGGAAATGAATATGAAATTAAGGACTAAACCACGTCCACTCCAAAAGCTTGATGCAGCGATTCCTCGACTGTCACCACATTTTCAACAGTTGCCAGCGATGAAGGAAGATGCAGCAATCCAGCAGAAAGGGTTTAGTGGGGAATTGAAGGTTGATTACTACCTTGACTACTTAGCGACAAACTATACCATTCTTCAGGATGTTTATTTGCGGGTGAACGGCAAAAATGTGCAAATTGATTCACTGGTTCTTTCACAGCAGGCGATTTATATTGTTGATTCAAAAAACTTTAATGATACGATAACCTTCGATACAACCCTCAAACAAATGACCCGGAGCGACGGGAAAGTAGATAAGGGATTCGAATATCCTATCACCCAAGTCCAAAACCAACAATTTCACCTTCAAAGCTGGCTCTCCCAACATAATCTTCCTAGTATTCCAATCTATTATTTCGTAGCTATCAGTGAACCATCTACCATAATTAAAGTGCATGGTGACACAGAAGCGATTGGAAAGATAGTCGCTCATGCAGCACGAATTCCCTCCATGATTATGGAAAAAGAACAACAAATTACCGAGCAAAGTGTTAACAAGATTCAGGATGGAAAAATTGGAAAAATAATTCTGAATGCCTGCAATGTGTTTGATATGGATATTAACAAGAAATTCTCCATCAAGAAAATGGATCTGTTACCTGGGGTTATCTGTACAGAATGTGGATTGCTGGGGATGGAGCGGGTGTATGGCGGGTGGAGGTGCAGGAGATGTAATATGTTCTCGAAGAACGCTCACCTAAATGCCATATCTGATTACTTGTTATTAGTAAAGCCATACATAACAAACAGAGAATGCATGCGTTTTCTAAAATTGAGCTCACGGAATGCAGCTACAAGGATACTATCAAAAAGCGGACTAATTTACGTCGAGAAAGGTAGGTATTGGGTAAAGCAATAACGATAGGAGCAAACCCTTCAATATTGTTAATTTTCGGCGCGAGCCGAAAATCTTCCTTCAATAATAATAATGAAAACATCCAGCCGAAGCTGGATGTTTTCCTATTTAATTGAGTACTCAAACTCGAGCGAGTAGCCTTTGAACTTGAGCGAGCGCGCCCCAAACTCGAGCGAGCAGCCCTCAAACTCGAGCGAGCAGCCCCCAAACTCGAGCGAGCAACCTCCAAACTCGAGCGAGCAGCCCCCAAACTCGAGCGAGCAACCACCAAACTCGAGCGAGCAGCCGCCAAACTCGAGCGAGCAGCCCCCAAACTCGAGCGAGCAGCCCCCAAACTCGAGCGAGCAGCCCCCAATCTCGAGCGAGCAAGCCCCAAACTCGAGCGAGCAGCCCCCAAACTCGAGCGAGCAGCCCTCAAACTCGAGCGAGCAACGCCCAAACTCAAGCGAGCAGCCGCCGTACAGTTCCTCCTAGGAGGGGTGATTTTCGGCATCTGCCGAAAATCTTCAACTTTATCTAATCAATTCAATAGGATATTTTCTGCTAAAGCAGAAAATTAACTTCCCAGTAAATAAAAAAACATCCAGCACATGCTGAATGTTCTCCATATCTCTATTAATCTTGCATATATTGGTACTTAGTTATTAACTCATCTAATTCTTGACTATATTTTAAAGTTTCTCTTGCTGTTAGGCCGAATGTTTCGGCTATCTTTATCATTTTGTCTTTTTTATTTTCGATAGTTCGTAATAGCTCATCTGTATACTCGGTATGGGTAACTATTATACACATCTCCTTAATTGCCAAATCACAATCCTAAGCTAGAATATAATAACAAGAATTAAATTTATATTGGGGATCTTTGTAATAGGCCACTAAATTGTTCCGTTCCTTATTTGTTATATCGACAATAAATAGAAAATATTAACATTATACTGAACGACTATAGCACAAAACTGTTGGATAGTAACTTAACCTTGTTAATCCACATTAAAAAAACATCCAGCATCAGCTGGATGTTCTCTCCTTACCACCTAAAATCTAGTAAAACCGCTTAAACCCATCGAAGTGCTTGCTCCAGTATGAGTTATCCAAACTAGTTATCTGCACGCCACTTGAGCCGGCGTGGATGAACTCGTTGTTGCCGAGAAAAATTCCCATATGTGATATTCCGGACTTATAGGTGTTCTCGAAGAATACGAGATCGCCTACTTGTGGTTTATTAATATAGAATGAGCGGTTGTAATAGCCTTCCGTTGATAGTCGGCTTATGTCTTTCCCTGCCTCACTATATGCATAATAAATAAATCCGCTGCAATCAAAGCCGCTTGGTGATTCGCCGCCCCATGCGTAGCCTGCGCCATTTACACTCTTGGCACCACTAATCAATTTATTAACATTATAGTCAATATCAGCAGTAGGCGCGCTCGAATCGCTTCCACCATCAGAAGTCGATTTCTCGCCGATATTCAGCTTCTGTCCGATTAATATCAAATCGGACGACAAATCGTTCCACTTCTTCAACTGAGTAACACTAACGCCATTGCGCGATCCAATTGCAGACAAGCTGTCTCCTGACTTAACGGTGTACACTTTCGATGATGCAACTTCTTTATCCGGTGCAGGGCTCACATCAGGCTGCCCGCTATCACCAGCACCACCCTCAGAAACGACAAACTCATTCCCAGGATAGATCAGCGTTGTATCCAAGTCATTCCATTTCATTAATTTAGTTAGTGAAATATTATGTTTGCTTGCGATGCCGCTCAGTGTGTCACCACGCTTAACGGTATATGTAGTAGATTTCGTCGTATGATTAGTAGAATTAGAGTTTGATGTAGTAGTAGATTTGGATGTTTCGATTACCTGATTTGGGAAAATAATGTTTCCTGATAGACTGTTCCATGATCTTAGCTGTCCGACACTAACATCGTATTTATGTGCTATCGCCCACAATGAGTCACCGCTTTTTACCTTATATGATGCTGCATTTGCATCTTCTGCACCGACAAATGCTGAGGCTATAAACGCACTTGCAGTTACCGACATGAATAATTTCTTGTTGTTCAAATTTTTCATTACTCCCTTCCATATAAAGTCTGTTAATTATAGCATGATTCTACATATTTTTAATAGAGTCCATTAGAAATAGGAAAATAGTAATAGACACTTTTTTATAAACAATCGAATTACATACATAAATTCGTTTATAATGTCGAAATAAATAACATATCACATATTAAAATAGAGAATTGGTTAGTTGGATTATAATTTATAAATGTCAAAAAAGTAATTTATGACTCCAGTTTAATTATGGCTATTATTGCAATTAATATGACGATTATCGGTTTAACGTTCCTAGCAGAATTTAAATTTATTTGGTGGTTAGTGGGCTATAAAGATTCTCCGTAGAAAAACTTGGAGGATATTGTATTTTTTTGCGAAGTAATAATATAAAATAAGTCTAAATTTCAATTGGAGTATTAACATGAAAAAAGCAATAGCTATTATACTTTTATCAATTTTTGTTATAGGGTGTTCAGATAATTCCAGCGATCAAATGCAAGGAAATAATGAACAAGTATCAGCAAATGGAGTAACTGATAAGTCTAATGAGCAAGAGTCTGATAACATGAGTAATATCGATAAAATTAAATTCTATGCTCAAGTAATGAGGAATTATGGAGTATTAGAACACCTGAACTCTGAACTGAACGATGTTACTCAGGATTTATATAACATTGCTGTTGAGGGTTATCATCTAAACGGGTATGAAGAAGGTATTAAAAATCTTGATTTGTTCACCAAAATCTTTTCTAAAGTTTCTACTAACATAGAGGAAACTATTGATTCGAGTGAGTCACTAATGAGTATCAGTGGGGAATATAAACAAGATTTAACAAACATGAAAGTTGCAATTAAACACACTAAAGATGCCATGGAAGAACACAGGCTAGCATATGAGCAGATTGAGCTTTATATTAAAACAGATGATAACAAAAATATTAAAAAATACAGGGTACACGCTGATAAAGTATATGATTTAACTTTACAGGCGAATTCGGTCGCTGTCGAAAGTAAAAATAATTTTTTATGGTAAGATAATTGATTACTAAATAGACGTTAGAAAAGAATGCATCTACTATTACCAAATAATTAAGGGACTTTTGGATAAGTAGAAATAATAAGTATGAATTTAACAACTGTTAGACTTTGATATATATATCAAGGTCTAACAGCTTTTTTGATATTTTGGGGAAGAACTGGGGTAGACCCCCACTACGCTAAAGTATTTTAGCGTTTCTTGTATGATAGCAATTTAAATAATATATTAGCTACTGGGTTTATTGGATTTACTTTCCATTGGTCTAGCGGTTTTTGTTATTTCAAATAAAATTCACATCTTTAAAATTTATTTTCTCTATAAGTAGGCATGTCAATATTTCATTTTCTTACTTTTTATGCTGAAAATTTTAATTTTGAGTGTAGGAAAATGGACTTTTAACAATTCAGTTATCGAACGAGCGTCTGAATTTTATTGCCATATCACCGGTTCTTTTTAAATGATGAAGTAACTACGTTTTATAGCTTTTGTACTAACGAATTCTCGCTTTAAATACACATATTATTATTCAAAAGGAACAATTTTACTTATTTGGCGGTATGAAGGGTTATGTAAGTTAGAAACTTGGAGGCGTCATAACCCACAATGCTTCCAACGGTTCAGCTCCAGGGTTTTGCCAGCTATGTGATAAACGACTCGAAAATTTAATCGTATCACCCTCAAAGAGGTGAAATGTTTCTTCCTCTATGGTAATCTTCATTTCCCCGGACAAGACAATGATACATTCTTCCTCACTGTCATGACTGTATGGTTCCCCACTTTTTCCACCAGGTTCTATCGTCGAATAAATAACTTGTAATTTCCCATCTAAATTCGTTAGTAAATAATCGTTGGTAAATGCTGGTTTTGGAAAAGAAAGCTGACTACGATTTTTTTTACGAACAATGCTAACATTCTTTGATTCAAAACCTTGTGAATTTCCATTTTCAAATAAAGAAGCTATGGGAATGTCTAATACTTGGGCAATTTTCTGCATAGACGCAATTGAAGATTTCGTTATACCTCGTTCAAATTGACTGATAAAACTAGAGGTTAGCTTTGTCTGGCTGGAAATATCTTTTATTGTTACGCCTTTTGATAAACGGATGGAACGTAATTTCTCCCCAACAGTTTTGGAGTAATCGACGTCTTTTTGGTTAGTCATTTTAAACCCCTCTCAACAGGTAATGTTTTCCTTTTATAGTAAAGGATTTGATAAAATAAATAAAGAAATTGGAAATTCGCTATTTTTTGGTAATTAAAATTTTTTAAAAAATTCTGCATAAAACTATTGATACTTCAAAAGATGTTTTGTTAGTATATTAACATATACTTAATTAACTAATACTTAATTTTGCTTTCTAGGAGGTTTTTTTATGACAAAACTTAAATATCCTCAGCTGTTTTCTAAGATGAAAATTGGTAACACAGAATTTAAAAACCGTATCATGACAAGTGGTCATCAAACAACATTAGTTGAGGACCATCTACCGACTGATGATTTCGTTGCATATCATACTGAAAGGGCGAAAGGGGGGGTTGGCCTAATTGTTATGGAAGCTCATGGTGTCCATCACACCGGGTTAAACACTCCTTTTGCCATTGATGCTAGTAATCCTAAAATTGTAGACATTCATAGGAATACAGCAGCAAATGTGCATCAATACGGCGGGAAATTATTTGCTCAGTTAATTCATCATGGTAGAGAAGCGTATGTAAGCGAAGAAAATAATGATGTGGTAGCTCCGTCTGCAGTTCCTACTGAACGATTTCATATTATTCCAAGGGAATTAGAAGAGGAGGAAATCCAAGAAATTATAGATGGGTTTGTAGGTAGTGCTATGAACTTGAAAGAAGCCGGACTTGATGGAGTGGAGTTTGTGGGTTCTCACACGTATTTATTTGAGCAATTTTGGAGTCCTGCTATCAATAAGAGAACAGACCACTGGGGGGGTTCGTTTGAAAACCGAATGCGCTTTACTAAAGAAGTGATAAAAAGAGTACGTGATGCAGTGGGGGAAGATTTTGTGTTGGGTATGCGGATGTCACTGCATTCAAAAGATGATGTAGGCACTTCAGGAGAAGAATCACTAAAGGTAATCCGTTACCTTCATGGACTAGGAGAACTAAATTACTGGAGCTTGGTTATAGGCTCATCGGCATCATACAAAGGAAGTTCTTACATTGTGCCACCAGCTAATGACTCTGCTTCACAACTTTTTACTGATGCGAATCAAGTAAGAGAAATTATTGGAAAAACACCGTTAATCATTACTTCACGAATCTACGCACCAGAAATTGCTGAGAGATTTCTTCAAGAAAAAGATGTGGATATTGTTGGTATGACCCGAGCTTTAATTGCTGATCCACACCTACCTTCCAAGATATTAGCAGATAATGAACAACAAATTATTCCATGTATTGCTTGTAACCAAGGATGTATTGGGCGTTATCAGGAACATCTTCCAATTAGATGTACTATTAATCCTGTAACTGGTCGTGAAAAACACTTTGCTGATGTTCCAAAAGCGGCACGAATACAATCCTTTTCTGTAATTGGAGGCGGTCCTTCGGGAATTATGGCAGCGCTTACACTGGCGAAGAATGGTCATCACGTAACACTTTTTGAAGAAAAGAATCAATTAGGTGGACAGTTAAATGTTATACAAGGTGCTCTGAATAGAGATCAAGTTGGAAACTGGCAAACCTATCTTATTAGTGAGTTAAAGCGACTAAACGTAAAAATTGAAACAGGAAAACGTGTCACCGTAGAGGTACTCAATAGGTATCAGTTCGATGGGGTTATTGTTGCCACTGGCTCAAAACCATTGATACCAGAGAAATTTACAACAAACATTGCTTCTTATTCATCATGGGATGTTTTAAATAAAGAGATGATTAAAGAAGAAAATATTATTGTCATCGATTGGAAAGGTGATTGGCCGGGGATCGAGTCGGCTGAGTTGTTAGCCTCACAAAATAAAAATGTGGAAATTGTATCGCGGAGTTACGGGATTGCCGAAGCAGTTCAACAGTATAAGCGAAACAAGTTTCTGGAACGAATGGATGAGTTAGGTGTAAAACAAACGCCAAACTTTAAGTTAGTCGAATTGAAAAAGGAAAAGGTTGTTTTAGAACATTTATTTAGTGGGCGAAAAGAAGAGCGTGAACCAGAAGCTATCATATTTGCTGTTGGTCAGGATGCTTCAGATTATTTGGCAGAGTTTCGAAAGATAAAAAGCCATTTTAAGAATGTGCTTAGAATCGGGGATGCAAAAAGTCCTCGCACGCTGGATGAAGCAGTTTGGGAAGGATTCCATGCAGCTTTGAAAATTTCAGAAGAAAAGGAGGAGGCAAAGATTTATGGGTGAATTATTCTTTACACTATTTTATGGAAGCGGTTTAATTTTGATTGGATTATTTGCGAAATTCATGGTGAATCGAATGGGGACTGAGTCGGAAACATCTAGTGAGAAGAAGAGTGTTGTTAACTAAATGCGCTTATAGATACCGAATATCGATATATTGAAACGCTATAGGAGGATAATATAAAATGATATATGTAGTAGGAATCGTTGTAGCACTTCTACTTTTTATTTTAATAGGAGTATTTTTATCAAAGAAGGTTACAAATGTAGAGGATTATTATGTATCGGGTCGAAATGCTCCAACTCTATTGATCACAGGTTCATTGGTTGCGTCGTTTCTAAGCTCTGTCACGTTTATGGGGGAGGCAGGTTTTTCATATTCAGGTTATCCAATCATACAGCTCATCCTTGTAGTCTTTAATGCAAGTGGATATGTTCTGGGTGCATTCTTCTTTGGAAGATACTTGCGTCGCAGCAAAGCTTTAACTGTTCCAGAGTATTTCGGTAAACGATTTGATTCACAAAAAATACGGAAGGTAGCTGGTATTACAACAATCCTAGGAGTATCCGCATATATCGTAGCGGTAACACAAGGTGGTGCCTTACTGTTTTCTTCAGTTTCGGGACTTTCTTACAGCGCTTCCTTAGTGATTATCTGGTTTGCTTACACTTCATTTACTTTCTTATCCGGAGCTAAGGGTGTGCTTGTCAATGATACAATTATGTTTATAATTTTCCTTGCAGCAACAATTGTCGGGGTGCCTTTTATCCTTAATGCAACTGGAGGATGGCCAGACGCAATAATCAAGACTGCTTCTTTGCAGTCTCATCCAGGTATTCTAAGCTGGCATGGATTAAGTGGTGTGGATTCCTATTTTAATAGCCCTACTGAAGCACTTGTCTGGGCTGTTATCTTAGGGCTTGTTTGGGGAACCGTAGTTGCTGTGAGTCCGTGGCAGACAAGCAGATACTTGATGGCTAAAAGTGAACATGTTGTTATACGTTCAGGTGTCATTGCGACCATAGCTATATTTGTGATTTATCTGTTCCTTCATATCGGAATGGCGACAGTTAACTTAGTAAACCCTAATATAAACCCAACTGAGAACGTCTTTATCTGGTCGGCTAAAAATCTCTTGCCTACATGGCTAGGGGTAATCGCTTTGATTGGCATTATGGCTGCTATATTATCTTCTTGCTCTACTTTCTTGCAGTTGATAGGGAATAGTATTGCTCATGATATTTTCATTAATAAAGAAAGCAAAAGTAAAGTTGTTTTGAGATTTAGCCGCAATACAATGCTGATTTCCAGCATAGTCATCTTACTTATCACAATGTGGCAACCACCAGCGGTAATGTGGATTGGATATTTTGCAGCAACTTTGTTTGCCGCTTCATGGGGCCCGGTGGCATTTGCAAGCGTTTATTCAAAGACGGTTACAAAAAATGCAGCATTTTGGAGTATTATTGTTGGGTTCGTTGGAGTTGTAGGAGCAGAATTATTTGAAATGCTGGTAACAGCCTTGCCAATATATTTGCACCCTGTAATTATTGGGGCAGTGTTGTCAATATTGACTCTAAATCTTGTTTCGAAAACAGAAGAGGTTACGCAAGTAGAAAAAGAATTTCGCTTGGAAATAATAAAAGCCCCTGTAACATTAAAGAATCCAAGGGAAATGAACATAACAAAAAAATTTCCAAATGCTTTAATTATAAGCGGTGTTTTAGTATTAATTCTTACGTTTGTCTTTTATTATGTACCATTACATTTTTTATAGGAAAGCTTCAAATTCAAATGGAGTAGACCAACATCAAATGGAATATAATGGTAAGTATTTGAGATGCCGACAGTATTTGTTTTTTAAAATTATACTACCCATTAGGTAATGCATAAAAATGAGAGAGAATTTATCCTTCCAACAATCAGTAAGAAAATGGGTGAACTAAAATTGAAGGCATTCATAATGAGATTGTTTTTTGCAAGAAATAGAATTGTGATGTAGTTTCTTAAAAATTGAAATACTTGTTCAAGGCTAAAATGTTTTATAGCAAAGAAGTTTAGAACATTTTTTGGCAAATTATACTGGAGTGAAAGCGTCTTTCTTAGGGGGAAGGCGCTTTTTTATATTGGTGAGATTGGACTCTAGGTATGAATTGTAACTAAAGTTTGTAAAACAAATATTCTTAATATTTGTAATTGACTAAATAACTACCTTAGTAGTATACTCTTTTTAGAGGTGAATATTATTGAAAATTCAACAAATAGTAGACAGTTTAAAAGAACTAGGTTTCACAGAATATGAGGCTAAAATTTATCTCGCTCTTTTACGCTCCCACCCAGCAAATGGGAATGCAATTGCCGTGTTATCTGGTGTACCAACACCAAAGGTTTATGAAACGATTCGTAAAATGCAAGAACGTGAAGTTATTTTTACGGTTTCTGGTGGTGATAAAGGTAAAAAAGTCCGTTATAGCCCATTACCCTATAAGGATTTACTACAACAAAAAAAAGAAGCATTTTCGGGTAATGTAGATTTTCTTTCGGAAGAACTAACAAATATTTCTTCGATGAGTGACACCAATTGGACCGAGCTTTTTGTGATACATGGTTACTCATCATCAATGGAAGCAGTTGAATCAGCAATCGCACACTGTGATTCTGAAATTGTAATGAGTTGTTGGTGTGAAGAACTTGATGCTTTGAAGGCCCCACTAACTAAAGCCTATAACCGGGGAATCAGCATTGTTACCTTGACGTTTGATGAAGGTAACAACACAGATGTACTCTGGCGAAACTTTAAACACTATGGGGGGGATATCGCTTCCCATCGACACTCAGGAGAACTTTCTATTGTGACAGATCAGTCGAAAGCGATTGTACTTCAATCCTTAAACAATTCTCCCCATGCAGTAGTTTCTAGTCATCCAGTGACAATATCTACCACCCGTAACTATATCCGTCATGATATTTATGTGAATCGGATACTTCACGACTTCGAGGGGGTGATGAAAAAGAAATATGGAAAGGATCTTGAAAGTCTAATTAAAGACTTTTGATTTGTTGAAGTATTTCTGCGATTAAATGAAAGGGCTTTCATAAAAGAGGTCAGGAGACTAGTTAAAGAATATCAAAACAAGGAGGATCTTTATGGAAAAATTAATTATTACTGTCGCGACAACAGGTGCAGTCACAACAAGGGATAACTCGCCTTATCTCCCGATAACACCTGAAGAAATTGCTAATGAAGTGTTTGATTCGTATAAGGCTGGTGCCTCAATAGCACACATTCATGTTAGGGATGTAAACGGTAACCCTTCAATGGACTTCGAGAAGTTTCAGGAGACAGTAGAGCGAATTAAAGATAAGTGTGACATCATAATCAATCTTACTTCTTCGGGAGGACTGAATTTAAAGGAAGAGGAACGACTAAAGGTTTGTGAATTAGCTCCTGAGTTTGCATCATTGGACGCTGGGTCAATGAATTTTGGCCCTTCAGTTTTTATCAATTCACCACCCTTCTTAGAGAAATTATCTAACAATATGAACGAATATAATGTTAAACCAGAGATAGAGGTTTTTGATACTGGAATGATTAACAATGCCTTAATGCTAGCGAAAAAAGGACTTATTAAACCGCCTTTTCATTTTCAATTTGTTTTAGGAGTACCTGGTGGCATGACAGCAAATCCAAAAAATTTAATTCATTTAGTTGATAGCATTCCATCTGGTTCAACCTGGTCCGTAATAGGAATCGGAAAACATCAACTGGCTATGAATACATTGGGTATAGTTCTAGGTGGTCATGTACGGGTTGGAATGGAAGATAACGTCTTTTATAAGAAAGATGAATTAGCAAAAACGAACGCTCAATTTGTTGAGAGGATCGTGCGCATTTCAGGTGAATTAGGGCGGGAAGTTGCTGATGTAAATGAAACTCGGAAGATTTTAGGGCTAAACCATGTGGGGGTTGTCAAATGAGTGACTTCCAAATTATCGATTTAAGTGTCCCGCTAAGCGAGAAAGTAAAGGAGCCACTTCCTGCTAAGATTGATTATTCTAAACATGAGCAAGGTGCAGTGCAAGCTGCCAGCATGTTTGGTTTAGAGGCTAATGACTTCCCAGAAAAGAAGGCTTGGGCGGTTGAAACGGTAACTCTAAATACTCACACAGGTACACATGTTGATGCACCATGGCACTATTGGCCGACATCTGAAGGAAAACGAGCAAGGACAATTGATGAAATGCCACTTGATTGGTTTTACAGACCTGGTGTTTTATTTGACTTTCATGATAAGGAACCAGGGTACGAGATTACGACTAATGATCTAAAACAAAAACTTACTGAGATGGATTATTCTTTAAAGCCATATGATATTGTCTTAATTCGGACGGATGCAGACAAAAAGATTTATGAAGAAGGTTATTTTAATGCTCATGCTGGTGTGTCTGCTGATGCAACGCGATGGTTGATCGATAGTGGAATTAAAGTCATGGGAATTGATGGTTGGGGGTGGGACATACCTTTCCATCTGCAAGCAGAAGAATATAAAAAGGAACCAAGAGATGGAGTGCTGTGGGCTGCTCACTTTGTGGGGGAAGAAAAGGAATATTGTCAGATAGAAAAACTAGCTAACCTCGATAAAATATCAAAGCCTTACGGGTTTAAGGTGGCTGTTTTTCCGGTGAAAATTGAGCAAGCTAGTGCTGGATGGGCAAGACCAGTAGCAATTATTGAATAGGGGGAATACTAATGGGGTTCAATACGATCTTTATTATCTATTTTGTGATTTTTTTCATGGTCCTTTTATATGGTGGGTTGATTACAAGAAAATGGGTAAACAATTCAAATGACTATTTACTAGCTGGTAGAGAAGTTGGTTTAATTGTTAATATCTTTGGAGTTGCCGCAATCGGATTCGCTGGTACGATTATTACATTAGGACCAGGTTTAGCAGTTATGTACGGGTTTTGGGGTTCATATGGCTTCGGGTTTGCATATCTTATTGGGGGATTAGCCCTTTATGGCGTTTTCTTCGCGCCGTATATTCGTAGGTCGGGAGCACACACATTGCCTGAATGGCTTGAGATGAGGTTTGATTCAAGAACACGAGTTTTAGTTACTATAGCAAGTATTTTAGGGTTACTAGGAATTATGGCTAATAATGTTGTTTCGATGGCTATTGTAGTTAATGGTTTTACGGGATGGTCATTGATTGCAACACTCTCTGTAATCTTTTTCTTGTTCTTGTTTTTCACATATATCGGTGGATTCTGGGCTGTCACATTAACTGACTTTGTACAAATGTGCATCGGTTTAATAGCACTTCCAGCAATGCTAATTTCATTACTAATCAAGTTCGGAGGACCTAGTTTCATTAGAAATAACTGGCCAAGTGATTTAAGTTATTGGGCACATGGATTTACTGGAGGCCAGTTGAGTATTTTTTCTTTACAATATCCTAGTCTTTTAACATTTGCTATACTGTTTGCCTGCTTCTTAGTATGGGGTAATAACTATTACTGGTTACGTGTGTCATCTACAAGAAGTGAAAAGACGGCAAAACGTTCATTTATTTATGCTGCTATTCTATTGGCAACTGTTCCTTATCTAATTCTAACATTTTCCGGGATATATGCAGGCTCTGCATTTTCTGACATGTTTGCTCCGAACGGCAGTGTTTCACCAATGGCCGCATTTGGGGTAGTTCTTCAGGGCTTACCGATTGCTATAGCAGCACTTGCTCTTATGGGTTCACTCGCAGCATCAATATCTACTTCTACAACAGCATTAATAGGTGCTTCTGGAACAGCTGTAAGAGATGTTTATCAACGCTTTATGAGACCAAAGGCAACACCGGAAGAGCTTACCCTACCTTCCAAGTTAATTACAGTAGGTTTGGGGATATTAGTTTGGTTTCTTTGCTTTTATCCAGGAGGTCCATTATATTTATTTGCATTCGCCACAGCTTGGTTAGGACCACCTTCTGTATTAGTCTTTTTAGGAATATGGTGGAAACGTACATCAAAGCAAGGAGCTTTTTATGGGGCTGTACTAGGAATCGGAGTGACAGCGCTATTTACTTTACTAGATTTATTAGGAATATTTTCAATTGATCAATACACCCACGTAGGCGTAGTTGGTTTAGTTATAACTGTAGTATCTACCATTACTGTCAGTTTGATGACTACACCAAACTATTACGGCAAAGTAGGTTGGGAGCTTAATGAAGAACCTGCTGATAGTTCATTTAAACCAAATGAACACGAATTACAAGTATTGAAACTTATTTCTAACGGTTATAATACAATGGCTGAAGTTTCCGATATGCTTGGTGTAGATTCTTCGATCAGCAACAAATTCATTGAAGGTCTTGACCAGAATAGATTGATTTATCGAGATAAGCACACTGGACCGGGATTCTATACTTTTAATATAACAAACGCAGGTTTACAGCATGTCAAAGTAGTTGCCGATACAAGAGACAAATTTGAAGAGAAGGTAACGATGGCCGACTTAATCATTTTACAAAAAGTGGATTCTGGAATCGCAGTGTTCAACCAATATATAAAAGAACAAAAAATGAATTCATTGAAGGCCTCTGTTATTATATCCAAGTTAATAAAACAAGGATATTTGAATGAAGGTGGCCTATGGAAAAGGAAAATTAATATCAGTGAAGAAGGGAAAACACTTTTGGATAAATATGATTCAAAGATTAACCAAGTAATTGTTTGATTTGATGTATAAACACGATAGTAACTTCTAGTGATTTTTCGTATATTTAAAATAGAATAGTTTTATAGTATATGCTGTTAGATTTAGCTGCGCTAGAAATGTGCTGCTGGAACTGGCGGCTTATTTTTTTGAATGTAGGAAGCATGGGGACGGATCTTTTGCTTCCTCGTGAACTGTTCCTTTAATTTTTCGATGCTGTCATTATAGAATAATAGGTTTAAAGAATCAGTTTTGAATTGATGCTTTAGTGAGAGTGCCACACAAAGAAGTGTTCGTATGTTTGGCCTGGAGAAGTTCCAAAAGTCCAATGGTACATGTGGGCTTATATAATAAACTTTTCTCGGGACTTGGTCTATAAGTCTTGTATTTGTTTATGATGAACTTTATCTCTGAAAGGGATGTATGGGAAGATCAGCATGCGAATGTCCACACGTATGCGCTCTGTGTGAGGCGTGGACGCCTATTCGGTTTGTATTATTCAGGCTTAAACATGGAAGATTAATTGATAATTGAATTTTATCAAAGGGCAGATTTAGGTTTAGAAATCACTCATTTTACACTATATAGTAAAAAAGGGATATTTATGAATATTGCTATTGAAATGAACCACGCCATAAAAATGATCCACTTAGGGCATCGTTTTGACCTACTTCTCCCATGAAGAGATCCAGGACTATTGACCTGACATAAAAATTCGGAAACGGTCTATACAAGTAGAAGTGGTAATGATAGGTTCCTTGCCAGGATAGTTCCTTTCTGCCGTTTACTGCCAAAAGTTAGGGTGACTGTCACCTTGGACGATCTCTAGGAATTCTGAATTAAATTATTTTCGGGTGACAACTATGATTATATGTATTGACTTAAGTATTGAATTCCATCCCAGATGAATGTATTATTCATATTATTATAGATTTGTTTAAATTCCGTAGCTACGGTAGGAGGATATCACATGGACTATGAAGTTATTATCGTTGGTGCTGGCTCAATGGGAATGTCAGCTGGCTACTATTTAGCAAAACAAGGGAAGCGTGTCCTGCTAATAGACTCTCATAATCCACCACATGCGGAAGGCTCCCATCATGGGGAGACCAGAATTATACGGCATGCTTATGGAGAAGGTGCAAATTATACGGAAATGGCACTACGGGCACAGAAGTTATGGGGCCAGCTTCAAGATACGTCAGATGAAGCTATTTTTGTAAATACTGGTGTTGTTAATATTGCGCAACCAAATTCCAATTTTATTCAAAATGTGAAAAAAAGCGCAAAAGATTACTCGTTAAATGTGGAACAGCTAACGGCTGAAGACATTAATAATCGCTGGGAAGGATTTAATGTTCCAGAAGGGTACATAGGTTGTTATGAATTGGATTCAGGTGTTTTAATGAGTGAGAATTGTATCCGGGCTTTTAGAGAAGGAGCACTGAAACATGGGGCTGAGTTTAAGCCTAATTCGCCAGTGACCTCCATCTCTATTTTTGATAACTATGTACAGGTGGAAACGCAACAAGAAAGTTTTACAGCGGAATCGTTAGTTGTTACGCCTGGTGCTGGCACGAGAAAGTTGCTGCCATTAATTGGATTAGATTTACCTTTACAGGAATTAAGAAATACATTCTCGTGGTTTGAAACGGATGAGAGCATCTATGATTCTACTGCATTTCCAGCCTTCTCGTTTGAATTGCCTACAGAAACATATTACGGCTTTCCAAGCATGAAAGAAGCAGGTGTTAAAATTGGTCGACACGACGGTGGACGTCCAAGAGACATGCGTAAACCTTTGGAAACATTTGGCACTTATGAACAAGACAAACAGGATGTCACTCGTTTTACAGAGCGGTGTATACCTGAGGTGGGGCAACATAAACTGGGGAAAGCTTGTACCTATACGAATACCCCAGATGCAGATTTTATTATCGATAAACATCCGGACCATGATCATGTTGCTGTTGCTTGTGGCTTTTCTGGTCACGGCTTTAAATTTAGTAGTGTAGTTGGAGAAATTCTGAGTCAATTAGTAACAGAAGATCATAAGTCGCAACTCGACATTAGTCCGTTTTCCATGCAAAGGTTAAACGTAGTTGGGAACGTTTTTAAAAATGAGTAAAATAAATAGCCCCCACCACCGAGTAAGTGTATCTGCTTTAAATGTCTACTTGATGGGCTTTTGTTATGTAGGTACATGGTAAAATTAGGGTTGAGAATTCATTTCCTCTTTGTATTATCCAGGTCCTTTAAACGTCCAAACACATTGGATGCAAGCTATCCGCCACACAAAAAGAAGATTAATTTTCTTCAACCCTTCCCCACATACCTAACCGACTCAATATGCGTACGTGACAACTTAATAACTTCCTCAATAAATTCTTCCTGTGAGGCTTCGAATCCTGTATTGATCCAGTGGATTAACAGTCCGTAAAAGCCGTATGCGGTATAACGGGTGAAATAATCCATATCAACTGGCATATTGTTAATAGTCTTAAATTGAAACTTCTCCTGGTAGATTTTCAGAATGGTCTCCGGAAATTTAGTATGTAGCTGTGGAATGGTATCCTGATAATTTATCAGCTCGAAAAAATTGCGATGTTCATAGATATAGCGAATGATCTCAAACGACCTTGCATTAAGGCGGGCTGTATTGATTTGCTGATTTCGTTCATACGGGGTTGCGACAGCTTCCTCCATCCCAGCCAGCATACTATGCAGCAGATCCGCTGCTAAGTAGAATTTGTCATGATAATGGACATAGAAGGTGCTTCGATTATATTTGGAGTATTGCACAATATCCTTAACGGTGACCGATTGATAGCCTTTTTCTTTAATCAGGTTAACAAGTGCCTGCCGGAAATGTTCTTTTGTTCTGTTTTTTCTTAGAGAGGTAAGATGATCTTTCATTGTTAATCCCCCACTTCCAATCAATTTTTGGATAAATGTATACATAATAGACACTTGCGCATATTGTGTCCAACCTTTAGACAGTCTGTTTAATATTGTTGGTTGAACACTAAATTCTGATATCTATAATAAATTTGTAAGCATTTTCAATAACTAGGTTATCTAACATTATTATAACAGGAGGAGTTCAAAGTGGGTAAGTTACAGGATAAAGTTGCAGTCATTACAGGTGGAGTATCTGGTATTGGAGCAGCAACTGCACAGTTGTTTGCATCTGAAGGGGCAAAACTAGTGCTTGTCGATATGAATGAGGAGAAAGGTGCCAGTTTTGAGGAAGAATTAAAGTCCCAGGGTACAGAAGCACTTTTCGTTAAAGCAGATGTAACGAATGAAGCAGAAGTAAAGAACATTTTTGAAACCACGTTATCAACGTTTGGTAAAGTGGATGTCCTATTTAATAACGCTGGAATTGGCGCAGTCAAACCAACTGAAGAATTAACATATGCGGAGTGGAGAAAAACTGTAGAAGTTGACCTGGATGGCGTATTCCTGGTAGCGCAGGCAGCAATCAAAGAGTTTTTAAAAGCTGGCAGCGGAGTAATCGTCAATACAGCTTCGATGTATGGGTGGGTAGGATCACCTGGAAGTGCCGCTTATAATGCAGCAAAAGCTGGTGTCGTTAACTTAACCCGTTCACTTGGCCTGGAATATGCAGAACGCAATATTCGCGTCAACGCACTATGCCCAGGTTTCATTGAAACACCTATTCTGGGTGAAACAGACAGAGACTTCTTAACAAACGCAACACCAATGAAGCGTCTTGGCAAGCCAGAAGAAATGGCCAAAACTGTGTTATTTATGGCCAGCGATGATTCCAGCTTCATGACTGGTAATTCGCTGATAGTTGATGGAGGGTATACTGCTCAGTAACTGGAAAGTGTCTGAAATGATATAATTAAATGATGGGGTGACTGTTGGACTCAGTTCAATGGTTGTCCCATTTTTTGTCTGGGATTGATTGGGGGGACATGAGGGACAGGGACTGTTCTATTACTTCAGCTGCTTTATGTCTAACTGATTTCACTGTTCAAAAGAAGATTTAAATTTGTCGAATATGGCAGAAAGCACGGGAACTGTCCCTCAGATTTTGTAGAATGGTGTAAGTCGGAGATAATCAAAGGATATATATGTTTAATCCCCTGAAGGCCTGACAATCTAAAACTGTATACACTTTTTGTACAAAAATAACTGTATTTGCTGTTTGAATAATACATAAAAGAGATATAAAATTTAAAATATTGGTCTAAAAACCACTTTTTAAATTTATTACACAGTTTAACGAAGCCGGGGGATGGTTCTATCGCTTCGTTTGCTTTTATGTCCTAAGAGTCCACTTTTCAAAAAGGGATTTAGATTTGTCCAATTTGGGAGGAGCACAGGAACCGTCCCTCTGCTTCCATATTAGGGGGCTATTACATTGAACAATCAAACAGAATTTACAGTTGCAGAGGCAATCGTAAAAGAACTTGTACTGGCAGAAGTGGAGGTAGTATACGGGATCGTTAGTATTCACAATATGCCAATTTATGATGCGATTATGCGTCAAGAAAGCATTCGAATAGTCACTGCCCGCGGTGAAAGTGGGGCGGTCAACATGGCTGATGCCTATGCGCGTGCCACGGGGAAATTGGGCGTTGTAATAACAAGTACTGGTTCCGGAGCGGGGAACGGTGCAGGTTCATTGATAGAAACGTGGAATTCAGGGACCCCGTTATTGCACATTACGGGGGAAGCTGATTCTAATTATATTGGAACGGATCAACGTTATGTCCACGAAGCTAAAGACCAGTTGAAAATGATGAATGGTGCAAACAAGACAGCTTATTTGTTAAAGCGTCCAAAGCAAGTCACACCATTTGTGCGCAGTGCTATTAAAGAGGCGCTGACTGTTCCTACGGGGCCAGTAACAATTTCAGTCCCAACGAACTTTCAAGCACAGATCATTCCGCAAAATCAATTGGTCGAAGTGGCAACGGTTCAAGATACAGAAGTGAAAATCAACCTTCCAGCTGATGTGATTGAAAAAATTGCCGTAGCAAAAAGACCAGTTATCTGGGCGGGAAATGGAGTTATTGCTTCGGGAGCATCCGAGGAACTTCAAACGCTGGTGGCTAAAATTCAGCCTGCTGTTATTACAAGTGAATCTGGAAAAGGGTCCATTCCTGAAAATCATCCGCTTTGTATCGGTAATTTTGGGGCTACACCACAAGTGGAAGGACTTTTGAAAAAATCGGATCTGCTCGTTAGTATCGGGGCGCGTTTCCGCGATGGGGAAACGTATAACTGGACGCTTCCAGTACCCGAAAATCACATCAATATTGATCTAAATCCAAGTGCATTCAACCGTAACTTTGATACATTGTATACACTGGTCGGAGATGCCAAGGCAGTCTTACAAGAAATCAACAGTTCTTTGGCAAATAAGGAAATCACTCCAGATGCAGCCTACGTGGATGAAGTGAAATTCGCCCGTCAAGCGGTTCGTGAAGACCTTCGCAGCCAAATTGAGCCCTACGGAGAAGTTGCAGATATCATGCGTGAACAGTTGCCTGAGAGTACAATCTTGGTAACTGATGTGACCATCCCTGGCTACACTTGGGGCAATAAATTGTTCGACATTTACGAACCAAGAAACTACCTCCACATGACCGGCGGAGGAATCGGCCAAGGCTTACCAATGGCGATTGGAGCCCAAATCGCTCAGCCAGAAAAGCCTGTCGTCCTTATAGCGGGGGACGGCGGATTCATGATGAATGCAGGCGAAATGATCACCGCAATTCAGGAAAATACGCCAATTGTCATTCTATTGTTCGACGATGGCGGATATGGGATCTTAAGATACTACCAAGAAGCGGCTTATGGCAGGCGTACATCTGTAGACTTGGAAAACCCAGATTTCGTCATGATGGCAAAATCAATGGGATTCGAATCAGAGAAACTACGCTCAGTCGAGGAGTTCAAGGAAGGGTTATCGAATGCAATTGTAAGTAATAAACCTTATTTGGTTGTAGTAGATGTAGCGGCAATGGGTGTATTGGAATACGAAGATACAGACGAATACATTGCCTCTTTCCGTCCAAAACATGGATAAAGCTTAACGTTCATCCTCTACCTATCTTGTCTTTTAGGTAGATTGATAGAATTGGCATTCATTTTTAGGGCTAGCGGGTATTAAAAGTTGGCTTAGTCTGTTCATACCGTATATATAGCATATTCAGTTTACGGAATTGGTTAAATGCTCTGCAATTGTGGCTAATATAAACTAGAGCACAGTCTATTTCAGTATTTGTTAGACTTTAAAGCCGACAAGAAGGGGGAGGAATGTTATGACAAAAGAGTTGAAACTATATATAAATGGACATTGGGTAGAATCTAGTAATCCGGATACACTTGATATTATTAATCCTGCTACACAAGAAGTTATAGCCATGGCCCAGAGAGCAACAAAAGAAGAAACAGAAGAGACTATCAAAATAGCAAAAAAAACGTTTGAAAGTGGTGTATGGTCTGATAAATCCCCGCAAGAACGGGCGGCAGTTTTACTTCAGATTGCGGATAAATTGCAAGAAAACATTGACGAGTTAACGAATTTGGAAGTACAGAATAACGGAAAAACAAGAAGAGAGGCACGGTCGGATGCTGAAGAGGCCGCTAATACTTTTCGTTATTATGCAGGTCTGCTTAATATGCCTAATGGCCAAACGTATGAAGCCCCAGAAGATATGCAGACAATGATTGTGAAGGAACCGATGGGTGTTGCGGGATTGATTGTTCCTTGGAATTTCCCTTTATTGATGAGTGTTTGGAAGATTGCTCCGGCATTGGCAGCAGGTAATAGCATTCTATTAAAACCCGCAGAAATTACTCCGATGACAGCGGTGAAAATGTTTGAACTGATTGATGAGTCCGATTTGCCAAAAGGGGTAGCTAACCTCCTGATGGGTTCTGGATCGGTTGTTGGCCAAACGATCGCTGAAAGCGATGATGTGGATGTTGTTTCCTTTACTGGAAGCACAGGTGTCGGTCGCCGTATCATGCAGGCAGCAACAGGTAATATGAAAAAAGTGTCCCTTGAATTGGGAGGGAAATCTCCGAACATCATCTTTGGTGATGCGGACCTGGAAACAGCCATCGATTACTCCTTGTTTGGGATCTACATGGGATCTGGGCAAGTCTGCACTTCGGGAAGCCGTATTCTTGTCCAAGAGGGTATCTATGATGAATTTGTGGCGAAATTTGTAGAGAATGCACGAAGGATAAGGGTTGGTCCCGGAAATGATGAGCAATCTGAGATGGGAGCTATTGTCAGCGAAAACCAGCTCAAGAGTATACTAGACTACATACGAATTGGAAAAGAAGAAGGTGCAAGCCTTGCTTCTGGCGGCATTCGCATCGAGAAAAACGGTCTGGAAAAGGGTTTTTTTATGGAACCTACCGTCTTTACGAATGTAACAAGCGATATGCGGATTGTCAGAGAAGAAATCTTTGGTCCTGTCGTCACTATCCAGAAATTCCAAGATGAAGAAGAGGCAATTAAGATTGCAAACGACACAGACTTTGGACTTGCGGGTTCTGTTTTCTCTGCAGATCAAAATAAAGCCTTACGTGTCATCAAAAAAGTCCGAGCCGGCATCACATGGTTAAATGCTTACCACCTTACGAATATTCAAGCCCCATGGGGTGGCTATAAACAAAGTGGTATTGGTAGAAGCCTTGGTACGTATGGATTGGATGAATACCAGGAAACGAAACAGATTAACATTAATCTGGCTCCGAAACCGATTCATTGGTTTGATTAGAGAATGGATGGCACCTTGTTCTTTTTGAAAAATGCTTAAAAGGAACAAGGTGAAGAATCCTTATGTGAAAATAAGGGCGCTTCCATTGTTTGCTGGAAATATTATGGGGTCGCATACAATGAAAAGTTGGGCAAGGGATGATTGTGAATTTACTGCACGGAAAAATAGTAATCTAGCAATCTAAAAAAAGAATATCTACATGAGGCTTACATGCAAAAAAATCATTAGGAGGTAATAAAATGGCTAAAGCCTATTTAGTTATAGAGTGGAATGATACGGAAACGGATGCACAAGGGTGGCTTGTTGTTCATAACTTCATGAAAGGCTATACAGGCGGCGGTACGAGAATGCATCCGTCGGTTACAAAAGAAGAGGTTGAAAGATTGGCCGAGGCCATGGCTTATAAGTATGTAGCTAGTGACAGTGAAACGACCGGCGGATGTAAGGCAGGTATTTCTTATGATTACAAAGCTCCTGATGCATATGCCGTTTTAAGAAGATTTTTAATTGCAATGATGCCCTATATTGATAAAGGCGTATCTTTAGGAAGTGATCTAGGTACTAAATATGAAGATGTGCTTGAAATCTTTAATGAATTCAGCATTGATATCCCTTTGACGCCGTCAATGAAACAAGATCCTGCAGTCCTTCAAGGGATAAAGGATTTTGATGTACTGATGAAAACAAGAATTGATGGACTGCTTCTAAATGATGCCGTAACAGGATATGGTGTTGCATTTTCGACAGATGAGGCTTGGAAATATAAAAATGGAAAAGATGGAGCGAGCGTTGTCATCCAAGGCTTCGGTTGTGTAGGCGCAAGCTGTGCGTTGAAATTGTCTCAATTAGGTTATAAAATCGTCGGAATTTCGGATGCAAACCTGTTAGTCACATGTGAAGAAGGATTAGATGTCCAAAAGCTGATTGACCATAAGAATGTATATGGAGAAATGGATCACGACTATTTTGAATCGAACTATACTGTGAGGTCAAACGAGAACTGGCTTGATGTGGACTGTGATATAGTCATCCCATGTGCATTAGAGGACGTTATTAACCAGTCTAATGCTGATAGCGTAAAATCAAGCTTGATTGTTGAAGCTGCCAATATTCCAATCTCTTCTGAAGGGGACGAAATCATCAAGCATAAAGGAATTGATATCGTCAATGATTTCGTTGCGAATCTAGGGGCAATAAGATTTTATGATGCAGTTATTTTTGGACTGGTCAAACCAGACCCACAAGATGTGATTGATGATATTGAAAAGCTATGCCGAAAAAATACCTATCAATTATTTTCACAAGCAAAGAAACAAAACAGGTATCAGCGAGATATTGCTTATGAAATTTTCAAACCGGAAGTCAGCGATTTATTAGAGTTTGCGGATCCTTCCAAAAAAGTAGCAGCACAATAAGCAGCTGATAATGCTTTAACATTTTCCAGGTTCTTTTATGCATAATTATTTGAATTAAAAAAGAGATAAGTTTACGCGAAACAAAGATTGCGCTATTAGTGAAAAAATTATCTACTTTTGGTAGGGCACGTTTTACCTTACTTATTAAAAAATCGTTGTTTATAAATCAGATGAGGAGAATAAATATATGAAAAAGTTTAATATTGTCATAATGGTAATTGCTTTTCTTTCACTACTAGTAACTGTTGGCTGTAGTGATAAAACAGATGCAGATTCTAAAGAAAAAATTGTGTTTGCTGATGATGGATGGGATAGCCTTCGTTTTCATAATCAGATTGCTAGAACAATCATTGAAGAAGGATATGGTTATGAAACAGAAAAATTATCTGGGTCAACTCCAGCTATTTATACTGCAATTGAAGAAGGACAGGTAGACGTTCATATGGAAATATGGACAAAAAATGATGAAGAAGTTTATACAAAAGGAATAGAGGAAGGGTATTTTATTAAGTTATCGACAAATTATGATGACAACCATCAAGGGTTTTATGTACCTACTTATGTGATTGAAGGAGATCCAGAACGTGGGATTGAACCAGTGGCACCGGATTTAAAATACATAACAGATCTACCTGAATACTGGGAACTCTTTAAGGACCCTGCAGATCCAGAAAAAGGACGCATTATTGGAGCGATATCTGGGTGGAATGTGGATAAAATACTGTACGATGCTTTCAAACACTATGGATTAGATGAAAATTATAATTATTTCCGTGCAGGATCCGAAACAGGGATAAATATATCATTATCAGAGGCATATAATAATGGTGAACCGTGGATTGGATATAATTATGAGCCAAACTGGGTAATGGGGAAATTTGACATGACACCAATACTTGAAAAGGAACCTGGTCCACTAGAAAAGATCGGTGCACAGGATATTGATATTATATCAAATGAAAGTTTACCAGAACGAGCACCAGAAGTAGTTGAATTTTTGAAAAACTATAAAACATCTAGTAAGATAGCTAACGATGCATTAGTCTATATGCAAGAAGAGGAAGCGTCGCATGAGGATGCTGCACTCAAGTTCTTAAAGGAAAATGAAGATTTATGGACGAAATGGGTACCTGAGGATGTTGCGGCAAAAGTGAAGGAAGGAATTAAATAATCTATTATTGCAGGGGGGACAAGGGGACAGGAAGAGACCACTGAAAAACGACTCCTAAATTTTGGAAAATATGGAATAAAATTGATTTTAGACACAGAAAAAACCTCCGTTATTTGGTATAATAGAGTTAACCAAAAACTACTACCAAACACACAACGGAGTTTTTTTCTATGCTCAATAATGATGATGCACAATTAAGCATCTACTCAGAATTATACAATAAAATCCCTGAAAATCACATGCTTGAGTTAATAAGAGATGAGGTTGACTTTAGTTCTATTAATAAACTTCTTGAAACCTCTTACTGCAAGTATTACGGGAGACCAGCAAAAGAGCCTGAACTTATGATTAAATTGTCGGTGCTGCAATACCTCTATAATTTGTCAGATGAACGAGTTATTGAGGAGGCTTCGTTAAATCTTGCTTATATGTATTTCCTAGGTATTAATCCAGAAGATAGCTTACCCCATCCAAGCTTATTAACGAAATCTCTTGCAGGTGGAACGGCACAGGTACCCGGAAAAAGTTAAGCAGAATGTTAGAAGTTGCAGGAACCGTCTCCATGCTTCAAACCACTCTATAATGACGCCATTCTTCCGGGAATAGCTTCTGATATTTTAGCTGTAAAAATCTGTCGTCTATTAAGACAATGGTCCCCTGATCGTCCTCAGACCTTATGAGTCTGCCGCCAGCCTGCAGGACTTTGTTCATTCCAGGATAGACGTAGGCGTAATCAAAGCCATTATGTCCTTCATTCGTGAAATAATCCTTGATAATATCTCGTTCGAATCCGATCTGCGGAAGCCCGACCCCAACGACCATGACTCCAGAAAGCCGGTCTCCTTTCAAATCGACCCCTTCTGAAAAAACGCCACCAAGAACCGCAAATCCTACCAATCTTTCATTTGCGCTTGCCTTGAAGGCAGTTAGGAAATTCTCCCGTAACTCCTCCGACATCCCGGTTTCCTGGACAATTGTTTTTACATCTGGTGCTTGTGTTTTAAATGCCTCGAAAACCTTATTCATATAGTTATAGGACGGGAAAAAGATGATGAAATTCCCCTCATGCTTTTTCAGGGCATCAAGAATAAACTTGACCATTGGCAACAGTGTCTGTTCACGGTCATGATAGCGTGTGGACAAAGGCTTAACCAGAATCTCTGCATTTTCATGGACAAATGGAGAGGGGATGGATAACACATAGTCATCCTTGGTTCCTCCTAATAGATTTTTATAGTAATCTGCTGGTGTTAGTGTAGCCGAAAAGAAAACTTTAGAACGGAAACCTTTTCCCATTTGCTGGAGAAGGTACGATGGATCTAAGCAAAGCAGCTTCATCCTTACCTCATTCTTGTCTGTTTCTACATAAGAAACAAAGCGTTTATCATAGAGCCGGCAGATTTTTGCGAAAGTACTGGCGGCGAAATAAGTATCCACTAAAAGTTGATTGGATTCCTCACTTTGAACCAATTCTTCTTCTGCCACTTCAGTGAACGTTTCCACCAGGACTGCCAGGTCTTCATCCAGCTGTTTTTCTACTATATTTGCCTGCTTTCGCTTTTCCGCGAGACAAACATTGACGGCCTTTGCAGCTTTAGCAACAGCGCCATTCATATCTTTGTATTCTTTTTGTACTTGTAAAAACGATGATTTAAACAGCACCGCCGAGTACATTTCCCGTGCACGATCTACTAGGTTATGCGCCTCATCCACGAGCAGAACGGCTTGTTTTTTCTGATCTTCAATTAAGCGTTTTAGGGACACTCTAGGGTCGAATATATAGTTATAATCACAAATAACGGCGTCTGCTGTGTAAGCAAGGTCAAGCGAAAATTCAAATGGACAAACCCGATGTTTCCGTGCATATGCTTCAATCACTGTACGGCTCATTAATGATTCATTTTCAAAAATATCCAGAATTGCGCCGTTAATCCGGTCATAATACCCCTCAGCAAAAGGACAATGCTCAGCAGTACAAATAGTTTCCTCCTGAAAACAGATCTTGTCTTTTGCTGTAATGGTGACAACCTTCATTTCCAAGCCATTTTCAATCAACAACTGGAATGCTTCTTCGGCTGCTTGTCTGGTAATGGTTTTTGCAGTCAGATAAAAGATGCGCTGGAGGTTGCCTTCTCCAATCGATTTAACTGCTGGAAAGATTGTGGAAATCGTTTTACCAATTCCAGTGGAAGCTTTGGCAAACAGAACCTTCTTATCGAGTATCGTTTTGTAGACTGACCCTGCAAGCTTGCGCTGCCCATCCCGGTAGACTCCATAAGGAAATGCCAGCGCTTTACTGCTGGTATTTCTGTCATTTATATGCTGCGTCTTAGCTTTGGCATAAGCAGCGTACTCACTTACCACTTCCATTACAAAATCTTCAAGTTCGGTAAGTGTCATATAACGTTGAAACTGTTTCTGCTCTTCTGTTTTGACTTGCACATATGTAAGTTGAATCGTCATTGACGCCAGCTCATGATCTAACGCATAAATATATGCATAGAAGACAGCCTGGGCCCAATGTACTGGGTAGGTCTCTTCTGTGGTACCGAGCACATGTGAAGTAGACTTGATTTCATCGACGGTTACCGACCCGTCCTCCTGAAAAAGCAATCCATCACAGCGTCCATCGACATGAATGCTTATATTTTCAAAGGGAATCTCTGCCTTTAGATAGACTTCCTTCTGATCATCTTTTTTGTACGTTTTTTGTATCTTCTGGTGAGCCTTTGTACCATCTGTAAGAGGATTTGCTGAACGGAAACCACCGGAATCAATACTCCCACTTCGAAATACATGTTCCACTAGATGCCGTACCGATATCTTAACAACGTTTGTCATGTAATCACCTGCTTCGTTACATTAAGTTTAGCAGGTCAGCTGATTTTAGGGAAGAGGAAGCATGGGGGCGGTTCTATTGCTTCATTTGGAGGTTGTGGAAGGAGAGCCAATGTGCCTGTCACTTCCCGAATTTTGTTGAATTATACAATAATAATAGCTAAGACAGCTGTTTTGAAACTGGCGGTTTTTTTTACTTAGGGTTTGATGTTTCGTGGGGATGGCAATGGGCATTAGAAAAGAAGCGGAGGATATTTAAGATGCCCTTCCGGATGATGCTGCTTTTCTTGGTGTTTTATCAATGGATGGCACGATTAATCCCGTCTACGATTTTGTACACGGGTCTTTGGTAAGATCATGTAATCAAAAACGCTTCAAATTTAAATGTTCACCGTTTGTTTGTTAATTGCTGAAACATTGTGTGACATGTAATATGGTTGTATCTACATAGGAAGAGTTTGACTAGAGAGGGAGGGGAGCGAGATGACTGCGGTGAATCTATCACGAATTCAACGACGCCTAATTGTGGCGATTGTATTATCGGCTGCTTTTTTATCTGTTTTGACACAATTTCTGCTCATTACAGCTTTTCCAAAAATCATGAGTGGGTTTGAGATTAACTCAACGGAAGTCCAATGGCTAACAACCAGCTATATGTTAACAATCGCCGTTCTGATTCCGATAACGGCTTATTTTATTGATAAATTTCAAACAAGGACATTAATGATGGGTGCTATGTTCTTGTTTTTTGCAGGGACATTGATCTGTTTGTTTGCACCTTCGTTTCCCATCCTGATAATTGGACGTGTTATTCAGGGAATGGGATCTGGCATAATGATACCGTTAATGCAGACACTGTTGTTCCTTCTGTATCCAAAGGAAAAAAGAGGATATGCGATGGGATTGGCCGGTCTTGTGATTAACGTTGCGCCCGCGGTTGGTCCGCCTATTTCCGGTGTTGTGATTAGCTATTTTGACTGGCGTTCGTTGTTTCTGATAACCCTGCCGATTGCAGCATGTATTCTACTTTTTACTTTCTTGTTTATGCGTAATATTACCGAGCAGCGAAACACAGACATCGACATCTTATCCATTATACTGTCAACGATTGGTTTTGGCGGCTTACTGTACGGTTTCAATAACATACAGGAGGGTGGCATAATTGATCCAGTTACACTTACCAGTCTGATTGCCGGAGCCCTCGCACTGGGTTTATTTTTGGTTCGGCAGTTGCGGCTCACGACACCTATCCTGGAGATTCGTGTGCTTAAAGTGCCTGTCTTTGCACTTATTGCGTTTGTATCCATCCTTTCGTTCAGTCTTCTTATCGCAACCGAGACGATTTTGCCGATGTATGTGCAAAACGCTCAGCAGTTCTCAGCTTATTACGGGGGCCTGATTGTGATGCCCGGCGCGCTGACACTTGCTGCTATGTCGCTTTTGGCAGGAAGATTGTTTGATAAATACGGTGGCAAAACAATTGCAATTATTGGCTTTGTGCTGCTCAGTCTAAGCACACTCGGCTTTCATTTAATTCTTGGTCTTCACACGTCATTCATTATTACGATGGGATTATTCATGATTGCCATGGGCGGGGTGGCATTAATTAATATGCCCATCATGACCGCTAGCATCAATGCTTTGCCTGATAAGCTGATTCCACATGGGACTGCGGTAATCAATACCGCCCGCCAATTTGGGGGGGGGATTGGGACTGACGTTTATTATTTCGTTTATCAGCAATGTTGGGTCCGGATCTGAGGCAGTAGCACAACCCGCTAATTACCTAACCGGCGTAAAAACCGCCTTCTTCGTCGCATTTTTGTTTGCTGTCACAGGATTGCTTCTTTCTCTGTTTTTAGAAAGTGAGAAGCAGGCTGGTGAAAGAGGGTAATGACGTTTGGGTGGCTTTTATTTTGGAGGGTTTTGATATCTTACCCACACTAGGTGGTTCTCCCGCCTACGATTATTTAGCAATAAGATTAACCGTTAAAAATATATGGATTAAAGTCTGACACCCAAAACGCCAATAACATTGTAGGGTCAGTATCTTTGGCGTTTTTCTAATGGCAAAAATCAGCGTACTATTTTCCTTTTTTTAGAAACATGGTGACGGTTCTTAACAAAGCATGGGTATGGACTTAGGGACAGACCACACTACAAAAAATGAAACCTCCATTCGTTTTGTTCATAGTAGATTGTAATAAAAAAATATGGAGGTACATGAATGAGAAGAAAAATAATGTTGTGAAAATAGATTACAAGCGACAATTCCCTAAAACGCAGCATCATTGAGTCTATTAGACAGAACAACATGGAAATCTATGTTGAAATTATTTCAGCAACATCAACTGTTTCATTAAAAAGACGAGACACGAAATGTGCCTTAATATTGTCGTTAATATATGTGTGTTATAATAAAGTCAGTTTACTATTATAAACTGAAATTTCACTGATAAAGGAGCGGTGGTAGAAATTGGTAAAGCAAAAGTATTGGGTGCCGGCGCTGGAAAGGGCAAACCTGATTATTGAACAAGTTGCTAAGAATCCGGATGGGTTAAGGTTGATTGATTTATCAAATCGATTAGAAATAAATAAAAGTTCTATGTATTCTTTATTAAACACAATGGAGAAGTTAGGATGGATCGAAAAAGGACAGAATGAGAAATATAATCTGGGCTCAGTTTTAGGATTTATCGGTTCCACTTATTTAAATCAATTCAATATTATGGAAACGTTTTCTAGTGAGGCTAAAAAGGCGATCGAAATCGTCGATGAACATATTCAATTAGGCAAACTAATGGGTGGCGATGTTTTTTATATCGGTAGGGAAGAAGGAAGCTCACCGGTCAGACTTGTAACGGATCCAGGAACCCGATTTGCGGCGTACGCTTCAGCAATCGGAAAGATTCAGTTGGCGCAGTATGAATTTGACGAACTAAAAGAAATTTATAAAGATGAATCATTTAAAAAGAAAACGGATTATACAGTGGAAAATATTGAACAGTTATGGAACCAGTTACAAAAGGCTAAAGCAGATGGATATGTGGTAGAAGAGCAGGAGGGTGCTGAGGGGTTTTATTGTGTAGGAGCACCTGTTTATGATCATAGCAATCGGATTTTTTATGGCATAAGTTTTACTATGCCGAAAACGAGTTGGATAAAGAAGAAAGATATAGCAACCACAGAAATTATTGAATTAGCAAACAAACTATCTAAGATAAGCGGCTATTTAGGATAAAATAATGAAGGTATTAATGATGTCATATTCCTGTTTGACTGGGATATGGCATTTTTTTAGTGGTTAGAAAACATTAAAAATTGAGCGCATAAGCGTAGCGAAGGCTTTCCCAATTAAGGCTTAGCGATAAGCCAAATTTTCAAAGTTGAAGAAGGTTAAAAATTATTTGACAATAAATTGTCTTATGTTACTATATTAATAGTTCATTTAGAGAAACTAAGTTTATTATAATAAACCTTGTAAAAGGGGAGATTCAATTAAAGGATAGAATATCTGCCACTTAATTAAATCTTTTTGGAAACGTTATCAAATTTAATAATTAACTAACAAGGAGTGGAAACATGAAATTACTCACATTCGAATTAAAGGAACAAGAAAGAATTGGTATTCAAGAAGAAGCAAATGTATATGAATTGGTAAAATTAGTAGATTTATATAATGAAGCAACCGATCAAAATGTTTCATTAGTAAATAATTTGGATGAATTGGTAGTTAATAATGATAAAACATTGCCTGTTATTAACAAAGTCTGGACGTGGGCAAAAGAAAACCCAGATAAAGTAACGGAAGCGGTTTATCGTTATGAGGACGTCAAGGTGTTGAATCCGGTATCTCGTCCAGGAAAAGTAGTTTGTGTAGGAAATAATTATATGGACCATTGTATTGAACAGAATGTGGAACCACCAAAACAACCGATGATTTTTTCAAAATGGCCTTCATGTCTAACAGCTCCTGGTGAAGCGATTGAATTACCTGAGGAATCAAAACAGGTTGATTATGAAGCAGAGCTTGCAGTTGTCATTGGGAAGAAAGGTAAGAATATCCCTGAAGAAGATGCAATGGATCATGTCTTTGGTTACACAATCCTTAATGATGTCAGTGCCAGGGATGTACAATTTGCTGATGTACAGTGGGTAAGAGGGAAGTCCTATGATACATTTGCACCAATTGGGCCTGTGATTGTTACAAAAGATGATATTGAAGATCCCCACCATTTGGATATCAAACTGGAATTGAATGGGGAAAGATTGCAGGATTCAAATTCGAAACACTTAATATTTAATATTCCATTCATCATTTCGTATCTGTCAAAAGGATTCACATTTGAACCTGGAGATATCATTGCAACCGGAACGCCTCATGGGGTTGGCGTTTTCCGTGATCCGCAATTATTTTTAAAATCGGGTGATACATGCAAAATTGAGATAGAGAATATTGGAGTACTGGAAAATCCAGTTCGATAACAGCGAGGGGGAAACAGATGAAAGTACTATCATGGAATGGACCAAAGCAAATGGATGTAGAGGAAAGATCCGTACCCGAACTGGCAAAGGATGAAGTATTGGTAAAAGTGGATGTCGCCGGTATTTGCGGTTCTGAAATTGAGGGCTTTTTAGGACATAATAGTTTGCGTGTACCACCGCTCATAATGGGTCATGAGTTTAGTGGCCATGTGGAGCGTTTAGGCGAAGATGTTAATGGAGTTACGAAGGGCGCAAAGGTTGTCGTAAATCCACTATTAACTTGTGGCAGCTGTAAACAATGCGTACGAGGTAATGAAACGCAATGTGAAAACAGACAAATCATCGGAATTCACCGTTCAGGTGCATTTGCGGAATATGTTGCTGTTCCTGCAAGTGCTGTTGTTGAAGTGCCAGAAAGAATTGACTCCTATGCTGCGGCACTGGCAGAACCATTAGCTTGCTGTTTCAGAGCTGTAAGAAGAGTACTTGTTTTACATACTGTACCAAATGTATTGATTTATGGTGCAGGAGCTATCGGTTTATTAAGTTCTTTTGTTGCAAAAGAACTTGGTGCAAACCATGTAATTGTTGCTGATATTAATGAAGAACGGTTGCAAACGTTGAATGAAATTGGTATTGAGCACACCCTGAATAACAGTGAGGACGGGTTTGAACAGGAACTGGAGAAAATCGCTGGTAATAAAGGGATAGATGTGTTAATTGATGCCGTTGGATTTTTGCCAACTAGATCACAAGCAGCTAAAGTTATCAACCCTGGTGGCGTTATTATGAATGTTGGACTGGGAGTTAATGAGACCCCTTTACCAATCAATGACTTTATTAGAAGTGAGATTACGGTATTAGGATCTTTCTGTTATTCCAGACAGGATTTCCAAGATGCAGTTCAATTACTTGTCAATGCCAAGGTTACACCAGATGGGTGGACAGAAGTTCGTAAACTGGAAGAGGGACAACAATCTTTCATGGATTTAATTGAAGGCAAAGTTAAAAACAGCAAAATTTTCCTTGATCTTAATAAATAATAGGAATGCTTTAGGGAGGTAGAATAATGGGGTTGACCGGTCGGAAGATCAAAGACATTCGTGCATATGTTGCAGGTGGTGGCGGCGGTGACTATCACGATCAGGGACAGGAACATTGGATTGTCAATCAAATTGCAACACCAATGAGTATTTATCCTGAATACAAAAAAACAAGAACAAGTTTTGGGATTAATGCTTTAAAGACATTAGTAATCGAGGTTGAAGCGGATAATGGAGAAGTTGGTGTTGGAATTTCAACAGGAGGCTACCCGGCTGCGTGGATAGTCATGAATCACTTGGATCGATTTATTGTTGGACAACCAGTGGAAAATGTTGAAAAAATGTGGGACCAAATGTATCGCTCAACAATGTATTATGGTCGAAAAGGCGTTGTTATGAATGCGATTTCAGCTGTCGATCTTGCATTATGGGATTTAATTGGAAAAGTCAGACAGGAACCTGTATATGCCATGATTGGCGGTAAAGTCCGGGATGAGATTTCATGTTATGCAACCGGACCGCGTCCGGATTTGGCTAAAGAAATGGGCTTTATCGGTGGTAAAATTCCACTGGTATATGGTCCTGCTGATGGCGAAGAAGGGTTAAGGAAAAACATTGAACAGGCAGCAGATATGCGTGAACGAGTTGGCGATGATTTCTGGCTTATGTGGGATTGCTGGATGTCACTCGATTTGCCATACGCACAAAAATTAATGGAAAAATCATCAGAGCTTGGATTTAGATGGATTGAGGAATGCTTCAACCCGGATGATTACTGGGCATACCGTGACTTGAAGAAAAGGGCACCAAATAACATGATGGTTACCGGCGGAGAGCATGAAGCGACACGCTATGGATTCAGAATGTTAATGGAGTTCAGTGACGTAGATATTATCCAGCCGGATGTTGGATGGTGTGGTGGATTAACCGAACTAATAAAGATCGGTAATTTGGCTGAAAGCTATGGAAAGTATGTAATTCCTCATGGCAGTGGAGTGTACAGCTATCATTATGTGACTACCAAGACAAACAGTCCGTTTGCAGAATATTTGGTCATGAGCCCGAATGCAGACAAGGTTGTTCCGCAATATTACCCATTACTTGAGGATGAAATTATTCCAGAAAACGGTAAAGTCAAATTAAACGACCGTCCAGGCTTTGGGGTAAGCCTCAATAAAAATGCAAATCTGCAAAAAGTAAATAAAGATTAATAGAATCTTCAACTTCCAGGGCGAGGTAAGCTTATCTCGCCCGGAAGTAGATAAATATATTTCTTAATATTAAAATAACAAAGGGGAGACAGAAATATGAGTGAAGATATTCTTTTGATAGGATACTTATTTTTATCACTTGTAATCATTCTAACGTTAGCAATGAAGTTTAAATTTAATGTTGCTGTGACGTTAGTTATTGCCAGTTTATTTATGGGGATTGTTTCAGGACTTGGACTCGTGGAAACGTTAACTAGTATTTCAGAAGGCTTTGGAGGATTAATGACTGCATTGGGTATTCCAATTGGTCTCGGGGTTATATTGGGTAAACTTATTTCCGATTCCGGTGGTGCTTACTCGATTGCGACAGCAGTTTTGAACAGGACATCCGAAAAATGGGCTTTATATGCCTTGGGTGCCGCTTCGTTCATCCTGGCTATACCAGTATTCTTTGATGTTGCCTTTATCATATTGGTACCATTAGCAATTCAATTGGGGAAACAAGCAAATAAACCTTTACCATACTCTGTAGGGGCAATCATAATTGGTGCAGCTGTAGCGCATACACTGGTACCTCCAACACCAAATCCATTAGCTGCTGCAAGTATATTGGATTTTGACTTAGGAATTATGATTTTGATAGGTACATTAGTTGGATTTGCGGCTACAATGTTAACGATCAAAATATATTTCATTATTTTGGATAAAGGATTTTGGAATAAAGAGCAGGACGAGGATGAGTCACTGGACAATACTTTTGGAAGAATAGATGTTCCATCAAATCCGCCATCTGCATTCCTGGCCTTAATTCCAATCATTTTGCCAAGTATTATGATTATTTTAGGTTCAGTTGGAAGCGTTTTCTATGATGAGAATCCTGCAGTAATTGCCTTCTTTAGTCATCGGATTATTGCATTATTAATCGGTACATTAGCAGCCTACTTTATCGCAGCCAAATCGCTTAGCAAAGAAGAAAGAGATAATTCCTCTTCAGAAGCAATGCAGGCAACAGGTATCGTATTGTTAATTACGGGGGCTGGTGGAGCTTTCGGGAAAATTATCGAAAATACTGGCATTGATCAGGCTATTGTAGATATTTTTGTAAGCGATGCCCAGTCTACAATAAGTATTATTTTGGTAGCATTTTTTATGGGTGTTATGTTTAGGACAATCACCGGTTCAGGTACAGTAGCCGGTATTACTACAATGACTATTATGGCTGGAGTCGCAACAGGTGTCGATATTCATCCGGTTTGGGTTGCCATGGCTTCTCTCTCAGGTGGATTAATGCTTGGGCATGTGAATGACAGTGGATTCTGGATTTCGACCAAAATTGCTGGATTAACTGTTAAGGGTGGTCTGAAAACATATACCACTAGTGAAGCAATTGCCGGTTTTGTCGTATTATTCATTACGATAATCGGAGCACATATATTCTAAGTATAAGTTTTATAGAGGATGTTATTATACGAGTTTCATAATTACCTTTCATATTTCCATAAGTACTGGAACCAACAGATTGGCTCCGTTTTCGAAAGTATTTCCACTTTCTTTCGAAAACGGAGCTTATGGTCTTATAATTTCGAAATTTGTTTAAACGAGAATTCGAACTATATAAATGGGAGTGAACCAAAATGAGTTATCAATCATCTACATCAGACGTTGTTTTAATAGGTGCTGGGATTATGAGTGGAACATTAGGAATATTGATTAAAGAATTAGAACCCGGTTGGAAAATTACAGCTTTCGAGCAGCTTGGAGTTGCTGGCGGGGAAAGCTCTAACGAAAAAAATAATTCAGGCACAGGACATGCCGCATTATGCGAGTTGAATTATACAAACGAACAATCTGACGGTTCCATCGATATCAATGCAGCAGTTAGAATCAATGAACGTTTTCAATTGTCAAGGCAACTCTGGTCTTATTTGGCAAATCATAATTTGATCGAGAACCCACGTAATTTTATTACCAGTTTACCTCACATGAGTTTTGTTAAAGGCGAGGAAAATGTAGCATTTTTAAAAAAACGCTTTGAAGCATTATCTGGGCATCCTTTATTTCAGGAAATAGAGTTTTCCGAAGATCCAGAACGATTAAAAGAATGGTTCCCGCTTATTATGAATGATAGGTCAGCAAATGAGTCTGTTGCCGGATCGAAAATTGATGATGGTACAGATGTTAACTACGGGGAATTGACTCGCACCATGTACGATTACCTGGAGAGAGAAAACGTAACTGTTAATTACAATCATAATGTGTTAGATATTAAGCAGACCACAGATGGGTTGTGGGAATTGAAGGTTCGCGACAAAAACGGTGCAATTGGAACGCATACTTCAAAGTTTGTTTTTATAGGAGCCGGCGGTGGCAGCTTGCTTTTATTACAGAAAACCGGAATTCCTGAAGGGAAACACATTGGCGGTTTTCCTATCAGTGGACAATATTTGGAATGTAATAATTCTAAGGTGATCGAACAGCACTACGCAAAGGTATATGGTAAGAATCCACCTGGAGCACCACTAATGGTTGTTCCCCATTTGGATACGCGATTTATCAACGGTAAAAGAACATTAATTTTTGGTCCTTTTGCAGGCTTTTTACCTAAGTTTCTTAAATCAGGTTCAAATATGGACTTGTTTGCTTCAGTCAAAGCGAACAACATGATTACCATGTTAGCAGCTGGCGTCAAAAATATATCCTTGCTGAAATACTTGATTCAGCAATTGAGACTATCAAAGAAAGAGAGGATGAATGAATTACGAGAATTCTTTCCTAATGCAAAAGATGAAGATTGGGAACTTAAAGTGGCTGGACAACGTGTGCAAGTGATTAAGGATACGCCAGCTGGTAAAGGAATTATTCAATTTAGTGATACGGAAATTGTTCATAGTCATGATAGAACATTGGCTGCGTTACTTGGTGGTTCTCCAGGTGCATCAACGTCTGTTTCAGACATGCTTGGATTACTTGAAAAATGCTTCCCACAAAAACTTAATGAGTGGAAACCAAAATTAAAAGAAATGATTCCCTCATATGGTGAAAAATTATCTGATAAACCTGAACTTATTGCTGAAATTAAAACATCAACAATGAAAGCCCTGGAATTGAATGATTTGAAGGAGCAGGAATAATCAAGTAATGAATGAGGCTCATTCCCTTTCGAGGGGATGGGCTTTTTTTGGGTGTGGGAAGCTTTTTTGTGTGGGGGTGCCTGTCACTTCCCGGATTTTGTCAAAAAATCTTTAATAATTTTTAGGTGGAAATTGGAGGTGAGGTGTCATTCCATAAAAACTAATATTTTCAAAGTTATGCCACCTTTTATGTGACTTTTTCGATTAAATAGCTGAAATAGACGTACTTTTCGGTAAAATATTACAAATTTTCGACATTTTTTCAATAAAAGCTAAATTTTTAGTTAAAATTGGAAAAAAATAGATGACGAATTTGTGAACATACTCTATTATATAAGAGAATAATAAAGGGGGTAAATCAATGAACGACAAAGAAAATGTAACATTTGAGGAATTCTTTAAGCAAAATGCAAAAAGAATTCACTACCATATGCACAAGCTTGGTAGCTACAATCCGCATCGGGAGTTTTATGTGGAAGGATTATATGAGTTGTGGATGGCATACAAAAAATACGAGCCAAACAAAGGACCACTGGCAACTTACTTTAACTACACAATTCATAAACGTCTCATTGATTTGAAAAACAAACAAGAGAAGGTAACAACATAGAAGAAATATGTAGCACGGATAAAGCAATCGGCACGGATGAACGAAATTTCCAATGGTAGATCAATCAGGAATCACAGATATGTTCTGGGAGAACTTGAAGAAAAAGCTAGAAAACCAATGGAAATGAGGGAGTTTTTATGAGGAATCCCATTAAAGGAAGTCGCAAAAATGAAAGCGTAACCACAGAGACAGTGAAAAGCTGGGGAATTGGAGTCAGATTCCACCATTCTTTAGCTTTTAATTTGGGTGTAGGTTTTGCTGAAGCAGTATAAAAACATAGAAACTGTTAGGTCTGAGGTGGTTGTTCACTAGTTGATCTGGCAGTTTTGTTTATTTCTAAAAAATTCATACATAATTTTTTTCAGTTAAATGCCACCTTTTTCAGAGTTCTATCGATTATACAAATGAATAGAGGGATATTCTGAATGTCACAATTACAGGGACATTTTCCTATTTTACAGCGAAAATTGAGAGATACATAGGATGAGATTTAGTGGACTTGCTCTATTCAATAGTTACTAGGGGGAGAAACAATGACTGAAAAGGTGAGTATGACGTTTGAAGAAATATTCGAGCAAAATGAAAGAAGGATCCATTATCATATGCTGAAGCTTGGAATTAACGATCCGCATCGGGAATTCTATGTGGAAGGATTGTACGCGATGTGGATGGCTTACAAGAAATACGACCCGGACAAAGGCCCACTTGCAACCTATTTCAACTACACAATTCGCAACCGCCTAATCGACATGCTCAGAATGAAAACAAGAGAAGACAATAACGAACAGAAAATTAATCAAAAAGAGATATGCGAAGTAGATAATGGCAACAGCTGCGGGACAATGAAACTTCCAATGTTCGACCCGAATGGTATCACTATCGAGGATAATACCTTTTGGGAAAGCGTGAAATCAAAGCTAAGTGAAAATCAATGGAAATGGGTGCAATTCTTTATCATTGAAGGGATGTCAATGCAAGAGATTGCCCAGCTGGAAGGTGTGTCCTTTGATGCCGTGAAAAGCTGGGGGAGAGAGGTAAGGAAGAAATTGAAGGATGAAGGGGAGTATCTTGAGAGTTTGTATCGGCCCTCGTGAATTCGGGGGGACAGGAGGAGGTCACTGAAACGCGACTACTAGAATGTTGAAATTGAATAAACCAAAAATAAAAGCTCAACCTGTCCCTCAAAAGAGTAATTATGAAATTGATTCCCATAATAAAAAATTGATAAGAATCATAAGAAAGTACAGACTTTAATCACTAAAAAAATTAGAAATTTCTGTATAATAAATTATTGTAAGCGTTTTCTAATAATGAGGGAGGGAGTACTTTTTAGAAGAACGGTCAAGCGTCTGACGATAATTTCAAGCTAGTAAAATGATTAAAAGGAGGAAAAGTATGGGAAATAAAGATAAAGTAATACGGAAATTTTACCTGATGCTAAGTTTAATACTAGCTTTTTCCATGGCAACGGTTGTACAAGTAAGTGCCGAAGTGGAAAGTGAACAGGAGATGACCGCCCAGGTAGGCTCACCTGATGGCAAGGTAAACCTGGATTTTCAACTAACTGATAAGGGAGCGCCAAGTTATCAGCTTTCCTATAACGGGGTTAATCTTGTTGATTCCTCAACTTTAGGATTTGAGTTTAAAGAACAATTACCCTTAAAAAATAACTTTAAAATCATAAAAACTACTACTAATAGTTTTAACAAAACCTGGGAGCCTCAATGGGGTGAAAAAAGCGAGATAAAAAACCATTATGAAGAATTAACAGTTTATCTGCAGGAGGAAGAAGAACCACATAGAAAATTGAACCTTATCTTTAGAGTTTTTGATGAGGGGTTAGGGTTTAAATATGTCCTGCCAGAACAAGATGGTTTTAGTAGTGAACATATAGAAATAACATCAGAGGAAACGGAATTTCAATTATCAAGTAATAATACTTCCTGGTGGATTCCGAATGACTGGGATAGTTATGAATATAACTATAAACAAACTCCATTAAGTCAAGTTCAAGAAGTTAGTACTCCTTTTACTATGAAGACACCAGAAGGGATACACCTTACTGTTCATGAGGCTGCTTTAATAGATTACGCGGGTATGGCTCTAAAAGCAGTAGATGGAAAAGAAAATACATTAGAAAGTCACTTAGCACCATGGCCAGATGGTACAAAGGTTAAAAAGGATTCATTCCCAATAGAAACGCCGTGGAGGACCATTCAAGTTGGAGAAAACGCTGGTGATCTTGTTGAATCAGATATGGTTTTAAATCTAAATGAGCCGAATGCTCTAGAGGATACTTCATGGATTGAGCCAATGAAATATGTAGGGGTTTGGTGGGAAATGATTAGTGGCAAATCAACATGGGCATCAGGTCCAAAGCATGGTGCTACAACAGAACATGCAAAAGAATATATTGATTTCGCCCACAACTATCTTGATACGGAAAACCAAAATATCGGTCTATTAGTCGAAGGATGGAACATTGGCTGGGATGGGAATTGGATTGAAAATGGAGATCAATTTAATTTCACTAAATCTTATCCCGACTATGATTTAAAAGAGGTTGTCGAGTATGCGCAAAATAAAGATGTCTCTTATATTATGCATAACGAAACATCAGGAGATATCGTGAATTACGAGAATCAAATGGGTGAAGCCTATGATTTTTATCAAGAGTTAGGGATTCATGCCATTAAAAGTGGATATGTTGCTGACAATGGAATCCATAATCCAGAGGGGCAGCGTCATCATGGTCAATATATAGTTAATCATTACTTAGATGCTGTGAAAAGAGCGGCCGAACATCAGATTATGATTGATACCCACGAACCAATTAAAGGTACAGGCCTTGAACGTACCTATCCGAACTGGATGAGTCGTGAAGGTGTTAGTGGAATGGAATATAGTGCCTTTAGCGACGATACAAATCCTCCTGAACATGCAACAATTCTTCCATTCACTAGAATGATGGGTGGACCTATTGATTTTACACCAGGAATTTTTGATGTTGAAATATCACATGCGAATACACGTGTCCATACAACACGAGCTAAACAACTAGCCTTATATGTAACCATTTCCAGTGGAACACAGATGGTTGCGGATTTACCAGAAAACTACAAGGATGAGGATGGAAATATTTTACCAGAATTTCAGTTTATTAAGGACGTCCCGGTAACATGGGATGATATCATCGTTCCAGACGCTGCAATTGGAGATTATGCCAGTATTATCCGTCGCAGTGGAGAAGAATGGTATATCGGAAGTATCACAGATGAAAACGCGAGAAATTTGGATATAGCCCTGGACTTCCTGGATAAAGGTGAACAATATGTAGCTGAAATTTATTCTGATGGTCCTGACGCAGATTTGGTAACGAATCCAACATCGGTCTCTATAAATAAAGTAATTGTAAAGTCGAATGACACCTTAACTGCTTCCCTTGCAGCAGGTGGCGGGCAAGCAGTTAGAATTTATCCGGCATCTGAAAAGGAACTAGCAAAATTTCCGAATTACAAGAAACAAAAAGTGAAAGTTTCCTATGAAGATTTTGCTAAGTCTATTCAATCCAATGATGAATTTGCAGTGAAAGTCAACGTTAGAAATAAAGGAAATGTAATTGCCGCTAAACAATTGGAATTGAAAATTGATGGGGAAAAGGTAGATGAAAAGTTTGTAAGGGTTGCTCCTAGAAGTACCAAGGAGGTAAGCTTAACCTACAAAAAACTGTTTGAAGCAGGTGATTATGAATTCGGTGTAAATGGACTAAATACACAACAAGTAACGGTTAATGAAAAAGAACCAACATTTGATTATTACAATTTAGATGTATTGTTAGAAGGTCAAACAATTACAGCAACAGCCGATGTAGTTAACTATGGGAGCTATGCAGGAGAAACAGAGGTGCCATTATATGTGAATGGCGAGGTTGTAAAAAGTGAAACAGTAGAAGTGCCTGCACAGGCAGGAGGAGCAAGCGTAGAAGTGAAGCTTACTTATCAGCTTACAGAAACTGTTGGCATTTTCGAAGTTTCCTTAGGTGACCTTACAAAAACGATAGGATTACCTTCTATTGAAATGGCAGGGGAATGGTTATTCCAAAAAGGAGACGATCCTAGCTGGAAAGAAGAAGATTTTGATGATAGCGATTGGGAAACAGTAAACCTTCCATCAAGCTGGGAGGAACACTCTAACTATACAGATAACAGTGTATATGGATGGTACAGAAAAACAATCGACATTCCTGCAGAATGGGAAGGTCATTCATTAAAAGTAAGATTGGGAAAGATTGATGATGTAGACACAACATACTTCAACGGACATAAGATTGGCCAAACCGGAACGTTCCCAACAGGAGAAGGGGAAGAAGGGATGGTCACTGCATGGGAAGCGGATAGAGAATATGTTATCCCTGCAGAAGCCATCCAATATGGTGAAGAAAATGTTATTAGTATAAGAGTTTTTGATGGAACAGGTGGTGGCGGTCTTTATGCTGGGCCAGTCACCCCGTTGGAGATATTTGTAGAAGGGGAAGATAAGCCGGACGTAGAGGTACCAGGCTATGATGATCCAACTTTAAAATTGATCAACGGAGATTTTGAAGATGGAACAACTGGATGGACGTTGACAGGTAATGCATCTGGTGGTGTAGACAGTAACGATGCATATGAAGGCAGTAAGTATTGGATATGGAGTTCTAATCCATATACTGCAGAGGTTTCACAAACAATAACTGAACTCGAAAATGGTACGTATACCGTGAGTGCAATGGTTAAGCAAAATACCGGGACTGCTGATCTAAGCAGAATGGAATTATCAGGTTATGGAGGAGACCCTGTATACACTGATATTGCTCATGGACCAGAGTACAAAGAGATAAGTGGAACTGTGCAGGTGACCAACGGAACCCTGGAAATTGCTTTTTATCAGGAAGCACCTGGTAATACTAATTTGCAGATTGATAATGTGACATTAACTTTGATTGAGACTAATTAAAGTTATTAAGCTGCCAATATGGTAGCTACTATTAACTAGGCAAGAACTTTCTACCGGTTAATCTTTGTGCATTAAAAGGTTAGGAACTACGCGGATAATGTCCGCTCAGGTTCCTAACCTTTTTTAATCCTTTCTGCCAAAAGCAAATCCAAAAATAAATATTTCCTACTATCAACGGAAATACATTGTATCTACATGTAAGCGCTTTTAAATTATAATGAAATTACTTCAAGATAAACAAGCCTATGGGGAGGAACTATTATGAAACATATTTATTAGCATGTTCATCAGGAATGTCTACAAGTCTATTAGTTAAAAAAATGGAGGAGGAAGCGGAAGGTCGTGGAATTGATGTGAAGATCTGGGCGGTTGCTCAGAATAAAGCCGTTAAAGAACTGGAAAATGCCTCTAAAGGATCGCTCCACCCTTTAGTTAATCAGTTAATTAAAAATATAAAACACCCAAAAATAAGTTTATGTTAAACTTGCTAATATAGATGAGAGCAACAATGGATAGAGGGGATTTATGATGGCAACAACTGCTAAACAAAATAAAAATAAAAGTTACTGGGGATGGCTAGCCGTAATTGGAGTCTTCTTATTAACCAAAGCAAAATGGCTGCTAGTCTTACTCAAGGTTGGGAAATTTGCTACGCTAGCTTCAATGTTTGTATCACTTTGGGCATATGCGATATTTTTTGGATGGAAATTTGCAATCGCACTTGTTTACTTAATATTTATTCACGAGATGGGGCACCTTGTTGCAGCAAAGATGAAAAACATTCCAACAAGTCCTGCAGTTTTTATCCCATTCTTAGGGGCTGCAATTGGGATAGACCCTAAAAAAATCGACAATGCTAAAACAGAATTTTTTGTGGCGTATGGTGGTCCTTTAGCTGGATTAATATCCATTCTTCCAGCATTTGCACTATATACGACAACAGGGGATCCTTACTGGGCTCTTGTCATTCAGCTTGGTGCACTTATTAATTTATTCAACCTATTTCCGGTATCCCCACTTGATGGTGGACGGATTGTGAGTGTATTGTCACCGAATATATGGTTAGTTGGGCTGTTAGTTCTAATTCCGATACTTTTTATCTCACCAGATCCCATCCTAATTTTAATATTTATTTTTGGACTCGTGACATGGTGGAAACAATTCAAGAAGGATAGAGACACGGAAATCATGAAGCATGAAGAGAATGTTTTGACTGAACTAAATAAGGAGTTTCGCTTTTTAGCTGAAAATAGGTCACGCGATTTTGGTCATTCCGAAATAACAGCAAATCAATTTACTTCCTTATTTATTAAAATCAAAGATCGAAAAGATGAAGTTAATCGTTATCTGCAAAATAATGAGGGCTTTACCTTTCCGGTTTTACAGGAAAAGAAGCGTACGGAAATTAAAAAGAACAAGGCAGAGAAACACATTTTAAAAAGAATTCTAAACGAAATGAACATTAGAGAGGATACACTGGAGGTGGACCCGGCTAGCCATCTCGATTCAATAGTAGAAAGTATTTACCACAAAAATGAATACCAACTTATGGAGATTAGAAAAGAGGTTAAACGTGTAAAAGCATACTACCAAACCTCGGTTGGAACAAAAGTTAAGTCACTTGTTCTGTATTTAGCTTTGGCTATATTGCTTGCTGTGATTTTAGTTTATGCGATGGGTATTTTGGATGCGAGTGAGTTGTCGGGAATGTAGTGGGGGGTCACTCGTACTGTAACCTCTCAGCTTGCATCCAACTCACCAAGAAATGTTGATTTTCTGCTAAAGCAGAAAATACCTTTCTTTTAAGTACTATTGTTTCTAAAGCTGAAAAAGTGGCATTAGGAAAGAAAAATTTAATTTTTTCTATCCAGGTGCCATTTTTTTTATGTGAGATTCGATTTAGTTTAGGCAGATACTGTTTTTCAAAATTGCACCCTAAGTGGATCTAAAAGTTCCACAGCGTTTTTGGTGTGGTGAGTATGAATTTCTAGCTTATTTTTAGCACCTATTCTTTAGTCTTTTACATTATATAATTGGAATTTTGTCAGCATAAATTAAGTACTTAAGACTCATTTGAAGCATTCTTAGATAATATGAAATAGTAATAATGGATTATATACTAGAAGACATAAATATGGTATTTTTAACAATAAATGACAAACTATTTTAAATAATTTGTTAATATTTCATCTGTTACTTCCTTGCGTGCAAGAAAGAATGTTTTTTCTTATCCAGATAAGCATGTAAACGGTGGTGAAATATAGATAGAGAAGATAAATATAAGAATATATTAAATTTCAGCAAATTAGATTTCACTTTCACAAATGAAAGGGATTTCATTTGTGGTGTGTCTCGAGTTGGTAAGTAAACTTTACTAACTTAAGATATTAAGTATATATCAATTAAATTTAGGAGGTGATCGTATTTAAGATACTAACATGAAGATAAATAAGTATTTGGTAAGTAAACCTGTCACTGTATCAGAAACATGAAGGGAGAAATACCATGAAGAAAATTATTTATTTGTTTTTAATTCTATTTTTACTCATCCCACTATTGACACCTATGAAAACAGTGGGGGAAGAAAAAGTTGAACATGATGTTGAACTCTGGAATACATTGCAGCCTTTAGATACTACATTAAGTTTCATGAATACTGGTGCTCACCCGGATGATGAGCGCAGTCATCTTCTTGCATACCTTTCAAGAGGACTTGGATTAAGAACTGCGAGTCTTATCGCTAACCGTGGGGAAGGAGGACAAAATGAAATAGGAAAGGAACTGGGTAATGGATTAGGGATAATCCGTTCAAATGAGCTTATTGAAGCTTCCGAGATTACTGGTATTGATGTATTTCATTTAAGTCAAACAACTAGTGACCCTATTTATGACTTTGGTTTCTCTAAGAGTCCGGATGAAACGTTAGAAAAGTGGGGAAGTGACCAAACCTACGAACGTTTTATTCATAGAATAAGAACCTATAAACCCGATATTCTCTTCACATCCTTTTTAGATGTAAACACTCAACATGGACACCACAGAGCAATTAATCAGCTTACAAGAAAGGCTTTCGAAGATGCGGCGGATCCAACCGTGTATCCAGAACAGCTTGAGGAAGAAGGGCTTTCTACTTGGCAAGCTAAAAAATTGTACCTTCCCGCAGATTCTAAAAACGCAACTACTTCAACAGAAATCGGTATGTATGATCCGATTTATGGGATGACTTATCCACAGCTTGGCGAAGAGTCTCGTTATCTTCACAAAAGCCAAGGAATGGGAAATGACATTCCAGCTGAACCAGAGAAAATTAACTTAAGACTTGCTAAGTCACTAAAGGATATTCCAGAACAAGAGGACCTTTTTGATGGACTAGCATATGATTTCTCTGAAATTGCAAGTCAACTAAATAACGAACCGTTAAGTGAAGAACTAAACCATCTTCAAATGACACTCGAGAAGGTTATAAAACAATATCCAAATCGTGATAAGGCAATGAAAAAGGCTCATATTGCTCTTAATGAAGCAAGAAAGTTAGAGTCGAAATTAAACAATAGTAATCTGGAAGATAAGATTAAAGAAGATATTCTGTTTCGCCTTGATGTTAAACAGCAACAACTCTCTGATGTAAGTAAAGTGGCTGCTAACTTGAAAGTAGAGACAGTGGTTGAAGATACTACGCTTGTTCAAAATGGACAAACACAAGTTACCGTTATCCTAGCAAATAAAGGGAAGCACCCTTTAAAAGATATTGGCACAACGCTAAATCTACCAGAGGGGTGGACCTTGAATGAATCAAGAACCCTGTCCAGTTTAAAAGCTGGTGAGGAGAGAACAATTGAGTTTACTGTCAATGTTCCTTCTGATGCCAATTACTTTAAACCTTATGAGAAACCTGTTATCCATTCAGAAGTATCCTATTCAGTAGGATCAACAAAAGTAAGTCATAGTTATGATACAAATACTACTGTGGCTGTATTGCCGGATGTATCCGTACAGGTCAATCCAAATAACTTAGTAGTAAACACTTTGGATGTTCCAGAACAAGTTACTGTGGATACTGAAGTACAGAATAATACGAATGGAGAGCTTGATGCATCTGTTAGCTTAGATGTACCAAAAGGATGGGAAGTTGAGCCTGAATTAGCACCTGTTACATTTGAAGAAGAGGATGAAACCAAATCGATAACATTTACCGTTTCACCTGGATCTAGTGTTAACAAAGGTGAATTTTCTATTAACCCTATTGTAAACGCAAATGGAAAATCATTAAGTACAGACGTACAAAAAATTAATTACGATCATATAGACAAGTCCTACTATCTTTACCCTGCAAAAGTTGAAGGAACCGCATTCGATTTAAACGTACCTGAAACATTGAAGGTAGGATATGTAGATAGTGGTTTCGATAAAGTTACTGAAGGATTACAGGGTATTGGGATGGATGTTACGAAATTATCACAAAAAGATCTTCAATCTGCTGATCTCTCGCAATACGACACCATTGTTACTGGTGTTAGAGCATATCTTTCTCGTGAAGATTTGCGAAATAACAATGGACGATTGCTAGATTACGTTGAGGATGGAGGACATCTTGTAGTTCAATACAATAAGCCCTGGGATAATTGGAATCCCGATGAAACCAGTCCATACAATCTTGTTATTGGCCAGCCTTCAATAGAGTGGCGTGTCACTAATGAAGATGCCGAGGTGGACGTTTTAAAACCAAATCATCCTTTGTTTAACTATCCAAATAATATAACTGGAGATGATTGGTCTAATTGGGTTCAGGAACGTGGTTTATATTACCCTATGCAATGGGATGATAGATTTGAAACGTTCGTAAGTATGGCTGATCCGAATGAGGAGTCATTTGACGGTGGTATATTGATGGCGGACCATGGAGAGGGAACATACATGTATACAAACCTAGTATGGTACCGACAAATTCAGAATAATGTACCTGGAGGGTATCGTATTTTTAGCAACCTAATCAGCTATCCTCTATATGAAGAATAGAATAATGTTTATAAGTACCTAGTATCAGCAGCAGGAGAATCACAAAAAGAAACCCCTGAATCGCATAATTTATTATTTACTGTGATTTGGGGGAATTCTTTAGAGAGTAAGCTATTTAAAGGAGGTCTTTTATGATAAATAAACCGAAAATAGTTATTGTTGGTGCAGGTAGTGCCATTTTTGGACTAAGTATGTTGAAAGATGCCTTTTCTACAAAAGATTTATGGGGAAGTGAACTGGTATTAGTAGATATTGACAAAGAAGCTGTTGAAAGAATGGAATTAGTCGCAGTTCGGTTTAATGATTACTTTGATGCTGGATACAAGATATCATCGACCACCGATAGACTTGATGCCTTAACAGGAGCAGATTTTGTAATTGTATCTATAGCTGTTGATCGAGTAAAAATGTGGAAGAAAGATTTTTCTATTCCACAAAAGCATGGAATTCCCCATGTATTAGGTGAAAATGTTGGACCGGGTGCAGTTTTTCATACCATGAGAAACCTTCCAATTATTCTTGATATTTGTAAGGATATAGAAAAGTATTGTCCTGATGCATTACTAATTAACTTTACAAATCCTGAAAGTCGTTTATGCACGGCAATTAAAAAATATACGAATGTTAAGGTAGTGGGTCTCTGTCATCAAATTAACGCAGGAATTGGTATTGTCTCAACATTAACTAATATTGATAGAGAATATATTGATGTGAAAGCTTGGGGAATAAACCATTTTACTTGGATGGTTGATATTAGAGATAAACGCAATGGAAAAGATTTGTATCCGCTCTTAATAGAAAAAGAGGCAATTTATACTACAGAATATGAAAAATTATCGAGGTTTATTTTCCGTAATTATGGGCTTTTTCCAACGTCTGGTGACATTCATTTAGGTGAATTCTTTCCTTATGCGCATGAAATGATTAGTAAAGCAGGCTATGATTTCAATAAATATGAAAAAAGGCGTCAAAATGTAGTTAAAACTTTAAACGACATTATTAATGATGAGGTAACTATTGACAGTGAATTAATTAAGCCCTCTGGAGAAAAAGCGTTTACTATAATAAATGGAATAACAAATAATACGAATGAAATGGTTGAATCTGTAAATATCCCAAACGAAGGCTATATAACTAATCTTCCAAATGATGCAATTGTTGAAGTGCCTTCTTTAATCAGTGGTAACGGGATAAATGGACTTGCACTTGGTAAGCTTCCGAGGGGGATTGCTGCTTTATGTAAAACACAAATTGATGTTCAGCATCTTGTAGTAGATGCAGGAGTTAATGGTGACAGAAATTTGGTTATGCAAGCCTTACTTACCGATCCAAATGTTCCAAGTGCAAATGCTGCAATGAAAATTTATGATGAGTTAATGGAAATCAACAAACTTTATTTGAATCAATTCTACTGAAAAGTAATGGAGGAAAACTATGATTGGTCTAAATTAAGAAAGTTGCAGTTGTAATCCCCCCGTATTAAAACTGGTTTTAGGGGGACACCGACTGCTCAAGAATAAATTTTTACCTTTTCCTCCGTTGAATCATATCTAATACTACCTTAGGGTTTGTTCCCCCTGTTACCTTTCTTCGTTCTACAAATTGTTTAGGGTCGATAATGGATTCCCAATCATTACTTTCTAATTGAACATTACCTAACCATTCATTCACTGTAGATAATGGTATTTGATAAAGTTCCTTATTCTCTTCGTTAGCACGTTTTGCTATAATGCTTGCCTTTTTATGTGCTTTTCTAAACGGCACACCGTAGTCCCGGGCGAGTACATCGGCAAGTTCAGTAATCGTAATCATATTTTCCTTTGCTTGCTGATGAGCACGATCTTTATTGAAATTTAATGTAAGAATGACAGCTCGCATTAATTTTATTACTCTATTAGCCTTTTGATATCCACCATACAAATGAGGCTGCAAATCATCTTCCGTATCATTTATATCTCCGTATGGTGTATTATGAATCATATGAAGTACTGCCATTCCCTCTGCTGCAGCACTGCTGGCAATTGCACGAGAATGCTCTATAGAAACAGGATTTCTTTTCTGTGGCATAATGCTGCTAATCTGAACATATGCATCTGATACTTGTAACAATCCAACCTCTTTTGATGACATTCGTAAAAACTCTTGAATCCATCTACCCATATTTGTCATAAGGCTTATTAATTCTTGTGCTGCTTCTATTAAATAATCCCCTGTACCAATTGCATCATAGGAATTTTCAATTAACCCATCAAACTCAAGCAATTCGACCATTCGCTCTCTATTTATAGGAAATCCCGTTGTAGTAATGGCAGCAGCGCCCATAGGAGACTGGTTTACTGTCTTATGTGCCTGTTTTAATCTTTCGATGTCTCTTGACAAATTATCATATATTGCGACTAGATAGTGTCCGAATGTCGTTGGTTGTGCCGGCTGGGTATGAGTATGGGCAGGCATAATAGATTCTATGTGTTGTTCTGCTTGATAGAGAATTACTTGATTTAATTTCTCAGCATTGTCAATAGTTTGCTCTATATAGTTTCGTAACACAATACGATACATTGCTTCTCCCATATCATTTCTACTTTTTGCAATATGCATTTTACCAGCCAATTCATCCCCAATGTGATCCCCAATCTTGGACTCTACCAGAAAAAACAAATCCTCAAACTCTTCAGTATACAACAAATCACTTCGATTTAAGCTTTCTACTAGATTTAATCCTTCAAAAACCTTATTACATTCTTCCTTGGAAAGAATCCCTTGTTCTGTCAGCATAGTTGTATGTGCTTTGTTTATTTTAAACATCGCTTCAAATAAGTACTCTTTTTGGTCATTGAATATGGGTTTTAATAATTCCTCCACATAAACTTCTCCTGGAAATTCAATACCATCGGCAGCTTCAAATTCATTCTTTAATTCTTTCATCCCAATTCGACCTCCAAAATATTATAAAAAATATAGTTAGTAAACCTTACTTACTTATTTCAATGTTATTATTAGTCTATACAAAAGCGCTTTCATTGTAAAGCATTGATAATTCAGAAAAATGGACAAGTTAGTAAAATTACCAAATGAAAGCGTTGACTTTTCTGAAATATTTTAGTATTGTGTATTTAATTAATAAGTAAACCTTACTAACTTATTGGAAAGTGAGCTTTTTTGAAGGGAGGGAAAAACCATATATACTCGAGGCATCATGGTGAGATCTAATAACATAAAAGACTTAAACAAAAGAATAATTATTCGTTATATTCAAAGAAATCCAGGAGTTTCACGTTCTGACATTTCTAAGGCACTATCAATTAGTAAGCCAACTGTGTCTACTGTTGTTGATAAATTGTTAGTAGAAGGTTGGGTCAGTGAAGAAGAAAGTATTAGAGGAAGCTCCTCTGGTGGAAGAAAACCTTTCAATATTTACTTTAATCAGGATGCATACTATCTTGTTGGAGTAGATATTGGGGGGACCTCTGTGAAAATGGCTGTCATGAACCTTGGAGGGACAGTTATAAATCAGCTATCTTTTGAAACTCAACCATTTGTAGGTAGTCAACTTATCCCAGTAATTGCTGATATGATAAAAAAACTTGTTCAAGATAGTAACCTTGATAATAATCAAATTTTCGGTGCGGGCATCGGAGTACCTGGAATAACTGATGTGAATAAAGGTGTAGTAATCGATGCTCCTAGTATTGGATGGAAAAACGTCCCTTTGAAATCGCAAATGGAGTATCTATTGCCATTCCCAGTTTATCTCGACAATGACGTGAACGTTGCTGCTTTAGGTGAATTATGGAAAGGAATGGGTACGGAAAATAATAATTTTCTTGTCATTACATTAGGAACCGGTATTGGTTGTGGTGTGATTATCAATGGTCAACTTTATCGCGGATCATCATATTCAGCAGGTGAAATAGGGTATATGGTTACTGATAAAGATTCTGCAGAGAAAAAATATGAACATACTTTTACGGGCTATGGATTTTTAGATAACCATGTAGGAGGTCCTTCTATTTCGCGGAGAATGCTTAGTAATTTAGTGGGCAAAAATGGTGTAAATGAAGTTTGGTCAGCAAAAAAGGTCTTCCAGATGGCCATGGACGAAGATGAAATTGCCTTGGAGGTGATTAATGAAACCCTATCGCATCTTGCCTTTGCCTTAGTAAATGTGATTTCCATTATAAACCCAGAACGGATTGTATTGGGGGGCGGAATCTCAAAGTCTATGAATCAATTCTTACCATATTTGTCTGCAACAATCGAAAAGCATATACCAATACAAACAGAGCTCGAAATAACTTCTGTTAAGGATGTGTCATTGTTAGGTGCAGGTTATTTGTTATTAAAAGAACACGAGTCAATTTTGAAAGATTGATTACTTAATGAATCTTGGTTTTATAATTTATGAGTAGGGGGTTTTTAAATGATTAAGAAATGGCAATTGATATTGCTGGGGATAATGGTGTTGTTTATATTGTCTGCATGCTCGGATGAAGACGGGGGAAACGAAGCAGAAGGGTCAGAAGGGTCTGATGGTGATATTACATTAGAATACTGGCAGTATGCTTTCGATTCAAAGGTTAACTTAATGGATGAGTTAATTAAGGAGTTTGAGGAAGAAAATCCGGGAATTACTGTTGAGCAAACAACTTTTCCTTATGATCAGTATAATGAACAGGTAGCTGCCCAAGTGCCAGCAGGAAATGGGCCAGATGTAATTAATTTATTTTATGGATGGGTTCCGTCTTATGTAGATTCTGGTTATTTACAGCCGCTGCCTCAAGATACTTTTTCACATGAAGAAATTGAAAATGAGTTTTTCCCATTAGTGGAAGCCACAAAACTGGATGGTGAATACTGGACAATACCAACAGCAGTTCGAACACTAGCATTATTCTATAATAAAGATCTTTTTGAAGAAGCTGGTCTTGATCCCAATGCTCCACCCGAAACATGGGATGAACTACAGGATTATGCTGTTAAATTAACGAAAGCGGAAGACAACGGGCGAATTGAGCAGTCTGGATTAGCTTGGGAACCTTCACAACAGGGGCATCATTGGCTAAGAGATGGCTTGACGTATCAAGCTGGCGGTAAAGTTTTAAGTGACGATCGAAAAGAAGTAGTTTGGGGGGAAGGATCTGCAGGGCTTGAAGCATTTAAATATTGGTTAAGTTTCCCTGGAGAACTTGGAACCTCAGAGCAAGGTTTTTATACAGATGATGTGACAGCTTTTATGTCAGAAAAAGCTGCTATGAACATAGATGGGTCGTTTCGAATAGGAACATTGCAGAGTGATGCTCCCGATTTGAATTATGCAGTTGCGCCACTCCCTGCAAAGGATGAAAAATCCACTAATGCTTCTTTCTGGACTAATGGTATTACTTCAGACGTGGAGGGCGAAAAATTGGAAGCAGCCTCTAAATTTATTAAGTTCTTAACAAGTGAGGGTGTAATGGAAAAGTGGTTGGACGCTACAGGAGAACTTCCTGCTAAAGAAGCAGTTGCGATGCAGGATAAATATGTAAATCACGAAATATATGGTCCATTTATTGAATCTTTACCTTTTGCAAATGCTCATTTCTTTATAGATGAAACTAAGGAACGTGATATTGTGATCGATGCCGCTAATAAAGTTTTATTGGAAGAAGCAGATCCAGAGGAAGCATTCAATGAAATGGTTGATTCTACACAGGAACTTTATGATGAATATTGGAGTGATAAATAGAAGGTTTTGATGGGGGAAGGGTATTTCCCTTCCCCTTTCTTCACAATAAGGGGGTACATAATGGAACAATTAAAATCTTCTCAAGACTATGATAGAGAATATGATAAAAAAAAGGAAAAAGTTAAACAAAAAGCACCTTTCTTTTATAAACTCAGAAAGACCCATAAATATCAAAAGTATTTCTTTATATTTATCAGTCTATTGCTCCCATTAATCTTCTATTTAGGCATACGAGTTATGCCAACCTTATTTACATTTAATATGGGTTTTAGGGAGTGGAACCTCCTTGCAACTGGGGAGCGCCCCTTTGTAGGACTTGATAATTTTGTAGCGCTGTTTCAGGATGAAGTTTTCCTTAAATCCCTTTTAAATACTTTTATTTATATTGTAATAGGCGTTGCAGGTCAATTGCTATTCGGTATAACCGTTGCGCTATTACTGCACAAGATCAATCGGTTTAAGGGCTTATTTAGAGTCATTTATTTTATTCCATATGTGACCAGTATTGTTGCCATAAGTTGGGTTTTTCAATGGCTTTTTATGGGTAACGGTTTTATTAATGATGTATTGATAAATATAGGTTTACCGCCACAACCTTTTTTAGGTTCTCCAGATCAAGCACTTTATGTTATAGCAGCAGCTATGATTTGGCAATCAATCGGATTCCAAATGGTTTTATTTTTAGCTGGATTGGGAAACATTCCACAAATGTTATATGAAGCAGCTGATATTGATGGAGCTAGCCCATGGCAAAAATTTTGGAATGTTACAGTTCCACTACTTAACCCAACTATCGTATTTTCAGCCATTATTGGAATGATTACGTTTATCCAGGTTTCCTTCACCCAGGTAATTAATATGAGTTCAGATGGTAGTGGTGGACCGCTAGATTCTACAATTTCAGTTGTTGTTTATATCTATCAACAGGCGTTCCAACAATATGATATGGGAATGGCTTCTGCAGCAACTGTAATATTGTTCCTATTTATTTTGGGCTTGACTATTTTCCAAATGAAAGTACTAACCAAGAAATTTGATTATTAATATATAGGAGGTGTGAGGATGAAACCAGGAAAGTTATTACCTTATATAGCCCTAATAATAGGCGCAGTTGTTATGCTTTTTCCATTTATCTGGATGTTATCTACTTCTTTAAAAGCACCAATGGATATATTTAATCTGAATATTATTCCAGAAAGTGCAACTTTAGCTAATTATATTGAGGTTTTACAAGAAAGTATGTTTATCAGGTGGTTTTTAAATAGTGTTATTATCGCAGTTATTACGACAGTGAGTGTTATATTTTTCGATACACTTGTTGGCTATATCATAGCAAAGTTTACTTTTTTTGGAAGGAAATTTTTATTTATAGTGATACTTAGTACTTTGATGGTACCAGTAGAAATGCTAATTATTCCATGGTACATGATGAGTTCGGAACTAGGCTGGACCAATACTTATTGGGGGATACTGTTTCCGGGTCTAATGACTGGTTTCGGAGTATTTTTGATGAAACAATTTATGGAACAGATTCCAGAAGATCTATTGAACGCTGCACGAATTGACGGCATGAATGAGTTTTCAATTTTCTTTAAGATAGCTGTTCCGCAAGTGTGGCCAGCAATATCTGCTTTAGGTATTTTTTCTTTTCTTAGTAACTGGAACGCGTTTCTATGGCCATTGATTGTAACAGAATCCTCAAGTCTTCGAACCTTGCCTGTAGGGTTATCGTACTTTTCATCTGGGGAGGCTGAATCCCAATGGCATTTGATAATGACTGGAGCTACTATTTCTGTTATTCCATTAATTCTGGTTTTTATCCTACTGCAGCGTCATATAATTAAAGGTATTGTTTTAACTGGTATGAAGTAATGAAGAGAAACATGCTATTAAAAAAGGGTGCATCTCCTAGCTTGGGAGGTGCATTTTTAAATCAATCGTCTAAATGGGAACGTTGGGACGGCTTTTTGTCCCAGTACTAAGTCTTCAGAAACCCCGCATGAAAGAAACAATCCATATATTTCAGTCACATTCTCCCCTAATTCCAAAGTCTTTCCAATCATAATTATACTCTCTCTGATTTATTCATGCCTTTCTTTTTAACACTTTTTACTTTTGTAATTGTCATAATATGGCAGCAATCTCCTAAAGCGAACTTGTAAATAGTATGTTGATCAAGAAAGGAATTTTCTTATCAGTTATAAGCATTAGATTAATTCATTAATGTTCTTTCTTATAAGCAGTTGAATTTAAATATCGACATCAACATTATAATATTCTAGAAGGCAGTTCATTAGTTGCTTCTTCTCTTTTTGATGGATGAGGAGTTATTATAATGGTTCGTTAGAAAAAGTGTCATCAGTATTTTGATGACACTTTTTCCATATGGTATTCGGTTGACGTTAAAAATGATGTATTTCTTGATTAGGTCATACGAAGCGGGAGGATGAACCTGACCCTCCGTCCCTGCTTTGTAAATACAACCCGATAACCCATTTACCTCCCGATCCTTCATAATCGTATAGTAAGTATTACAGAAAATAAGCGTAAGCGTCCTTCTTAAAGTGAAGGCGCTTTTTTTTGTAATAATTTCATGAAACCAGAATATAATTTACCTAACTGATAGGTGGATAGGTTGGGTGTAAAACCTAATAACCAATAAAGGAGCAATTTATGAAAAGTGTTAAACGGGTTTCTTCGCATGAAATTATTGTTGATGAAGTGAAAAAATATATCAATCAAAAAAACTATAAAACTGGTGATAAACTGCCGAGTGTCGCGGAACTTACAGAAGTATTTCAGGTTAGTAAGTCTACCGTCAGGGAAGCATTACGGTTTCTTGAAGGGCTAAATATTGTTGAAGTTATTAATGGAAAAGGAATATTTGTTAAAGATGGGGATGTATTAAGAATAGAAGCAAAAATTGAAGTTGAAAATGAAAAAAACTTCTTACTACATACTAGTGAACTTCGTCGAGCGCTTGAAGGAAAGGCTGTCGAACTTGCTGTGTTCCGCGCTGATGAAGTGGATATAAATGAAATGGAAATGTATTTAAATGAACAAGTTAGATTGAAAGACCTTCATAAAGATTCGTCCAAAGTAGACTGGGCTTTCCATAAAGCTATATATAAAGCCTCCAAAAATCCTGTTTTAGAAAGCATTGTTGAGTCTGTTCATGACACCTTTAATAAGTTTTGGAACCAGCCTTTTGGAATTGAAGATATATTTGATGATTCACTGCCTTTTCACCAAACGATGCTGGAAGCTATTAAGCAACGGGATAAAGAGAGAGCATTAATTGAATTTAATAAAATTATTGACTCGGTAGAAGAAAATATTCGAAAAGTCGATGGTGCAGATAGGAGTGAATAGATCGTGGTTCATAATAAACTGTCTAAAGAACACATCGTTGCACATGTAGGTGATGATTATAAGAAGTTTCACGGGGCTGTTGTTCCTCCTATTTATGAAAATTCACTTTTTATATTCGAGACGTTTGAGGAATTTAATGAAGCTATGGAATCTGAACACAATCATTATTTATATTGGCGTGGCAGGAATCCAACTGTTGAGATAGCTGAACAAAAGATTGCTTCGCTTGAAAATGGTGAACAGTGCAAGCTGTTTTCTTCCGGGATGGCCGCTATTTCTGCAGCTATTTTATCTTTTGTGAAAACCGGAGAACATGTCATAAGCATTAGTAACATATATGGTCCAACTACAAAGCTTTTTAAGTATCTTGAAAAGTTCGGCATAACGCATACAAATATAACTTCAAAAAAAATAGAAACTATTGAAAAACATGCCAAACCAACTACAAAATTGATTTATATGGAAAGTCCCACAACCATGACCTTTCAGATTATTAATCTCCCAGAAGTAACAGCTCTTGCAAAGCAAAAAGGACTTCATACGATTATTGATAATTCATGGGCCACTCCAATATTTCAAAATCCAATTGAATTAGGAGTAGATGTAGTAGTACACTCCGCTTCCAAATACCTTGGTGGTCATAGTGATCTTGTTGGAGGAGCACTTATAACAAGTGAGGATGTGATGGAGCGAATTTTTTATAACGAATATCAGCTGCTTGGCGGCGTTATGCCACCATATGAAGCCTGGCTGCTAATGCGTGGATTGAGGACTCTTCCACTTAGAATGAAAGCACATCAGGAAACTGGATTAAAAATAGCTAGTTTTCTAGATAAACACCCTTCCGTAAAAAAAGTGAATCACCCTGGTCTTGAAACAGCATCAGATTTTGAATTGGGAAAGCGAATGCTGCAAGGTTATTCTGGTTTACTGAGTTTTGAACTTTACTCTAATTCATTTGAACATGTTAAAAAAACGATTAATGCACTGGAACATTTCAAAATCGGCGTCTCTTGGGGAGGATTTGAAAGTCTTGTATTATCTCCAAATAATGGTCGAAATGATGAATACCTCAAGAAAAACAACATCGATCCTGGCCTAATTCGAATCTCAGCAGGACTGGAAAATGAGGAAGACTTAATGGATGATCTTGATCAAGCCTTATTGATATAAGAAGGAATGTTCTTTTTATATAATTTTAGAGTTAAAAAAAGGGGAGGAAAATTACTGATGAATGGATTTAGAAAAGGGTTGCTGCTGTTTTTTTCGATGATGTTGTTTATTGTTATTGTCGCAGGGTGCAGTGATGAGAGTAATACGGAAGATTCAACGGAAGGTTCGGAAGGTTCAACAACAGACGATACCGAAGATAGTACTGATGAGACTGTTACATTGAGAATGGTGGAGAGTTTAACAAGCCCTGCTCGAACAGAATTACTTAATAGTATGATTGCTACTTTTGAAGAAGAGAATCCGAATATAAAAGTTGAATTGATTTCACCACCATTGCAAAGCGCTGATGAAAAAATAGCTCAAATGCTTATGGCCAAAGAAGATATCGATGTATTGGAAGTGCGGGACCAGACGGTTAAACAATTTTCCAATAATAGCTTTATAGAAGACTTAGCTACTTATACAAGCAGCTGGGAAAATTGGGATTCATTAAACGATATCGCCAAACATGGAGCTACTGCAGTCAATGAAACGCCCTACTTTATTCCGTATGGTATCTATGAGAAAACCTTATTCTATCGAAAAGATTGGTTTGAAGAAGCTGGTTTAGAAGTTCCTGAAACATGGGAGGATCTATATAATGCAGCTGTGGAATTAACCGATCCTTCGCAAAACCGATATGGATATAGCTTCAGAGGAGGAGCAGGGTCATCCGATTATGTTGAATTTATGACATGGTCTTATGTCGGGAATGAAATTGTACAGGATGATGGCTACTTCACCAAAGATGGTGAACCGATGTTTGCAACAGACGAGGCAAAGGATGCACTTGAAATGTTTGTGAAAAGTTATGAAGATGCTTCGCCACCGGATTCCATTAGCTGGAGTTATCCAGAAATGGTTCAAGGATTCACTTCTGGTATGACAGCTATGCTCATTCAAGACCCAGAAGTTATTGTAACGGCAGAGGAGAATATGGAGGAAGGCACATGGGATACTGCACCATTGCCTAAAGGGGTTCCGTCTGGAGTAGCGCAGCAAACGGCAGGAACAGCAGGATGGGGAATAGGTGCTTTTTCGGAACATAAGGAAGAAGCATGGAAGTTAATCTCATTCCTGTCTAGTCCAGAACAAAACTTGCACTTTGCTAAGAACAACTCATTAATTCCTGTTCACAAAAGTGCTGGTGACGACCCATTTTTTAAAGAAGGTTATTTTAGCTCTTACATTGAGATGAATGCGAAATTAGATGAATACTTAATTGCTGATCGGCCAGTGGATTACGAGGGCTGGGGTGAGTATAGAGGTATCGCTGAACAGGATATCCAGTCTCTATTATTAGGTGATGTAACAGTTGAGGATACGTTACAAAAGTGGACGGATTACTGGAACGAACAAAAGGAACAGCAATAAAAGAAAAGCGGGTAGTAATATTTTATTACTACCCTTTTTGAAAAAAGGAGGCGAACTGTTTGAAACCACAACCTCAACCAAAGGGAATTTCTATCTTGCCAGCATTTAAAATTCATAAACATGGACTCTATATTTTTTTAAGTTTACTGCCAGCGATTCTGCTTGTATCCATATTTATCTATTATCCGCTAGTTAAGGGAGCGGTTATGGCTTTTCAAAGTTACTCCTTGTTTGACCTAACGAATATTGAATTTATAGGATTACAAAATTTTAAAGAAGTAATCTCTAATCCAGGATTTGTACGCGCTTCCGTTAATAGTTTTTATTGGATATTCTTTTCTCTTATATTTCAATTATCGATTGGATTTTTTGTGGCACTTTTACTTAAGAAACGATTTAAAGGTCGAGGAGTCTATCAAGCACTTGTGTTTTTCCCTTGGGCGATGTCCGGGTTTTTAATTGGTATTATTTGGCGGTGGATGTACAACGGGCAAAGTGGCGTAATTAATGATCTGCTTATAAGGATGAATATAATAGATACTCAAATACCATTTTTATCTGAACCAAATTGGGCAATGGTTTCAGTTATTATTGCGAATATATGGTATGGCATTACTTTCTTTGCAATTATGATTTTGGCAGCTTTACAGTCAGTTCCAGAAGAGTTATATGAAGCTGCAAAAATAGATGGAGCAAATAAATTGCAAGAGTTATTAAAAATTACCATACCATTCATCCTGCCAACTATTATAGTGACCGCCTTACTTCGTGTGATTTGGATTTTGAACTTCCCTGATTTGATTTACGCTATGACAAACGGAGGACCAGCTGGTTCCACGCATATCCTTTCTACTTTTATGCTGGAGAAAATAATTTATGGACAAGATTATGGTCAGGCAGCTGCCATAGGGATAATAATAATTCTACTTTTAATGGTATTTTCTATCTTCTACTTAATGGCAACAAAGTTTAATAAAGCAGGTGATTTTTAAAATGAGAAAACTTGTTAATTGGCCACTGCTTGCTAAGGTAATATTTTTAGGAGGATTTCTTGTTTTTTCGATTTTTCCTTTATATTGGATATTGATTACTTCTCTTAAACCAAGAGAAGATATGTTTACATTTCCGCTAAAATATTGGCCAGAAACAATCACTTTTGAAAACTATGTTAATATTTTTGAGATTTCCAACTTTGGTGTTTATATTTTTAACAGTCTAATCGTTGCAACAACAGCTGGTTTACTTTCGCTAGTTATAGCAATGCTGGGCGGGTACGTTCTGGCCAGATTCCGTTTTATGGGTAAGAATCAAGTAATATTTGCATTCTTTATTACGCAGATGATTCCGATATTCATAGCGCTTGCCCCGCTATATTTGTTAATGTCCAATCTAGAGCTGTTAAATCGTTTACCATCATTATTTCTTATTTACACAGTTATGATGATCCCATTTTGTACCGTGATTATGAAAAGCTTTTTTGAGCGAATTCCACCAAGCCTGGAAGAAGCAGCTATGATAGATGGGTGCAGTCGAATTGGTGCATTATTTAAAGTTATTTTTCCTGTGATGCTCCCTGGTATTGCAGCAACATTTATCTTTGCATTCGTACAGTGCTGGAACGAACTATTCTTGGCCATTATGTTTATCGACAAGGAAGAGGCAAAAACTATTCCAGTAGCCATGAATTCATTTATCACCAAATTCGATATCGACTGGGGTGCTATGTCGGCTGCAACCGTAATTTCCGTTATCCCAACGCTAATTCTATTCGCTGTAGGGCAAAAGTACATAGTGGAAGGAATGACCCAAGGGTCTATAAAAGGATAGGGGATTGTGGAATGGAAGATTATACGCAGAGCGATATTTGGTGGTCTTCTTTTATTGAAATAAAGGGGTTTATGTTACAAATTAGCTGTCAATCAAAGCACATACTTTGGTTGACAGCTATTCTATTGTTGAGGATTTATTTCTCATTCTATGTTAATATTACGCTCAGTATTATTCATATATTTTTTGGTATATTGGAGCGATTAAAATGAACAGACCGGTTATTTTCATCCTGACAAAAGAGGTTGGGGTCTATCATGCATTTAAAAATAAGCTTAAGGAAATATTTGGCCAAGGTATTCAATTGGCAAGTAATCATTTTCCGCCAGTCGATATGAATGAAGTAGATTTGGTGCTTTCTTCCGGTTCTTATGAGATATATACAGAATATCTTGGGACTGGAATAAAGAATGTCCCTCTGATAACGGCAAATCGATCGATTGATTTTAATAAGCTAGAACAGTTACTGGATATACCGGCAGATACCAAGTGCCTTCTCGTTAGTAATGAAACACATATTGCAAAAGATTCTGTTGAATTATTAAAAAGACTTGGATTTGATCAATTAGCTTTAACTGCGTACTCTCCTGATATGAACCCGCTTCCGGAAATTGAGGGCTTTGATGTAGCTATAACCCATGGTTTAACAGAGTTGGTGCCCCCTAAGGTGAAAAAGGTTATTGATTTAGGTGATCGGAATCTGGATTTATCAACTATCTTTGAAATTGCTAGAACCCTCGAGTTATCAATTGATAAACCACATCTTTATACGATGGATTATTTTCGAAACTTTGTCCGAATCGGGAGGGAATTAGCTTCTTCCATTCAGAATGAGAAATTTTTAAATGCCCATTTAGAAACCGTTTTGGATGCCGTTCATGAAGGTATTATTTGGGTTAACGCTAATGGAACTATTACTGTTTTTAATGAAGATGCCAGCAACATTCTAGGACTAAAAGGCAAGGAAGTTATTGGTCAGCATTATTCAGAAGTAATTAGGGATCTAAACATTAAGGATGTTATGGAAAAAAGAAGGGAAATTCCAAGAGAGATTATCCAGGTGCAAGGACTACATATTCTTATAACAAAGACTCCTAACTTTTTAGATGGAGAATTTTCTGGTGCAGTTATTACGTTTCAAGATGTATCACATGTACAGCGTATGGAACAGGAAATTAGAAAGAAAAAGACTGAATCAGGTTTGACTACAAAATATTCATTTGACGATATTGTAGGTACAAGTGATGTAATTGAACAAACAAAGAATCTTTCCAAAAAAATTGCGAGAAGTGAATATACTATCCTTATTTCAGGAGAAAGTGGGACAGGTAAAGAGGTATTTGCCCAGGCGATACATGATTATTCTTCCAGGAAGAAAGGTCCTTTTGTTGCAGTCAACTTTGCAGGGATTACACAATCCCTGGCTGAGAGTGAACTGTTCGGGTATGAAGAAGGAGCCTTTACTGGGGCAAGACGGGGTGGGAAAGCCGGTTTGTTTGAATTGGCGCAAAATGGAACTATTTTTTTAGATGAAATTGGTGATGCACCTCCCAATATACAGGCGGCTATACTGCGTGTCATTCAGGAAAGAGAAGTAATGCGTGTAGGTGGAAGTAAAGTAATACCAATTAATGTAAGAATTATTGCTGCGACAAATAAAGATGTTCATCAAATGATAACCCAGGGTGAATTTAGGGAGGATTTGTTCTATCGTCTGAATCAACTTCCATTAAACATTCCTCCTTTAAGGGAACGGCAGCAGGATATTGAAATACTGATTAACCATTTTTTTAATGAAAGAAATATAAAGATAAGTTTAACAACAGAAATGATAGAAACGATAACTAATTATAATTGGCCTGGTAATATTCGTGAATTGGAAGGCTTAATAAATTATCTAACTGTCGTGGCAGATGGTGTACTTGCTGGGGTAGAGCATCTCCCATTAAGCATGAAACCAAAAGCTTCCGACGATACTAAAATTAATTATGCTATAAATTACCTGGAGGAACAGGGAGATTTAATCCTCTTTAAAAAAATATTGTACAGTCTGTTAATGTATAAAAATCAAAATTCAGGAATTGGCAGGCGAACGATAATTTCCATTTTAGATGTCCCGATTTCAGAGGGGAAGCTCCGTGTTAAAATAGATGCTTTAAGAAAATGTGGATGTGTTTCTTCGGGTACAAAGAAACAAGGAACAAAAATTACCGAGCTAGGAATCAAGGTTCTAGAACGAATTTAGGTGGAAGCTGTAATTCCTTAAAGGAATTACAGCTTTTTTAGGTTAGAAAACAACCTAAAAGACAACCTATAAAATTATGTGCAAAAATTCTTGGCAGATAAGAAAGTATAACTACTTTCTTACTGCATAAGTGAAACTAAGGCAATTCGCCCAAAGGCTTGGCGAATGCCAAGTTTTCTAATAACTAAATGACAGGTTTAATTGAATTGGCACGAAATTTGCTATTGAGTAGTAGAAAGATTTTTTGGAAGGGGGATAGTTATACAAATAATTTTTAGAATAGTAAAAAAACACCAAGTGAGGGAGACATACTATGATTACGCTTATTAAAAATGGAGAACTTTATACACCAGATTACATTGGAATACAGTCAATTCTAATTGTTGGAGAAAAGATAATTAATATTGGTGAAATAAATGAAGAGAAATTACTGGATCTTGGTTTAGATGTTCAAGTTATCGATGCTGCCGGATCGGTTGTTTTACCTGGATTAATTGACCCTCATGTCCATTTAATGGGTGGAGGTGGCGAAGGAGGTTTTGCGACAAGAACTCCTGAAATACAACTTAGTGAAATTACGAAATCAGGAATTACTACAGTTGTAGGTTGTATTGGGACAGATGGAACAACTCGTCACATGACCTCACTTTTGGCAAAGGCAAGGGGACTGGAAGAAGAAGGGATTACGACTTATATCTATACGGGGAATTATCATGTCCCAACTCCCACTATTACATCGTCAGTAAAAGATGACGTAATTTTGATTGATAAAGTGATTGGAGCGGGTGAAATAGCTATTTCAGATTCCAGGTCGGCACAGCCTTCTCCTCATGAAATAGCCAAACTGACCGCTGAAGCAAGGATAGGTGGCCTGCTGAGTAACAAGGCTGGTGTCACACATTTCCATGTCGGGGTTGGACAAGAACGTTTATCATTTTTGCATCGTATTCTGGAAGATTATGAGATTCCGCCATCTAACATTTACGCTACGCATATCACAAGAAGTAGGGAGCTGTTGGATGACGCAATAGCCTTATCAAATAAAGGTGCTTTTGTTGATATTACTGCTGATCATGAAACTGGAGAATGGATTAGATACTTTAAAGAAAATGGCGGAAACATGGAACAGCTAACAATTTCATCGGACGGAAATGGTAGTTTGCCTAAATTTAATAATGAAGGACAGTTAGTAGGCTACGGTGTTGCTAGTCCGCAAACTTTATTCAACCAGGTTGTTTCTGCTATCAAAGAAAAAAGATTACCGGTTTCAGAGATTGTGTCTTTAGTTACACGTAATACTGCGAGTGCACTCCGATTGCGTGATAAAGGATTATTAATTGAAAAGTTTGATGCTGATATTTTAATTTTAGAAAAAGAAACTTTGGATATTAAACATGTATTTGCGAAAGGCGGGCACATGATTAAGGACAAGAATGTCATTGTTAAAGGGACTTTTGAAGATAGGAATTAATATAATTAAGGAGGAAAACTATGAAAAGACAACCAACTTTACTTGAAGCTTTTTTACCTATTGTTGTTATGCTTTTACTTCTTGCAATTGGTTACGGGGTTTATGGGTTTAGTCCTGAGCCGTTACTTATTCTATCGTCTATTTTTGCGGGATTTATCGCTCTTCGTGTAGGCGTTAATTGGGATGAAATGATGGTTGGCATACGTGAAAAAATTGATGCTGCAATGCCTGCCATATTAATTCTTATATCGATTGGTGTTTTAATCGGAACCTGGATGGTATCAGGTACGATCCCTATGATGATTTATTATGGTTTGGAAATCATTAATCCAGCATTTATTGTGCTTATAGCATTTGTAGTATCGGCTGTAATCTCGATTGTAACGGGAACATCTTGGGGTTCCGCTGGGACAGTTGGGGTGGCTTTAATCGGTATTGCGACAGGATTAGGTGCATCCTTACCCGCTACAGCAGGTGCAATAGTTGCGGGAGCTTACTTTGGTGACAAACTTTCACCATTATCTGATACAACGAACTTAGCTCCTATCGCTGCAGGGAGCGAATTATATGAACACATTAAACATATGCTTTATACAACTGTACCTGCAGCCGTAATTAGTGTCATTGTATATACAATTGTTGGTTTTAATCTTTCAGCTGATTCTGTATCAACTCCTGAAGAAATGGGAGTTATGTTACAAACATTAACGGAAATGTTTGACTGGAGTCTATTATTGTTACTGCCGCCAATTATAGTCCTTTATGGTTCAATCAGAAAAAAACCAACACTTCCGACAATTATTTTCTCGTCTGTAGTTGCAGGTTTTTTAGCCAAGTTTATTCAGGGGATTTCACCAGTAGATATATTTGCTTCCACAGTTACTGGCTTCAATGTGTCCATGGTTAATAATGCAGGTTTTAACCCTGATGGTGTAATCCCTGAAGTAACCAGGCTGGTTAATCAAGGTGGCATGCAATCGATGACAGGTGTAATTTTGATTGCATTTAGTGCGTTTATATTTGCAGGAATCATCACAAAAGCAGGGATTTTAGAAGTTATAATTAATGCGCTACTAAAAATTGTTAAGACTACCGGGGACCTTATCCTGTCAACGGTTCTTTCATGTATAACAATGGCTTTAGTAACAGGTAACTCTTATTTATCAATTATTGTTCCAGGTGAAATATACAAGGATACGTTTAAAAATAAAAGGCTACATGCGAAAAACCTGTCTCGAACCTTAGAAGACTCTGGTACTGTTGTCGTACCACTTATACCATGGTCATCTGCCGGTGTGTTTATGGCTGGAACCCTTGGCGTGCCAACTCTAAGTTATGCACCATGGGCGATTCTATGTTACGTAGGATTTATGTTTGCTATACTTCTAGGCTATACAGGCATTGGAATTGAAACGATTGAAGATGACACAGAAGAAGAAAGTTCTGAACAAATTGGTTAAGGGGACAATCGGGGACAGGTTGAGACCACTGAAAAACACATCCTGAAAATTGGAAAATAAGGAATAAAATTGATATAAACACAGAAAAAACCTCCGGTATTTGGCATAATAGAGTTAACCAAAAACTACTACCAAACACACAACGGAGGTTTTTTCTATGCTCAATAATGATGATGCACAATTAAGCATCTACTCAGTATTATACAATAAAATTCCCGAAAATCACATGCTTAAGTTAATAAGAGATGAAGTTGATTTTAGTTTTATTAATGAACTTCTTGAAGACTTTTACTGCAAGTATTACGGGAGACCGGCAAAAGAGCCTGAACTTATGATTAAATTGTTATAATTTGTCAGACGAATGAGTTGTTGAGGATGCTTCATTAAATCTTACCTATATGTATTTCCTAGGCATTAATCCAGAAGATAGCTTACCTCATCCAAGCCTATTGACGAAATTTAGAATGGGGAAATGAAGCAATTTTACGGGTTTGTTCGTGCCAAGGGGGTACGGTCTAAGAAGTATGGAAATACAAGCTAAATTCACCGGGATAGCGGTTAAATTAAAGAGGATAGCAGGGGTACTATCCTCTAAAAAAGCCTTTTTCAAATGCCCTTTTTACCAATTATTGAAAAGAGTGCAGATTTTGGAGAATCTGTACTCTTTTTCGTAGAAACCTATTTTAAAAGGGACCATTTGGGAAAATGAGGAAATAGAGATAGTCATAATTCGGTGCATAGGTAGTAAAGGAGCTGATAAAGTCCCCTAGTATATTATCAGTGAATTTAGTGTGGACCAGTAAAGGTGGGGAAGTCAAATTACATTGACCTCACTGTACCGGCATAATGATAGAGATGATAGAAACGAGAAGCGCCTCAAGTGAATAATTTGCACTTGGGAGGTGATTAAGGTGTGTTAGCGATTTTATTAATTTTAATAGTGCAAATAACCTCCTTGAATACTTAATTGTTAAATTATTTTGATTCGTTATATTATTCAAAAAATATATTGAAGGCTAGTTTTAGTTGTGTTAATATTTATTAAATATAAATAAAAAAATTAATAATTTAATTAAGGGGGTGAAATAGTGAATGTAATCGATCTTCATTCCGATATTTTTACCGATATCGCATTTCGAAGGGAAAAAGGAGAGAGAAACGTATTGGAAAGACGGCACTTGCCCTATTTAAAAAAGGCTGGTGTATCTGGTATTATTGGTGCTTTTTGGGTTGAGCCTTTGTTTAAAGACAATAAGAAAGCTAGATTTCAAGAACTTGTAAGATTTGCTTTAGATGATATAAAGGAATCTGAAAGGATTAAAATTATTACTTCACCAAAAAGATTACTTGAAACAGTCCGCGATGATCAGTTTTTCGTTTTTCTAGGAATCGAAGGCCTTGCATTCTTAGAAGAATGGGGTGGAAACATTGATGAAAATATGATTGATGAAGCATTTCATGAGTTAAATCAAAAATCAATCAGGCATTCAATTCTTGCTTGGTACGACTCCAACTTCTTAGCATCAGCTTCCGGAAATAATAACCACACAGGACTTACCACACTTGGAAAATACACAATAAAGCAACATGAAAAAAATAATTGGATAATTGACGTTTCCCATTTAGATGAAGAAACATTCTGGGGAGTTATTAATGCTAGCAATATGCCTATTTTAGCTTCTCACAGCAATGTAAGAAAGATTTGTGATTCTGAAAGAAATTTAACAGACCAACAAATCGAAGCGATTGCCGCTACTGGAGGGCTTATTGGTGTAAATGCGTGTAGTGCTTTTGTTCACAAAGAGGATCCTACTTTATCCAAAGTTATTGATCATATCAGCTACATAGCAGATTTGGTAGGCATTGAACATGTAGGATTTGGATTTGACTTTGTAGACTATCTTGAGCCCTATAAATTAGCTGGCGCTACGCCTAATATGACGACGGAAGGTCTAGAGAATGCTACTAAAATACCTGATCTTTTAAATGAAATGGTAAAGAGAGGTTTTTCCACTGAAGAAGTAGAACAAGTAGCTTTTACTAATTTCTATCAATTTTTGTGTAAAATTCATTTTTCTAAAAAGTTAGGGGGAAATATTTATGAATAAACGTTTACTAATTATGATAATGTCGTTGTTGTTTGTTTTAGTAGCATGTAATTCTACTGCAGGCACTGAGGATGACGGTAAATCTTCAGATTCAAATACATTAAATGTCTCAATTGTAGAAGATGCTGGTACACTTGACCCGGGTGTCTCCATGGATAATTCAGCATGGAAAATCACCTATAATGCATATGAACGACTTGTGCAATATGATGGCGAAAAGACAACCGTCAAACCAAGTTTGGCTAAAGATTGGGAAATATCTGATGACGGAAAAACCTACACTTTTTTCTTAGAGGAAGGACATAAATTTGCTGATGGTTCGGAAGTAGATGCCGAAGCTGTAAAGTTTTCATTTGATAGAACGTTAGCTATTGAAAAAGGTCCATCTAGTTTATACAACATTATAAATGAAACGCGCGTTGTTGACCCCTATACAGTGGAATTTCAGTTAGAAAATGAGTTCCCGCCGTTTATATCGACGCTTGCAGCAAACTATGGTTCCATTATAAACCCAAAAGTAATGGATCATGAAGAAGACGCAGATTACGGGCAAAACTATCTGGCTTCAAATACAATGGGAAGCGGTCCATATATGTTGGAGGAATATCAAAAGAGCCAATATTATAAACTCGCTCTAAATCCTAACCATCCACTGGATCCAGAATTAAAGACAGTATACTTCCAGATTTCATCGGATACATCGGGTGCGCGAATGAGATTAGAAAAAGGTGAGATTGATATTTTAGAAGGATTGCCAGTTGATCAATTTTCTGAAGTTGAGTCAGTAGATGGTGTTAAAGTGTTACAGTCCCCTTCATTAGCCGTGGAATATGTATACATGAATATCGGAAAGGGTAACGAAGTCTTGAAAAATAAAATGTTTCGACAAGCAATAAGTTATGCCGTAGACTATCAATCTTTCATTGATGAGATAATGGCTGGCTACGGTACACAGTTTAGAGGTCCAGTACCTGAGGGTCTTTGGGGACATAACCCTGATGCCTTCATGTACAGCCGTGATTTGAACAAAGCTAAAGAACTTCTGGAGGAGTCTGGAGTAAGTGATGATGTTACTCTCGACCTGCTTTACTCAGATAATAATTCTCAGTGGGAAGAACTTGCATTACTATTACAGAATAATCTTGGCGAGATAGGGATAAACGTGGAGCTTACCAAAGTAGCTTATGCTACCATGCGTGAACAGCTTGATGTTGGAGAATTTGACCTTAGTTTAGGTGTTTGGAGTCCTGACTATGCTGATCCCTACATGTTCATGAATTATTGGTTTGACTCGGATAACTGGGGACTTGCCGGCAATCGTTCTTTTTATGAGAATCCTGAAGTAGATAAATTAATTAGAGAGGCAGCAAGCATTAGTGATCAAGAGGAGCGGATTGCTCTTTATAAAGAGGCTCAGGAAATCATTGTCGAGGATGCTGCATATGTTTACCTGGCGCAAAAGGATTCTATGATCCCAATGAGAGAAGATGTACAAGGATACGTTTTTAACCCAATGCTTGAAGGCATTTACAATCTTGCTGATATGTCAAAATAATCCTGCCTAAGAAGGTGATGACAGTATATGTTAAAAGTTATAAAGGACAGAATGATCATGCTTGTATTTGTCGTATTTGGTGTTAGTTTAATAACCTTTCTCATTTCTAATGTGATTCCGGGCGATCCAGCCCGGATGATTGTTGGTCAACGCGCTTCTCAGGAAACTTACCAGAGTATAAGAGAACAGCTGGGACTGAATGATCCATTAATTATACAATATTTCAATTATGTGAAAGGTCTTTTCACAGGAGATTTAGGGACATCCATTCGTACGCAACAGCCAGTTCTGGAAGATATACTGTCATATCTGCCCGCAACCCTGGAATTAATCATAATCGCATTTATGATTGCCATTTTTTTTGGGATGATAATTGGTGTTTTTACTGGCATATACAATAATACGATGATTGACTATATAGGACGTATTTTTTCGATATCAGGTGTGTCTACCCCAATATTCTTAAGTGGATTAATTGTCATTATCATTTTCTATGGACAATTGGATTGGCTGCCATCTTCTGGAAGGCTTGATTTGACTATGGCTCGTCCTCCGACTGTTACTGGATTCTATACTGTTGATAGTTTAATGGTAGGTAATCTGGAAACATTCAGGAACGCAGTATCTCATATTTTTCTGCCTGCCCTCATTTTGTCTTATGTTCTCTTGTCTACCGTTACACGTCAAGTAAGGTCATCAATGATTGATGTTTTAAATAAAGAATATATTAGAACCGCAAATGCTAACGGTTTATCTAAATGGACTGTAAACGTTCGATATGCTTTAAGAAACTCCCTTATACCTACTATTACGGTAATCGGGGTTTCATTTGGTTCTTTATTAGGCGGAGCTGTTGTCACAGAAATTGTATTTAATTGGCCTGGAATGGGTAAGTACGTTGTTGATTCAATTGGGAGTCTGGATTTCCCGGCCATTATGGGCTTTACAATAGTGATAGCAATTGGGTATGTGTTGATTAATTTAATAGTTGATTTATTATATATCTTTCTCGATCCACAAATTAGAGAATAGGGGGGATAATAAAAATGGAGCTAGACGTTCGCGCTACACATACTGAATTAATAAACAGACCTTCCCAATTAAGGTTGAATTGGTATCGCTTCCGCAAGAATCCACTTACGTTAATTGGAGGGATTGTTCTATTACTTTTTATTATCATTGCAGTTGCTGCGCCATTATTAACACCGTATGAACCTGAAGTGATAAACATGGAAAATAGATTGGCACCACCCAGTATGTCTCATTGGTTTGGAACAGATGAAGTGGGTAGGGATGTATTAACCAGGATTATTTATGGGGCTCGTTTATCCTTGGGGATGGGGATTACTGTTGTCGTAATTGCCGGGTTAATTGGAACAATTATCGGTGCATTTGCTGGCTATATGGGTGGGAAATTCGGACAAATTATCATGAGAATTATGGATGTTATTCTAGCATTTCCTACACTCGTATTGGCGATGGCGTTAACTGCAGCCCTTGGACCAAGTCTTATTAATGCGATGCTTGCGATAGCAATTGTGAAAATTCCAGCCTTTGTACGATTGGCAAGGAGTGAGGCACTTGTTGTAAGAGAACAATTATTTGTAAAAGCTTCAAAAACATTTGGACTGTCAGACATTTGGATTATTTTCAGGCACATAATTCCGAATGTGATCACACCAGTAATTATTCAAGTGTCTATAGACCTGGGTGATGCTATCATGTTAATTGCTACACTCGGTTTCCTTGGATTAGGTGCACAGCCGCCTATACCCGAGTGGGGAACAATGGTTCACACAGGGTGGGAATTTTTTATGGAACAATGGTGGTACGCAACATTTCCTGGTATTGCGATATTTTTGGCGACAGTAAGTTTTAACTTATTGGGTGATGGCTTACGTGATGTCTTAGATCCAAAATCAATAAGATAGGAGGGAGGGAAATGCTCCTTCAAATAGAAGATTTAGCAGTTTCTTTTTTAAGTATGTATGGAAAGACAGATGTTCTAGAGGATGTATCTATAGATATTGATAGTGGTGAGGTGATAGGCATAGTTGGTGAATCAGGTTCCGGTAAATCGGTGACTGCACTCTCAATTCTAGGATTACTGGATAACAATGCTCAGATTAATAAGGGTCATATTAATTATAAAGGTAATGACTTACTTACCTTACCACCAAATAAACTGCAATTGTTAAGGGGAAAGGAAATAGGTATTGTTTTTCAGGAGCCAATGTCGGCGCTTAATCCTACAATGAAAATAGGGAAGCAAATTTCAAACGTCATTAGAAAACACCGAAACGTTGATAAACAGACAGGAAAACAATTAGCTATCAAAGCATTGGAAGATGTTCAAATCAATAATCCACAGGAAGTTTTTCATAAATATTCATTTCAACTAAGTGGGGGGATGTGCCAAAGAGTTGTTATTGCATTAGCAATGTCTTCACCACCAGAATTACTCATTGCAGATGAACCGACAACAGCTTTGGATGTAACTGTTCAGGCAGAAATCTTAAAATTGATGAAGAAACTCTCAGATAATCATCAAACTAGCATCATGCTTATTACGCATGACCTTGGAGTTGTTGCAAATACATGTGACCGTATATACGTTATGTATGGAGGCAAGGTCGTGGAAAATGGTACAACATCTGAAGTCCTATATCACCCGCAGCACCCATACACTAAAGGACTAATCGATTCCATTCCTGAAGGGAAGTCGAAGAATCATCCATTGAAAGTATTGCAGGGGGATTCATTTAACCCTGGAAAACGTCCTCAGGGGTGTGTATTTTATGATAGATGCAATATCCGTTCTAGTAAATGTTTAGAAGAACCACCAACGATTGAAGTAAATGCTAAACATAATGTTGCTTGTTGGGAGGCAGAAAGTATTGCTATACGTGAATAAGCTTATTAAAACATTTGAAGATCTTCATGCTGTAAATGATGTGTCATTTCAGATTGAGAAAGGTGAATCATATGGCCTGGTAGGTGAATCTGGGTCTGGAAAAAGCACAATTGGGAACATGATAATCGGCCTTCTTGACCCGACGAGTGGGAACATTAGATTACACGGTAAAAATCTTTGGAAAGGCAAAAAATTTATTCGTCCTTATCCTGGGCAAATGCAGATTGTATTTCAAGATCCGCAATCGTCATTAGATTCTCGTTTTCGTATTCGTGATATTGTGACAGAACCATTTAAAGCATTTTCTCGTAAAGAGCAAAAACAAAAGATGACGAATATAAACATGGCTGAAATAATGCAACGAGTTGGCTTACATGAGGAGCATCTTGATCGGTATCCGCATGAATTTTCGGGTGGTCAGCGTCAGAGAATTGCGATTGCACGAGCGATTATTACGAATCCGGAATTCATTATTTTAGATGAACCCACATCTGCATTAGACGTATCAGTTCAAGCTCAAATATTAAATTTACTTAAATACTTACAGGAAGAACTGGACTTAACATATCTCTTTATCTCACACGATATGTCTGTAATCCGCTACATGAGTGACAAAATTGGTGTATTGTATCAAGGAAAGCTAATAGAAGAAGGTGAAACTGAAATGATTTTCAAGAACCCCAAACAAGACTATACAAAGAAACTGTTTGCCTCACTACCGCAACTTTCTAGTCAGGGAAGCTAACTTGATAAAATTGTGAGTAGAAAGTGGGTGATCTGAACAGTGAAACCGATAATCGGAATGACATTATCAATGGAGATTGATAAATCACATTATACAGCTACAAATGATAATGTGGAAGCCATCATACAGGCAGGGGGAATGCCAGTTATGTTACCATACCTTTCTGATGAATGTGATGTGGAACAAGTTGCCAATAAAATTGACGGTTTATATGCAACAGGAGGATATGATATAGACCCAACTCTCTTCGGAGAAGAACCTCATCCTCAACTTGGGACTATTATTCCTGCACGTGACCAGTTTGAAATTTCTGTTATGAAAAAGTTACTTAAAATGGGGAAACCGATATTAGGGGTTTGTCGTGGATGCCAAACACTGAACATTGCAGCTGGTGGCGATATGTATCAGGATATTTATTCACAAATCAACGGTGATTTATTGCAGCATACTCAAAAAGCTCCAATGGATCATGGTTCCCATTTTGTTTATGTGTCCAAAAATTCCTTGCTCAGTAGGTTGACGGGTATGGATCATTTTCGTATAAACAGTTGGCATCATCAGGCAAATCGTAAAATACCAAGCACTTTTCAAGTTAGTGGAACAGCAAGCGATGGAATTATTGAGGCAATTGAAAGTAAACAGCATTCGTTTGTACTTGGATTACAGTGGCATCCTGAGGCTAAAGTGAAATCAGGTGATGTAACATCGTTAAGGATCTATCAAAGTTTTATTGAAGCGTGCAAAGTCGAGCGATAAGTACGTATATGGGAAGAATTGATAAAGTAAATCTGGTTATGAAAAAATATAGGAGTTAAATTGATTTGTGAAAAAAAGGGTGAGAGATATGTTAGATATCAAACGCCACTGGCTATTAAGTGAGTTTTGAAAGAATCAGGTTCAGAATATTGTGTAATACTAGATACAATATTTTCAAATACAATAAAGGGTTTATTGATTTTTGATAGGATGAGCCATGGCTCATCCTATCAAAAATTTGCGATCGTCTACATCTCTCATCACTTCTTCTTTTTTATAAATGTTCGATTGCCAAGATCCAATATATCTCCATAGTCCATCAGTACCGCACCTCGAGATCTATTCTTCTAGCATATTGCTGGTGCTGAGACTTACAAGATCGTTTTTAGGTTCAGCATAATACTGCGTGGTATCATCAAAGCTTTCATCCAGGATAGCAACCGCCTTCTTGTATCCCTTCTCTTCTTTATATTTCAGGATAAATTGGTCTTTGAGAGCGCGAGCCTATTTGATATGAATGACTCCGGCATATGGCTGGAGTCATTTTTATTCTGGGATAAAAGGGGACAGGTTCCTTCCCGGCAACAAGTCCTCAAAACTCCTCGTGAAAAATGATCAGTACAATCCACCATTTTCAGTCAACAGCTCCCCTAATTACCAAAATCAGTCCAATCATAATTATTCTCTCTCTGTTTTTGTTCATTTACTTCTTTTTTACTTTTAACATTTTTTACTTTTGTAAATGTCATAATATAGCCGCAATCCTCACAAGCATATTTATAAACATCAGAATGTCGATCAATAAAGGATTTCTTTTCTTCTGGTACTAGCATTAGATTAATATCTGCCCTCGCATCTGTTTGATGGTCTAATTCAGTATTTACATCGACATCGATATCAACTGGGTACTCGAAACTGTTCGCTATCGTCCTTACATCATTATAAGCTGTTGAATAAATATCAACATTAACATCAATAGTATAATTTCCTTTACGGAAATGCTCTCCGCCACATACTAGGCATTTTATTTCACTCACAACAATCCCTCCTCAACTAAATGTATATTTTTTGATAAGGATTGTTATGATAGCGTGGGCATTTCACTGGCTGTCTTCTCTTGGTTTTGGACGTGCCACAAGTCAACTAACTCATCTAACTTGTGCAACAAGACATTCTAGGATCTATCGTTCATTTTCTGCTAAAGCAGAAAATACCTTTCTTATAAGTACTATCGTTTCTCAAGCTGAAAAAGTGGCATCTGGATAAAAATATTTTCCGGATGCCACTTTTATAACGCGAGGATCGATTATAGTTAAAACAGATGCTATTTCTTGTTCATAACTAATTGGGTGGTGCCTAGCGGAACGATGGGGGCAAAAGGGACAGTGAACCTGACCCTCCGTCCCTTTACAATCTTCTTTCACATGATTTATCAAGTTTAATTGAAGGATTTTTTTCAGTAAGATAGGATATAAATTTCTTCATATCCCCCTTTTTCTTTAAAAATCCAACACCTATCTTCATCTTTAGTTTACCCTGATGGTTATATAATGAATAATAAGCGCCTCTATCCCCTTCTAAGTTCAACTTATCAACGTCTTTGTAATAGATAATTCTTTCTTTAATTGGTGATTTGGTTTTAATATAATCATCGTATAAATATACCCTTGAGATGAATGAACCGATTAGACCGTATAAAACTAAAATATATATTCCAACAAAAATTATTCCTGATATATCTGGAGACCATATGTAATCCATTTTGTAAATGATTTGCAAATTAAAGATAATGTCTACTAAAAGAAAAACTAGAATAATAAATACGACTATACTAGACTTGCTTTTTGACAAAATCCAAACTGACTCATCAGACATTTACAAGCACCTCTCAACCCAATAGAATGACGTAATTTTCACATAATTATATCATATCATTGGTGCCGTGGAATGTCACTTCTGTTCCTGAGTGAGAGGGACAAAAGGGACAGGTTCATCGTCCCGGTATCACAGCACCGGGACAAGGAGCCTGACCCTACGTCCCGAGTTCTCCTAACTTACGTACATCCACATTACCGCCGGAAACAACACATGCTATGTTTTTTTCTTGTACACCCAATTTCTCAAACATTGCTGCAGCTATTGCGACAGCACTGGATGGTTCAATGACCTGTTTCATTCGTTCGAGAATAAAAAATAGTGCCTGCTGGATTTCTGTTTCACTGACTAATACCAGGTCGTCCAAATATTTTTGCAGAACAGGAAATGTCAGATCACCAGGCTGACTCGTTCGTAAACCGTCGGCAATTGTTCTTGTTCCAGGAATTGAGGTAATCATACCTTTTTCTAATGAAAGGTGTGTATCGTTGGCAGTTTCCGGTTCGACTCCAATAACTTTCACATGTGGTTTTGACTCCTTGATTGCTGTCAATATTCCGGAGATTAGACCACCGCCACCAACGGGAACAACTACCACATCGACATCTTCTAACTGCTTCAGTATCTCCAGCCCAACTGTACCTTGTCCTGCCATGATATATGGGTCGTCATATGGGGGAATAAACACGCCATTCTTTTTAGTTGCTAACTCCTTTGCACGAGGCAGTCTTTCAGCTGAAGTCGTACCACATTCTTCGATTTCCCCATTATAGTCTCTGATAGCATTCAATTTACTAGCCGTTGCATCCTCAGGCACAACAATCGTCGCAGGAACTCCAAGGACATTGGCAATATAAGCAACTGCCTGTCCATGATTTCCAGATGAAGCTGCGGTCACGTATGTCGACCCATCTTGAACGGCTTGTTTTACTTTATTCGTTGCGCCTCTTATTTTAAAGGAACCCGTTTTCTGCAAATGTTCACTTTTTAAGAACATGTTGTTCCCGCAAATGGAAGAAAGCGCTGTGGAGGTAAGGATTGGTGTTTCATTAATCGTATCTGAAATTTGTTCAGATGCTTGATATATGTTTTTTAGTGTAATCATATAATACAACTCTCCTTTAAAGGGAAAGAGGGTCAGGTTCATCGTCCCGGATTCCGCGACAACGGGACAAGGAACCTGACCCTACGTCCCTATAGACTTTCTAAAAATGTAACTATTTTATCTGCTAATTTTTTATGTCCTTCATCATTCAGGTGTATTCCATCTGTCATGTACTTCTCTCTCCACCATTGTTTCCACGGGTACTGGTTTGCTTGATGATATAAATCAAGACATGGTATACCATATTTGCCGGCAACTTCTAACTCAGCTTGTACCATGGATTCTAATTGGGCATTGGTTGGTTCTCCCACATCACGTCTGAATTGGGTAAACATAGCTATAGTAGCGTTTGGGTACATTTCGATTGCTTCATTTAATGTTGTGTCTATTGCACCGTAAAAACTTGCTTCGGGGTCTGTATCGCCGAATGACCCTAATACAAATGGTCTTTCCGTTTCAGCGTAATCATTTCCGCCTCCTGCAAAGGTTATTAAATCTGCATCATTATCTATATGGTTCAGGCGTAAGTGATATGCATCGTTACCATTCCAACTATTAAACCAGCCCGATCCTGACAGGCCTAAATTTTGGACTGTACAACCTAAGTTAAGAGCTAAATACCCATGATATTTAACGGTTCCAGCCCAGTTATATTCTGTGTTACTGTCCCCAACAACAGTCCATTTTTTGCCCTTCCATTTACTTGTACTAGCCACTTGTTTCCCTCCTTATTTAAGTAGATCGATTACTAGATTGATTCCCCAACTCTATTTGTATACCTAAGTATACTAGTAAATATTACCTAAGACCAACTAAACTGAATATAAAATGAGGGGGTGATGTTATATAAAAAAATTATTGATTCTAATAATTTTTACCAGTCTTATAGTCATTGTTTATGCGTCCTATTCACTCTATGAAGATTTACACACCTACAAAGTATCTGCAAAAAAATATCAGAAAGTAGAGAAAATCTACCAATACCGAAATGATCCTGTTACTAGATTAACATCAATTAATGATGATTATGTAGGGTGGATCAAAATACCAGGTACTCAGATTAATTATCCAGTAGTAATGGGTGATAACAATGAATTTTACCTTACTCATAATTACTACAAGGAAGAGGACAAAGTTGGAGCGATCTTTATGGATTTCAGGAATTCGATTGAAGAATTGGATAACAATCTAATTCTGTATGGTCATAATATGAAGGACGATAGCATGTTTGGGGCTGTCCTTGATTACATGGACGAAGATTTTTTTAGAAAAAACAGGATAATTCAATTTGAACTGCAGGGACGTAGTATTGAATGGGAAGTATTTTCGGTTTATAAGACAACCGATTTAGATTGGATGGAAACTGAATTTAGTACGGATGACAAATTTGACAACTTTGCCTCAACAATAAAAGAACAATCTCTTTTTACAAATCAAACGAATATTGATGAGACGGATACTATTGTGACTCTATCGACATGTACTGTTAGAAATGGCGAGGAAAGAGTAATTGTTCACGCTAAATTAAAGGATGCGGGGGAATATAATCAATGAAAGTAAAGGGTTTTTTATTTCTGGTTTTGGCAGTTGCATTTTTTTCACTTCAGCCAATGGGTAATACAATTGATGCAAAAACAAAGAATTCCAACATAGATGTAGAAGTTTCAACTGATAAACAAACATATAGTGCTGGAGAAGAGATTAGTTACAGCGTCATTGTTACAAATAATTCAGCTTTTGAAGCAAGAGATGTTAAAGTGACGAGTAATCTGCCAGAAGGATTTTCGTTAGTTGATGCAGATTCATCTATTACGGAACCTGACAAAGCGGACGGTAATGTGACTTGGAAGATTGAAAAAATGGATCCGTCTGAACAAGTGAATTTAACTTTTGAAGCAAAAGTAAAAAAAGACAATAACGATGATGAACCTAAGGATAAACAAGATAACGATGCAGATGATGAGACAGTAGCCGGGACTACGGATGATAACTCAGGTGAGACTGTGTCCGCTCCGCAAACAGGTGATAGTACAAACTTCACCGGTTATATCATCATGATTCTTGTCTCATTGGCTGTACTGGTTCTAGCAATCTGGGCTTTTAAATTAAAACGATTTAGAAAAATAGCAACATTTTTGGTTGCTTTAGCCTTGATCCTTCCGTCATTAAGTGTAGCAAATGCGGCTGAAAAAACTGAGACTATTGAGGTTACTCATAAAATAACCGTCGATGGAACAGATTATAAGTTGGTAACTAGCGTAGAAGCTGTTGTTACATTTTATGAGAATCCACAAGACTATGACAAAGACGGATTATTAAATGATTTTGAAGATTTGTATGAACAACTGGACAAATTTTCAAGCGATTCCGATGGTGATGGACAAGCTGATGGAGAAGAAGATTTTGATCAAGATGGTTTGACTAATAGTGAAGAGCAGAAGAATGGTACAGACCCATTTAAGGAAGATACCGATGGTGATGGCTTGTTGGATGGAGACGAAGTTCATCAGCATGGTACAGATCCAACGATGAAGGATACGGATGAAGATGAAATTGATGACAATATCGAAATCAACTCAACTTTAGCTCTTGGAACAGATCCGACCAACCCAGACACAGATGGAAACGGGATTTTAGATGGTGATGAGGTCTTTGAAGTGACTGTTGATTCGGAACAGGAATTAGGTGAATCTGCAGTTATCGCAGGTACATCTATGAAAGTGAAGGGTAAAAAAGCTCACACTGTAAAGGTAGAAAATGTAGAAGGGTCAAATGCCAACATCTATCCTGACATCCCAGGGTATTTAGGAGCACCATATAACTTTGAAGGTGATTTTGAAGGTAAGGCAACGATGACATTCACCTATGATACAGGGCTTGATGATGGCACAGGAAGTTTTGAACCATCGATTTTCTATTTTAATGAGAAAACAGGGATTTTGGAGAAAGTGGATAATGTTGTAGTAGATAAAAGTGCAGGATCTGTTACTGCTACTGTAGATCATTTTAGTAAGTATTTACTATTAAATGAGACAAAGTGGGAAGCGATGTGGAGTCAGGAGTTCATTCGTCCACGAAAAGACGATGATACGACAGTTGAGTATGTTGATATTGTGTTTGCGGTCGACTCATCGGGAAGTATGACTGGTAATGATCCAGACGATTTACGAAAGGATGCAGTCAAAAATTTTGTTGATTCATTGTTAAGTCAAGACCAAGCTGCTCTTGTTGACTGGGATAGTTCTGCAAATGTTGTTGTAAATCTTACAACAGATCACGGTGCATTAGAAGTAGCAATTGATTCTATTGACTCTTCTAGTGGAACAGATTTAAACGATGGTTTGCAAGCTTCATTTAATGAATTGCTCGGTGATAACGGAAAGAACAGTGAAAAGTATGTTATTTTCCTAACTGATGGTATTGGATCATACAATAAAGATGTACTTGACCCAGCTATAGATAACGGTATAAAGGTATTTACAATTGGCTTGAGCGATTCTGTGGATGAAGCAGTATTGCAAGAAATTGCTGATTTAACAGGTGGAGAGTACTTGTTTGCTTCCACTGCAGATGAATTATTAGAAAAGTATAACGAAGCTGCTAATGAAACAACAGGTCCAGAGTATAAGGATACAGATGGTGATGGAATAAGTGATTATGAAGAGGAAAATGGGTATTTTTTAGTAAATGCGGGAATGATCACAACCGATCCAACTGTAGCAGATACTGATGGAGATGGCATTAAAGATGGTGGTGAACTAGGAGAACTTGCTCCTAAATCGGTGTACATTGGAAATGGAGAATTTGCCGATGCATATCATTGGAACAGCCGACCAGATAAAACCGACACTGACGGTGATGGTATTAATGACAATGAAGATGATAATCCATTAGTTAAATAAGATGATTTGACTAAATAGAGACTGTTAGACGGATGTGATTTTCACAACGTCTAGCAGCCTCTTTCTTTTCGATTAAATAAACTGAGATTTGGAGATAATGCCTAATAATATTTTGAGTTTGTTTTTTAATGAGGAAAAAAGGGAAATATTACATAGTGGGTTTTCATGCAGATATCACAGACGATATAGACAGTCTGACTGCGGGAATGATATGTTTAAAGAGATTTCACACAAAAGAAGGAGTGAACACAAATGTTAAGATGGCTATTTGTGTTTGTTGCTATTTTATTTATGGTGTCGATTCAAACACCAGATACAGTGCAGAAGACGTGGAAGGCTGACAAAATAGAACCAGCGACTTTTGATAAATGGACAGTAGATATAAAAGAATGGCTCGCTGATAATGATATTAGTGTTGCGAGAATAAAAGATAATTTAACACAATTGGTGAGCGTTCCAAGAGGTGGAGACACGGTACCAAATAGTTCTTCAGAGCAAGGTGCTCCCTCAAATCTTGAGGCAAAAGATCCTTCCGATTTTGAGAAGGAAGTAGTTGACCTCGTTAATCAAGAACGGGTAAAAGAAAACTTAGAACCACTCAAAATGCATGACCGTCTAAGCAGTCTTGCCAGAAAGAAATCCGAGGACATGGCTAAAAATAATTATTTTAGCCACACATCGCCAACATACGGTTCACCTTTTGACATGATGCAGCAATTCAACTTTAACTATAGTATGGCTGGAGAAAACATTGCGGCAGGACAACGCAGCCCTGAACAGGTTGTAGAGGGATGGATGAACAGTGAAGGTCATCGAAAAAATATTATGAAGGATGGATTCACACACATTGGTGTTGGGTATGTTGAAGGTGCTGGGCTGCCATATAAGACCTACTGGACACAATTATTTATGACACCAAGGTAGGTTGGGGAGGTTAGTTGATTTGAAAGTAACAGAAATATACAAAAAGGGCGATAGAGCTATTAATGAGGATGCCCATGTTATTAATGAAGATGCTCATATTTTTGCAGCTATTGATGGCGCAACAGGGTTGGACGGAATGCCGGGCTATCTAGCTTCACATGCTGTACAGGAAGAATTAAAGCAGGTAACACAAGTGAGTTCTCTCTATGAAAGTATGCAGGCAGCAAATGAGAAGTTAAGTGAAAAAGCTGTGGAATACTATGAGACTAGTTTTAGAAAATTAAAGACTCCCAGTATTAATGAAATACCAAAAAAGCAGAGAAGCTCAACAGGTGTAGCCGCAATCCAACTGGATCAAGATGGGTTAGCTTTTGACTACTTTCATGCAGGTGATTGCATGTTGTTCCTTAGATATGAAAACAATGAAATAAGAACTGTTACCTATGATCTGGTACAATACCTGGATCAAGTAGCGATTAATGAAGTTGTTAAGTTACGTGAGGCGGGCGGAAATGATTTGGATCTAAAAGACCTCCGGGAAAAGGTTAAACCTACGTTGCTACGGAATCGGGATAAGCTTAATTCGGCCGATGGTTACAGCATTATTGATGGCAGTGATAAGGCGTTTGATTATATTGAGTATGGAAGAATTCCGCTCAATCGAGTTACCGGAATTCTTTTACTAAGTGACGGACTGGTTTTGCCGACGGAATTGGATGAAATCAATGCGTGGAGTAAGACTGCTGAAATAGCTTTTGACGATGGTCTAGATGGGTTATTGGCTGAAGTGGAAAAAAGAGAAGAAGATGATCCGCAATGTATCCAATATCCTCGAATGAAACAGAGAGATGATAAGACTGGGGTTTTGGTTGAATTGTAGAGATAAGAAAAGCGCCTATTTTCCGGAATAGGCGCTTTTTTTAATAGAAGTATTTGTACTTCTCTTGTATGAATAATATTAAGGATGGATTTTAGGGGATAAATATATTAGTTAGTTAAAAAAAGATTGACTTTTATTTTTATGAAGAGACTGGTAAAGGATTTTAATAAGGATACGATGGTGGAAGGGCTTGAAAAAGAGTATATACATCCGGGTGTTCTGAAGTATTTGGATGAAAATGAATAGACTTACATTCTTATTTAATAGATACAATGTTGAGTTAACATTATAATCTAGTATTTAGTTGATATAAAGCCCAGATCATAAGCAACTGGGCTTTTCTATTTCTGATCTTTGACCAATTGAAAATTGACACAAAAACACCTACAGACTTTACAGCTTATACCCTGCTCTACTCTTAAATCGCTTCAGTATCACATGACTCTCTACTCGTGTAATACCTTCCACAGAATACAACTCGTTATTAATAAAATTCTCAAGCATTGTAAAGTCTTCCACAAGAACGTGCATATGTAACGTGCTTGGGCCAGTCATTTGATAAATACTTGCAACACTAGGGTTATCTGCAAGGTTTTGCGCTACTTCTTGAAGTTGTTTTGGTTCAACATCAACTTCAAAAAAAGCGGAAACTTTTTTTCCAAACTTCTCTGAGTTTATTGCAACGGTGAAGTTCTCAATTACCCCTTTATCCTTAAGGTTTTGAATTCTATCCTTAACAGCTACACGTGATAGTCCTACCTTTTCCGCTAACTCTACGTAAGATATTCGTCCATCTTTAATTAATTCTTCTAAAAGCTTACGATCTAATTCGTTTTGTTTCATAGGTCTTTTCTCCTGTTCGACATATTTCCGAAATGAGACTTTATTCATATTTTTTAATACAAAATGATAGTCTGATTGGCTATATAAAGTATAAATGAAATCTTTTTTAAAATAAAGGTTTATTTTTGTCAAAAAATATATTGACTGAAAATTGTTTATTCTGTAATATGGGATTTAATTATTTACCAAATAATAAAAATATTATCAAAATTTAGCGAGGAGGTTCTGAAAAATCTTCTAGTTTCTTAAAGGAATGTGAATTAAAGTTTAAAAATAGGAGGAATTAAATTGAAGAGAATTATTAATATTGCTTTATTAAGTTTAATAGTAATTGTCGCTCTATCTGCATGTAGTTCAGATACTTCTAGCGAGGCTCAAGGAAGTGATTACCCGAGTAAATCGATTCAGATAATAGTCCCATGGGATGCTGGTGGTGATACGGATGCTGTTAACAGGTTAATTGCTAAAGAGCTGGAAACAATCCTTGACACTGAAGTCGTTGTGAAGAATATTGCGGGTGGAAGTGGCGTTGTAGGTGCACAGCAAGCATTAAATGCAGACAACGATGGTTATACACTTCTTTCAATCCATGATTCGGTTGCAATGTCTCAGCTTACTGGTCAATCAGATTTTGGTTATTTTGATTTTGAACCCATCTCATTAATGACATCAACATACGATGCTGTTGCAACACATCCGGACAGTCCTTGGAATTCAATGGAGGATGTTATACAATACGCAAAAGAAAATCCAGGGGAGATTTCATATGCCGCTTCAATTGGCTCTACCTCACAATTGGAACCAGCTTTGATTGAAACTGCTGCAGGTGTGGATTTCAATATCGTTGGCTACGATGGAACGGCCAAAAGAATGAAGGCGGTTGTTGGTAATGATGTAGATTTAGGTGGCGTTTCCGTCTTAGCCGGGAAGGATTATTTGGAAGACGACCGGATGAAACTGCTTGGCTATACTGGTGGGGAAAGAAGCGAAGTACTTCCGGATCTACCAACACTTAAAGAACAAGGAATTGATGTAGAATCTGCTACAAATAGAGGTCTTGTAGCACCAAAAGGTACACCAGAAGAAATCGTTGAAAAGCTTAGTAATGCCCTCAAAGAAGTAGCAAACAGTGATTCTTTCAAAACGAAAATGGATGAATTAGGCACAGATGTTAACTTCAAGGGAACGGAAGAGTATGTTGAGTTCTTAGAGAAAAATGAAGCAGATATGAAAGAGTCACTTGAGAAAAGTGGTTTGCTTGCAGAATAAAAGGGAGGATTCATTATGTTAAAAGCAAAACGCGATCTTATTAATGCAGTAGTAATTTTGATCTTTTGTGGTTTTGCTTATTATGGTTCCTCTTTAATTACAGATCGAAACCTTGGTAAGACTGAAGCTGATTTATTCCCAAATATAGTGATTGGGATACTTACTTTATTGAGTTTATGTTTGTTAGTGAATAGTATTTACAGAATGAAGCAAGAGGATGATTCTAAATTAAACTTTTCTCTTAAGATGGTTCTCCGTGAAAATAAAAAGGTGATTTTAACGTTTGTCTTATTTGGACTATACGTTTTTCTTCTTAGTTATATTGGTTACTTTGTTTCATCTATTTTGTTTATGATTTCATTATATTTTGTACTAGCGAATAACAAACAAAAGTTATGGGCTGTCTTTTTAGGGTTTACTGTATTTACTACAGTTCTATATTTTGTTTTCCAAAATGCACTGTCGGTTTTTCTTCCAACAGGAGTGTTGTTTTAAAGGGGAGTAACTAGTCATGGAAGATATACTTTTAAGTTTTGAAACCATCTTGAACTTTCAAACGATTTCCATTCTCTTAATTGGTGTTGTGGCAGGCATAATTGTCGGAAGTATTCCAGGGTTTACCATAACAATGGGGGTTGCACTTACGTTACCTTTTAGTTTTAGTATGGATCCAATAAATGGTATTGCGCTAATGATGGGTGTCCAGGTAGGAGGGAGTTCCGGGGGGCTCATAACGGCTAGCCTCCTTGGTATCCCTGGAACACCATCTGCTATGGCAACTACCTTTGATGGGTACCCCATGGTAAAGAATGGAGAACCAGGAAAGGCATTAGCTATCGGATTATGGTCGTCTTTTATTGGTTCCATTATATCGGGCATAATACTGATTTTCATGGCGCCAATTTTGGCTGAATGGGCTCTTGAATTTGGACCTTGGGAAATGTTTGCATTAATGTTATTTGGGATTAGTGCAATAGCAAGTTTGAGCGAAGGTTCGTTAATAAAAGGGTTAATTTCAGGGATTCTAGGAATAATGTTCGCGCTGGTTGGCTCAGGTCCACTAATGGGGATACCAAGATTCACGTTTGGTTTTAGTGAGTTGTTAGCTGGATTTAATTTTTTACCTGTGTTAATTGGTCTGTTTGCATTCTCCCAGTTAATGAATGATATTAAAAATCCTCCCAAACCTTTGAATATTGATAAAAATACAGATGTAACTTATCCATTTGTAAAAGTTATTAAAGATATGTGGAAGTCAGCTGGAAATGTGATTAGATCAGGTTTGATTGGTACATTTGTAGGGATATTACCAGCAGCAGGCGGTAGTATTGCGAACATTTTAAGCTATGATGTTGCTAAAAAGTTTTCCAAGAACCCTTCTAAGTTTGGTAAAGGTACGAAAGATGGGGTTATCGCAGCTGAATCCGCCAATAACTCATCAGTTGGTGGAGCGCTTGTTCCAATGATGGCATTCGGTATCCCTGGTGATGCTGTAACTGCAATGATGCTGGGTGCTTTAATAATTCATGGTATTCAACCGGGGCCTTTACTTATGGAAAATCAACCAATTTTGGCTAATGGTGTATTTATTTCATTTTTCCTAGCGGCATTTTTAATGTTGGCCGTACAAAGTTTTGGAATTAAAATATTCTTAAAGATTAATAAAATTCCATTTCATTACTTAGTCCCAATTGTTTTATTACTGTGTGTACTTGGTAGTTTTGCTGTTAACAATCGAATTTTTGACGTTTGGGTTCTATTATTATTTGGCTTAATTGGTTATTGGATGAAGGTTAATAAATTTCCTTTGCCACCCTTTATATTAGGGATAATATTAGGACCGATGGTTGAGTCTAATTTGCGTCAAGCAATATCGTTAGAGCCTAATTTATTGGTTTTTTTCACACGACCAATATCTGCAGTATTAATTATTCTGGCAATGCTATCAATGGCATATGGAATATACAGTAACAATAAGAGTAAAAAACAGATTGTCTAATTAAATTAAAATTTATAATTTGGGGAGTGATTATATGTATTCAATTAACCATCAGTCCTATCCATATCAAAATACACGTAATGCAGTATATGCAAAGAACGGCATGGTTTCAACATCTCAGCCTCTTGCATCTCAGGCAGGACTAGCGATTCTAAAAAAAGGTGGAAATGCTATTGATGCTGCAATTGCTACAGCAGCGTGTCTGACGGTTGTAGAGCCAACTTCTAATGGAATTGGCGGGGATGCCTTTGCCTTAGTTTGGACAAAAGGTGAATTACATGGCTTGAATGGAAGTGGCCGATCACCTAAAAGTATTACAATTGATGCTGTAAAGGATACTGGTTACGATGATATTCCTAAGTATGGGTGGACGCCAGTTACTGTTCCCGGGACACCTGGGGCATGGGCTGAGTTGTCAGAAAAATTTGGGAAGCTTCCATTTAGGGAAGTATTAGAGCCCGCGATTACATACGCTTCAGACGGCTTCCCTGTCTCACCTACGTTAAGTAAGTATTGGAAAAATGCCTATAATGTTTTCAAAGAAGAATTGACGGATGACGTTTTTTTAAATTGGTTTGATACATTTACACCAAAAGGTAGGGCACCTGAAACTGGGGAAATATGGTCATCGCTTGATCACGCAGAGACTTTACGCTCAATAGCAGAAACGAATGCGGAATCATTTTATCGTGGTGAATTAGCAGAGAAAATCAGCAATTTTTCCAGTGAAAATGGAGGTTATTTATCCGCTGAAGATCTTGCAGAACATCGTTCAGAATGGGTGAAACCAATCAACGTAAATTATCGAGGTTATGATGTGTGGGAGATACCACCGAATGGTCAAGGTATTATAGCACTTCAAGCTTTGAATATCTTAAAGGGATTTGATTTCCCGGAGAAGGAGTCAGCAGATACTTACCATAAGCAAATTGAATCAATTAAATTAGCGTTTGCGGATGGTCAAAAGCATGTAACAGAAGAAAGCCATATGGAACTTACAACAGAAGAAATGTTGTCAGATGAATACGGGGAATTACGCAGAAAGCTCATTGATGAAAATGCACATATACCTAAAGCTGGTGAACCATCACTAAGTGGAACTGTTTATTTAGCAACCGCTGATGACGAAGGTAATATGGTTTCATTTATTCAAAGTAACTATATGGGATTTGGCTCAGGACTTGTTGTACCAGGGACAGGGATAGCCTTGCAAAATCGGGGTCACAACTTCTCGATGGATCCCAATCACGTAAATGCTTTGAAAGGCGGTAAGAAAACATATCATACCATTATACCAGGATTCTTAACAAAGAATAATCAGGCAGTTGGACCATTTGGTGTAATGGGAGGATTTATGCAGCCTCAGGGTCATGTTCAAGTGATTATGAATACAATTGACTTTCATCTTAATCCACAGGCAGCATTGGATGCACCGCGTTGGCAATGGATTAAGGAGAAGACTGTTGAGGTAGAACATAGATTTCCTCACCATCTTGCTGCTGCATTAGCTGATAAAGATCATGATGTGAGAATTGCACTTCAACCTAATAGTTTCGGTCGTGGACAAATTATTTGGCGGGATCCTGATACAGGTGTGTTGATCGGTGGTACAGAGTCAAGGACAGATGGAACAGTTGCAGCATGGTAATTGCTATAAATAATCTACAAAGAGAGTTTTGCCTATGAAAAAACATTGGGATTTATTTATTGCCTTTTTTCGGGTAGGAATGCTTGGGTATGGTGGAGGACCAGGATCCATTCCATTAATTCATAAAGAGGTAGTTGGTAAATACAAATGGATGAATGATGAGGACTTTGGTGATCTGTTGGCATTAGGAAACACATTACCTGGTCCCATCGCAACCAAAATGGCTGGATATATTGGACACCGTGTTTCTGGGTTTTGGGGAATGTTAAATGCTGTTTTAGCCACAATTTTACCTACTATTGTATTGATGATAATTTTACTGACTTCATTATCTTCAGTTAAGGATTTGAATTGGGTACAAGGGATGACTTCGGCAGTAATACCAGTTGTTGGTGTGATGCTGGCAGTTTTGACTTGGCAGTTTTTTCATAAAGCAATTACAGGGATGGGTTGGCTGCAGACTGGAACAATGTCAATCGTTATTTTTATAATGTTATATTTTTTAAATGTCCATCCAGGTATAATGATAGGAATATTACTTATTGCTGCGTTAGTTAAAAAAGACAAAGTAAATAACACGGAACAACTTGACAGGGAGAGGGAAGGTGAACAATCATGAAATACTGGCACATCTTTTTAGCCTTTTTTATTCCAGGAGTACTTGGATATGGTGGTGGGCCAGCATCTATTCCCCTCGTTGAAAATGAGGTTGTTAAACGGTACGAGTGGATGTCCGTTCAGGAGTTCAGTGAAATGCTGGCATTAGCAAACTCACTACCAGGACCTATTGCCACTAAAATGGCAGGGTATATTGGGTATGATGAAGGTGGTATTTTAGGTGCGGTAATTGGTGTGTTTGCTGCTGTTGCACCTTCGCTAATTATTATGATTTTGTTATTGGGTATTCTTTATAAATATAAAGATTCCAGTAAGGTAAAAAGACTGACTCTATATGTTCGTCCGGTTATTGCTATATTACTTGGAGTAATGGCTTGGCGTTTTTTTCATGAATCATACGTAGGAATAGGGTTTTGGCAAACTGCATTAATAGTAATTAGTAGTTATCTATTAATAGAAAGAATGAAAGTTCATCCAGCATTTGTAATAGGAGCCACGTTGGTTTATGGCGGCTTACTATTGTAATTAATAGAATGAAAAATTTATTAGGCAAAGGTGTGATTAGAATTAAATAATCACACCTATTAAAAAGAAATTATTTTTGAATAGTAGCAGACACGAATTATCATTTTATTTGGTAATTCGTGTTTTTGGTTGTAGGGATTTCTTCTGAATTTAGGTGCAAAAACCATTGACACATGCAAGGCAAGATGAGTATACTGTAATAACCAAGTTAGTTGATAGGAATTGTCATGAAAAGGAGGGAGTTCATTGTTTCTTGAATTGAATCATGTTGGAAAAACCTTTGCAGATCAGGAGCAGCAGTCATCTTTTGACGTTTTTTCCGATATTGACATAAATGTATCTGAAAACGAATTCGTGTCTATTCTGGGACCCTCTGGCTGTGGGAAATCTACCTTACTATCGATGATCGCAGGACTTGAAAGCGCGACGTCAGGGTCAATTTTGCTTCAGGAAAAGGAAATTAAACAGGCCGGACGAGAACGCGGTATGGTTTTTCAGCAACCTTCCTTATTCCCGTGGCTCAATGTTCGCGATAACATTACCTTCCCGTTGAAAGGGATTATGAGTAAAAAAGAAGCTAATGAACGTGCGGATCACTATCTTAAAATGGTCCACTTAAGCAGGTTTAAAAACAGCTTTATTTATGAACTGTCAGGTGGAATGCAGCAGCGTGTTGCGATTGCTCGGGCGCTCGCAATGGATCCGAAGGTCTTATTAATGGATGAACCGTTCGGGGCGTTAGATGAACAGACACGGCATATTTTACAGGATGAGTTAATTAAAATTTGGCAGGAAACACAAAAAACGATCCTCTTTGTTACGCATAGTATCCAGGAAGCTATTAAACTGTCAGATCGAGTCATTGTGATGGGGACGCGTCCAGGCCGCGTGATATCTGATTTTAAAGTCGATATACCAAGGCCAAGAAAGCGTGAGGATCAAGCAGTTATTGAACATGAAAAGAAAGTCATGGATTTACTTGAAGGTGAAATAAAAAAAGTCTTAGAGGAAGAGTTATCAAATGAAATTCAATATAGTCGTTAAACGTGTATTATTTTTAGCCGCAATCATTGGATTATGGCAGTTAGTTTTTTCGATAAATGTGTTTGCAGATGTTGTTTTTCCGTCCCCTGGTAAAGTTTGGACAGCATTGTATGAAGGGTTTACGCAAGGGGATTTCGTCAAGGCACTAGGGGCGAGTTTTAAACATTTATTTGCAGGGTTGTTCATGGCGATTCTCCTGGGAACGATTGTTGGTGTAGTACTTGGCAAATCGAAACAGGCGGATGAAACAGCGGGCATGTATTTAATTGCTTTGCAAAGTATACCGAGCATTGTCTGGGTTCCGCTTGCTATTATGTTATTTGGATTCACCGAATTTGCTGTCGTATTTGTTGTTGTTTTAGGCGGTACATTTGTGATGGCCTTAAATGTCAGGTCGGCAATCCATAATGTTCCACCTCATTTCGTTCGCGCCGCGAGAACGATGGGAACGAGCGGGTTTGGATTATTTTATCGAGTTGAAGTACCTGCAAGTATTCCATATTTCATGTCTGGTGTCAGGCTTGCCTGGGCATTCAGCTGGCGCGCATTAATGGCTGGTGAATTATTGAGTAATGGACCCGGATTGGGATATTCATTGAGATACGCACAAGACTATGCCAGGATGGATCAGGTTATTGCCATTATTATCATTATCGGACTGATTGGAGCAATCGTCGATCAACTTGTATTTTCTAAATTAGAGAAAAATGTTATGAAACGTTGGGGATTAGTTAAATAAAAAGAAGGGTGGAAGTGTAAAATGAAGAAATTTTTATCAATTATAGCATTAGCAGCACTTAGTCTCGTATTAGCTGCATGTGGAAGCAGTGGTGAAGCATCAGGTGGAGACGGTGATGGTGATGGATCAAAAGAAATTACAATCGGGTACTTCCCAAACATTAACCATGTTGCAGGGATGGTAGCTGAAGAAAAAGACTTGTACTCAGAAACACTGCCAGACGGAACAAAAGTAAACTATCAATATTTCCCGGATGGTTCAGCCTTTATGACAGCTATTGAAACAGGCGACATCCAAGGCGGGCTTGTAGGGCCAGGTCCAGCAATGAATCACTTTACAAGTGGAGCAGAAATTAATGTTGTTGGTGCAGGGTCAACAGGTGGTACAGTGATTATGGCTAGAAAAGACGCCAATATCGAATCGCCAGAGGACATGAAAGGAAAAACCTTTATCTCGCCACGTGTAGGGTGCACGCATGATGTTCAATTTGAAACAATGATGAAAGAAGAATATGGCATCACATCCGATCGTACTGGTGGGGAAATGAAGCATGTTACAGGTAAACCAGCGACATATCATAGCATGTTTACTACAGGAAACGTTGATGCAGCTACAGTTCCTGAACCATGGGCATCTGTTATCGAGGAAAAAGGAAGCGGTAAAGTACTCGTAGATACTAAAGATGTTGCATACGGTGAAACATTACCAGCAGCTGTATTTGTAACATCACAAGATCTAGTCAAAAACAAACCTGACCTCGTCCAAAGTATCGTCGATGGTCACAAAAAAGCAACAGAGTTTATTCAGGATAACCCAACAGAAGCTAAAGAAATTGCTATCAAAAAGATAAAGGAAATTACCGATCAGGAACTTTCCGCATCTGTTATTGATAACGCATGGGAACGAATCAATTTCACGTATGAAGTTGATGCAGAAGTATTACAAGAATTCGCAAACTCCTCCCATGATCTTGAATTCTTAAAAGAAAAACCAGACCTAGAAGGATTAGTTGACACTAGTTTTATTGAATAATAGAGGAAAAGCCAGCCGCGGGGGCTGGCTTTTTGCTTGGGATCGGGAGGCTCGGACGGAGGCGGGCTCGGAAGCTCGGACGGAGGGACAGGTACCTCGTCCCGGTGGTTGAAATGGAGGGTGGGGACAAGGAACCTGACCCCACTGTCCCGTGACAGTTTTCCAGTAGTATTGTAGAGTAGAAGAATCAACTGTGGAAATAGGTGAATAGATTTATGGTCAAAATATACATTTTATTATTACTGGTAATGTTAATGTGGGGGTTAAATTTATCGGCGTTGAAGGTGCTTGTTGATGCAATTGACCCAATGCTTTTGACGTCTTTTCGAATTATGACAGCTGGGATTGTAGTGCTGGTAATTTGTGCAGTGATGGGGATATTCAGATTACCACGTAAGCATGAGTGGCTTATCATTTTTTACATAGCTATATTTAATGTCATTTTACATCATTCGTTTGTTGCGGTTGGTCTAAAGCTGACATCAGGTATAAACGGTGGATTAATTTTGGGGATGATGCCGCTGGTTACCGTGATGATGACGGTGATTATCCTGCGTCAGCGTGTTACCTGGCTAAGGGTCTCAGGTTTCATTTTAGGATTTATCGGAGTGGTCGTGACAACATTGACAGGTGCTGGTGGATTGGCAGCTATTTCATTAGGTGACTTCATCGTGTTCCTCGGAGTTATTGTTCAGGGGTTTAGTTTTGTTCTTATTAGCAAACTGAAACCGACATTTGATCCACGTCTGGCAACTGGTTACATGCTTTTAATTGGGTCGTTTTTTATTTTTATGTTGAGTCAGGCTTTTGGATCAGAAATTCAGGAGATTACTTATCTGCTTGATTGGAAGCTGGGAGCAGTCTTTTTGTTTAGTGCAGTTTTTGCATCAGCATTTGGCCATATGACATATAATTATGCCATTAAAAAAGTGGGGCCAGCTGAAGCAGCCCTCTTTATCAATATGAACACACTTTTCGCAATTATCGGAGCATCTATCTTTTTAAATGAAGTTATTACTGTGAATCACATAGTTGGATTTATCTTAATTTTGAGTGGTGTGTTTATTGGAACAGGTGCAGTGGAGTATATGTTGATGAAGAGGAGAGGGACGTAGGGTCAGGTTCCTCGTCCCGTAAATGCTGCGTAACAATATCACACTCAATGCAAATAAGGGGCAAGCTCATAAAGCTTGTCCTCTGGTAATGCTTTTTCTATCATTGGAAAAATCACACGTTCTTCCTTTCTAATATGTGCCTCTAACAGCATACCCAACTCGTGCATCTTATCTAAACTAACATCTTCTCCATTTATAAGATTATCCATTTGGGCACGTATCTTCACGTGTTCCAGAAGCATCTCTATAATCTCTGGCTGTTCTATTTTTGCATATTGGGCGTAGGCAGGTAAAAGAAATTCCTCTTCTTCCCTGAAATGCTGTTGTCCATTTGGATTCCAAAATTCATCGGCTTCTTGTTTAATTTCTTCTATTGTTAAGCGGCTTTCCTCAGTTCCCGCTCGCTTTAGCTTCAGTGCCAGGTGTAGCCCGATCATATGGTGACGTGATAGGGGTTGAAGTGATTCATGTCGTTTGATGCCTTTGTGTTCAGCCATTGTGATTCTCCTTTATTCTCAATCTAATCTTTTCCTCATTATAGCACTTTATATATTAGTAGGGACAAGGAACCTGACCCCATGTCCGGGACAAGGAACCTGTCCCTCCGTCACAATACTTGGCTTAGAAATGCTTTTGTTCGTTCGTTTTGTGGATTTTTAAAGAGTTGTTCGGGTGTTCCGTCTTCAACGAGCAGTCCTTCATCCATGAATAAGATGCGATCTCCCATTTCTCTGGCAAAGCCCATTTCATGTGTGACAACTACCATCGTCATTCCTTCGTAAGCAAGCTGTTTTATGACTTCAAGCACTTCTTTTACCATTTCTGGGTCTAGTGCTGAGGTTGGTTCATCAAACAACATAATTTTTGGCTGCATTGCTAATGCCCTAGCGATTGCTACCCGCTGTTGCTGCCCGCCGGATAATTGTTCAGGGTAGGCGTCTGCTTTATCACTAAGCCCAACTTTTTCGAGTAATTGATATGCTAGCTTTTTAGCTTCAGCTGCAGGCATTTTCCGAATCCTTTTCGGAGCGTGTGCAACATTTGCAAGTGCGCGCATATGCGGGAAAAGGTTGAACTGCTGGAACACCATCCCCACTTCTCTTCGTATCTCGTTAATATTCGTGTTCGCATCGTTTACTTTTACGTCATCAATAAAAACTTCCCCAGCGGTAATATCCTCTAACAGGTTAATACAACGAAGAAACGTACTTTTACCAGAACCACTGGGTCCGATTACACAAATAATTTCTTTTTCCTTTACTTCATAACTGATTCCTTTTAAAACTTCTAAGTCACCAAATGATTTGAATAAGCCTTGTATTTTAATCATTATTTCATCCTCCTCAAGACCTGGAACCGGATGTGAAAGGGCGTTTTCTTGGTGAGGGAACATAACTATTACTAAAACGATTTTCCACATACGTAATAATTTTTGTGAAAACTAATGTCAGCATTAAGTATAGAATTGCAACCGTAATATATGGCTCCCAGAATCGTGCGTATGCGCCTGCAACTACTTTACCCGCATAAAGCAAGTCATTCGCAGCTATAACAGTTACTAGTGATGAATCTTTGAGCAGTGCTATTAATTCATTGCCGAGTGGAGGTATCATCCGGCGAAAAGCCTGGGGCAAAATAATACTTCTCATTGCTTCGGTAAATGGCATCCCAAGTGATCTAGCTGCTTCCATTTGCCCCTTTTCAATGGATTGAATACCTGCTCGGACTATTTCCGCATTATATGCCCCGTTATTTAAAACAAGTGCAAGTGCTCCAGATGCAAAGTAGCCTAAGGAGTGACCGAAAATGGTCGGGATTACCGCTAAGTGAATTAGCAATATTTGTACTAGCAATGGAGTCCCACGGAAAAAGTCGACATAGTACTTACAAGGGTAGTAGATCCACTTCTTCTTGGACATTTTCCCCAATCCAAAAAACAAGCCTAATATAATTCCCCCTAGATAGCCGGCGAGGGTGAGTGCCAGCGTTATGCCGACACCTCGAATAAACAATTCTTTATAGCTCCATATCATATCAAAACGTATATTTTGCAGGAAATCCATTACAACTACCCCCAAATGAGCAAACGTTAATTTACTCTGTTGCTACAAATGTTTACTCAACAGCAAAGCCAGTAATTTCCTCCAATTCACCACTATCTTTTACCTTTTGAATCGCTTCGTTTAATAATTCAAGTATTTCCGTATTGCCCTTTTTAACCATTAGTCCATAATACTCTTTCTCAAAACTATCATCCTCGATTGTCGTTAATTCTGTGTCTGGGTTGTTTTTGATATATTCGTTGACAGTGGAATTATCTCCAACTGCAGCATCGGCATTACCATTAAGCATTTCATTGATTGCAAGTGGCATTGTTTCTGTTGCGACAATGTCAGAACTAGTTTTTCCCAGCAGATCCTGTATGGCGACATGTCCCGTCGTGTTTATTTGAACTGAAACTTCTTTGCCTTCAAGGTCCGCATATGATTTTATATCCGAGTCTTCTTTTGTGAGAATTAATTGATTCGCAAAGTAATATGGGTCAGTGAAATCGAATGACTCTTTTCTTTCTTCCGTGATTGTAATGGAAGATACAGCAAAATCAACTTCTCCATTTTCAACCGCTGGAAATAATGGTTCCCATCCAATGTTTTTATATTCTACTTCAACGCCTGCTGCTTCAGCAATTGCATCCACAACGTCAATATCTATTCCTACAATATTTCCGTCGCTATCCATATACTCCATCGGTGCATATGTTGCATCTGTACCAACGACAAGTTTTTGCTTACCGCCATCTCCATCTTGCTCAGCATTGGAATCTGAACCACAGCCGAACAGTAAAAAACTAAGACCAACTATTAAAAAAATGAATGAAAACAAACGTAATCCTGCTTTCAAATCTACTCCCCCTTATTTTTATTGTAGCTATATATTATATGTACTTGTTCGATGCAATAGAATAAGTATTATAGAAGGTTTAAGTACGGGGCTTGGAGGAGGAATTTAGATGTCCGTGCATTCCACAAGCAAATTAGAAAAAAGCCAAAATTCCTTTTGTAAGGGATTTTGGCTTAAATTAGTGAGGCGCCTACTGCATCTGAATTGCTTTTCTTGCTAATTTATCTGCATAGTTACTTTTATCAGGTATCCATTTGATGAAAAAGTACGGGAACTTACTTGAGTCACCTCTGATTTTTTCGAGTAATGGAAGATAGGTTTTGTTTTTGGTGAAATCTTTTTCAATTGCATCGACTACAAGCTTAGAGTCCGACCGAAATGATAGTATTGCATCTGGAAAATTCTCCTGGCAGATTTCTAATGCTTTCAACACAGCATGAAATTCTGCTTCATGGTTCGACATTTCTTTCAGTGGAAATGAGTATTCATATATTTTCCCGTTTGCTTTTATGTAAACTCCAGCACCACTAACTCCCGGATTGCCACTTGATGCACCATCTGTGTAAACATTAATCAATGGTTTTATCTCCTTTTTCTAGCGAGTATTGTAAAGAAATTATATCAGTTTAGTGTATAGTTTTCCTAAATACTATTGTTCCACAAGAAAAGTGATTATTATAATAGGTATAAAGAACTATTCAAAACCGTGACTATTTACACGATAATACAAATAACAACATAAATCGTACGAAAGGGCAAAATCGTTGAAAAGCGATGACGCAAAACTACAGGGGCTAAAGTCAGATGACTATGCTTGCCAGATATCGAATACGACCTCCGTCGATTTATGGTATTGCAAGGAGGAATATGTTTGAAGAAATTTTACTATCGTGGTAGGTTTTTTTGGCATCAATTAAGACTGAGGGAATTATCTACTGTTGTTTCTGATTGTCTTGATGAGAGATTCAAACATGAACTTGAAAAGAAAATTAATTACCATGAAGAAGCAGCAATGAACTACATAGTGAAAGACAAAAAAAGCGCCTAATGGGTGCTTTTTTGTTTTAATCGATCCTATTTCTTATGAAATTAAAAGATAGCCTCTATTACCCAATTCAATAATAATATTAGGTAAACATAACTATTTATTTAAAAATTAAAACAATTCTAATTAATCATGAAATTAGTAATCTATTAATCTATAATTAAACTATCAAATCAAATAGGAGGTATAATATTGAAGAAAAGGTATATTGTTCCTGTTGTTCTGTCTTCGGCACTATTAGTAGGAGCGGTTACAGTGAGTGACGTGTTAGCTAAACCGCAAGATTCCAGTTTTAGTAGTGTGCAAGAAGAGAAAATGTGGAATGCAAATGCGAATGTCCCAATATTCGTTAAGGAGAAAGTCGCAAAAAAGTTTAATGCCAGCAATGCCTCAAATGCGGTTAATTTCCTGAAGCAAAATGAAAAAAGGATTGGGATTAAGAATCCAGAGGAAAACCTAAAGGTTAAAGATGTTCAAAAAGATGACCTTGGAATGACACACATTCGTTTTAATCAAACGAAAAGTGGAGTACCTGTAGAAGGTACTGAGGTAATTGTTCACTTTAATGAGAAAAATGAAGTTGTTGCAGTAAATGGCAACCATAATAAAGTAGTTGAAGATAACTTTATTAACACCAATCCTTCCGTTGACACCAGCGAAGCCCTACAACAAGCTAAGTCATCCGTGAATGCTCCAGAAAAACTTGCGTATAAACCTACATCTGACCTCGTTGTTTATTCATTTGAAGGAGAAAGTAATCTTGCCTATAAAATTAATGTTAATTTCCTTGGTGACAAACCTGGCAACTGGTTTGTATTTGTTGATGCAAAATCGGGGAGTGTCATTGATAAGTATAATGCGTTATTGCATGCCGGTGAAATTGAAAAGAAGGCACACACAGGTGTAGGCGATGGGGTTCACGGTGTAAAGCGGCAGCTTCACACAACAATGGAAATACAACCTGAAGAAAGTACCACCTTTAAGTTATATGATGAATCACATGATAATTTAGAAGGTATTTACACATATGATTATAACACTGGAGATATTTTCGAAAACAAGAGTGAAGCCTGGATGGATGAGTACCAACACCCAGCAGTAGATGCACACTATAATTCAGAAACTGTGTACGATTATTACCTTAATGAACATGATCGTAACTCCCTTGATGGTAATGGAATGGCCATCGTTTCTTATGTTCACTTTGGCAACAATTATAATAACGCGTTTTGGAATGGACGTCAGATGACTTATGGTGACGGCGACGGTGAGTTCATGGTACCACTTTCGGCGGGACTTGATGTCGCTGCTCATGAGATGACGCACGGTGTGATCAGTCATACGGCAAATTTACGTTACCGGAATCAATCAGGTGCATTGAATGAGTCATTCGCTGATGTGTTTGGAGCCCTTATCGATGAAGATGATTGGGAATTGGGTGAAGACATTATGGCACCAGCTTCCATTGAAGAGGGAAGAGTTGCATTACGCAGCTTAAGTAATCCAGACCAATTTGCAGTGTCTGACGCTAGAGCCCCATATGGTGACGGAATGTATCCTGAGCATATGGATGAATTCTATGATATGCCAATTTGGGTAGATAATGGTGGTGTTCATGTTAACTCGTCCATTACCAACCATGCTGCATACCTAATCGGTCAGCAAATTGGCAAGGATAAACTTGGGCATATTTACTATCGTGCATTAACTACTTACTTAACACCAGATTCAGATTTTAGTGTTGCACGAGCAGCTATCGTACAATCAGCGGTTGATATTTATGGTGAAGATAGTATAGAAGCAGAAGAGGTTGCTAGTGGATTTGATCAGGTAGGAATTTACTAGTAATATAATGAAAAGCTTGCAGGGGATTGTGTTCCTTGCAAGCTTTTTTGGCAGATAAGAAAGTATAACTACTTTCTTACTGCATAAGTGCAACTAAGGCAATTCGCCCAAAGGCTTGCACTCCAGAGTATAAGGGGTTCTAAGAAAGCAAAATACGCTTTCATAAGAATCCCTTTAACGAATGCCAAGTTTTCTAATTTGATTAGGTTACTAGAAGGTGTAATATCATCCCTATTCAATCCAATCATTCGTATTTCACATGACATTTAACCGCCTATATGTAATAATAAAAGTGTTGAAATATGCAACAAGTGAGGGATGAAGGATGATTAAAACGCTTTTAATTGCCCCGTATCAAGGTCTGGCAGAAACGGCTAAAAAAGTGGATAAACCTGAAGATATAGACTTGGATGTGACTATAGCTAACCTTGAGAAAGGCGTAAAGGTGGCGAAATTAGCAGAAAAGCAAGGGTATGAGCTAATCATTAGTCGTGGTGGAACAGCCACAATGATTCAGGATGAAGTTTCGATACCTGTTGTGCATATCGACATAACTGGGTATGATATGCTGCGTGTTTTCACTCTCATTCGTGGTATCAAAAAAGGGGTTGCGCTCGTTGGCTATGCGAATATTTCTCAAGGGGCAGCAACTATATGCAATATTTTAGAATTTGATGTAAAGATGATTACAATAAAATCCAGGACTGAAGTGAGAGGACACTTGGAGGAACTGAAGCAACAAGGCTTCGCAGTGGTGATTGGCGATGTTATTACTGTTCAGGTTGCTGAGCAGGTTGGATTGCGCGGCGTTCTGATTACGTCTGGAAAAGAGGCTGTTACAGATGCTTTTGAAGAAGGGAAACGAGTATATAATTTCTTTCGCCGAGTAAACAGTCAATTCTATTATTTTCAGGAAACCTTCAATTCATTGCCTTTCCCGGTTATTTTATTAAATAAAAATGCCGACGTTATTGAGAAAAATTTAATGTTCGAACAAGATAATCAGTGTCAGGAGATTTTAGAGTCCCCTGTTATTTTGAAAGTGATAAAGAGGGTCCTGGAAAGCGAAACAAATCAATGGACTGAAGTTGAAGGTAAAAATACTATATATGAATTACAAGTCTTCCTGGTGAGTAAGTCAGAAGGTATTGCAGGGATAAATGTTCATGCATCAGTTGTTAAATCTGATAATAGAGCGGTCAGACTTATTGGTTCTCCTGTGCATATACCGATTATTGGAGATAGCGATGAGGCCAAGCGATTACGAAATAGTATACAGCAATTTGCACATGCTGATGAAATAGTGAGCATTATTGGCGAACCTGGGACAGGTAAATATTCGGTCGCGCAAGAATTACATTTTGAAAAATTTGGTCAGGAATCTCCTATGGTTGTTTTAGAGGGACGTCACTTAACAAGTGAAGATAAGTTACAATCAAAGCTTATGGCTATAAAGCGCGGTACTGTTGTTTTAAAAGACATTGAATCACTGTCTGCAGAAATGCAGGATGTTTTAAAAAATATATTACGGAACATACCAACTGCAATGAGAGTTATTGTGCTTGCTAACGAATCGCTTGATTATTTGGTGAACAACAGAGCACTTGATAATGAGCTTTACCAGGAAATTTCCAATCATGTCATACATCTTTCGCCATTAAGGGAAAGGAAAGAGGATATTGGAGCGTTTGTTGATTATTTCTTAGCAGAATTTCATGCTGAAAATGGTGATGAAACAGTTGGGATGAAACAAGATGCAATTGAATATTTATTGCAGTTTGAATGGCTGGGTAACCTGTCTCAATTAAAAAAGATAATCAGGGAATTAAGCACAATGACGACGGCAAATTATATAGAGCTATTTCATGTAAAAGAATTGATGAATAAATACAAACAAATGTCGATAGCTAATGATAAAAAGCTGCCGCTTGACGGAACATTGGAGGAAATAGAACAACAAGTGATCAGGCAGGTATTAGAAGAAGAAGGAAACAATCAATCCAAAGCAGCAAAAAGGTTAAATATTAATCGTTCAACTTTATGGCGAAAATTAAAGCAGTAAGGGAATCCTATATGGGATTCTCTTTTTTGTGATATGTTTAAAAATGCAACTATATTTAAAAGTATTTTTTGGTAAAATAAGAAATTAGTAAAAATATGTTGCATTTTATATCATTGTATTTTAATATAATATGTGAAAACGCTTTACTTTATATTTTATGTTTAATTATTAAACAATATATTCAGAGGGGGATAAACATGAGAATTAAAGCATCAATAGAAAAAGTTCCTGGAGGTATGATGGTAGTACCATTGTTGCTTGCTGCAATATTGAATACCGTCGCACCTGATTTACTAAGGATTGGTAACTTCACACAGGCATTATTTGTAGATGGGGCAGGCACGCTTATCGCACTATTCCTATTATGTACAGGAGCGCAAATTAATTTAAAAAACGTTGGAGTTAGTCTTGGTAAAGGTGCAACATTGCTTACGACCAAATGGATAGTAGGTGCAACTTTTGGTCTTATTGCATATATGCTAGCTGGAGAAAATGGTCTTTGGTTAGGCTTAGCGCCAATTGCGATTATTGCAGCAATGACGAACAGTAACGGTGGCTTGTATGTGGCACTGGTTGGTCAATATGGTGATAAAACAGACCGTGCAGCATATTCTTTGCTTGCGTTAAATGATGGTCCTTTCTTTACAATGGTAGCATTATCTATTTTCGGTGCTATGGGATTCGTTGATGGGCTATTTTCATTCGTTTCATTTATCGCAGTATTATTACCAATTATTGTTGGTATGGTATTAGGTAACTTAGATGAAGAAATGAGAGAGTTCTTTGATAAAGGAAGTTCCATGTTAATTCCGTTCTTCGCTTTTGCATTAGGTATGGGAATTGACTTTGGTGCAATTATTGATGGTGGATTGTCAGGTATTATCCTTGGACTTGCAACTGTATTCTTAACTGGTACAGCAGGGTACTTCATCTTTAAAGCATTTAAGTGGAATCCGATTGCTGGTGCTTCAGAAGGTTCAACTGCAGGTAATGCAGTAGCAACACCAGCCGCAATCGCAGCTGCCAGCGCAAGCTTTGCGTCACACGTTGATCTTGCTACAGTACAGGTTGCAGCATCAACTGTTACAACAGCGATTCTGCTTCCGGTATATATCGGTTTTCTTGTGAAGCGGTTAGACAAAAAAGGTGTTAAAGTACCGGATGACTATGTAGTTGAATAATATAAATCTGTTAATAAATGAGGAATCAACATGAAACACAATATAGGTATTATTGCAGACGATTTAACTGGAGCAAATGATAGTGGCGTGCAGCTTACTGAAAAAGGTATCAATACTTCCGTTCTTTTTGATATCCCAAAAGATCAGAATAACCTTGATAGCGGAGTTGTCATTGATACAAATTCACGTGCGTTGTCTAGGGAAGAAGCAGCTTCTGTAACGAAGCAGGCTGGTCAGTTTTTAAAGGCAGCAGGTTATTTATCTATTTATAAAAAAATGGATTCTACCCTGAGGGGGCATATTGGAACCGAGTTGCAGGCACTGTATGAAGTATTTAAGCCGGAGTTTGTATTTATTGCTCCGGCTTTCCCACCGCTTGGCAGAACGACGAAAGATGGGGTTCATTATGTCAATGGTGAAAAAATAGCTGAAACAGAAATATCAAAGGATCCGAAGCACCCTGTTACTGAATCGTTCATCCCTAAGCTGTTGGAAAACGAAATTGGACAACCGATTGGCCTATTGGAAAAAGCAGATATTGAAGCAGGTTTATCAGATTTTCGTGAAAAGATTAATAGCTTTAAAGAAAATGAGATAAACTATATTGTTTGTGATGCAGAATCACAGGATGATTTACAAAAAGCTGCTAAAAAGATGGTTCAAGTTTCTGATCGGATTATATGGTCTGGGTCTGCTGGCTTAGCTGAGGTACTTCCTGAAGTACTTGGAATCAGTGAAAAGACAGACAAGCGATCTTTTGCCAAATCCAGTCGTGTCATGACAGTTTGCGGAAGTTTATCACAGGTAACCCAGAATCAAGTGCGTTATGCGGTTGATCAACCTGGCGTAACAGCGATTGAACTAGATCCTGTGCAAATCTTTGGGGATGATTGGGAAAAATTAAGACAGAATACGATTAAAGATTTGCTTGTGGGATTAGAAATTGGGAATGATATTGTTTTGTATGTTCCTTCTAATCAGGAAGTAAGGGATCAAGTTATGGAAACTGGAAAAAAGCTTAATTTAACAGGATATCAAATAGGAGAACGTATTTCTGGTGCGATTGGCGGAATTGTAGCAGCAATAACTGAAAAAAATAAAGACCTTACTGGTTTGGTATTAACTGGCGGGGATACAGCGAAAGACACCTCTCGTCATTTAGGTGGAATAGGCTTCCGTTTAATCAAACAGGTTGAAGCAGGAATTCCATTGGGCACATTAATCGGTACAGATTTAGAATATACAATTGTTACAAAAGCGGGAGCATTTGGAAAAGAAGCTTCGATTTATAATGCAATGCAGGAATTGAAGGGAGTTAATAAAGATGAGCAATAAACCAATAGTAGGCATTACGATGGGAGACGCTTCGGGAGTAGGTCCGGAGATTATTGTGAAAAGTTTACAGAGTAAGCATGTATATGAACAATCCAATCCAATTGTAATTGGTGATGCAAAAATGCTGAAGCGTGCTGCCGAACTGCTTAATACTGAATTAGCGATTAAGGAAGTAGATGAAAATTCCGATTTCACAACTAAGTTTGGTGAAATTGCTTGCTATGATCTTGATTTACTTCCACAAGATCTGCCATTTGGGGAGGTTTCTTCAGAGGCTGGAAATGCAGCATTTGAATATTTAAGGACTGCTATTGAACTCGCAAACAATGGTCGAATTGATGCGATTTGTACAGCTCCATTAAACAAAGAAGCATTGCATAAGGGTGGACATATTTATCCTGGACATACAGAAATTCTGGCTGAGTTAACGGGTACGAAAGATTTTTCCATGATGCTGTCGTCACCTAAATTAAAGGTAATTCACGTAACGACACATGTAGGTTTAATCGATGCTATCAACATGATTAATCCGGAACGTGTTTATAAGGTCATTCGTTTAGCACATGAAACACTTACAAATGCTGGCGTGGACCAACCTAAAATTGGTGTGTGTGGAATTAACCCACATGCCGGAGAAAATGGGTTATTTGGTTATGGGGAAGAGGAAGAAAAAATTATCCCAGCCATTGATCGTGCAACAGAGGAAGGACTAAATGTTGAAGGACCACTTCCGGCTGATACGTTATTTTTCAGAGCGCAGCGTGGTGATTTTGATATTGTGCTAGCCATGTATCACGACCAGGGGCACGGACCAATAAAAGTATTGGGACTTGAAGCTGGAGTAAATATTACAGTAGGTCTGCCAATTATCCGAACAAGTGTTGACCACGGAACAGCATTTGATATCGCAGGCACAGGCAAAGCAGATGAGAGAAGCATGCTAGAAGCCTTGAGACAAGCAATAGAATTGGCGCCAGAGAAGTAGGGCGCTTCCCGGTTTATGTTGAATAATATATAATTGAAATTAACATTGTTAATAAGACGGTATAAGTCGGTTAAAGGACTTATGCCGTCTTGTTTTTTTAGCAGTTAAGAAATTATAAATCCTTACTAAGACTGTCACCATTAGTGCTAGGCGATAAGTATTTTTTGAAATATACAAAATAGGAAAGGGCTTAGTCTCAAGTACGATATACATATGAAATATAAATGTAACTAGTAATTTCTCTCTATTAGATGGTATAATAGACCTGTTTTTCAATAGAGATGCATTTATTTTCCAAAGATAGAGGTATGTGTATATGTCAGAACAAAAACGTTCAAATAACAAGTTTAAGCGAAAACGTCCCTGGATTAAATTTAGTTTACTGTTGATTTTAATTTTGGGAATTGGAGTGGGGGCGTATGCCCTTTTAATTTATAATGATGCCAAGGATACTGTAAATGAGAAGATTCATCAAAAAGTACCATCCATTGATCATGAATTGGGTAAAAAGAAAATAGAGGGAGAAGAACCATTAAATATCTTGCTGCTAGGTGTTGATAAACGTGCTGGGGACAGTGGCCGTTCAGATGCATTGATGGTTCTTTCGCTTGATCCAAAAAATAATAAGATGAAATTAATCAGTATTCCTCGAGATACTAGAACAACTATTGTTGGTGAAGGCTTTGAGGATAAGATTAATCATGCCTACGCTTTTGGTGGAACGGATACGTCTGTTGCTACAGTGGAGAGCCTGCTGGATATAAACTTAGACTATTATGTTCAAATGAATATGGAAGGCTTAACTGAAATGGTTGATGCTGTTGGAGGCATTACCGTTGATAACCAACTGGATTGGTATGATACCGGTTATTACGAAAAAGGTTACCATTATGCCAAAGGTGAAATTTCACTAAATGGACCTGAAGCAATGGGGTACGTCCGCATGCGTTACAAGGATCCAAACGGTGATTTCGGCAGAACGAAACGTCAGCGTCAGGTTATTGAAGCTATTATTGATAAGGGCTCCAGTATCGCATCGGTTAACAAAATTGATAATATGATTGATGTTCTAGGTAAAAATATGGCAACCAATATGGATTTTGCTGATATGAAGGATCTGCTGTTTAACTACAAGAATGTAAGGAAGAATACAGTAAGCTATAAGATGAAAGGAAGCGGAACAGAAATTGACGGCGTATATTATTATCTAATTCCAGATGAAGAGATCGCCAAAGTGCACGAAATGATTAATGAAGTGGGATGAGGGGACATGGGATGAGGGGACAGGAAGAGACCACTGAAAAACGGCTCCTAAAATTTGGAAAAAACGGGATAAAATTGATATAAACACAGAAAAAACCTCCGTTATTTGGTATAATAGAGTTAACCAAAAACTACTACCAAACACACAACGGAGGTTTTTTCTATGCTCAATAATGATGATGCACAATTAAGCATCTACTCAGTATTATACAATAAAATCCCTGAAAATCACATGCTTAAGTTAATAAGAGATGAGGTTGACTTTAGTTTTATTAATGAACTGCTTGAAACTTCTTACTGCAAGTATTACGGGAGACCGGCAAAAGAGCCTGAACTTATGATTAAACTGTCGGTACTGCAGTACCTCTATAATTTGTCAGATGAACGAGTTATTGAGGATGCTTCGTTAAATCTCGCTTATATGTATTTCCTAGGTATTAATCCAGAAGATAGCTTACCCCATCCAAGCCTATTGACGAAATTTAGAAAACATCGATTACAAGATGTAACGCTGGATGATATTATGATTGGAATTGTTGGACAGTGTGTTAAAAAAGGAATCATTAAAGATTCCGGTATTACAATCGACACAACACATACTGAAGCTAATACCTTTAAAGCTATTGTCGAGAGAGTGATGAAACGTTTAGCCAGTAAAATATTCAAAAACGTAGAAGAAGAAAACGGAGAAATACCTGAAACCATTGATCAGGATATCCCGAAATATAAAGAAATAGAAGATCATAAAGAAGCCAAAACAATGATGAAATCGTATCTGGAAGATACGATAAGCCAGGTAGAAGAAACCATCAACGTGGAAGAATATCCAAAAACAAAAGCAACGATCGACAATGCGAAGGACATTCTTAAGGACCCAAAATTTATGGCACAAAAAGGTGTTCATTCTTTAGTAGATCAGGACGCTCGGGTTGGCCATAAGAGTAAAACCAAGCGTTTTTTTGGCTATAAAACAGAATATATGATGACAACAGACGAGAGAATCATTACAGCTGTACATGTAGGAAATGGAAGTTATGTGGATGGAACGCAGTTTGATAAACTTTTGAAGAACACTCAAAGATGTGGTCTATTAATAGAAGAAGTCTACGGTGATAAAGCATACTTTCGCAAACCATTTCTGGATAGAATAAAAGAGTTACAAGCAAGACCGTACATTCCGGTAAGTGAGATGGCTTATAAAATAAATGAGGATAGGTTTAGCTATAATAAAGA